>JBOEHA010000023.1:0-107615 GCA_050633685.1 Neptuniibacter sp. | reverse complement strand
CTGGCTCTGGCTCTTCAAGAGTATCTGTTATTTCTGTCTCAACAACAGCTATTTCTGCAGATTCAGAATCAACTTCCTCAGCCACAACAGTGGCATCAAGTAATTCCGTTTCTTCAGCTATCGCCTGTAACTCTTTATCTGTTTCTATTCCTGCATCGGGATCAGATAATAATGCTTCCAGATAGTCATAAACTACTTTCTGAACACCATGTACGTCATCATTCAACTGAGGATCTTTTTTTGAATCACTCATAGAACCTCCTGACGCTGCCGTTCCAACATGGAACGTAAGATACGAGCATAGGAATGCACACCTTTACTACTGGAATCCATCACTGAAGGCACAAGACCTTTAATGCTGGCATTTCGGAATTTGGTATCTACAGGAATGACCGCATTGGAAATTTCATTAGGGTAGTTATGATGAAGCTCACGCAAACTGCTCACAGAAGCCTGAGTTCTGCGATCATAAAAGGTCGGGATAATGGTGTAACTGAGTTTTTTGCTCCGGGCGCGGTTAATCATGTTGATCGTGCGCACCATACGTTCCAAACCTTTCAGAGCAAGGAACTCAGTCTGAACCGGGACGATCAAGTGTTGGCAAGCCGCCAAAGCATTTACCATTAAAACACCTAAAACCGGTGGACTATCAATCAATACATAGTCATAACGGTCACGCATATGAACCAGAGCTTTTGCAATCTGCAACCCCATACCCTCTTCACCAACAGCTTTGCGTTCCAAAGTCGCCATAGCTGTGGATGCAGGAATTAACTCGATTCGTTCATGACTCGATTTCAACAACAAGCTCGTGACATCATCTCGAGTAATTTTGCTTTGGCCCTGAAAAAGATCATAAACACTGTTATCAAGTTCATCCGGATCATAGCCAAAATAGCTGGTCAAAGAGCCATGAGGATCAAGATCAATCAACAACACACGATAGCCCACTTCTGCGAGCAGGCCTGCCATTGTTACTACTGTTGTGGTTTTGCCTACGCCACCTTTCTGGTTGGCAACTGACCATACATGCATTTAATTATCTTCCTGTTGCGAAGGCTCTGGTTCAGGCCTTCTGAACAACACACCACCATTACCTGTTTCTACCTGCTCAATTACAGGAACGGTCTCTTTCTCTTGCTCACTCAATAACGTCGACAAAGCATCCGCACTTACTTGCTGGCTTCCGAAAGAGGAGACAGAACGTCTGACCTTCTCATCCCGAGAGATAACAATCAGCACCCTGCGATTTAAACGCTGCCCTTTCTCAGTACGGTTACTGTACGCTGGCTGAAATTCACCATAACCCACTGCCGCCATGCGCTTAGGATCAACTCCAAACTGAGCCAGCAGCCTCACAACAGCGGCAGCCCTGGCCGCGGACAGCTCCCAATTGGAAGGGAATGCATCCGTTGAAATCTTTTGATTATCTGTAAACCCTTCCACATGGATAGGATTACCCTCACCTCTAAGAACATCGGCTATTTTTTCCAGAAGTATATCCGCCTGAATATTGGGAATAGCACCTCCGGATGGAAACAAGTAATTAGATCTCAACTCTATCGAAACCCAAAGATCGTTACCCGAAACCTGCACCTGTCCTTCGTCAATCTCGCTAGAAAAATTGCTTTCCAACGCTGTTTGCATGCGTTTTAAAGCATCAGTTTTGTTCTGGTCAGGAGGAGTAATGGTGATCTTTGGACCGTCCTCGTCAGCGGCCCCTCCGGACATAAATCCAAGGCCACTTTTACCCGTACCATCGCCCGGTTGACCAACCCCTTGTCCTACCCCCAAAAACACACCAGAGAGAGCTTCCGAAAGGTCTTTATACTTTTCTTCATTAACGGAAGAGATGCCGTACATTACTACAAAAAACGCAAACAAAAGAGTAATGAAATCCGCATAAGAAATAACCCAACGATCATTTCTTACCTGCTCCTCTGGATGCCGCCGTTTGGGCATAACTACCTCACATATCCTTGCAGTCGCTGCTGGATAGCTTTCGGATTTTGCCCCTGTGCGATAAACATTAATCCATCAAGAATCATTTCCTGATACTGGTATCTCATCAAAACCAGACTCTTAATTTTGTTGGCAACAGGTATTAAAAATAGGTTCGCTATACCAATACCATAGATGGTCGCCACAAACGCTGTTGCTATGCCTGCACCCAGGTTTTCTGGATCGGATAGATTACCCATCACATGAATCAAACCCAATACCGCACCGATGATTCCCATTGTAGGGGCATAACCCCCCATGCTTTCTATAACCTTAGCAGCCTGAAGATCTCTTTGCTCCAAAGTGATCATTTCTACTTCCAGCGTGCCACGTATTTCATCAGCGCTCTTACCATCCGAAAGCAGAAGCAGGCCTGTTTTCATAAAACTGTCTTTCTCTTTATCTGCCTCAGCCTCCAATGCCAGCAGCCCCTTGCGACGCGCAACAACGCATAAACTGACTACTTGATCGATACCTTTTTCCAGATCCACTTTGTTCCGACCAAAAGCCCAGCCCAAGAGTTTCAAAGACCGCCCTACATCTTTGCCAGGAGACTGAATAATCGCTGCGGCCAAAGTACCGCAAATAACAATTGCAGCCGCAGGCAAGTTAACTAACTCTTGCAACTGACCACCTTCGAGCAAGTTACCGCCAAGAACAGCGGCCAATGCGAGTATTACGCCGATTACTGCTGCCAAATCCATCAACTCGTCCTACGATTACTAAGCAAAGGGCCAAACTCAGATAAGTCTAGTATTGCGTCAGCCAATCCTGCATTAACCACTGCCTGAGGCATGCCGTAAATGGTGCTGCTTTCTTTATTCTGAGCCCAGATTGCAGCGCCTTTCTGGCGAAGTAACTTAGCACCATCACAGCCATCCGCGCCCATGCCCGTCAGAATAATAGCCAACACATTTTTACCGAAGCTCTTGGCTACAGAGGCATAAGTCACATCAACACTGGGTTTGTAAGTCAGTCTTTCATCACCCGGCATAATTTTCACCTTATCTTGCCCGCGTGGATCAATAATCATCTGGTGCCCACCAGGCGCCAGCAAGGCTCTGCCAGGTAACAACTTATCACCATCTTCCGCCTCTTTGACGGAAATATTGCATTGCTGGTCCAACCGCGATGCAAATACCGAAGTGAATGTCTTAGGCATATGCTGGACCAATAAAATAGGATAAGGGAAATTCGCGGGGAGCTGAGTCAAGATCTGCTGCAATGCTGCCGGCCCTCCGGTTGAAGAACCAATAACCACCAGCTTACAGCCCGCTGGAATACTTTTTTTACTGCTCGATGATACAGCCCTATTTGCAACGGAGCGGGGGGTTGAAAAACGTTCCGGTGTAGATGCTTGACGAGACGCGACAGGCTGACGCTCTGTTTGAATTGAGCGAGAGGAAGCCGTAGTTTTTGCCGCACTCTGAGGTTCAGGTCTAAACACCATCGATTTACTGCTATCAGCATGAGAGCTACTGAAAATAGAACTGCGCTTAGCGACTCTGGAACTTCCTAATTCAACGACTTTATCCCGCAGCTGCCGTTCTAAAGTACTTGAGTGCTCCATCCACGCACGCATATCTTTGGAAAGATAATCAACAGCTCCCGCTTCTAAAGCCTGAATCGTAACCTGAGCGCCTTCCTGAGTCAGTGAAGAAAGCATCAATATGTTGGTTGGACACTCACGCATGATGACGCGGACCGCCTCGATACCGTTCATTTGAGGCATTTCCACATCCATGGTAATCAGATCGGGACGTAAACGTTTCGCCTGCTCAATAGCCTCACGGCCATTTTGAGCAGAGCCCACCACACTTATCCGACTGTCCCCTGAGAGAAGATCACTGATCCGATGACGAAAGAAACCGGAATCATCAACTATCAGGACCTTAACTGGCATAGACGCTCCCTTCCCTCCTGATTAGGAAGCGTAATGTTTCAGCAGATTAGGTATATCGATAATCAACGCTATTCGACCATCACCTGTAATTGTTGCACCAGAAAGACCTGATGTACCGTGCAGTATTGTGCCCAAAGGTTTAATTACAACCTCTTCCTGACCCACTAACTGATCAACCACGAAACCAACACGCTGCGTACCTACCGTAACAATAACAACATGCCCCTGTTCAGGAAGATCAGCACCTTGCTGGCCATCTATCAACCAACGTTTCAGGTGGAACAATGGAAGGGCCTGATCACGAACAATAATTACCTGCTGACCATCAACAACGTTGGTTTTAGTAAGATCCAGATTAAAGATCTCATTAACGTTCACCAGTGGCAGCGCAAACGCCTGGTCTTCAAGGATAACCATTAGAGTCGGCATAATTGCCAGAGTCAGTGGTACCTGAATAGCAATACGGGAGCCCTGACCAATAACAGAGTCGATGTTCAATGTACCGTTAAGCTGGGTGATTTTGGTTTTAACCACATCCATACCCACACCACGACCAGAAACGTCAGAAATTTCTTTCTTGGTGGAGAATCCGGCTGCAAAGATCAGATTGAAACATTCCTGTTCTGTCAGACGACGAGCAGCTTCTGCATCCATCATACCTCGCTCTATCGCAAGGTTTCGCAGTTTCTCAGCATCCATCCCTGCACCATCATCCTGAATTACCAACAGGATATGGTCACCTTCCTGCTCAGCAGAAAGCAGCACATGACCTTCACGTGGTTTACCCGCAGTCTCTCGAACATCAGGGGCTTCAATACCATGGTCAACCGCATTACGAACCAAGTGGATCAATGGATCGGCAAGTGCTTCTACGAGATTTTTATCCAGATCAGTTTCTTCACCGCGCAGCTCCAGACGAATTTCTTTCTTAAGGTTTCTGGACAGGTCTCGTATCAGGCGAGGAAAACGACCAAACACTTTCTTAACTGGCTGCATTCTGGTTTTCATAACCGACATCTGCAAATCAGCAGTCACCATGTCTAATGTACCCAGAGCTTTAGCCATCTCCTCATCTTCACGGGTAACACCCAATCGGACAAGTCGATTTCGAACCAATACCAGCTCACCCACCATATTCATGATTTTATCAAGCAAACGCGTATCTACACGCACATTACTTTCTGGCTGCGGCTTCGCTTGCTGATGAGCGGCCTTAACGGCGTCATCACCCTTACTTTTCGGCGCTTTAGCAGCAGGCGCTGCTGGCTTAGGAGCTGGTTTAGGCACAGGCGGAGCAGGCGCAGTGGCTGGCTCAGGTGATGCTGGTGTAGATTGAACTGCAGGAGCTTCAGCAGGCGCCGCTGAAAAGGCCCCTTTACCCTGAGACTGAAGTTCATCCAGCAGCGCTTCAAATTCATCTTCAGTAATCAGATCACCGCCTGGTGCTGCAGGCGAAGCTGCCGCTGCAGGTGGCGGTGCAGCTGCTGCATCACCTTCAGTCCCCGGACCTTTACCCGGCCCGTGCAGTTCATCCAGAAGGGCATCAAATTCATCTTCGGTAATGAGGTCACTTCCTGGCGCTGCAGGAGCAGGTTCTGCCACGGGTGATAAGTCTGATCCTAAGTCATCCAGCAAAGAGTCAAACTCAGCGGCAGACTGATCGTTAGATACTGGGGCAGCCGGTTGTTGAGGTATTGCGACGGGTTCTGGTGCAACGGGCTCAGGAGCTGGAGCGGCTTGTGGCGCGCCACCTGTGGCAAAATCGACCAGGGACTGAAGCAATTGCGGATCAGCACATTGTGGTTCGTCGCCATTTCTTACCGCTTCGAACATCACGTTCACTGTATCTAGCGCTTGAAGCACAACATCCATCAATTCCGGCGTTACTTTGATATCGCCGTTTCGTAACAAGTCAAAGAGGTTTTCGGCGTTATGGCAACAATCTACCATCGGATCAAGCTGTAAAAAACCTGCGCCACCTTTAACCGTATGGAAACCACGGAAAATAGCATTCAACAGGTCGCTGTCATCCGGCCTCTGCTCAAGATCAACCAACTGTTCAGAAAGCTGCTCCAGAATTTCCCCTGCTTCAACAAGAAAGTCTTCTAGAATTTCCTGATCCACTTCCAAACTCATGCGGTGCTCCTCTTAAAAACCCAGGCTAGAGAGTAAGTCATCAACTTCATCTTGATTACTTACGACATCAGGACTGTTCTTTTTAATTTGCGGCCCTTCTGCCTGAACCTCATTCTTATTATTGTCTTTTTCCTGACTGGAAGATGGTGCAGATTCAATACCAGACAGCTTCTCGACTTTTGCAGCCATTTCCATCAAGCCGATGAGATGACTTTCAACATTTGTTACCAGGCTGATTACACGTCGTATTAACTGACCTGTAATATCCTGATAACTCTGAGATACAACTATGTCTGTAAGCTCTGTTCTAAGTGTATTAATTGTCTTTTCAGACTCTTCTTTAACCGCACATGTGCGGTCATAAACTCCACTGAGGCTGTCATGCTCTTTCTCTAGCTGCCCAACCAACAGTAGCAAATCTTTGAAGCGCTCACTCTGAGAATCAAGCTTATCTACTAAGGATAGAGCATTATCAACTCTATCCATGGTTTCATGCGCATTTTTTTCAGTGACTTCAATAACATAGTTCAGACGTTCTGCAGCATCTGTATCTTTATCTGCTTCCTCATCGTCAACCTGAAGACTACTACCCAGTTCAGTGGAAAATGCTTTTAAAGCTTCATGAAGGCCGCGGGTAAGATGCCCCACTTCAGAAAAGAAAACCTGATGCCTGAAATCATGCAGCTCCTGAATAATTTCCATTGCATGAGACACATTTCCATCACTAAGGACAGAAACGAGTTCCTGCGCCTTATTCTGAAGCTCTATCTCAAACTGACCTATACCCTGACCGATACCTGACATAATTCGTTTACCGACCTTCCTTAACCTAGGCGTTCAAAGATTTTATCTATCTTTTCCTTGAGAACAGCTGCGGTAAATGGTTTCACAACGTAACCATTAACACCTGCTTGAGCCGCCGCAATAATCTGCTCTTTCTTCGCTTCAGCAGTTACCATCAGAACCGGCATACTTGCCAGATTAGGATCAGAACGAACCTCTTTTAAAAGATCGATACCAGTCATACCTGGCATATTCCAGTCCGTCACCAGGAAATCAATCCCACCTTGCTTGAGGATAGGAAGCGCGGTTTGACCATCATCAGCTTCTGTGACATTGGTCATACCCAGGTCTTTCAACAGGTTTTTAATAATTCGTCTCATGGTAGAAAAATCATCCACCACAAGAATTTTCATGTCTTTATTCAAGACGAGCCTCCAACTTGAAACTGCGCAGTTTGTTGAGTCTACACGTTTTTACCACAATTACGTTGAGTATGGTCAAGCCTTTTTTATCGCCATTCACTTAGTCTGGAGCGCAAACGCAGCGCCGCCTGACTATGTATCTGACTCACTCGGGATTCACTTACCCCAAGAACCTGACCAATCTCCTTCAGATTCAGTTCTTCATCATAGTATAAAGCCAGAACAAGTTTTTCTCGTTCCGGTAAATTATTTATAGCTTCACTGAGAGCTTTTAGAAATGCTTCTCGCTCAAAATTTTGATTAGGACCTGGATCATCATTAGCAAAAGACTCTCCCGGACCATCGTGCTGGGGATTCAACATCTCCTCGAAGCTAAAGAGACGACTTTCCAGACTATCTTTCAGTAGAACATGGTATTCATCAACACTGATACCCAGCTGGCTAGCTACTTCAGAATCGCTGGCATCTCTACCCGTTCTTGCCTCAACCTGCTGTATAGCCTCCGTTACCCGGCGACTGTTGCGGTGCACTGACCGAGGTGTCCAATCCCCTCGACGAACCTCATCAATAATTGAGCCCCGGATTCGAATACCAGCATAGGTTTCAAAGCTAGCACCCTTCCCCGCGTCATATTTTTTCGCAGCTTCCAGCAAACCGACCATACCTGCCTGGATCAAATCATCGACAAGAATAGTCGCCGGCAATCTTGCCAGCAAATGATGAGCAATACGTTTAACGAGTGGTGCATACTGCTCAATCAACTCATCGCTGGATTGTAACTGCAGCGGGTTATACATACTGCCTCATAATTCTCAGTCCGATGAACGCGCTCCTTGAACGAGCCGCTCAACAAAAAACTCTAAATGTCCCCGGGGCACAGCTTGCACTGGCCACCCATTTACTTTATTCGCTAATTGCTTATATGCCAAGGAAACTTTGCTCTTGGGAAAAGCTTGCAAAACAGCCACTTGGCGCTGAACAGCCTTGCGAACATTTTCATCATAAGGGATTGAACCAACATATTGAAGAGTGACATCCAGAAAGCGATCAGTAACTGTTAAAAGCTTACCAAACATATTACGACCTTCCTGCTCACTGCGCACCATATTTGCAAGCACACGAAAGCGTGTCATTCTATAATCCCGGTTTAACAGTTTAATTAAAGCATATGCATCGGTAATTGACGTAGGTTCATCGCAAACTACAACCAATACTTCCTGCGCTGCCTTAATAAAACTAACAACAGAATCAGATATTCCTGCCGCAGTATCCACCACTAACACATCAACATCATCAGCTATAGAGCTAAACGCATGAATTAGCTCAGCATGCTCATGAGGAGACAAAGCAGTCATCTCCTGAGTACCCGAAGACGCCGGAACAATACGTAAGTTTTCATTCACCGACAACAAAACATCTTCCAGGCCACACTCACCATCCAAAACATCTGCAACGGTTTTTTTAGGCCTTAACCCAAGCAGCACATCAACATTTGCCAAGCCAAGATCAGCATCCATGAGCACTGTGCGATGCCCCATCTCAGACATTGCTAATGACAAGTTGACCGAAACATTGGTTTTACCTACCCCGCCCTTACCACCGGTAACCGCGATAACCTTTACAGGCCTATGTTGATCCATAATTACTCCAACCTTTAGCCTGTTTTGTATGCATCATCTAATGCTGCTTGCCGCTTTTCAGCTTCGATCGCTCTCTGCGCCGTAACCACCGCCCTACTGACTAGATCATGTTTTCTGGCAACAGAAATATCATCCGGCACACGCTGACCATCCGTAACATAGGTAACCGGTAAACCTTTCTCAATGATAAGAGAAATCGCATCTCCAAGACTGCCTGACTCATCCATCTTACTCAAAACACAACCGTGCAACCCAAGCGATCTGTAAGCATTGTAAGCCTGCTCAACAACCCGCCTCTGACTGCTGCATGAAACAACTAAGAGTTTTTTAAGGCGCAATGACACCGCTTCCAGCATTTCCAACTGCTGCTGACTGTGAGCTTCCTGGGAATTAAGACCTGCCGTATCGATCAATACTAGTCGTTTGGTTTTTAATGACTGCAAAACCTCTTCAAGAGAATTTGTTTCATTAACCACCCGAACAGGGACATCCAGAATACGACCAAAAGTACGCAACTGTTCATGCGCAGCAATTCGATAGGTATCAGTCGTCACCAATGCCAGACTTGAGCTACCATGCTTGAGAACATACTTCGCAGCAAGCTTACCAATTGTTGTGGTTTTACCAACTCCTGTAGGCCCAACAAACGCCACCATGCCACCACGATCAATGAAATCATCACCTTTAACAGGAATAGAGTCTGATAGCTTACTTAAAGCATTTTTCCAAGCTTTGTCAGGTGCAAGACTGCTCTCGATACCGGATACGATCGTATTCGACAATGACTCGCTCAAACCAAGCAGATCCAGCTTTCTATGTAGAGGCGATTTATTCGCTGCCGGAGCCACTGCAGCCATGCGGCGGCTCTGACTCAAGGCCTGCTGGTTAAGAAGGTTTTTTAGCTGAGCAATCTCATCCTGCATCGAGCGAATAAGCGTTTCTTCTGTATGCAGGTCAGGCATACCCACATCCATACCAGAATCAGGCACTAAACCCTCTAGACCATCGACACTCAACTCATCATTAGCTTGACGAAAATTATTATGAGCAACATCAGCCTTAAGTTTCTGACGTTTTTTTAAAGACTCGAGAATTGCCTTGAGATCCTCTTCACCCTGCTCAGCCTGACGATTAACAGACCCAGGCACTTCAAAATTCTGAGTTTTTTGTTGCCTCTCAGCTTCGGCAATCTGCAACCTGGTTTTTTGCAATTCACCCGATAGATTGGATGCCTGCCCACCAGTGAGCACATCAATTTGCTCCTGACGCTTTTGCGCTTTCGGACTCTTATCCTTCGAGAATTCCTGTTGCGCCATCTCATAATCGTTATCATGAGCCGCAACAACCTCAACCCCACCAGCAACACGATGGTTTGACACTATGACAGCATCCGGGCCTATTTCTTCTCTTACGCGGCGCATAGCCTGCCGCATATCCGGAGCAAAAAAGCGTTTAACCTTCATAGCCTTCCCTTATCAACCCGCTCAGAGTCAGATAAAAACAATTACGCACCTACCTCACCTCCGACGGTTGCCACAATAGTCACCTTTTTGTTTTCAGGAATTTCCTGGTAGGAAAGCACATGAATCTGATGCTCGCCATAACGTACAAATTTCGCCATCAACGGCCTTACCGGCGCAGCCACCAACAATACTGAAGGCCGCCCCAGCATCTCCTGCTGCGTTGCAGTCTCTGACAGCGAGGCCTGCAGACGCTCCGCCATCCCCGGCTCCAGAACTAAACCGTTATCCTGCCCCTGCTGAACAGAATTTAATAAGATCTGCTCAAGCTGCGGCGCGACAGTAATAACCGGCAGTTCAGCTTCCGATCCATTTATGTTTTGCACAATCAAACGCGACAACGAAACCCTTACTGCGGCAGTTAAAGCCAATGGATCCTGAGTTCGCGTCACGGCCTCTGCAAGCGATTCAGCTACTGTTCTGAAATCTTTAAGCGGCACATGCTCCATCAACAGATTTTGCAGCACTTTAAGCAGAGCACTGAATGTCAGCTTCGCTGGCACCAATTCTTCTACAAGTTTAGGCGATGTCTTGCTCAACATATCAAGAAGCTGCTGCACTTCTTCGTGGCCCAGAAGCTCATGAGCATGCGTCTGCAGGAGCTGATTCATATGCGTCGCCACTACCGTTGACGCGTCCACAACAGTGTAGCCAAGCGACTGCGCTTGCTCTTTTTGTGACTGCTCTATCCAAATGGCATCCAACCCAAACGCCGGATCCTTAACCTCAACACCCTGCAATTTACCGAACACCTGCCCAGGATTGATCGCCAACTCACGATCTGGATACACTTCCGACTCACCCACAACCACACCCATTAGAGTTATCCGATATCCACCCGGCAACAGATCCAGGTTATCCCGAATATGCACTGACGGAACCAAAAAGCCCAAATCCTGTGACAACTTCTTCCTGACGCCCTTGATACGACTCAGAAGCTGACCACCCTGCATTTTATCCACCATAGGAATAAGCCGGTAACCCACTTCTAGCCCGACCATGTCTACTGGCATCACGTCATCCCAGTCCAACTCGCGTTTTTCGCTTTCGTCCTCTTGCGGGATAGCAGCAGCTTCCTCTTCCTGAACCTTTTCAGCCGCCTCTTTTTCCTGCTGTTTTCTATATATAAACCATGCACCACCACCAGCTGCAGCAGCAAGAGACAGAAAAGACAGATGCGGCATCCCCGGAATTATTCCCATTATAAAGATAATGGCGGCTGCAACAGCTAAAGCCTTGGGCGTGGAGAACAGCTGACTAACAACCTGCCCCCCCATATCGTGAGAAACATTTTGTCGGGTCACCATAATAGCCGCCGCTGTAGACAGCAACAGAGATGGCACCTGAGCAACCAAACCATCACCAATGGTCAGCAGTGAGTAGAAACGCATAGCCGTTTCAAAGTCCAGGTCATGCTGCAACATACCAATACCCAGACCACCCAACAGGTTGATCACAAGTATCAAAATCCCGGCAACCGCATCACCTCTAACAAACTTAGACGCACCGTCCATCGAGCCGTAAAAATCCGCTTCCTGGGTAACCTCAGCACGCCTCGCGCCAGCTTCTTCCTGCCCGATAAGGCCTGCATTCAGATCGGCATCAATCGCCATCTGTTTACCCGGCATTGCATCCAGGGTAAATCGCGCACTCACTTCGGAAATACGACCCGCACCCTTTGTTACCACAACAAAGTTAATAATGATCAAAATCAGGAAGACCACAAAACCTACAACGTAATTACCACCGATAACCACTTCACCAAAGGCCTCGATGACCTTACCAGCGGCATCTCCACCTTCATGACCATACAGCAGAACAACTCGCGTAGAAGCCACATTCAACGCCAGCCGCATCAAGGTTGCGATCAGGATAATTGTAGGAAAAATAGCAAAATCAAGAGGACGGCCAGAATAGACACAGACCAACAGAACTACGATAGAGAGCGCAATATTGAATGTAAAAAGAACATCAAGAAGAAACGGCGGCACAGGCAATGTCACCATTGCCAGGACGACCAGCAGCAGCAAAGGCACACCTAGACTGCCTCTACCTAAACTGCGTACATTCTCCAGGACTACCGCTCTTTCCATCAGGGGCGCTTCAACGTCAAAAAATTATCACTTTAAACATATTACCGCCAACGCGACTCTTATTAGCGGGCAGACAGCCCAAGAGTGCTATTTTTTTGACGGAAAAGTTCCTCAAGCAATGTTTTTTGCAATTTTTGAGCCACTACTGATCAGGATCTACAAATTCGTCAGGGATAGGAAGTTTATCAACTTTAATATCGGTAGGCTTTTCAGCTTGTTGTTTTTTATAGCGCTTCAACTGGAAGACATATGCAAGAACCTGGGCCACAGCCATGTACAACCCTGAAGGTATCTCCTCCTCCAACTCTGTGAAGTTATAGATAGCACGAGCCAGGGGCGGAGCCGACAGGATAGGCACGTCATGCTCCTCCGCCACCTCTCGAATCTTAAACGCCAAAAAATCGACACCTTTAGCCACCAGGATTGGCGCACCCCTGCCTTCACCATCGTATTTCAGCGCCACCGCATAGTGGGTTGGGTTAGTAATCACGACATCAGCCTCTGGAACCGACTTCATCATCTGCCGCTGAGCGATCTCACGCTGCAACTGTCTGATACGCCCCTTAACCTCAGGCTTACCTTCAGTATTTTTAAGTTCGTCCTTAACTTCCTGAAGGGTCATTTTCATTTTCTCGGTATATTCATACAGCTGATAAGGCACATCCACCACAGCAATCAGAATCAACACCGCACTCAGGGCCATAAACACCCATACAACGATATCTATTGCCTCCTTGATAGCGGGCCGCGCCTCAAAGGTCCCCAATGCCAGAATCTCCGATCTTAGATTCCACAAAATCAAAATAGCGAAACCGCCCACTAAAGAGAACTTAGCAATAGCCTTAAAAAGCTCCACCAAAGCTTTAAGTGAAAACATGCGTTTGATACCCGCCAGCGGGCTAATACGACTGCCTTTTGGGGCAAGGGACTTACTACTGAAATTCCAACCACCCAGCGCAATAGGACCAATAAGCGCAGCAACCAGAATAACGGAAAAAATGCCCGCAACACCCAATAAAGCATCCCAAGAGGAAGCCTCAAAATGAGCAAGCATTTTATTGGTATCAAATATTGACTGACGATCAAGAATAAAGTTACTTTCAACTAAACCCAACAATTTATCAGCGAGCTGCGCTCCAAATACAAAGACGGAAGCCACCGCTGTCATTAAGACCAGCGTAGTAGCAAGTTCCTTTGATCGCGGCACATCGCCTTTTTCGCGAGCTTCACGGATTCGCTTGGGCGTGGGGTCTTCTGTTTTTTCCTGACCTGATTCCTCTGCCATAACAAACCCTTACAGAAACAAGTTTTCTATATAGTCGAGAACAAACCCCGATATACGCATGTATTGATCGAGGAAACCACCCAGATTTACCCAGTTAATAAACAAACCAAGCACCATGGTAAACGGAAAACCAACAGCCAAAATATTTAACTGAGGCGCGGCACGGGACATGATACCAAACGCCATATTCACCACTAACAATGCCGTGACTGCTGGAAGCGCCATTAGAAAAGCGGCCGAAAACATCCAACTACCAGCCAACAACACTTTCCAATAACTAAGACGATCCAAGGCCTCAAAAGCAACGGGTACAACATCAAAACTTCGGACGATCACTTCGATCATAATCAGATGCCCATTCAGCGCGACAAACAACATCATAATCAAAGTCAGGTAAAACTGACCCAGCATTACAACCGAAATACCATTAGCGGGGTCTGTCATAGAAGCAAAACCCAGACCCATCTGCATAGCGATCATTTGACCACCCAACACAAATATCTGGTAGAACACCTGAAACAAGAACCCTAACATAGCACCAATCAGTATTTGCTGACCGATTATAAGGTAGGAGTTGAAATGCAAGCCGTCAAAGTCAGGCATCTCAGGAAGCAGAGGCGATACAACAGCCGTCACCACAATAGCCAACATTAAACGCAGCCGCATATTAAGCAACTGACTGCCGATCAGTGGAACCGCCATAAAAAACGAAGCCACCCTGAACAACGGCCAGAGAAAAGCCGCTATCCACTGTTCGATCTCACTGATACCGATCTCAAACAAGGGAAACTACCCAATCACATAAGGAATATTTTTCACCAGGGTGGTGAAATGATCGGTCAATTTGGCAAGAATCCAGGGGCCTGCCCACATAATAACCAGAATGGTAACCAACAAACGCGGCAGAAAGCTTAAAGTTTGTTCGTTAATCTGAGTCGCAGCCTGAAAGGTTGAAACCACCAAACCAACAAGCAGACTCGGAACAATAATCACCGAGACCAACAACACTATCAGCCAGAATGCCTCACCAAACAAACCGAGTACAACTTCAGGTGTCATGCTCGTCTCCTGTTAGTGTTAAGTTTCTATATCCCAAAACTGGCTGCAAGTGTGCCAATTACCAACGCCCAACCATCAACTAAAACAAATAGCATGATTTTGAATGGCAGTGAAATAATGATCGGCGATAACATCATCATACCCATAGCCATAAGAACACTCGCCACCACCAGGTCGATTACCAGAAAGGGAATAAACAACATAAAACCAATCTGAAACGCCGTTTTCAATTCACTGGTCACAAACGCCGGTACTAGGATGGTAAAAGGAATCTGATCAGCGCTCTCAACCGCTGGAGTGCCTGAAATCCGCATAAACAGATCAAGGTCGCTCTCCCGGGTTTGCAACATCATAAACTCCCGAAAGGGGCCGCTTGCAACTTGCAGAGTTTCAACAACACTGAGCTCTTCATTAACATAAGGCTGCACTGCTTCTGCATACACCTGATCCAGAACCGGAGTCATGATGAACAATGTCAAAAACATCGCCATGCCCACCATTATCTGGTTTGACGGTGTCTGTTGCAGACCGAGAGCCTGGCGCAGGATCGCAAATACAATAATAATTCGAGCAAAGGATGTCATCATCATGACCATAGCTGGCAAGAATGTCAGCATGGTCATAAGGATCAGAATCTGCAGCGTTACACTGTAATTGCTCTGCCCATCTTCGCCAGTTGTCACAGTCACTGCAGGGATACCGACATCAGCCGCCCAGCCCACAGAGGGGAGCACAACAAACAAACTTAACAGGAAGTAATTAACTAGTTTTCTCATCATTACCTCCTCCTTTTTGTTTTGACATCGCCTCACTTAAACGATGAGCAAACCCTTTTCCTGGTTCATCACTATCTACCACAGGTTTATCAAACGATTGCAGATGTGAAACCCGACCAGGAGCCACCCCAAGGAGAATTTGCTTATCCCCTACTTTTACTAAGACCACTTTTTCACGCGCCCCAAGCGGCATCACGCCCAACACCCGCATATTCTTGCTTACAGGTGCAATTCCAGAGAAGCGTCTCAACACCCAGGAGACAGCTAGAATTAGCAGCACAACCAGAACCAAACCCAACAGCAATTGCATTAATGCCTCGGCTGAAAATGGCTCCTGATAGGCGGGTGCTAAAGAAATTTTTGCGGTAGAGGCTACGTCCGCTGCAGTCACAGCGGTTGATAGACTAAAAAGAATAAAAGCAGATAAGTAACGCATCCAGACTATTTCAGTCGTTTGATACGTTCTTGTGGACTGATAACATCCGTGAGGCGAATGCCATAACGATCGTTGACTACCACTACTTCACCGTGAGCAATCAGCGTACCGTTCACCATAACATCCAAAGGCTCCCCAGCAACACGATCCAACTCAATAACTGAGCCCTGATTTAGTTGCAGCAAGTTACTGATAGGGATGTCAGTTTGACCAACCTCCATTGAAAGTGTGACAGGAATATCAAGAATTACATCCAGCTTAGGATCCGAAACAGGCGTACCTTCATCCTTAAGCTCATCCAGCTCAACAGAGTCTCCAGTCACACCTGTAGCAGCAAGAAGCTCATCGGGATCAACGACTTCGCCGCCTTCATCACCCACCTGCTCTTCCATTGCTGAAGCCCATTCATCGGCTAATGCTTGCTGGTCAGTATCATCGCTCATTCATCAAACTCTCTGGTGTCGACATAAAATCACTTAGGCCGAACAATCTGATCTGTTATTTTTAGTGCTAGATTACCGCGAGAAACGCCCATGGTACAGTTAAAAACAGGGACTTTATTCGCTTTCAACTGGAAAGACTCCGGCAGTTCAATCGGGATCACATCTCCGGCCTCCAACTCAATCACATCTCGCAAGGTCATATCCTGCTCAGCAATGGTCATCTCCAGCGGCAGTTTAGCCATGAGAATATCTCTCTGTAGCGCTATCTGCCAACGCTCATCTTTTTCATCTTCACCGCTCTGGAAACCAGAGACCAGCAGATCCCGAATAGGCTCCAGCATTGAATATGGCATAGCCACATGAAACTCACCGGAACCACCCTCCAGATCCACCTGAAAAGTACTCACCACAACAACCTCTGTTGGGTTGATAACGTTTGCCATTGCCGGGTTCATTTCATGACCCAGATGTTCAAAATTGAGCTCTTTAACCGGCCTCCAGGCTTCTTCAAGATCCACAAAGAACTGTTCCAGCGCTTTATGAATCAGACGAGTCTCTGTCGGCGTAAATTCACGCCCTTCGATTTTGGCATGCCTGCCATCGCCACCAAAGAAGTTATCAACCAGTTTAAAAACCAGCTTCGCATCCATAATAAACAGGGCTGTTCCTCTAAGAGGCATAACCCGAATTAGGTTCATACTGGTGGGAACGTAAAGAGTGTGGATATAGTCGCCGTATTTCATCACCTGCACACCACCGACAGTTACATCAGCAGCGCGACGCAGCAGGTTAAACAAACTAATACGTGTATAACGAGCAAAACGCTCGTTGATCATTTCAAGCGTCGGCATACGTCCACGAACAATACGTTCGTGGCTCGCCAAGTCATAAGAACGGACATCCCCGTCCTCGACCTCTGTCTCTTCAGAAGTTTCTACGTCACCATCATCAACACCATGAAGTAACGCATCAATTTCATCCTGAGAAAGCAGATCTTTTACTGACATTTACACCGCTTCCTGACTAAGAATATTAATTACTGCATAACCATATTGGTAAACAGAATCGTCTCGACTCCAGGCTTACCCATTTTTTCTTGCATAATTTCACGCACGAGATCAGTCGCACCATCCCGAAGAGCTACTTTTCCTTCCATTGTTTGCAACGTCCGGAAATCCTGCGTTGTAAACAGGTTATTCAAACGCGAAACAATCAAAGGCATATGGAGTTTAAGGGCATCCGCAACAGCCTGATCACGGCTTTTTGCCTCTACATATAACTGCATATAGTGGGCACGCTTATCCTGGGACTGAAGCGTAACAACGAACATTGGTTTACCTTCCATTGTTCGCACTTTTGTATAAATCGCTTCAGCTCTTACCGGCTCAGCGGGTGCCGCCTCTTCTGTAGCAGCCTCATTATCCCCACTCAGAAGGAAAAATGTCGCCGCCGCTCCGCCGCCGCCAACTAATAACAACGCCAGCACACCAATAATGATCAGCTTCATTTTTGAAGACTTTTTACCGCCTTCCTCTTCATTTCCATTCTGTTCCGGCTCATCTGCCATTCGCATATCCTCAACTAATAACAGAAGGTTAGATTAGACCCTGAAATCAATGCGTTAATATAACACACTGATCTAAAGGCTGAAGCCAAAGATTAGAAATTTAAACCAACGCTTTACTGCATAGCTACCGATAGTTAACCCGGTTACATTAAGCGTAGTAGTCGACCAATGACATACTTCGCGCAGCACCTGAGCCCTCGATTATATCGTCTTCTACTGACTGACCAAGGTATCCACCTTCACCACCCTGACCTTCACCTGCCATCTCTTCCTTAGATGCCCCGCCGCTTTGCTGATCTGATACCGATGATTCATTGAGAGCTAAGCCTTGCTCCGCAAACATCTCCCGCAACCTCGGCAGACTCTGTTCAACCGCATCCCTGACATGGGCATGAGGGGAAGTAAAGTTAAGGCTTACCTGGTCCTGATTAATCTGTACCCTGATATTTAAACTTCCAAGCTCTGGAGGATCGAGCTGAATCTGTGCCACATTGGTATTTTGAGCAGCCACCATAACTGCACGCTCAGCCAGCGCACTGCTCCATGCAGGCGTATTCAACTTCACATTCTGCGGCATCATCAGATTATTTGCTTCAGTAACAGCTTTTTGCACCTGTGTCGGCTGACTTACAGACTGAGGCACAACGTTTGCGGAAGATGAAGCACTTTCCAAACGCGAAGAAAAAGGCGAGTCACCTAGCTTTTCAGCCCCAGCTGTCGCTTTAGTCATCAGCTTTTGTGAAGCTTCCAGCATGGATTCAAATTTATCTAACGAAAAAGATGAAGCAACCGGACGGACCTGTGGGTTCTCTGAAGGCTTGCTCGCGGTTTTAGACTGGGCCGTATTTGCGGCCAATTGGGGATCTACCTTTGGAGCGCTACGTTGCAATTCTCGCTCAACAGGGCGCGCATCGACATTTACCTGCTGACCTACCCGGTTCTGTTGTACCAGATCAGCATCCGCGTCAGAACCTGAAGTAGCGTTAGCCACATTGACTGCAGGAGCATTATTTCCGCTCTGGTTCTGAGAACGTGCCACCTGACTGACATATTCACCCTTATTTTTAAATGCTTCAGCATTGAAGTCCTGCCGCGCCGCTTCAGCCACTGGTGAACGTCGGGGATCGTTCGCTGCAACAGCAACCACCTCTTCATCCGCTTCACTCTCCGGAGCAGCAACATCAACTTCAACTTCCGGCCTCACCTGCGCTGCAGGCTGTACCTCATCAGTATTGACTTGCTCATCAGAACCGACTTGCTCATCACCCTCAACAGAATCAAGACTCTGAACAACCTCATCTACAACCTCTTCCTCAACGCCAGCAACGACAAGCTCGTCCGCTACTTCTTTGTCGGAGTTTTCAGTTATCAACTCCTGCTCAGGTAAAGAAACAGGCTCTTCAACGTTCTTATCTGTCAACTCAGGATCAACCTGATCAAGAAGCTCCTCTGAAACCAGTCGCTCGACGGATAGCGCCTCAGTTACAGGTTCATCTGTAACGTCGACGACAGGAGCAACCTCCTGATCCGCTCCCTCTTCAACATCCATCAATTCCGCTGAAACGGCACGCGCCTCTTCTAGCTTCTGCCTAAGCTCATCTGGAAGTTCTGGAATTTCGCCTTCTGCAAAACTACGTAAAGCTTTGCCGAGTTCGGCCATCACTTCGGCTGACAATCCGTCACCTTCGGCTCTGGTCTCACTCTGCTGCCCCAGCATCTCTGCTAAATGCATCAGCCTTTCTTTTAACTGCTCCGAATCCAGATTCAGCTGCTGAACAGCCTCTTGCGGCAAGCTGACACCCTGAGGCGGCAAAAATGCGCCGCCAGGAACACCTTTTTCCGACACGGCGTCACTCATCATCGAACTGAATCCGGTAAAGACAGGCACCCCTCCCTCAGACGGCATAGCGCCTGTTTGCGGAAGAGTTTGCAGGTTAATGGATAACAATCCGTTACCTGCGGGAATTGATAGCTGTTGACTCATTTCAGGCTCCTCTGGGTCATGCCTAAATACTAAACAGCAAAAAGAAGGCCAACATTAAATAAAGGCGGGACGGTTATTCTGTGAACGCTCATCTATCTGTTTCTGCAGAGCCTTTTCCTGCTCCTGCAACTCTTGTTTACGAACTTTGTCTGTCAACTTAGAGATACCCTGCAAACGCGCATAAGTTTCTTTCCAGTGCTGCTCAACCACCTCTAGCTCCTTACGGTTCTGTTCCATCGCCTGCTGTTGCGTATTCTGAGCATCCTGAATCTTCTGCATAAACGCCTGCTGAGCATGCAACTGCGCACCACTACACCCCTCTGCGTTCACACCCAGATAGTTAGCATGATACTCAGACATGTACTGCTCAAGTTGCAGCATAGTTTTATTATCCTGCTCAACGCGCTGTCGACTGGCAGCAAGAAACTGATCAGCCTGCTGTTTTTTCTTTTCTGCCAGATCCAATACGATCTGTAAGCGCTTTGAACGTTTATTCATTTCTGCAATCCATTAACCGGAGGCCGTCGCAACTGTTGAGAGCTTGCTTCGGAAGCCGTGGGCGGAGCTGATAAGACCATAATCATCTCTTGCATAGATTGAACCAAAGGAAAGGATTCATTAATTCCCTGGCGCAAATAGCCCATTAGTGAGGGCAGATTATCAATCACAAAATCCGTATCCGGGTCACTACCTTTCACATAAGCCCCAACATTAATAAGATCTTCATTTAAGCGATATTTGGAGTATAGCTGCTTAAATTTCATAGCCATCTTCAGGTGGGTTTCATCCACAATCTGCGGCATCGCTCGACTGATAGAAGCCTCCACATCGATGGCTGGATAATGCCCCTGCTCGGCTAACTGGCGCGACAGAACAATATGCCCATCCAGAATCGCTCTGGCTGCATCGGCTACTGGGTCCTGCTGATCATCACCTTCCGTCAACACAGTATAAAAAGCCGTAATCGAACCGCCTCCAGCCTCACCATTACCCGCCCTTTCAACCAATTTGGGAATTTTGGCAAATACCGAAGGTGGATACCCCTTGGTTGCCGGAGGCTCACCAACCGCAAGCGCAATCTCTCGCTGGGCTTGTGCATAACGGGTCAAAGAATCCATCAACAATAGGACATTTTTGCCTTTATCACGAAAATCCTCAGCAATACGCGTCGCCAATTGCGAAGCGCGCAGGCGCATCAAGGGAGAGTCATCTGCAGGCGAAGCGACTACAACCGAGCGCTTCAAACCCTGCTCCCCCAAGCTATGCTCAATAAATTCTTTTACTTCCCTGCCTCGCTCACCGATGAGGCCAACCACTATTATTTCTGCCTCTGTAAAACGCGTCATCATCCCCAAGAGGACAGATTTACCAACACCACTCCCCGCAAACAGCCCCATGCGCTGACCACGACCGACGGTAAGCAACCCGTTAATTGCTCTAATACCAACGTCAAGAGGCTGTTTGATTGGCTCCCTTATCAACGGATTTATAATGTCGCCAGAAAGATCCGTCTCGGACTCTGGTCTTAATGGGCCTTTGCCATCAATAGGTTTTCCAACACCGTCCAACACCCGCCCCAACAGTGTTTCACCGACAGGGACTTTTCCAGACTGAGAAGACGCAATAACCCGGGTTCCAGCCTGAATACCCTCAACGGGGTAAAGCGGCATTAAATAGACTCGATCACCGGAGAAACCCACAACTTCCGCTTCAACCTTCAGTGATTCAGACATTTCGATAAAGCAGCAATCACCGATTGCAGCCTTAATACCAACAGCTTCAAGAGTTAAGCCGATAAGACGGGTGATTTTACCAACAATACGAGGGGGTAAAGAATCCAGATGCGGATTCTGATATTTCTGAAGGCGCTTAAGAACCCTGCTCATCATCAACCTCCGGATTAGCTCCTGATGCTAAAAACTGTTCTGCAACATGAGCAAAACGGTCTTCAACTTCATGCTTCACCAGAGTATTCAGTGTTTCCATTTTAAACCCACCGGGAGCAATGGCGTCACTATCGACCACCTCCAGATCAGGATGAGATTTTACAAGTACATCCTTGATGAACTGATGGTCTGCCACATTTACCTGAAGCTTGATCGCACCAGATGACTCAGGTAGCTGCTGGAGCGCAGAAGAGATAGCATCCTGTAGAATATTTTTATTCAGCGCTAGCTCTCTTCCAACTACCTTTTCAGAAAGCTCAACCACCATAGTCAGCAACAACCGCTCCACATCCTCAGCAACGCTCTCAACAGGGGATTCAAGCTCTGTCAGCATCTGCTGCAACATCCCTTGCAGACGTTTAACTTCAGCTTCACCTTGAGCAAAACCCTCTTGATAACCCTGCTCTTTACCCTCAAGAGCACCAGCCTCTCTGCCCTGCTTCTGACCTTCAGCCCGACCCTCTTCCAGACCTGCTGCTAACCCTTCCAGCCTTGCAGTTTCACGAATAGACTCCAGCTCAGAAACAGTAATTTTTTCCGCCGCAATCTCTTCTTCAATCACCTGGACCGGCACAGACTCCTTTCGCTCCAGGCCCACAGATGCAGGACTACCGACCTGTGGTAAACTCCAGTTCTCGAAACTATCAATCTCGTCTGCTCGAAGGCGCTTAAATGGCTTAGAATCCTGAGACATAACCAACTAGCCCTAAACCATTGCTTCACCGCCGCCACCAAGGATAATTTCACCCTCATCAGCAAGGCGACGCGCAATTGTAAGAACTTCTTTCTGTGCTTCTTCAACTTCACTGACTCTAACAGGGCCTTTGGCCTCAAGGTCATCACGCAGGAGCTCTGCCGCTCGTTTCGACATATTGCGGAATATTTTCTCCTGAAGTGACACATCAGCACCCTTCAGGGCAACCACTAGCACATCCGTGGATACCTCTCGAAGAATAGCCTGAATACCAATATCCTCAACATCCTGAAGGTTCTCGAACACAAACATCAGATCCGAGATGGTATTCGCCATATTCTCATCCGACTCTTTAATGCCGTCCATCAATTCCGCCTCAATGCTGGAATCAATGAAGTTCATAATATCTGCAGCAGATTTGATACCACCCAGTGTTGCGGAGCTTGCGCCGCTGGCGCCAGCAAATTGACGCTCAAGAATATCATTCAACTCCTGAAGCGCCTGAGGCTGAATACGATCAAGAGCAGCAACACGCATCAGAATATCCAAACGCTGCTTATCATCAAAGCAACCTAACACACCTGCTGCAGCGTCTGGCTCAAGGTAAGCCACAACAACCGCCTGTATCTGGGGGTGCTCATAGCGGATTATTTCAGCGATCTGGCGAGGTTCCATCCAACGAAGAGTATCCAAACCTGAGGTATTGGTACTCATAAGAATTCGATCAAGGAGTGTTTTGGCTTTCTCTTCACCTAAAGCCTGATTAAGCATTGAACGAATATAAACGTCATTATTGATACCTATACCCGTCTGGTCGCTGACCACGCCCATGAAATCACCGACCACAGTCTCCACTTTGGACTGCGGCACATTATTCAGCTGAGCCATTGCTTCCCCGATCATCTGAACCTCTTTAGGGCCCATATGTTTAAGGATCTCTGCGGCATCAGCCTCCCCCAGGCTGATCAGCAATATGGCAGCTTTTTCAATTTCACCGAGTCCAGACTCGTCACTCATCTTCTTTAACCCACTGCTTCACAGCCTGAGCGACTTTGGCAGGATCTTCCGCAACCATGCTACGAATTGCGTTCAACTGATAATCAAAACTTTCGTTCGGGGTTGGCAACAAGCCATCATCTGAACCAAAAGAAACCGATTCAGCAGAGAAGTCCCCACTTTCAAGACCTTCCAACTCAGCTGCCACTTCACCTGCCGCACCAAGCCCCGCAACATTACCCGCCGTTCCAGCTGTAGCGAGGTTACGTAAGATTGGACGCAAGATGCCAAATACCAACACCAATACAAAAATGGCAGCCATAACCTGTTTTACCAGATCCCACACCCAGTCCTGCTGCCAGATCGCAACTTCCTCAGTAACAACCGGCGCATCTACCACAAACGGCGTATTCACAACATTAACGCTATCACCCCTATATGCTGAGAATCCAACCGCATCCTGAACAAGAATACGTAATCTCTCCAACTCATTTTGGTCCCAGGGTGTACGTGCAGCCTCGCCCGACTCAGCGTTAATACTTTGAAGATCATCAACCACAACAGCAACGGTCAACCGACGCAGACGCCCCTGTTGATGCCGGGTATAGCTGATAGTCCGATCCAATTCAAAGTTTCGCGTTGCCTGCTTACGTGATGAACCAGGAGCGGAACCTCCCCCAGCCAGAACTCCTGTTCCAGAAGCTTCTTCTGGCACACTACTTGGACCTGGAGGCTGATTAGACAACGCTCCAGGAACACCCACCGGGGCACCATTACCAACCCGTGACTCATCCATGGTTTGCTCACTGCGAAGTGCAGGCAAATCAGGATTATAAAGCTCATCAGTCTGCTCTACAGATGTAAAATCCACATCCGCTGAAACCTCTGCACGAAAACGACCAATACCAACAACTGGCTGCAGGATACTATTTACACGATTCAGCAACGTATCTTCGATAGAACGAGTGTACTCCAGCTGTTTCGCTGCCAGCACCACATTCACATCTTTATCACGAATGTTTAATAAACGGCCTTTCTGGTCAACAACAGTAACATCTTTAACATTTAACGCTGGAATACTGGAAGCAACAAGATTCGCGATTGAAGCCACCTGATCTCGCTCCAGCTTGCGCCCAGAGAACAACTCAAGAAAAACGGAAGCGGTGGGTTTTCGCGTATCACGAATAAAAACAGTATCTTTTGGGATAGCCAGATGAACTCGTGCGTTGCGCACAGAAGTCATACTTGCAATCGTTCTGGCAAGCTCACCCTCAAGACCACGACGATAACGTGCGGTTTCCATAAACTGACTGGTACCCAGGCTTTGCTCCTGATCCAGAATTTCAAAACCAACCGTTTTATCAGAGGTAAAACCTTCTGCTGCTAATTTAAGGCGAGCTTGGTGTACATATTCATCAGGAACAAGAATAGCGCGGCCATCAGCATCGAACTCGTGAGGAACATTATAAAGGCGTAGCTGCTCAATGATCTGGTTTGCATCAGCAAAAGTAAGGTTACTAAACAACACTCGCTGCTCAGCCTTCTGCGACCACAAAACAACAGCAAAGCCTATCGCAACACTTGCTGCAAGCCCAACCATCAGACCAATTTGACGCACAATACTAAGCTTATTAAAGCCCAGCATTGGACTTCCACTTAACGCTTCTGCATCTGCCACAAACTCACCTTAATTTTCTTGTAGTTATCAAACAGTTAAATTGGCATCTTCATTATATCTTCATAAGCACTGACTAAGCGATTTCTCACCTGCGTCATTGCCTGAAAGGAGACTGAAGCCTTCTCCGCTGCGATCATTACCTGAGGCAGGTCAATACCTTCAACGCCCTGCTCATAGGCAACCGCCATTTTTTTGGCATCCGCCTGAACTTCGTTAACACCGTCAACCGCGTTTTTCAGAATATCGCCAAACCCGGTGCGCTCATTAGGCTGTACACCATTAATACCAGCTGGGTTAGCAATTTGAGAAAGTTCAGGTGAAGTATTTTGGACCTGCGACTTAATCGCACGCATCTGCATCAGCACACTATTAATATCAGTCCTTTCCATCACACACCCTCAAAACGGCAATTATTTGACATTATAACCAGTTACGAGAAGCCATCAATGCCTTAAAACGCCTATAGTGACATTTTTTTGTCTAAAGCACTAAAACCCAAAAGCTTACAAGCATATAAAAGCAAAAAACGGGCCATTGGCCCGTTATTGTTTTGACAGTTTTAACTAGATGTACTGCACTTCCGGCGGATCACCATATTTCAAGCGTACGTACATGAGCGCAACTGTTAGCGCATCACCTATAGCGGTATGGCGCTCCAGCATAGGTATATCCAATTCTTTAGAGATCGTATCAAAGCGCAGATCAACATTTCCGCCGACCGATTTCCACTTAATAATATCGTGATATACATGCGAGAGTTCTATCGCTTTGTTCGGAAGACCGAACCCAAACTGCGGACGAATAAACTTATCCAGCATACGAATATCATAGTTGACGTAATACCCTAATATCGGGCGATTACCTACGAATTCCAGAACCTGCTCAAGCGCATCTTCGATATCGATCCCTTCTGCCAGATCCGCTTCACGAATTTTGTGAATCTTAATCGAATCCCCCGTAAGAGATTTTGGCGGTTTTAACTTGATGTCCAGACGATCACTACTGAGCACCTTTTTACCTTTGATCTTTACCGCGCCAATAGAAACGATTTCCCCCTGCTTCACATCCAAACTGGTCGTTTCGCAGTCCAGAGAAACCACCTCATCTCCATCATAAGGCACAAACAGAGAAGCATAAGGCCCAGACCTATGGTCGTATTTTTCTTTTATTCTTCTGACCGCTCTAGGTATGATCATTTATCAACCTCCGAGGTGATACCTGAGTTCAAGATGCTTTTTGAAACCCTTAACTATATGTAAAGCATCTCTTAACAGATCTCTTTCTAATTTATCAAGAGAACTCAATTCTATAATGTTTGGCGTACTATCAAGCCCATCTTCACTGCATTCAATTCGCTTAACTTGCTGACGCAACCGCAGGCTGATAAACAGACTTAAAGCTTCCGTCATTTCTTTGCCATGCTTCTCTTTCAGCTCACCATCTGCAACCAATACTTCGATTCGCTCAAAAGTGTTTGTTGCTTTAATCCGTTTCTCAAGGGCAATCGTCCGAACACCATGAACAATAGGAAAAATCCCGCCCTTCTTAATATCCAATTCACCTTTATCTTTAAGGTTGCCGAAGAAAGTTAGTGGCGTATCAAACTCAAGTGAGGCTTTTGCAAAGTGCGAGAAAAAAACATCATTATTTCTCAAATGGCGGTTAAACCAGTTACGAGCAGCTTTAAATATAGCTGGATTCCCAGCCACCGGCTTAGCATCAACTGCAATTGCAAGATTCATCTGAGCATCACCTTCACAAGATGCCGCCCAATCGCTCAGCATTTTTGTCCACTCACCCAGGGATTTTACCCAGTTAGGATTGGATACCATTATGTTACCCGGACATGGGGGAAAGCCAAATTCGATTAAAGTCTGACTAAACTTATTCAGAGTTTCCTGCATTCCCGGCCAAACCAACCCATCACGATAAACGATAGCATTATCCTGATCAGTCTTCATGATCTGCTCACCACGCCCCTCGGAGCCCATAACCAGAAGGCAAACATGCGGCTGCATGTCTGAAGGAATAATAATATTAAAAAGCTTGGCGATAATCCGGCCATTCATGGCAGCGAGAAGATCCATTACAAACCGTGTCTTAACCCCATTCGAAACTAAGGCCCTGATAAGATCTTCCAGCCCCTGCTCAGCCTCTTTTAGATCTTCAATGGTTTGAGCCCTTTCAATTTTCAACCCAATTACATGAGAATGGCTTGAGAAATAGCTCAAAACATCTGTCAGCTCAACGATACCGGTCATCTCAGCATCTCGCATCACCACAACACGCTCTATATGCTGCTGAGTCATGATGATCAGAGCATTAAACAAATAATCATCAGGCTTAACGGTGATCAACCTGTAGCTCGCTATTTCTGCGAGATCACTGTCTAACGAGAGGCCATTCACAATGACCGCATCCAGAAGGTCGGTACCCGTTACCATCCCGAAACGGTTACCCCTTTTGACCAGAATACAGTCTGCCTTCTCCCTTCTCATCATCAGAGTGGCATCTTTAATCGACGTACCCTCATTGATAACCAAAGGATCGCGAACCAAGCCATCCGAGACCTTCGCAAGCATGAATTCTGCCATATCCTGGTCTTTGCTTTGCTGCTGAACAATTTCAGTTTTTGCCGACAGGTTTTGCTGGAAATAATCCGCAAAAGTACCGTTGGTAGCCATCAAATCCAGCAAAGTCTTAGTTGGCAGAAGGTGACAAATTGTTTCCTCTTCCGCTATAAAGTTATGAATTGCCTTACCACGAATAGCTGACCAGGCACCGAAATAATCCTCATTGGTGTAATGAACGAATACGTGGTCAGCAATATCCTCTTCATTTTCTGTTGCTTCACTCTCACCAACCTTTCCTTTAAAAATGACATATACACCTTCCGGCTCCGTGTTCGCCGCCAGAATAACTTCTCCCTTCTGGTAGTAAGCAATATCCAAACTCGACTTTAAAAGAGCTTGCTCCTTTTCATCCAATAAGCTGAAAGGAAGATTTGTCATTTTGAAAGAATCAGGCATTTCCTAAACCCCGTATTAGAAATAAAAAGGGCGCACCAACATTACGCTGGGCGCCCTCCTAAGATATTACTCAGATCTTAATGATCGTGAGCTGCACCAGCGCCACGTGGGATACGAAGATCCGCAACGATGTCCTGGATTTCCTGCGGTGGTTCTGCAGTCATTTTAGAGACTACGAAGCCAACAATAATGTGCAGGATTGCACCCACAGTACCAAAGCCACCTGGAGAGATACCCATGATGTACTGATCTGGAGTACCGCCGCCGAATGCGAAGTAGTACATGTAGCACATAGTAGATACCAGACCTACCAGCATACCTGCG
Organism: Neptuniibacter sp.; assembly: GCA_050633685.1. Classification (GTDB taxonomy): domain Bacteria; phylum Pseudomonadota; class Gammaproteobacteria; order Pseudomonadales; family Balneatricaceae; genus Neptuniibacter. The sequence continues at coordinate 78,900 of JBOEHA010000023.1, read as the reverse complement.
ATCGCACCCTGAGAAGTGTGACGAGTCCAGAAGATACCCATGATGATAGCCGGGAATACGGACGCACACGCCAGACCGAATGCCAGAGCTACTACCTGGGCCACGAAGCCTGGAGGGTTTATACCGAAGTAACCTGCGATACAGATTGCTACGACAGCCGCCATACGAGCGTACATCAGCTCCTGCTTATCAGAGATATCAGGATTGATTGTCTTCTTCATCAAGTCATGCGAGATCGCTGTAGAGATTACCAACAGCAGACCTGCTGCAGTTGATAGTGCCGCAGCAACCGCACCCGCTGCTACCAGAGCAATTACCCAGTTTGGAAGCTGAGCGATGTCTGGGTTAGCCAGTACCATGATGTCACGGTCTACATATACTTCGTTAGCGAAAGGTTTTTTGCCTGCAGCAACTGCTGGATCTTCAGAAGTGATCGCATTGCTTGTCAGACGCTGACCGTATTCGCCACGCTCATCGATGAACTTAGGCTTACCTTTACCAGCATCGAACGCTGCACCAGCAGAGTATTGTACTTTGCCGTCGCCGTTACGATCCTGCCAAGCCAACAGACCTGTGTTTTCCCAGTTCTTGAACCATTCAGGCATTGCAGCGTACTCAGTACCTGCATTATCTGCACCGTTCAAAGTCTGAATCAGGTTTACACGACCGAAACCAGCTACACCAGGAACCGCAGTGTACAGCAGCGCGATGAAAATCAGCGCGTAACCTGCAGACAGACGAGCGTCTTTTACACGAGGTACAGTGAAGAAACGTACGATTACGTGAGGCAGACCCGCAGTACCACACATCAGAGCTACAGTCAGGAAGAAGAGATCAATGGTTGATTTCTTACCGTCAGTATACTGATGGAAGCCTAGATCAACAGACAGCTGATCCAGTGTCGCCAGTACAGACATACCACTCTCAAGAGTTGCACCCAGACCGATCTGAGGCAGGATATGACCTGTTACCTGAGCAGACAAGAAGAATGCCGGAACAGTGAACGCCAGAATCAGTACGCAGTACTGAGCTACCTGAGTATAAGTAATACCTTTCATTCCACCCAGTACAGCGTAGAAGAATACGATAGCCATACCGATGACAACACCAGTATTGATGTCAACGTGCAGGTAACGAGAGAATACGATACCAACACCACGCATCTGACCAGCTACGTATGTGAAAGAGATTACGATTGTACAAACTACTGCAATTGTACGCGCAGTACTTGAGTAGTATCGATCACCGATGAAGTCAGGCACTGTGAACTTACCAAACTTACGCAGGTAAGGAGCCAGCAGAAGCGCCAGCAGTACGTAACCACCTGTCCAACCCATCAGATAAGCTGAACCGTCACGACCAACGAAGGAAACCAAGCCGGCCAGAGAGATAAACGAAGCCGCAGACATCCAGTCAGCTGCAGTCGCCATACCGTTTGCAATTGGTGGTACACCACCGCCCGCAACGTAGAATTCTTTAGTAGATCCCGCACGTGCCCATATCGCGATACCGATATATAGCACAAAGGAGCCACCTACAAATAGAAATGTTAATGCGTCGAGACTCATAGCAATGCCGTCCTAAACTAAAAATTATTATTGTTATTCGTGAACGTCATACTTCTCGTCAAGCTTGTTCATACTGAACACGTATGTCCAGATCAAGATGACGAATACGAAGATTGACCCCTGCTGACCGAACCAGAAACCTAATGGGAAACCAAAGAATGGAATCTCGTTAAGCTGTTCAACAAACAGGATCGCGCAGCCGTAGGAAACTACGAACCAAACCGCGAGGTGAGTCATAATGATGCGCAAATTTTCGCGCCAGTAGGCTTGCGCCTGCTCATTACTGATTGACATAGCACCATCCTTATTTTTGTTATTTCAAATTGGCTAAAACTTTCAGAGAGATAGAGACTATCAGACAGCGCGGTCAAACAAAGCTCAACTTTAGTCGACACGCACAGCTCATACAGCACTCTACACCGCTACAATCAACCTTTCAGGCTGAATACCCCCTAAGATAAAAAAAGCTAATAACAACAACAAGCTATACAAAGGTCTTACCAGCAACCGCACAATGGATTTCAGTGCACTGAATCACTATTATTTGAGCCCATTAGTAAAAATATAAGTACACTAATGTCTAACAAAACTGAGAAGAAGTCGTGTAGGCTCTAACAGAACTGTTTCAAAGATTCTTAAGCAAAATTCTTAACCAAGTTTCCGGGTCACAGAGATATGTTGTCAGGCTGGTCAATCATTCTTATCTCGCTAGGCTACCTCAGCCTTCTTTTTGCAATTGCTTACTATGGCGACAAATCCGCCGAACGAAATAAGCACCTTATCAGCCGACCGATCATCTACTCTCTCTCTCTGGCGGTGTACTGTTCTTCCTGGACCTTTTATGGCGCCGTAGGGAGAGCCACAACAAGTGGATGGGAGTTTTTAGCCACTTACCTCGGCCCTGTCATCGTTTTCATCTTCGCTTGGCGCATGATCGAAAAAATGATTCTGGTGAGTAAGCAACAAAACATAACCACCATTTCTGACTTCATCTCCTCCCGCTACGGCAAAAGCCAGGCCCTTGCAGTTTTAATCACCATCATCGCGGTTACTGGCACCATGCCGTATATTGCAATGCAGCTTAAAGCGGTTGCAATCAGTTACAACGCTATCGCCCCAGGTGCGGATGAACTGCTGAATAAAGGTAGTGACACAGCGCTCTTTGTGGCCATTATCATGGCGATTTTTTCCATTTTATTCGGCACCAGACACATAGACGCTACGGAACACCATGAAGGACTTGTCCTGGCAGTTGCTTTTGAATCGATCATCAAACTCGCCGCTTTTATCGCCGTCGGCTTATTTGTCACCTTTGAGATCTTTGATAGTTTCGATGACATGGCATATAACATTGCTGTCCAACTGCAAAACAACAGCAACTACAATTCGCTGTTACAGGACAGCTTTATAACGGAAACCCTTCTGGCCTGCGCGGCAGTGATCTGTCTACCGCGTCAATTTCACGTCACCATTGTAGAAAACACTAACCCTGGGCACCTTAAATTGGCCCGCTGGCTGTTCCCTTTATACCTGATATTACTGGCAGCATTTGTCATGCCTATTGCCACAGCGGGCATGGTTCATTTCCACGACAGCAACATCGACCCCGATACAATTGTACTGATGCTCCCACTTATTGAGGGGCATAAAAGCCTGGCAACCTTCGCTTTCATTGGCGGACTATCTGCTTCCACCAGCATGGTAATTGTGGCAAGTATTACACTGGCTACCATGGTCTGTAACGACATCATCATGCCGCTGCTTTTCCGCATCTCCTGGCTCAATCTCTCCAGCAATCAGGATGTTGGCGCGCTCTTGTTACGCGTGAGGCGCATCACAATTATGTGCCTGATGATTCTGGCGTATTTCTACTACCGAATTCTTGGAGAACAATCGACCCTAGCCTCTTTCGGCTTATTAGCGTTTGTTGCAGCAACACAATTTTTGCCCGCAATTTTGGGTGGCATCTACTGGAAAAGAGGCTCCCGACACGGCGTTTTAGCCGGTCTGATTGGCGGCTTCCTGCTATGGCTTTACACCCTAGTATTGCCTTCATTCAGTGAAGCCGGGCTAGTTGGACCAGAATATCTGAATAGCGGCATCTTTGGCATTGAACTTCTCAACCCCACCTCTCTATTTGGCATCACCGCTCTGGACCCTCTGACCCACGGGGTTTTCTGGAGTGTAGCCGTGAATACATGTCTCTATGTCCTTGTATCCCTGTACACCCCAATCCGTATGGTCGACCGTATCCAGGCAAGCGCCTTTGTCGATGTTTACAGCAAAGATCTGACAGAAACCTCTCGTCATTATGGACAAGTGACCGTAGGCGACCTGCAAATGCTGACTGAGAGATTTCTTGGCATTAGCAGAACTCAGCATGCGTTCACCGGTTTTGCCCTGCAAAAAAGCGAAGAGATGCCTCTTGCAGGAGACAAAGCCACACCGGAATTAATTCAATTTACTGAACGCCTGTTATCGGGCGTTATTGGAGCCTCATCTGCACGCATTGTCCTGGCCTCTACTCTAAGAGGTCGGGATATGCACATCGGCGATGTTGTTACTATCGTTGACGAAGCCTCTCAGGCGCTCAGATTTAATCGATCCTTACTGCAGTCAACCATTGAAAACATCAGCCTGGGCATTAGCGTAGTCGATCAGCAAATGCGACTCGTGGCGTGGAACCGTGTGTATATTGAGATGTTTGATTACCCGGAAGGATTGATATGCGTAGGCCGCCCGATTGAAGAGGTTTTCCGCTTTAACGCAATGAAAGGGGAATACGGCCCAACGGATACCGACAAAGAAGTTTCCAAGCGACTGAAAATCCTTCAATCCGGCAAGCGCCATAGTTACGAGCGCTTCCGCCCCGATGGCACCGTTCTTGAGGTGCGAGGCAACCCAATGCCAAACGGTGGTTATGTTAATACCTATATGGATATAACCAACCACAAACACATTGAAGAAGCATTACGTGAAAGCGAGCAGAACATTCGTATCTACACTGACAATGTGCCTGTTCTCATCGCCTATTTAGATCCGGAAAGGCGCTATCTCTTTGTCAACAAAGCCTATGCGGACACCTTTGGCCTTGATCGCAAGACAATCAGCGGACAACCCTGCTACACAGTCATGCCTACGGAAGCTTACGAAATACGTCGCCCGTACATTACCGGCGTTCTGACCGGCAAACAGCAACAGTTCATTACCACACTACCCAGCCAGAACAACGAAATCCGCTACGCCGAAGTTAAATACATCCCTCACATCGGGGAATATGGCGACATACTTGGATATTTCTCCCTTTATCAAGACATAACCGAAAGGAAAAAGGCAGAACAAGCCCTAAAAGAAACCAACGAAACACTGGAGCAAAGGGTTCGGGAGCGAACTCACGCCCTCTCTGTTGTAAACAAGGAGCTGCGTAAAGAAAACACCATCCGCTCACTCATGGAAGATGAACTCAGGCAGGCAAAATCAGATGCCGATGAAGCTAATCTGGGTAAAACCCGCTTTCTGGCATCAGCAAGTCACGACTTGCTGCAACCTTTGAATGCCGCGAGACTCTTCACCTCAGCACTGGCACAGCAAAGTCACACCGATGATACCCGTACACTTGTGGAGAACCTTAACGGCTCTCTTACCGCAGCTGAAGAGCTTATTACGGCAATTCTGGATATATCCAAGCTTGATGCTGGCGCTCTGGAGCCTTCAATCACAGATTTCTCTCTTGAGGATATGTTCTCCACTCTGGGGACTGATTACACTGCGGTCGCAGAGAAAAAGGAACTTAACTTCAGATACCAGTCATGCAAAGAAGTGGTTCGCTCAGACCAGCAGCTATTGAGACGAATCATTCAAAACTTCATATCCAATGCCATCCGTTACACTCAGGAAGGCAAAGTTTTACTGGGCTGCCGCCGCAGAAAAAACATGCTGCGCATAGAAGTATGGGATACCGGTGTCGGCATTCCTGAGGATAAGCTCAAAGAGGTCTTTGAAGAATTTCGCCGTATCGATAATCCTAGACACTCTCAGGTTCAGGGGCTTGGATTGGGCTTAGCAATTACCGAGCGTATCGCCAAAATGCTCAATCATAGGTTACAGGTACGCTCATGGCCAACAAAAGGCACTGTATTCAGTATAGAAGTTCCATTAGGCGATAAGAGCAAAGCAATAAAACCAAAACCCGAAAAACGCGGCTGGATTCGCAGTAAAGGCCTGAATGGAATCAGCGTACTGGTCATCGATAATGAACCTAAAATTCTTGAAGGTATGTCTGCTCTTCTTAATGGCTGGGGCTGTATATGCAAAACAGCCATCTCCTCTGAAGCAGCGGTTGCTCTGGTTAACTCTGAATCCTTCCAGCCTGAACTGATTCTAGCCGACTATCATTTGTCTGAAACACTTACCGGAATCATGGCACTCAAGGAACTAGAACCTCTACTGGAAAAATCAGTACCTGCAATCGTGATCACAGCGGATCGCACTGAAGAAGTCAAAGTGGAAGTTGAAGAATACGGTGCACAGCTACTGACAAAACCGATCCGACCTGCCGCACTCCGGGCTATGATCAACAAAACCATTGCCACTTCACGCGCCGGTGACATCAGCTAATCCGAGCTGCTGCTTAAGCACAAAAAAGGCGCTATTAAGCGCCTTTTTAACTTTAAGCCTTGAGTACTTAAGTTGTGATCACTCGAGGTCTGTCTTCGGTGGTTCAACACCCAGCCTTTGTGCTGCAATTACTGCCTGAGTACGGCTATGAACACCAAGCTTACGCAAAATTGCAGTTACATGAGCCTTGATGGTCGCTTCAGAAACGCTCAATTCATACGCAATCTGCTTATTTAACAACCCTTCGGTTAGCATCGTCAGCACTCTGAACTGCTGCGGCGTCAGCGCCGCAAGAGCAGCAGCAAATTTCTGATCATCTTCACTGACATCACCCAGATTGTCCGCTACTTCCTGAGGCAACCACTCCTCCCCTTGAAGCACCGCAACAATAGCTTCGCCAATGGTATCCAGAGGTGCTGATTTAGGAATAAAACCGGATGCACCGTAATCAATCGCTCGCTTCATGACATTCGGCTGTTCACTACCAGAAACGACCACAACCGGAATACCCGGATTCTGACCGCGTAGGAAAACTAAACCAGAAAAACCATTTGTACCAGGCATATGGATATCTAGCAGTACTAAATCGGCATCCGAGTGCTGATCTACTGCTGCTTGAACCGCCTGTAAAGAATCCGCTTCAATTGTTTCAACGCCAGGCAACGCTTGCGCAACCGCCTGTTTTAACGCAGCTCGGAACAAAGGATGGTCGTCTGCGATTATAATTTTTTGTGCTAACTGCATGCGTTCAGTTCCCCCTTAAGAAATCCTGATAGAACGCTGACCTGAAGAAATGGCTTTCCCTCGGCGCAACTACACTATAAAACAAAAAACTCCCGCAAGACTAGGTATTTCCTAGCCCGGCGGGAGTTTTTGTTACTAATGACTAATAAATTAGTCTTTACTTGCGGTTCATGCGGTTGTCGATCAGGTCATCAACAACTGATGGATCAGCCAGGGTAGAAGTGTCACCCAGCGCATCGAAATCATCTTCTGCAATCTTACGCAGGATACGACGCATGATCTTACCAGAACGAGTCTTAGGCATGCCTGGCGCAAACTGGATCAAATCAGGTGATGCAATTGGTCCAATTTCTTTACGTACATGCAGACGCAGTTCTTTCAGAAGCTCGTCAGACTGTTCGAAACCAGCCTGCAGAGTTACGTATACGTAGATACCCTGACCCTTAACTTCGTGCGGGTAACCTACTACAGCCGCTTCAGCAACCGCTTCGTGAGCTACCAGAGCAGATTCTACTTCGGCAGTACCCATACGGTGACCAGATACGTTGATTACGTCATCTACACGGCCTGTGATCCAGTAGTAACCATCTTCGTCGCGACGAGCGCCATCACCGGTAGTGTAAACGCCTTTGTAAGTACTGAAGTACGTCTGAGTAAAGCGCTCGTGATCACCCCAGATAGAACGTGCCTGTGATGGCCAAGAATCAGTAATAACCAGATTACCGTCAGTTGCACCTTCCAGTGTTTTACCATCTGCATCAAGCAGCGCTGGTTGAACACCGAAGAATGGACGAGAAGCAGCACCTGGCTTAGCGTCACATGCACCTGGCAGAGGCAGAATCATCATGCCGCCAGTTTCTGTCTGCCACCAAGTATCAACGATTGGGCAGCGGCCCTGACCGATAATACGGTGGTACCAATCCCATGCTTCTGGGTTGATTGGCTCACCTACAGAACCCAGAATACGTAGAGTAGACAGATCAGAGTCACCCAGTACGTCTTCGCCCTGCTGCATCAGTGCACGGATAGCCGTTGGTGCAGTGTAGAACTGGTTAACTTTATGTTTTTCGATAACACGGCCGAAGCGGCTGTTATCCGGGTAGCTTGGTACACCTTCAAACATCAGAGAAGTTGCGCCGTTCGCCAGAGGTCCATATACGATATAGCTGTGACCTGTTACCCAACCAACGTCAGCAGTACACCAGTAGATGTCGCCTTCTTTGTAGTCAAATGCGTACTCATGAGTCATAGACGCATATACCAGGTAACCACCTGTAGTGTGCTTCAGACCTTTTGGAGCACCTGTAGAACCAGATGTGTAAAGAATGAACATTGGGTCTTCTGCATTCAGCTCTTCAGCTGGGCAGTCTGCAGAAGCTGCAGCAACCAGTTCTTCGTACCAAACGTCAACGCTGTCATTCCAAGCAACATCCTGGTCAACACGGTTAACCACAATAACGCTTTCTACAGCAGCTTTAGCAGCTTCATGCTCCAGAGCTTTATCAACGTTCGCTTTTAGAGGAACAGACTTGCCAGCACGCAGAGAGTAGTTAGACGTTACAACAACTTTAGAGTTCGCACCTTCAATACGTGCCGCCAGTGCTTCTGGAGAGAAACCACCGAATACGATTGAGTGAACAGCACCAATACGCGTACAAGCCAGCATTGCTACAGCAGCTTCAGGAATCATTGGAAGGTAAAGAGTTACAACGTCACCCTTCTCAACACCCTGTGCTTTCAGTGCGTTTGCAAACTTACACACGCGCTCATGCAGATCGCGGTAAGTAATATTTTCAGATTCACTTGGGTCATCACCTTCCCAGATAATAGCAACCTGGTCGCCGCGCGTTTCAAGATGACGGTCAAGACAGTTATGAGATACGTTCAGAGTTCCGTCTTCATACCAACGGATATCAACATTATGCGGATCAAAAGAAGTGTTTTTAACTTTTGTATATGGTTTGAACCAATCTAGGCGCTTACCTGCTTCGCCCCAGAATGTATCCGGATCATTTACTGACTGCTCGTACATTGCCTGATATTTTTCGTTGTCAATGTGCGCGTTAGCTGCGATTTCCGGACTTACTGGATATACCTTTTCACTCATCGTGATGCCCTTAGCTTGATTATTATTTATCGTGGATAGCCATCACAAGCATTTGTACATTCTTATTCTCAGCCAGCGAGGTCCCATCGGGACTTAGATTTATACAGAAGTGATGACAATACCCTGAATTAGACATTGGTATATCCAAGATAAGACCTTAGTCTCTATGGGTACTATCGAATTCTACTCTACCTGACCGAAAACTCTTTTTGTTATATATACTTGTTATTGTTATTACGCTTTGTGAAAGCACAATCTGACAATTCGCAATTCGAACACTATGAACTGCGTATTACCGGTCTTATCTATAACATGATGAAAGTCGGCTCGACAATTATTCTTGTCAATCACAGCCTGTTTTTCGTAATTTTTTTAATTTAAGGCTGTTTTTGAGGCTCTAACGGCCGAGTAATTTATCCAGATCCAGACCAATTTCACGCATTTTAGCCAGTTTATAGCGCAGCGTTCGAGGACTAATTCCTAGCTTTTCCGATGCTTCTTTACGGCTACCATTTGTTGTTTTCAAGGCATCGATAATCAACTGAAATTCATGCTGGCGCATATCTTCGCCAAGTTGACCCGCCAGATCATCCTCTACACTACTTTCCTGTTCAGCAAACTGCGTTTGTGGAAGGTCTTCTGGATTAAGCATCAGATCAGAGACTCCAATCTCTGTTCCTGATTGAAGGATCAATGCCCGTTGCACCACATTATCTAATTCACGCACATTACCCGGCCAGGAATAATCCGTAAGAGTCTGCTTTACCTCACTCGAAACAGATACTGGAGATCGGTGCATTTTTTGGCAGTATTTTCTAAATAGTTTTTCAGCTAACGGCGCTATATCCAACCGACGCTCACGCAAAGGTTTCCACTGCAAAGGGAAAACATTAAGACGATAAAACAGATCCTCTCTGAACTTACCTTCCTTAACGTAGGCTTCCAGCTTCCTGTTTGTGGTTGCAAGGACACGAACGTCAAGAGAGATCACTTTTCTGCCACCAATACGCTCAACTTCCTGCTCCTGAAGCACCCGGAGCAATTTAGCTTGCAGCCCCAGATCCATTTCAGAAATTTCATCTAACAGGATGGTTCCGCCATTAGCTTGTTCAAACTTCCCGGGCGAACTGGCATATGCCCCCGTAAAGGCACCTTTTTCATGCCCAAACAGAGTCGCTTCAAGCATATTTTCAGGGATCGCTGCACAGTTAATAGCAATAAAAGGCTTACCCGCGCGACTCGAGTGGCTGTGTATATACTGTGCCAAAACCTCTTTACCAGTGCCCGACTCACCAGAAATCAGAACCGTTGAGTCAGACGAAGCGACCCTACGGGCAAGTTGCAGCAACTGTTTACTGGAGGCCTCCTCAGCAATAGGCTGTTCCACTTCCTGACTGGTCGTTTCCCCTATTGCAAAGCGCCGAACGGCAGAGATCAGAGCATCTGAATCAAAAGGCTTCATAAGGTAATCAACAGCACCGGCCTTAATTGCCTCTACTGCTTTATTAACCTGACCAAAAGCAGTAATCAACATTACAGGCAGGGCGGGGTAACCAGCTCTGATTTTTTCCAGCAGCTCATGACCATCCATACCCGGCATATTGACATCACTGACCACCATATCAACCTGATGTTCCTGAAGCAGCACCAAAGCCCGTTCGGCATCTTCCGCAGCCAGGAAATCAAATCCGGCTAATTCCAGCGTGTCGCACAACGCTTCTCTGAGTTCATTATCATCTTCAACGATCAGGATTTTATTACTCATAAAGATTTCCGTAAGAGCCGGTTACACATTTAGCTTATGGCGTTATGCATGGAATAAAAATTGAGGCAGTTGTCCCAACATTTTTTGATGAGCTGAGTTTAAAAACACCCTGATGAGCATGAGCAACGACCTGAGCAACAGCCAGCCCTAAACCCGTGCCGTGAGATTTGGTGGTGTAAAAAGGCTGCAGCGCATTATTAATCTCTTCATCACTCATACCCGGCCCCTGATCGCATATATCCAGCCTCAGCATGCCATCGTTCTCCGAGAAGCGAACTTGCAGCTCACTGCCCTTACCGCTGGCCTGAAGCGCGTTTTCTACCAGATTCATGCAAACACCTAACAGAGCCTCTTTGTTGCATTGAACCTTCAGATCAGGCGCAAGGTTTTCACAATCACAATCCGCGTCATAGTTCACCAATGGAAGATCCAACAGATCTTCCAGTGCTGACATAAGCTCAGAAGATGAGACAGTATCATCCAACCTCATCTCACCCCGGGCAAAGATCAGCATATCCCGAACCTGTTGTTCCAGATTGGTTAAACGCGACTTCGCCTTCCCGGCAAATTTCTGACGCTGCTCGATCTGTAGGTCAGGTCTTGTTAGGTGATCCACATAGAGTAAAGCTGCTGATAAAGGCGTTCTTATCTGATGGGCCAGTGACGCCATCATTCGCCCCATCTCCGAAAGCCGCTGGTAGTGCGACAGGCGGCTTTGTAACAGGCGGGTTTCTGTCTGGTCCGTCAGCAAGAGCAACTGACCCGGCTCAACATCCATCGCCCGCGTCATGATACTGACCTTACGACCATCCTTCAGCGAGACCTCATGACCATCATCACTTTGCGGAGCAAAGCTACGGTTGATCACTTCAAACCAGGGACGTCCTTTTAAGGGAGTCCCCAGCAACCCTTCCGCTGCTGAATTGGCATCGGAAACAACTCCCGACCCATCAATCAGTACAACACCTGCAGGTAAAAGCTGCAGCAGATGCTTAAAGCGGTCATGTAACCCCGCATGTTTATCATCTTCAGCCTGCCGCTGTTCCGACTCATGCGAGAGCCGTGTTTCAGTCGCTGCTAGTTTTGCTTCTAATTCCGCAATGCGATTCTGACAAAATTCCAGATTATTAAGGTCAGACATATTATTTCCGCTGTATCCCGAACTTACGCATTTTTTCAACCAAGGTAGTCCTTCGGATCTGTAACGTCTCAGCAGCTCTGGCAACCACACCAGAATTTCGGCTTAGCGCCTGCTCGATAAGTGATTTTTCGATCAGTTCCAGATGCTCTTTTAGGTCAACACCTCCTTCCGGCAAAAGATCCAGTGAGGGTGCCGAAGACAACACATCAGCACTACCTGACTCACCATTCTCAATTACCTTATATCTTTCGGGATCAGGCTCATCTATATACTGAAATTTCGCGGGCAACTCTGACACACCCACCACTCCGTCAGGATATACAATAGCGAGCCTTTCCAACAGATTTGAAAGTTCACGGACATTGCCCGGCCATGAATGCTTTTTCAGGGATTCAATCGCACTGGCGTGCAGTTTTACAGAATCCAGCCCCTGCTGTTTTAGTCTTTCCAGTAATTCTTCCAGCAACAGCGGTAAGTCTTCAATTCTTTGACGAAGTGGTGGCATCTCGATAGGAAAGACATTCAAGCGATAATACAAATCCTCCCTGAATTCCCCGGAAACGATCATATCCTCTAGGTTTTTATGCGTGGCCGCAATCACCCGGACATCAGCTTCAAGCGTTTTACTACCGCCGATCCTTTCATACTTACGCTCCTGAAGGACCCGCAAAAGTTTGACCTGCATCGGCAGAGGCATATCCCCGATTTCGTCCAGAAACAGAGTCCCCCCTTGCGCCAACTCAAATCGACCTGGCCGGCTACTCACCGCTCCAGTAAAAGCGCCTTTTTCATGACCAAAGAGTTCACTTTCAAGAAGATCTGCTGGTATTGCCCCACAGTTGATGGGAACAAATGGACCGTTCTTTCGAACAGAGTGATCATGCAGGTTACGCGCGACAACTTCCTTGCCTGTACCAGACTCACCTGTGATCATGACATTCACATCCCTCCCAGCAACCTTCTGCATAGAGGAACGAACCTGAACCATCGACTCACTATTACCCACCAGAGAGGCAAAAAGTTCTGCTGAATCACTGGCGGATGATTTTGAAATCAGTGAACCACGGTAGATTTGTGCTTTATGAAAACAATCCAAAACCTGCTGGTAGTTGAGAGGCAACTGCAACTGCCCAACCAAACGAGCACCGATTTCATCGGGAAGGCTTGCCGCTTCATTCCATTCACCGATCGTGATAATTGCAGAGGTAGGGTACTGATCAGCAAGGTCGCCAATGATTTTTTCAAGTGACAAAGGCAATTGACTCTGCCCCAGCAAAATCAACTTAATCGATGGAACATTCTCTTTATCCTGAACCGATTGCAGCCAATCCACAAAGCTGAAAAATCTGCACTTCTGATCCAGAAACGCAAGGGAAGCTTCCAATACATCGCGCCGGGTTAGGTCATCATCAATGATGAGAACTTGAGGCGAATCTGACATCAATCACGTCTCGTTTAACTTTTTGATTATAGTGGCCTTAGAATACCAAAAAGTCAATTTAATGACGCAAATAAAAACACTGCCTTCATAACGACTTTTTTTTGGCGCCTGAATCAAAAAGCCTTACGCATATACAGCGTATCACCAGACACGAACGCCTCATCAAAGCGACCGGTTCTAAGTAAATTATCCCCCGCCTTCTTAGGCCCATCACCAAAAGCCCAGAGGTAATCATCGACAGCTATCCAGCCTCCAACACAGACATGAGGTTCCCATAAAGCAATATCTTTGCTCACCTCGTCGTAATGATGATTACCATCAATATGCAGAAAAGAGATACTTTTATTTATCGTGACTGATCTGCCATCAAAATCAGATGTTAGATATCGTGGCAAAGCATCTTCTGAGAGGCTACGGATATAAGAAGTATTACTCAACAACGCGATTGAAGATCGAAAAACATTAAATATTTTAGTGTTATCTATCAGGTCTGACTGACTATCCAAAATAGACGCTTTACCCTGTTGTGGCCGAACCTTCAAAGCATCCCAGGGATCAATACAGATTAATTTGGAATTGTTGTAACCCGCAAGCACCCCCAAAGCATAAGAAGACCTTCCATATAAAGCCCCTATTTCCACCCAATCGCCTTCAGGAATAGAAGTTGCCAGATTGACCAATGCTTCAAGCTTCACATTATCAGATTGGCCGGGTATCTGATTATACCGTTGGCATAATGATGCCAAACTATCTTTGTCCAGCCTTGTACCACCTAACAATGACTCAGAATTATTAACCGCATCGGCCCATAATGAATATTTCTCAAATTCTTGCCACGTTGAATCAAATGGGAAGTCCGCCACAAGTTCAAACTGTAATTCATCAGATTGTTTTAATAACGAATCTATAACACCCCATACCCCCGCATGCTCCGTATAAAAGTGCGTAATGTTTTTTTCAACTACCAAACGAGTGAATGCCTGTACAAATACCTTATCGGTAACATACGGTAAAAAATTTACTGTCTTACCTAAGAATAAGTGACTTAGGGATGAGCTTGCAGGAACGATCTCCACCCCCACTCTATTCAACAGATAAAACCGTTCTTCATCTACGTTATCAGATGGAAAAACTAATAGATTCATTACGTTGTACTTTTTTGGGGTGGGTTTAGTGCCAACTGAATAGCATCCTTCAAATTCAGAGCTTCAGGCAGTTGATCCTCAAGAAGCTTTCTAGCCCTAGGCAAATTATAAAAAGGGATACCCGCATAAATATGATGTTCAACATGGTAGTTCATATTTGCATAGAAGAACTCCAGCCAACGAGGAATTGTGATAGAGCGGCTTGTTCTTCTGGGATCATTAACATCAACTTCCATACCAAAATGTTGTGACAATGCTAGGATTCTTGAAAACAAGTTACACATAAAAGGGCTTAGGCTAAAAACCATTGAAATGGCAACAAAATCGACTGCCCAGGCTATCAAAAATATAGAGAAATGGGCCAAAAGTATCAGTCTCGCAGCACTTACTACCTTTCTGTAGTTCTCATCATTATTCAGAATATATAATGAGGCAAACCCACCATTAACGGTTCCAAATGCATTTTCAAGGGTGTTCCTTAATGCTCTGCCAAGAAATTTATAATTAAAAGTAACTGAGATAAAAACATCCCATCGCTCCAGGTGTTTTTGATTAGGATCAAATTCAAAATCCACACCAGTAAGCATGGTTGAACGGTGATGGATGCGATGACTGATTTGATGGTATGCCCAGTTATTCCATAAATAAATCGCAAATGCTCTAACCAAAAAACGGTTTAATTTACGACTACTAAAAACTGTTTCATGCAATAACTCATGACCAATACCTGACCAGCCCAAAAAATTCCCCAGAAACCCCGTCGCAATCAGACATATAAATGCTGCGAGAAAATCGCCTTTATCAATTAGGTAGCAACTTCCAGCAAAAAAAAACAGGAACAACGAAAGGTGCAACCCGACATGGACAGCTGCGTATAGATCGTTCTTAATGTACAACTGTTTTAATGCCTTATTAGGCACTTCCACCTTAGACACTCATACCACCTAGCACTTTTTTGCCTCGATATAATAGATCTGATCATTCCCAACCCTATTTTCCATGGAAAACACATCAGTCACTTGTAGCCCACCCTCGGATATCATCAGCTCAAAGTCATGCAAACCTGAACCTAATGCATTTTCCTGAAATAGAACGATGCCATCATCAGACAATTTGGAGGCAATGTTATGATAGAACTCCCTATGGACTTCCCAGTTCTCATCGATATAAATCCGGTTTTCAATATGCCCCAACCAACTTTGCTCTGTTAAAAAATGGGGCGGATTGGAAACAACTAAATCAATTTCTCCCTCCGGTAGTTCCTTTACACCTGGCATATTGTAAAAATTCACACGCCCTTCTAACCCATTACTTTCGACCGTTTTTTCGATCACTTCATTCAATGGCTCATAAAGGTCAGACAAAATCAGATGCTCTGCTTGGCCAGCCCCCAACAATGAGAAGCCAATAAACCCTGGGCCTGAACAAAACTCATAAACCTTATTAAAAGGCTTCCCATAACGTTGAGCTATAACTTTGATATAGTCCTGTCCAAAATCCATACCCCCACCGTTATGGTTTGGATGGAAATAAATATTAATATTATTCGCAGTAAATGTTTTCATAATCCGGCCTGTGTTATAGGCGATAAATAGAACCGTTGATATATATAAAATCGAAGTTTAATTTTTCAAAGCTGTCTGATACCTGCCGCAAATTTTCCACCAATGGCTCTCCTGCTACATTAAACGACGTATTCACAATCACCGGAATATCACTCACTTCAGAAAGCCGATCCAACAAATCTGAAATCGTACCGCCCTCTACCATTTGCGTTCTGGCAGTCTGATCCACATGAGTAACGGCCGGCAACTGTTTAGGGTTAATAACCCTATAGGTAGACAACATAAAACGTGACATCTCCCCGGCATCAGGACCTTCAAAGAATTTTGGCAGATCACAAGCACGCACAATAGGCGCTAATGGACGCCACATTTCACGGCCTTTACATTGATTAATACGATCTCGAACTGCTCCATTTGCCGCATGAGCAATAATTGACCTATGCCCTAACGCCCGTGGACCCACTTCAGATTCACCTTCCACATGACAGAAAATTTTCCCTTCCACCAACTGAGTCGCATAAAAACCCAGCGGATCATCAAGCTCCATTGCCTTAAGTGATTGAGGCACATCACATTCAAAAATATCAGGCCTGGGAGGAAAGGCAGGAGATAAAGGGTTTTGTTGATCATTACATGGGAATTTCCCTGTAAGGAAAGACACTAGCAACGCCCCGGCTCCAATTGAAACTCCCATATCGGATCCACCAGGTAACGGTTTTACCTTTAAAGATGTCAGCGAGGACTGCAATAAGCTATTGCTTGGGCAGTTCAACGAAAAGCCCCCGACCACTGCCACACTATCGGCAACCTCATAGCGATCTGCGATAGACTCCAGCAGCACCGACATTTTTCCTGCCCACATGTTTTCAACCAACTTTTGTGTGTAGGCAGCAATGCCAATCGAGGCACGCACATTCTCAAAGCTGAAATCATACTGCTTAGCCCCTTCGCGCACATAGACGTTAGGCGCTTCCGCTTCGATCAGGTCACAAAGCTGAGCAAATTTCACATGGAATTGCTCGGCAGATATCTCTGCACATTTTTCTGCCAAGCCTTCTAAAACCTGGGACAGTTTGGTCAACCCAGCAGGCTCTGGAATACCGTAAGAAGCTAGCCCCATCAGTTTGCCCGGAGCCTCTGACGGGCGAAACCCCGCTCTTTCGCCCATGATTTGATACAGCTGACCCAAGAACATTCTGGGGTCTAACACAGGACAGATCGTGTCATTCTGATATAAAAAAATACCGCCCGAATTAAACGGGATATGTGGCCAACCGCCATCATGGCTTAGGATAATCGCCTTCTCTTTTTCTGGAGAGCGATAGAATGCACCATAGGCGGCATGAGCTATCTGGTGAGGAACAAAAGCAGCAGGTAATTTTATGCCATCAATTTCAATCGAATATGGATAAACCGTTTTGTAGGGATCAATTCCCACCTGATCTATAGAAAACTTACCTAAGTCGCAAACGCCTCCTGAAACAGCATCCAACGGAAACTCTGTTTGGGTAACCTCTCCTAAGCGGTTCTGATGATGCGCGTAGTCGTACCATTTATCGGTACCACCAACCTCACTGTCAGCTTCCGTCTTAACCCCATGGTCTTTCAAAACAGAGAACTCAGCATCAGACTCTTCAATAACAATGTCATCGGAATGCTTAGCTTTGTACCACTGGGTACCAACCAAAGCGACAAACTCCAGGTCCTGCCAACGTAGAGAGTTAGCTTGCAGAAAGCCGACAACATCTGAGCGGCTGACACCCACAGTGTGTTTCAGCCGAGTAACACGTTCCAGCTCCAAAAACGAAGTTAGCTTCTGATCTTCATAAAGAGCCAGGCTGGCATCATGCCCAAAGTTAATCGCTAGTATCTTCAAGAATAACCTCTTAGTTCAAAGAACAGCTATCTGACTCGGCTGGTCATTTGTTTAAAACAGTTCATATAGCTCACGGCGTAAAAGCGTGCCGTACAATTTTTCTAGTTCAGATGGACCTACGCAGCGCATAAACGCAATCCCAATACGACCTTTCGGGCTTGGCAGAAGCTGCTCACCTGTGACAGCTAAAGGCACCCATTTCTCCATCTGTGTAGTTTCCAGATATCGAATGCCATTAAACGCGGTAGCACTCTTGGAAGAAACTGTATGCCTGACTACTGCACAATCTGTTTGGCTCGGTTGCACCGGCTCTATCTCTAGGCCTAAAAAAGGCCGCACATAATTATCTGTATAGGCAAAACCGGTTTGAAGCTCTATCAACGAGCTGTATAAATCACCGGGGCACCTTCGGGTCATTTCAATCAGATAAACCCGCCCATCCGTCTGAATAAACTGCGTATGAATCAATCCATCCAACAGGTTCAACTCAGCTACGATGGATTCTATGGATTGACGCATTTCACCCAAAAGAGCCTCTGGGTAATCAGATTCCACATAACTCAAATCAACCGCAAAAGGATAAGCGGTGGAGTCTTCGCGCACTATAAAATCCACCGCCACTTTGCCACTTTTCACGAAAGCTGAGTGGCTGTATAGCTGGCCTTGCAGATACTCTTCACAAACATAATTTTGTGATGGCGAGCAGTTTCTCGCTAACTCTACCGCCTCGTTCAATTGCTCTGGACGATGCACTACTGTAATACCGTTTCCACTGAAGGCATCGACCGGCTTTACAATCATCGGAAAGGATAGATCCGCTGATTGTTTTTGCACCGCAGGAATAGGAACACCCAACCTTTCCGACAAATTTCTAAATTTGTCTTTCAGATTGATCTGGGCATCATTCTCTGGTGATTCTATTCCAGGAAAGCCCAGCCTTTCGCTGACTACAGAACAGGATGTGTAAGAACGATCTGTGCAGCCCGGTACGATAAATCTGTATTCTTCCCGTCTAACCAACTCAGCTAACTTGTCAGTATCAGAGTAATCCAAACACCAGTATTGCTCGGCCGTTTTAGCCAACGGATCTTCCGGACGACCTCCCACTACATGGACATCAAAGTCTAGTTTCTGAATGGATTGATAGATCGGTTGAGCTGAAAAGCCAGTATCAACCAACAGAACTTTTTCACCCATAATCAATACTCGACTTTTTCCAGAGAGCCATTTTCAGCGGCACGCTTGATCGCCTCGACCACAGCCAGGTTCCTGTAGCCGTCCTGAATCGTTACTGTTGGCGTTGTTTCACCTTTCATCAGCTCGACAAATTCTGCAATCTGTTTTTCCAGCGGATCCACTCGATCTAAGCCCGCTCGCGATTCTTCAAAAGATGTCATCCACGAGGCTACTTTCTCTTCCCCATATGCTTTGATCACCATAGATGGAATTTCTAGGGTTCCTTTCGTACCAGCAAGCACATAGCAATATTCATTAGGGAAAAAAGGGTAACTGGGGTTTTCACCAGAAGTCATCTCCCAGCTTTTTGATGACGCGGTACAATCCGACAAAACAAAAGAACCTAAAGTGCCTGATTCAAAACGTAAGTTGATGACAGCTGTATCTTCCACCTCTGTGTTCCTTACATCTGAAGACGCGATCACCTGTACCGATTCAATCTCCCCCAACAGCGCCCTGAGGTTACTAATTTCATGAATCATATTCAGAAGAATGGGGCCGCCACCAAGCTTGCTTCGCCATGGCCCCTGAACGAAGTAACTATGGGGTTTGAAAAATTGTGCACTTCCTTGGACAGCAACTAAACGACCCAAGATTCCACTATCAATTAGATCTGATGATTTCTTGATAATTGCACCATGGGAACGGTGATGGCCCACCATTGCATTACCGTGAAACTCTGCCTTGAGTACTATATCCAGCAACTCCCGGCCTTCATCCTGAGTTGTCGCCAGCGGCTTTTCCAACAGAAAAGGAATCCGGTTTTCCACACATATAGCTGCTTGCTCTGCGTGGAATTCATTGGGGCTAGAGATGATAACACCGGCTGGTTGAACCTGTTCGATACAAGCTCTTAGGTCTGAAAAAAAAGACACGCCCAGCTCTTCAGCATATTGCATATTTTTATCTGAAGCAGGTGCAACGATACCTGATAAACAAGCATCATTTGTAGAAGCAAGAAGCTCTATGTGTTGACGACCCATAAGTCCTGGGCCCACCACAACCACCTTCAACATTGAATGCATACCACTCATTTCAATCAGCGTGACAATAAGCACACTGGTTTAAAGAACCAGGAAATGATCTGTTACTGTGCACAGCATACTTGCTCTTCAGATCTGATGTTCTCCAGATTAAATCGCAAACGATCACATATATAAGTTATATCGGCAGAAGTTAGTTCAGGATAAAGGGGAAGGCATAAAACGCGCTTATTAAAACGCTGGGAGTTTGGAAGAACTTTATGAGACCCCTCAAACAATTCCGTGGTGGATTGCAAGGAATCAAAATAGTTTCTTGTTTCAATACCGTCATGAAGCATACTGGCCTGGAGTAACTCCCTCTCTTTAGCACTCGCAAGCACAATCGGCATATAACTGGGTGAACAAATATCAGTTCCTTCCTGGATCACTGTCGTAGCTATATCTGTCTGATCGAGAATCGAACGGTATTGATCTGCAATAGCACAACGTTGTTCAATAATTGCATCAAGCTCCTCCAACACAACCAAACCTACTGCGGCATGAAGCTCACTCATTTTAGCGTTGATACCAATCTCTTCTATTTCGTTTTTCTGATTGAAACCGAAGTTAATCATTTTCTGGGCTCGAGCCAGATCATCCTCATCTGCAAAGATTACACCACCACCTTCAATAGTATGGAACAGCTTTGTAGCATGAAAACTAACCGTCGAAGCATCGCCCAGGTTAAGAATATTCTGCCCCTGAAACCGGGTCGCAAACGCATGGGACGCATCATAAATAATTTTACATTGCGTTTCGTTCTTTAAGTTTTCAAAGGCGTTTATATCGCACGGATTGCCGTACAGGTGAGTGGCTACAATCGTATCGTCCGCAGTTAAATCCAAAGAATTTCTTACAGATTCCGGATCCAGATTCAGCGTTTGGTTATCGATATCTGCATAATGGATCTCACTTCCCAACCAACCGAATGCACTTGAACTTGCGATAAAGCTCAAGGGAGTCGTGTAAATTCTTCCCTTTCGATGTAATGCTTTATATGCGACTTGTAGTGCTACCGTTCCACTGGACACCAATAACAGATTTTTAACCCCAAGATAGTCTTCGAGTTTCTCCGTCAACTGACGAATCAGAGGTCCATTATTTGTGTACCACCGTCTTTCATTAATCTCTTCCAGGTACTGAACCAGGCGAGTTGTATTGAGAGCGGCTGGGCGATAAAAAGGATGCTTCATCAAAGATCAATTCTAAGTATTTGTATAACAGATAAAGAAAGGTTAAATACCTGCTAAACCTATCTTATTTATCTGTATTATCGTTATTATTCAGAAACTGCTGCCACATACTTTCAAAAGCTGTTTCCAGATCTAAAGCCATTTTACTGCCATCATACAAACCTGAATCTAAAGAGGTTTGTCTGAGCTTTTGCCTAATGCTTTGTAAATTTTCCAAATCGGATGCGACATCAACTGCTATCTGAATATATTCTTCAATGCTTTCGGCTGCAAATTGCTCAAGCCCTACCAACTGGATATTTGAATAGCCCACTCTGGAAAGCAACCGATCACCCGCTAACGCTACATATGGAACACCCATCCAGACACTGTGATAACCAACAGTTCCTGAATTATATGGGAATGGGTCTAAGCCTATATCAATAGAATGATAAGCCTTAAAGTATTCTTGTAGCGGACAGGGTCCCTCTATAAGAATTCTATCTGGCTCAATCCCCAAGTTAACCATTTTTTCCAACAGTACCTCTTGGGTTTTCAGCTCTTTTAGCTCTTTACATTTAAATAAAATTTTAGAATCTGGAAGCCGCTTTAATATCTCACTCCAAGTTGTTAGCACCTGATCTGTTAGCTTAGTAACACTGTGGAAACTACCAAACGTTATATATCTGTTTTTAATGGCTGGTAGATCATTCACATCAATATCAACTTCGGGTGGCTTTAAACAACCAGCTGAAGGTAAATACCACTGTTTTTCAAGATAGTGATGATCGAATTCTGGAGGAGACATATTCCGATTTGGCATCATGTAATCCATCTGCTCCAAACCGGTACTCGTAGGAAAACCCACCCAGCTAATCTGTATTGGTGCGGGTTTCCATGCAAATGCGGGTAATCTGTTATGTGCAGTATGACCCGATAAATCAATCAGGATATGGATATGGTCTTTGTGAATCTTTTCTGCAAGTTCTGCGTCTGATAACGCAGTCACCGGATACCACTCAGAGAACATCGAGTGCAAACTCAATGTTTTCTCATCATTTTGAGAAAAATTGTAATAAGCAACCAATTCAAACTTAGTTTTATCAATCAACCCTAGCCAGTTTTCAATAAAGAACGAGACCGGATGATTGCGTAAGTCACCTGAAACAAAACCAATACGCAGTTTTTCTTTTGAAGCTAACCCTGGCCAAGTCTCATATTGTTTAATGCCTTGCGACACTCTACAGCCATACTCTTTAGCTTTTTCTAAATATTCTTCAGGCGAAACAAAGGGTGATTGAGACAGATAGAAAAGGTAATTACTGAACAAACTAAATTCTCTAGGGTTTTTATCAACAGAAATCTCTTGATACCTAAAAGCACCCTCAATATCGCCTAGAGCTCGTAAAATATAAGCAATGTTATTGTATAGCTTGGCATAATCCGGATATTTTTTAATTCCCTCCTGAGCATACTCCAGCGCTGTCACATATTCATGTTTCTCAGCGTAGGCGTGAGCAAGGTTGAGGTAATTCTCTTTAAGATCTTTGTTTAACTTAAAGGATTTTAGGAATTGATCTATCGCCTTATCAAATTGTCGTTGTGTCGTATAAAGCTTTCCAAGTTGGAAATAAAAGTAACAATTGTTAGGCGCTATTTTGATAACCCCCAGCAGAATTTTTTCCACCACGTCATGCTTGCCCATATTAAAATAAATGGCGCAAAGCGAGGTAACTGCAAGGGTGTTTGTAGGCTCTAAATTTATTGCCTTAATGTAAAGTTCGATAGCCTGCTTGAAGTCTTTTTTTTTCTCGCATTCAGCGGCAAGCTGAGTCGCACGCTTGACCAAACCACTCACATTGCTGGTCAAATCATCACTCTCCGACTTTGTATTCTACAGGCATATCGTTCCAGCCAGAGCTCACCTCCGATATCAGACCAATAATCTCCTGTACGAGCTCAGAACTATTTTCCTTGTTAGCCTGGTACAACTGGCGGAGTGAATAATCATATAGCTCATCAAGACGCTGAGCGACCTCTCCACCTTGTTCAAGGTCTAAACACCCTTTTAAGCCTATGATAATTTCTGAAGCCTTATTAATTGAGGCCGATCTACCTTCAATATCTGCTCGTTCACAGCAGCCTTTTGCTGTTGCAAGAGCTTTTAAAACACCATCAAACAGCATCGATACCATTTTGTGTGGCGAAGCCGTCTCAACTGTCGCACGCAAGTCAACACTTTGATACTGCTTCAACGCGTTCAAGTTAACACTCATCAAGGGCACCTTATCTATAAATCTAATTAATTATTTGTTGCGGTAAATGGGAGGCGTTCAAGAATACCATCCAGCTGATTGCCTGTACTTTGGAAGCTACTGATAATCTGTTCCATCGCAAGATACTGTGCCGTTAAACGAATCTCCAGTTTTTCCATTTTGCGATCAAGTTCTTCTTGGTCATCCGCAATTTCGCTAAGCGAATCACTGATATTATCCTCACGCAACTGAATACTACCTGAGCCGCCCAGGAAACTATCAATTAATACATTCAACTCACCAGCAAAACCGCGTGAGAAGTTGGTAGTTACAGTGCCTGCAGCAACGGCATTTTCACCTATAGTAAAGTTCAGGCCATAGGCATCTGAATCAATCGGCGGCAAAAGAATATTGCCCGAACCAAAAGCATCTTCCCCAGCTATTGTACCTTCAGCATCCACCCCGGTATCACTGTAGTCTGCTACCAAACCAAACTGCCCCGCATTTACGCCAAAGTCTGCTGACGAAAAGTTGATACTGGATGAGTTCCCATAACTACGAGAAGTAAAAACAAAATTATTGTTTAAGCTGTCAAAAGAGACATCAACACCAACCCCGGCATTATCAATATTCACATCACCGTTGATCAACGCTTGCAAGGCTGATGCTACTTCATCTTCCGATGAATAAGAGCCTGTCAACGTAATTGTTGTACTCTTGGTTCCATCCACAGTAAGCGCAAATGAATATGATGCATCCGCTTCAGCGATGGTTAGTGGAAAACTGAATGCCGGTGTTGGATTACCAACGGCTACCGTAGCTTTTTCCGGATCTGTAGTTACTACTACTTCATAACTACCCGCTACCGTACCCCCGGCATAACTACCGGCCGACACGTCTACCTGATTACTGGTTGAAGTGGTATCCGTCGCGAAGAGCGTTTCCACCAGATCAAAGTTTTCATTCATTGCCGAGGAAAAGTCGTCTTCATCAATCGCCAATGTACCGTCAAGTTCAGTTCGGATACCAACATTGGTTAATGCAGTAAAACCTGTCTCGACCCCTGGAACCAGCGAGCCAATAGAATTACGGAGTCGAGTGATTAAGGTCTTAGCAGTACCGTCTGTAGCGAGATCACCTCTAGTTGTCTGATTTGTTTCAGCGTCTTCGCTATAACCTACCAAGCTCTGTGCTGTTTCATAAAACAGGTTATAGGCTTCTACAAAATCTCGTATTGACTGCTCAGCGGTTGAGGTATCTTCAGAAACCGTAAATGTAACAGGATTACCTGCATCACTTTTATTCAGCGAAAAGTTCAAGCCCTGGATAACATCATCGATTTCATTGGTCTCACGGAAAACCGTCAGCCCATTAACTTTCAACTCTGCATCTTGAGCCTGTTGAGTTTCGATTACCTGAGTGTGCTCACTCTCGTTAAACTCAAAAACACTAAGGCCAGTTGTGTCACCTTTAGTGGCATCATCACTGGTAACTCTTATCGCATTATTGGCACCTGATGGTGCAGTCATCATCAGTTGGTATTGACCATCAACCAATAGCACTGATGCCTGCAAACCGGCATCTTCATCATTAATTTTATCAGCCAGATCCTGCAGCGTATCATCCGCTTCAATTGTAATATTTAGAGCAGCACGCTCATCATTTACAACAAAACTATCCGGATCCTCATTACTGTCAGCATCTGCAGGAAGGTGTGTATCGTCCGCAACGTAAGTCCAGGTACCAAAACTGATAGTCAGTGTACCGGTCTCATTCAACGCTGAATCTTTGTCAGCGAACGCACCTGAAGCCAAGGACTGCGCTTGAGCAACATCCACAACTTCTATCTGGTAAGTCCCTGTTTGTGCACCGGGATCAACGGCATTTGGGGTAATGGCCTCACTATCTGTAAACGATACTGAACGCGCATTATAAGTGTCATTATCCGCTAAAGGGGCTAAAAAGGACTGTAATTCTGAAAGACTGCTTTTTAGAACACCGTATGCGGAGATCTGTGCTTCCAGAGTTTCCTGTTTATTATCTAAGCGACTTTGCTTCGGCGCTCTTTCAATTTCAACAAGGCTGGAAACAAGACTGGTGGTATCGATACCAGAACCGGCTCCCAGTGACCGAATAATACTATCACTCATCGCCAACACCTCTGGTTAATTATGGGAGGTTAATAAAGAGGCCTAAATTATTCAGACCTCTTGATCAAATAACATGCCTAACATGCGATCTAAGGATTCTGCAAACCTAAGCGCTTCTTCAGTGGGTATCTGCCGAATAACCTGATCCGTCGTATAGTCACGCACCTGGACTACAACCTTATCAGATGCTTTATCAACAGAATAACTTAAAGACCGTTGGCTATTTTGCATCATCTCATTTAAGCGATCAATTGCAGCATCCAGCTTTTCCATAGACACATCTTGTATCTCTTGTGCCTGCTTCTGGAACCGCTCATTGCTAGGCGCTTCCACAGGTGGCTTACGTACTACTGGCTGCTGAGCTTGCTGAGGCTGCTGTGACGAAGGAGCAACGACTGAAGCCGTAACACTCATTGAATCTGCCATAACATATCCCTCTCTTTAACTTTATGACAATCCCCCATCGCACGATGGCTCAGGGGGATTATTCATCTATCAGTAAAGTATAGCTCGTATCTTACTGAAGCAGTGACAGTACTTGCTGAGGCGCTGCATTAGCCTGAGCCAACATCGCAGTACCAGCCTGCTGCAGTACCTGTGCACGGGACAGCGCTGCAGATTCTGAAGCAAAGTCAGCATCTTCGATACGTGAACGGGCAGATGCTACGTTCTCAGATACGTTGGACAGGTTATTGATAGTAAAGTCCAGACGGTTACTGATCGCACCCAAGTCACCTCGAGTCGAGTTAATCTGCTCCAGAGCTGTATCAATTACTTCAATCGCTTCCTGTGCACCGGCTGCTGTTGAGATATCAATATCTGCAACAGAGTTACCGAATCCAGCTGCCACGTTGGTCTGCTGTATACCCAACAGGCCTTCCATTGTGCTAGCTACAGACTCGCGGTAGTCTACACTAATTTCAGATCCATCTACTGAGTTCAGAGTCAGTTGATCGATACCATCTGTGGTAGCAACAGACGCAACAACACCAGTTTCACCGCTCTTCAAGTTGATGAAGTTCACCAAGTTAGCATCCGAAGAAGCAGCACCACTTAGAGTTCCATCATAGTCGTTACTCGCGTCGTAAGCCCCCAGATTTACACCATTGATGGTAACGTCACCATCGTTGAAGTCAGTACTACCGACCATCGTTGTGGTACCAACCACGTCCCCTGCAGTCAAACGCTCATCTAAACCAAGTAGCTGAGAATCTGCAGTGAGGCTAGCGCCAGTAGATGCATAGTCAATGGTAATTGCTTTATCACCAAGGGTGTCTGTTAACTGGATAGAGTTAGCGAATGCTCCGTCCGTAATACCGGAAGCTCCATCTGAAGTTGATCCATCTACTGTTGTAATCAGAGTCGCATCTTGAGCAAAAAGTACCAAGCGACCTTCATCGTTAATTGAAGCTTCAACTGCGCCATTTGTCGTACTAGTGATTTTATCTGCCAATTCTTCCAGACTCGCAGTTTCAGAAACCTGCCATGTAGCAGTAGTGTCATCGTTAAATGTCACTTGCACCTGGAAAGTCGTACCAGTAGCCAAAATACCTGTACCTACTGCAGTTGCCGTAGCTTCAACAAACGAGCTTGCTTCAACTCCAGCCACGCCGTCATTAATGACACCCAGGAATTCATCCATATTGGTCGCAGCGTTCAAAGCAGTCGAAGTCAATGTCTGACCATTAATCGTTACACTACCTGCAAACGAACCAGCATCAGTACCGCCTGCATTACTTGTTGTGTAACCAACAACATCAGCAGAAGCGGCCGAACCTAGGCTATTTGTACTTGTAGCACCGATTTCCAAGGATATCGTTTCGTATGCATCTGCACCCGCCTGCAGATCAACTTTACCCAGAGTACCATCAAGGATGTTCAAACCGTTGAACTTAGTAGTTTCAGAGATACGGTCGATCTCAGAAATCAGCTGCTGAACCTCTGCATCCAGAGTTGCACGGTTGCCATCATCGTAAGTACCGTTGGCAGACTGGATAGACAGTTCACGCATACGCTGCAGGATGTTTGTTGTTTCATCCAGTGCACCCTCTGCAGTTTGAATCAGAGAGATACCGTCGTTAGCGTTTCGAATTGCCTGGTCCAGACCACGAACCTGTGAGGTCATACGGTTAGAGATTGCCAGACCCGCTGCATCATCAGCTGCAGAGTTGATACGCTTACCGCTAGACAAACGCTCCATCGCCTGGTTCTGATCGCCCTGGGAGATCATCAGGTTACGCTGAGCGTTCAGCGACATAATGTTTGAGTTAATTACCATTGCCATGAGTTGTTCTCCTCATTATCAGCCGAGTCTGACCGGCTTTTAGAAATTTTTTGCTATCTGCCTTCCACTTTTTAAATTTACAGAGAAGACAAGCTTGAGCAGGTTATCGACCAGAGACGGCAACGCTTTAGAAAAAAAGTTAAATTTTTTCTGAATGCTTAAATAACCTCGTTGCTTTTTGTTATCGGCACACTCACACTGATCCTTAGTAAAAATTATTCGGGACTTTCAAATGAGCGTTTTAGAGTTAGCCCAACAAGTACTTTCTCAAGCCAAAGATATAAACAATGCTGCTAAAGAAAAGGACTGGGCCGCCATTGAGAAACTACAAGGGAGCTACGCTGAGACAGTAAATCGAATCGCCATAGCTGAAGTTGCTGAAGCGGAAGCGACTACTATTCGCAATCTTCTTATTGAGGCAAGAAAGCTAAGCCGTGACGCAGAACAACTCGCTGAGAAATTTAAAACATCACTAGTAAAAGAGAAGCAAACCCTCTCTAAAGCTAACAAAATGCAAAAAGCGCTTGATGCTCTTAAATAGAAAACATGAATTCCTTACGACAACTGATCCAACAGGATAGCAATCACAACCTTCTCGATCTGCTCAACAGCTTTTGTAAATGCGCCATAGCAATAGATGAACAGTGCAAGGTTATCTGGATCAGTGATGCCTATCGCAGCTTAATTGAACTTCCTGATGATAATGATCCTATAGGCAAACCTATAGAAGACCTCCTTCCCAGCACTCAGATGCCTAGAGTGGTCAAAAGCGGAAAACCTTTATTCATAGACCTGATGCTCATCAACAACCGCTGGTGCGTTGTGACTCGTCTACCAGTTCGCAATCCAGAGCAGAAGGTTATCGGTGCGATTGGCTTTGTCTTCTACGACGATCTCGACAGTCTCCAACCATTGTTTGATAAATTTGCCCGCCTGAAGCACAAATTTGAAGATGAGAAGATCATCCGCCCCAGTCGCTATGAACTGGACGATATGATCGGCAGTTCGCTAACAACCCAACAGCTTCGCAGAAAAGCGCTGAGAGCTGCGCAATTAGACACCACTCTCCTTCTATTAGGTGAAACAGGTACCGGTAAAGAATTACTTGCTCAAGGTATTCATCATGCATCTCATCGCAGGAGCGGCCCCTTTGTTGGTATTAACATGGGCGCTCTTCCAGAATCATTAGCGGAAGCAGAGTTGTTTGGGACAGCGCCTGGCGCTTATACGGGAGCAGACCGAAAAGGCCGTATTGGGAAAGTACAGCTAGCCGATGGTGGCACCCTATTTTTAGATGAAATAGCAGAAATGCCACTACCGATGCAGGCAAAACTACTGCGGGTACTTCAGGAACGCGAAGTTGAGGCTCTAGGCTCCAACCGTCTTGAGAAAGTAGATGTCAGAATTATTGCCGCAACCTCCAAAGACCTAATAAAGCAGGTCCAGGCAGGAGAGTTTCGCGAAGACTTATACTACCGCTTAAATGTTTTACCCATCAGATTGCCACCATTACGCAAGCGCATTGAAGATATCACTGAGCTTACGCAACACCTGCTGGTTAAGATCCAAACACAGTCACAACTACCAGAGCTAAAACTCTCCGATG
Organism: Neptuniibacter sp.; assembly: GCA_050633685.1. Lineage (GTDB taxonomy): Bacteria > Pseudomonadota > Gammaproteobacteria > Pseudomonadales > Balneatricaceae > Neptuniibacter. The sequence continues at coordinate 49,206 of JBOEHA010000023.1, read as the reverse complement.
ACGCTATAAAATGGCTTTCAGCATACAAATGGCCTGGCAATATTCGTGAGCTTCGCAACAGGCTGGAGCGAGGCTGCGTAATGGCCGAAGGCGAAATGATCCATGCTGAAGATCTCGGAGCTAATGATGTACCTCCAGAAATGTGCTCCCCTGAACAGCCTGCCGACCTTAAAAGCATTAAAAGGGATACATCTATAAGGTCGATCCAGGAAGCCATTCAAAAGTGCAACGGCAATAAAACAGAAGCCGCCAAATTACTAGGCATCTCACGTGCTAGTCTCTATCAACAACTAAGCAAGCCAAGCTAAACTGTCTATTATAAAAGACGTGCAGCTACAGGACTGTCCAACAAAATAGACACACTGTCTTCATCTCAAACCCTGAAAACCTGCTTACCTATTGTTTAATAAAGATTTTTAAAAACTGGAAGTACAATTGCTTAGTTAAGAATCACTAAAAATAATAAGTGATACAGCCATGAAACAAAGCAAAGTTATCTCTGCAGAACAAGCAGCCTCGCTGGTAAAATCAAACGACACAATAGTCACAGGCGGTTTTATTGGTATCGGTTTTGCCGAATCACTCTCCAAAGCCATTGAGCAACGTTTTCTCAACTCCGGGCAACCCAACAATCTTTGCCTCTTCTATGCCGCCGGTCAGGGCGATGCATGCGGCTGTGGTCTAAATCACTTCGGCCACGAGGGCATGGTCAGAAGAGTAGTCGGAGGTCACTGGGGGCTAGCTCCCTCACTTGGCAAACTGGCTATTGAGAACAAAATAGAAGGCTACAACCTACCACAAGGGGTTATCTGCCATATGTTCCGCGACATTGCGGCAGGCAAACCCGGTACTTTTTCAAAAGTTGGCCTACATACCTTTGTTGACCCTCGCATTGAAGGCGGCAAGGTCAACAATCTGAGCAAAGAAGATCTGGTTCAGCTTTTCGACATCAACGGCGAAGAAGCTCTACTCTATAAACACATACCGGTGAACGTTGCTTTGCTTCGCGGCACTACAGCCGATGAGAAAGGAAATATTTCTATGGAAAGGGAAGCCCTCCCCCTTGAGGCCCTTTCCATAGCGCAAGCCGTAAAAAACAGCGGCGGATTGGTGCTTGTTCAGGTTGAGCAGATAACCGCTCAACATAAGCTGACACCGGATCGCATCCGAATCCCTGGCATCTTAGTGGATCATGTTGTAGTCGCCTCCCCTGAAGATCACCCACAAACATTTGCTGAAAACTTTAACCCTTCCTACACCGGAGATATAAGACTCGCCAGTAACAAAACCGAACCCATGCCAATGAATGTCCGCAAAATCATCGCCCGCCGCGCGCTGATGGAACTTGGGAAAAATTCGATTGTAAACTTAGGTATCGGAATGCCTGAAGCCATTACCGATGTCGCTGCAGAAGAGAATAAAATTGATGATTTCACTTTGACCGTCGAACCCGGCGGCATTGGAGGCCAACCCGCCAGCGGCTTGAGTTTTGGCGCTGTCAGCAATGCGGACTGCATAGTCGATCAACCTGCCCAATTTGATTTCTATGACGGTGGCGGGCTGGATCAGGCATTTTTAGGCTTAGCTGAAACCTGCATGGAAGGGCATGTAAACGTCAGCAAGTTCGGCCCTAAACTTGCTGGCTGCGGCGGCTTTATCAACATTACTCAAAACACCCAAGATGTTTATTTTCTTGGCACTTTTACGTCAGGAAAACAGGAAATAGAAATCTCTGATCAAGGGCTAAAAATCATTAAGAACGGCCCATTAAGAAAATTCAAAAAGTCAGTTGAGCAGATAACATTCAACGGCGAATATGCCATGAGTTGCCAACAAAATGTGATGTTTATTACTGAAAGAGCTGTATTTAAGCTGACTCCTGCAGGCATAAAACTGACTGAAATTGCGCCAGGGATCGACCTGCAAAAAGACATTCTGGACCAAATGGATTTCAGACCCCTTATTGATGATGACCTTCAGCCAATGGACCACCGCATATTCCGCGACAGCCCAATGCGACTGGATCATCCCGGCAGCAGACCTATGGCCCAAATGCGCTCGCTGATGAAAAAAGTCCTACAACACAACGAACAAGAAGCGCCACTTTCTGCGTTACCTACAGTTTCAGCGGGTTAAGGATAACCCTTTTTCATCCAGGGGTGTTTTCAAGGAATCAAGCCATAAGCGCTGTGCGGCGTTATTGTTTATAGGCTTGTAAGAAAAAACACCCCACTGAGAGCCTGCAGATCAATTACAGCGGGGAGAATCCGCCTATTATTCGCCAAAGCTGAATGCTTTTTTGAAGGGGAATCTGCACGCTCTCTGGATGCTTTTTCATTTTATCGCCATAAGATTGAATTAAGATTCGCTATTCAGGCAAACGCCCTCAATACTTGAATTACATCTTCCAAAGAATGGATTTACACCATGAAACATCTCACCCTCGTTCGACATGCTAAATCCAGCTGGAAAGATCCAGACCTGACTGATTTCGATCGACCACTCAACAAACGCGGAAAAAACGATTTACCCGAGATGGCTGAACGCCTGTACCTTCAGCAAATCATTCCTGACCTAATCATAACCAGCGGCGCGAGAAGAGCCCTCACCACTGCCACCGCAATACAAAAACGTCTGAAAATATCTGAAGACAACTTTGTAATACAGCCTGAAGTTTACGAGTCCTGTAGTGAAACCCTACTGTACCTGTTGCAAAACTGCCCCGACCACGCCCGGCATCTAATGCTGGTAGGTCACAATCCTGGCCTGGAAACGCTGGGTTTCTATCTCTGCCAACAACATGTAACAAAGTTCCCTACCGCTGCAGTTATGCATATCCACCTGAGCATCAAAAACTGGCAAGAGCTGGCCGAGGGCTGTGGTACAATTGAGCTGTTTGATTACCCAAAAAAACACCAAACATTCCCAGCATAATCAGCAACAGAATACGCTGTAACATCACCCTTTTGCAGGATCAAGCGTGGATCTATACCTTCAATCTTTAATCTTCACAGCAGATATTGTCGCCCCTATCTTTTTTATAGTTTTTCTTGGCTATCTGCTTAAACGCATCCACCTGATTGATGACGCGTTTATAAATACCGCATCAAAGCTGGTTTTCATGGTGACGCTACCAGCACTGGTATTCATGTCGATTTCGCGTACTGATTTTCACGCTGTTTTTAACCCCCACCAACTCAGTTTTGTTATTGGCGGAACCCTACTCAGCTTCGTCGGCCTTTGGCTGTCGGCCAAGCACTGGATTAAGAAGCCTGAAGACCTTGGTGTTTTCATACAAGGTGCATTCAGAAGTAACTATGGGATTATCGGCCTCGCGGTTAGTTTCAACCTATTTTCCGACTCTGGCCTCGCGCAAGCCTCAATTCTTTTGGCTCTGGTAATCCCTCTGTTTAACGTGCTCTCAATCGTCGCCTTGACCATACCTGCGCATCGCAGTGGATCATCCAGCTTATCCAGTACGGTCTTAGAAATACTGAAAAACCCGCTTATCATCGCTGTATTGTTGGCTTTGCCATTCTCTTATTTCGGTTTTCAGCTCCCTGAACTAGTGCAAAAAACCGGACGTTATTTTGCCAACCTTACCCTCCCCCTGGCACTGTTGGCGATAGGCGGGTCGCTCAACCTTGCCAGTTTGCGCAACACTTCAGCTCCAGCAACATGGGCAACTATTGCGAAGTTAATCATTTTGCCTTTCAGCCTTACAATTGCAGCGTGGTTATACGGTTTCCGTGGACAAGACCTGACCATGTTAATGATACTGTTCGGCTGCCCAACGGCAGCGGCCAGCTTTGTTATGGCCAAGGCGATGGGAGGTAATGCTGAACTGGCAGCAAATATTATTCTGATGACAACCCTCGGCTCTGTTCTTACACTCAGTGGCGGCATCTACATAATGAGAGTGCTAGGGGTTATCTAATTAAGGCTCATAAGCAAGAAATGGACTACACCAAATATGCTGAACTTATTTAAATCAGACCGACTCGCCAAAGCCTGCAAAGCAATAGAGTCTGATAACCTTGAACAGCTAAGTAAATTGCTGAAGAAGTTCGGTACGAACGAAATAAACCAGCCGGTTTCAGAAACTCTCCCCACACTGACAGAGTTCTGCATACTGCAGGAGTCCGCAAAAGCATTAAAACTGGTTCTACAAAATGGTGGATCTCCGGATCAACAATCAAAGAACCAACCAGATTTGAGCTTATACGAACTAGCGCTTCAAAGGGAAAACAGCCTCACCTTACTGACATCCCTATTGGAAACCGGACAGAACCACGACTGTCAGGCATTACTCAAAGACTGCTTCAACCAATGCGCGCCGAATCAGTTGATGCTTCACATTTCACTGCTACTTCAAAATGGGGCTGAGATTACAGACGACACTGTTCACTGCGCTCTAAGCAGGGGCGAACTCCCGCTGATCAATTTCCTGTTCAATTCCGGCGCAATTTTGCCTGAAGATATTAACAGCAGAGGATATGAGGAAGAGATCATCAGATACGCGGAGAAGTGCGTTGAGGATCTGAAAATTCGACAGATGTTTTTAACCTAACACAGCCAAACAACTCAGCTATTAGAAACACCAGAACAAACCGGACACTTTGGATCTTTGCGTAGCTTTAACGTCCTCCACTCCATGGTTTTCGCATCCAGCAGCATTAACCGACCTGCCAGTGTTTTGCCTACAGAGGCCAGAACCTTCAACGCTTCAAGCGCCTGAATAGATCCAATAATGCCCACCACGGGCGATAAAACACCGGATTCTGAACAGGTCAAATCCTCATCTTCACCTTCTTTATAAAGGCATTGATAACAAGGGGACTCCGGATTTACAGGATCATAAACCGCAATCTGACCTTCCATACGAATTGCCGCACCAGAAACCAAAGGTTTTTTATGCTTGAAACAAGCTCTATTGATTGCAAAACGGGTTGAGAAGTTATCTGTGCAATCTACTACCAGATCAACAGTCGCCACCAGACTGGTTAACTCTTCTTCGCTGAGCCGAGAAAACAGGGTTCTGACTTTCACATCAGGATTTAAAGCAGCAACCGTGTTTCTTGCGGAATCAACTTTTGGCTGCCCAATACGCTTGCTGTGATGGGCAATCTGGCGCTGTAAATTCGAAAGCTCTACCTCGTCGTCATCCACCAGCACCAACTCACCGATACCAGCCGCTGCCAAGTACATCGCTACAGGACTGCCGAGTCCGCCCAGACCTAATACCAGAACACAGGAATTCAACCAGGTTTCCTGACCATTAATTTCAACATCAGGCAACATAATCTGACGGCTGTAGCGTAATAGCTGCTCATCACTCAGCATTTCATTCTCCTTCACTCTTGCGGGCACCAGCAACCAAAAGTCACACGCTCATTCTGCCCATAGTCTCGACAGGTATCCACTTGTTTGTAGCCCAGCTTTTGCAATAACTGTCTGCTTTTATCACCCTGATCATAGCCATGCTCAAACAAAAGCCAGCCTCCGGGAGACAAGAAACTTCTCGCTTGATCACTGATCAGCTCAATATCCGCCATACCTTTATTATCAGCCACAAGAGCGCTGATCGGCTCATAACGAACATCCCCCTGCTGCAAATGCTGATCTTCAGGGTCTATATACGGAGGATTACTGACGACCAGGTCATACAGACCTGAATGAGGCTCGAACCAACTACCTTGAACAACTTTGACATTATTCAGATGCAATCTCTGGCGGTTACGCTCTGCCAACTCAGCCGCCGGCTGCACATAGTCTGAAGCGACCACCTGCCAAACCGGATGCTCTTTTGCCAAAGCCAGGGCAATAGCTCCCGTCCCGGTGCCTAGATCTGCAACTCGTGCATTTTCAACGTCACAAAGCTCAAGCGCCTTTTCAACAAGAACCTCTGTATCTGGACGGGGTATCAATGTATGCGGAGAGACTTCCAGGTCAAAGCTCCAGAAACCACGATGGCCGATAATATGAGCCACAGGCTCGCCCTGCTCTCGGCGCTCTAACATCTTCAATAAAGAATCTGTTACGTCCGGATCCAGTTGTTTTTCCGGCCAGGTGTATAAGTAACTGGAAGGCCGATCCAACAAGTGACATAACATCAATTCCAGATCAAGCTGCGGTGATTCGCTGACTTTTTCCAGTCGCTGACTGAGCTTTAATATATCTTGGATCTGCATAATAAAAAGGGCCATTAAAGGCCCTGAATCTGACAGTTAACTCTCTTCAGACAACGCACCTAGCTGTTCTGCCTGGTACTCATTAAGAAGTGGTTCAATAATATGCTGCAACTCACCTGCAACAACCTCTTGCAGCTTATATAGAGTCAGGTTGATACGATGATCGGTCACCCGTCCCTGTGGATAGTTATAGGTTCGGATCCTTTCCGAACGATCTCCACTACCAACAAGGCTCTTACGCGTGTTAGCCATCTCAGCCGCCTGACGTTCCTGCTCTGCAGCTTGAAGCCTGGAAGCCAGAAGCGACATCGCTTTGGCCCGGTTTTTATGCTGCGAACGTTCTTCCTGACACTCAACAACTACCCCCGTAGGGATATGGGTCAGTCGAATAGCCGAGTCTGTTTTGTTGACATGCTGACCACCCGCGCCCGATGCCCGGAAGGTATCCACACGCAGATCAGCTTTGTTAATTTCAATTTCTGCAGACTCATCCATCTCAGCCATAATTGCGACAGTACAGGCCGATGTATGGATACGCCCTTGCGATTCAGTTTCCGGAACCCGCTGCACCCGGTGCGCGCCAGATTCAAACTTTAACTGGGAATACACATTGGTTCCGACGATTCTGGAAATAACCTCTTTATAGCCGCCGTGCTCACCTTCATTGGCACTGACAATTTCAACACGCCAACCCTGAGTTTCCGCATAACGGGAATACATACGAAACAGATCACCAGCAAAGATTGCAGCCTCGTCACCACCAGTACCGGCACGAACTTCCAGAAAGGCATTACGCGAATCATTCGGATCTTTAGGTAATAGCAGGATCTGAAGATCGGCTTCCAACTCTTCTATCCGGCTTTTTACAGAAGGATATTCTTCCTTAGCCATCTCTCGCATATCCGGATCACTGTCAGCCATCATCATCTCGGCTTCTTCCAGATCTTCTTTCGCCTGCTGATATGCAGAGAAAGATTGCACTACCGGTTCCAGTTCAGAATATTCCATCGAATAATCACGGAATTTATTCTGATCAGATATTACTTCAGCATCCGACAGCAAAGCGGCAAGCTCTTCATAACGATCACTGAGCTTTTCCAGCTTATTTAAAATTGATTCTTTCATTTCTTCTCGTTTTTGGAAAATTCGCTCAACTGATACAGTTCCTGCACCAGTTCTAGCAGATCACCGCGGCCATCTGCACTTGCTTTACGCATCTGGATCGTCGGGTGATGGAGCATTTTATTGGTCAAACCCCGTGCCAGCATCGCGATTACTTCTTCGGCAGGTTTACCATTTTCAAGTTGTTTCAGTGCTTTATCGAGTTCCTGATCCCTAAGCGATTCAGCCTGACCCCTGAACAAGGTAAGAACATCAACCGCATCCAATGAGCGCAACTGACGCATAAAGTCATGCGCACCACTCTCGATTATCTCTTCCGCTTGTTGTGCCGCAGTCTCACGAGTACGCTGATTTTCTTCGATAACCTCTTTGAGATCATCAACGGTATAAAGGTAAACATCATCCAGCTCACCAACCTCGGCTTCAATATCCCGAGGTACCGCAATATCCACCATAAAGATCGGACGATGTTTACGCTTTTTCAGCGCTGACTCGACCGCACCTTTACCCAAAATTGGTAACTGACTGGCGGTAGAAGCGATAACAATATCCGCATCCGCTAACGCTTCAGGTATATCCCCCAGCAGAATCGCTTTACCGGAAAACTCCTCGGCCAGTGCCAGCGCTCGGTTCAACGTCCGGTTAGCGACGGTAATCTCTTTAACTCCTGCTTGCGACAGGTGCCTGGCAACCAGTTCTATAGTTTCTCCTGCGCCGATCAGCAAAGCCTTACTGGTGCTCATTTCCGCAAAAATATGCTGAGCAAGACTGACTGCTGCATAGGCAACAGAAACCGGGTTTTCTCCAATCGCCGTATCGGTTCTTACCTGTTTGGCAACTGAAAAGGCCTGCTGAAACAAACGCCCAAGCTCAGCGCCCACATGGCCATTTTCCTGAGAAACACTGTAGGCTGATTTTAATTGCCCCAGAATCTGAGGTTCACCTAACACAAGAGAATCCAGACCACTGGCTACACGCATCATATGGCGAGCAGCATCCTCATCCCAGAAAGCATAGGAACAACCCTGCAACTGAGCCGGATCAAGACCATGATATTCACCGAGCCATTCTAATAGAGCCCGGGAACCTTCAAGTTTTGAAGAGCAATACAATTCTGTTCGGTTGCAGGTAGAAAGAATGGCGATCTCTTTAAGATCAGCAGACACTTTAGCCGCACGCATAGCTTCAGCCATCGACTCAGGTGCAAACGCAACCCGTTCGCGCACATCAACCGGAGCTGTTTTGTGATTTATGCCAAGTGCCAATAACGCCATTACTACCGCCAAACTATGAGAGCTTTCGAAGCCCATAACCAAATTAGCGCGCTATGATACAACGCTTTGCCTCAAAGGTTAAAAAACTCAGGTCAAATCCTGGAACTTAATTCAATATATGGTTGCCATATATAAAGGTAAACTACCCATATGTACTGACAAGCGCCACTTTATTCATCTATAGTGACCCAAACAGCAGGGATGTCAGAGTAAAATTGCAGGTTTTCATGAAAAATAAACTTCTACTCATAAGTTGCTTCCTTTTAGTACTGCAAGGATGCACGAGTAATTCCAGCAAGGTGGTTGAAAAACCGGTTGAGCCTGCCACTTATATTGCTGGCGAATTCAATCAGGAATCTTTATACGATCTGCTGCTTGCCGAAATCGCCGGGCAACGCAGGCAGTTTCCCATCGCTTTCGAAAATTACCTGACCCAAGCTAAAAAAACCCGCGATCCTGCCGTTGCAGAAAGAGCCACCCGCATTGCCCAATACTTGCGCGATGCCGAAAAAATCAGATCTGCAGCCAGCGTATGGAAAGAAGTCGATACGGAAAACCCTGAGCCTTACCAGATCGAAGCCAGCATCCTTCTGCACCAGAACAAATATGAAGAAGCGCTTCCTTTAATAGAGAAGGCCCTGGGATATAATGATGCTCGCACCCTGGCTTTAATTCGTTCCCAAAGCAACAACATTTCAGATCAAGTGATTACCGCCTTGATCCAAATGCTCAATGAGCACGCCGAAACAAACAAACCCAATGCAGATCTGGAATTAACTCTGGCTCTTTTATACAGAGCGCAGGGTAAACTTAATGATGCTTTAAGAGCCTTTGACAGTACTCTGCTTCTGAACCCCAAAAACATCGAAGCAGTTATGCGCAAAGCCGAGCTGCTTAGGGAGATGGACAGGCTCTATGAAGCGACGGAATTGGTGCAATCCGCCTTTGAACACAACCCTGATGACCGTCAACTTCACCTGTTATATTCCCAACTGTTGTTTCAGACTGAAAAACACGTCTCCGCAACCGAACAAGCTGAAGCCCTGATAGCCAATCACCCTAACGATCATCAACTAGCCTACTATCTGGCTTTATTAATGCTCGAAAACGAGCAGCTAGATAGTGCAGAAAAAATTCTTAAAAGCCTGTTTACTCTGAAACCAGAGGATAGCTCCCCTAATTACTATCTGGGACATATCGAACAAGCTCGCGGCAACATAAATAAAGCCGTAGAGCATTACAGCAGAGTCCGTCATGGCGGCAACGTACTTCAATCAATATCTCGAGCTACTGGATTATTAAACCGACCTGAAGACAAAAACAAAGTACAACTGATCCTCAAAGATGCACGTGCGTCTGTGCCATCTCAGGCACCAAGACTATTTGCGCTAGAAACTGAATGGCTCAATCTACATAATTACGAAGAGGAAGCACTCACCGTACTCGAAGACGCCCTGGCCATTCATACGGACAACACGACTCTCCTATATTCTCGAGCGATGTTGATTGAAGATTCAGATTTTTCCAAAGCGGAGCAAGACTTCAAACGCATTCTGGAAAGAGAGCCAGACAACGCGACCGTCAAAAATGCTCTCGGCTATACACTTCTACTGCATACTGATCGATATGAAGAAGCCTACGACCTGATCAAATCAGCACTGGATAAAGAACCTGACGACCCAGCCATTCTGGATTCGATGGGCTGGGCTTTATTCAAGCTGGAACGCTACCAGGAAGCCATACCCTATCTGGAGAAAGCACACGCCATGTTTGCCGACCCAGAAGTTTCCAGCCATTTGATTCAGACATACTGGGCTACTGGTCAGGAAGAAAAAGCCAGAGAACTGCTGGAAAAAAGCAAAAAAACCAATCCTGAAAACCCATACCTTCAGGAAGCAGAGCAGGCCATAAGGCCCCACTAAGCTTATGTTAAAAAAACTCACCATTACTGCGTTCAGCGTATTCTTAGCTGCATGTAGCTCTATCGATACCCAGACACCGCCTCCTGCTTCTGATAGCTGGGAAAACCATCAGTCCGCCCTAAAAGCTCTCGAGAACTGGGATATCAGCGGCAAAATTGGAATCATCACTCCGGACAGCAGCAATTCTGCCAGCCTTAAATGGTTACAGGAACAACAGCAGTACCAGATAGATATTCACGGCCCTTTAGGTCAGGGGGGCGCATCCATACAAGGCACTCCAGGCCAGGTAACTGTAGATATATCAGGTGAAGGCATTTTTGTAGGACCTGATCCAGAATTCATTCTTTACCAACAACTCGGATGGGATATCCCCATCAGTGACATTTATTGGTGGATAAGAGGCCTCCCTTCACCGGACAGCCAGTTTGAGCACAGCCTCGAATCCAATCGATTAAAGACCTTGCAACAAAACGGCTGGACGATCCAATACCTAAGATATAACAGTCTGGAACCCGCCCTGCCACGCAAGATCAAACTGTTTCGAAATGGCCTGAAAATCACTCTGGTTGTACACAGCTGGATCACCCTCTAACAACTGTCATATATCCAAGATTTCTGGTTTGACTTTGCAAAATCAATCCGGGATAATCTGCGCCTCTTTCAACGGGAGGCCGGTCCTCCAAGAGGAAATGTTGGGGTATCGCCAAGCGGTAAGGCACTGGTTTCTGATACCAGTATGCGGAGGTTCGAATCCTCCTACCCCAGCCAAAAACCTATGAACGGTTCCCGATCTACAGATTCCGAACAACTTACAATCGAAAAGGTGCACGCCGTGTCAAAGATGATGGTCTTCACCGGCAACGCTAACCCGGATCTTGCGCGAAGAGTAGTCGATCGCCTTGATATCCCTATGGGTAAAGCAAATGTTGGTCGTTTTAGCGATGGCGAAGTCAGCGTTGAAATTCAGGAGAACGTACGTGGTAAAGACGTTTTCATTATTCAACCAACCTGCGCACCAACAAACGACAACCTGATGGAGTTGATTGTGCTTGCTGACGCATTGCGTCGTGCATCTGCTTCTCGTATTACAGCCGTTGTTCCTTACTTTGGTTATGCACGTCAGGATCGTCGTCCACGCTCTGCTCGCGTAGCAATCACCGCTAAAGTTGTTGCAGATATGATGGACGCAATTGGTATTGACCGCGTTCTGACCGTTGATCTGCACGCCGACCAGATTCAAGGTTTCTTCAGTGTTCCCGTAGATAACGTTTACGGCTCTCCAGTACTGCTGGATGACATCGCTGATCAGGAATATGAAGACATGCTGATCGTTTCACCAGATGTAGGCGGCGTTGTTCGTGCACGCGCAGTTGCCAAAATTCTGGATTGCGATCTGGCAATTATCGATAAACGTCGTGAGCGTGCGAACGAATCTGACGTAATGAATATTATTGGTGACGTTGAAGGCCGTACCTGCGTACTGGTTGACGACATGTGTGACACTGCTGGCACTCTGTGCAAAGCAGCTAAAGCACTTAAAGCTAAGGGCGCGAAACGTGTAATTGCTTACGCAACACACGCAGTACTGTCTGGACCTGCTATTTCCAACGTTACCAACTCTGAACTGGATGAACTGGTCGTTACTGACACAATCCCTCTTTCAGACGCAGCCCAAAACTGTGAAAAAATTCGTCAGTTAACTCTGGCACCTATGCTGGCTGAAGCCGTTCGCCGCGTATGTAACGAAGAATCCATCAGCGCGATGTTCCGCTAGGAATATCTCCTGATAACGTATCTTGCTGACAATTCAGCAAGGTTAATACCCGCAAGGGTTTAATATCTGCAAAATCTGGTCGCAAGATTTTGCAGATTATTTATTTAAAGGTATGAAAAATGTCTAACTTTGTAGTTAATGCTGTAGCACGTAACGATGAGGGGAAAGGTGCGAGCCGCCGCCTGCGTCGTGAAGGCCTGGTTCCAGGTATCGTATTTGGTGGTGACAAGCGTAAGAAGCCATCTTCTATCTCTGTTGCTAACAACGAACTGGTTAAGATGCTTGAAGATGATGCTTTCTTCTCTTCTATTCTGACTCTGTCTCTGGACGGTAAAGAAGAGCAGGTCATCATTAAAGACCTACAGCGTCACCCAGCTAAACCTGTTGTACTGCACGCTGACTTCCAGCGCGTAACTAAATCCAACAAGATCAAAATCACTGTTCCTGTTGTATTTGCTAACTTTGAAAAATCTCCAGCATCTAAAGCTGCATGCAAGTTTGCTGCTGAGAAAAACACTGTTGAAATCTTGTGCTTGCCAGCAGACCTGCCAGAGAGCCTGACAGTTGACCTACTTGAGTGTGATTCTGATCAGGTTCTTCACCTGTCTGACATCACGCTGCCAGAAGGCGTTGAAATCGTTTCTCTGCGTCGCGGCGGTGACCACGATCAGGGTATCGGTTACGTTTACGCTCCTCGCGGCAACAAGTAATTAATCGCTACGATTAATCGGTACGTGCACCGACATGAAAGACAAGATCCAGCTTATTGTTGGCCTGGGAAATCCAGGCACTAAATACGCCCAAACTCGTCACAATGCCGGTGCAGAGTTTGTCGAGCAGCTTGCTGCTCGACATCTCTCCCCCCTAAAGCCCGAAAAGAAATATCACGGGCTATATTCCAAAGTTCAGATTGATGGTCAGGTTATTCACCTGCTGGTTCCAACCACATTCATGAATCTGAGCGGTCAGTCAGTCTCTGCGCTGGCCAACTTTTACAAAATTCCACCTCAAGAGATTCTGGTCGCTCATGATGAGCTAGACCTTCCTCCCGGCATTGCCAAATTTAAACTCGGTGGAGGGCACGGTGGTCACAATGGTTTGCGAGACATCATCAGCAAACTCGGCAACAACAAAAATTTCTACCGCTTACGTTTAGGCATTGGTCATCCCGGCCACAGTAGTCAGGTAAGCGGTTTTGTATTAAATAAGGCTCCCGCAAAAGAACGCGAAGCCACTCTGGCAGCTATAGATGAAGCCGAACGCTATCTTGAGCTAGCCATTTCCGGCGACTGGGGCAAAGCCATGAACCAGTTACACAGTTTCTCAGCCAGCTAGTTTATTCACAGGAATCAATCATGGGTTTTAAATGCGGAATTGTTGGTCTACCAAACGTTGGTAAATCCACCTTATTTAACGCACTGACTAAAAACGGCATTGCGGCGGAAAACTTTCCTTTCTGCACCATTGAGCCTAATGCTGGCACTGTACCAATGCCGGACCCCCGTCTGGACAAGCTGACAGAGATTGTAAGCCCGGAAAGAGTCGTACCTACGGCTATGGAATTTGTGGATATTGCCGGTTTGGTAGCAGGCGCATCCAAAGGCGAAGGCCTGGGGAATAAATTCCTGGCAAACATCCGAGAAACGGATGCCATTGCACACGTCGTTCGCTGTTTTGAAGACGACAATGTCATCCATGTTGCCAACAAAATTGAGCCTCTGGCTGATATTGAGACCATTAATCTGGAACTGGCTCTGGCAGATCTGGATTCTGCAGAGAAACAACTTCAGCGCATTCAAAAGCTGGCTAAAGGCGGTGATAAAGAAGCCGTTGCCCAGAAAGCCATGCTGGAGCGCATCATTCCGTTTCTGGAAGAAGGTAAGCCCGTTCGCAGCATGAATCTGAATGAAGATGAAATGCAGGTCGTTAAAGCCTTTCACTTGCTGACAGTCAAACCCACCATGTACATCGCAAACGTCGATGAAGATGGTTTTGAAGACAATCCATATCTGGATCAGGTAAGCGAACTTGCTGCGTCTGAAAACGCCGGCGTGGTTGTAGTATGCAACAAACTGGAAGCAGAAATAGCTGAACTGGATGACGAGGAGCGCCTTGAGTTCCTCGCGGATCTCGGCATGGAAGAACCAGGCTTAGACCGCGTTATTCGTGCTGGCTACGATCTTCTGGGACTTCACACCTATTTCACAGCAGGCGTTAAAGAAGTACGCGCATGGACAGTTAAAGTCGGCGCAACCGCTCCACAGGCTGCTGGCGTTATCCATACAGACTTTGAAAAAGGCTTCATCCGCGCTGAAGTTGTCAGCTACGATGATTTCGTTGAATACAACGGCGAAAATGGCGCAAAAGACGCTGGTCGCTGGAGACTCGAAGGCAAGGATTACATCGTAAAAGATGGTGATGTTGTGCACTTCCGCTTCAACGTATAAGCCCGATTCTGTATACAAAATAACCGGCTGTTAATGGCCGGTTTTTTTATGTATTTTTTCGCTTTTTTTCACCTTTAATCTATTGACAGACAAACACAAAAAGAGAATAATTCGCGCCTCTAAAGCACGGCAATATAGCTCAGTTGGTTAGAGCATCGCATTCATAATGCGAGGGTCGCAGGTTCGAGTCCCGCTATTGCCACCATGCTTTAGATAATGCTGGGGTATCGCCAAGCGGTAAGGCAACGGGTTTTGATCTCGTCATGCGGAGGTTCGAATCCTCCTACCCCAGCCACTATCTTCTACCCGTTTTACTTCCCTGAAAATATATTACTTCCAAGCAAACTCATAGAACCTCCAGAGTTCGACAAATTGTCGCTTGCAAGCTACAACAAGAAACACCGCCTCGAAGCTCACTAGAAATTTTATCCCGGCTGTTCGATCAATTGCTTATAGCCTCACCTGCAAATTCGCTGGAAAAACCTGACAGTAGAAATTAAAGCCGATAAAATTATAGGTATATGAATAGAACGCTCAGGTCTATTTTTCAGCTTCGCTGAGTAACCTTACAGGGACAGGCTGCAATGTCGCACACAGAAACACTCGACCGCTCAAAACTGCATCATGACACAAAAGGTGCCAGCCAGCAGCGTTCGAGAAAACACGTCCACCTGTTGTTTATAGGCCTCAGTGCAGAAGATATAGCTCCTCTGCTCGCATTACTCAGAACGCCCAGAATTTCAGCTCGCGGTCGCCAGATCAAAACCGAAAAGCAGTTTCTAAATTCACTCAGCGAGCGTTCATGGGATATGGTTATCTGCTCTCCTAAAGAGGGGAAATTCAATGCTGTTGATGCTATTGAACATATTAAACGACTTGATAAAGACCTACCTGTTATTCAACTGATACCCGAAGCGGATAGCAAGAAACAGTTACAAGCCCTAAAAAACAGAATCACCGCCATTGTGCCACTGGATGAAAAAGAACTTCTGCTTTTTCAGGTCAGGAAAGAACTGGCAAATCTGGAGCACCGACGCCAACTTCGTAAAGCCAGAGCAGCCCTAGCAAAAACCGAGAAACGAAACTTTCAACTCATGGAAAGTTCTAAACATGCCATTGCCTGCTGCCAAGATAATAAAGTGGTCTACGCCAATGAGAGTTTTCTCGATCTGTTTGGCGAATTCGAAGAAAGTCTGGTTCTAAATAAGGACATAACGGAACGCTTCATAGAGCAACACCGCGGGGAAATACAAAGCCATTTAACCGAGCTCAACCAATATAGTTTTGGTGAACACACTCTTCAGGTAACTGGACTAAGAAATGACCAGTCTGAATTCAATACCAACCTGGAATTAGCAACTTCCCAATTTCAGGGTAAAAAAGCGATCCGTATCGCCTTAAAGGTCGATGATCATCTAATTGGCAAATCCCTGAATGAAGACCTTAACCTGGTTTCAGGCCTACTGAATAAAGACTTTTTACTGCGCCAGCTGGATCTGATTATACAACGTTCTTTATCCGGCGGTAACGATTGCAGCTTACTCTATATCGTTCTGGATAATTACGACGATATCTGTGCCAACACCTCCCAGGAACACAGAGAACGCTATATAGGAGAAATTGGCACTCACCTCAACAAAGCGATCAAGCATCCACACCTGTTAACTCATATTGAAAATAATATTTTCGCTGTAATCTTCCTTGATCCAAGCCCGGACAAAGCACATAAATTTGCGGAAAAAATTCGGGAGCATGTAGCAAAGCTGGAAGTAAAAATAGCAGATGAAACCCTGCAAAGCACATGTTCAATTGGTATCGCCTTAATTAACGACAACTCTCCTCCTCCGGTTGAACTACTCGCTCACGCAACATCTGCTGCGGGTGAAATTAAGACCACTGAAAGTGAAAACAACGGAGTTCAGCTATATTCTTCAACCAGTTCTTTTGAACTGGATGACAATGAGATGAAGCAGGTCAGTAAGGCGGTGGATTCGCAACAGCTCAAATTGCTATTCCAGCCAGTAGTAAACCTGACCGCAGCAAAAATCGAGGCCCATTACGAAGTACTCCTACGTATGCTGGGAGAGGAAGAAAAAGAAATATCTCCTAACGAATTCCGGAACGCAATGAGCGACCCGGAAACAGCCATTAAGGTAGACCGCTGGGTCATAGAAAACTGCTTATCAAAACTGAAAGTCGCTTCAGACAATGGCCAGAAAAACACTCTCATCATCAATCTCTCTGTGCACTGTCTGGGGAATGAAGAGCTACTGGCATGGTTTGCAAGCTCACTTAAGGAAAGCCAGCTCCAACCGGAACAGTTGGTTTTTCAGCTCAGTAACAGCGACATAGCCATCGCTCCGAAAAAAGCCCGCTTATTTGCCAAGGCCATTCATGAGCTCAAATGTCAGATCTGCATCAAGCACTTTGGTAGCGCCCCATATGATAAAGAGGTGCTCAAAAAAGTCGACGCTGACTACATCAAGCTCGATGGACTGTATATTCAGGAACTGGGCAAAGATAAGAATCAGGACCGCCAGTTCTTTACTCTGGTTAAGAACCTATCCGACATGGACAAAGTCACCATTGCTCCTCTGGTCGAAGACAGCAAAGCGATGGTGACATTGTGGAAAGCTGGGGTCAGTTATGTGCAGGGCTATTACCTGCAACAGCCGCGCCATGAAATGGACTACGACTTCTTCGCAGAGTAACTAGATCAGAGTATCTCGATCTCGAAAGCCTATGAGATAGAGAATACCGTCCAGGCCCAGAGTGGAAATAGCCTGTTTCGCACTCTGGCGTACAAGCGGCTTCGCACGGAAAGCGATGCCTAAACCGGCTATAGAGAGCATTGGCAAGTCGTTCGCACCATCACCTACGGCAATGGTTTGCTCAAGGCGTATGCCCTCTTTGTCAGCGATCTCACGCAGCAGTTCAGCCTTACGATCACCATTTACAATCGTACCTTTTACTTCACCCGTAACCTTGCCATCGCCATCAATATCCAGATCATTGGCGTAAACGTAATCAAAGCCAAGTTTCTGTTGCAGGCGTGATGCAAAGTAATTGAAGCCACCCGACAAAATTGCAGTTTTGAAACCCAAAGCCTTTAAGTTGGAAACCAGCTCTTCAGCTCCTTCTGTCATCGGAATACGCTCAGCTATGGCATCCAGCACCGATGTATCCATACCTTTAAGCAACGCCATACGTCGACGGAAACTCTCGTTGAAGTCGATCTCACCGCGCATAGCAGCCTCAGTGATCTCAGCCACCTGCTCACCAACACCCGCCTCTTTAGCCAACTCATCGATGACTTCGGCTTCAATGAGGGTTGAATCCATATCAAACACAACCAAACGGCGATTACGGCGGTAAATATCATCCTTCTGAAAGGCGATATCTACATCCAGATCACTGGCCGCTTTTAAAAATTCAGCACGCAATGCGGATGTATCCGCAGGAGCGCCACGTACAGAAAACTCCACACAGGCTTTCGTTTTTTCCTGTGTATCACTAAGACTCACTCGACCGGATAAACGATTGATATTATCAATATTAAGCCCATGATCCGCAGCGATACGTGTTACTACAGCAATATGCTCTGAGCTCAGCTTACGGGATAACAGAGTGATGATATGACGTGATTTGCCCTGACCATCCACCCAGTGTTCATAGTTACCTTCTTCAACGGGCTGGAAGCGGATATTCATGTTCAGCTCATGCGCTTTAAACAAAATATCCCGCAGTAAAGGGGACGATTCCGCAGCTTTAGGTACCTCGATCAGGATTCCTAAAGACAAGGTGTCATGAATCACCGCCTGACCGATATCCAGAATATTAATCTGATATTCGGCAAGGATTGAAGTTATAGCTGAAGTAACTCCCGGTTTATCTTCACCGGAAAGATTGAGCAGAATAATCTCTTTCATGGAGAGCAGTTCATATCTGGCTTTAAATGGGCGGATTATAACAAAGGCAAAGCAGCATGGGCATGAAATTCCCATGCTTTAGAAATCAGTGTTTAGGTTTTTTCACCTTCAAACCTTTTTGTTTCCCTTTTAACTTAGGCTTTGCCGTTACTTTGCGCTTTTTCGCCTTTTTACTTTTGCCACTGCCCCCACCGGTAAACTCCATCAATTCCTGCTCAGCCGCAGACAGTTGATGTTTGGCTGAAGGAGCAGCTTTAGGCTCAACGATACGTTTTTTCGGCCCATCCTGTTTGACTACATCTTTTTTCTTGGCGGAGCGCATCAGAGCTTCACGCTGCGAACCTTTACGAGGGTTAACCTTATCGCTTTTGTTACGACCAGGTTTATGCCCCCACTCGCTGCGACTGCCCATGGTTTTACCGCCAGAAGCGCCCTCACCGCCTAACTTACCTTCAGCAAGAAGCTCACGGGTCGATTTCTTTTTTCTGACCTGCTTTCCCTGCTCTACCAACTCGAAATCAATTTTTCGCTCATCCAGATCAACCCGGACAACTTTAACCAGTAGACGATCTCCCAGACGGAAGTTCTTACGAGTTCGTTCACCGACCAGTCGCTGCTTAGCCTGATCATAAACGTAATAGTCACTTGGCAGAGCGGTTATATGGATCAACCCTTCTACAAACAGATTATCCAGCTCTACAAACACACCAAAGTTGGTCACTGCCGCAATAACGCCTTCATACTCATCGCCGACATGATCCTGCATATATTCACACTTCAGCCAGGCAACAACATCACGGGTCGCTTCGTCAGACCTGCGCTCAGTCATTGAGCAATGTTCACCCAACTGCAGCAGTTGCTCCATGCTGTACTTCCAGTGGAAAGCCGGATTAGCAACAAACCCTTCCGGCCGCATAACAGCAGCATCTTTTTTCTCGGAATGGATCGCAGCACGAATCAACCGGTGTACAAGTAGATCAGGGTAGCGACGGATAGGTGATGTGAAATGTGTATAGGCAGGATAAGCCAGACCAAAATGCCCCTGATTATCTGGACTATAAACCGCCTGCTGCATGGAACGTAGCATCATCGTCTGAATCAGATGTTTATCCGGGCGTTCCTCGATTCTTTCTGCCAGTTCCTGATAGTGTTTGGGTTCTGGTGATTCAACGCCCCCAAGATGCAAACCCAACTCTCCCAGATAGGAGCGGAGATTTTCCAGCTTCTGTTCTTTTGGACCTTCATGTACACGGTAGATCGCTGGAATATTTAGCTTTTTAAGGAAGCGCGCAGTCGCCACGTTGGCGCAGAGCATACACTCTTCAATCAGTTTGTGAGCATCATTACGATGCACAGGAATAATCTCTTCAATCTTCCGATTTTCACCAAACACCATACGGGTTTCGGTGGTTTCAAAATCAATCGCACCTCGAACCTCACGCGCCTTACGCAATGCAAAGTACAAGCTGTAGAGATCTTCCAGATGCGGTACCACCTCAGCATATTCTGCTCTCAGCTCTCTGGATTCGCTCTCCTCTGGCTGCATCAGCATTTTGCCCACTTTAGTGTAGGTCAGGCGTGCATGGGAACGGATCACAGCCTCGTAAAACTTATATCCAGAAAGGCTGCCCGACTCACTTACGGTCATCTCACAGACCATTGCAAGGCGGTCTACATTAGGGTTTAGTGAGCACAAACCGTTAGAGAGCAGTTCCGGCAACATAGGAACTACAAACTCAGGAAAATAGGTGGAATTAGAGCGTTTAAAAGCCTCAATATCCAATTGCGAATCCGGTTGTACGTACCAGGAGACATCCGCTATTGCGACCCAAAGGCGCCAGCCTCCAGAACTCTTCTTTTCTGCATAAACCGCATCATCAAAGTCTTTCGCGTCTTCACCATCAATGGTCACCAGCGGCAAATCTCGCAGATCAACCCGGTTAGACTTCGCGCTTTCCTCCACTTCAGCAGCCAGCTCGCCAATTTCCTGTCTTACTTCATCCGGCCATTCGTGAGGAATATCATAATTGTGGATAGCCACCGTGATCTCCATGCCCGGCGCCATGTGATCGCCAAGCACTTCAGTGACTTTTGCCTGTGGCAGTTTCTTTTTGCCCGGCTGATTCATCAGCTCAGCAACCACCAGCTGTCCGTCTTTATACTTCAGAGGGTTTTCCGAGTCAGGAACAACAATTATTTCCTGCGTGATGCGCTGATTTTCCGGTCTCAGATAACCAAAACCGTCCTTACCACTGAAACGCCCCACCAGCTTAGCCGTGTTACGTTCAACAACCTCAATAATCTTGCCTTCACGACGCCCTTTGAAATCAACATTAATTTCCTGAACCAGCACTTTATCGCCATCAAACACCTGGCGCATCTGGCGTGGACTCAATTTGAGGTCATTACTGCCATCTTCCGGTTTAACAAAACCGAAACCATCACGGTGACCAATCACCCGTCCTTTGATAAAGGACATCTTATCCATCAGAGCATATTCATCACGACGATTGCTCATCAACTGCCCATCGCGGCACATTGCACGCAGTCTGAACAGTAAAGCATCGCGACTCTCGACCTCCCAAACTCCCATCTCTTCGCACAACTGAGGATGACCCACAGGACGGCCCCACTCCTGCATAAACTGCAGGATATATTCGCGGCTCGGAACAGGGTTTTCGTATTTGGCAGCTTCCGCTGCTGCTTCAGGATCGTTCTTAGTCCAGTCGTTGCTCATAGGAAATTCTCAAAGGGAGCTAAAGTCAGCTTTTATATTGCTGCTATATAGAGTGCAGCATACTACGGGGAAGGAAACAATCAACTGGAACAAAAAAGCCGGCATTTGCCGGCTCTTTTTTTAAAGCAGATTAAGGAAGGTCATCTACCTCTTCTTCCTTCTCTTCAGGAGGCATCAGATCTTCTTTACAGATACCCATGGCAATCAGTACGTTTGCAGCCACATAGATAGATGAGTAAGTACCCACCATCACACCGACCAGCAACGCAATAGCGAAGCCATGAATCATCTCACCGCCAAATACTGCCAGCGCAACCAGTACCAATAATGTGGTCAAGGAAGTCACCAAAGTACGACCCAGTGTCTGAGTCAGCGAGTTGTTCATGATCTCTATTGGTGTAACTTTGCGCATTTTACGGAAGTTCTCACGAATACGATCGGACACCACAATGGTATCGTTCAGCGAGTAACCGATTACCGCAAGAATAGCCGCAAGCACCGTAAGATCGAAATCCAACCGGAACAAAGCAAAGAAGCCCAGAACAATCAGAACATCATGCGCCAATGCCGCAACAGCACCTACAGAGAACTTGATCTGGAAGCGGAATGCAACGTAAACCATGATCATGAACAATGCTAGCAGCATGCCCATACCGCCTTGTTCGCGCAGCTCTTCACCAACCTGTGCGCCCACAAACTCATTTCGGCGCAGGCTTAGTTCCTGATCTTCACCGCCCTGTAAAGCGGAAAGAACCTTATCACCCAACTCCGGGTCATGATCTTGCCCAAGGCGAATCAGGATATCCGTTGGCGAACCAAAGGTCTGAACTATGGCATCGTCATAACCAGCACCTTTCAGTTGATCACGAATCTTATTCAGATCTGCTGGTTGTTCATAACCGATCTCCACCAGACTACCGCCAGTAAAGTCGAGTCCAAACTTAAGACCATTAACCGCCAGAGCGCCAATAGAAACTGCCAGAAGTACAATTGAGCAAGCCGCTGCAATTTTTCGGAAGCCCATGAAGTTGATAACATTTTGAAAATTCATCATAGCCTCCTTAAATTGATAGTTTCTTAATTTGACGACCACCGTAGGTCAGGTTAACCAACGCTCGTGTTACCAGAATTGCAGTAAACATAGAGGTCAGAATACCTACCGAAAGGGTCACAGCGAAGCCTTTAACCGGCCCTGTTCCCATTGCGAACAGAATAACCGCAGCCAGCAAGGTGGTGATATTGGCATCAAAGATGGTTGTTGTTGCACCTTTAAAACCAGCATTGATCGCAGACTGAGGTGGTAAACCATTCTGCAACTCTTCCCTTATTCGAGAGAAGATCAGCACGTTCGCATCAACCGCCATACCCACGGTCAGTACAATACCGGCAATACCCGGCAGTGTAAGCGTGGCCGAAAGCATCGACATCACCGCCACCAGCAACATCAGGTTCAACGTCAGTGCAACGTTCGCCAGGATGCCGAATGTACGGTAATAGACCAGCATGAATACAAGCACCAGAGCAAAACCAATCTGAACTGATATCACACCCGTTTCAATATTTTGCGCACCCAGACTAGGTCCGACTGTACGCTCTTCCACAAAGTAGATGGGCGCAGCCAGTGCACCAGCACGTAACAACAGCGCAAGTTCTGAAGATTCACCGGCTCCGTCAAGACCGGTAATACGGAACTGATTCCCTAATACGGCCTGAATGGTTGCCAGAGAGATAATACCCTTTTCCTGATAACGAACCTTCTCTGCTACCTGCTCACCATCAACGGTTTTGTATACGGTGCGCTCTTTGTCTTCGACAAAGATAACCGCCATACGACGACCGACTGCATCCTTAGTGGTACGAGCCATCAGCTCACCACCTTTAGAATCCAGATTGATGTTTACCTGTGGCTGACCGTTCTCATCAAATGAAGCCTGTGCATTGGAAACGTTATCACCCTTGATGATGATATCTTTTTCCAGAGTCGCTTTACGGCCAGGCTGGCTGCGGAACTCATAAACTTCAGTACGTGCAGAGCTGGAAGTAGATTTCGCTTCCAAACGGAATTCCAAGGTTGCCGTTTTACCGATAATTCGCTTGGCGGCTGCGGTATCCTGAATACCCGGCAGCTGTACAACAATACGGTTACGCCCCTGACGCTGAACCAATGGTTCCGCTACACCCAGTTCGTTTACACGATTACGCAGGGTCGTCAGGTTCTGTTTAATCGCATAAGTTTCAATATCACGCGCAGCCTGTTCGGTCAGCGTTACAACAGTGTAGAAACCATCTTCACGATCATCCGCCGTAACCAGAAACTCCTGGTACTCTTTTCTCAGCAGACTAACCGACTCATCACGCGCTTCAACCTTCGGGAATTTAATCGCCAACTCACCGCTTTCTTCAATATCCAGCTTACGGTAACGCAGCTTCTCTTCACGCAAGCGGCCTTTAATCTCAGAAGCGTAGTTTTCCAGTTTCTGACTCACCGCTTTCGGCAGATCCACTTCCAGCAGGAAGTGCACACCACCGCGCAGGTCGAGACCTAACTTCATTGGGCCAGCCCCAATGGAACTCAGCCAGTCTGGAGTCGTCGGTGCAAGGTTTAAGGCAACAATATAATCATCACCTGCAACCTTGCTGACAATATCTTTAGCTTGCAGCTGGGATTCACCGTCAGGAAAACGAATCAAACCCGCTTTTTTGTTGATCTCAACCGCTTTGGTTGAAATACCTTCACGCTCAAGAGATGCGGTTACACGGTCGATCAATGGCTGATCAACCTCAAATACATCCCGGCTACCGGTCAGCTGAATAGCATAGTCATCTGGATAGAGGTTAGGTGCAGCATAAAGACCGCCCAATACCAGCACGAATAAAATTAGGAGATTTTTCCAGAGGGGGTAACGATTGAGCATGGCGCCCTATTCCCTGATAGAAACAAAAGCGCCGCATAACTGCAGCGCTTTATTGGATTAGCTTAGATGCTCTTGATAGTGCCTTTTGGCAGAGCAGCAGAAACGTGAGTTTTCTGGAACGTAAGTTCAGTACCTTCACTTACTTCCAGAACGATGTAGTCATCGTTAAGGTTTACAACCTTACCCAGGATGCCACCAGCAGTGATCACTTCATCACCTTTGCTCAAGCCACCCAACAACTCTTTATGCTCTTTCGCACGTTTCGCTTGTGGGCGCCACATAAAGAAGTAAAAGATCAGACCAAAACCAACCAAAAACAGTATGTTAAACATACCAGAATCCATTGGCGCACCCGCCGCACCTTCAGCATACGCTGGAGAGATAAAGAAGCTCATTAGCTACTCCCGAAAATTAAATAAATAATTCTTGTCGTTATTAAAACGGTTTAAAGCTATATGGAGTCAAGTGGCGGCGTTTCAAGCCCCCGCTTGTGATAAAACTCATCCACAAAGTCGCTCAATTTACCCTGTTCAATAGCCTGACGCAATCCAGCCATAAGTACCTGATAGTAATGCAGGTTATGGATCGTGTTCAGCTGCGCTCCCAGAATCTCTTTACATTTATCCAGATGATGCAGATATGCACGGCTAAAGTTCTGACAGGTATAACACTCACATGTTTCATCTAATGGACGCGTATCCGTTTTATTTGCCGCATTACGGATTTTAACCACCCCAACGCTGGTAAACAGAAAACCATTACGGGCATTACGGGTGGGCATCACACAATCAAACATATCCACGCCACGACGTACCGCTTCTACAATATCTTCCGGCTTGCCGACACCCATTAGGTAACGCGGTTTGTCAGTCGGCATTTTGTAGGCAAGATGATCCAGAACTTTAACCATCTCCTCCTTAGGCTCACCTACAGACAAACCACCAATGGCATAACCATCAAAACCGATCTCTTCCAAGCCATTCATGGACTCATCACGCAGATGCGGATACATACCGCCCTGAACAATACCGAACAGAGCCGCAGGGTTGTCGCCATGGGCATCTTTCGAACGCTTTGCCCAACGCATGGACAAACGCATGGAATCCGCCGCTTCCACCTCAGTGGCCGGGTACGGGGTACACTCATCAAAGATCATGACAATGTCCGAGCCCAGGTCACGCTGAACCTGCATCGACTCTTCCGGGCCCATAAACACCTTGTCACCGTTTACCGGAGACTGAAAGGTCACACCCTCTTCGGTAATTTTGCGCATTTTGCCAAGGCTGAATACCTGAAAACCACCGGAGTCGGTCAGGATAGGGCCTTTCCACTGCATAAAGTCATGCAGATCACCGTGCTGTTTCACGATCTCAGTACCGGGACGCAACATCAGATGAAAGGTATTTCCGAGAATAATCTGCGCACCAGTCGCCTCAATCTCATGTGGAGTCATGCCTTTTACCGTGCCGTAGGTACCCACTGGCATAAAGGCCGGGGTTTCAACCGTACCACGTGGAAATTGCAGTCGTGCACGACGCGCCATACCATCTTCTGCAATTTTGTCGAACTGCATAAAACACTGTCTAGTCATTACTTACTCTACTTCTGTAAATCAGATTGCTGTTCGGTTTGCTTAGTCAAAAACATCGCATCACCGTAGCTGAAGAAGCGGTACTTCTGCTCCACCGCCTCCTGATAAGCCTTTTTAATATGATCAAACCCGGAAAACGCACTTACCAACATCAATAAAGTCGATTCCGGCAGGTGGAAATTAGTGATCATCGCATCCACAGATTTGAATTCATAACCCGGGAATATAAAGATATCGCTATCACCAAAGAACGGTTCAATCTCACCTGTCTGGCTGGCACTCTCAAGGCTGCGCACACTGGTAGTACCCACTGCAATCACGCGATTCCCCTGAGCACGAGTTTGCTTAACCAGCTCACAAACCTCTTCGCTAACCTCGATATACTCCGAGTGCATCACATGCTCGTCAATACTATCGACTTTAACCGGCTGAAAAGTACCTGCACCCACGTGCAGCGTTACAAACGCACGCTTAACACCTTTTTCATCCAGTTTCGCCAACAGAGCATCATCAAAATGCAGCCCTGCCGTTGGTGCTGCCACCGCACCCGGCTTCTTGTTATAAACCGTTTGATAACGTTCACGGTCGGACAACTGATCCTCTCGGTTCATATAAGGTGGCAGAGGCATATGCCCAAACTGCTCCAGCGCCTCAAACAAATTACCTGCAATATCAAAACGCAGCTCAAACAGGTTTTCGTGACGAGCCACCATTTCAGCCTCAATACCACCTTCGAGAATCAGCTTAGCCCCGGCTTTTGGCGAACGACTGGAGCGCACATGAGTAAGCGCCCGCTTATCGTCCAGCACACGTTCCACCAGCACCTCAACCTTACCGCCGGATTCTTTCTGGCCAAACAAACGCGCCGGAATCACACGGGTGTCATTAAAGATCATCAGATCACCCGGATTGATCTTATCCAACACATCGGTAAATACCCCATGCGTCAGCTCACCTGCATTGCCGTCCACAGACAACAAACGACTGGCACTGCGCTGCTCCAAAGGAAAACTGGCGATCAACTCTTCCGGAAGATCAAAATGAAAATCTTTAACCTGCATTGCGGACTATCTTCAACTCGTCACTAAATAAAACAAAGGGCGCGCATTGTAACGAAAAGCAGACTTTTTTTCAGTTTTTTGACATCACAGATTGACGGCAGCGTACATCTTTCTATAATACGCCCTCTCTTTAGTGCCAGCGTGATGAAATTGGTAGACATGAGGGATTCAAAATTCTTTGAATATAGAGCCTTTTGTGTTATAAGGCATTAATATTAAAGAGTTTTTACTCTTCACTATACCTCATAGAGAAGTTGTATGAGGTTGTATGAATGTGCCAGCGTGGTGGAATTGGTAGACACAGGGGATTAGCGAAAGCCAGTGTCTTAAAAAAACAGAGTCCCCCTTGCAAGTAATTGCAAGTGAGAAAAACTGGGTGAATTGCTGGAAGGCTAACGGTTTAACCAATGCTAATCAGCAGCCAAGCTCGCAGAGCGAGAAGGTTCAGAGACTACCTGAGTTATTGCGAAATAACTTAATAACAGGAAGTAGCTAGGTACTAATGACTTAGTGAAACAGCGCCCAGCCCTCAAATAATTTGAGGTGATGATATAGTCCGGCTACCGTGAAAACGAGTAGGCATTGAACGTCAAAATCCCCCGCCCTAACAGGTGTGCCGGTTCGAGTCCGGCCGCTGGTACCATTTTTACTCATTCAAAGTCGTCTTCTTCTTGAACGGGAATGACGGCCTCCGACTTCGGAGCAGTTTTTTTATTTTGGTTTGACTTACCTCCTTTCAGCCATTCAGCACGTCGCTTCTCAACCTGACTCCAAGCCCCTCTAGCAAACATGAATGGATTTATAATAAACACACCCTTATCGAACGACCTGATAACGTCTTTTTTCTTTAGCTTTTGAAGCTGATTATTGACAACCCCCGGAATTACCCCCAACTCTGCCGCTATAACCTTCCTATCAACAACACTCAAAGAAACCATTCCGTTATATTCCATTCGCGCCAGCAATTGATACAAAAGCCCTGTAGCAGAAACGCCAGCAAGACCACTCAAATCATTAACATAAAACTTTACAAACTTATCTTCTGATTTTCTTTTATATACGACTTTCTTTACTTCTTTTACAAACTCACCATTCTCATTAACCTGAGTTACTGTATTTTCTTCAATTATATCTCTCATTATTCCTCCAAATAAAAAACACAAAATAAATAAACCACATAAAAACAAATTGTCAAGACATAATCATAATAAATATTTAAAATAACTTGAAAAATTACAATTCATAATCAACCAAGTTATATAGAAAATTAAAAAAACCAGTTAAAACCTGGCATGCACGCAACCCTTACTTCTATTCTGAATGAAAGCAAAAAATCTATAGATTTTTTGGGGGTTGTAGGGGACTCCCCCTGCCACACACAACGCAACGCGTTGTTTTAGTGTGCTAAAGCAACGCCTAGCGCATTGACTTATTTTCCTTTTATGCTGATATGTAATTAACGAGGTTAAAAAAATGAACAAAATTGCATGCAAAGGAAAATATTATAAAATCAAAAACGCCGAAATACTTTTAAACCATATAAATCGAACATTTAAAAATAATTTAAATACCTATCCACATTTAACAAATGACAATTTCGGAAACAAAAATCTAGTTGGAACTTTCCACCAAATAAAATCAAAAGCAGAAGAACAAAAGAGAAGTACAAGCCCAAACAACCCAACATTTAAGAAAAACTCAAACTTATTGCTCGACAATGTTTTAATATTAAGCAGAAAAAGAACAGACTTAATTATTAAAAAAATAGGAATAGAAAAGTTTCAAAAATTAATAACAAGAAGAATCAACCAATTTGGCAGAGAGGTCCAACAGGAGTTCGGTCTAACCTATCTCGGGTTTAATTTCCACATGGACGAAGGGCACGGACACAATCCCGATACTGACCCGACAGAAATCCATGACCAAAACCAAATCAAGAACAATTATCATGCTCATTGCGAGTTCTTCAACTTCGACTTTACAACGAACAAGCAACCCCTTCGAACTTTGGACAGACAATCCGGGTTTACCTCAAAGCTCCAAGACCTAGCATATAAACACTTCAAGGATTTAGGCTATACCCGTGGAACCCCTAAAAAGACCAAACTAAGAGACAAGACTTCAAAAGCCGATTATTTAGAGAGATTAAGAGCAGAACTAGCGCAAGGTATGAAACGCCTAAAAAACAAGCAGAACCAACTAGCAGAACACTCAAATCACTCTCATACGACTCTTGAACAGCTTATTGAAAAGATAATTTCTGCAAAATCTGAGGCAGAGCTATACCAGCTCATAGGAAGCAAGAATGCAAAAAACCTAATTAACCAATTCCGCCTACTGGTAAGAAAACAACCTTTGTCTGAAGACGATACAACTTATTCACCAATAGAGTATGACCTCAGCGCACTATACCAGAAGCATTCAATAGAAGGTCCCACTCCCTCAGAACACCCCGCCCCCAAAAAAAGGCGCAGACGAAGGAGATAGCCCCTTATTCCCCTAAACTATATTTACGCCTCACTTATCGACTCAAGAGCTAAACGAACAGATAAAAGAAGCTCTACAGCCTTGCCAGCTTCACACTGTGCATTAAATACTATCTTTTGGAATTGTGAGTTGTGGTTTTTTTCATGAACTACTTGGCGACGAACGCTATAGTAATGCTTCATACCAT
Source organism: Neptuniibacter sp. (assembly GCA_050633685.1). Taxonomy (GTDB): domain Bacteria; phylum Pseudomonadota; class Gammaproteobacteria; order Pseudomonadales; family Balneatricaceae; genus Neptuniibacter. The sequence goes on along the minus strand of JBOEHA010000023.1, from coordinate 19,569 downwards.
GAAGCAGTTTATGCTCCGTTAAACCAATAGACTCATACTTTTCAGCAACTGAACGACACTCTCTATCAAGCCTTTCAGCGAATGATTTACTTCTATACGCAACCGCCTTTTGGTACCACATAGACTCCAATGCAGCACCCACAAAAACCAAAACCTTTAGCGCTTCCTTAAAACTCCTGTGGCTTGAATCATATGCCAGAACAAAACCTTCATTTCCATTTGGCCGCTTTCCTTCATTAAGGCAAGCAACCATTTTTTCATGAGACTCAATCACAATTGACTCAAAAACACCAAGATTCGTACAAGCAAATATGGAATCCTCTCTCATTGCACCCACTCACCACAGAAAGCGACAATCAACAAAAACAATCCACAGTCACAACGCTCACCTCAAACACCAAGAAAGACACTGCTCTTAGCTGCAATTTTTGACAATTATTTTCCTATACATGAGGAACTCAATCGTTTTCAGCAACAGGTACGGAACGAATACAACAGCAGCAAATAATGAAAGGTACGTTAAAGCAACAACAAGAAACCCAAGAAAAGAGTACACCAGCCCACCCACCCAAGATTCATGTAGGCCGTAATCCGCTAATAATAAATAAAGCTTACCGAATAAAAAGCCTGTCACTCTCAAGACAACACAAACAAGAAACCAAGTTAAGACAGGCCTAACAAACTGATAATCACATTTTGACGGATTATTCGCGCCTTTCAGCTCACCCAACCATGCCCTTTTAGTTTCGTCAGAAACTGCCTCGTTTACCTCTAGGCACCGACGGGGGTTATCAGCAGCATAATTGATAGCCTCCTCCATAGTTGGAAAATGCTTCATATACTTTACCCCCAACCAAGAGACCCACAAGTAATATGAGCAAATCTTGGAATCAAATCCTACCGGGTTATTCATTTCTCCATACTCCAAAGCAACTAGCTCTATGCCACAACACCCTATTCCGAATAAATCCTATATTCTCTAGCGGCACGCTCTTTCTCAGTCAATCGGTCAGACTCTAGGTTATCATGTACCATACGACTAAGAATATGCTGATAAGAACCTTCAATCATTTCCACAGAAGTACCACAATGAAGTGCAATTTCGGATATTTTGGCTTTTGAATGCAAGAGCTTTTCAGTAATGAATGTATGCCGCAGCGAGTACAAACTGAAGTTGTGATTATCTTTGATTTCTACCTCGTTGATTGATTGGGCATACTCTATCAGTCGTGAAAAAGGCCTAGTAAGCTCAGGCTTTTTCTCTACCTCACCCTTGAACTGCACATAAAATAAATGCCTGCGCTTGTAGCGCTTTCGCGCCTCCTCCAAACCAACCCCAAACTTCAGTTCACACAGCTCCTCAAATACAGGGAGAATATCACTACTGACCCTTATCTCGCGCCCCAATCTCTTTTCTGTCTTACCCTTGGTTATATTAACCAGCACCTCATACTTAAAGCTCTCTTTGGATACTGTAATATCCTCCAGCCTAATTCCATAAACCTCTTCACCGGGTCGAACGCCACTGAAAAGCATAAAGTTGATAACGGATTTAAGAACCTGCCTGATTTGCCTTGTTTTGTAGTTCCGTGACGTTTCGATAAATGAATCAAGTGAGCTTAGAATCAGACCTTTCTCTGTTTTTTCAAAATGGTCATATCGTTTCTTTTGCTTAGTTTCGACTTTTTTGGGCGTTCTGAGATTTTTATCATTCAACTTATGATCATTCAGATACTCTATAATCAATCGCCACGCGAAGTTTGTATTGGTAAGAAGAGTATCGTTGAAGCTAATAGTATTGTAGTAATCAATCAAGAACTGATTATCTATCTTGGAAGTATCTGCCTTGCCGTATTTTGCAGAAATACTATTCAACACCCGCACAATGACCTTTGTATTGTCAGATTTGTTCTGTGCACCTGTGATATTTGCTATCACTTTCTCAATCACAACAGACAAGCGAGTTTTTAGTATATTAAGTTCCATTCCCTGTTCAGTAGCAAGCTCATAACTGCCTTTCAATTTCAGAGCCTTCTTGTATGCCTCCGCCTTATCCTGAACCTTTAGACTCTGCCGGACCTCTTGCTTACAAATCCGCATTCTTACCCACCAAACTCGACTAGTTTTAGTCTGGCGGTATATTGCCAAGCCTTCCTCTATCCATGTATTTTCAGCCAAAACAAAACACCATGTTGTATGATATGTTGTATGACTATATATTAATCAATATATAATTATAAATATCAAATAGTTATAAATATGCAGTGAATTCAAAATCCCTTGTCCGCAAGGACGTGCCGGTTCGAGTCCGGCCGCTGGTACCATCAGATTAAAAAAGAAAAGGCCCGCTCTTCGAGTGGGCCTTTTCTTTTTGTCTGGTCGCATGGCAACCCTGCCTAGCGAGAACAGAAGGTTCGAAAAAGTGCGCTCATAGAAGCAATTTGAGACACGGCGTAAGCCCTACCCAGGCACCAACCCAACCAACCGGCTTTCTTTCCCTGCCCTCACTTCCGGCTGAAACCCTTCCACCAATCGGACTAACTCTTTACCGTTCCACTTCCCGGGCTCTGCCGAATAGCAACAACGATTCAATTCAGTAATGGCTTCTCTGAGTTCTGGAGAGACCTTACCCAGAACGGCATTCAGCTGCCTGGATTCAGGAAAACTATGTTGCGCCCAGGCAGCCAATGCCTCACGAGCAGCTACAGCATCATTTTTCTGGCAGGCGGTTTTCAGGTCTGACATGGAAAATGATTGAGTGACCGGAACGATTTCAGGCTCTGTTTTAGAAGTTGGATTCTTACGAGATAGGTAAAAAGTCACCACACCACCCAACAAGGCACCCATTAGCAGTGCTAACCCAACGATGAGCCAAGCCGCTTTATCCCAAACACCAGGTTCAGTTTCTGCCTGGTCAACACCATTATCCATCTGTGGAGAGGTCGATTTGGCATCCATCGGCTGGTTTGCCACCGGGCTGGGTATTGCTGTTGGGTTATTAGTGGCAGCCTGTGCATTTTGTTGAATAACAGGTGCATCGCCCTGCGACACATTAAAACTTTGCTCTGGCAGAACGGCGACCTCTTCCAGATTGGTTTCGGTATTCCACCAAGGCAAACGAATCTCTGGCAGGGTGACTTCACCTGCCAAATTAGGGATCAGAGTTACTTCCAGTGTCATCTGTAATCGTACAGCACCGTCCTGAAAGTCCTGCTCATACACGGGCTTGGTAGGATATTGTTTTATTCCCTGCACTTCGGGTAGTTCTAGCTCGGTAATTTGCTCCTGAGTGGTACCAATGGCATTAAGCGTAAGGGTTTGGGTGACAGGATCTCCCACCTTCCATTCATCACTGCTCAGCTCTGTTTTTAAAGTAAGTTCACTGGCGGTAATCCAACTGGCCCCGGAAAAAGTTGCGGGAATAGGTTCAACGTCGAGAAGATAATTATCTGCTGAGAGAAAGATCCTTTGCATAGATCTGGGGTTACTTGAACCCGGGAAGCGCGTTTGCTGCTTTTGAATGGAAGTACTCAGTTTAGCGCTCTCGATTTCCAGCACTCCACTTTGTTGCGGTGTAACGACCCAGGACTGTTCGACCACCAGGATATCTCTTCCCTGAAGCTGCTGGCGGTATTGGCGTTGTTCACCCAGAGGCTGGATTAACGCCTTACCCTGCTTAACTTTAGGCTCCACAAATTCGGCATTAAAGATACGTTGCCCCAACACAATATTGACCTGATAGATCAACGGCTGCTGCACCAGTGGAGCTTTGTCCGAAAGACTGGAAAGCAGTTCAACTCCCCCATCCACTGCAGAGGCAAGCTGTACCGGCGCTACGTTGATCGTTATAGGTTGGGACTGTTCCCCGGCAACGGTTAATACTGGTACCTCAAGAGTGCCAGATGCCTTTGGTGCCAGAGTGATCAGAAGTTTGGTTGAGCGCTTTAGGTCACCGTTGATGATGGAAGTATTGGAGCGATGGTTACGACCCAATACTTCAAAGTCTTTTTCCAGTGGGGACAGATCTATTGAGCTGGCATCGGAGCCGGTAATATTCAGCACCAGCAGGAAGGTTTCCCCCTGCTGCAGGTTTTTTCTGTCCACCTGACTGGTTACGGCCGCATAGGCTTGTACGCTGAGTATTAAAAACGCTAAAAAGGAGAAAACTCTTACTAAAATCACCACTGTTTATCCTCTGCTGCTTGTCCACCCGCTTGCTGGCGATACTGGTAGATAAATTTACGCCGCCATAAGCCTGAGGGGTCATCCTCTATGCGGTTTAATAGTTGTTCCCTTGCCGCGTTTTGCTCATCGATGGGTTGATGAACCTTTGTTCCCGATTCCGTTTTTCCTTTAGCGGATTGCTGCTGATTTTCCGCAGAATCCTCTGCTTGAGAACTGTTCTGCGCTTTTTGTTCTGAAAGCTGCTGATCAATACTGTCTTTCAGTTGCTGTTGCATCTGTTCCCTATCTTGCGGTGAGTCTTGTTGCTCATTATCGCTCTCTGGAGTGTCGTCACCTGCAGCAGCCTGATTACCAGAGCCATTACTGCGTGCGCGCTGTTCAGCCGCTTCTGACTGATCATCAAAGCCTTTGTTCTCTGCCCTACCATTCTGAGATGAGCCGGCTTCAGCGCCTTCACCAGAGGAATCCTGATCCGGTGAATTACTGCCCTGTGCACTTTGCGGTGAGGGATCTCTTACGTCTGAACCTTGGGAAGGGTCTCTGGATTGCCCGCCTTTGTGCTCATCGGACTGCTGCCCTTCTTCACCGGATTCTTTCTGCTGCCGTTTCAGTATCTCTTCGAGTAGTTGGCGGTTGTATGTTGCATCCTCAAATTCAGGTTGCAGTTCCAACGCCTGATCATAAGCCGTAATCGCTTGATTCAAATCACCCAACCGCGCCAATACATTTCCGAAGTTATACCAATCAGCAGGGGTTTGCGGTTGTTCCAAAGTAGAGAGCGCTTTCTCAAACTCACCATTTTGATAGTGAGCCAGCTGTTTCCAACGTGGATCGTTAAAGCGTTCAGCAGCTTTGCCTGATTCGCCCTGTTGATAAAGTTGATAGGCTTGTTGGTCCCCAGTTTTCCAGAGATTTCGCCAGGTTTGTTTTAATGAACCGGTAGATTCCGGCTCAGATTCGGGATTTGCATACAGATCGGTAGGAAAAACTAAACCCATACCCAGGCACACAGGAAGAATCAGATTAAGAATTCCCTTACGAAACAGCGGCAACAGCAGCGGCAGAGCCAGTATGACGAACCACGGCCCCTCTGCTATCCAGCGGTTAAGTTGCTGTGTCGACTCTGCTGGGAGTTGGTCATTTTCCTGAAAACCACCGACCAGATATGCTACATCCCGGTCATCCAGCGTAATCATAACGGCGGAGCCTCCACCTAATCCTGCGGACTCCTGCATTTCAGACAATCTGGTTTTGGCGACGACCACATTACCTTGACGGTCTGTCAGCAACGCACCATTTTTCGGAATAGGTGCACCTTGCTCAGTACCAACTGCGAGAATCGAAATCTGCCGACCACTAAGCTTGAGACGCGAGGCCGTAGCTGCTATCTGGGCAGGTAATACCTCATCACTGACCAGAACAATATTCCCTTTAGCGACTCCTGCCTGAGTGAGCAACTGATCCGCTTTTTGTAACGCCCGATCCGCCCGACTACCTTGTACCGGCATAATTTCAGGACTCATGACTGGCAGTTGATCCAGGATGGTATCGTTATCTTCTGTTAATGGAGTTACGGTGAAAGCATCTGCCGCGTATACGATCAGTGCGACCTGCGCATCAGGTATACGCGCCAACAGATCTTTAATTTTAAACCTCGCCCTTTGTAAACGGCTGGGTTTCAGGTCGGTCGCATTCATGGATGCAGAAAGATCCAGCGCGATCACCACAGAATCATTTTTTTGAAATACCGGTTGTGGCATTTGTTTCCACACCGGTTGCGCCGCCGCAATGACCAACAACGTCGTAGCTATCAAGGCAATTAATGGTAGGCCTACGCTTTTTTTAGCACTGCCCTGCTGCTCCAGAAATGGCAGCAGTTCTGGGTCACACACTTTAGACCAGTGAGACCGGTTCAGACTGTGACGTTTGGTCAATACAACCAAAGCCACCAGCAAGGGTAATAACAATAACCAATAGGGTTGGAGAAAGTGAAAATGATCAAACACAGGTCAGCCCCCCATTCCAATAAGGCGACGGTTAAGCACTAACAAAATCATGCTCAGCAGCAAACCCAACAGCAGAGGCCATTGAAAAAGAGGCTCTATAGGGCGGTAGAATTCTGAATCCTGTTCTACCGGTTCAAGCTCATCCAGTGCTGCATAGATACCAGCCAATTGCTGAAGATCTCCGGCGCTGAAGTATTGCCCTCCGGTCGTCTGCGCAATGGCCTGGAGTGTTTTCTCATCTATTGAGCTTTGTGGTGTGGCATTCAGATAGTCATTCAGTAACGCCTGTTCACCACCTATAGGCCCCGCCAATTGCCCACCTCCTGCAACGCCGATGGTGTACACTTTGACACCGAAATCTTTTGCTAGCTGTGCCGCAGACATCGGGTCAAGCACTCCTGCGTTGTTGGTACCATCGGTGAGTAAAATCAGTATGCGCTGTTTGCTTTCCAGCTCTTTAAAACGCTTTACCGCCAAACCAATCGCATCACCAATAGCCGTGGACTTACCCGCCAGTCCGGCCTGCGCTTCGTCCAGAAAGGTCTTGACGGTTTTACGGTCATGGGTGAGTGGCGCTTGATAGTAAGCCTGACCCGCAAACAGGATCAGTCCGATACGGTCACCTTCACGACGTTCAATAAAATCGCCAGTAACAATTTTGGTCGCAACTAAGCGGTTTATAAGTTGCCCCTGAAACCTGAAATCCTTTTCCAGCATACTTTCCGACAGGTCTACCGCAAGCACCAGATCCCGCCCTTCCAGCTGCTGCGCGATAGGTTCGCCCAACCATTGTGGTTTAGCTGCGGAAGCAACAAACAGAGTCCAAACCAACAAAGCAAAAATCAACTTACCCTGTGCTGATGACTTGGTGATTCCAGCATGTTTACCAACGGCTCGCTCCATCTGTCCGATAAAGGGCACTTTCAAGGCATTACTGGCACCTAAGGCGGTGGCGGGTGCCAAAAACCTAACCAGAACAGGCAAAGGCAGTAATATCCATACCCAGGGCCAGGCAAACTCAAACATCAGCAACACCTCGCACCTGTTTAATCCACTGCCTACAGTTTTGAATCAGCTCATCACTGCTCAACTCAACTGAGGTCTGATAGGGACCCTGAGCCAATATTTCCAATTGGCTGATATCAAGTTTACTGCTGCTATCTCGCAGAAAAGCCAGCCATCGCTGTCCTGACAAAGCCGCCACCTGATGGCGCGGATAAAGGGTTAGGGCTAAACGCTTCATCAGAGTGTTACATTCAACCAACAGCAACTGTTTGTCCTGATGCTCGCCATAACGACGCTGAATGCTGCGCAGCTCTTGTATGGCTGCACGCCTTGGGTCGTGAAGTTTTTTCCGGATAAAATAAGTCAGAGCAATCAAAATGATCACAAGCAGACACAACAGCAGCCACCAGCCTGGTGCAAGCGGCCACCAGCCTATGGCCTCCGGTACCTGCATATCCCGCAGGAGTAATTTGCTAAAATCCATCGTTTGCCCCCGGTTGTGAAAACAAAGGATGGGCATGGCTCTGCCAATGGGCGAACTCAACACCACGGATATTGTGTAACTGTTCTAATAAGGTGATCCGCTTCTGGAATTCACTGCGATAGCGAATTTGCTGATTGTGATCAGCATTCACCATCAACTCACGCCCTTCACCGGTAAATCGGTATAAATTTCCCGTAGGTAGTTGGGATTCCAGTGGGTCTGAGATTAAAACCAACTTCAGTTCACAACGCTGTGATAAACGCATCAGATGCTGCTCCAGGAGTGGATCAGCGTCATGAAAATCACTGAACAGATAAAGAATTGTGCCACTGCTCAAGGAGGCTTCCACCTCTATGAGTTTATCTGACAAAGAGCCCGGATCAACAGAGGTACTGTTTGCTTCAGCATTGTGCTCAAAACTGTCTGAAAGCGATGCGATCATCTGCATCGCTTGCTGGCGGTTATTAGAGGGTTTAAATAAATTCGTGCCATTGGGGGTTAGAACCTGCCCTCCGACCCGGTCTCCACTTGAAAGGGTGGTCCAGATCACCATCGCTGAGGCATAAGCAGCCAACACCGATTTAAAATGCCCTTGAGTTGCAAAGTGCATAGGTGCACGAAGGTCTGTAATAACAAATACAGGGCGTTCCCGTTCCTCCCGGAACAATTTGGTATGCGCCTCTCCGGTACGGGCCATCAAGCGCCAATCAAGGTGGCGGATATCATCACCTGGCTGATACTCACGCACATCATCATACTCCATGCCACGGGCACGGACATTACTGAGGTGGTGACCTTCACGAATCGCCATACGTTCACGCTTTTGCCCACGGGCAGGCGGCCAGAATCGCAGGCTGACAAGCTCATCCAGAGTTATAAGATTACGCGCCGCAGGAACAGGCCTGGGGCTGCTTTCACCAATAAACATAGTTGCTATCCCCTAAGGCACAGCGACGCGTTTAATCAGTTCAGCAATTAACTGGTCTTTATCCATGCCTTTGGCTTCAGCCACGTAACTGAGGCCAATACGGTGACGCAGTACGCTTGGAGCCATCTCCTGAATATCATCAGGCGTGACAAAGTCTCGTCCAGACAACCACGCCTTAGCTCGGACTGCCCGGTCCAGGGCAATAGTTGCACGAGGACTGGCACCAAATACCAGGCTACCTTTCAGATCATCACCGTAGAGTTCCGGTTGACGAGTAGAGAGGACCAAGGCGATAAGATAATCTTCAAGGTTCGGAGCCATGTAAGTTTTCATGATGTCTGCACGGGCACTGAAGAGATCTTCTTCAGAAAGCACATGTTGAATAGCGGATTCACCCGCCCCAAGGCTTTCCGTATGCTCATTGCGCACCAGACGGAGAATCTCTTTCTCCTGTTCATGCTGCGGATAATCTACGCGGATATGCAGCATAAAACGGTCCAACTGGGCTTCTGGAAGTGGATAAGTACCTTCCTGTTCCAGTGGATTTTGGGTGGCCATCACCATGAAAAAACGGGCTAATGGATAGGTTTTCCCCGCCACTGTAACCTGGCGCTCTGCCATGGCTTCCAGCAGAGCCGACTGTACTTTTGCCGGGGCACGGTTAATCTCATCGGCCAGTAGCAAATTACAAAACAGGGGACCTGGGCGAAAGGTGAACTCACTTTTCTGTGTGTTGTAAATCTCTGTACCTGTGATATCACTCGGTAACAGATCAGGGGTAAACTGGGCACGGTGAAACTCACCTTCCAGCAGATCACTTAAAGCATGCACCGTTCGGGTTTTTGCCAAACCCGGAGGACCTTCCAACAATACATGGCCATCAGTTAACAAGGCTATGAGCAGATATTCAATCAGCTCATCCTGAGCAACTACACGTTTTTTAAGCTCGCTCGAAAGACCCAAAAAACGGGTCTGTACCGCTGATTGATCAGCAGCATCTGCAGTTTTTTCAACTGTCATTTTATTATTCCCAAACTTCACTACACTAAAGCAATTGATTTAAGTTCAATCGTCTTTATCAAGATCTTACTGCATATATCTATGTGTGCAAACAGGCAAAAAACCCGAATTATTCTTCTAACCCTTAGGTTTCACCCAGGAAACCACCGGTTTGATGCTCCCATAGTTGAGCATAGATCCCTTTCTGATCTAAAAGTTCCGAATGAGTTCCCTGCTCAGCAATATCCCCATCATCAAGAACAATAAGACGATCCAATGCAGCAATGGTGGAGAGACGGTGCGCGATGGCAATAACAGTTTTACCTTCCATCAACTTGTACAAACTGGCTTGAATTGCGGCTTCTACTTCTGAGTCCAGCGCTGAGGTGGCTTCATCAAGTATCAGAATAGGCGCATCTTTTAAAAGAACACGTGCAATAGCAACACGCTGGCGCTGGCCACCTGATAGTTTGACTCCTCTTTCTCCCACATGTGCGTCATAACCGGTTCGGCCTTCGGGATCGGTCAACCCCAAAATGAACTCATGTGCTTCCGCTTTTTTGGCTGCATCAACCATCTCGTCTTCCGTTGCATCAGGCCTGCCGTACAGAAGATTTTCTCGCACAGAGCGATGCAGCAAAGCGGTATCCTGTGTGACCATACCAATTTGAGCGCGCAGCGAATCCTGCTTAACGTCACGTAAATTCTGGTTGTCTATGGTTATCTGACCACTTTCCACATCATGGAAACGCATCAACAGATTTACTACGGTAGATTTACCCGCACCGGAGCGACCAACAATACCTACCTTTTCTCCCGGCTGAATATTCAGCGAGAGGTTCTCAAGCACACGTTTCTGTTCACCATAGTGAAAACCAACATGATCAAATTTTATTTGCCCTGCTGTGACGTTGAGATCAACCGCCTGATCTTTATCCTGAATCAATAGTGGCTGTGAGAGTGTTTCCATACCGTCCGCGACTGTACCTATATTCTCAAACAGAGCGCTGATCTCCCACATAATCCAGTGAGCCATGCCGTTAAGGCGTAGAGCCAGGGCAATTGCTATAGCAATAGCACCGACCGAAATTGAGTCCTGTAACCAGAGCCAGATGGAAAGCGCAGCGACTGAAAAAGACAACAAGTGATTAATGACCTGAACACTGATATTTAAGCCTGTACCTAAACGCATCTGCTTATGAACTGTATCCATAAACGCATCCATCCCTTCCCGGGCATATTCAGATTCACGCTGAGTATGTGAGAACAGTTTCACGGTTGAGATATTGGAATAGGAATCCACTATACGACCCGTCATCATGGCCCTAGCCTCGGCCTGATCTGTGGAAACTTTCTTCAGGCGTGGCACAAAATAAGACTGAATCAGAATATAGAAGATGAGCCAAATCGCCATAGGCAGAGTTAAGCGCCAATCTGATTGCGCCACTAAAACTAACATGGCAAAGAAGTACACGGTGACAAACATCATCACATCAAGCAACTTCATCACAGCTTCACGTACCGAAAGCGCAGTCTGCATAACCTTTGTCGCAATTCGGCCAGCAAAATCATTGGCGTAAAAGGAGACACTTTGACGTAATAGATAACGGTGGGCTAACCAACGAATCGACATTGGATAATTGCCCAATAAGGCTTGATGTGTAATCAAAGAATGCAGCACTCCGGCAAGCGGCAATGCCACTAAAGGTACAAGCCCCATCAACATCAAAGTGCCGGATTCTTCTTCCCAGAAGGTAGCCCTTTCCTTGGAAGACAACCAGTCAACCAACTGCCCCATAAAACCAAACAGTAAGACCTCAAGCACAGCAACCGTTGCCGTTAGGGCGCTCATAATCACAAGAGGCCATTCGGCCCCTCGCGTATAATGTCGGCAGAAAGCAAATAAACCACGGGGTGGTTGAGCAGGCTCTTCCGGGGGGAACGCCGCTACCAGCCTTTCAAAAAATGAATACATAGGATCGCTGTAAGAATCAGAGTCAGCTTGCAGCTTATAGTAGTTGCCTCAATGGAGACAACAGGAGAAATCGAATGAGTGAATGATGTAAAAGAGCAACGTTATCTTAATTGCTCTTTTACATAGCTGGAGATAAGGAGAGCATCCTTTCTGGACATATTTTCAAACACAGGCATACCGGGTTTGTCATGTTTTCCCTTCCGAATCAGGAACATAATGTCAGATGCTGACATTTCTGAGGTTGCATTAGCGGGAATACCTTTTATGAAATTACCACCACCATCTTTCTCATGGCACGAAGAGCAATAGTGAACAAAAAGCTCTTTACCATTGGCATTTTCTGGCAGTTTATCTTCACCGCAGCCCACTAGAGCAACCGATAAAAAAACTGTCATGAGAATTTTGGCCAGCATAAAAGCAGTCCTGTAAAAGATAATAAAGGTGTCACAACATATTGTTTTATAAAATAGATTATAGCAAATGCATTATTTTTTCAGTTTCAGAATAGGCCTGTTACTCTTTTTTGGTTTAGTTTGTACTTGTGTTGCTCTGACCTGCTCTTTTTTTGATGCCCCTGAAGCAAAATCCAACCCCTCACGAATTAATAACGCCAATTGAGGAGCCGACAATCCATTGTCGCCGCGAACAGACAGATTCATTGGGTTTGCAAACGTGCCATCCACAACTTCAATCGATAACCCTGAAGTGTGAACAACCTGCTTCCCTTGAACTGACCACATAGATTTACCCTAGATTAGGAATGGATTAAGCCAGCATAATACATAGATACCCTTACTTTTTCATTTATCTGCATCAAACTTCAGATCAAAGTATGATCTCTCTATCAGGGCATTAATACTGACAAACCTTATGTATTAAGCGCATAGCATTATTCATTTGGTGTCTGATAACCGTTATGATAAATGCTAATTTGTCTTTTGAAGTAGCAGTCAATGAATTGGATTCTGGAAAATAATGGTTTCATTCTGGAGGCAATCGTAATGGCAGCAATCATCATCTACATCGGAAGAAAGATTTAAGATAGGGAATCAACGAATAGTCGTTACTTTGTATCCGGAATCATTATGGCCATAACTCTAATAACTAATAATAAACCTAAAACCTGCGCATTCGGTCTCGCGACCCTGCTTTCAACTTCATTTTATGCGCACGGAAATGAGCTTCCGGACTTCACTGAAGAAGATATCTTTATTGATATCCCCACCGTAGTTTCTGCAACCAGGCAGCCACAAAAACTAACGGAAACACCCGTTGCGATCAGCATCATTGATCAGCAATTAATAAAAGCATCCGGGGCACAGAAAATAACGGAGCTTTTTCAGTTAGTGCCAGGAATGCAGAGTTACAGCTCTTCCCCGAATATTGGTGGTGTCAGTTATCACGCAGTCAGTGATGATCATCCAAGGCGAATGGAGGTGATGCTAAACGGCCATTCTGTATACTTGCCATTGCTGAGTACAGTTGCCTGGGAGACTCTAGGCATCTCCATTAATGATATTGATTATATTGAAGTTATCCGCGGCTCTAATGTGCCAGCATACGGCTCCAATGCTTTTTTGGGCGCGATCAATATCGTTACTAAAAACCCGCTGACATCAAATGAATCCACTTTCGAGGCCACCCATGGCTCGCTCGATACCCAAAAATATTACGCGGCTTTTCAAAGCGGCATCGGCAATGTCGAATTTATTCTGTCTGCCAACTATGAAGAAAATCAAGGCTATAACCTATTTGATGACGGTATTTTAAACCGTTCGGTAAACCTGACCGGCACTGCAACCCCATCCCTCACTGACACAATAACCTTCAACTTAGGGGTCAGCGAAGGCACAGTGAATATCGGTCAGGCCGATGCATTAGATAACTATTTCTCTCCAAGAGAACACTTCACTCATTATCAACACTTCAGCTGGACTCACATTCAGGATGAAAGTAATGAAGTTAAAGTAAACTTCACCCATAACTATGTTGATCTGGATGCTGAAAAAGCGCCGGTTGCTGAAGTACTGGCTATAGAACTGGGTGTTGATCAGGCCTTGGCAGAGTTTGCGTTGCAATTCGATCCAACCTTTATTCCTCTGGATGGCACTGAGCAATACATAGGTACAGAGCACGGGGTCACTGAACTTTACGATATAGAAGTTCAACACACGATTAATAACAGCTCAAAAGTAAAATCCGTTTGGGGAGTAGGTTACCGTTCAGAATCCGCTGAAAGTGAAGTACTCCTTTCTGGACTCGGTGAAGTTAGAGCCGACAAATGGCGCGTGTTTGGTAATACGCAGTGGCAACCGAACTCTAAACTGACATTCAACCTAGGTGGTATGTTCGAGAAGAGTAACCTGGCAAACACACGTTTCTCACCTCGCGTAGCTGCCAACTATGCTCTAACTAATTCCTTGTCTGTTCGTACTGCTGTAACACAGGCATATAGAACCCCATCTCTTCTGGAAAGAAACAACAACTCTATCTTCTTTGACAACACACAAACCCCTTGGGATATTGTTACTGTCCCAGATTCAGCTCTGGAACCTGAAAAACTTACCTCCTATGAACTGGGTTTATTCAAGCTATGGCCTGAAAGCAAAAGTCATCTTGATATCAGGATATTCAATGAGCAGATAACTGGAGCTATAGATGATCGCTGGGTAGAAGGGATTAGTGATATTGATGGCAGAGCCCGTACGCTTGCAAATACTGCTTATTGGAGAAACGTAGGTGCTGAAGTGCAAGCAGCCTTCCGACCCTCGCAAAGTTCTTTGATTCTGTTCAACTATGGTTATAACAATGTCAAAGGTGAACGGGACCGCGGCACAAGAGGGATAGACAGTCTAGAGGCTGCGGGCAACCCACCATCTGCAAGGAGCCCGTTACATACGGCATCACTTTTGTTTAGCACGGAGTTGGATCAGGAGTTTTATGCCAGCCTCGGGCAGTATTTTATGAGCTCAGTTAACTGGTTGGAAGGTGGTTACAGGCCCACATTCCAAAGAACAGACTTTGTTCTCTCTAAAGAATTCCAACTGAACTACAGCTCTTCACTTGAGACTAAACTTGTTGTTCAGAACCTTTTTGATAATGAATACGAAGATTTTTATCCATACAACATCTTTGACCGGAGAACGTTTCTTCAACTAAAACTCTCATATTAGAGTAAACCAAACTGCAATGGATTGTAGATGTGTGTAAAAAACTGCAGATAAGACTACAGAGACAGACAAGGAAACTCCCCCTAATACTGGGGTGGTTTTTGTTGTGCCTGGCAAGTTGTGTTAAGGCAGATACACTGATAGTTTTGAGCAGTGATCTACCTGCTTATCGAGAAGTAGCATCAGCAATATCATCTAACAGTAATACACCAACCAAAAAGATCCTCCTGCAGGAATATTCATCTCAAAGCTCAGATGAAGAGTTCCAATCAGTCGTCGCTATTGGCTCAAAAGCAGCTCTTGAACTGTTAGAGAAAGCTCCTGAACAACAAAAATTGTATGCCACCTTTCTGCCCCGGCAAACCTATCAGGCGCTTCTGGAAAGGAATAAACAACACCCCCGCATCAAGCGTGGAGCAATGACAGCCGTATATCTCGATCAACCCTATACACGTCAATTGTCCCTGGCTCGATTAATTGTTCCCGATGCAAAAAACATTGCCACCGCATTAGGACCAAATTCACAAAAGGACTTGGGCTTACTAACTGAAGCTGCGAAGCAATCTAAATTCTCATTGCTCTATGAAACTCTGGGAGATGCTGACAGCCCTATTCAAAAACTGCAGCCACTCATCCGCGATGCAGATGTATTTTTGACGCTTCCAGATAAGTCAGTGTTCAACAGAACTACCGCTAAATGGATTTTATATATTTCTTTCCGACAGAAAATACCGCTGATCGGTTTCTCCAGAAAATACGTTGATGCAGGGGCACTTGCAGCAGTTTTTTCTACCCCTGAGCAAATAGGCAGACAAACTGCTGAATTAATTGAGAATACAACATTAAATAATCGTTTACCGAAGGCTGAGCACCCACGATATTTTTCTGTAGCGACCAATCCTAAAGCAGCAAATGCATTACGAATAAAATTACCCACAGGTGATGTACTGACTCAACAATTACAGGAGTTAGAACCTTGAAGTTGTTGACACTAGGCATCAGGCAACGCGTCTTGATAATAACGCTGCTTCCTTTAATGATGATCACTTTCATTTTGGGTGGTTATTTTATTAAAACTCGCCTGGATGACGCTCATTCATCACTTCTGGAAAAAGGCCATACATTGAGCAGAATGATGGCTTCGTCAGCAGAATTCGGGATGTTGATAGGCAATACTGAAATTCTTAATGGCATTATCAGGTCGACCATCCGAGCGGACGAGGAGGTAGTTGACGTGATCTTCCTGAGCCCCTCATTCGACACAATAACCAGAGGCGTAAAAGGTGCTCCAACTTTAGCAAAGGATGCAGGTTACCCTCTGGTAAAAGATAAGAAAATTCACTTCTTGAATCCTGTACTGGCAACGGGTGTTGATTTTACTGATAGCCCGGATTTACAGAGCGAAGAAGCTGAGCCCGAGTTTTTAGGTTGGGTCGTCATTATTCTCTCACAAGAACCTACACAACAAAGGCAATTGGAGATTCTAAATAGGGGAATACTCCTAGCGTTACTTGGACTGATTATTACATTCCTTGTTGCCAGCCGCTTTGGCAAGCGTATTACTAACCCGATCTTAGGTTTAACTCATGTAGTAGAGATGCTTCAGGAAGGACAGCTTGAAACACGAGCCAGCACCTCAAGTACTGGTGAACTTAAATCACTTGCACAAGGGATCAACAAACTGGCTCAACGTGTACATGAATCAAACCAAACTCTGGAAAGTCGCGTGGAAAAAGCCACGCTACGCTTACGCTCAACATTGGTTCACCTTGAGAAACAAAATCAGGCGCTGGACCGCGCCAAGAAACGCGCAGACCTGGCCAATATAGCTAAAGATGAATTTCTCGCCAGAATGAGCCATGAATTAAGAACCCCCCTCACCTCTGTTTCAGGTTTTAGCCGCCTTCTTGATCAAACTGAATTAAAAAATGAGCAGAAGGAATATACCCGGATCATCAATCTTACCTCTGATCTGTTACTGTCAATTATTGATGACATTCTCGACTTCTCAAAACTTGAGTCGAACGCTATTGAGCTGGAATCGATCCCTTTCCAACTTGAAAGCGCAGTGATTGACGTTCTTGAAATGCAAACTGCCACCTCTTTGGCAAAAGGTCTTGAGTTGATACCTGTAATTACTCCTGACGCGCCAATGCATCTTTTGGGAGACCCTGTTCGCGTAAAACAAATACTGACCAACCTGGTGAGTAATGCAGTTAAATTTACCGACTCAGGGCATGTCGCTGTCCACGTTAAGCAAACTGGTATTAACAAAGACAAATGCGAACTTCAGATAACGGTTACAGACACTGGTACCGGCATCCCTCAAGAAAGAATTGATAACCTCTTCAAAGCTTTTGGTCAGGCTGATACCTCCATCACACGCAAATATGGTGGTTCTGGCTTAGGCCTGGTTATAGCTAAGAAGCTGACTGAACTCATGGGCGGAGAAATTAAACTGAGAAGCGAGGAAGGCAAAGGAACAAACGTTATTTTAACAATACCATTTGTTCTTAATACAGCCGCAGAAAGAGCCGTTGCACACCTACCAAACCAAGTTATTCTATACGATGAGCAAGTTCTCTCCAGTGAAGGTCTTTATGCTCAACTCACAAACTTGGCAAATCACGTCATTGTCACCAAAAGCAAACATGATCTGTTTCATACTGTACAAAGCAATCAATCTTCCCCTGTGGTTTGGGGACTTGGGCCGGATGATGCCACACCTGAAGCAATATCCTCCATTCGCGAGCTTATTAGCACAACCAAGGCACAGGTTATTGTTCTTAGCGCAAAACCATTGCCATTATTCAATACAGAACACTTAATCCAGTTACGTAAACCCACCAGAACCAGACTGTTACGTAATGCACTAACACCCGAATCGTACAAACTGCCACAAGAGATTAAAGCAGATGATCTACATATTGATTCTGATATAAAAGTACTTGTTGCGGAGGATAACGATTTCAATCGACTCCTGATTACACGAATATTGGAACGTGCAGGCTGTCAGGTGTACGAAGCGACTACTGGTGAAGAAGCTGTCCAGCAATCACTCAATATCAAGCCTGACATTATTCTCATGGATGTCCACATGCCGGTAATGGATGGTATAGAAGCAACAAAGGAAATCCGCTTATCCCAACAAAATATTCCTATCCTTGCTCTAACTGCCAATGTGATTGCAAGCGAACATCAACGATTGATCACCGCAGGGGTTAATCGCGTATTACTTAAGCCAATAAATGACCGCGAACTGTGTTACTCCATTAATGAATATACTTCCAATATATCTTTTGATACACCTGAACTGAATAAACCACCTCAGAATCAACTTAAAAAGTACGATATTCAGGAGTCGGAACTGAATGATGAGTTGATTAAACAATTAACGGGAATAACTGAGGGCTTTGATGAGCGAGATTTTAAAAAAATGCGACATCACTGCCATCAACTCAATGGACTAACTGGCTTATACGACATACCTGAAATTGAAGCGAGTGGTTATAGCCTACACGAAGCACTGATGAATGAAGATCCAAAACTGATCTGGAAAGCCTTATGGCAACTGAAACGCCTAATCTACAACGAAACCGGTAGTTCAGAAGATTTTGGAGACGGGCTCAGCTTTAATTAGGAGAGTTAGCCTGTTCAGAACTTCCTGTATTCTTAAATTACCGCGTCGATCAAAAATACCACCATCAATCCCTTCACCCGAAGGACGGCTATTTTCATCACCGTAAGCAATAATCAGACACTGTTCTCGGATCTCTTCCAATTCGGGGTCATGGTTTATTGGCAGCGAAAGAAACATTTCCCAGCGTTCAGTAGAAGCTTTCTTTTCAACTACATCCAGTAATAATTGCTCGATTTCTTTTCTAGAAGGTCGGTATGTAGGGGGACGGCCCAATGCAAAAGCGATGGCCACTGCAAATAAGATGAAAAAACTTATAACAAATACAAGAATGAATTCCATACTCTCAATGTAGCATCATATCAAAGTCATACTCAGCTAATCGCAGAGCAGCCTTATCCACTTCTTCTGCAAACTCTGTCTCGACCTTAGCCATCTCTTTTCTATAGGCCCACTGCTTTTGCTTAGACAGCTTTTTCCAGCCCTCTTTAATAGGAATATGTTCGGTTCTTTTATACACCTCATAAATGACAGAGAAGTCTGCATGCTGGAGCAGATTAGGAGCTAAGGACTCAAGCAATGCCGTAAGCCTCATACATGCTTCTGTATAGGTTAACTTTTCATCTTTGCCTACCGCTCGGGAAATCACATGGATGCTTTCAATCAGATAATCACGTTGTTCATCATAACGTTTCTGTGCCTTCTCAATTTGCTGTTTTTGAGCATTTCGTGTGTCTCTAATCAGTTTCGAATGGCGTTGAATATAAAAAACCGCAATAGCGCAGACCGCCAAACATAGAGCTATGAAAAAATAGATAAGTTCCTGAGACATACTGATAATTACCCGATAACCTTATACGACAACAATAGACAATACAGATTTATGAAAATTCTAAATGGGCCGCCAAGTGTAGGCGAAATGATAAAGGAATTATACCTGTTACCCACAGGTGTCAGTACAGAAGATGCTGCAAGCTTATGCCAGATAGATCTCGAAACATTTAATCGTATTCTAAGTTGCGAAGAAGAGATCGGATATGAACTTGCCTATAAACTGGCTAAAGGCTTCAACACTACTCACAATTTCTGGCTGAATACCCAGCGAGACTATCTAGCCTCTCAAGGCAATTAAATCGGGCCTTTGTGGCGCCATGCACAAGTAGGATTTCTGATTTTCAGA
>JBOEHA010000022.1:0-561 GCA_050633685.1 Neptuniibacter sp. | reverse complement strand
GCTTGGCGATGACCTACTCTCACATGGGGAAGCCCCACACTACCATCGGCGATGTTGCGTTTCACGTCTGAGTTCGGGATGGATTCAGGTGGTTCCACAACTCTATGGTCGCCAAGCAAAACTGTTACAACTCGGATCTGATTCTTCTGTTCTATGATTTAGAGTTTTCTATGACTGTGATCTTTCACTGCGCTAATTCGTTACTTTCTATCGTCTAGTCCTAAAACTATATACAAGCTACACCATAAACTCCTTTGGCGTTATATGGTCAAGCCTCACGGGCAATTAGTATTGGTTAGCTCAACGCCTCACAGCGCTTCCACACCCAACCTATCAACGTCGTAGTCTTCAACGGCCCTTTAGGGGACTCAAGGTCCCAGTGAGATCTAATCTTGAAGGAGGCTTCCCGCTTAGATGCTTTCAGCGGTTATCCCGTCCGAACGTAGCTACCCGGCAATGCAATTGGCATCACAACCGGTACACCAGAGGTTCGTTCACTCCGGTCCTCTCGTACTAGGAGCAACTCTTCTCAAATCTCAAACGCCCACGGCAGATAGGGAC
>JBOEHA010000021.1:0-26622 GCA_050633685.1 Neptuniibacter sp. | reverse complement strand
TTTTATGTCTGAAAATCAGAAACCCTACTTGAGCATGGTGCCATGAAGGCTTAGTTTAATTTTTAAACCAATGACCGCTGGATATAAAGCTTTCAATTTGTAGGGCTAAATACTTTCTTGTATTACTATTTGTAAATTTATCTGATGACCATTACATTTATGGTATTCCTTTATCTGTAATAAGCATTAGTTATGAAGTTTAAGCGCCTCATTTATTCATTTATTACATTATTTTTTGTTTGCTCGGGTTCATTGGTTTTCGCTGATCCTCACTGCGATAAACTGACCGCAACGGGTAACTCTGAATACCCTCCTTATTTGTGGCGAAAAGGAGGTGGTTCCAAAGAGCTGTTAGGGGCCAATCAAATAATTATCGATGAGATTTCAAAGCGGTTAGGTATTGAAATTGAGTTACAGGATGTAGGCTCCTGGGCAAGAGCTCAGGATATGCTTAAAGCAGGTCGGATTGACCTTATGGCGGGAGCCTTTTTTACCATTCCTCGTGTGCAATATATGGATTATGTCCATCCGGCCTTTCTTGAAACGGAAAGTGTGATCTGGTTGAAAGGAAATAGCGGCGTTAAGATCAATAAAAAAGAAGATCTTAAGCCCTTTCTAGGTGTCACAGTGATCAATAACAGTTTTGGTCAGGCATTTGATGAATACTCGAAAGCAGAGTTGAACATTATGTATGTTTCTTCTCTAGCGCAGGCATTCAAAATGCTGGATAGAGGGCGAGCAGAATATGCTCTGTACGAGAAAAACCCTGGTAAAGCTTACGCAAACATACTGGGTTTTGAGGATCTTAGTGTAAAAGGTGCGCCGATCAGTACTGAGGGGCTTTTTCTGACAATTTCACATTTGTCTGAATGTAATACTCCGCAGCTCAGAGGTCAGTTGGCGCAGATTATTCATGAGCTGTTGGAAGAAGACTATATGCAAAAAGCTTTGCGGCAAGGGTTGGAGTCTTGGCAGGAATTCAATAATTGAAAAAAACCGGCTTAAGGCCGGTTTTTTTATCTGATATTCAGCTTAGCTAAGTTTTGCTATGAGATTGGTTAGCTTTTCACTGGCATGAGATAATTGTTCTGCCTGCATCTTGTTGGTTTCAGCAGCACTCCGGGTGTTCTGGGATAGGTTGTTGGTCGACTCGATTGTATTGGCTATCTCAGACGTTACGGAGGTTTGTTCCTCTGTGGAAGAGGCAATCAAAAGACTCATATCATTAATCTCAGAAATTGAGTTGCGGATCACGGTAATCGCATTCTGAGCTTCCTTTGCCAGATCTACAGTCTCTTGTGCTGCTTTTTGCTGAATGCCCATCTTAGAGACAGTCTGTTCAGTTGTTTTTGTGAGCCTGGTGATTATGGCTTGAATCTCATCAGCGGATTTGGCTGTGTTGGCTGCAAGGTTGCGAACTTCATCAGCTACTACGGCAAAACCGCGCCCGGTTTCTCCAGCTCGCGCTGCTTCAATTGCTGCATTGAGTGCAAGAAGGTTGGTCTGTTCAGCAAAACCTTGAATAATCCCCAGAACATTCTGGATGGCCAGTGAGTCTTCTTGCAGAGCGCTTAATGAAACAGAAGTTGCTGATATTTCAGAATTTAATCGATCTATGTATTCGCCGGTTTCTTTGATTTTTTCATAGCCGGTGTTTGCAAGTTTTGATGCTTCCTGAGTTGCTGCGCTTGTGTCACTGGCTCGACTTGCTACTTCAGTGAAGGAGCTATTCAGTTGTGTAATCTGAACTACTGCGCTTTCTGTTGCGGATTGTTGTTGATACACGGTGCTTTCCAGCTTATCTGCTTCTGTGATGGAGCTTGCCTGAAGGTTTTTCAGGTTATTGGTTTCTGATCGAATATCAGATAGCAGCTGGTTGAAAAATTTTTGTAATCTTTCAATAGATTGTTTTAGTGTCTGGACCTCTTTTAGCCGGGAGTTTACGGTGATATTGCTGCTGAATTTGCCATGTGATAATTCATCAATATATGCAGTTTTAGCAATCAGGATATCTCCCAGCTTCTTAAGTAGGTAATTCATTGAGACACCTGTGGCTATTATCAGAACAACACAGATCGCCATCAGGTAATAAACAGTCACATGAATCTGGTCGTATTGTGTTCTGATAAGTGTTTCAATTTCAGAAATCTGTGTATTGAGTGAAGTAACGTCTGTTTGTGTTTTAGAAGATGCCTCTTTCTTTAACGTACTGAATTTCTTAGCGTTATCCAATTCTTTTGGGTAGCGGTTGATCAGAGAATGAATTGTACTGATCGGTTCCTCACCTATTTCTTCCTGCTCAGTTTCTTCATCAGACTCTAAGCCTAATAGTGCGCTTAGATCATCTTCGTCGGTGTTCTCTTTATAGATACCTAAACGCGGTAGTTGAGAAAGTTTAGAAGAGAGTAGCTCCAGGGCCTCAAGATGGAAGTTGATTTGTTCATAGTTGCTTTGGCTGCCTTTCTGGAAATAGCTCTGACGATTATGAGCTAGGGACACCGTATTCTTTTGGATATCAATCAGGAGGTTGATGTACTGTTGCTTGAGAAAACTTTGATTGGCATCCGCCTTCTGTGCGTAGCCCTGTACAGAAGATACAGCGTCATTTAATTCACGTTCATTTTGAATCAGAAGCACTTCGGGTTGTGCTAGTTTCCCTGCTGACCTTAGCTCTGGCAGTGCCTGGGTTTTCAATTGCTCAAGCTTGTTTATAACGTCTGTCTGAATTTCGATTGGTAGTTTTGTCTGGCTGGACTTTTTGAGGAGTTCTGTATTCTTTTCAATCAGGGTTAGTATGGTTGCATCACCCGTCATTAAATAACGCGTGACTGGTTTTTCAAGTGTCGAGTACAGTTCTTTTTCAAAACTATGGTAGTTGTCCTTTATCTCGAAGGCGCCATCCAATCGTTCCAATGACCAGAAAATTGCAGCCGCAAGCATAAATACAATAAAAACTAATAGCAGGCTTGCTAAGCGAGTGATGGATGAAATTTTCATGCTGTACCTTAGTCTGGAGGTTCTAAAAGGCGGTGAATTGATACCCTTAAGGATTTTTACTACAGATATGTGACAAGAAGGTTAACGTAAAGGTGTATATATTTTATTTTTGCGTCTGCGTAATGGACAGATAGCCTTTGTTGGCATAAAATACCGCCGGTTTATCTGGACCAAATCCAGAGACAAGTTTCATAAACAAAAAAGCGAGGTTAACTTCTGGTTTGACCTCGCTTTTTTGCACGTATCGTATATATATTCTGTAGTCGCGCTTATATCGCGGGGAGGTTCAATTGGCGAGACCAGCCATTCTTGCTCTTGAAGACGGTAGTATTTTCAAGGGCTTAGCCATTGGCGCTGACGGCCTGTCTAGCGGCGAGGTTGTGTTTAATACCTCAATGACGGGTTATCAGGAAATTCTGACTGATCCGTCTTATTGCCAGCAGATCGTTACTCTGACTTATCCACATATTGGTAATACAGGGACCAATACAGAAGATGAGGAATCTTCTCGTACTTGGGTTGCTGGTCTGGTTATTCGTGATCTGCCTTTGGTTGCGAGCAACTTCCGTAATGAAAAGAACCTTGATGATTATCTGAAGGATAACAATATCGTAGGTATTGCGGATATTGATACGCGTCGTTTGACACGTATCCTTCGTGAAAAGGGCTCTCTCAATGGCTGCATTATGGCCGGTGAAATTGATGAAGAGAAAGCATTGGCGGAAGCTAAAGCATTCCCTGGTTTGAAGGGTATGGATCTGGCGCAGGTTGTAACAACAGAAGAAACCTACGAGTGGAATTCTACAACCTGGGAGTTGGGGGTTGGTCATAAAGATCTGGCGCCAGCTGATCAGGAATTCCATGTTGTAGCATACGATTATGGCGTGAAGAGAAATATTCTGCGGATGCTAGTTGAGCGTGGATGCCGCCTGACGGTTGTTCCAGCTAAAACGCCAGCAGCAGAAGTTCTGGCGATGAATCCTGATGGTATTTTCCTGTCAAATGGTCCTGGAGATCCGGAACCATGTGATTATGCAATCGCAGCGATTGAAGAGATCTGCAAAACAGACCTGCCTGTATTTGGTATCTGTCTGGGCCATCAATTGCTGGCTCTGGCATCCGGGGCGCAAACAGTGAAGATGAAATTTGGTCATCATGGTGCGAACCACCCGGTTCAGGATTTGGAGGGTAAGCAGGTAATGATTACCTCTCAGAACCATGGTTTTGCGGTTGATGAAGATGCGCTGCCTGAGAATGTGCGTGCTACTCATAAATCACTGTTCGATGGCTCTTTACAGGGTATTGAGCGTACTGATCGAGCTGCATTTAGCTTCCAGGGGCATCCTGAAGCAAGCCCAGGGCCGCATGATGTGGCGCCGCTGTTTGACCGCTTCATTGCGGACATGAAAGCAGCTAAGGCTTGATCTCTGCCCGAATGGGCAAGAAACGATACAACGACAGATGTGAATTCCCCATCTGTCGCAGTTACTAACTGATACGACTGGTTTATTACTGATGCCAAAACGTACGGACATACAAAGTATTTTGATCCTGGGTGCTGGCCCGATTGTTATCGGGCAGGCATGTGAATTTGATTATTCTGGTGCTCAGGCATGTAAAGCTCTGCGCGAAGAGGGTTACCGGGTAATTCTGGTGAACTCCAACCCGGCAACCATCATGACAGATCCAGCAATGGCGGATTCGACTTACATCGAGCCGATCAACTGGAAAACTGTTGAAAAAATTATTGATAAAGAGCGCCCGGATGCCCTACTGCCTACAATGGGTGGCCAGACGGCTCTGAACTGTGCGCTTGATCTGGAGCGTGAAGGTGTTCTGGAAAAGTTCGGCGTTGAAATGATTGGTGCCAACGCTGACACAATCGACAAAGCGGAAGACCGTGACCGTTTTGATAAAGCGATGAAAGCGATCGGCCTTGAATGTCCGCGTGCTTCGATTGCTCACAGTATGGAAGAAGCGCTTCAGGTTCAGGCTCAGTTAGGCTTCCCATGTATTATCCGACCATCCTTCACTATGGGTGGTACCGGTGGTGGTATCGCTTACAACAAAGAAGAGTTCATGGAAATCTGTGAACGTGGTCTGGATTTATCACCAACCAATGAGCTGTTGATTGACGAATCTCTGATTGGTTGGAAAGAATATGAGATGGAAGTTGTTCGTGATAAAAACGACAACTGCATCATTGTTTGTGCCATCGAGAACTTCGATGCAATGGGTGTACATACAGGTGATTCCATCACCGTGGCACCGGCACAGACGCTGACCGACAAAGAATACCAGATCATGCGTAATGCATCTTTGGCAGTTCTGCGTGAAATTGGTGTTGAAACTGGTGGCTCCAACGTACAGTTTGGTGTGAATCCGGAAGATGGCCGTATGGTTGTTATCGAGATGAACCCACGTGTATCCCGTTCTTCTGCACTTGCTTCTAAAGCGACCGGTTTCCCAATCGCAAAAGTTGCAGCAAAACTGGCAATTGGTTATACGCTGGATGAATTGCAGAATGATATTACGGGTGGTGCAACTCCAGCGTCTTTTGAGCCTTCGATCGACTACGTTGTTACTAAAATCCCTCGTTTTACTTTCGAGAAATTCCCGCAGGCAAATGATCGTCTGACCACTCAGATGAAGTCTGTAGGTGAAGTTATGGCGATTGGTCGTACTCAGCAGGAGTCTCTGCAGAAAGCTCTTCGTGGGCTGGAAGTCGGTGCGACAGGTTTTGATTCAGTTGTCGATATTGAAAGCGAAGAAGCGCGCTCAACGATCATTCGTGAAATGAAAGAGCCGGGTGCAGAGCGTATCTGGTATCTGGGTGATGCATTCCGGATGGGAATGAGCGTTGAAGAGCTGTATGAGATCAGCGGTATTGATCCATGGTTCCTGGTTCAGGTTGAAGACATCATTAAAGATGAGCAGCGTGTGTCTGAAATGGCCATGTCTGATCTAGATAAAGATGCGATGTTCCGCCTGAAGCGTAAAGGTTTCTCTGATGAGCGCCTTGCTACATTGTTGGGTGTGTCTGAAAAGCAGTTCCGAAAGCATCGTCATAATCTGGATGTTCGCCCTGTCTACAAACGTGTGGATACTTGTGCTGCTGAGTTTGCGTCCGATACTGCTTACATGTACTCCACTTATGAAGAAGAGTGCGAGGCTAACCCATCTGACCGTGACAAAATCATGGTAATCGGTGGTGGTCCTAACCGTATTGGTCAGGGTATCGAATTCGATTATTGCTGTGTACATGCGGCGTTGGCTGCGCGCGATGATGGTTTTGAAACCATCATGGTGAACTGTAACCCAGAAACTGTATCTACAGATTACGATACATCTGATCGTCTGTTCTTCGAACCGATTACGCTAGAAGATGTACTGGAAATCGTAAACGTCGAAAAACCTAAAGGCGTTATTGTTCAGTATGGTGGTCAGACTCCGCTGAAACTGGCGGTTGCTCTTGAGCAGGCGGGTGTTCCAATCATTGGTACATCGCCGGAAGCGATCGATCGAGCAGAAGATCGTGAACTGTTCCAGAAAATGTTGAAGCGTCTTGGCTTGAAACAGCCGGAAAACGCAACAGTACGTTCTCTGGAAGAAGCTGTTATTGAGGCTGATAAGCTGGGTTATCCGCTGGTTGTACGTCCTTCCTATGTATTGGGTGGTCGTGCAATGGAGATTGTTTACAAAGAAGATGAGCTGCGTCGTTACATGAACACTGCGGTGCAGGTTTCTAACGACGCGCCAGTGCTGCTAGATCATTTCCTGAATGCTGCGATCGAGGTTGATATCGATGCGGTATGTGATGGTGAAACTGTTGTGATCGGTGCGATCATGCAGCATATAGAGCAAGCGGGTGTGCACTCAGGTGACTCTGCATGTTCATTGCCGCCTTATAATCTTTCTGACGATGTGCAGAACGATATGCGTGAGATGGTACGCAAGATGGCGCTTGAGCTGGGTGTTGTTGGCTTGATGAATACTCAGCTGGCATACCAGGATGGTGAAATCTACGTTATCGAAGTAAACCCACGTGCATCACGTACTGTACCGTTTGTGTCTAAGTGTATCGGTGTGTCCCTCGCTAAAATTGGCGCGCAGGTAATGACGGGTAAGAAACTGGCAGAGCTGGGTTTCACAGAAGAGATTGTGCCTAAACTTTTCAACGTTAAAGAAGCTGTCTTCCCGTTCAATAAGTTCCAGGGCGTTGACCCGATCCTGTCACCTGAGATGAAATCTACGGGTGAAGTAATGGGTGTAGGTGCAACCTTTGGTGAGGCGTTCATGAAGGCGCATATCGGTGCTGGCGAAAAACTGCCTGCATCTGGTAAGGCATTTGTTTCTGTTCGTGAAGCTGATAAATCTGCGGTTCTTAAGGTTACTAACGATCTGATTGAACAAGGTTTCAAGATTGTTGCGACCAAAGGTACAGCTAAGCTCTTGCAAGAGGGTGGAGTTGATGTTGAGGTGGTTAACAAGGTGATGGAAGGTCGTCCGAATATCATTGATATGATTAAGAACGATGAGATCGCTTATATTGTTAACACCACTGAAGGCCGTAAAGCGATAGAGGACTCTGCTGACATTCGCCGTAGTGCTTTGCAGCATAAAGTTCCTTACACAACTACGCTTGCGGGTGCTGAGGCAATTGCCATGGCTCTGCAGTTCGGTGAAGAGAAAGAAGTTCGCCGTGTACAGGATTTAGGAGCTTAATTGTGAATCGAGTACCTATGACTGCAGTTGGTGAAAAAGCTCTTCGAGAAGAGCTGGACCAACTGAAGACTGTTGACCGTCCTCGCGTGATTGCTGATATAGCGGAAGCGCGTGAGCACGGAGACTTAAAGGAAAATGCTGAATATCATGCTGCGCGTGAGCAGCAGGGTTTTATTGAGGGCCGTATTCAGGAGCTTGAAGGAAAGCTTTCGAACTGTCAGGTTATCGATATAGCTACGATCCCGCACTCCGGGAAAGTTATCTTCGGCACTACAGTTACAATCATCAACCTGGAAACTGATGAGTCTAAGACCTATCAGATTGTCGGTGATGATGAGGCAGACATTAAAGTGAATAAAATCTCTGTGAACTCTCCAATTGCGCGTGGTTTAGTGGGCAAGGAAGAGGGTGATATCGTAAATATTCAGACTCCGGGTGGTGCGACTGAATATGAGATTGATGTAGTGGCTCACATCTGAATTTTCAGAGTACAAAAAAAGGGTGCCTTGAGCACCCTTTTTTAATGGATTTGGTGTTAGCGCAAAAGATTTGAAAGCTTAGGGTTTGGTTCAAGGGATTTGCGATAAATTAGTGCAATATGGCCAATTTCCTGAACCAGCTGTGCTTCTACAATATCGCATAGTTCACGAATCAGGGCTTTTTTGACTTCACGATCACCTACGGCAAACTTAACTTTAATCAGTTCATGATCTTCCAGAGCGCGGTCAACTTCCAGCTGGATGGCTTCAGTCAGGCCTTTTCCTGCTACAGTTACAATAGGATTAAGTTTGTGGCCAAGTGTGCGGTAGTGCTTCTTTTGCTCAGAGTTCAAGCTCATATTAAAATACGTTGCCTCAAAGGTTCAGCAGGGCCAAACAGTATAGAGCCCCGGGTGATTGATCAATTTCGCATTTTACCTGAGTTGAAGCAGTCTTAGTAGCTTAGGTTTTTATCAGGAGAATATTTCCAGCGTGGCAAAATCAGCAAGCAGTGAACGGTGGTTGAAAGAGCATTTTGACGACCACTATGTGAAAAAATCCAAAGAATTGGGCTATCGCTCCCGTGCGAGCTTTAAACTGATTGCGTTGGACGATAAGGATAAGCTTTTCCGGCCAGGAATGACGGTGGTTGATCTTGGTGCTGCTCCTGGTGGCTGGTCGCAGATAGCGGCAGAACGGGTAGGAGATCACGGTAGAGTTGTTGCTTCTGATATTTTGCCTATGGATTCTATGGCGGGTGTTGAGTTTGTTCAGGGGGATTTCACAGAAGAGGAAGTGCTGCAGAAAATACTGAATGCATTAGGGGATGAGCCAGCAGACCTTGTAATTTCAGATATGGCCCCCAATATGAGTGGTATGTCTGCAGTAGATCAACCTGCAGCGATGTATCTGGTCGAATTGGCACTGGATATGGCTCGTGAAGTTTTGAAGCCCGGTGGCAATTTTGTTGCGAAGGTTTTTCAGGGCGAAGGTTTTGATCAATATATAAAAGATATGCGTACAAGCTTTAATAAAGTAGTGACGCGAAAGCCAGAATCTTCACGTGCACGTTCGAGAGAAGTGTATCTGTTAGGTAAGGGCTTTAAAGGCTAGTTTTAGTAGTCATTATTGACTGCATAGTATAGTGTGTAGCGTTCTTCTAAAAGTCGCTAAGACAATCAGCAAATTGAGGGTATTCCATTGAATGATATGGCGAAAAATCTGGTGCTTTGGCTAGTGATCGCAGCGGTATTGCTGACAGTATTCAATAATTTCAATAGTAACTCGACTACAAACCAGTTGAGTTATTCCGATTTTGTCGCTGAAGTTCAGGCAGACCGAGTCAGTAAAGTTGTAATCGATGGATACACAATTGTTGGACAGAGAACGAACGGTGAAATGTTTGAAACTGTGCGTCCAGCACTGCAAGACCCTAAGCTGGTTGACGATCTGTTAAGCCATGATGTCGTGATTGAAGGTAAACAGCCTGAGCAGCAGAGTATCTGGACTCAGTTGCTGGTAGCTTCTTTCCCGATTTTGGTGATTATTGCTGTCTTTATGTTCTTTATGCGCCAGATGCAGGGCGGTGGTGGAAAAGGTGGCCCAATGTCCTTTGGTAAATCCAAAGCTCGCATGATGGGTGAAGATCAGATCAAAACTACCTTTGATGACGTTGCGGGTGTAGAGGAAGCAAAGGAAGATGTCCGCGAGCTTGTCGACTTCCTTCGGGATCCCGGTAAATTTCAGCGCCTAGGTGGTCATATTCCACGCGGAGTGCTGATGTCAGGTAGTCCGGGTACCGGTAAAACATTACTCGCTAAAGCGATTGCAGGCGAAGCTAAGGTTCCCTTTTTTACTATTTCGGGCTCTGACTTTGTTGAGATGTTCGTTGGCGTGGGTGCATCTCGTGTGCGTGACATGTTCGAACAGGCTAAGAAAAATGCACCATGCATTATCTTCATTGACGAGATTGATGCAGTGGGTCGTCACCGTGGTGTTGGTATGGGTGGCGGTAACGACGAGCGCGAACAGACATTGAACCAGTTGCTGGTAGAGATGGATGGTTTTGAAGGTAACGAAGGTATTATCGTTATTGCTGCAACTAACCGTCCTGATGTATTAGACCCTGCTTTACTGCGCCCAGGTCGTTTCGACCGTCAGGTGCATGTGGGTCTGCCAGATATTCGTGGTCGCGAGAAAATTCTTAAAGTCCACATGCGTAAGGTTCCATTGGGTGATGATGTTAAGCCTGAACTGATTGCGCGTGGCACACCGGGATTCTCTGGTGCAGATCTCGCCAACCTTGTTAATGAAGCGGCATTGTTCGCCGCTCGAGCTAGCAAGCGTACTGTTAATATGGATGAGTTTGAAAAGGCTAAAGACAAAATCATGATGGGCGCTGAGCGTAAGTCTATGGTGATGTCCGAAAAGGAACGCCTGAATACTGCTTATCATGAAGCTGGGCATGCCATTGTTGGTCGCTTAATGCCTGAGCATGATCCTGTTTATAAAGTTTCTATTATTCCTCGTGGCCGGGCTCTGGGTGTAACTATGTTCCTGCCGGAAGAGGATCGTTACAGTCATAGCCGTCAGTCTATTTTGTCTAATATTTGCTCCCTTTATGGTGGTCGTATTGCGGAAGAGATGACTTTAGGTAAAGAGGGTGTAACTACTGGGGCATCAAACGATATTCAGCGTGCAACTTCTTTTGCCCGTAATATGGTGTCTAAGTGGGGGTTGAGCGATGAGTTGGGCCCGCTTTTGTATGACGAAGAAGAATCTGATCCTTTCAATCGTGGATATGGTCAGGGTGCCAAACCTCTTGCGGAAGAAACTCAGCGTCGTATCGATGCAGAAACCCGCAGTATTATTGATCAGTGCTATAATCGCGCTGCCAAAATTCTGGAAGAAAATCGCGATATTCTTGAGTCTATGTGCCAGGCGCTGATGAAGTACGAAACAATTGATAGTCAGCAGATTGATCAGCTTATGAAGCGTGAACCAGTTTCCGCACCCGAAGGTTGGGTTGATGATGAAGATAAAAATGATGATCAGGGCGTTGCTGCTGAGGCGGACGCTGCTGATCAGAAAGAAAAGTCTTCACTGGATACCGGAGCTGATGGCAATGGTGATGAAGGGGTGGATCCTGATGTCCCTCACTCACCGGACAATAATGTCCACTAGGTAAATTTGATAAAGGTTGGCATTCTTGCCAGCCTTTTTTAGTTAAGCAAGATTAGATTCCTTTTATGTACAACCTTCAATGCGGTCATAAATTACTGGACCTCTCTGAAACCCAGGTGATGGGTATTCTTAATGTCACCCCAGACTCCTTTTCCGATGGTGGTAACTTATGCTCAGCGGGCGGTCTGCTGATAGATAAGGTTATTATGCGCGCAAGCCAGATGGTGTCTGATGGGGCTTCTATCTTAGATGTGGGCGGAGAGTCCACTCGGCCGGGTGCTGCCCCGGTCAGTGTTCAGGAAGAGATGGACCGGGTTCTTCCGGTTGTTGAAAAACTGAACGCTGAACTTGATGTCGTGTTGTCTGTAGATACGAGCACGCCTGAAGTGATTCGTGAATCAGCTCGCCTGGGTGCAGGAATAATTAATGATGTCAGGGCGTTGGGGCGCGAGGGGGCATTAGAAGCTGTTGCCGAAACGAGCTTGCCTGTATGTCTTATGCATATGCAGGGAAGCCCGGCGACTATGCAAGACCAGCCAGAATATAACGATGTGCTTGAAGAGGTAAGTGATTTCCTGTTACAGCGTGTCGCCGCTTGCGAAGGTGCGGGGATTGATCGCAATAAGATTATCCTTGATCCAGGTATAGGGTTTGGCAAAACGGTTGAGCATAATTTACGCATCATGAACAACATTGCTTATTTTCGCGCTAAGGGAATGCCGGTGTTAATCGGTACCTCCCGTAAATCGATGCTTGGTGCGGTGCTTAATCGTGAGGTGGATCAACGTCTGGCGGGAAGTTTGGCTACAGTAGCATTTGCTGTAGTGCAGGGAGCTGAGATAATAAGGGTTCACGATGTGGCTGAAACGGTCGATGTGGTAAAAATGACACGGGCGATGATGGCTGAGTCAGCAGGGGTTTAAAGGCGATGGCAAAAAGATATTTTGGTACAGATGGTATTCGTGGGCGTGTTGGTCAGTTTCCGGTGACGCCGGATTTTGTTTTAAAGCTTGGCTGGGCAGCAGGAAAAGTCTTTGCTCGAGAAGGGCACAGTAAAATCCTGATCGGCAAAGATACGCGAATCTCTGGATACATGTTTGAGTCAGCTCTTGAGGCCGGTTTGTCAGCTGCCGGGGTTGATGTTCTTCTTACTGGTCCTATGCCAACGCCAGCGATCGCTTATCTTACACGTACTTTTAGAGCGGATGCAGGAATTGTGATCAGTGCGTCACACAATCCCTATTTTGATAATGGTATTAAATTTTTCTCCGCCAATGGCACTAAGCTTCCCGATGAAATTGAGCAAGCAATTGAAGCGCAGATGGATATTGCGATGACAACTGTGGATTCGGCTGAGTTGGGTAAAGCCAGGCGCTTAGTTGATGCGCCTGGGCGTTATATTGAATTTTGTAAAGCGACTGCGGGTGGTATCAGCCTTAAAGGTATAAAGTTGGTCCTGGATTGTGCTAACGGTGCTACTTATCATGTGGCTCCGTCAGTATTTGAGGAGTTAGGTGCTGAAATTATCGAAAGTGCTTCTTCCCCGGATGGCTTAAATATCAACGAAGATTGTGGAGCTACTGCAACGCAAAAGCTTCAAACTCTAGTAACGGCTGAAAAGGCTGATCTGGGTATTGCCCTTGATGGTGATGGTGACCGGGTCATCATGGTTGATCACGAGGGAGAGGAGGTCGATGGTGATGAGCTTTTATTCATTATTGCCTCACAGATGCAGCGTGAAGGTAATTTCAAAGGTGGAGTTGTCGGTACGCTGATGTCTAATTTTGGTCTGGAGCAAGCCTTTAATCGAGCGGATATTCCGTTTATAAGAGCTAATGTCGGGGACCGTTATGTTATGGAGCAGTTATATAAGAATAACTGGTTGTTGGGTGGAGAAAGTTCGGGGCATATCGTTTGTCGCCACCTTACCACAACCGGCGATGGTACCGTCGCAGCTATACAGGTCCTTAAAGCGATGGTCGAATCAGGTAAAAGCCTGAGGGAGCTGCGTGCTGGCATGAAAAAGCTGCCGCAGACAATGATCAATGTCCGGTTGGAGAAAAAAGTAGATATTTCTGGAGTAGAAGAGATCGATGATGCAGTGGCTGCTACTGAAGATAAGTTGGGCAGTAGAGGCCGGGTATTGCTGCGTCCGTCCGGCACTGAGCCAGTCGTGCGCGTTATGATAGAAGGTGAAGATGAAAGCGAAGTGGATTCGCTTTGTAAAGAGCTTGCCGTTGATGTTGAAAAAGCACTGAACTCGCTTGAAACTTCAGTACAAGCCAGTTAATATTTGCGCCTCTTTTAATGGGGGTGCCAATGCGGACTGCTTTAGTTGCCGGAAACTGGAAGATGAACGGAGATTCGGCTTTTATCAGTGAACTGATAAAAGAGCTGAAAGTCTCTACTAAATCGTCTGATGCTGAAGTTCTTGTATGTCCTCCATTTGTTTATCTCTCTGAGGTTAAGCAGGCACTTTCAGGTTCAGCGATCAAACTGGGCGCACAGAATGTAAGCCAGAATAATAATGGTGCATTCACAGGTGAAATTTCCCTGCCTATGTTGAACGATCTGAACTGCGAGTATGTGATTCTTGGTCACTCAGAGCGTCGCAGTTTGTATGCTGAGACAGATGAGCTGGTTGCTGAAAAGTTTATTGCAACCGAAAAGGCAGGTTTAAAACCTATCCTCTGCGTAGGTGAAACACTGGAAGAGCGTGAGTCCGACCAGACTTTAGAAGTAGTTGGTCGCCAGCTCAAAACAGTGATTAACGCGGCAGGAATAGAAAAATTTGCAAATGCTGTGGTTGCCTATGAGCCAGTTTGGGCAATAGGTACAGGCAAAACTGCAACGCCCGAACAGGCGCAGGACGTACATGCTGCGATCCGTGCCATGGTGGCTGAATATGATGCAGATACTGCAGCTAAGCTACGTATTTTATACGGTGGCAGCGTTAATGCTGGGAATGCAGCAGAGCTGTTTGCTAATGAAGATGTTGACGGTGGTCTCGTAGGTGGGGCATCGCTGAAAGCTAATGATTTTACTGCGATCTGCCAGGCGGCAGGTGCACAATAGACGGTTCTGAAATGGAAACAGTAATTCTAATTGTACATGTACTTCTGGCGGCAGCTATTATCGGGCTGATTTTGTTGCAGCAGGGTAAAGGTGCTGAGGCTGGTGCTTCTTTTGGCGCGGGTGCTTCTCAGACAGTTTTTGGTAGTACAGGTAGCGGAAACTTCCTTTCTCGTATGACCGCTGTTGTGGCTGCTGGTATCTTTGCAACCAGTTTTGTTTTAGCAATTTATGCTAAGAATAAAGCTGAGAGTGTCGGTGATGCTGGTATCCCTTCTGCTGCACTGATAGAGAGCAAGGAAGTAGAAGTTGTTGAAGAAGCGCAATTGCCTGCGCTGGAAGAAGAGAAGTTGGCAGTACCTGCTGAGTCAGATATCCCTCAAGCTAACTGATCTTCTTAAAAATTGTTGCCCAAGTGGTGGAATTGGTAGACACGCTATCTTGAGGGGGTAGTGGCCGTCAGGCCGTGCCGGTTCAAGTCCGGCCTTGGGCACCATTCTTCTTGCTAAAATAGGCTGATGCATATACAATTTGCACCAGTTTTTATACGGGTTGAGTTGCTCTGCTGTCAGGGAATTCAAACCGTTAGAGCCGAAGGGAGTATCTCGACCTTCGAAAGCCTGCAAAGGTAGCTCAGAGATATTGATGCGGGGTGGAGCAGCCTGGTAGCTCGTCGGGCTCATAACCCGAAGGTCGTCAGTTCAAATCTGGCCCCCGCTACCAACCTTATATACGTAAGGCCCCTATTAAGGGGCTTTTTCGTAGATGAAGTACAGCAAGGAAATGTGCTGTATTTGCTGGAATGGGTCATAGGACCCATTTTTTGTTTTTAAAATTTGTGATTTAAGACCGCTGATAAATATAAAGTGGTTTTATATCAATGTGTTAGTACAGGTGAACTATTCGTGTCAGCGAAAATGAAACTTTTGCAGGAGTTGATTCAACCTTCAGTCGATGCATTGGGGTTCGAGCTCTGGGGAATTGAGTTTCTCTCACAGGGAAAACACAGCACGTTACGAGTGTACATTGATTCTGAGAATGGTATTTCAGTAGATGACTGCGCGGCTGTAAGTCATCAGGTCAGTGGCATTATGGATGTAGAAGATCCAATAGCTGGCAACTACACACTGGAAGTTTCTTCCCCGGGTATGGAACGTCCTTTATTTACCTTAGAGCAGTTTGAAGCTTATGCAGGTTCCCAAATTCAAGTGCGATTGCGTGTTGCATTTGAGGGCCGTCGTAAATTCAAAGGTGTTCTTAACGGTGTTGAAGGCGATGAAGTATTGGTAGTTGTTGATAACGAAGAATATATGCTGCCGATTGATTATATCGATCGGGCGAACATTATCCCGCAGTTCTAAACGTGGATTTGAGGTCTAGGTGAGGCAAGCATGAATAAAGAAATTCTTTTGGTTGCGGAAGCAGTTTCCAATGAGAAAGATGTTCCGAAAGAAGTCATTTTCGAGGCGATTGAAGTTGCACTGGCGACCGCGACGAAAAAACGTTATGACGAAGAAGCGGATATCAGGGTAGTAATCGACCGTACATCAGGCGACTACGAAACATATCGTCGTTGGTTAGTTGTTAGCAATGAGGAAGTGCCTGCACTGGGTACTGAGCTGACAATGGAAGAAGCAGAAGAGATCGATACTGCTCTTCAGCCAGGTGATATTCACGAAGAAGAAGTTGAATCGGTTAAGTTTGGTCGTATTGCAGCGCAAACAGCTAAACAGGTAATCGTACAGAAAGTTCGTGAAGCTGAACGTGCGAAAGTTGTTGAGCAGTACCGTGATCGTCAAGGTGAATTGATTTCGGGCAGTGTTAAAAAAGTTACACGCGATAATATTATTGTAGATCTGGGTAACAATGCTGAAGCGTTGCTACCACGTGACCAGTTGATTCAGCGTGAAGCATTCCGCATGGGTGATCGTGTACGTGCAGTACTGCTGGAAGTACGCTCAGAAGGTCGTGGGCCACAGTTGATCATGAGTCGTTCTTGTAACGAAATGCTGATCGAACTGTTCCGTATCGAAGTGCCGGAAATCTCCGAAGAGGTGATTGATATCCGTGCAGCATCTCGTGATCCGGGTTCGCGGGCAAAAATTGCAGTGAAAACCAATGACGGTCGTATCGATCCAGTCGGTGCTTGTGTTGGTATGCGAGGTGCTCGTGTTCAAGCTGTCTCCAATGAGCTTAGCGGTGAGCGTGTAGATATCGTCCTTTGGGATGACAACCCAGCGCAGTTGGTAATCAATGCGATGGCTCC
Source organism: Neptuniibacter sp. (assembly GCA_050633685.1). Taxonomy (GTDB): domain Bacteria; phylum Pseudomonadota; class Gammaproteobacteria; order Pseudomonadales; family Balneatricaceae; genus Neptuniibacter. The sequence continues at coordinate 9,900 of JBOEHA010000021.1, read as the reverse complement.
TGCAGAAGTGGCTTCGATTGTTTTGGATGAAGAAACTCATTCCATGGATGTAGCGGTTGCTGAAGATAACTTGGCAATGGCGATTGGTCGAAACGGTCAAAATGTGCGTTTGGCATCCGAACTTACAGGTTGGGAACTGAACGTAATGACCGAAGAAGATGCCAAGGAAAAACATCAGTCGGAAGTAGGTTCAGTTATTGATGTCTTCATTAATCATCTGGACGTAGACGAAGATGTTGCTGAAGTATTGGTAGATGAAGGCTTCACAACTCTGGAAGAAGTCGCCTATGTACCTGTTGATGAGATGCTTGAAATTGACGGTTTCGATGAAGATATCGTTGAAGAGCTGCGTAAGCGTGCGAAAGATGCATTGTTGAATCTTGCAATCGCAAGTGAAGAAAAGCTCGATAAAGCCGAGCCAGCAGATGATCTGTTGAATATGGATGGCATGGATAAACACCTTGCATTCCAGATGGCAGCACAAGGCATCATCACAATGGAAGATCTGGCCGAGCAATCTGTCGATGATCTCCTGGATATCGAAGATATGAATGAAGAAAAAGCCGCAGAACTTATCATGACTGCACGTGCACCATGGTTTGCTGAAGAGTAAAGGTTAACGGAAGAGGAGCCTCCTAATGGCAGAAGTAACAGTTAAGCAACTTGCCGAAATGGTTGGTGTTTCCGTTCAGCGTTTGCAAGAGCAGATGAAGGAAGCAGGCATTTCGGGTAAGAATGAAACCGCAGAGGTTTCAGAAACTGAGCGACAAACATTATTAAACCACCTGAAGCGCAGCCACGGTGAAGATGCGTCAGAGAGTGAACCTAAAAAGATCACTCTTAAGCGTAAAACTACCTCTACTTTGAAAGTAGCGGGCGCATCCGGCAAGAAAAAAACCGTAAACGTAGAAGTGCGTAAGAAGCGTACTTACGTGAAGCGTTCAGAGATGGATGATTCCGAGCAGACTGAAGCAGCAGCTTTGGAAGCGCAGAAATCTGAAGAAGCGCGTTTAGAAGAAGAGCGTCTGAAGCGTGAAGCTGAAGAGCTGGCAGCGAAAGAAGCGGAACAAGCGAAAGCTAAAGAAGCTGAAGAAGCCGCTAGTCTTGAGCAAGAAGCGGCAGCTGCGGTTAATCGTGAAAAAGAAGCAGAAGAAGCTGCACGCATTAAGCGTGAAGAGGAAGAAGAAGCTCGCCGTCTGAAGAAAGAAAAAGAGGCTGAAGCGCGCTTTAAGGCTCAGGAACAGGCGAAGAAGAAAGAGCCTGCAGGCAATGCCGATAACCGTCGTGGTGGCAAAGGCAAGAATAAAGGTGGTAATCGTAACCAGGGCGGTCAGGACCGTCGTGGCGGTAAGATAAGCCGTAACCGTGGTAAAAACGGTAGACCTGTTTCCAATAAACCTAATGAGCACGGCTTTAAAGAGCCGACTACTCAGCAGGTACTGGAAGTAAACATTCCAGAGAGTATCACTGTAGCTGAGCTGGCGAAGAAGATGAACGTCAAAGCAGCGGAAGTGATCAAGGTTATGTTTGGTATGGGCGCTATGGCGACCATTAACCAAGTGATCGATCAGGATACAGCAACTCTGGTTGTTGAAGAGATGGGTCACACGCCTAAGCAAATGCAGGAAAACGCGGTAGAAGAAGCGTTATTGGAAAGCATTCAGTCGCAGCAGGGTGAGCAGGAAAGCCGTGCTCCGGTTGTTACCGTAATGGGTCACGTTGACCACGGTAAAACTTCTTTGCTGGACTACATTCGTTCTTCACGCGTAGCGTCTGGTGAATCGGGTGGTATCACCCAGCACATTGGTGCATACCACGTAGATACTGATAACGGCATGGTTACCTTCCTGGATACACCGGGACACGCAGCATTTACAGCGATGCGTGCACGTGGTGCTTCCGTAACGGATATCGTAATTCTGGTTGTTGCAGCAGATGATGGTGTAATGCCGCAGACTGAGGAAGCAGTTCAGCATGCGAAAGCAGCGGGTGTACCTCTGGTTGTTGCAGTCAATAAGATCGATAAAGAACAGGCTGATCCGGATCGTGTTAAAAACGAACTGGCAGCATTAGAAGTTATCCCGGAAGAATGGGGTGGCGAAAACCAGTTTGTAAGCGTTTCAGCTAAAACAGGTCAGGGTATTGATGAACTTCTGGATGCGGTTCTGCTGCAGTCAGAAATCCTTGAGCTGGAAGCGGTACCAAACGCACCAGGACAGGGTGTGGTAGTTGAATCCCGTCTGGATAAAGGTCGTGGTCCGGTTGCGACAGTACTGGTACAGAACGGTACGCTGCGTAAAGGCGATATCGTACTGGCAGGTCTGCACTACGGACGTGTACGTGCAATGCTGGATGAAAACGGTAAACCAATTGAAGCAGCGGGTCCTGCAATCCCAGTAGAAATTCAGGGTCTGGATGGTACGCCGAATGCTGGTGATGAATTCACCATGGTATCCAACGAGAAGAAAGCTCGTGAAGTAGCGCTCTTCCGTCAGGGTAAATACCGTGATGTTAAGCTCGCTCGTCAGCAGAAATCTAAGCTGGAAAATCTGTTTGCTAACATGCAGGCAGGTGACGTTAAGCAGTTCAACATCGTACTGAAAACCGACGTACGTGGTTCTTTGGAAGCACTGACTCACGCGTTGGAAGATCTGTCTACCGATGAAGTTAAGGTAAATATCGTATCCGGCGGTGTCGGTGGTATCGCAGAAACAGATGCTAACCTTGCGGTAACAGCAGATGCACTGATGGTTGGCTTTAACGTTCGTGCAGACGCTCAAGCGCGTCAGGTACTGGAACGTGAAGGTATCGAACTACGATACTACAGCGTTATCTACGATATCATTGACGATGTAAAACAGGCGATGGGCGGTCTGCTGTCTCCTGAATATCGTGAAGAGATTGTAGGTGTTGCAGAAGTGCGTGATGTCTTCAAGGCGCCTAAGATCGGTGCGGTTGCCGGTTGTATGGTTATTGAAGGTACTATGTTCCGTAACAAGCGTATCCGTGTACTGCGTGAAAACGTTGTTATTTATGAAGGTGAGTTGGAATCTCTGCGTCGCTTCAAAGACAGCGTCAACGAAGTTCGTCAGGGTATGGAATGTGGTATCGGCGTTAAGAACTACAACGATGTTAAAGTCGGAGACCAGATTGAGGTTTACGATACCGTTGAAGTTCAGCGTACACTTTAAGGCTGCGAATACAAGGTAATAGATAACCTATATGGCACGCGATTATAGTCGTACACAACGGATTGCTGACCAGCTCCAAAAGGAGCTGGCTCAGGTGATCCAGTTTGAGATAAAAGATCCTCGCCTTGGCATGGTGACAGTCAGCTATGCCAAAGTGAGCAAGGATCTTGGTTTTGCAGATGTTTACATCACAGTTTTACCGTTGAACGGTAAAGATGAAGACGAAGCAATCGTTGATTCACTTAAAGTGCTAAACAACGCCGCAGGCTTCCTGCGCGGTGAACTGGCACGGAAAATAAAGCTGCGTGTGATGCCTCAGCTGCGTTTCCACTTTGATGACACCATCGAACGTGGGCGTAACCTGCATCATCTGATCGAGGCGACTATTCGCCAGGAAAATCAGAATAAAAGAGACGCAAGCGATACTTCACACGACACCGACGAGGACTAATTCGTGGGGCGTCGTAGAAAAACCCGAGGCCGGGCGGTTGATGGTGTATTCCTGTTGAATAAACCGACCGGCATCTCTTCCAACTCCGCACTTCAAAAAGTCAGACGCATCTATGATGCCCGGAAAGCCGGTCATACAGGGGCTCTTGACCCGCTGGCAACAGGGCTTTTGCCTATCTGTCTTGGGGAAGCAACGAAGTTTTCTCAGCACCTGCTTGATTCCGACAAGCGCTACATCACTACTGCAAAGTTAGGTGTTCGTACGGATTCCAGTGATGCCGATGGTGAGATTGTCGAAGAAAAACCTGTTCCCGAAACTATCACAGCAGAACAAATTAATTCTCTGCTGATTGAGCATTTCAGTGGTGAAATTGAACAGGTCCCTTCGATGTTTTCGGCACTTAAACACAATGGTCAGCCATTGTATAAGTTGGCCCGGAAAGGCATTCAGGTAGAGGTTAAACCACGTAAAGTCACGATTCACGAAATCAAACTGTTGGATTTCCGTGGTGATGAAATTGATCTCGAAGTTTTTTGCTCTAAAGGCACTTATATTCGCTCAATTGTTGAAGATCTGGGGCATTTTTTAGGCTGTGGTGCGCACGTCAAAATGTTGCACCGTCTGGATGTTGGAGCGTTCACTTCTGAGCAGATGATGACTCTGGAAGAACTGGAACAAAAAATCCCGGAAAATGCCGAAGAATCCCAGCAAAAAAGCATACAAATTGAGTTGGATAAGCTATTATTGCCCGCCTGGGCAGCCGTGGAAGATATGCCGGCTATCCAGCTTGATCAGGAGCAGAGTGATCTGATTCTGCATGGTCAGTCAGTGGGGCAGGAATCGCAACCAGAACAATATGCTGAAGGCGCTTTTGTTCGTTTGTTTGCAGACGCTGCTTCGGAAGAAGAGCAGGTACGTTTCCTCGGGGTAGCTGAAGTGGTCGAAAGCCGCTTAAAACCGAAACGTCTTATCTGCACAGAGGCTGACCAGTAACAGAATTTTTTGAATCTCAACAGAGGTTCAAATATGTGGCGTTGTACTGAAAACATGCTCGGTACATCGTGTCTTTATAATCCGGCAACTTTTAAGTTGTGTGCATGTTTTTAGGAGATATGAAAATGGCATTAACTGCTGAGAAAAAAGCGGCACTTGTTGCAGAATACGCTCGCGTTGAAGGCGATACTGGTTCCCCAGAAGTTCAGGTAGCTTTGCTGTCTGCTAACATCGAAGGACTGCAGGAACACTTCAAAGTGAACAAACACGACCACCACTCACGTCGTGGTCTGATCCGTATGGTAAACCAGCGTCGTAAACTGCTGGACTACCTGAAAGGCAAAGATGCAGATCGTTACCTTGATCTGATCAAGCGTCTGGGTCTACGTCGCTAATAGTTAGTGTAAAAACATCAGGGCCATACATTGTATGGCCCTGGTTATATCTGGGGTAGGCAACTGGATAACGCTTTCATCCCGCCTGTACTCAAATGTGCTTTTAACCATTTTACCCAAGAGCCCATCTGAGTACTGGCAAGACTTTAGGTTTGATCCGTTACCCGTCACCGCCCCGTAATTTTTAAAGGAAATTTATTGTGTTCCAAGTAACAACAAAAACATTCCAGTTTGGTGGCACTGAAGTCACTATCGAAACTGGCCGTGTTGCGCGTCAGGCAACCGGTTCTGTTCTGGTTAAAATGGGCGGTAATGAAGTACTTTGTACAGTTGTAGGCGCCAAAGAAGAAAAGCCAGGTCAGGGTTTCTTCCCACTGTCTGTGCATTACCAGGAAAAATACTACTCTGTAGGCCGTATCCCAGGTGGTTTCTTCAAGCGTGAAGCGCGTCCATCTGAGAAGGAAACACTGACTTCTCGTCTGATCGACCGTCCAATTCGTCCACTGTTCCCGAAAGGTTACATGAACGAAGTACAGGTTGTTTGTACAGTAATGTCTGCAGACAAGAAAAACGATCCAGATATCGCAGCGATGTTGGGTACTTCTGCAGCACTGGCGATTTCTGGTATCCCATTCCAGGGCCCAATCGGTGCAGCACGTGTAGGCTTCACTGAAGACGCAGGTTACCTGCTGAACCCATCTTACGAGCAACTGGCTACGTCTGAACTGGACATGGTTGTTGCAGGTACATCTGACGCGGTTCTGATGGTTGAATCTGAAGCTCAGGAACTGTCTGAAGACGAAATGCTGGGTGCTGTACTGTTCGCGCATCAGGAAATGCAGGTTGCTATCAACGCGATCAACGAACTGAAAGCTGAAGCGGGCAAAGAAGACTGGGTTTGGAATGCTCCAGAGAAAGATCAGGATCTGATCGCTAAAGTACGTGCTGAAGTAGGTGAAGGCATCACTGCTGCTTACCAGGTTGCGGACAAAATGCAGCGTCAAAACACACTGGGTGAGCTGCGTGCTCAAGCAGTTGAAGCACTGGCGGGCGAAGAAGAAGGTCAGCCTTCTGCAGGCGACGTTTCTGGCATCGTAAGCTCACTGGAAAAAGAAATTGTTCGTGGTCGTATCGTAGCGGGCGAGCCTCGTATCGATGGTCGTGACAACAAAACTGTTCGTGGCATTGACGTGCAGATCGACGTACTTAAAGGTACACACGGTTCTTCACTGTTCACACGTGGCGAAACTCAGTCTGTAGTGACATGTACGCTGGGTACTGCACGTGATCAGCAGATCATCGATGCTATCGAAGGTGAGCGTAAAGATCCGTTCATGCTGCACTACAACTTCCCTCCATACTCTGTAGGTGAATGTGGTCGTATGATGGGTGCTGGTCGTCGTGAAATCGGTCACGGTCGTCTGGCTCGTCGTGGTGTTGCAGCGGTTCTGCCAACACAGGAAGAGTTCCCATACACAATCCGTATCGTATCTGAGATCACTGAATCTAACGGTTCAAGCTCTATGGCTTCTGTATGTGGTGCGTCTCTGTCCATGATGGATGCAGGTGTTCCTCTTAAAGCACCAGTTGCCGGTATCGCAATGGGTCTGGTTAAAGAAGAAAACGGCTTTGCTGTCCTGACTGATATCCTTGGTGATGAAGATCACCTCGGCGACATGGACTTTAAAGTAGCGGGTACAGAAACAGGTATCACTGCACTGCAGATGGATATCAAGATCACAGGTATCACTGAAGAGATCATGGATATCGCTCTGGAACAGGCATACGAAGCGCGTGTTCATATCCTGAAAGAGATGGCTAAAGTAATCGGCTACGCTCGTCCAGAATTGCCAGACAACGCACCGGCTCTGACTCAGCTTAAGATCAATCCTGAGAAGATCCGTGACGTTATCGGTAAAGGTGGTGCAACTATCCGTGCCCTGACTGAAGAGACTGGCGCATCTATCGACATCGAAGACGACGGTACAGTTCGCGTATACGCTGAAGATAAAGCAGCAGCGAAAGCAGCAACTGACAAGATCATCGAAATCACTGCAGAAGCAGAGATCGGCCAGATCTACGAAGGTAAAGTTGTACGTATCGAAGACTTCGGCGCATTCGTAAACATCCTGCCGGGTAAAGATGGTCTGGTACACATTTCTCAGATCGCTAACAAGCGTGTTGAGAAAGTAACTGACTACATCCAGATGGAACAGATGGTTAAGGTTAAAGTTCTGGACGTAGACCAGCGCGGCCGTATCAAACTGTCTATGAAAGATCTGGAAGCGGATGATGCAGTTAGCTAAGCCTTCGCTTAGCTAACAGTGGCGAGTGGCTAGCACGCTTCGCTACTCGTAGCTAGGAAAAGCAAAAACCGCCGAATTATCGGCGGTTTTTTTATGGGTCTTATAAATCCTAAATAGTTCTAGAACCGTATTAGTCACAAGTTCTGTGTTGACCAAAACATAATGGCTGTGGGAACTTTCTAGTCAGTGCGGTTACAAATAAATACAGTCGCTAATTGCTAACCTTATAACCCGGTGGGGGATAACTGAATGAACGAACAACGAGCGGTACTTGCGGGTGGATGCTTCTGGGGTATGCAGGACCTGATTCGGAAAATGCCAGGAGTGCTCGCAACACGAGTAGGTTATACCGGCGGCGATGTTCCAAATGCTACCTATCGGAACCATGGCACTCATGCTGAGGGCATTGAAATCCTGTTTAATCCGGATCAGATTTCCTATCGAACCTTGTTAGAGTTTTTCTTCCAGATTCATGACCCAACTACAACCAACAGGCAGGGCAACGATCGTGGTATGTCATATCGCTCAGCGATCTACTTTGTGGATGAAGAACAAAAAAAGATGGCCCTGAATACCATTTCAGATGTTGAAGCCAGTGGCCTGTGGCCGGGAAAAGTTGTCACCGAAGTTGAGCCCGCTGGAGACTTTTGGGTAGCGGAGCCGGAGCATCAGGATTATCTTGAGCGTTTTCCGGGGGGGTATACTTGTCATTTTCCTCGGCCGGATTGGGTGTTACCTAAGCCGAAGGCTTAGGTCAGTAGCGAGTGGCTAGAACGCCTTCGGCTGCTAGGGGCTAGGAAAAGCGGGTTTCTTTTTGCTGGGTATTATTGAGTAGGTTCGTCATTCCAGCGCAGGCTGGAATCTCTTTATATTTCTTTTTCGCCTTGAAGGCGAGTTAATACTTTGGCACGGCCAAAAGTCTTAACAATTTAAAGGCCGTCCTGCTGCTTGGTCGCTTCGCGACTTCCCTGCGCGTTTCAATTTCCCGTGGAGTGAAAAAACTCGTCGCTCCGCTCCTCAGACAGCGTTCACTCTTGATCACGGGAAATCTGTAATACCCAAAGGGCACAAGTGCTCGGCTACGCAGATGGGGGAAGGGGTAGTGCTTCATATGTGGTTTTTTAAGTAACTGGAATTATCAAAGTTACTCTGCCCCCCCCATTATTCTAAATCTACTACCCAAGAGCATCGATAATCTTTTATTAGTCTTCGGGCGGCTTTAGCCATTCCTTTTTTAGACTTTGAATAATTGGCCGTGAGAAGCTTTCTTAGTTCCCTGGCTCTAGCTTGATTTTTGTACCTTGCTTGATAGTACTTCATCTCATTAGTGATGAGATGTGAAATGAGGAGGTGGTACTTACATTCAAGCATCATTTCGATGAATCCAAAATTGACGCTAATATCATGTTTATGGTCATTAACATTGAAATCGGGCTGCAAAGCGTAAGCTGTAGAATGGGAAAAATCAGACATTACCCCCCAGAATCTTGAAAACTCATCAGTAGCAGGATTCTTGATTTTCTTCAAAAGGCCGTTTGTGAAGTAAATATCAATACCATCGACCCACTTATCGAAAATTTCTGAATCATTATTCACCGAGCAATATTTAGCGATTATCAGTGACTCAAAAGTATGGCGAATAAGAGGGCGTGCAGCCCCCCAAAGGCCTTGCTTATTGAGATGAAAGGCAGTGGTAAGGCCAATCATTGATTTATGGAAGCATGGTAATAATACGTCGTTTACTTCACTTATATTTACTGCAATAGGGGAATCAATTAGCCATACATAATGGGATGCGAGTTCATACTGATAATTTAAACTGCTCTCAATTCTCATAATTTCTTCGCTGAAATTTGTTGATATCAGCTGATCTGACTTTTGAATAGAGCCTTGGAATATATCCATTAAACTAGGACCTTTGGCTCTATAAGTTAGAGATCCTGTAGTAGTTTCAGATGATATGGGATTAGCATTGGTAGAACTGGGGTTAATATGAGAACCAAGAATTCTTGGTTGATCACGTTTGCTGCTTCTATATGGTTGGCGTTTTTTTGTCATTAGGAATAGTTTGCAGAAGTTTTATGGAAATATCAGGGTTGAGCATTAAAGCAAAGAATGAATATTTTAGAGCTTTCTCAAGCATTTACTCCTTTATGGAATCAAACACTTCAACTCTTTTGTTTGAAATATAACCGATCTCACAAAGCTAATACTATGTCACGGAAAAAATCCCCTTCTGTGCAGCCGAGTACGGGAAATTGAAACGCGCAGGGGGAGTCGCAATGCGACTAAAGAGCAGGGGCGCTTTTTATTAGTGGAGAACGGATTGTTAAGGGGCTTTCAGCGAAGCCCCTTAACTCGCCTAAAGGCGAAAGGTTTTAGATTCCAGCCTACGCTGGAATGACGAGGGGTATGTTTGCCTCAGGCGAAATGAAAACTAGATCCCAGCCTACGCTGGAATGACGGGCTTGCTCAAATTTATCCAGCAAAAAGAGACCCGCTTTTCCTAGCCCCTAGCAGCCGAAGGCGTTCTAGCAGGCGTAGCCGTCCTAGATGATTGGACT
>JBOEHA010000020.1:0-41962 GCA_050633685.1 Neptuniibacter sp. | reverse complement strand
AAAGAGCGTTGCTTGAATCATCCCACGCTGCGAAGCGTTTCGTCTCAAGCGAGGCGCGTATTTTACTTCGCGCCGATTTAAAGTCAACTATTATTTGATGTTTTTTCTTAACGTTTCGCATCAAATACGGCTTTAAATCCAACCTCCAGAGAACAACCACAAAACAAATAAAAACTCTTGTAGATCAATCTCTTAAAAGCCCTTTGCATCATCCGCTTTGCACTTAAACTGTACTGCGTCTCAAGCAAGGACGGCGAATTCTACAGAGATAAAACGAGGGGTCAACTGTTTATGCAAAAAAATTACAAAAATGTAATTTTAACGCGGAAATCTGTGCACTTTACGGTATGGAAAAACGTCAACCACTTCACCTTCAAGCACGTGCTTTTGGACACTCCTCCAGTATTCAACCGTTAGAAGATCTCCATGAAGTTCATTGAATAATTTTCTCACTTTACGATTACATGCAGTTAGAATTGAAAACTCCTCAGGGAAGATGTCATTCGGACCAACCGAATACCAAGGCTCATTAGCCAACTCCTGCTCAGGGTACATCGGCTCCGGTATTTCCCGGAAATTACAATCCGTCAGGTAGAGGATCTCGTCATAATCATAAAAAACCACTCTTCCATGCCGGGTTACACCAAAGTTTTTAAATAACATATCACCAGCAAAAACATTGGCGGCCGCGAGTTGCTTTATAGCTTTCCCAAATTCATTAATGGCATGAAACAATGCTGCCTCATCGTTCCGCTGCAATGCCGTATCAATAAACATATTCAGAGGCGTCATATAACGCTCAGTCCAGAGGTGTTTGATTAGTACCTCTGTCTCTGTAATCTCCATCGAAGATGCTGCAACTTGCTGCAATTCTGAGAGCAACTCTAGCGAGAAACGCTCTCTGGGAAAGGAAAAGTTTGTAAACTCCTGCGTATCTGCCATACGCCCCACCCTGTCATGTCTTTTAACCAGCTGGTATTTTTCTTTTACAAGTTCACGAGTAATGTTCTTAGAGGATGAAAACCGATCTTTAATGATTTTAAACACAACCGGATAGGAGGGCAGGGTAAAAACCGCCATAACCATTCCCTTAATACCTGGCGCGATCACAAACTGGTCTTCTGACGCGGCAAGGTGATCAACAAAGCCTCTATAAAACTCTGCCTTGGCTTGTTTATAAAAACCTATTGAACTATAGAGTTCAGGAATTGATTTCCCCGGAATTAAGGTATTGAGAAAACGTATAAATTCAGAAGGGACATTTATATCTACCAAAAAATAGGAACGGGTAAAACTGAAGACAACGGAAACATCATTCTCTTCGCTCAGAGCAGTATCAATATATACAGCGCCCTTCTCGTTATTTTGTACTGCAACCACAAATGGCTCACTGCCATTCTCGAAATGAACCCGACCTACGATGTAAGCCGCTTTGTTACGGAAGAATACGCTTTTCACAATCTCAATAGTCGTTTCTGTATCCGCCAATACAGCATCTGGCATTGTGTTCTTCATATATTGCAGAAGATTCCGCAGATCCCTACGCTTATTTTCCCAGGGTATATTAAATGCGTAGTCATCCATCATGCGGGAGAGCATCCTAATCATCCCCCCCTCACCCAAAGAATAGCTGCTGTAGATCGCTTCTCCTGAATGGACATTATGATCTCCGAGCGATGAACGAATAAACATATGCGCATTATCTATATTACGGTGTTTAAAAACCGAACAATAAACGGAGTTATAAAAAGTCTCTGCCAGCTCAGGATCAGTCCTTTGCAGAATCAGGCGGGTATAATACTCTTTAGCTTGATGCCACAGATCCGACTCATAAGCCTTTTCTTCTAAAGAGTCTATTATTGCTAAAGATGCTTCTCGTACCATTTCCGAATATAGATCGATTCTTTCTGAAGCCAGTTTCTGAATAGCCCGCCAATCAGCCGCTTCGAAGTACTCCTGAGCAAATAAGGTAAGCTCTTGAAAGCTGAGTCGGTATTCTGCAAAAAAAACCATCACCTGAGCTGCTATCTGTTGATGCTTTTTGCGTCTCATGCTTCCTCCAGTCACCATCCGTTCCATGAATTATGGTTCAGCGTTTTTATACTGTCATGCACAGCTGTAATAAATGCATCATAATGAAACTGTAATAATAGTTTTGCAGTCGTGAACCACCTTCAACTTAGCAGCTGCCATTATGTACCAGATACCGACATTTGAATGTGACAAGAAACCAGAAGCTATTGCTATCCTCACCAGTGGAGGAGACTCACCTGGAATGAACCCGGCTATTCGCGGGGTTGTACGTGCAGCTCTTCATCTCGGAATTAAAGTTTATGGTGTGCATAAGGGCTATAGCGGCTTGATTATTGGCGACCTTACGGAGATGAACTCAGCCTCAGTGACTAATATTGTCCAACGAGGCGGGACCATTTTAAAAAGTGACCGTTGCTTAGCGTTTAAAGATTCAGAGGTACGTCATCAAGCAGCCGAGATTCTTAAGGAAAAAGGCATTGACTGTCTAGTTGTGATTGGAGGTGATGGGTCATTAACCGGCGCTCACCTGCTTGCAGCCGAAAACAACATCCGTGTCATTGGACTACCAGGCACCATTGATAATGATATTTATGGTACTGATGACACTATTGGCTTTGATACCGCAGTCAATACGGCTCTGGATGCCATTGATAAGATCAGAGATACTGCTCTATCCCATGAAAGCCTCTTTCTTGTGGAAGTCATGGGCAGGAACTCAGGCTTTATCGCTACTCATGTTGGTATTGCCTGCGGCGCAGAGATGATCGTGGTGCCGGAGTATGAAGTACAGGTTGAATCTATCTGTTTTCAGCTAGTGAGCAACCGCGAACAAGGCAAAGGCTCAAGTGGCATCATAGTGGTAGCTGAAGGGCAAATTCCTAGGCTTACTTATAACCTGGCCAACCAGCTCAAAGCACACAATCTGACGGCCAAGGTTTGTATTCTCGGGCATATACAACGCGGCGGCAGCCCGACAGGGCATGACCGTGTACTAGCTTCCTGCCTTGGGGCATCAGCAGTAGATTTTTTATGTGCCGGATATAACGATGTCATGATTGGAGTAAAGGACAACCATATTACAGACACCCCACTTAAACATGTCATCGAAAAAAGCAAAAAACTGGATAAAACCCTATTCCAAAGAGCATTACTGCTACATAAGTAATACAAAGAAAAATCAATGAAACACCAGCAAGACAGGCTTATCTCACAAAGGGGTTATTTTCCATTTCAAACCCGAAGGTCGAACTCGGGCCATGCCCCGGGATGAACTCTACATCTTTTCCCAGAGAAAAAAGTTTGTTTTTTATTGATGATATTAGTTCCTGATGATTTCCCTGCGGGAAGTCAGTACGCCCGATGGAACCATTAAAAATAACATCTCCAACCAATGCGACCTGATCATCAGCATTATAAAAAACCACATGGCCCGGAGTATGCCCAGGGCAATGCAGCACTTGCAGAGTGCAATCGCCGACAATCACCTCATCGCCATCATCAAGCCAACGATCGGGATCAAATCCATCACATAAAGGAAAATTAAACATAGCCGACTGTTGAGCCATGCCATCGATCCAGAACTTGTCACCTAAATGCGGACCTTCAATAGGCAAACCCTTGGAACCAGAGAGCTCCGCAGTACCACCAGCGTGGTCTATATGAGCATGGGTTAAAAGAATTTTTTCAAGTTCCACACCTTCCTGCTCTACGACCTGGAGGATCTTTTCCAAATCTCCGCCTGGATCAACAACTGCGGCTTTATTAGTAGATTCACACCATATCAAAGTGCAATTTTGCTGAAACGGGGTAACAGGAATAATTCGGTACTTCATCTTGATGCCAGTAATTATGAATCGAAACCGCATTTTATCCTGTTTTTTCGGATTGGAATACTTCCTCTTTCCTTCTGTAAAGCTCGCTGCCTAAACGGTGCACCTCCGCCAACAGGAACTTCTCGCGTAGCATTAAAATACCCCGTAGCTGCTCAAGGTATTCATTATGGCGCTGATGCACAGTTGCTTCGAATACATGCAAACCATGTAACAAGCCAAGAGCTTCCGCTAACGCTTTTACCTTTTCTAGCTTTTTATCATGCATACCTGCTTTCAATTTAAACAGATAAAGGTAGGCTTTAACCGTTTTTCTCCAATCATGGTAGGTTTCACAATCATTAACATTCAGACGTAAAAACTTCTTGAAGCTGCGCTTCTCTGCCATTAAAAGCGAAGCCTTATTCAACTTAATTGGGTGTTTGTTAAAAGAACAGCCCCCTACTTCCTGTCTCAAGAGTTGAATCATCGCGAACAGCCTATCTGAATCAAGCGTTTGCTGGTTTAGATCAACCTCCAACTTTTGCCTTAATCCCTTTAGAGGCTCTATTGAATCAGCCGGAACCATCAGTCGATCGAATGTTTCCAGCATCACTTCAGCATCACGAATTTGAGATAAAGAACCGGCCAATTGCTTACTAATACCTTTTAGCACCGCTTTCTTGGCTTTAGATTTAAGCAACAGAGACTCTGCCCTGACCCTTTTACAGAGCACCCTGATGTCATGAATCAACTCGCCATCTATCTCTGACTGCAGCTGCATGCGTTTTTGCAGTTTTTTAACATCCTTATATAAAGTTGACTTCATCTTATGATCAATGACTTGTTTTCCTCTCATTTTAAGACCACAGTTAGTGCTATTGAGTCAGATTGCCAATTTAAGGATAGCCGCTAGGAAATAGGTACGATGAAAAAACTAAAAAATGAAGCAGAGCTCGTCAAAGAAGCCTTAAGAATAGGTGAAGTATATTTCGAAAAACGCGGTGCAGGACGTTTCGAAGCGACAGATAGCCAAGCCAATAAAGTTCAGGTCATTTACTCATTATTTGTAAAAGACGGGCTGATTCAGCCGCTAGCCAAAGACCAGGAAAATGAACTGCATATGAGACACAAGCTGGCACTCTGGGTTCAACGTCAATTACCGGAGGGGCATCCGTTAAAACTGTAGGGGATCAAAGAGGCTCTCTTTCGGCAGCTCAGCCGTCCACATAGGACCTGGAGCTTTGCGCCCCCTGATTGCTCAAGGTTTGCCTTTCTCGAGAGAGGATCTATTCGCTGGAACGACCTAAATAAACCTCACATTCCATGCTCGGTTTCACTTAAGTCTTAGGTAATGTTAGCAGGATTAAAAAAATTTACTAAGTTTATGTATAAAATTAGTAAAGGTAGATTAAAGCTATAAAAGCTAAGACTTTGCTTTTTCTATATTTTTTTTATTAATATAAACGCCATATTAACCAGGTTTCTTAAACAGTATGGATTCGACAGAATTAAACGACAACGCAGCTAAATCAGACTTTCTGGAATGCCTGCGCCTGATTGAACGCCTACATAGACGTATTCTTGATCTGTTGAAGATAAGGTTAGAAGTGCTGGGCTATAACGACATCAACAGTGTTCAAGCATTACTGCTACATAACATTGGTGATCGTGAAATGACCGCTGGAGAGCTAAGAACCCGGGGTTATTATCTCGGTTCCAACGTTTCATATAACCTAAAAAAAATGGTTAGTAATGGCTATATTTCCCAGGAACGCTCAGAGCACGATTTACGTTCCGTAAGAATTAAACTGAGTCAGAAGGGCCTCGCCATCCACTCTCTGATCGGAGAGTTATTTGATCAGCACTTGGAAATGATTACAGCTCAACAATTACTCAAAGGTGAAGATTTAACCAGACTTCGCGGCGAGTTGCGCGATCTGGAAAAATTCTGGGACCAACAAATCAGCTTCTAGGCTATTTCTGAACTCTGAACTAATTCAGGGAATAATTGCTGCTCAAACTCATTAAGTGGCATAGGTCTTCCAAAAAGATAACCTTGATAACAATCACAACCGCAATGAGCCAGGAATTGTTGCTGCTCCTTAGTTTCGACACCTTCCGCAATAACATTTAACCTGAGCGTGTGTCCCATCGACACAATAGTCTGCACAATCTCAGCATCATCCGAGTCAATCATAATATCCCGAATAAATGAATGGTCGATCTTCAACTGATTAAGCGGCAAACGTTTGAGATGAAGAAGAGAAGAATAGCCTGTGCCAAAATCGTCTAAAGAAAAACGTACACCTTTGAGTTTTAGCTGACTCATTTTAACAATAGTGTCTTCTATATCTAACAGCACCATACTTTCAGTGAGTTCGATTTTGAGCTGGCCACCTTTAATACCATTCCGATCAATGCAATCTTGCACGTCGTCAACGAAGTGGTCCTGTGCAAACTGCCGAGCACTGACATTCACTGCCAGGGTTAATTGCTCGGTTTCAGGGGAGACCTTCCATTTTTTAAGTTGCTTACAAGCCTCATTAAGAACCCATTCGCCAATCGGAATAATTAAACCTGTATCTTCAGCCAATGGGATAAATTCAGCAGGAGAGATCACACCCCGTTCGGGATGAATCCATCGCAGCAGAACCTCTGCTCCTATAATTTGATCTCCGCGGTATTGAACCTGGTAAAACAATTTGAATTGATTGAGAGGCAACGCTTTACGCAGTTCAACTTCAAGCGCTGCACGTGAGAAAAGGCTCATGTGAGAATCGGGATCAAAGATCTGATAGGTGTTCTTTCCCGATGATTTAGCCTGATACATCGCCATATCCGAACGTTTCATGACATCGTCGACAAGTTCGTCACGCCCGAACAGGGTCACCCCAGCACTACAGGACGTCAGATAGTTGTCTTTTCCAATGGCAAACGGAAAAGACAAAGACATATTTATCTTTTCAACTATTCGCCGAACTGTATCTATTGCTAGCTCCTCTTCGGCCCCAAGATTTTCAAGTACTACAACAAACTCATCTCCCCCGAGCCTGGCAACCATATCAGCATTTCTCACACACTGAACAAGACGCCCAGCAACCAAGATTAAAAGCTGATCCCCAGTGTTATGCCCCTTAGTATCATTTAAGTTTTTAAAGTTATCCAGATCGATAAATACAACTGCACCAAGCTGCTCTGTACGCTTGCAGGAATTCAAAGCATTTTCTAAACGCTCCTGTAGGGAGCGTCGATTCGGAAGTGCGGTCAACGGGTCATAGTAAGCCAGCTTATGAATATGCTCTTCATCCAGCTTACGTTGCGTAATATCCGTAAATGAGCCAACAAAATTAGTAATTTCACCTGAATCAGACTGAACTGCGGTAATGGTAAGAAACTGTGGATACAATTCTCCGTTCTTACGCTTATTCCAGATCTCCCCCTGCCAATACTTGTCTTCATATAATGCCGTTCTCATGCGGTTATAAAAATCAGATTCATGCTTGCCAGATCTCAATACTGCAGGAGTCTTACCAAGCACCTCTTCTGGCTCATAACCTGTTACACGAGTAAAAGCACTGTTAACCCTTAAAATCCGGTAATCCTTATCGGTAATCAGCATTCCTTCCTGGGAATTAAATGCAGTCGCCGCGATGTGTAACTCTTGTTCGGCCTTTTTTCGATCAGTCATATCGCGGGCAACGACAACAAAATGAGGTAAGACCTCATCTTTTAAATCTTTTCGCGCAACTGATAACTCAAACTGTCGATCACCTTCGTCTGAAGGCATTTTCATTACATAACCATGAGAAATTCCCTTGAGATTAGCCTCCGATAAAGCCTCCACCACGAGCTGAGCAGCTTTATAAGGCAATACTTCAAAAACAGATTTCCCAATAATGTGATCAATGGGTAGTTTTAACTCTTCCGAATGGGAAACATGGCAATCAAGATAGCGACCGTGAATATCCATCTCAAATAGAGGGTCAGGGATTGCTGCTAAAGTAGCTTCAAGGCTCTGCCTGGAAAGCTCACTTTCATTTTGGCTTTTCCTTAAGGCTTTTTCTGCTGCTCTTCTCTGTATTTGGTGCGATAGGAGGATTCCCAATAACACTGTTGCAAATGGAAAGATCAATAGTACGGGTAAAACGATATCCCGCATCACTTGCCAGACCACAGAATTGGGGACTAATAGAAGACCCATCAACATCAGAACATGAACAACAACACCAAACAGATAGATGTTAACCCAGGGAAGAGAGGTGTATTTTTCTGCAGTCCAGCCTCGATAAACCAAACCTGCTGCTGCACTCGTTAAGATAATCGTAATGCCCGCTACTGTTCCCTGACCACCTTCTGAGATGCGAAAAACCACAGTCATCACAACCGCAATTACTGTGGGAATAATGCCAAAAAATAAACCTGTAACAGACAGAAGAATTGAGCGGGCATCGATAATAACCCCGGTAACCGATGCAAGGGGTATGGACATCAAACCAATACCAATAAGACCGGCACAAATGCCAGTTACAATTTTATTGCGTAACGAATGCTGAGAACCTGACAGGGAAAAGGCATCATACAAAGCACCCATCGCCAGCAATAGTGCAACGTTATTCAACAGAATCAAAAATGGGCTACTGGACACATATTCCCCCGGGAAGTACTTACTTTAGCTCAAAGACACCGACCTCCCGGCCGGTAAAAGCTAAAAACTTCCAGTTAAGAAAAACAAAACCCAATAGTCTTACAGAAAATAGGGCGATTCCATATAGTAGTTCTGAGCACTACAACTATATAGAGCCAGTAAACTGAGAATTGAACTCAATTGATCCAGATCAACCAAAACTGGTAATAAATTTACACAACCAGCCACTACTGAGGTTTTCGGGCTTCGATATAGCGCCTATCCATTTCACCGTACTGGCGCTGATACGCTTCGGGGTCTGAACGCCACAAACGATATAATTTACGATCATTCGCAGCCATCGGAGGAGGTGTTTCGCGGCGGCGCTTTATGGCTTGCCACGTTATTGGAATAAAAGCGAAAAGGACGAAAGCCCCTACAACAAGATACTTGATCAGTTCTTCGTCCATTTCACATAACAAACCATTACCGGTCTGCCCTCATTATCTAAACTTTATGGTAGATCTCAGCACCAGTTTCTTTAAACTCGGCTGATTTCTCCTGCATTCCCTGCTCAGCTTGAGCATTGATAGCTGCCACTTCAGTTTCATCCAGATCCCGCACTTCCTGTGAAATTTTCATAGAACAGAACTTAGGACCACACATTGAACAGAAGTGTGCAACTTTTGCAGATTCCTTAGGCAGAGTCTCATCGTGATAAGCACGCGCCGTATCCGGGTCTAAACCAATATTAAACTGATCTTCCCAACGGAATTCAAAACGCGCTTTTGACATAGCATTATCACGAATCTGAGCGCCCGGGTGGCCTTTTGCCAAATCTGCAGCATGAGCGGCGATCTTATAAGTGATGATACCGGTTTTAACATCATCTTTATTAGGAAGACCCAAATGCTCTTTCGGTGTCACGTAACAGAGCATCGCGCAACCATACCAACCGATCATGGCGGCACCAATACCGGAGGTAATGTGGTCATAACCCGGTGCAATATCAGTCGTCAATGGCCCCAGCGTATAAAAGGGAGCCTCATGACACTCTTCTAATTGCTTATCCATATTTTCTTTAATCATATGCATAGGCACATGACCCGGCCCTTCAATCATTACCTGAACATCATGCTTCCAAGCAATTTTTGTCAGTTCGCCTAAGGTTTCTAGCTCAGAAAATTGCGCCTCATCATTTGCATCATAAACAGAACCAGGCCTTAAGCCATCACCTAATGAGAATGACACATCATACGCTTTACAAATTTCACAAATCTCTTCGAAATGAGTATATAAAAAATTCTCTTTGTGATGAGCCAGGCACCATTTAGCCATAATCGAACCACCACGCGATACAATGCCTGTCATTCGTTTCGCGGTCATCGGAACATAACGCAGCAATACACCAGCATGAATAGTAAAGTAGTCCACGCCCTGCTCAGCCTGTTCGATTAATGTATCGCGAAATACCTCCCAGGTAAGATCTTCAGCCACACCTTTTACTTTCTCTAACGCTTGATAGATAGGCACTGTGCCGATAGGTACAGGGGAGTTACGCATGATCCATTCACGCGTTTCATGAATATTTTTGCCGGTCGACAAATCCATGATCGTGTCGGAACCCCAACGGATACCCCACGTCATCTTCTCCACTTCTTCTTCGATAGAAGATGTCAGCGCTGAGTTACCAATATTACCGTTGATCTTGACCAAAAAGTTACGACCGATAATCATCGGTTCTACTTCAGGGTGGTTAATATTCGCAGGAATAATTGCGCGACCTTCAGCCACTTCCTTACGAACAAACTCGGGAGTGATTTCATCTGGCAGTTTAGCCCCAAAACTATGTCCAGGATGCTGTTGTGAGACAACATTACCTTCGGCTTTAGCTTTAGCTAGCTTCATATTTTCGCGAATAGCGATAAATTCCATTTCTGGCGTAATAATCCCTTTGCGCGCGTAATGAAGCTGGGTGACATTTGCACCCTCTTTCGCTTTCAAAGGTTTTCGTGTTAATTCAAAGCGCAGGTCATCCAAGCGCAGATCTTGCTCTCTAAAACGACCATATTCTGAACTTAATTCATTCAGTTGCTCTGTATCTCCTCGCTCAGCAATCCAGGCTGCACGAAGAGGCTGAAGACCTTTACGTACATCTATATTGGCTTCAGGATCTGTATACGGGCCGGACGTATCATAAACATAAAGGGGATCATTCTGCTCTCCCCCCATATCAGTAGGCGTGTCGTCCAGAGAAATTTCTCGCATAGGTACTCGGATATCCGCACGAGAACCCTCAACATAGACTTTTCTTGATTTTGGAAACGGCTGTACTGAATCTTGATCAACCGTCGCAGTCTGGCTTAGTGCCTGATTTTGTTGTTTTGTATCTACCATCATTCAACCTGTTTTATTTATAGTCGCTCTTATTACTACCAGAACGAATGAAAGTGGTTAACCGGACCATGTCCGCCACCCACATTGAGTTTATCCGCCTGCTTAATTGCTTCGGTTATGTAGTTTTTTGCAATCTTTACTGCATCCTTCAGCGATTCACCCTTCGCTAATGAAGCTGTAATAGCAGATGCTAAAGTGCATCCTGTTCCATGAGTATTTGTTGTAGGTATTCTCACAGAACTGAATGAAAAAAATTTTTCTCCGTCATACAGTAGGTCCTGACACAGTTCACCTTCAAGGTGTCCACCTTTTAGGAGCACCGCTTTAGCTCCCAACTTATGCAAAGCAACCGCGGCGGCCTCCATCTCTTCTATGGTTTCCGGCTCTGATTGACCTAGAATCGCAGCAGCCTCAGGCAAATTGGGGGTAATCAATGTTGCCAAAGGGAATAGCTCACTAACCAATGTGGATACGGCCTCTGCCTTTAATAGAGCATCGCCACTTTTAGCGATCATCACCGGATCAACAACTAATGGAACTGTTTTCCCTTCAAGAAACCCAGCAACAGCTTTCACCGCAGATGAATCACCCAACATCCCAGTCTTTATGCCGTTGATTTCAATATCATCGCAAACTGTTTCAAGTTGCTGAAGAATAAAATCAGGATCTACTGAAACTATGCCGCGGCATTCACGGGTATTCTGAGCGGTCAGAGCCGTTATGACAGAGGAACCATAAACGCCTAAAGCAGAAAATGCTTTTAAGTCAGCCTGAATGCCCGCGCCACCGCCAGAATCTGAACCGGCGATCGTTAGTGCATTTTTTATAGAAGAGTTATCAATCACAAATAACCTCGCACATGATTATGCTGCTGAGGAAACGGATTGATAAATAGATTACGGATTTTCATTGATAAGTAATCTCGATTTCCTACGCCGGAACAAACCGGATCAGGTTCAACGGGTTTACTCTCAGCCCCTAAAGGCACCCCGACCAAGACGAATGGTTAGTGTAAGTGGTGTTCACCTGTGCTGTCCAGAAAATATCTGACTCCAAAGAGCAATTTTGTTTGGGAAATTATTAATAAAACCCAAAATTAGGAATTTTTCTTATATTTTTCTTAGCTCCTATATCTTAGATTGTACTTATGGATCTCCTGTTCACGGAAGAATTTTAGGACGGCCTTGACAGCGATATGGACAGCAGGATGCTTTGAAAAGGACAATTCTACGAAAATTCGCAAGGATTACGGATGCCAACCAAGAGGGCGCTTCATGGAATGAAGCGCCCTCTTGCTATCTATAACGTCTATCTACCACTCCAGCAATAACAAGTTTCCAGACGTGAAAAAATTCAAACACTAAAGCGCCTAAATTAGGAATTTTTCTTATACCAATTGTTCGGTATTTCCCCATAATTGAAAGCGTGGATCTCCTGTTCAGGGAATGAATAATAAGGACGGCCTCGATAAGCGGAAAGGATGGCAAGATGCCCTAGGACATTAACCGCAAGGAATATGGATGCCAATTGTTGGGATGGTTTCAGGGAATGGGACCATCCCTTCGTCTTTTTAGGGTTCTGCCCAATAGCTAACAACGGAATAGATTCAAGCTGAGACGGCTGAGAAATTGCCTGATGGGCAAGAAGATGCTTTATTCACAACAAACTAAACAGCTCTTTTTAGCTCCGATTGATCAATCCCTTGCCAGACTGAACGCGCCAGATCCTCCAAAGGAGCCTGACACCCCGATGCAATCCAACCTGCCAAACTGGTTGCCAGA
Organism: Neptuniibacter sp.; assembly: GCA_050633685.1. Taxonomy (GTDB): domain Bacteria; phylum Pseudomonadota; class Gammaproteobacteria; order Pseudomonadales; family Balneatricaceae; genus Neptuniibacter. Next base: position 29,315 of record JBOEHA010000020.1, on the reverse strand, counting down.
TCTGGATACATAAAAGGTTCAGGTACCGGTAGCTCTAGCCAATGCTCAATTGTTTCATCCTTTAATGAAGAAATCGCCAGCCCTAATCCTATGTGCTCGAGAATTTCAGCGTTAGACTCCTGCTCTACCTGACCTTTCTGGGGCAAAGTAAGAATCTTCTTCCCGTATTGCAACGCCTCACTCAACAAACCAAAACCAGAATTACAAATCACCCCAGCGCAGCTGGCCAGGTCTTCGTGAAAGCCATCCCGGGAAAAAGGCCTAATATACATATTGCCCTGATCATAAGGCACATCAACTGCAGCATAGATGTAAAACTCATAATTCATATAGGGTGCCAACGCAGCCTGGATTTGAGCAGGGTCATCGTGCGGCAGATAAACGACTACTTTGCGCTCTGCTTTCGTCGAAGCAAACAAGGGCGCCTGAATCAAAGGGGGAAAAATAGATTTATCAAAATGATGCCAGTGCAAACCTACCGCTTTTTCTACAGGAGCAAAGCTTTTAATCTGGCTTTTGAGTAAAAAGCCAGACTTGGAATCCGGCAATTTATGCATAAAAGCATATTGGTGCGCAATTCCAATACTGGGAACACCTTTAAACTTTGCAGCCCAAGCAGATACTGGTTCAAAATCGCTGACGACAAGATCATAACCCTTGAGATCTAACTTACGAATATCCCTGATCAGTTCCAAGGGGTTATTCCGGGTCAGTGTTTTCGGGTAATTAACCTTACTACCATCCATGTAAAATGTGAGCCCGCGCCGGCACTGAAAATCACCAAACGGCTCCATATTAAATAACTTATCCTGAGAACGGCCACTGAACAGATAATCGACCTTAACGCCCTCTTTCTCCAGCGCAGGGGCCATTACTCTTGCCCGCGTTATATGGCCATTACCAGTGGCCTGAACACCATACAAAATTTTCATAATTAAGTGGCCGAATACCAAATGACTGGTAGAAAATGAATAGCCAGGGTCGCGCTGGATACACCTAAGATCGCACCGGCTGCAATGTCTGACGGATAATGCACACCAAGGAGCACCCTCGAAATACCCACCAGCACCGCAACAGAGTAAGCTATTCCAGCAAACATGGGATAATACTCAGCAATCAAGGTCGCAAATACAAATGCAGCGGCTGAATGCCCGGAGGGAAAACTAAATTTGTCTGAAGGAACTATATAAGCTTCGAAAGGTAATGCATCACAGGGACGGTCCCTCTTAATCGTGTTCTTCAAAACAAGATAAAGAGGCAACTCAAACCCGTAAGCAATTAAACCGGTGATAAAAAAAATCAAACCATACGCTGGTTCAAACAGCGCCAGGGATATACCCAGCACCAGATACAAACCACCATCACCTAAACGTGATACCTGACGGCTGATCTTTGCCATCTCAGGTGCGCGCGATGAACCAAGACACCAATTAAAAGCAAAAAGGTCAAATGTCGTTAGTAATTTGATGGCACTCATGGAAAGCCTCCAGATACTCTTTCATAAACCAAATGATGAGCATTAAAGGTGACATTCCAGTGAATGCGGATTGACAGTTTTATGACATGAAATAAATTATCAAAGAGCAGCCGAAGCCATTTCTTTTACAAACTTTTCATCAAACCATTGAGCAGCAAGCAATGCGACCAGATCCGGCGTTAAAAAAGGAGCCATGTGACCTTGCTCTTCCATCACCATGAGATCCATTGGCTGTTTACAGTACTGCATAATTCTTTTTGAATAGTCGATCGGCAGAACTTCATCATGCTCGCCATGCAAGATACAAGCATCAAATCCATGCTCCTTATCAACAATCTTACATCGGTGAGTGAAAAGGCTTGATAAAGTACTGAGAGGGTAATCAAAAACCATTAACGGATCGCGGTTGATCTCACTTCCTGCTGGATGACCTTTAAGCAACAGATCATAATCAACAAATGTTTTTAATGGGACTTTATAACCCGGCATAAACAAGGATGAAGCCCATGTCCAGTTCCAACCCATCCGGTAATTAACATCGGGGGCTAGATCTGGCACCAACAACGTACCACACAAAACAGCAGATAACCGCGAATCTGAAGAGGCTGCGGCGATGGCCAGCAATGCACCAATAGAGTAGCCATAAATCCCAAACGGACCCTCATAACGCTGCTGTAAAACATCAACCACCGAAGAAACGGCCTGACACATTTGCGCAACCGTGTACTTGCCCCGGCTTCCCCCTGAATACCCATGACCTAATGGGTCTATTCCAATTACGTTGTAGCCCTTTTGGGATAATTTATACAACATTTCTGCATAGAGCTCAGAATAAGTCCCAATACCCGGCAGAAATAAAATGGTTGGAGCATCTGGAGAAAATTCATACAACTCACAGTGAATACCATTTTCACCCACAGCAAAAGCAGTACGATCTTTGAGATAGTCATCAATATTTAGCTTGTCTCTCAGAGTGTGACGAAAGCTACAGTTTTCCTGAGATAAAACCGGCGGCCTAATTTGTACAGACATATAATTCTCAATTAGCGCTGGCAATGCTTACAGAAGACTGTAGAACGCTGCCCTAGGCGAACTTCACTTAGAGGGGCCATACATTGCACACATGGCTCCCCTTTGCGTCCGTACGCATTTAATTTTTGTTTGAAGTAACCTGGTTTTCCATCCCCGCCCACAAAATCCTTTAAGGTTGTACCGCCCTGCTCGATTGCGAAAGCAAGCACTTTCTTTATTTCGTCTACCAGTAACATTAACCGTTTTTCAGAGATATTACCCGCAGCCCTACGAGGATCAATTCCGGCAGAGAACAGAGCTTCAGTCGCATATATGTTGCCCACTCCGACAACAACATGACTATCCATAATGACCTGTTTGATAGCCGCTTTTCGCCCCAGGCAACTCTTCTTTAAATATTCCGCCGAAAATGCCTCACTTAACGGCTCCGGTCCTAATTTATATAGCAACTCATGGTGCTCTCCTTCTGGCTGCCATAAGACCGAACCAAATCGACGCGGGTCTGTTAAACGTAATAGCTTGCCATTGGAAAATGCAAAGTCCACATGATCATGTTTTTCGGGCTCTTTATCGCTCGTAACAACCCTTAAACTTCCAGACATCCCTAAGTGGATCATCACTGACCCACCATCCACATTCAGTAAAATATATTTCCCACGTCTGGAAACTGATCTTACCTGTTTACCTTCCACTTCCTCGTTGAGAAAATCAGGGATCGGCCATCTAAGATTACAATTGCGAATAATTAATGAAGTAACAACCTGATTGGTAACATGCGGCTCAATCCCGCGACAGGTTGTCTCCACTTCAGGAAGCTCAGGCATAGGAACAGAAAATAATAAAAGCTAAGACAGCAGCCAGAGTAACATAAATTGTCAAATATTTCGTTTAAGCTCCTAAAGATGGCACGAGCTATGCTACATTCACCTGATATTTTTTAACGGTCAGTCATCAGAATATGGATTTCATCTGGATAGTTTTTGCTTTTACCTGTGGTTACGCTTTGCGCTTAATCGATATGCCACCCCTGATTGGCTATCTGTTTGCTGGCTTTATTCTCAACTTCCTTGGAGTGGAACCCGCAGCCAACCTAAACACACTTGCTGATCTTGGCATTACATTGATGCTGTTTACCATTGGATTAAAGCTGGATGTCAAAGACCTTTTTAAAACAGAGGTTTGGGCAGGAACACTGTCACACATGACGTTATGGTGTGTATTAGGTATCGGTTTTTTCCTGACCCTGACAACACTTTCCGTTCCATACTTCACCGATCTTGACCTTAAATCTGCTGCACTGATCAGCTTTGCACTCAGTTTCAGTAGTACCGTCTGCATCGTAAAACTACTTGAAGAAAGCGGTGAAATGAAGACCCGCCACGGCCAACTAGCGATCGGCGTTTTGGTTATGCAGGATATTGTCGCGGTGCTGTTCCTTGCATCAGCGACAGGTAAAGTGCCCTCTATCTGGGCGTTGGCTCTGGTCGGTTTAGTATTTGTACGCCCTGTACTGAACCATATTTTAATGCGTGCAGGTCATGGCGAGCTGCTACCTTTGGCAGGCTTTTTCCTGGCCTTTGGCGGATATGAACTTTTCAACCTAGTGGGGATAAAAGGGGACCTGGGCGCACTGATTTTTGGCATGCTGTTAAGCTCACACCCTAAAGCCAGTGAGCTGACAAAGTCTCTACTGAGCTTCAAAGATATCTTCTTGATAGGGTTCTTTCTATCCATCGGTTTCACTGCGCTACCAAGCTGGTCGATGTTGGGTATAGCCTCTATTCTGGCAATTTTAATTCCGCTCAAATACATTATGTTCTTCGGCATTTTCAGCCGTTTGCATCTGCGCGGCCGAACCTCTTATCTGACCGCGCTTGCACTGAGCAACTTCAGTGAATTTGGATTAATTGTGGCCTACCTTTGCGTGGATAACGGCTGGTTATCAAATGAGTGGCTTGTGATACTCGCACTTGCTGTATCGCTTTCGTTTATTCTCACCAGCCTGATCTACCGTTCTGCACACTCCATCTACCTACTTTATAAGGACCGTATTAAAGGCTTTGAATCCGAAACACCCTTATCCAGTGACATAGTCCACCAGCCTAATGATTCTGAAATTCTGGTCATTGGTTTAGGGCGTGTAGGTAAAGGCGCATTTAAAGCATTACACAGCATGGTCGGGGACAAAGTTTGGGGGATGGATGCCGATAGAAATCGAATTGAAAAATATCAGTCCAAAGGCATGCATGTTTTCTACGGTGATGGTGAAGATGCTGACCTTTGGACTCGAATGGAAACCCACAAGATCAAATTGGTGTTGCTTGCCCTACCATCAATAGACGACATATTGAACATTGCAGAACAGTTACAATGTGCCAATTATCAGGGAGAGATAGCTGCCATTGCCCGTTTCCCTGACGAACACGATCAACTGGTTGAAGGCGGTATTGATAAAGTTTTCAACTTCTATACAGAAGCCGGATTTGGTTTTGCTGAAGAGAGCCTTGAACTCATCGGTTACACTCACCAAAGAGCCGAACTCAAAGAAACCTAAGTTTCGAAAACAAAAAACCCGGCAATCGCCGGGTTTTTTTTAGAAATCTAAGAGAGTAAATTACTTAATCTTAGATTCTTTGTATTCAACGTGTTTACGAACAACTGGGTCGTACTTTTTGAACACCATTTTATCTGGAGTGTTACGTTTGTTCTTATCAGTTGTGTAAAAGTGACCAGTACCAGCAGAAGAAACCAGTTTGATCTTTTCGCGTGCGCCTTTAGCCATGATTCAGCTCCTTATACTTTGATGCCGTTGGCACGAACTTCAGCAAGAACTGCGTCGATACCTTTTTTATCGATGATGCGCATGCCTTTAGAGGATACACGCAGGCGAACGAATTTGCTTTCGCTCTCTACCCAGAAACGGTGCCAGTGCAGGTTAGGCAGAAAACGACGGCGTGTTTTACGCTGTGAGTGGGAAACATTGTTCCCCGTAACTGGGCGCTTGCCAGTTACCATACAAACTTTAGACATAATAATTGCCTTCTAAAATTAATGGTTACGAATCTGCCCTTTCATTATTTATTGGAAAGGTTATCAGGAATTATCTGCACTCATCAGAATCCCAACCATTCCTCAGGCGGAGCGTCCCGTAACTAGACAAGAAGATACCGTACCGGAGTGTGGACAGAAGGTCGCGCATTATACACAAGTGTTTTTGATTTAACCAGTTTATTTCTAGCTAAGAAGTAAACCCTGTTCGGCAAAGGAAATTACCTCCCGGTCACCCACAACCATATGATCCAAAACCCGAACCTCCACCCCTTCCAGCAACTGCTGAAGTTTCGATGTAATCTGGCGATCCGCCATACTCGGTTCAGCCACACCGGATGGATGATTGTGGGCCAGGATAACTGCAGCAGCATTATGTTGCAGCGCCTTTGAAATAACCTCCCTCGGATAAACAGCCGAAGCGTTAATTGTTCCCCAAAACAACTCCTCAAAGCAGATGACCCGATGTTTGTTATCTAAAAACAGACAAGCAAAGACCTCTCTGCTCTGATGTCTCATACGACTGGACAGAAAATCACGCACCTGCTGAGGATTCTCTAAAGCATTGCCTTTTTCTAAACCGGATTGCAGATAACGCCGACTCATCTCCAGCACAGCCTGCAACTGCACATACTTCGCGAGCCCAAGACCATAAGCCGAACAAAACTGTTTTTGCGGGCTTTCCAGTAGAGCCCTCAGACTACCAAAATTCTGCAATAGCTCTCTGGATAAATCGACTGCACTTTTACCCTTTACACCTGTGCGTAAAAAGATCGCCAACAACTCAGCGTCAGAGAGAGAAAACGCACCTTGATTGATCAACTTTTCACGCGGCCGCTCAGATTCGGGCCAATTGGCTATAGACATACAAACTCCTTTTGAAAATGCATCATTCCTTGATGAAATCCTTAGTGACAATCTACGCAATAATCTCTAAAAATGGTATGGTAAGCGTCCGTTTTTTATTATCAGTGCCATCTGGCTTCTGACTCCACCCTAGGTATATCAATAGTTGGCAAGTATGCAGAGACTTACTAACAAACAGGTTGTTTTAGGCATCAGTGGCGGTATCGCCGCATACAAAAGTGCAGAACTGACACGACTTCTCAAAGGTGCTGGCGCCGATGTCAGAGTGGTAATGACACCATCAGCAACGGAATTTATCACACCCTTAACTCTACAAGCTCTATCCGGTAATCCTGTACACCAACACCTTCTGGATACTGAAGCAGAAGCCGCTATGGGTCATATCGAACTGGCAAAATGGGCAGACCTTATTCTTATTGCTCCAGCCAGTGCCAATCTGATGGCACGCCTGACCGCAGGTCAAGGAGATGATCTTTTAACAACTATCTGTTTAGCCACAGAAGCACCTATTTGCCTGGCCCCTGCTATGAATCAAGCCATGTGGAAAGATTCAGGCACTCAGGAAAATGCTGAAAAGCTGATTTCACGAGGTATAAAACTGTTTGGACCGGGTGTTGGCGAACAGGCTTGTGGCGATACAGGACCTGGCCGAATGCTCGAACCTGAAGAGATTGTTCAGGAAACTGCCAACCAGTTTGAAACTGGAAGTCTGACAGGGAAAACACTCTTTATTACTGCCGGCCCCACCCGCGAAGCAATGGATCCGGTCCGATACATTTCAAATCACAGCTCAGGAAAAATGGGGTACGCCATCGCCGAAGCCGCCGCCGAAGCCGGAGCTTCAGTCAAACTCATTTCCGGCCCTGTGAATATCAAAGCGCCTGAACGCACTCAGCTTATAAAAGTTGAGAGCGCTGAAGAGATGCTGTCTGCATCACTCGAAGGCCTTGAAAACTGCGACATCTTTATCGCTGCTGCCGCTGTTGCAGATTATCGCCCAACCGCCATCGCCGAGCATAAAATCAAAAAAGGCACGGAAGAAATTATGGAACTGCATCTGGTGAAAAATCCGGACATTGTCGCCACTGTTGCGGGAAGCTCACCCAAACCCTATACAGTCGGCTTTGCTGCAGAAACCAAGGATGTTCTTAACTATGCACGCGGCAAACTGGAACGCAAAGGACTGGACCTGATTATTGCCAACGATGTTTCCCGGAGTGATATTGGGTTTAACAGTGATGAAAACGCCGTCACCGTAATATCACAACAGGATACTCTCGAATTACCACAAGCCTCTAAACGCCAGTTGGCGGGAAGCTTGATTGAATTGATCGCAGCACAATACAAGGCTACCAAGTAATAGCTTTAGGATAATACATTCTGACAATTTATAAGGATCAACATGCGCTATTCACTGAATGACCTCGACCAGACTATTTTCCGCGCTTATGACGTTCGCGGCATAGTTGATACAGCTCTGACTGATGACACTGTCTACCACCTTGGCCGCGCATTTGCTGCTGAAGCAGCATCTCAAGGAGTCAATCTGGTTAATGTTGCTGCCGATGGCCGCTTATCCAGCCCTAAGCTCAAGCAAATATTCAGTGAAGGACTTATGGATGGTGGCTGTAATGTAAATGATATTGGTTACGTCCCTACCCCTACTTTGTATTTCTCAGCACACCAGAATGAGCAATGCACAGGCGTAATGATCACCGGCAGTCATAACCCTGCAGATTACAATGGTTTCAAAATGATGATCGCAGGGCATACGCTGTCCGGCGATGATATTCAGGATCTAAAGCAGCGCATCATTGCTCAGGATTATTCTGAAGGTAACGGCAGCCTGCAGGAACAAGATATTCGCGAAACCTACCTTTCTCGAATTCTCAGTGACATCCAGCTTGATAAAAAACTCAAAGTTGTTGTGGATTGCGGAAATGGCATCCCAGGCGAACTCGCTCCAAAGCTGATCGAGCAATTAGGCTGCGAAATCATTCCTCTTTACTGTGAAGTCGATGGGACATTCCCGAACCACCACCCTGATCCAGGCAAACCTAAAAACCTGATTGACGCCATTGCGAAGGTAAAGGAAACCGGAGCTGATCTAGGCCTTGCTTTTGACGGTGATGGTGACCGCGTAGGCATCATCACAAATACGGGGCACATCGTTTACCCTGATCGCATTATGATGCTCTTTGCGGAAGACATCATCTCACGCAATCCGGGTGCCGAAATCATTTATGATGTGAAGTGCTCTCGCCTGCTGGCTAATGTAATCCGCGAAGCCGGAGGCAAACCAACCATGTGGCGCACCGGTCACTCTTTGATCAAACAAAAAATTAAAGAAAGCGGCGCACTACTGGGCGGCGAGATGAGTGGGCACATTTTCTTTAAAGAGCGTTGGTTTGGTTTTGATGATGCTCTATATAGTGCAGCTCGATTCCTGGAGATCATGGCTAAAACCGGCAAAACCGCTGATGAGTTATTCGAGAAATACCCTGAAGATGTCAGCACTCCTGAACTCAACATTACGGTTACCGATGAATCAAAGTTCGAAATCGTATCCGCTTTGCAACAGAAGAAATTTGAAGGTGGTGAAGCCAACCACATTGATGGAGTCCGAGTTGATTACCCGGATGGCTGGGGCCTTGTAAGAGCCTCAAATACCACTCCGGTATTGGTACTACGATTCGAAGCGGAATCAGAAACAGCCCTTAACCGTATCCGGGATGATTTTGAACAAAAGCTACATGAAGTTGACAGCAGTCTGGTTATCCCACACGAATAATACGATCTAAGCCAGCACCTGCCCGGGTGCTGGTTCTTGTAAAGAATTAAGGAAACACTATGCCATTAACACGCAAAGACGCCATCACCACTGCACATGTTCTGAGTGAAGCAATGCCTTACATTCAGAAATTTGTGGGAAAAACTATCATTATCAAATATGGCGGCAATGCCATGATCGATGAGAAACTGCAAAACAGTTTCGCTCGCGATATCGTGATGATGAAGCTGATTGGCATCAACCCAATCGTGGTGCACGGTGGCGGACCTCAGATTGGTCAGCTTTTGAATGATCTGAAAATCGAATCCCACTTCATTAATGGCATGCGTGTAACCGATTCTAAAACCATGGATGTGGTTGAGATGGTTCTGGGTGGCGCAGTAAATAAACAGATTGTTGGTTTAATTAACAACAATGGTGGTCAGGCGATCGGACTTACGGGCAAAGATGGTCAGTTACTTCAGGCTAAAAAGCTGCGGGTGGAGCATAAAACCCCAGATATGGAAGCACCTGAAATTATCGATATCGGACATGTTGGGGAAGTATCCAGCGTGAACGTTAAGGTCCTGGATATGCTGGTTAACTCCGACATTATTCCAGTAATCGCTCCGATAGGTGTAGGATCAGATGGCGCATCTTACAACATCAATGCTGATCTTGTAGCCGGCAAAGTTGCTGAAGTTATGCAGGCCGAAAAACTGATCCTGCTAACTAATATTGAAGGCCTGATGGATAAAGACGGCAATATCCTGACAGGCCTAACCACCCATCAGGTGGACGAACTGATTGCTGATGGCACCATTTATGGCGGTATGCTGCCAAAAATTGATTGCGCTCTAAGTGCAGTAAAAGGTGGAGTGACCAGCGCCCATATTATTGATGGCCGGGTTGAACATTCATGCCTACTGGAAATCTTCACCGATGAAGGTGTTGGTACCCTTATCACAAACCGTAATTAAGGATCCGGCATGAGCGAAAAAGAAAAAGTCTCTCGGCGCGAGCAGATTCTGCAATCCCTGGCGCAGATGTTGGAGGTCAATCCGGGGCAGCGCATTACAACGGCTGCACTTGCAAAAGAAGTAGGGGTATCAGAAGCCGCTCTGTACCGACATTTCCCAAGTAAAGCCCGTATGTTTGAAGGTTTAATTGGCTTTATCGAGGAAACAATCTTCAGCCGCGTCACTGCGATTACCAATGCAGAATCTGATGGCACAAAACAATGTGAACAGATCCTTACTCTGCTACTGGCCTTTGTTGAAAAAAACCCAGGCATGGCCCGCATTCTGACTGGAGACGCCCTAGCTGGAGAAACCGACCGTTTAAGGCAAAGAATTAATCAGTTTTTTGAGCGTTTAGAAACGCAGATTAAACAGATATTGCGTGAAGCAGAGGTTCAGCATGGCCTACGAACAGTTAACCCGGCAGGAGCAAGCGCCAATCTGATGCTGGCTGCAGCAGAGGGACGCATCAGACAATTTGTCCGTACCGAGTTCCGCAGAAGGCCCACAGAACAGTGGCAAGATCAGTGGTCATCTATGGCCGCTGGAATTTTCAGACACTGAGGTTAAGGGAGTCAAGGCTCCCTTAACCTCATCTCCCTAATGGATATTTTACTCGAGCAAGCAGCCCTTCTTGTCTTGTCACTGTTTGCCAATGGCTTATCTGCAATGGCAGGTGGCGGCGCAGGTTTATTACAACTCCCTGTCCTTCTGTTTCTAGGATTAAGTTTCAGCACCGCATTGGCCACCCATAAAATCGCCAGCGTCGCCTTAGGCGTAGGGGCAACAATCCGCCATTGGCGTGAAGGGAAACTGGATTATCGCTTTTGTGGATATATTTTACTTTGCGGCTTACCGGGAGTAGTTCTTGGGGCCGATATCATTCTTAAAATCCCCGAGGGCTGGACCATTTTTTCACTGGGCATTCTGACTTCAGGTTTAGGGCTGTACTCTATCGTAAAAAAATCCCTTGGAATGGCTTCAGAAACCTTAAATCGCGATAAAAAAGGTCTGATTATTGGCGGTTTAGTGTTGTTTATTATTGGCGCGCTTAACGGCTCTTTAACTTCAGGTACCGGCTTATTTGTAACGCTCTGGTTAGTACGTTGGTTTGGTCTGGATTATAAAACAGCCGTGACCTATGTATTGATTCTCGTAGGCTTGTTCTGGAATTCTACTGGGGCTTTTACCATTGCATTACAGCAAGAACCCCGCTGGGATTGGCTACCGGTATTACTCGTCGGGGCGACTTTGGGATCTTATCTGGGGGCGCATATTGCCATCACCAAAGGCAATAAACTGGTTAAACGGGCTTTTGAGTCACTGACTATTCTTGTGGGCATTAAGCTCATTTATGATGGCTGGATCATTTTAATGACGGTGGGTTAATTCAGGCTGACAATGACCTTCAAACTGATCGCAGGGATCAAGTTTCTTTTCCACCAGCAGTAACGGTTTTCCAGAACGACGTCGAATAAGCTCAGACGCAGGAACCAACTTCACACCAAGTTCTTCGACAATCGGCAACGCTTTTTTCAGATACTCAACAGTTTCAGGATAGGGGTGACCTATTGCTACAGAGTAACCTCTGCTCATAGCCACCTTTAACGCCTGCTTAAATTGTTGGTGAATATATTCTTCATTGCGCTCATTATCCAAAAAGGTGTCCCGCAGTATATAGGGAACACCGACTTCGCGAGCAACCTTCCAGGCAACTGTGTTTGAGGTTGTTACACTATCCAAAAAAAACAGATTGCGTCGACGCATAACCTGCATTATTTCAGCCATTTTTTCCCGGTCTTCTGTTAACAGACTTCCCATATGGTTATTCATCCCTGTGACATAAGGAATAGAATCCAGACCGGTATTAAGGATACTTTTCAGCTGTTGATGATCGTGGTGTTCTTCTAAAGCACCGGGCCCCAGCCTTAAGCCAGACTTATTTTCCATTGGCGCGTGCAGAATAACCTCTTTACCCTTCTGATGAGCGATTCTAGCCAACTCTTTTGAATGCGGTGTATGGGGTAAAAAAGCGTAGGTAATAGCTCCATCAAGGTCAATTGCAGCTATGCCCTTTTTACGGTTATCACCCAGATCATCAATCACTATGACGATGACTGGCTGATTTCCCGTTTCAGAAGCAGAAAAGGCACCGCTTGCCACCAGCCAACAAAGGCCGAAGCTAAACAAACGGAAATACCTTCCCTTAAGTTTTCTCATTTTTGGACGATTACAAGTGCTTTCAGCAGATTGACAGCTTCATATAACTGGTAATCACGTTCTGCAAGATGTTCATCCGAATTCTCTGGACTCACTGAACCTTCGCCATTACCGTTATCTAAATGCCCACTAAGGTCACTCTCCTTAAGGAACTGAGGGCCATTATTTCTTAATTTGATTTCCGCATCTTCAACCAAGATATCAGGTTTGATACCCTGCGCTTGGATGGATCGTCCCTCTGGGGTGTAGTAACGTGCCGTGGTCAGCTTCAAAGCGCGGTCTTGCGTTAAAGGCAGAATGGTCTGAACTGACCCTTTACCAAAGCTTGGCTGCCCCATGATAATGGCCCTCTCCTGATCCTGAAGGGCACCCGCAACAATTTCAGATGCTGAAGCGGAACCACCATTGATCAAAACCACCATCGGCAGATCCGGCACCAGAGTTTTACTGGTAGCGCTGAAGCGCTGATCAGACTCAGCTAATCGCCCCTGCGTATAAACGATCAACCCTTCATCAAGGAAAATATCGCCAATATCCACAGCGGCCTGCAATACACCACCAGGATTATTTCTAAGATCCAGAACAACCCCTTTAATCTCTTGTTCCATTAACCGCTGTAGATGCTTATAAACCTCTTTACCCGAGTTGACCTGAAATTGTGAGACCCTGACATAAGCATAATTTTCATCGATCAGGCGACTTTTTACGCTGGCTACCTGAATCACATCTCTGATCACTTCGATTTCAAGAGGCTTCTCTTCACCCTCTCTGACAATCGTCAATACTACTTTACTGCCCGGTTTACCTCGCATTAGATCCACAGCCTCATTCAGGCTCAAACCCTGAACGGCCTGTTCATCCAGCTTGGTAATCAGATCTCCGGCTTTTACGCCTGCACGCTGCGCTGGCGTATCGTCGATTGGTGTGATCACACGAACAAAACCGTCTTCCATACCGACTTCGATACCCAAACCTCCGAACTCACCGCTGGTATGCTGCTGCAGTGTTTCAAACTCTTTGGGTTCCAGATAAGCGGAGTGGGGATCCAAGCCAAGAATCATTCCCCGAAGCGCATCTTCCAGTAAAGTTGCATCATCAACCGGCTCAACATAAGCGTTTTTGATACGTTGAAAAACCTCGGTAAAAAGCCTGAGTTCATCAAGGGGGAGTGATTTCGCCTGTTCAACATTCTGAACCGGCTCCTCTTGTTCTTCTGCCAGAGTAGGTGCAGAGATCAACGCCGGGAATACAAGCCCCAAGAATAGCGTTCTAAGGAGCGATTTCCGGTTTACAGCATCTTTCATACTCATTCCCTACCCTATCTTATTCTCATTTCAGCCAACGCTTTGGATTACTGGCTTTACCTTTATAGCGGACAGCAAAATACAAACCGTCATCATTCCGACCACCACTGTTACCCACAGTCGCGATAGTGTCACCTGCTGAGACCCAATCCCCGGTATCCATCAGCAAACTCTGGTTGTAACCATACAAGCTCATATATCCAGAACCATGGTCAACAATTAAGACAAGTCCGTAACCTCGTAGCCAATCAGAGAAAACTACCCGACCGTGGTGAACCGCCTTTACCACTGTAGATTCTGCGGCTTTGATCCAGATTCCATCATAGCGGATATTATTCTGCACTGTCCCAAAATTCTGACTCACTCTTCCTTTTAACGGCCAGGGCAGCTTACCTTTAAGTTCTTTGAAACTTTTATCCTCTGTAACCAGAGTTGCGAAGTTCAGGCTTTTTTCAATCTCTTTTAAAACTGCTTGTAATCTGGCCTGGTCAAGTTTCAGTTGCTTCAGCTTCTTGGAATCGTTTGAAAGCGCCTTATTCAGTTTGGCCAACGTAGCTTTACGCTGAGTTCTGGACGTTTTCAATGCCTCCACTTCCGCCCGCAGCTCATTACGCTTACTAACAATGGACTTTTCAGTATCACTCAACTGCTCTTCAGTACCTGAAAGATCGGCCAGCTTCTCTTTAAAAGCCAACATATCCTTTTTCAAGGCATCGTTTACAAAGTCATAATAGCGGATGGTCCTATCCAGTGTTTCCGGATCACGCTGAGTCAGCAGAAGTTGCAGGCGAGCCTGCTGTCCCATCTGGTATTGCTGACCAATCTGTTTTTCAATAATCTTAGCCCGGGAAGATAGTTCTTTACGTAATTCATCACGCTTATCTTCCAGCGTTTCAGCTCGACTATCCAAACCCTTAAGCTGGCTATCCAGTGCCTTAATTTGTTTTGCAAGACGCCCGATTGCAACTTCACTTTTACGTAAGGAGGCACTGAGCTGACGCGAGTCACCTTCCTGTTTTTGCATCGTTTTTTTCAGAGAGGCGATATTACTGGTTAACGCCTTTAACTGTTTTTCGGTTAACGCCTGCTTCTCATCGGCCTCGACCAGAGACGGATATACCAATAACAGACAGAGAAAAACACTTAAGGTTCGCAGCATTATTGAGTCGGAAAGAAAAAAGGGATAAATAATTTATCCCTTTTTAACATTATTTAGAAAGATGCCAAAGACTTACCGGTCATCTCATCAGGTTGATCAACCTGCATCAGTGCCAGCAGGGTAGGCGCAAGGTCACATAGGGCACCATCATTTAGCCTTAAAGTCTCTTTACGAGGCCCATCGTAAATCAGTGCCACTGGCCAGTTTGTATGAGACGTATGTGGCTGCCCGGTTTCAGGGTTCACCATCAGTTCAACATTGCCGTGATCTGCTGTGATCAAGGCTTCACCATCCACTTCTCGCAAAGCAGCCAATACCTGTTCTACGCTTTTATCAACCACTTCACAGGCTTTCACTGCCGCATCGAATTTACCCGTATGGCCAACCATATCTCCGTTGGCGTAGTTACAAACAATTAAGTCGTACTTACGGCTCTTAATTGCTGCCACCAACTTTTCCGTGACTTCCGGTGCACTCATTTCTGGCTGAAGGTCATAAGTAGCAACATCCGGTGATGGGATCAGAATTCTGTCTTCTCCCTCATACACCTCTTCCTGACCACCATTAAAGAAGAAGGTCACATGGGCATATTTTTCAGTTTCAGCAATACGCAGTTGCGTTTTACCCATTTCAGACAGGTATTCACCCAGGTCGTTTCGAATAGCATTCGGCGGATAAGCACAATCCGCTGCGATATCGGACGCATACTGTGTCATCATTACATAGCTGGACAAAGCAGGTGTTTTCTCACGCTCAAATCCGGAGAAGTCAGCCCCTTCGGTGAATGCACGGGTGATTTCGCGTGCACGGTCAGGACGGAAATTCGCACAGATTACAGTGTCGCCATCTTCGACCGTTCCTTTCGCTCTACCATCCGCTTCAGTAATCACGGTAGCCTGCACAAATTCATCGTTTTCATCACGCGCATAGGCTTCTTCAAGAGCTTGTAACGCAGATGTTGAAGTGCATGCCGCTTTGCCAAGTGCCATAGCATCATAGCCTTGCTGCACACGATCCCAGCGATTATCACGATCCATACTGAAATAGCGACCAGCTACCGTCGCAATTGCACCAACACCCAGCTCAGAAAGCTTCGCTTCTGTATTCGTGATTGAAGGTTCAGCTGAACGAGGCGGCATGTCACGGCCATCCAAAATCGCATGTACGAAAAGCTTCTTAGCGCCACGTTTTACTGCCATTTCCAACAAAGCGAAAATATGTTCTTCGTGGCTATGCACTCCACCTGGCGATAGCAAACCCACCACATGCACTGCTTTTTCTGCGGCAATAGCTTTATCCATTGCCGCTGTAAGCACTGCATTTTCAAAAAAATCACCATCAGCTATCGCTTTGGAAATACGCGTAAAGTTCTGATAAACAATACGCCCAGCACCAATATTCATATGACCGACTTCGGAGTTCCCCATCTGCCCATCCGGCAAACCCACTGCCATTCCGGATGTCTGGATACGAGCATTAGGGTTATCGGATAACAAGTTATCCCAAACTGGGGTATTAGCAGCCTGAATAGCTGATGATTCAGAACTCTCAACGCCATATCCATCCAGGATAATCAGAGCTTTTGTAGTGCGCTTATCTGTCATAGTCTGCGAAATATTTCTTAAAAGGTTTAGATTGAGCGGGATTTTACTTTGAATCGGGTCTTAAGGCTAACTTCAGGGGCATGATTAGACTAAATCACACAATTAACTTCCTTTAACCCTTATACAGTCAAAAAACGCAAGGTATACTATTGCGCCTCAATAGTTAGACAAAACTTTTTAGTAGCTTTTTAAAGCCTATTTTGGATTAGCAATGGACCAATATATCGAATTTATTGGCAACCACCCTTTTATGGTTGCAGCCTGGGTTCTCACACTGGCAATGTTTATCTTCTTTGAAAGAAGCAAAGCCGGCAAAGCTGTCACTCCAGCCCAGGCAACTCAGCTGATCAACAAGGAAAATGCTGTTGTTCTGGATATCCGCCCCAAAAAGGAATGGTCTACAGGGCATATTACTAATGCTAAGCATATTCCACTGGCGGATCTTGAAAAACGCTTAGATGAACTGTCTAAATACAGACAACGTCCAGTGATTGTTGTTTGTAATCTTGGTCAGGCAGCGGGTACCGCAACCCGTAAACTAAAAGCTGAAGGTTTTGAAAATGCCGTTCGACTTTCTGGCGGCATGACTGAATGGAAAGGCCAGAGCCTGCCAATCGTCAAAAAATCATGACCGATGTAACAATTTACACAACTCAGTGGTGCCCCTTTTGCATCCGGGCAAAGATGCTTCTGGAACACAAAGGGGTTGAGTTTAATGAGATAAAAGTTGATGGCGACCGTGAAACACGTCAAGAGATGACTCGCCTCAGCGGTGGACATACGGTTCCACAGATTTTTATCGATGAAAACCCAATTGGCGGCTGTGACGACTTGTTCGCACTCGAACGCCAGGGCAAATTAGATGAGCTTCTGAGCTCCAATTAATTCATTTAATTCTAAGGATTTATCATGTCTGAGAACGAACAGAATACTGCGAATCAGGAAGCTCAAGGTCCACAGTTCTCCGTGCAGCGCGTTTACATTAAAGATGCTTCTTTTGAGTCTCCAAACTCTCCAGCAATCTTTACTTCGCCATGGCAGCCGGAAGTGGGTGTTGAACTGAACTCTTCTACTACAAAGCTGAGCGACACAGCTTATGAGGTAGTTCTTACGATCACAGTAACTGTAAAAAATGATGATAAGAATGCTTTCCTGGTAGAAATGCATCAGGCAGGTATTTTTGCGATTTCTGGTATTGAAGGCCCAGAGCTGAACCATACCTTAGGCGCTTTCTGCCCAAGCATCCTGTTCCCGTACGCTCGTGAAGCTATCGACTCAATGGTTGTCAAAGCAAGCTTCCCTGCACTTATGCTGGCACCGGTTAACTTCGACGCATTGTTTGCTCAGCAGATGGCTCAGAAACAGGCTCAGGCTGAAGAACAGCAGCACTAAGAAGCTTAAGATATAAAAAAAACGGAGCATATGCTCCGTTTTTTGTTTTCAAATCCAGGCGATTGTTCTGATTAATCAAGGCAGCACTGCAAAGCTGCTCAGTACCTGATCCGCCTTACCCGCATCCAACATCATTTGGATTGTGAATGACTCCAGAGGCACCACACTGACCAGGGATTTTTCCGGTATTAAATATTGCCCGACTGCCAACTTATCCACATGATCTGAAAGAACCAGCATCGGCATCACCTGACTTTTGAGCGTTAAGATATTAATCTGCTGATTCGGTGCTCCAAGTACGGCAATACTTCTCCCTTTATAATCCGACACAGTTAATCGCAAAGTCAGGCCTCCATTATCAGAGGTGAACGATGTTACGTCGGTCACAATCATTGCATACTGCATCTATACCTCTTCAATCACCTGCAGGCATTTAGTTTATTGCACCATCGAAACCTAACTGCCGCCAAGCTTCATAAACAACAATAGCACAGGCATTTGAAAGGTTAAGGCTCCGGCTATCTGGACACATAGGTAACCGTAACCATTGATCCTGAGGCAGAGACTTTCTCACATCCACAGGCAAACCCCGGGTTTCTGGGCCTAATAACAAAACATCTCCCGGAGTGAAATCCGCATCAACATAACCACGTGAACCTTTAGTTGTCAGAGCCCAGACTTTTCTTGGCTGAATCTCTTCAAGACAACTATTCAAATCCGGATGAACTTTTACAGATGAAAATTCATGATAATCCAACCCCGCCCTGCGCAAACGCTTGTCATCCAGCTCAAAGCCTAATGGCTCAACCAGGTGAAGCTTAAATCCTGTATTGGCGCAAAGACGGATGATATTTCCGGTATTCGGTGGTATTTCTGGTTCGTACAACACTACATGCAACATATAAAAAATCCCCGCACCATTTCTGCTGCGGGGATTATATAGGATTAAACGGGTTTAAGGTTACGCCACATCATCCTGCTCATCTGATTTATCGCTTTCCATACCCAGCTCTTTAATCTTACGAGTCAAAGTATTTCTACCCCAGCCAAGCAGTTCTGAAGCATCTCGCCTTCTACCTGCGGTATGCTTGAGTGCAGTTTCAATCATAATTCTTTCAAAGGCAGGCACTGCAGTATCCAAAAGCCCTCGCTGACCAAGACTCAATTGCTGGTCCGCCCAGTTTCTTAACGACTGCTCCCAATTACTGCCAGATGCAACCGGCTCACCTGATTGCTCCATCAGCTCAGGCGGCAGATCATCTATCAGTACCTCTCTACCGGTTGCCATAACAGTCAGCCAACGACAGGTATTCTCCAACTGTCGCACATTACCCGCCCAGGAAAGGTTACACATGTAAGCTTCTGTATCAGGTGCTAAAACTTTGGGCTCAACGTTAAGGTCTTCTGATGCAATATTAAGAAAATGTCTGGCCAAGCGTGGAATATCTTCTCTACGCTCAGACAATTTTGGTAAGTGCACGCGAATTACATTTAAACGATGGAACAAATCCTCACGGAAACGACCTTCTTCCACAAGCTTCTCAAGGTTCTGATGCGTTGCCGCAATGATACGAACATCCACTTTAACAGGGGTATGGCCGCCTACTCGATAGAACTCACTGTCCGCCAACACTCGCAATAAACGAGTCTGAGCATCAGCTGGCATATCACCTATTTCATCAAGAAAGAGTGTTCCCCCATCCGCCTGCTCGAATCGTCCTCGTCTTGCAGCCGCAGCACCAGTAAAGGCTCCTTTCTCATGACCAAACAATTCTGATTCGATCAGATCATGTGGAATGGCTGCCATATTCAAAGGAATAAAAGGTTTTTCCTTACGAGGGCTGTGTTTATGTAGCGCATGGGCAACAAGTTCCTTACCGGTACCTGATTCACCATTAATCAAAACCGTGATATTGGACTGGGACAAACGACCGATTGCACGGAAAACCTCCTGCATCGCCGGCGCCTCGCCGATGATTTCAGTACTATCTTCCATCACCTGCTCTACGACCTGCTCCCTTTGTTCCATGGCATGCGCCAATGCACGCTTAACAAGGGCAACAGCCTCATCGACATCAAAAGGCTTGGGTAAGTATTCAAATGCCCCACCTTTGTATGAGGCAACTGCAGAATCCAGGTCGGAATGCGCTGTCATAATAATGATAGGCACTTCCGGATGAGAATCCTGGATATGTTTCAACAACTGTAACCCATCTGTTCCAGGCATGCGGATATCACTGATAATTGCATCAGGTACTCCACGCTCTAAACTGGACAGCATCATATCTGCACTTTCAAAAGATTCCGTATCCAGGCCTTCTGCGGATAAGGCTTTTTCCAGAACCCAGCGGATTGATCGATCATCATCCACTATCCAAATATTACCTAGCAGACTCATGGTTCAGCTCCAACGGAATAAATAGTTTAAATTTGGTTTCACCTGGTTTGGTTTCACACTCGATCAAACCATGGTGTTGATTAATAATTGCTTGTGCAATGGAAAGCCCCAGACCTGTGCCTTCAGCTCGCCCACTGACCATTGGGTAAAAAATCTTACTCAGAATTCCTGCTGGTATGCCCGGTCCGTTATCGACAATTTCAACACAGCAAACCAAACGATGGCATTCAGTACCCAAAGTTATCTGTCGTAAAGCACGGGTACGAATTTCAATACGCGGCTTCTCTACATCACTACCAAATAAAGCCTGCATACTATTACGCACAATATTCAGAATCGCCTGAATCAATTGTTCGGCATCACCCGTAAATTCAGGAATACTCGGGTCATAATCCCTAACAAGACTTACCCCCTCATTAGACTCGGCACTGATCAAACTACAAACTCGCTCCAAAATGGCGTGAATATTCACATCTTCCATTTTGGGTAATTTTCGAGGCCCTAGCAGACGATCAACCAAATTTCTTAATCGATCAGCCTCTTCAATAATGACCCTTGTATAATCATGTAGCCCGGGGTCGTCCAACTCTCTTTCAAGCAGTTGCGCGGCACCTCTAATTCCACCGAGTGGATTCTTAATTTCGTGAGCCATGCCTCTCACAAGGGACCTTGCAGTATCATGCTGAGAAAGCAGATCTTCCTCTCGCTCAATGCGCATCAGACGATCTCGTGCTTCTACCTCAATCAGGAAGTGACTACCCCCGTTGGGTAACATCACCGGGTTAATCGTATAATCAACTGTGACTGTGTTCCCACCAAGTGTAAGTAACTTCGCTTCCCTGCGGGTATATGGATGACCCGATACCAAGCAACTTCTAATATCGCCTCCCTCATCACTGTCGAGCAAAAACCACTCTTCAATCGGGAGCTTTGATAACCTACGCATACTCGCTTCCAGCAACATTTCCGCTGAAGGATTCGCGTACTCCATCTCAAGCTGATGATTAACCATCACTACAGCCCTAGAGAGGTTATCCAGTATTTGTTTATGTATTTCTGGTTGCGACATTATCTACTCTCTTTTTCCTTGCGTTTTATTCTGCAAGAACCAAACCAAGTTTAGGGCAATGCTTCAGATTAGCCCGGATGCGCACTAATTGGGTGAGCCCCACAATTTAAGTCTAAATAGGAATTGAAGATAATGCACAAAAACAGTGCAGATATAAAAAACAGGATAAATAGCAGTAAAATTTGAGCAAAAAAAAGCCTCCGTATAAGGAGGCTTTTTTCACATAAAATCTAACTTATACAGAGTAGTACAGGTCAAATTCTACTGGGTGAGTAGTTGTATTTACTTTATCAACTTCTTCACGCTTCAGCTCAATGAAAGCGTCCAGCATATCATCAGTGAATACACCACCTTTAGTCAGGAACTCACGATCTGCTTCCAGAGCATCCAGAGCTTCTTCCAGAGAACCTGCAACCTGCGGGATCTCAGCTTCTTCTTCTGGTGGCAGGTCGTACAGATCTTTATCTGCAGCATCGCCAGGGTGGATCTTGTTCTGGATACCGTCTAGACCCGCCATCATCAGAGCAGCGAAACACAGGTATGGGTTTGCTGATGGATCAGGGAAACGAGTTTCAATACGACGAGCTTTAGGAGTCGTAACGTAAGGAATACGGATAGAAGCAGAACGGTTACGAGCAGAGTAAGCCAGCATTACTGGAGCTTCAAAGCCTGGAACCAGACGCTTGTAAGCGTTTGTAGAAGAGTTAGTCAGAGCGTTCAGTGCTTTAGCGTGCTTGATGATACCGCCAATGTAGTACAGTGCCATTTCTGACATGCCTGCATAAGCATCACCAGCAAACAGGTTAACGCCGTCTTTAGACAGAGACTGGTGAACGTGCATACCAGAACCGTTATCACCTACCAACGGTTTAGGCATGAAAGTAGCTGTTTTACCGTAAGCATGTGCAACGTTATGTACGCAGTATTTCAGAACCTGTACTTCGTCAGCTTTAGCTGTCAATGTGTTTGCACCAACACCGATTTCACACTGACCAGCAGTTGCTACTTCGTGGTGATGTACTTCAATTTCCAGCTCCATTGCTTCCATCGCGTCACACATAGCGCCACGCAGGTCATGCAATGAATCGATTGGTGGTACAGGGAAGTAACCGCCTTTAACGCGTGGACGGTGACCTGTGTTACCGCCTTCAATTTTGTGGCTAGAAGCCCAAGACGCTTCTTCAGAAGAGATAGTGTAACCACAACCACTAATGTCAGCGTGCCACTGAACTTCGTCAAACACGAAGAATTCTGGCTCTGGGCCAAACATAGCAGTATCAGCGATACCTGTGGATTTCAGGTACTCTTCAGCGCGCTTAGCAACAGAACGTGGATCACGCTCATAACCTTGGCCAGTCGCTGGCTCAACGATGTCACAACGTACGATTACTGTTGGAGCTTCTGAGAACGGATCCAGCAAAGAAGCTGAATCATCAGGCATCAGGATCATGTCAGATTCATTGATACCTTTCCAACCAGCGATGGAAGAACCATCGAACATTTTACCTTCTTCAAAGAAGTCATCACCCATGTCTGAAACAGGGATAGTTACGTGCTGCTCTTTACCATGTGAATCAGTGAAGCGCAGGTCAACCCATCTTGCTTCGCTTTCTTTGATCAGATTCAGAGTCTTCTCTGACATGAGACATTCTCCAGTTTTGTAATTATCAGGCCGAACTCGATGTAGCAGCCTTGAGAAATCAGAATTTATTCGGTGAATTTTCAGGGAGCAATTTGTATGCCAAACGACAACTCATCAGAATTCCCTTACATATCAATGCCTATTGATAACAGGTCACAACCTCGATGCACCAAAATAAAGCACGGAATTACATAGATACCCAAAAAGGTGCATGAAGTTTCTAAATCACCCAAGCGGCTAACATCATACTCTAATAATCCGCAAAACAGCTACTAAGAAAAAGGTTTTATTGCTACGGATCACAACTCCTATCAGCCCAACAAAACTGACCACAAAACAAATCCATTTCATTTTGTTTTTTGTCCAATAAATATGCAGTATTTTTCCCACAAAGACGTATAATGCCGCATTCGCAAAAAATACACCTAACAGGTACACAACGTGATCGAAAAGCTAAGAAATATCGCCATCATCGCGCACGTTGACCACGGTAAAACAACCCTGGTTGACAAACTACTTGCCCAATCAGGCACACTGGGTCGCCGTGATGAAGGTACTGAGCGCATCATGGACTCCAATGATCAGGAGAAAGAGCGCGGCATTACCATTCTGGCCAAAAATACTGCCATTACATGGAACGACTACCGCATCAACATTGTTGATACTCCAGGTCACGCCGACTTCGGCGGTGAAGTAGAACGAGTTCTGTCCATGGTTGACTGTGTATGCCTTCTGGTTGATGCAGTTGACGGCCCGATGCCTCAAACACGTTTTGTGACACAAAAAGCTTTCGATCAGGGCCTTCGCCCTATTGTTGTTATCAACAAAATTGACCGCCCAGGCGCTCGTCCGGATTGGGTAATCGATCAGGTATTTGATCTGTTCGATAGTTTGGGAGCTACTGACGAGCAGCTGGACTTCCCTATCGTTTATGCATCAGCGCTGAACGGTATCGCAGGCCTGGATCCGGAAGAGATGTCTGAAGACATGACTCCGCTGTTTGAAGCCATTGTTGAGCACGTTGAACCGCCTCAAGTAGATGTTGAAGGTCCATTACAGATGCAGGTATCTGCCTTGGACTACAACAGCTACCTAGGCGTTATTGGTGTTGGCCGAGTTACACGCGGTACAGTCAAACTTAACACTCAGGTTAAAGTGATCGATCGCGAAGGTAAAATCCGTAATGGCCGTGTACTGAAAATCATGGGTTATCACGGCCTCGAACGTATCGACGTCGATAGTGCAACAGCAGGCGATATTATCTGCGTAACTGGCATCGACGAACTCAATATTTCAGACACGCTTTGTGATCCAGATAACGTTGAAGCTTTGCCAGCATTGAGCGTTGATGAACCAACAGTTTCGATGACCTTCCAGGTAAATGATTCTCCATTTGCAGGACAAGACGGTAAGTTTGTAACGAGCCGTAATATTAAAGAGCGTCTCGACCGTGAACTGATTCACAACGTTGCCCTGCGTGTTGAAGAAGGCGAAACGCCAGAGAAATTCAAAGTCTCAGGTCGCGGTGAACTACATTTATCCGTACTGATTGAGACGATGCGCCGCGAAGGTTTTGAGCTGGGTGTTTCACGTCCTGAAGTAGTTCAGAAAGAAGTTGATGGCGAAATCCACGAGCCTTACGAAGATGTAATGATCGACGTTGAAGATGAACACCAAGGCGCGATCATCGAAGAGCTAGGAAAACGCAAAGGCGACATGACTAACATGGAAGTCGATGGCAAAGGTCGTTCGCGTCTTAGCTTCATCATCCCTTCCCGTGGACTGATCGGCTTCCGTTCACTATTCCTGACGATGACATCCGGCACTGGCATCATGACATCGGTCTTTGACCACTACGGTCCTGTGAAAGAAGGCGAAGTAGAAAGCCGTAACAATGGCGTACTTGTATCCATGGTTACAGGTAAAGCGTTAGGCTACTCTCTATGGAACTTACAAAGCCGTGGCCGCCTCTGTATTGAACCGAACATCGATGTGTATGAAGGCATGCTTCTAGGCATCCACAGCCGTAGTAACGACCTGGCGGTTAACCCAATTAAAGGCAAGCAGCTAACTAACGTACGTGCGTCTGGTACAGATGAAAATATCCAACTTACACCACCAGTGAAATTCACTCTGGAACAAGCTTTGGACTTCATCGAAGATGACGAATTGGTAGAAGTAACACCTAACTTCATCCGTCTACGTAAGAAGCTTCTAAAAGAGAACGAGCGTAAGCGCGCTAAGAACAAATAACATCTCTTCAAAAAGGCAGCTTTAAGCTGCCTTTTTTATTTCCTCCAGGCATAGCCCAAAGCTCACTCCCTCTTTATACTTACTCTGTTATTCAATGAACTACGGAGCTGTTCTCTCTATGCGTATACCTTATCCCGACATTCACCCCTACGCTGAACATCGGCTTGAGGTTTCCAAGCTCCATACCTTATACATTGAAGAGAGCGGCAACTCTCAGGGAATTCCTGTTTTATTCATCCATGGTGGACCTGGCGGTGGTACATCTCAGGCGCATAGAAGTTTTTTTGACCCGGAAAAGTACCGCATAATTCTCTTCGACCAAAGGGGCTGCGGACGATCTTCTCCTCACTCAGAACTTACCAATAATACGACTCAGGACCTGATCGAAGACATCGAAAAGATCAGAACCTACCTGAAAATAGATCAATGGTTACTCTTTGGAGGATCATGGGGCTCAACTCTGAGTTTACTCTATGCACAAGCTCACCCCGAACGGGTATCAGGCATGATACTTCGCGGTATCTTTTTATGCCGCGATAAGGACATTCATTGGTTCTATCAACACGGGGCCAGTGCAATATTCCCGGATTACTGGCAGGAATACCTACAGGTAATCCCAGCTGCCGAACAAGGCGACCTGCTTACCGCGTACTATAAACGCCTCACTTCTGACAATGAAATTGCACGCATGTCGGCAGCAAAAGCCTGGTCAATCTGGGAAGGAAGATGCTCAACTCTCGATCCGAACAACGATCTTGTTGAACACTTCTCCGATCCTCATATTGCGCTTGCAATGGCAAGAATCGAAGCACATTACTTCATCAACAAAGCCTTTATTGAGCCCAACCAGATTATCGAGAACTGCCACAAAATCAGTCACATCAAAACCGTTATTGTACACGGCCGTTACGATGTTGTTTGCCCAGCAGATCAGGCATATGCCTTGTATAATGCCCTCCCTGAATCTGAACTACACATTGTTCGCGATGCAGGCCATTCAGCCTTTGAGAAAGGCATTGCTGACAATCTGATCCGAGCTACTGACAACTTCGCCATGTCACTTGCATAACAAACACCTAAACGCCTGAATCATGAAAGCACTAATACAAAGAGTAAAATCTGCCTCCGTTGTTATAGACAACAAAAGGAACGGAGAGATTGGTCATGGCACTCTACTCCTTCTGGGCGTAGAAAAAGATGACACTGAAGCTAAAGCCGATAAACTTCTTAAAAAAATCTTAGGTTATAGAATTTTCGCTGATGAAGATGGCAAGATGAATAAAAACCTACAGCAGGTTGAGGGAGGGCTTCTTATCGTTTCTCAATTCACTCTGGTCGCAGAAACCAGCAAAGGCCTAAGGCCTGGATTTTCCTCAGGAGCCTCCCCCGAAAAAGGCGAGCAGCTATACGACTATTTTGTAGCTCAGGCCAAGACACTGCATAAATCAACGGAAACTGGAATCTTTGGTGCTGACATGCAGGTAAGCCTTATTAATGACGGCCCTGTGACCTTCTGGTTGGAAGTCTAACGCTCATAAATATCCTGATAAGCCATAATCAGTTTCTTCGCATCACTCTCATTATTCATAGGCTTCTTAATTCTGGAAGCCTTGTAATGTTCATTAAATATATGGAAATAAGCAGATAACAAGTCATAGCCTTGCTCATCTTCAACCACCCTTAGCATCTCTGCAGCCACTTCAGCAGTACACAACTGCCCCTCGACCGGCGCTTTACGTAATTTATATTTCGAAAGCTTATGCGCCCTTGGCTCTATAACTGGGATAGGATCAAGATAACGACTGAGCCGGAACATTCTCCTGGCCTGACGCCAGGTACCATCCAGTATGATAAACACAGGCTCCTTGCCGGGTTTTCTTTCGAACTCCACCATCCTGCCTTCGTAACCGTCACCCGATGGAAATACAATATATGGATCAATATTTGGTTGATGCAACCTAGCAACAAACTCGGATTCCGGCTCTGTCCGCGACCACTCAAAGCGCTCTGTACTGGAGATACAATCCTCTATTAATCGACCGGTATTGGTCGGTTTATAGCCCTCATTATGATGCATAAGCAGAATAAAACGCGCCTTAGCCTGATAATCTAATTTGTAGCGACAAATACAGACATGTTTAGCTAATAAACAAGATTGGCACCTTACAATATTGGAACCACGAGCAAGAAAAGGCCTGTTCATTTATTACTGCAGTACTTGAGATGAAAATTCAGAATTAAACAGATTGGGAGAAACACCCCAATCCAAATTCAAGGCACCTTTGTGCATTAGAAATAAAATCTGATGCAACTCCTCATAAGTCAGCACACTCATGGCAACAGGCTCAGCACCATTCGAGTAGAACAACAACCTGTACTGATCATTTCTATAACTGATATCTAACCGGGTGAGCAGACAGGCATCTTCAGGTGTAACCGTTTGATTTTCGCGTTCGGCATTCATAATCTGCTTAGCATGATCATGATGAAATTGAGCCAGTTCAGACCTATGATCAGACGGAGCTTGCTGAACAGCATCTTCGGTCTTATCCACTAATTCCTGCGCACCACTGAGCAATCGCAAGACGAGCTTACGGGTTAACCAGAAATCAACTCTAGGCTGCTGGTTATTAAAATTACCAACCAAAAGCAGTCGATCTTCTAACTGGTCATATTTAAAGGTAAAAGCAGCTATATTAAGCATTATTGATCTTTGTCAGCCTGTAGCAGAGCACAAGCAACAGTATACTAGATTCAGTTATCAATTCGTCTATTCAACTAATACGCACATCAGGACAAATTGCCACAACCACTGGAATAAAGTAAGTTACCTTTACGATTGTGCCGGAAGAGATTTATGTCGAAGTTTTCAGCTACACCTACAAGCTATGTTATTCCTTCCAGACCACAGGTATTAATAGACCTCACTAAAGAGTTAAGAAAATCTTCGCCCGACATCGATAAAATAAGCAGTCTGATTAAACAAGATGTAGCGCTGTATTCATCCGTGATTGCTACTGTAAATTCTGCTTATTATGGTTTCAGCACCGAAATCACATCAATAAAACACGCAGTTACCATTCTAGGCTTAAATCAGGTATTTAATATCACTCGACTGGCTGCCTTAAAAAACAGCCTGTCCTCTCTAGGCCCTATGGAAAGGTTTTGGGATACCGCTACTGAGGTCGCAAGCATAAGTTCAGAGCTGGCACTGAAGTTCACTCATTTCGACAGCAATGAAGCCTACACCCTCGGCATGCTCCACGACATAGGCATTCCCTTGCTCACATTAGCTAAATCAGAGTTCAAAGATTTCTTACGTGAGTTGAATGGCTACAGTCTGACAGAAACCTACAATAGAGAAATGGAACATTACGGTATCAGCCATTACCAACTAGGCGCGGAGCTTATACGTAAATGGAAAATCAGCGAGAACATCGCCGACGCTGTTCAACTTCAGCCTCATTACCAAAAAACATTCAACGAACCCATTGATAATAGCGAAAACAAGCGACTTTACCTTTGCTTGCTACTGCTAGCCAGAGATATCAGCGATGAGTATCGCCACTTCTGGCGTATCCCTGAGACCCAGGAAGA
Organism: Neptuniibacter sp.; assembly: GCA_050633685.1. GTDB lineage: Bacteria > Pseudomonadota > Gammaproteobacteria > Pseudomonadales > Balneatricaceae > Neptuniibacter. The sequence continues at coordinate 464 of JBOEHA010000020.1, read as the reverse complement.
GCTGTTAGATTTAAAACCGGTTTTAGGTTTCTTAGGAATCAGCGACTTCGAATATAAAGATCTTAAAGAAGATCTGGTTAACAAACTGACCAAACAACACTCTGGCTAGCTCTGATCAGAGCGGTTTCTGCTATTTGACTGAAGCCCGTCGTATGATGGGCTTTTTCTATTGTGATGAACTACACATGCACAACTAACCCCGCTTTTCCTGCGTGGGCAGGAATCTACGATTGTGAGGTGAAGAGCTGAGGTGAAGGATGACCTACAATGATCGCAAGCATGCTTGCGACCCTTCGGGTGCTGTTGTGAACAACAGCCTCCAACACTCGTTCCTTTGGAACAGAATGTTGTCACATGCACCCTTTGCAGCAACAGAAGATCATCCCGTCTAAAAACGAAAAAGCCCCCAACACGTTAGTGCCGGGGGCTGTTTCATTATTAGATGCTTGGCGATGACCTACTCT
>JBOEHA010000019.1:0-175414 GCA_050633685.1 Neptuniibacter sp. | reverse complement strand
AACCTTATTCAGGACGGGTCAGCCTGAACAAAAAAGCCGCACTTGTGCGGCTTTTTTATTTTCCAATAGCGATTACTGCGCTCTCAGAGCCACAGCCTTAAACCTTTCAGCAAGACTCTTCCCCTCTTCCAAACCCGGCTTATATCTAAGCCAACTGTATACATTTGGAAGATCAGGCAAACCCAAACGATCACCAATTAATTCTGTACCCTCGATTACTGCACTCTGCGGCCTTGCAGTAACGGCCAAACCACTCTTAACCGCAGCCATTAAGCCTTGATAACTGGTCGTGGTATAAACCAACCGCCAGGGAATATCATTTTGCTCCAAAGCCTTAACAGAATAACGCCTAAACTGACATTTATTCACATACATCGCTAACGGTAACTCTCGATAACCTGACCACTGCCAACCCTCAGCCCCGATCCAGGAGAGCGGCTCAACCCCCAAAAGATCTCCCTTCCCTTCACTCTGGCCCATGGTGAGCGTCAAAATCAAATCATACTCACCGCGCTCAAAGCCCGCATTCAAATCAGCACTAAATCCAGTTTCGACATTAAATCTTACGGAAGGGTTAGCTCTACAGAAATCTGCCAACAATACAGGCAAAACCCCTTCAGACATCCCCTGAGACACCCCCATACGCAGCTCACCTGACTGGTCACTTACCCGCAAAGAAGCAATTGCATCATCCTGCAATGCCAACATCCGTCGAGCATAACCCAGTAGCATCTCACCCTCATTTGTTAAAACCCTTTTTCGCCCATCAGCAGAAAACAGCTCCACCCCAACTTCCTGCTCAAGTTTTTTTATTTGCTGACTGACTGTGGACTGGGTTTTATGCAAAAAATCAGCAGCCTTTATAAACCCTCCCTGCTCAATAACCGAGACAAACGTTCGCAATAAATCACTACTTAAATTAGGAAGAGCCATACCCACACCTATTAATCGTAATTTACGATCAATTAAACAATAATTAATCATTATAATTAAACACTGACATCCTCTATTCTGTTTTGCAAGACATTTAAGGAGGAACTAACAATGCCATTTATTAACATCCAACTCAGTCGCGAGCTCCCACAAGAACGACAAAAAGCACTTGCAGATGGAGCCGCCCAAATCATGGCATCCACCTTGGGTAAGAAAGCCGAGCTAACCGCTACAACGATCACCACAACCAAGCCAGAACAGTGGTTTATTGGCTGCGACCAACTTACTGAAATTAACGATAACAGTGCCCAGATTATTGCCAGAATTAGCGAAAACACAAATACAGAAGAAGAAAAAGCCAAGGCGATAAAGCAATTCTTCAATCTTCTGGAAACAGTCTGCGGCCCCATAAACAAAAACAGCTATGTCATGCTTGATGAAGTCCCCATGACAGACTGGGGCTACGGCGGACAAACCCAAGAGCACAGGAGAATCAGGCGCACAGAGAATGGGGCAATTGATATGGAACACTATCTAATAAAAGGCAGGAAAATCCGTTCACATTCGACATTTAACTTAGTATCAAAACTCAAATCCAAACTACTAAGTACATAAAAAAGCCGGACATATGCCCGGCCTTCTTAGTTTAAACTAACACTTAGTTTTCACATGTGGATTCAATTTTATGAATCGACAAATCAGCACCATTGTATTCCTCTTCCTGAGTCAGACGCAGGCCAGATACCGCCTTCACGCCGCCGTATACAATCACGCCACCAATAACGGCAACCGCAATACCTGCAGCCGTACCGATAAGCTGAGACATCATACTTACGCCGCCAAGACCACCCAGCGCTTCCGTACCGAAAATACCACAAGCAATAGCACCCCAGGCACCACAAACACCGTGCAGCGGCCATACACCTAAAACATCGTCAATCTTCCATTTGTTCTGCTGAATAGTAAACAGCACAACAAAGATCGCACCCGCAACAGCACCAACAACCAGAGAACCCATTGGGTGCATTACATCTGATCCAGCACACACTGCAACCAGGCCCGCCAACGGACCGTTATGAATAAAGCCCGGGTCGTTCTTACCAAAAATAAGCGCAGTGATAATTCCACCCACCATCGCCATTAATGTGTTTACCGCTACAAGACCAGAGATTCCGTCCATTGTCTGTGCAGACATAACATTAAATCCAAACCAACCAATACACAGAATCCACGCACCGAGCGCCAGGAAAGGAATATTTGAAGGAGGGAACGCTACCAGCTTACCGCCTTTATAACGACCGTTTCGGATGCCCAGCATCATGACAGCCACAAGCGCCAGCCAACCACCAACACCATGAACAACAACAGAGCCCGCAAAATCATGGAAAGCAGCACCAAAGCTCTCTTCTAACCAAGCCTGAAAACCGTAATTACCATTCCAGATAATGCCTTCAAACAACGGGTAAACAAACGCCACAATCAAAGCTGAAGCAATCAACATAGGCCAGAATTTTGCACGCTCAGCGATACCACCCGATACAATTGCCGGGATCGCCGCCGCAAACGTCATCAAGAAGAAAAATTTAACCAGTTCATAGCCGTTATTAGCAGCCAACTCAGCCGCAGGCGAGAAGAAAGTCACCCCATAAGCGACCCAGTAGCCCACAAAGAAGTAAGCCATCGCTGAAAAACCGAAATCAGTAAGAATTTTGACCAGTGCGTTTACCTGGTTTTTATGACGCACCGTTCCCACTTCCAGAAATGCGAATCCGGCATGCATGGCAAACACCATGATCGCACCCATAAGAATAAATAGAGTGTTCGAACTCTGGATAAGCGTCTCAACTGCGCTGTTGACGTTTTCCACGTTTGTCTCCTGTTTCTTGGCCAATATGCACCACAAGGCCACAGGATCAAACCTGAAGCACTATCTTAGTGCATTTTTCTTTATTTGAATTTTTATAGATTACTCTGAAAAAACCAGAGAAAAACAAACAAATCATTTAAGTATCAGATAGTTAAACGAAATAAGCTTATTTTCCTTAACTTTCAAAGAAAATCAATGAACCAAATTAAAGCAATAATTATGCCACGCACATATTTAGAACATATGCCAATTATCTACTTATGGGTTATTCGGTAACAGCAGTGAATTCGGCTATTGCGCTTGAAATCAGGATCCAGTGTTTTGTTGGTTATTTCCTCAATCACAAAATCTGATAGTGATTCATGATCGATTTTGAAGCGTCGGTAATTGTTTGAGAAATACAACACCCCCTCTTCACGTAACAGGCGCATTGCACCTTCAATTAGATCAACGTGATCACGCTGAACATCCAGAACGCCCTGCATTCTTTTTGAATTAGAGAATGTCGGAGGGTCCATAAAGATCAAATCGTAAGCAGGCTGTCTTTGGACTCTTAACCACTTCAAACAGTCTGATTGCACTTGCACATGCTGAGGGTTATCCAGACCGTTCAGATCCATATTGCGCTTCGCCCAGTTCAGGTAAGTGGCAGACATATCCACGCTTGTCGTGCTCTTAGCGCCGCCTACGGCAGCATGTACCGAAGCAGTGCCCGTATAACAAAACAGGTTCAGCATGTCCTTACCCGCAGCTTCCTGCTGAATACGCAGACGTATCGGACGGTGATCAAGAAACAAACCTGTATCCAGATAATCATGCAAGTTAACCAACAAACGACAACCGTGCTCAACTACCTCTTTAAAACGATGAGTCTCAGATTGTTTCTCGTACTGCTTACTGCCTTGCTGCTTCAGGCGTTGCTTTAAAATAACTTTGCTTGCCGGGATCTTCAGCGCAACTGGAAGCGCATTCATGACGTCCTGTAATCGGGCGAATGATTTAACCGGGTCTACTTTCTTCGGTGCGACATATTCCTGAACATGAACTTCGTCACCATAAACATCTACCGCTACCGAATATTCAGGAATGTCTGCGTCATAAAGACGGTAACACTGTATATTTTCTCGTTTTACCCATTTGGATAGCTGTTTTTTATTTTTTAGAAGACGGTTTGAGAACATCTGCGCACCATCGCTAAGCGATGCCTCCTCCGTCACTACCGTCTCAACCTGTACCTCTTTTCTCTCTGAGATTGGGTAAACAAACAAACGGCTTTCCAGCGCACCATTAAACAACTTGTATTGCTTTTCTGCACGTAACCCCGTTACTTTGCAGAGGTCCGGGTTGGATGTGAAGATAACCGCAGTCCAACCGGCAAATTGCTCCTTAAGCTTATCCCCAAGATGGCGGTAGAGAAACATCAATTGCTGGGTTTCACCTAAACGCTCACCATAAGGAGGGTTAGTTATCATGACCCCTTCTCCTGCTGGAAGCTTTGACCGATCAAGCTCTTCAATACGACAGGTTTCAAAATCTATATATTCCAGAACCCCTGCTCGCTCAGCATTTTGTCTGGCAGATCGCAGAACCTTGCTATCCTGATCACGGCCAAAAAGCTGAATGTTCAAATCAAGAATGCCTTTTGCCTTACGGCTCTGGGCCTCAGCAATCAGATCATCCCAAAGCTGGCGTTGATGTCCATTCCAACGAGAAAAGCCAAAACGTTTTCTCTGCAACCCAGGCGCAATATCTGCGGCCATCATCGCAGCTTCAATAAGGAGCGTTCCCGAACCACACATAGGGTCTAACATCAGACCGGTATCTTTGAATTTTTCCGGCCAACCACTTCGAATAAGCACCGCAGCGGCCAGATTTTCTTTCATGGGCGCTTCACCAGCTTTTAAGCGGTATGAGCGGCGATGCAGGCTGTCACCAGAGAGGTCAAGAGCAACCGTCAGCTTGCCCCGATGCATTCGCACATTAATACGCAGATCGGGAGCAACTTTGTCGATGCTTGGACGAGCACCCGTTTTATCACGGATCTGATCGACTATTGCATCCTTAACTTTCAAGGCCCCAAAGTGAGTGTTATTAATCCCCTGGGTGCGGCCAGTAAAATCAATCAATAGGGTTCCCTGGCTGCGCATGTGCTCCAGCCAGTCAATCTGCTGAACCGCTTGGTACAAATCCTCTGCCGTCTCTGCTTCGGTTTCCAGCAACGGCATCAGAACCCGGTTAGCGAGCCTTGACCAAAGGCAAATTCTGTATGCGTCCGCCAATTCTCCCTGACACTGCACGCCCGCGATTGTTTGTTTGGTTTCAGTCAGGCCAAGCTGCTTCAACTCGTCTTCCAGCAGCTGTTCAATACCTTTAGGGCATGTCAAAAAGAGCTTCATAATTACCAGTTCTCACTACGCTATTCATATATAAGCCAATTTCAATGAAAACAATTCACTATAAATTCAGCTCACCCGGGATTTCCATAACCCAATGAATCTATTTAATTTTTTGCAGCCACACACTAACTAATTTTATTACAGTTATGAAACATAATAGCTACATTCAATCGCACAAAGGCGATTTTTTAGATATTTATAGAGGTCTGCTCTGCTGATTTTAGCTGATCAACAGACAGAACCTCAGCGGAAACCACGTCTCAAGGAACCGCTGCTCTCAACTCAAAAAAACATCAAGAGAGGCCCTAATACATGAAGAGACAAAAACGTGATCGTTCTAGCACTTTGTTCAACCGAGGCTTTCAAGCCGGTTTAAGTGGAAAATCCCGGGATAACTGCCCTGTAAACACATCCGATTTAAGAAGCCACTGGATGAGTGGTTGGCGCCAGGGGCGTGAAGCTCACTGGAATGGCATGGATGGTGTTTCTGCGATCCAAGCTGATCCAGCACTACATTGACGACATACTTTTAACTAAATAAAAGGCTCCAATCGGAGCCTTTTATTTTGCCCGGAATACTTCCTAACGGTTCAACTGCTTTATTGCTTGTACCGAATCCGTCACTAGCTGCGGGCCACGATAAATGAATCCACTGTATATCTGGACCAGGCTAGCACCTGCTTCAATTTTCTCAGCCGCATCAAATCCTTCGGTAATGCCGCCCACACCAATAATTGGCAACGCGCCATCCAAAGCATCTGCCAGAATTCGAATAGCCTTGGTTGACTTGTTTCTTACAGGAGCACCAGATAAACCACCCTGTTCATCCGCATATTCAAGCCCCTCAACACCATCACGCGAAAGTGTTGTGTTAGTTGCAATCACTGCATCTAACTCATAAGCCTTAAGTGAGGACGCAACCAAGCCAAACTCTTCTTCATTCATGTCCGGCGCAATTTTTACTGCAATAGGAACATAACGGTCATGGAACTTCGCCAGCTTAGCCTGCTCGGACTTTAAGGCATCCAACAGACTGTTCAGTGACTCACCATACTGTAACGTTCTTAAACCCGGTGTATTCGGAGAAGATACATTGACTGTGATATATGAAGCCCGGGAATAAACCTTTCTCAGGCAATACAGATAATCGTCGTTGGCTTTTTCATTTGGTGTATTTTTGTTCTTACCAATATTAATACCCAAAATGCCTTTATATCGGCTGCGATCAAGATTTCTCAGAAGAGTATCTACGCCATCATTATTGAAGCCCATGCGATTTATAATCGCTTGCTGCTCTGGTAAACGGAAAATACGTGGCTTAGGGTTACCAGCCTGAGGTCTTGGAGTCACTGTGCCTACTTCAAGAAAACCAAAGCCCATAGATGCCATACCATCGACAGCAATGCCATTTTTGTCCAAACCTGCTGCCAGCCCTACACGGTTCGGGAAATCGATACCCATAACCCGCACAGGATCAGAAAGCGTTTCAGCACCCAGTAGTTTGTTAACTCCCAAGGCTGCTGCAAGGTTCATAGAATGCAGAGCGACGTTATGAGAAAGCTCTGGATCTAATTGAAACATCAATGAACGAGTCAATGAATACAGCATAGTGTCCCCAATGGAAAAAATTTGGTCGATTATAGGCGAGGCTAAATGGGAATAACAGACCATCGGTCGAGTAATCCCAATACAACACCTATTCGCTGAACAATGTTTTCGGCAATATAACTGAATACTTAATAGACTGATGCGTGACGTAACACTGGTTTAGAGTACAAGGAAGTTTCTTCCCAGACTTCCGGAACAGACCATGATTTGATCCATTGAGGAATGGCTGAAGATGGCATTGGACGAGCAATAATATATCCCTGAGCATACATACAACCGGCATCTATCAATAACTGACCCTGTTCTATGCTCTCAACACCCTCGGCAATAACTTGTAATTTAAACGCCCGAGCCAGGCCAAGTATTGCAGAAAGAATAACTTTATCATCACTGTTTTCTGTAATACCCCGAATGAAACTCCGATCAATTTTAAGTGTATTCACCGGTAAGTTTTTCAAATAGGAAAGAGATGAATAACCAGTACCAAAATCGTCCAGTGCCACGGTTACCCCAAATGCGGCACAGTCTTTCAAAAGACTTGAAGTACGCAAGGTATCAATTAACGCACCGGATTCAAGAATTTCCAGCTCAACATTCTCTGGTGGTAGATCAGGGCAAGAAGCCAAACATTGCTTGAGTACATCGAGAAAATCCGATTCCTGGAGTTGCGCAGCACTAACATTGATACTCACTGGCAGATTAATACCCGCTTTATACCACTCAGAAGCCTGCTCTATAGCTGTTGCTATAACCCAGTGGTCAATATCAATTCCTACTTGATTGTCATGCACCGCAGGTAAAAATTGCGCTGGAGGCAGAATCTGATCACCTTTATTCCATCTAATTAAAGCTTCGACACCCTTAACTTCACCAGATGTCATATCCACTTTAGGCTGATAATAGAGTTCAAACTCCTTGCTTGAAAGAGCAGTTTTAATCCGTTCGATGGTTTCACAATCATCGCGAACGACTCGATCGTGCGCGGCATCGAAGAAATGGTAACGATTTTTACCAGCCCGCTTAGCTTCATACATTGCCTGATCAGCCTGTCTCAATAACTGATCTGCATCGAGTTCTTCATCCTGCGGGTAGAAAGTAACGCCCATACTGGCACTCACATTCAACTCCAGGCCATCGCTCTGAACCGGCTGTGCAACAGCCGCCAGCAGCCTCATCAACGTATCAATACAGCTTTTCTTATCAGCAAGGTCGGTTATCACAGCCACCAGCTCATCGCCACCGAGCCGAGCTAGGGTATCGCTGTCTCTCAACACTTTCTTCAAACGATATGAAATAGTTTGCAATAAATGATCGCCTGCCACATGTCCGTGGTTATCATTTACCTCTTTAAAACCATCTAAATCTATATAAACTAAAGCCAGCTGATGTTGCCTTCTCAGCGCTTGCGCCATCGCATGGGTCATGCGATCAGCCAACAAGGCACGATTAGGCAAACCGGTTAATACATCATAGTGAGCGATGCGTTCAAGCTGCTGCTGGTTCCTTTTTAATTCAGTTATATCTCGCACAACAGCCAGAACACTTCTTACATCATTCTGGTCATTAAGGTCTGGTGTTAGCTTCCAGTTCAGACTTTTTGTACCTTCGGGCCCTGCTAAGTCGAATTCCAGCTCATGAGACTGCTTTTCACTACAAACCAGTGCAATGATATTTTCTAATTCTCTGCAGAAGAGTTCGGGATAGCCAAGCTCACGGTAGTTTTTCCCAATGTAATCAGCAGGCTTGGGAAAGAAAATATCCGTTATATTTTCAGAAACAAAAAGGTTCCGCCCATAGACATCTAAACGCAGGATAATATCCGGTAACGCCTCTATCAGAGTACGCTGATCTTTTTCACTGCGCCTTAACTCAAGCTCGGCAACTTTACGCGAAGTGATATCGATGTGAGTTCCAATTAAACGCCTCTGCCCCTCAGTATTTTCCGTTAGCCTACCCCGGGACAAAACCTCTACCCAGTGACCGTCTTTATGTCGCAACCGGTACTCCATTCTTAACCGGCCACTTTCACCCGTAAGGTAACGATTAATTTCCCGCAGAACAGCCTCTTTCTGTTCTGGATCCACGAGTTTCTCCCAGGTTTCAATACTCTCTTCTAGTTCATCAACCTGATACCCTAACATCGCTTTCCAACGTTTCGAAAAGTAGATGTTATTGGTTTCCAGATTCCAATCCCACAAACCAGCATTAGTGCCTTTTATTGCAATATCCAGACGCTCCTGGCTTTTAAGCAGCTGTGACTGCGAACTTTTCAGCTCGTGAGACATCTCAACCAGATGGGAGCTAATTACGCCCCATTCGTCATTACGGTGATCCAGCTGCTTTGGCTCCATACGTAACTTTATCTCATCGATCAAACCCAGCAGATGATCTAAAGGCTCGCGAATACTGCCACGAACAATTCGACGCAGAAGGAAAAAGGTGAGAAGTGCAATAAACGCAGTCAGAACAAGAACATTAAGACTGTAATCCGAGATAATGCTACGCAGATCCCCCTTAATTACTTCATTACGACCTTTTGCCTGTTGGTCAAAATACTGTAGAAGTGCCAACAACACCTCCTGCTGACCGTGAATGAGATCAACAGAAGTGTTTAGTTTTTGGGAATGATCAAAATATTGGGTTAACTGCCGCCTGTAATCATGGAGGTTTACCAGCAGTTGAGTGAGAATCTGCTCCATGCCATCTGTCGAAGCCGTCATTGTCTGAAGACGTAAGCTCATATCATCAATTTGACGTATAACCAGATCTGTTGAACGCTGACTATTTTCAAAGTTCTGTCTGGAATATCTGGCGATATCCCTACTGACAAGAAGAGTGCTTTCCCTGATACCTGCAACCATTGCCATTAATTGATCAAGGTGATTGATACTTTTTCCCTGAAGGGTCTGCTCGATCAACTCTTCGCCAATGACCTGCTCCAACTCCAGGAGGTTCTGCTCTGTTTTATTCTCCTGAAGTTTCAGAACGGATTGAGATTCCCGAAGCTGTTCACACTCTTCGATTAAAGTTTCTGTGGATTCAACGAAAGAAACATAAGTGTCTCGCAGTGCTATATTCGGAACTGCTTTTGAAAGGTCGGGAAATTCAGACAGACTCAGGCCGACTTTGCTGCCAGAAATTGAAGAGTCTGAACATTCGCGACTGTATTGACTGACCTTTGATAACGTCAGTGATATGCGACGACCCAGTTCGGCATTCTTAATAACGCCATCAATTTCATGATCAACAAGATCTGACAGGATCTCCTCAACACGACTGAACCCCGTGGCAGAGATAACTGCAATCATGATCGACGAACTGACAACAAGCACTCCCAGAAAAACAAGTTTTCCGGCAATGCTACTAAGCATGCGACGCATTATTTAAACTACTTCTGACGAACCAACGTGGCTCCCCTAAGTGCTAGGGGTTTGAGGGGAACGTCATGGCTATCCAGCGCTGTGACATTAACAATCCTTTCCCCTTTCGTATTTTTTACAACTGGAATATCTGCAACGGTTACGCCTTGCATGGCCTTAAGCAACATCTCTGCGGAGGTTTCGCCCTGTTCCTGGCCGGTTTTGACTACCGCCGCCCAAGCCCCCTGTTCCACCTGATAGCGGTTACCGCCCAGTATTGGCTTACTATACTGGCTCTTGAGATAAGACAATACTGTTCTATTGTCCATAGGTTCACCTGCAGGGCTTTTAATACCTTCGAGACTGTCTACAAAAAGAACATCACAGCCTGCATTCATCTCTGATTTAACTGCATCGATCTCTGCTGCATTTTTTACCCGGAAAAACGTATGCACTTTTACCGGATAGTCCACCATTTCAGTATCAACCTGCTTATTCAATGCCCGACCCGATGAAACATCATTGGTCATAAAACATGCAGACTGAATGTTCGGCATCAATTGTTTTGCAAACGCCAATGATTCATGAACATGTGCTCTCTCAAGAATCCCGGATATATGACTATTAGGATACCCATATTTATCGGCTGCTGAATTCACGCCGGCAAACATCACAGGGGTTCCGACCTGATCTTTTAAGGAAGGTACTACAAACATAGATTGGGCATTATCGTCAATTGCAATGACCCCCTGCGGCTGTAGCTTTTGATAGACTTCGAGTGCTTCAGCTGCTTTAACGGGTCCATTAGCAGGATCAACTTTAGTGTCCATGTAGAAATAGGTTAGATCTGTTTTATCAGCAAGAACCGAATCAATACCCTGCTTTATCTCCTGGCACCAGGGGTTATCCTGTTCATAGCTCATGACCACAAGGACTTTTTCAGATTCAGCAGCAGCGGCTGTCACTGAACCAGCAAATACAACACCACAAAGTAAAGAGATAACATTTGGATTCATAACAGCCCCTCGAAACAGCTCTACATCATCCCGGTTTTACTGAAATGTGATAGCCACAAATGATAACCGGATTCTCATTACCACAAGGGTCCGTAACAACCTTTCCACTGTCACGCTCAGCTGAGCTTTTCGATTCCCTGAAATTTACCCTTTTTATCAAAAATAATTCTGAACACCCCTTTCACGCCATCACTTAACAGAAAGGGACGAAGAATATTGGCAGGAAACTGTACACTTTTCCCATCCAACGTTCGGGTGTAAACCGTTTGAGCAACACCCTGATACAACAATTTGTACTTTTCAGCACTTATATTCAGATTAACAATTATGTCTTGCATTATGCCTAGCTAAAAAACTTATTTAACACGTATACTGGCTCGATTTTGCCAGATCAAAGAGTTCTCGCAAAGCCACAGTGTACATGGCATATTCCTCTTTCTCCGCATTTTTTAATTCTGCCAGTACATTCATCCATCTTTCCACCATCCCACTGTTTTCCAGACACCATTTATCTACAATTTCTTTTAGATTAAAGCTATTTGGGTATCCGGAAATAGCGTTTCCGACAACTGCGCGCTGCTGCCACTCAAGGTCATCCCTAAATGCTTCTCTTGCCAAAGCCTGCCAATAGTTCTCAACCGTTAAACGATTCAGTTGATGGCTCAACCAATCCAACTGCAACACTTCGCCCAGACTGAAATACACCTGAGCAACTTTATCCGTCGGTATCTGAGCTTCAGATGCAACTTCGATAATCCCCAAGGCAGAATACAAACTTCGGGTCCCTGCCATAAATTTTGCCAGTTTTACAGGAACACCATCGTTTCTAAGCTGCGCGCAGGATTCTTCCCACAAACTTTTCGGCTCACCACTTAGCAGAGACTCCTGTTTGCTGGTGATTACTGTAAGCTCTGACGTAAATTTATCTATTTCGCTGGCACAATCTGTTTCAGCCCTACGATTCCGTACGAACCAGCGTGTTGCTCTGCGTACCAAGTGCTGAAGATCAAGCATCATCTCAACCTGAACTGTTGAACTGACTTTATGATCCAGACGCTCTATTTGTTGCCAGAGGTTTTCAATGTCAAAAATATCCCGGGCCAATATGTAAGCTCTGGAAATGGTTGCAGCATCTGCACCGGTGGAGATCTTTAGTCGGTCCACAAAGTTGATACCCATGATATTTACCATGTTGTTGGCAATTTGTGTTCCGATGATCTCTCTTCTCAGACGATGATTAGAAATCTCTCCGGACATATCCTGCACCAGATTCTGAGGGAAAGCGGTAAACAGTTCCTGAGCCAGATAAGGATCATCTGGCACATTGGATAGGGTCAACTCCTCTTTTAAATCTCCCTTACTGTAAGAGATCAGTACCGAAAGTTCTGGACGCGTTAAGCCCACGGTTCCATGTTTTCTTTCATTCAGGGCTTCATCTTCTGGTAGAAACTCAAGTGCCCGATCAAGCTTACCGGCATTCTCCATGTTGCTGATATATCTCTGATACTCAGCCATACTCTCCAAAGAACGCGACTCAGCCAAAGAGATAGACTGCACCTGACGATAGTTATTCTTTAACACCAGATCCGACACAGCATCAGTCATCTGCTCCAATAAGTGATTGCGTTGTTTCTCGGTCATATCACCGTTATCAACCACCTGATTTAGGAGAATTTTGATATTAACCTCATGGTCTGAACAATCCACTCCACCCGCATTATCGATAAAGTCGGTGTTCATACGACCGCCATTTAACGCATATTCCATTCGCGCTTTCTGACTCATGCCAAGATTACCGCCCTCACCCACGACTTTGCAGCGCAGTTGATCTCCATCCACCCGGAGCAAGTCATTGGCTTTATCACCTACATCTGCGTGTGTTTCGCTACTGGCTTTCACATAGGTGCCGATCCCACCATTCCAGATCAGATCAACAGGGGATTTCAGCAACGCACTGATCAGCTCAGTGGGAGGTACTGAGTTTTCCGATAGACCTGCCAGTTCCTGAATTTCCGGTGATAATTTTATAGATTTAGCATTGCGCTCAAAAACGCCACCGCCTTTGGAGATCAGCTTAGTGTCGTAATCAGTCCAGGAGGATCTAGGTAGATCAAATAAGCGTTTACGTTCTTTCCAGCTTTTAGCGGAATCCGGATTTGGGTCTATAAAAATGTGCAGATGGTTAAAGGCTGCCTGCAGACGAATATGTTTAGACAAGAGCATGCCGTTACCAAACACATCACCCGACATATCCCCAATCCCGACAACTGTAAAGTCATCCTTGTCGGTATTAAGTCCCATCTCACGGAAATGTCGCTCGACCGAAACCCAGGCGCCGCGGGCTGTAATCCCCATTTTCTTATGGTCGTAACCCTGACTACCTCCTGAAGCAAAAGCATCGCCTAACCAGAAGCCGTACTTCTCAGCAATGCCATTGGCAATATCCGAGAACGTCGCGGTACCTTTGTCAGCTGCAACAACCAGATAGGTATCATCTTCATCATGTCGGACTACTGACGGTGGCGGTACGACCTCGTTGTCTACCAGATTATCCGTTATATCCAACAGCGCACTGATAAACGTCTGATAACACTGGATACCTTCTTCCATCCAGGCTTCCCTGCTCATCGCGTCGTTCAACTGTTTGGCTACAAAACCGCCTTTGGCACCAACCGGAACAATAACAGCGTTTTTCACTTGCTGAGCTTTAACTAATCCAAGCACTTCGGTTCGGTAGTCTTCCATCCGATCTGACCAACGCAGCCCTCCTCGGGCCACCTTACCGCCACGTAAATGCACCCCCTCAACTCGGGGTGAATAAACAAATATTTCAAATTTTGGTTTCGGAAGAGGAATCCCGCTGATCTGCTCAGGGGCAAGTTTGAAAGAGAAATAATCCTTTGCAGCTCCATTTTCCAACTGGAAAAAATTAGTCCGAAGTGTCGCTTTAATCAACTCCAGATATTGCCTCACGACTCTGTCATCATTGAGGCTGACCACTTGATCCAAGCTGCTAATAATCTGATTTTCAATTTTTTCAGGTGACAGAGAACTACCCGGCTCAAATAGGGCTCTGAACAATTCAACCAGCTTGGCAGCGATGTCTACATAGGTGGTCAAAGTTGAACTGATCGCCTCCTGACTGATCGGGAATCGGATCTGTTTCATATAGGCCGCATAGGCTCTCAGCATAGCCACTTCACGCCAACCTATCTGCCCACCGAGCACGAGTCGGTTAAAGACATCATTAGCTGCATTACCCTGCCAAACATTGACAAATGCATCTTCAAAAATCTGCTTCATGCTGGCCATAGAAATTTTTCCGGTGCCAGTATAAAGAAGATTAAAATCATGAATCCAGATGGTCTGACGTTTACTGTCAATGCGATACGGGTGCTCATCAATTACCCGCAATCCAAGATTTTCCAGAACTGGTATTACATCTGATAAGGGCAGTGATGTGCCTGAACTGAAGAGTTTAAAGTTAAGGTTATCCGGCTCTTTTTCCAGTGCCTGATAAAAACTCAGTTGTAACGGCTCAGCTTCTGATATTTTATTAATATGTTGCAGATCGACCACTGCGGTACGGGCCGTAAAATCGGAACTATAACTGCCAGGAAAATCATCCCCGTAGAGGTTATATAATGATATCCCCTGTTCCTCGCCCAGAGTCTCAACCAGAGCGTCACGCAGATCATCCTTCCAGCTGCGGGCAGCTTTTCGTACC
This sequence comes from Neptuniibacter sp., assembly GCA_050633685.1. Classification (GTDB taxonomy): domain Bacteria; phylum Pseudomonadota; class Gammaproteobacteria; order Pseudomonadales; family Balneatricaceae; genus Neptuniibacter. Next base: position 160,508 of record JBOEHA010000019.1, on the reverse strand, counting down.
AGATGCTCAAGTTTTATAGGTTCAAAACTCTCTGCGATATTATCACCACGCAGAATAAACTGAGTTCGAGTCAGAATGGATTCTGAAAAATAGGTTGTAAAATCTACATGCTCACACCCTAACTTTTCACACAGAAGCGCTTGCACCTTATGCCTGAAATCTGTGCTGTAGATATCTCGGGGTGAATACACCAGACAGGAATAAAACTGGTCGAAATAATCTTTTCGAACAAACAACCGAATCTGTCGCCGTTCATGGATCTGGAGAATATCAATTACCGTATTGAATAGATCCTGGACACTGACCTGAAACAGGTCATCACGGGGATGGATCTCAAGAATCTGCAGCAGCTCTTTCCAGTCATGCCCATATGGATGCAGACCGGACATCTCCATCACTCTGTCCACTTTACGCCTTACTACAGGTATCTGCCTTGAACTCTGGATATAAACATTCGAGGTGTATAAGCCAAGGAAACGACACTCCCCTATGATTGCTCCCTGTTTGTTATATTGTTTAATACTGATGTAATCGGGATAGATGGGACGGTGAACTTGAGATTTACGGTTGGACTTAGTGAAAGAGAGAATATCCGGAATCAGGACAAAACCTTCTGCATCCCGGTCTCCCTCATTGACCAACTCAGAGCGACAGTGTTCATCACAGAATTTTAAAAGGCCTAACTGGCTGCCAGAAATAACCTCAAGGGTCTTTTTACCTTTTTTCTCAACCAGTTTGAATTCATCATAACCAAGAAAGGTAAAATGATCCTTTAACCAGGTAATAAAATCATGCACCTCTTTAACATGATCTTTATCCAAGCCTTTGATTGGTTTAGAAAAATGCCCGGCCAAATTCTGACACTGCTCCAGCATCGGGTGGAAATCTTCAACCACCATATTAACGTCTTCGAGCACCTCAAGAAGACTATGCTGCAACCCTTCAAGCTCCTCCTGGTCGGTGTGGCGGTCAACTTCTACAGAAACCAGCGATTCACTATGACAATGTTTAGGTTTGCAGTCTTTGCTGTACACCCCCTCAAGGTTACCGGACTTATCCCGGCGCATATTTACAACCGCATTATGGATAGCATAAATCGTCAGATTCCTTCTGTTGAGCTCCATTCTCAGGGAGTCGACAACAAATGGCATATCATCCAGCAACACTTCGATTATGGTGTGAGTAGACTGCCAGCCATGCTGTTCATATTCCGGATTAAAGACTCTGATTTTGGGTTGTTCGCGCTTTCTTTGCTGAATGAATTGCCAACACGCCAGGGTGGAACCATAAAGATCGTCCAGATTCCATTCCATCAGATCTGCCACTGAAGCAGAGGCATAATATACTTCTGCAAATCCGATTAACTCTTTAGCGCGTTGTTCAGGTAGGTTGTCTTTTATTTGCTGGCATAAAGAAGCCAGAATATTGTCTTTATCGTCCAAACTGTAATGAACCATGACCGCCTTCCCGTTTGTCTTGTTATATCAACAGTATAGGAGGAGAAATCAGTTATGCCTGATTAACTTTAGGTGAATAAATACGATTCCATAGAGAAGGACAATTAAGTCCTGAAAAATTGCCTGAGATCAGATGCGAAGATCAAAATTAAATCCAACATTCTGTCTGATATGTTAGTCTTAAACTCAACTCATCATCCGTCTTGAGAAGAGTAGTTGAATAGATGACCCTGCTGCAGATTCGCCAATCCATTTTGTGCGCTTTATTGATCCTTTTTCCTCTTGCCCTGCAGGCAGCTATTACTACCCAGGTCGACAGAACAAACCTTTATCAGGGCGAAAAACTTACCCTGACCTTAAAAATTGACAGTAAGGTAAATCAGCGTCCAAATCTTAACGCTCTTGAACCGGATTTCCGTGTACTGGGTTCCAAGAAAACCACTTTATCCAGTCACAGCACCGGAGTCGTAACAACATCCACCCAATGGCTTTTTAAGCTCAGAGTCATGTCCGAAGGCCGCCTTGAAATCCCCCCCATCAATATAGGCTCCGAATACAGTTCAGCAACATATATTAATGTCATGCCATCAGCGCTGAATCCGGCCCCGGAAGAAACCGGTTTACAACAGTTTTTCATCGAACTTGAAGTGGATAAAGATGAGTTGTATGTGAATAGTCAGGCGATACTTATCGTCAGAGTCACTCACCTCAACCCTCTACCTCTGGACTCACAACTGTCCCGACCCAATGTTCGAAACGCCATTGTTAAAGAGCTGGAATACAAGAAAGAATCCAAAACAGAGATCAACGGACAGGATTATTTCGTCACCGAATACAGCTATACACTGTTTCCACGGGCAGAAGGAACAGTGGAAGTTGAACCGTTCTTCTTTAATACAACACTGGGTAATGGCGAAATACTGGATCTGAGCAGTTCTCTGTTACTACTCAAGGTATTACCAAAAGCCTTCACCAATAACCGGGATCTTTGGTTACCGGCCCGGTCGGTTTATATAGAGGACAATCTGACCGAGGTGAGTGAAGTTGAAAAAGGCGGCTCCTTAGTCAGAATCATTACACTGGAAGCCGAAGGTCTGCCCTCATCAAGCCTGCCGCTGTTAACCGACATGATAAACACCGATGCTGAGATAAAACTCACTAATGTGGTGTTGGAAGAACAAGTCACCGAACAGGGTATTACCAGTAGAAGAATGGAAGAGCTGGAGATATTCCCGACCTCAGGAACAGACGTGACCTTACCGGCCATTGATCTCCCCTGGTGGAGCACAGATGCAGAACGTGCCCAGAATGCATCAATTCCCACGCGCATGATAAAAATTAACGCCACGCCTGCCACAGCGGAACAAGCTGTGGTTATGAATACCTCATCAGAATCCAGTTTCAACACCGGTAACCTTTTAATCTGGCTTCTTACAGCGATAGCGATAGCCGCAACTCTCGGTTGTATCTATGCTTTTTACTTCCTGCGTAAGTCAAAAACTTTAACACCGCCGAAAGAGGAACTCACGCCACACGAAAAGGCAATCAGACAACTGGCAACCGATGTCGCTGAGAGAAATGCCTTTAAAGCACTGGCGCAGGCATGTGAACAAAGCAACCCTCAACAGGCAAGAATCCGCCTAATTGAGTGGGGACAACTGTTCTTCAAAAATATGGAACTGAGTACATCGAAGCAGGTTTGTGACCTTGCTGGTAATGGGACACTAACGTTTCTGGTAACCGATATGGAAGATTACCTGACCAGCAATCCACATTTGTGGCATGGTGACCTGCTGGTTGAAGAGGTAGAAAAGGTTCGTAATCGCCGTAAACGTCAGGAAACTGATAGTTATGGTCCACTGAGTTATCAAAGCTAAGCTGACCTTAAAAAAGAGTTTCGAGTATGGAATACGAAAAACATTCAGCCCTGATGCGCATAGTCGGTTTTGGTGGCGTTGATGAAAGGGAAAATGAAAACGCCAAACGCTGGGGCAGACGACTGGAAGCGCCAATGGTACTGGCGGCAATCTGGATCCTGATTGATTGGTATTTTCAGGCTAAGGGGCTTGAACAAGGTTACGTAACCTTTGCTTCCGACTGGCTGATCTGGCTGGTCTTTCTCTCCGAATTAGTGATCATGTCCATCGTGGTGGATGATCGCATCCGTTACCTGAAGCATAACTGGATGAGTCCACTTATTGTCCTGGCAGGCCTGCCAGTACTCTGGGGCAGCGAGACCTTCTATGCCGGCATTTTAAGAACCATGCGACTGGCACTAACAATCGGCATCTTCTTCCGGGTATCCAAAGACGTTCGCAACCTCTTATCCCGCCATAACCTCGGCATAACGCTGTTTGTCTGTTTTGTAATTCTGGTGGTTTCCGGACTCCTGATCTCGGGCATTGACCCTGCATTTGAAACTCCAATGGATGGACTCTGGTGGGCCTGGGTAACTGTCACCACCGTAGGCTATGGAGATCTTGTTCCCGCCACAACTGAAGGCCGGATTTTCGGTTCTGTACTGATCCTTATGGGCATTGCCATGTTCTCCATGCTTACTGCCAGTTTCTCTGTGTTCTTTATCGAACAGGATGAAAGGGAGATCTCTGAAAAAGAGGAAAGAAATCTCCAGAGAATCGAAAGCCTGGAAGGAAAACTGGAAAAGATTGAAAAACAGTTGGATAAAACAGTTCAGCTTCTTAGTGAATTAAATGGCAAGGCTGATAAAAAAGACAAACCACCAGAATGAACGAGTTCAATCTAAAGCTGACATTCTATTGAGTTAATTGATTACCATCAAAACTAGGTTCAAAAGTAATAAACCATACGATTACCTATGTTGTAATAGCGATCTTTAACGAAATGTTGTCAGTTTGATTGTGGATAATCCCTTTTTAGTCACCGCCTCCATTGTGTATCACGTTGATCATGCGATGCAGGCCTGTAAGCGACTTTCAATCACAGCGAGTAATGCGAGAGCGCTAGCCATACAGGCGGGTGATGCAGCCGCTGGCTTTCGCCCACTCACCGATTACATAAATCGTTTCGCTATTATTACCAAATCTTCGTCCCATCGTATCAATCAACTGGCTTGTGATCTCAGCCATATAGCCACCGAAAAAGATATCTCAGACCGCGCTATCAATCATATTAAACATGTATACAGTTCTGCTCAGGATGCCACTTACATTCACAGTCTGGATCCCGTTAAGGCTCGAGCTGAACAACGTCAGCAAGACTTACAACATTCCTATGAAGAGCAACTGAGAGAACTTAGCTCAGAACTTAATAGTCTCTCCGATGAGTTACGTTCGGCAGATATTGTTGTCACTATGTCCCGTATTGAAGCCCTTCAGGCAAAAGGCCCTCATCAGAATGCACTCAACAATGTGGCTGACAATGTTGAAGAGGTAACGGCATCCGTTAAAAAGCTTATTGACGATGCTAAACGCTTAGTTAATCGACTAAAGAAGTAACCTAGATGAAAACACATAAACTTTATGAAAGCGCTACCCACACATGGTTTATGTTCGGCCGCGATCCTAACAAACCAGACAAAATCATAGATACCAACCAGTATATGGTGGTCACCAAAGAAAATGCTCTGCTCATGGACCCGGGCGGAATTGAGCTATTTTCGTCTATGTTGAACACAATAATCAAAAGTGTACCTATCGACAAAATCACGCACCTTTTTGCCTCCCACCAAGACCCGGATATCATCTCGTCTTTGGGTTTGTGGGATCAGGTTTTAGAAGGTGCAACGTTACATTCCCCTTGGTTATGGGAAGGCTTTATCCGTCATTTTGGCATGGAAAAAATAACCTACAGTCCGATTCCCGACGAGGGCAGCAGCTTGTCACTTAATGGGGTTGGAATAGAGTTTTTCCCTGCTCATTACCTACATTCTTCTGGAAATTTTAATGTTTACGATCCAAAATCCGGCATCCTGATGTCTGGTGATATCGGAGCTGCGCTAGATGTAGATGATGCCCCATTGATTGTTGATGATTTTGAAGCGCACATCCCTCGCATGGAAACGTTTCATCGAAGATGGATGCCATCAAATGAAGCTAAATCAGACTGGATACGCCGAGTAAGGAAACTGGATGTACAGATGATGTGCCCTCAACATGGAAGAATATTCAAAGAGGAAGACGTAAACCGATTTTTGGACTGGTTTGAACAACTGGAAGTGGGGGTGCTTAATACAAAGCAATAAAACAGTATCAACTCACCGCTGTTTGGACCTAATGTTCAAATGAGCATTAGTTATCTACTCGCTATTCTGAGCAGATAGCTAATCCACAATGACCTTAAGTGCATCGTTCAAATCGGTATATTTAAACTTATAACCAACCTCCAGAAGTTTTTCCGGATCTACCCGCTGACCTTCAAGTAGCAGTTCTGCACCCTCGCCTAACATCAGTTTAACGGCATAAGCTGGCATTGGCAGAATTGCTGGTCGATGCAAAGCCTTACCTAAAGCTTTGGTAAACTCCCTATTTGTGACAGCATTTGGGGCTGTTAGGTTAAATGCACCGGAAAGTTGTGGGTGGGTTAACAACATTTCAATGATTTCCACTTCATCATCAATATGAATCCATGACATCCACTGATCACCGCTACCGATTGGTCCACCGAGTCCCATTTTAAAGGGCAGGTGCATTTTAGCTAATGCGCCGCCATTACCTAATACAATACCTGTTCGTATAAGACAGACCCGGATCCCAGCTTTCTCCGCTTTTAAGGCTTCCTCTTCCCAGTCTTTACAGAGAGAGTGCGTAAAGCCCGGAGTTACAGCTGCGGATTCATTCAGGTGCTGATCCCCCTTAACGCTGCCGTAATAACCAATGGCCGAGCCACTGATCAGGACTTCGGGTTTTTCCTCCAGACCGCTTATCCACTCAACCAATTTCGCTGTCAGATTAATTCGGCTTTCGCGCAAAAGCTGTTTACGCTCTTCGGACCAGCGTTTATCCGCAATCGCTTCACCGGCGAGGTTAACCACAGCATCAACGCGAAAATCAGATGCAGGAGGCATTTCGGTTACCGGGGTAACAGTGTCACCAAAGAGAGAAGTCACTTTATTAGCATCCCGGCTGTAACAATAGATCTCATCCCCTGCCCTGAGTCTGTTCGCTATCAAATGCTGCCCAATAAAGCCTGTACCACCTGTTACCAGAATTTTCATTGTTTAATCCCCAATCCGCTTCTTTGTTGGTACGATTATCCCTTACGTTCAGATTAGTGAAATTTTCTAAGAGTGCACCTATGTTTACCGGAATAGTTCAGGGAACAGCGATTGTTCAGTCCATTACAAAAAAAGATGACTTCATGCAGCTAACAATCGAGTTACCAAAGGACCGTTGTGACAATCTGCAATTGGGTGCCAGCATTGCACTGAATGGAACCTGCCTGACTGTCACCTCGTTTGAAAACCAAAGTGTCAGCTTTGACTTGATTATTGAGACATTAAAAGTCACCAACCTGGGTGATCTAGGCGTGGCTGATAGGGTTAATTTCGAACGTGCTGCCCGCTTTGGAGATGAGATTGGCGGCCATGTCTTGTCCGGGCATATCCATACGCAGGTACAGTTAGCAGAAATAAAGCGTACAGAAACCAACTGCATTCTCTGGTTTGAAGCCGACAGCCAATGGCTACCTTACCTGTTTCCTAAAGGTTTTGTGGCATTAAATGGCTGCAGCCTGACCATTGGTGAGATTATAAATAACCGTTTCAATGTTTATCTGATCCCTGAAACCCTATCTGTGACTACCTTTGGCGGAGTAAAAGCAGGTGACAAAATCAATATGGAGATTGATGCCCACACCCAGGCTATTGTGGATACGGTTGAGCAATATATGCAAAACCGAACTTAGAGCCCCCTGATGACAATAAATCAGGCTAAGTTATTCAATTGTTTAAAATTGTAATTAATATTTCTCAATAAATAATTCAATTTTTTCCTCTATATTTCTCTTTCTCTGCCGATAGTATTTTTTGTAGCCGAAACAGGAGACAGGATGAGCCCAGGTTCATTGGAACGGGAAAACCAGGAACTAAAGAGAACTTTACGTTTAATGCTGAGCAAGGCTGAACGTAATGAGTCGATCCTGAGCAATTTCTTTGAAGTAGAGCTTCGACTGCTTTCCTGTACCCGCTTGTCTGAGTTGCTGGACCTTATTCTTATTGAGTTCAAAGAATATTTTCGTCTCAGTAACGTCAATCTGATTCTGTTTGACCCAGAACATGCTGCCCGCAGCCTTCTCGACAGTTATGTTCCTCCGACACCAGGAAACACCTTAAGGTTTGTTCAGAGTCAGCGACTGCTGAAAACGATCTATCCTAACCAAAAGATGATTATCGGCCCACCCAGTGAAGAGCTGAGTCGGGAGGCATTCCCAGTTTCGGAAAGCAAAGTTGCATCATGCGCCCTGTTACCTCTGATCAGAGAAAACTGTCTGATCGGAAGCCTGCACCTTGGCAGTAATGATGTCAGCCGCTACACCGAACATGTGCGATATGACTATATACAGCACCTGTCCTCCGTCATCTCTGTGTGTATCGAGAACTGCATCAATCAGGAAAACCTGCGGCGCTTAAGCAGCGTGGATATGCTGACCAAAGTGCATAACCGCCGTTCATTTGATCAGGAAATAGTGCGTGAGCTTTCTCGTGCCAGTCGCAGCAGCTACCCTCTCACATGCCTGTTTCTTGACCTCGACCATTTTAAAACAGTTAATGACACTTATGGTCACCAGGCCGGTGACAGGGTGCTAAGAACAGTCGGCATGTTCCTGAATAAACAACTGCGTAAAACTGACTTTATTTCCCGTTATGGTGGTGAAGAATTCGCAATTTTACTGCCAAACTGTAATCAGCAAAGAGCCGAGTCAGTAGCCGAAACTTTACGCAAAAAACTCTCAAAACTCATCTTCAGGGATGAGGACGGTCAGCCTTTCAGAATGACAACCTCAATAGGCATTTCTCTTTGTGAGCCATCCCATTTCTCTGGTCTTGACCTGGATGAACTGGCCTATAAGTTGATCCAGTCAGCAGATAATGCAGTTTATATTTCTAAACACAATGGCAGAGACCAGATCTCATTCAAGCCATTTCCAAACCCTGAAGCCGATGCTGATCAAGTAGAAGCTCTTTAAGCGGCATTCATATCAATGATCAATTCTTTGTATAGATCAGTGAATTCAATGGCCTGCTTCTCTCCGAATAATGGATCGTCCGGTTTTGGTAATTGTTGCGCCAGATAGCTCCAGTCTTTTTCCTCTGCAATCGCTTCGAGCTTTGGAAAGATATCACCTTCTTCAAGATTCAGGTGCAGGGTCTGTCGTGATACATAGTCATCGAGCAGATCAGCAAATTCATTCATGGGAATCACAGCGTCATGAAGAATGCCATCAATTGCATCCTGAAGCTGAGTACTGGATTGTTTTAAATCGTTATGCTCTTTTTCACAGTTTTCCAACAACGGATCCAGTTCAGTATCGCGCCCCTTAAAATACGCATAAATCTTATCTTCACGTGGATGATGGAAGCCGTCTGCATAACCAGCGATGTAACTCACAACATCGCCAATCAGATTAAAATTGGGATGGTGACCTGCTCTCAGCTGACCTACTTTAGAGCGCAATAGCACAAGCAGCTTATCGAGATTGATATGATCCTGATGTAACTCTGCAAGAATCGTCATATATACACCTCTTAGGAAAATTAATCAGACTTCTATATAACCAGAGGCGGTCGATGAGCTGTGTTGATAAAGATCAATCAAGGAAGTGTTAAGGCAATATTTCATTTTCAAGTTGCTGCAGAGCAACAATAAACAAAAAAAAGACCAAAGAGCAACGCTCTTTGGTCTGAATATTTGTATACCAGCCGATCGTTTACAACCGATATACTAGGCCAAGAGTAAAGCAAACGCTTTCTCACTTAGCATATTGCAACAGCCGGGCCAATTTTACTCAAGCAAACCGATAATTTCAGAAAGAGTGGAAAAACGGTAATCAGTCACCTCTGGCCAGTGCCTATCTGCTTTATCTACATGCACAGTGATGGTACCTGCTTGTTTACCGGAGATCAGATCAAACTCAAAGTCACCCACCATAACAGCAGATCCAGAAACCCTACCCCATTGATTTAAAAGGATTTTAATACCTTCAGGAGATGGTTTTGGTGAAGACTCGTCCCGACCCAAAACAAATTCAGAAGCAAAGTATTGTGCAGCACCAATGGAGTCTAAGGATACAAGCGCAAGCTCCTTGGTATTTCTGGTAAGAATGCCTAACCGGCAATTAGCAGAAGACAAGTATTCTAATAACTCAAGCGCCCCCTCTGCCGGCTGTGCGAGTGCAGCATAGTAACGCTCAAGCTCGTCCAAGCGCTCCAACATAGTGCGCCGTTCCGGCATCGCTGTCTGGGCAATAGCAGACAGGATATCTTCTTCTGGAGGGATTCCAAGTTCACGCCGAATATGTTCAAAATCGTGAACCGGCTCAGTCAATGTTCCATCAAGGTCAAAGACCCAACTGTTGTATTGCTCCAGATTCATTATTACCCCAAAACAAAAAATGCCGAAAAGACAGGCTTTTCGGCATTATCAGATCACATAAAAATACTTAATCAGGCGACGTTATAGCAAGCCTCGTTGAACGGATCCAGAGGATTCTCCAACAGCTCATCATTAGAAAAATAAAGGATTCGACCTTCAAATTTCAACGCCTTAGATAGGAACCAGCGATCAAGCTCTTCAAGGCTTTCATCACTTGAATTAGCGTCAAGCCAGCTAATAATGACATTGTAGAAATACACACCAAATAGACCCGCTGCAGCTCCCAGAAAGAAGTCTGACGCTAATGCAAACACCAGCAGGATCAAACCAGCAATCCAGATCCGGTTCGCTTTGGCATTTTTAAACGCGTCCATAGACGCTTCGTGGCTCTCTTTCAGACGCATGTAACGTCGGAAATTTTGCTGAATATCGAATTTATCTTCTGCAGACAATAATTGAGACATTTTGCATCCTTGATTCAGGTATATTTTTTTATTATTAACATCGACCCAAAGCTGATTTTTCAGCCCGGTATACACTCAGGTCGAGTATAGCCGAGGTAAAAGCATCCGTCCCCCCGGCTAAAGGCTAATTTAAAAAAATTATGCCAGACTTTTGCTTACAACTTCGTAAACGTCTTTTGAAAGCTCTCCACTGTTACTGATTCGCTCCAGCTCACCTTTCATTAACGCCTGTCTTTCAGGCGCATATTTTCGCCATCTTGTTAAAGGCGTCAACATTCTGGAAGCGATCTGTGGGTTCTGCTTATTCAACTCAATAATCCGGTCTGCCAGGAAACGGTACCCACTGCCGTCCATCGCATGGAAGTTCACAGTGTTCTGAGCACAGAAAACTGAAATCACTGACCGTAGTTTATTCGGGTTTTTGGCATCAAATGCTGGATGTTGCATGAGTTGCTCCACTCGCTGTAGTGCACCAGCTTTTGGATCAGAAGACTGAATAGAGAGCCATAAATTCACAACCAGGCTTTCGTTTTGCCATTGTGTATAGAAATCTGACAATAACTGTTCAGCATCTTGAGCAAACCCTGAATGGGCTACCAGGGTCAGAGCTGTTTGCATATCGGTCATATTATCTGCTTTCTGGTATTGTTCTTTAGCCAGACTCAGATATTGATCCTGCTCCAACGACATCAAATAGGACAAACACAGGTTCTTCAAGCTACGACGAGCTATGGAGTCGGAATCAGGTGAATACTCTTCTTCCGTATCATTAGCGCGATAAACCTCTAGTAATGATGCTTCCAACTGCTGGGCAATGGTTTTACGAACAAACTTACGCACCTGATAAATTGCGTCAACATCAACCACATCAGCCAGTTCAGATAGGTATGCTTCCGACGGCAGTGTCAGAACCTTACTCACCATCGCCTTATCCAGACCTTCTGCCTGAAGCACCTGTTTAAATGCTGTAACCAAACGATCATCCAGAACCATTGTTGCTTCTGGTGTATACGCAGCAACCAGTTCCTGCATAATGTCCACTGCGAGTTTCTGCGCGGCATCCCAGCGGGAGAAACCATCACTGTCGTGAGCCATCAGGAACATCAGCTCATCTCGTGTATAAGGATAAAACAGCTTAACCGGAGCAGAGAACCCCCTTAGTAATGAAGGTACTGGCTTTTCTCTGAGACCGGTGAAGATAAACGTCTGTTCCGCTTCAGTTACATCCAGAACCTGCGTGTTTGTTCCAGTCGCAAGGGTTATATCAGAACCACCTGCATCCAGAAGACCCAGTGCAAGAGGGATATGGTATGGCGTTTTTTTGTCCTGACCAGGTGATGGCGGGCAACTCTGTTCCACATGTAGCTGGTATTCACCATTGGCCGAATCAAAACTATCGGTAATGTGCAGCTCTGGAGTGCCTGCCTGATGGTACCATGCCCGGAACTGGCTCAGGTCTTTTCCTGATGCGTCTTCCATAGCCTGAATAAAGTCTTCAGTTGTAACTGCTTGCCCATCGTGACGATCGAAGTAGAGATCGGAGCCCTTACGGAACAACTCTTCACCCAATAAAGTACGCACCATCCGAACCACTTCTGCGCCTTTTTCGTAAATTGTCAGAGTGTAGAAGTTTGAGATCTCAATAAAGGATTCCGGGCGGATCGGATGCGCCATGGGACCGGCATCTTCGGCAAACTGCGCAGTACGAAGCAGGCTTACATCTTCCACCCGTTTAACCGTTCGGGAATTCAGATCCGCGGAAAATTCAGCATCGCGGAAGACGGTAAAACCTTCTTTCAGACTAAGCTGGAACCAGTCCCGGCAGGTTACACGGTTACCGGACCAGTTATGGAAATATTCATGAGCAACCACCCCTTCAACACGCTGAAAAGAAGCATCTGTCGTTGTTTTAGGGTTGGCAAGGACACAGGAAGTATTGAAAATATTCAGCCCTTTGTTTTCCATCGCCCCCATATTGAAGAAATCTACAGCAACGATCATATAAATATCCAGATCGTATTCACGGCCATAAACTTCTTCATCCCACTTCATCGCATTTTTCAGCGACTGCATAGCGTAATCCAGTTTATCCAGATCTTTTTGTTCTGCGTAAATCAGCAGACTGACATCGCGACCGGACATGGTGGTAAAACTGTCTTCAATGTATTGCAGATCACCTGCGACCAGCGCAAAAAGGTAGGCAGGTTTCAGGAATGGGTCTTCCCATGTCACCCAATGACGGCCTTCATCTGCATCGCCTTTGTCGACCAGATTACCGTTTGACAGTAATACCGGATATCTCTCTTTATCCGCTTCGATTGTAGTACGATAGATCGACATTACATCCGGGCGGTCCGGGAAGAATGTGATACGCCTAAAGCCTTCCGCTTCACACTGGGTGCAAAACATACCATCAGACTTATACAAGCCTTCCAAAGCTGTGTTACTTTCTGGGTGAATGCGGGATACCGAACGCAGGGTATAACTTTCTGGCAGAGACGGAATGGTTAGGATTTCGCCTTCGCGCCGATACTGATCAGCCGATAGTTCCTTGCCATCAATCGTGATCTGGCAGAGTTCAACATCCTCATGTCCGTAAAGCTCAAGAACCGGATTCTGCTCCTGACATTCAGTATTACGTTTAACCACCAATTCAGTGGTGACTAGGGTCTCATCTTCAAACAACTGAAAATTTAAAGATGTACTTTCGATAACGTAGGAAGGAACTTTGTAATCCTTCAGATAGATGACTTGTGGTTCTTGAGACATTTTTTCATCCTGGTTTATCAGGCGGAAACGACAACCTGATAAGCTGTAAATTTACGAATATTGATAACACCAGTATCAAGAATCAAATACTGGCCTTTGATTCCTTGTAAAACCCCTGAGACTTCTTCTGCCTTATCAAAATTAAGAGACGAAACTTTCTGAGGATAGTTCAAAACGGGATAGTTAATTTCTACCTGCTCAGCATCGCTCAGGCGTTGGATTGCCTGTATGCCATACTCAGTTTCTAATGCGACTAGGCCTTCTTCACACTCATTGAAAAGCTGGTCTCGTTTAAGAGAAAGATTCAGGTCTTCAACTTCGTTTTTCAGCATCTTACGCCAGTTGGTTTTATCCGCCACATGTTCACCCAACAAACGTTCAACCTTTCCGGACTGTAACCGGGTTGAAACGCGTAGGATCGGCAAAGCCTGTACAGCCCCCTGATCGATCCAACGGGTTGGGATTTGAGTACCCCGTGTGATACCCACTTTAACACCTGAAGAATTAGCCAGATAAACGTAATGATCCTGAAAACAGAACTGCTCACCCCAGGTTGAATCCCTGCAAGTACCTTCATGATAATGGCACAGTTCCGGCTTTATAATGCATTGATCACACTGAGGCAGGCTTTTAAAGCACGGGTAACAATACCCCTGATTAAAGCTCTTGTTAGTTTTACGGCCGCAGTGGGTACAGTTAATTGCACCCTGATAGATAAGCTTGATAGGTTGGCCAATAAGCGGATTCAGGTGTATTTCCTGATCACCTACCGGAAGGAAATACTGGACAGTCTCGCCCAGTTCAGTGCGCATTTTACTCAGCGCACCAGAAGCAAGTTGTTGCATCAAATTAGTCGTCAGTCAGAATTTTAATAGTGTCGGGCTGCAAAGGGTCTTTACCGTGTTGTGAACCGTCCTGTTTAGTCCGGTCGATAAAACCCACTCGCTGATCTTCTGGCATATTTTCGTGGTCATAGGCAATAACAGCACGCATGCAGATATCACGCTGATCCGGGGTAAGTGTGCGGCCATCCGGCCATTTTCCCAATTCAACTGCACGCTTAAGGGACTGATGCATTTCAGGCGTCATCGCCTGAATCAGTTGGTCATAGGTCATTGAGGTATCTCTTTATACTCTGGTCTAACTGAACTTTATCCAGTCTAACACATACCTCAATTATTGAGCATAAAGCGCGTCACTTCTTTCTGGATCAGTAACCGGTGCTGTTGATTGGGTATATGAAGATCATCAATGCGATGAACCTCAACAAGATTCTGTAATGCCTTACGCGACTTTTCGATCAGTTTATCTGGCGCAAAATAAACATCGTCTTCTGCAACAAAGAGCTGAACCGGTGCTTTAAAGTCCAGCAGTTGTTCAATGGCAAAAGGCCCCGGTGGAATCAGAGTCATAGGTATACCTGCCATAAATACCGAATAATAATATTGCTCTAACGCAGACCAGTTATCCCCCATGAGTGGTTTCATCAATGAATCGAAATGCATCCTGTCCGTGTTCAGTTTAAAACCCACCAGTGGCATAAACAGTTTTTTCAACGGTCGCCAAAGGGGACGAAAAAAACCAGCAGGTACAATCAGTGACGCTGTTGTAATGCGCTGAGGATGAAGAACAGCATAGTCAAGCAACACAGCACCGCCAAAAGATAGCCCCACCATCGGACACTTATCTATCCCATAAGCATCCATAATTTGATCGAGCCACATCGCATAGGCCTGGTGCGAGGGAACCGGTGCCAGCCCAGGTGTCTTTCCGGCCTGCCCTGGAATATCGGGAGATATCACCCGGAAATGTTTAGTCAGTGGCCAGAGCAGCTCAAGATTGAATGGCGCGGGTGTGTGCAAGCCGTGCACAGCGATCAAGGGTGGTGCATCTTTAGGCCCGGCTTCCATCACCCATACAGGGCCAAGATGAGTATTAACGTAAGAGCCCTGAACCTCTTCAGGCAAAGAGTGCCACTGTTGCTGATACTGTTGATTTAACTCAGGTGATAGCAAAGTGGCATTCATATTTTTACCTTTTATCCAGATAAGATCCAATAGGTACAAATGCCAGTCCGGCAATCATCCCCACCAGGTGTGCGGTATTCGCTATGGCTCCGAAACCCAGGCCTTCAAGTACCCCGGTATAACCGAGTAGCAACCAAACCAGCATAAGCCCCATAAGGGCTGGCGGCAGTCCGAAACGTCTGGTGGGATTACGTTTATCCCAAAGCCAGGTATAACCTAGCAGAGCAAAAACAACACCGGACATCCCTCCAAACATTGGACCAGTAACTAAATACTGACCGAAATTGGAAAGCAGTGCAGAAAACAGAACCAGACCGAGCAGAGCCTTATACCCCTGCAAAATTTCCATTCGGGTTCCTATAATCCAAACCCAAAGCAGGTTAAAAGCGATATGAGCAATGCTGAAGTGGATCAGCATCGGTGAAAAATAACGCCACAGCTCAAGGGTTTCCAGGTTAGCCAAAGCACTTCTGACCAAAAGAACATTGCCCTGGTAACGAAAATCGGAAAAAGTGAAGTAACTCAAAAGCTCGGTATTGCCACCAAATCCTGTGATAAGACTGACAAAAAGGCTGGCGACAATCAGTGAACATGCCAGGGGGGCTTGTTTTGCGGTATCAGCAATACCCGGGCGTTGCGGTAGATGCGAAACAACCTGAACCTGAGACAAATCCTGACCGTTCTGCCACATCTGAAACAGCTTTAGTATTTGATCAGGACTGATCGTATAAGCCACCCAGAGCTCCTGACTGTCTTCAAGCTCTACAACCCGGTGTGGAATATCATTTTCCCAGAGGAATGCGGTAAATTCCGTTAAATCTTCATCCAGCGGAACATCCAGCACTCTGTTCATCGGCAACCTATGACATCTGCTATTTCTTTCTGCACATCCACCCAGATAAATTTATCAGGCTGAATGGTTTTCTCATCATCGAGGCGGTACGCAACTAATTTTCCGTACTTAACCGCGCTGTAATCAAGACAAGCTATATTATTGGTAATTGGCGAAGGTTCCCCTTCTCGCCAATAATGACCGATAAATAGAAGTTTCTCTTCAGGCCCATAGTACAACAGGTCATTGTAGTCCTGTTCGCTCAGCTCCATTCGTGCCACATGTTCCGGTAGTGGGTCAGGCTGAAATACGACATCTCCGTAACGCTGAGGCTCAACAGCCCAAAACTTGGTCCGGAAAAAACGACGCTCATAACCATCCTTGCTCACCATAACCTCGCCATTTGGCAGGCTCAGGTGCGTGCCACGGAGTAAACGGTCCACTAAGGCCCATTCAAAAGTCCCGCGTTTGGATGAACGGTGCAGAAATTCCTCATCAAAAACATGGTCCGGATATTTCGATTCAAAACGTTCAATCAGACGTTGATGCCAGCAAGCATGCACGACCCTGAAGTTTTCGAACTCAAGATACATAGGCATCTTACGTATCCATTGATGAAACTTTTCCCGCTCTTCCGGATAATCTTCCAGTTGTGCAATCGTTTCTGCCAAAATCCTGTGATGGCGTGGGCTGTGCTCGCGCAGGTAGCTCATCCCACTACCCTCTTTACCTTCGGTAATGTAACTCAGATAGTTGTATTCGTGGTTACCCATCACAATTTGAGCATGCCCAGCCTGGACCATGTCATAAGCAATATTCAGGGCTTCACGGATACGTGGACCGCGGTCAACGATATCGCCTAGAAAGATCAATTGGCGATCAGGGTGTGAGTAAACGCCATCGACTTTGCTGTATCCCATTTTGGACAGCAACATTTCGAGGCTGAGAGCACAACCATGGATATCACCAACCAGGTCATACCCTTGTACTTTTTTATCCACCTTACTCTCCAAGCTTGGTACCCCAGCCCAGTTTTTCGCGGCAGGTAGAATAGAAATCGTAATTAAGAGGGTGCAATAACTTCAGCTTATGAGGTTTTTTATGCACGGTAATAGTATCCCCTGGGGCACAGGCTATATCTTTCTGACCATCACAGGATACGGTTGGGTATGCTCCACTTTCCGGATTAATAACCAGTTTAAGCTCGCTGTTACCATTTACTACAATCGGGCGGCTGGATAGCGTATGTGGGAACATAGGCACCAGTACCAGCGCATCCAGTTTAGGATGCATAATAGGACCACCACCAGAAAGCGAATAAGCCGTTGAACCTGTTGGAGTGGACACAATCAAACCATCAGATTTCTGGGTGTATACAAACTGCCCTTCAATGTAGAGCTCAAACTCGATCATACGGGCAGCTTTACCGGGGTGAAGTACACAATCGTTCAGGGCAGTCCCCTCTGCAATTGGAACACCGTCACGCTTAACAATTACATCCAACAGAAAACGGCTGTCGACAGTGTATTTACCTTCAAGGACCTCGGTAACTTTCTCTTCGATTTCATCTGGAGATATGTCGGTCAGGAAGCCGAGGTTGCCACGGTTAACACCTAAAACAGGAACATGGTACTGGGCCAGAGACCGAGCAGCACCCAATAAACTCCCGTCACCACCAACGACAATTACCAGATCACAGATCTCGCCCATCATCTTTTGTTTACTGGTTTGTTGACCATGACCGGGCATGACCTGGGCAATTTTTTCATCCAGAATTGTATTTAACCCTCTTTCACCCAGAAAGCGGACCAAATGCTTCAAAGTATCAATTACTGACTTACTACCTAAACGGCCAATCAGGCCAATATTACGAAAGTAATCCATTTTAACTCCGGACAGAGGGTTTACATTTAATGGGATTATCGCACTATCCTGCTGATTTTTCTCTTAGTTTTTCGGGCCATATACTGAACGCCTACCTTGTAGACCTCCGGTATGAAGAGCAAGTAATTTACTGCCACTTGGAATGCAGCCTTCCTCAATTAATTGCATAGCCCGGAACAGCATTTTTCCAGTGTAAACCTGATCCAATAACACTCCACACTGATCCTCAACTGTTTGCATAAATTCCAGCAACTCAGGAGAAGTTTTAGCATAACCGCCAAAATGCCCCTCCATATCTAACTTCCAGTTACCGGGGTCCGGTTCACCAACGGAATTTATAAGAGCACGAATATCATCATATAGAAATTCTGCGTTTTTCAGCACCTGTATACCCAACACTTTCACAGCCGGACATGAAAGAGCGACACCTGAAAGTGTTCCGCCAGTACCGCAGGGAAGAATAATCTGATCAGGTTTTATCTTCTCAATAACTCTGTTGCTGAGTATTTCACAGCACCCTTTGACTGCAAGTGCATTACTTCCACCTTCAGGAATGATAAACACCGGCTGCATCTCTGCCGGGAGAGAGTTTTTAAGTCCTTCCAGAAACTCAGGTTCTCTGCGTAATCGATAATCACGCCGGTTCACAAACCGTAGCTGCATCCCCCATTTTTGGGCATCACTTAAAGTCGGGTTATCAGCGTATTCAGGCTCGCCCCGAATAACACCAATACAATTGATTCCGGCATTCTGTGCAGCCCAGGCCAATGCATGAATATGGTTAGAATAAGCGCCACCAAAACTTAGAACAGATCGATAACCATTTTCTGATGCCGCCTGAAGGTTATATTTGAGTTTGAACCACTTATTACCGCTGATATAAGGGTGTGTCTGATCAATACGGAACAACCATAACTCAATACCTCTGGATTCAAGCACCGGCAACAGAACCTTAGTCAGAGGGAGATCATCAAACACTGAAACAGCCGAATCAACAGTCATAAATTGGTAACAATTCCGTAATCTTTAAGCAATTTTTCTGGATTAGAGTTCTACTGAAATAGAAACGATAGGAAATGATAATGGAAGATTATACTGAAGAACTGATTGATTTTAGCTTAACTGAATACGATGACGATGAATTTTACGATGATGCTGAAGAACAATAACCGCATCATTTAACTCCTCTCCTCTCTCCCCTACAATAACCCCCATACAACCTATCCTAAATTTGAGAACCGCGCTCAAATGACGGTTGGTATTTTTCATTATTCAGCCCACCATAAAACAGAGAATACTTGTTTAAGGACTAACACAGATGAAATCAGGAAAAATATGGCTTCTCAGTTTTATGCTCCTGATCAGCCCCACCAGCCATACTGATGAGATAGACACTCACGCTGCAATTAATATTGTTCAGTCAATCATTGGTCAGTGTGAAAGTGAGGGTATGCTCTCTTGTGAATCTCGACTACATGGTATTGGTACTCTTTTTGATTATATCCGCATGTACCGACAGGTGATTGCTTTAGACAATGAGCTGAGAAAATTCGTAGCCCATAAATATCCAAACGCCCCCAAACTACCTTTTGAGGCGATAAAAGCCAGTCGACACATGGCTATCAATGTCAATTTAACCACAGAGCAGTTTATGGAACGCGTCATCAGCGCTCAACAGGTTGTGGATGGTTATGATGTCATTATTGATCAGGAAAATGGTCCGATCCTGGAGCTACGCAGAAAAAACCAGCAATGGGTAATGATTTTTCCGAGCGAAAGCAGCCGCCACTTTGACCAACTGAAAACCCTTACTGCCGCTGGAAAGCTAAAAAGATCCATTATGATTTACCGCATAATGGAAGCCGATATGCTGGATATTTCAAAACAGGAGTTGGAGAAACGCCTTAATCTGGATCTAAGCCCACTATTGTTAGGCATTTTTGGTAAGAAGCGCGTGCCAGAATTGGAAAAATGGCAGAATAAAGAGATGAACGAAGTCATCGACTTTTACAGTCAGTTTTCCAACCCTCAACAAATGAATAACTATATAAAGCAGAATTCAAAACGCCTTAATGAGGAAGATTCAAGCGTAAACGCTGCCAATCCTCTTTTGGCTCATTAAGCATCATTTTCATATCCACAACATCTTCTTCGATATTATATTTGTTCTCAAAACCCAGTTTCTGAGCCAGATTCTGCATGCCTTTATTGTTCGGCAAAGTGGAACCGATAATCTGCAAGGTGCCACGGTTTTTACAGTAGTCGATGATTTTACTCATTAACGCAACACCCAGGCCTTCACCCTGAAGGTCATCACGAATAACCACACTGAACTCAGCACGTACATTATCAGCATCAGTCACGGCTCGAACCACGCCTAGGGTTTCTACGCCTTTGTCCTCTTCTCGAGGCACTGAAACAATAAAGGCCATCTCCCGGTCGTAATCGATTTGAGTCCAGTTGGCCAGCTCCTGATGACTTGGCACACCACGGCTATAGAAATAACGCAGACGAATGGATTGCGGGCTGAGCTGGTTGTAGAACTCCAGGTGATTGGGCTCATCCTCGCCTCTGATTGCACGCATCATGCCTTTTCTACCTGAACGTTTAAGCACAATCTCTTCACTCAGGTGCTCAGGGTACGGAGAAATCGACAAACAACCCGGCTCTTCAGACAGGGATATCGTAGCATCCGTAATCAACAAACCGCTCTTGTTCACCAACAGCGGGTTAATTTCAAGACATTTCAGATGTGGCAGGTCCACAATAATCTCTGAAAGCTTCAACAGCAGTTTACAGATCTGCTGTTTATCCTGCTCTGGGCGATAACTGTTCTCTTCAAGGATTTTCCATATTCTGGAACGACTAATCAGCTCGGAGGCCAGTGCCAGGTTTAACGGTGGTAACATAGCGTATCGGTCGGCCAGTACATCGGCTGTATGCCCACCGGTACCAAACAGAATGACCGGGCCAAAAGTTGGGTCACGGGTAATACCAACATTGATCTGAAGCGACTGGAAACCACGTTTCATTTGCTGAATGCAGAATCCCATCATCTCATTCTCAGAAAATCGCTCACCCACTCTGTATGACAACTGAGTTGTGGCATGCTCAATTTCCGAGCCAGAGAACAGATCCTGAACTATATCCTTCCAGCGTTGCTGTCCATCTGTATCATAAGAAAATGGATAGACATTGCTGGAGTGTAATGCCTTGATCTGTACTGAGTTATCAATTTTCCCAGCTTTCGCTGTAACCTCTTCTAGGTCATGACAGTAATAGGTACTGGAAACCGGCAGATCATAAAGATCCAGAAGGTCAAAAGTTTCTTCATGGGTCAGATAATCCCGACCCTGCTCAAGTGCTGTATGGACGAGGTCTCGCGCACGAATATGGTTGGCCGTATGTTGTTCGATATAAGGAGGTGGAGTCTGACGCATCACCACCTGATTACGATGGAACTCCACCATATACATAAATGCATCAACCGACTCTTCTGGAGTCAAAAAAGTAGAGATACCAGCAGCGTTACAATGATTCCGAGCCTCAATTGCCGTAGCTCTACCCATCCAGCAAGTCAGAACATTTCTGGGGGTTTTCTTTGCTACCTCAATGACCCGATCTGCAGTCTCAACAGCAGGTGCAAGTCGCGTCGGGGCATGCAGAACCAAAACCGCATCTACGTTTTGGTCTTTGGTCAGGATTCGGACTGCCTTAGAGAAACGCTCAGGATCTGCAGTTGCATCCAGATCTACAGGATTACTTCGGTTCCAACGCTCCGGCATAAATTCCGCAAGCTGCTCTATACTTTCTTCGGTCAGCTCAGATAATTTGCCCTGTTTATTCAGCAGCCTTTCGGTTGCTAACGCATTCGGCCCCATGCCATTACACAGAATGGCCAGGCGTTCACCCCGCATAGGTTTCATACGTGAGAGAGTTTCCAGCGCATTAAATAGCTCGTCAGATGTTTCCACCCGCACAACACCTGCACGCCTTAAAGCAGCGTCGTAAACCTGATCATCATCAAAGATACCCGGAGCCAGTTCAGTTCCGGACTGTTCGCCCACAAAAGTGTCGTTTTTGAGCACCAGTACCAATTTGTTACGTGAGGCCGAACGCACCGCAGAGAGGAAATCTCTTGCAGAACCATCCACACGATTAATCTGAAGCAATATCGCGTGGGTATAAGGGTCCTGCGCCAAATAATCGATTACCGAAGGCAGATCTACGTCGGCACCAGCACCAAGGGTAAGAAAGTGGGAGAAACCAATCTCTTGTCCTGTTGCCCAGTCAATCATAGCAGTACCCAAAGTACCGGACTGGCCAATATAAGCGACTTTACCTTTCTCGATATTAACGTGGGAATAGCTGGCATTCATATTATGACCAGGTACCAACATGCCCATGCAATCCGGTCCTAAAATACGAATACCGTATGGTTTAGCCGCTTCTCTAACCTGATCACAGAGATTGACGCTTTCACCAGCTTTAATTGAGATGCCGCCACTGAGGATCATCGCAGCCTTGACCATACTTGCACCTAGTGCACGAATGATGTCAGGAACGGTTTCAGGCGGTGAACAGATAATCGCCAGATCCGGCATTTCTGGTAATTCTGGCAAGCAGGAATAGCAGGGTACACCATGTACAGACTCATATCCCTGAGAGTTAATTGCGTACATAGGGCCTTTAAACCCACTCTCCTGTAAGTTTTTCAAGACAACGCCGCCCATACTGTTTTCGCGCTCAGACGCGCCGAATACAGCAATGGATGATGGTTTAAAAAAACGCTTCAGGTATTTAGTGGACACAGCAGTTCCCCTTTTGACTCACTCCTTGATTTTACATTTTTTTGCACTGCAACAAAACTAAAATATTACACTAAAGCACAATACGCAAAGTCCATAAGACTCCTACTTGAGTTTAATCAATTATTTCTGATTAAAGTAAACATCCTGTTTTTACAGAAAGATTACAACAACCTACTCCTTTGGGCGAAATATCAGACTTTCGATATTATTCTTTTTTACGACTTTCCAATTTTGAAATCTGTACCATAATCAGGCTAAAGGCTTTATAACCTGGTAGAGGAACTGATAATGGGTGAGCAGCGTCACGCAGGGGATGAACCAAATATCAATGCCGAGATGGATGATTGGTCTGCAGAGAATGACTTGTCAATTACCGACGATAATTCAACAATTTATAAAAAAGACAGTATTAATCCTGCAAAACGAAGAAGGTTGGAAGCGATGCGTGAAGAGCAGGAGCTTATGAAGGACCTGAAAGATGTCTTCGATGATTACGACTTTGATGAATAAGTAGAACAGCACCTTTCAATGTCTACATCTGCAATGCCGTTGTAACCAACAACGGCATTATTTGTAACACATGAACCATCCTTTCCTTTTCAGCGCCTCCGTAACCTTGGATAATAACCGCAACCTCAGAAACCGCTGGAATCATTCAGAAAGGAACAGCCATGCTTGAAATTTCTAGCCGCGTATCCATACCTGATTCAGAAATTGAGATGAATGCCATCAGAGCACAAGGTGCCGGAGGCCAGAATGTAAATAAGGTTTCCAATGCCATTCATCTGAGATTCGATATCAAACGCTCATCCCTGCCAGACTTCTACAAAGAACGCCTGTTAGCTTTCAGTGATAATCGCATCACAACTGAAGGTGTGATTATCATTAAGGCTCAGAAGCATCGAGAGTTAGAACGTAATAAAGAAGATGCCTTAGAACGCCTTAAAGCTCTCATAGTTGAGGCCACTCACATACAGAAGGCTAGGCGCCCGACAAAACCCACACGCAGCTCTCAAAGAAAACGAATGGATAAAAAAAATAAACGCGGGCAGATTAAAAAAAATCGTGGCCGTGTGGACTATTAGCCATTTATGAAAGCTTTTTCGATATTTGCAGTTCTGTCAGCACTACTCAGTATCGTTTCCTGGACGTATCGATTTATCGACGAATACAGTCGCTATCAGGAAATAGCATTCTATATTCTGGTCCCGGTTGTCAGTTGGGGGGGGGTTGATCGGAACGGCATCTATGCTCCATTACAAACAGATCTGGATTAAAGTACCTGCAGTTATTCTGCTTGTTCCGCTTACACTGTTGTGGGCATTATCAGTCTGGGCAGGCTTCTTCGGACTGAAGATTCATTAAGCACCTTGAAGTTTCAGTAACCTCTCTTAATTCCTCTCAACATCAGCGAAGACAAAACCTTCGCGCTCTACAATCTCAGTGACTTTCACATCAATGGGTTTCTTAAATAAAGGCGCGTCATAAACAAAGCTATGGAATTCTCCATTTTCACCGCATGGGTCGACTGAAGCCGGTAAATCATTAAGAAATTGCTCTGTGTATTCACGGCCTACGAATGAAGGGTCAAGTTGTTTAGGGTCTACACAAGTAATGACTGTTTTCAGGCCACCAGCAATCATGTTTCTTCCAAGTTGATCCGTTGGTTCTCCCCAAAGTGGAAAAACCGGTTCAAGACCGGTGCCACTTAACTGCTTAATGCGGTAATCACGGATATCTTCGAGAAACAGGTCACCAAAGGCGCAACACTCAACGCCACGTGCCGTGATCTCATCCACGAACTGTTGCATAATTTCAGCATACTGCTCATTCGTGCAGGGATAGGGAATTTCAATAATATCCAGTGGCAAACCTATCTGTCGGGCCTGTTCCTGCAGCAACTCAACCCGAACTGCATGCATGGCCGTTCGTGCAAATTTTTTATTGATCGTACAAAACAGTCCGGCAATATCGTATTCATCCTGATTCATAAGCCGGTGCAGACTCCAGGCACTGTCTTTACCTGTACTCCAGGACATCATTAGTTTTTTCTTCATCGGTTATGGCTCTGGCTTATGATATTTTTTTGGGTACGGACAATGGCGGCAGCCGTTTCCACAGCATTTACCGCGTTTTAGGTGATACCAGGCGGTAAATACATAGTTGCCCTGTTCAACTGTGTAATCAATTCCTTCATGAAGCTCTTTTGAAGCAGCAAAGGGAGCTGCCATTTCCAGAACTTCAGAAACAGGCCTGGAAGTGAGTGCTTCATTGATTCTTTCATGAATAGCTTGTTGCAAACATTCAGGGCAACGACAACCCTGAGAAAAATCCAGTGGCATTATTGCTGGGTAAGCATCACACCAGCAACCTTTGCAGCCGGGAGATGTTGTGCAAAAGAAATCCCTTGCACAAACGGAACATTGTTTATTGATCTTGAGCCTCTATGCTATTTCTGTGGGTTTGAACGACAGCAACTATTATGCACAAAGCTTTACAGTAACTGTTTAAGAGATAGCTCAAGCTGCTGATCCCCAGCACTGACAAACAGTTGTTGTTCACTGAGTGTCACCGTAAGTTCCATATTGCGATTACAAAATTCGACCAGAGGCTCTAACTCCAGAGCGGTAAACTGGAACACCTCCGTTTTCGGCAGGCCCTCAATTGCACTACTGTGTTTTGACCACCAAACATCTGATTCACTGCCATAGGCATATAATCGAATATTGTCTGCACGACTCACTGCTTTGCGCAAACGTTCAGGGGATGCCTGACCGACTTCAATCCAGCAAGACACGGTTCCATCCGGGCGCTTAATCCAAAGATCCGGCTCTTCTGTACTAGAAAGCCCTTTGGTAAAACTGATGTCCTGATCATAGTTGAGAATATAGGCCAACAAACGCACCATCATCCGTGTTTCAGTTTCTGAGGGGTGTAGAGCCAGGGTCAGTTTTTCAGCGTCGTATATATCTCGATTCATATCAACGATATTTACGGAGGCTTTATAAATGGTGGGTTTTAACGCCATGGGGTATCCAAGCAATGAAATTTGCACCTTTATACTGCAACCACCCGCGCTTTTAAATACAATTCCTTCTCTTTATCGCTTGAGTCACGGAATCACTATGGAACTTAAACAACTGGCTATTCGGGAACTTCTGAAAGAATCTGACGATGCACCGGCACAAATCTCAGACCGTGGAGGTATTATCCCAGTAACAGAGCCGATGGCACGACAGTTGTTTGATACTCTTTATACTGCTTTCAGCCGCCGTTCCAGCCTGACACACGGGGCTTTTAATAAAGAAAACGAAGACAGCTTCCCATTTATCTCTGCATTTGAGGCGTTTACTAAGAACGAATGGGATGAATCTAACTTTGAACAACTGACCGACAAAAGCATGGCTCAGTTGATGATGGCAATAAACAGCCCTTCTGCCCATACAGCATATGGTGGTTACGTACTTTTCGCCCTGTATTCAAGCGACCGCTATGACTTCCTCCTGGTCGCACTGGTCAGAGATAAATCCAGTATTATTTTTGATAACAATCTGAAACCGACCGAAGTAATGGAAGTTAACCTGGATCAACTGCATCAGGCTATGCGGATCAATATCAGTACCTTCCGAAAACAGCAGGACAGCTACCTGAGTTTTATCGGCAGCAAAGAGAAAGGGGAAATTACACATTACTTCTCTTCCGCTTTCGGCTGTACGGATGTAACACCATCAAAAAAATCAACGGGTGAACTGATTCGCGCCGCGCGTGATTTCTGCAACCAGCATGACCTTGCTGAAAAGAAAGATGCCGTAGTCGAGGATGTCGTAAGCTATCTGGAACAGCAGAAGAGCGAACGCGAACCCGCCAACCTGAATGATATTGAAAACCTGTTTGATGCCTATATTCCACCGGAACAGGCAGAAACAGCAGCCGGCACCTTTGGGAAATTTGCCAACAAAGGCCCATATAACGTCAGCCAGGAATTTCAGCCACATACCAGCACCATCAATCGTTTTGCAAAGGTCAGGGTCAAGTCGGATAACTGGAATCTGGAACTGGCAAAAAGATCATTTGGCACTCTGGGTTCCAACCAGGCAATTGAGTTTGATGAGGAAAATGGTCGCGTAGTGATCAACCGCCTACCCAGTAAAGTTGTTAATCAACTGCGCGAGATTCTCGAACAGGAGGACTGATTTCAGTCGTCAGCCGAGAACAGCAACCCATACCGTTATACTAATCACCGATACCAGGGTGGATAGCACTACCGTAAGAGAAGTTTCTTTCTCTTTGACGTCATAACGAGCAGCCATAACATGGGCCAGCGCACCGGTAGGAAGAGCCGCCAACAGCACAGCCGCCATCAACCAGCTCTGATCATCAACACCTATTGCCTTAAAAGAGAGCCAGGTTAATAGTGGATGCACAAGTAGCTTAATCAGAACTAGCCAGAATAATTCTATTTTACTGTCTTTAAGTGTTTTGAATTCCAGGCTTGCTCCAAGGCAGAACAAGGCCACAGGCACAGTAGCCGGCGCCAACATTGCTAAGGAATTCACCAGAACGCCCGGTAAACTTATCTGGGTTGCCGAAACAATGACACCCAGCAAAGTCGGGATAAAGATCGGGCTTCTTAGCAGCGCTTTGTCCAGTATTTTAAGAAGCTGGCGGATACCCTGCCCTTCCTGACGCATACTCTCAATCAGGAATTGAGTACCTCCAATCTGGAATACATTCCCCAACAGGATAATACAGATCATCGCGCCGTAGGCTTCCTCCCCTAACAATCCAAATACAACCGGAATGCCCATATAGGCGTAGTTAGAAAAAGTACCGTTCAATGCCCGGATTACAAGAACCTCTTTATTCCTTTCAGAAAAAAATAGCGCGCAACCAAAAGCCGCTATTAACGCAGTTGCCACTACAGCAAGTAGAAATGCCAACATCGCCAGAGGTTGGAAGATAGAGTCGATAGACAACTTATAAACAGAGTTAAACAACAAGGCAGGTACGGCAAAATAAAACACAAAAAGATTTAGCGGAGCCATCGAATGCCCCTGCAATACTGTGCGTTTTCCAAGATACCCCAGACCGATGAGGACAAAGAGCATGAGTATGGTTTCTAAACCTGCCATCTACTATTCACAAAGCTATTGATCAAAGAGGCCGCACATTACATCAAGATGTGTACCGGAGGTCCAGACATCATTCTTTAATAACCTTCTTTTATAATCTGGCTGAGTGGGGTCTTATTTTTATTGTGCAGCGCACAAAAAAGTATTGACTTGATCAATAATTCAACTACAATGGCTCTCATATTGTGCACTGCAACATAAATTTTTTTAGGAGAAATAACATGACTAACCCAGTAGATTTTCAGAAGTCTTTCGAAACTGTTCAGTCTCTGATGAACCTGCAGGCGCAGGCTATCACTAAGTCTATCGAACAGCAGAAAAAATCTGGTGAAGAACTGACTTCTTTCTTCCAGTCTGAAGCAGAAAAAGCTAAAGAACTGAAAACTCCAGAAGAACTGATCAAGTTCAACATGGAAGCAAACAAAGCTCTGTTCGAACTGTTGAAAGGCCAGGGCGAAGCTTTCACGACTATCGCGAACGAAACTCGCGAAGCTGCTATGTCTGAACTGCAGACTATCACTAAGTAAGTTTCTTACTTTCCTGAAAAGCCGGATTATTAAATCCGGCTTTTTTGTTTTCAGCCCCTCCCCTCCCTATCTCCTTTTTCCATCACAAACGAAATTATCTTAAGCAAGTTATTGATCTGGTAACTACGACTTCTGATATAATGCAGCCTTCTTTTTTGCTGTAGAGGCAACTTGAGTTAATGACTGAAAAAGATCTGATCAGTCAGCTCTCTCACTTATCAATCGAGCAACTGGACGCTGTACATAATAAACTTCTGCAACTGATCAAAGATCAGAAAGCTGAACGTGAGCGACTGACTAAACTTCCTCCTCGTACTTCCAATGATTTGGAAGCACTGGCAGAAATGCAGGGCCTTGATTTACGCTCATTGTTGAAGGATGCAAAAAGATACAGCTGATGCTGATTCCTTCTATAGAGATAACAGGGATACTTCATCACCAAGCCTGATCGCATGAGACTGGCTTACTTTGCTCAAATGCTTTCATTTTATTTGAAAGCCTGTTTAAACCATTGGCATAAATACAGGACAAGTTTTATGAGTCTTGCTGATAAAGTATTAGCAGTAAACAACGACCTTCCGATTCGTACAGAGCAGTCAATTCACAGTGGCAAAGTGCGATCCGTTTACTGGCTGACTAAAGAAGACTGTAAGCGTCTGATCAAAGAAAAGGGCTACAACGTTCACCTAGATGCAGAACTTGCCGTCATGGTGATCAGTGACCGTATCTCAGCATTCGAATGCATCTGGACGGGTGAAGGTGGCATGAAAGGGGTTCCCGGCAAAGGAGCTGCTCTGAACGCTATTTCCAACCATTGGTTTAAATTGTTCCGTGAAAATGGTCTGGCAGATAGCCATATTCTGGATATTCCACACCCTCTGGTGTGGATTGTACAAAAAGCTAAACCGGTAATGATCGAAGCGATCTGTCGTCAATATATTACCGGTTCCATGTGGCGTGCATACGCCAAAGGTGAGCGTGAGTTCTGCGGCATTCAAATTGCTGAAGGACTGGAACGGGACCAAAAACTTCCTGACTTACTTATCACCCCTTCCACTAAAGGTGTGATGAAGAATATCCCGGGCATTCCTGAAGTAGATGATGTCAATGTCAGCCGCGATGACATTATCAATAACTATGAGGCGTTCCGGTTCAAATCAGAATCTGACATCGCACTTTACGAAAAACTTTTAAAGGAAGGTTTTGAGGTCATCAGTTCAGCACTTGAAGCAATTGATCAGGTGTTTGTAGATACTAAATTCGAATTTGGTTACGTGACTGATGCCGAAGGTCGGGACAAACTGATCTATATGGACGAGGTCGGCACACCTGACTCGTCCCGTATCTGGGATGGCCCTGCATACCGTGAAGGTAAAGTCGTCGAAAACTCAAAGGAAGTATTTCGCCAAGAACTGCTTAACCATTTCCCGGACCCTGATATTCTGGTCAACAAAGATCGCATGGATGAGCGTTATGCTCTGGCGCGTGATAACGAACTGCCAGCAAGCCTCATCCAGAAGGTCTCTGACACATACGTCAATATCGCGGAAAAGATTACAGGTGAGAAACTGGAAATATCGGATAACCCAAAAGCAGAAATCATTGAAATACTGCGTAAAAATTACGGGCTGATCGACTAAATATTTAGATTAGATTTAAAAACGGGAGCTAAGCTCCCGTTTTTTGTTTACAGGCCATACTCAGCCAAGTGTAACCTTGTTTTTACCCGAGTGTTTCGATACGTACAGTGCATCATCAGCGCGAGCGACAAAGGCTTCCAACTGCTCGCCAGCCTGATATTCAACCACCCCAAAACTGCAGGTTACATTTCGATTAATATCAAAGTTACTCGCCGCTATCTTTTCACGTATTTTTTCAGCGATGGATTGCGCGGAATTAAGGTCTGTTTCCAACATTACAAAAATAAACTCTTCGCCACCCCAACGGCCAAAACGATCTGTTTTACGAGTCATCCCGGAAACGATATGAGTTACCTCTATCAAGACCCGATCCCCAACAGCATGCCCCTGATGATCATTCACCTCTTTAAAATCATCAATATCAAAAAAGATCAGAGACAATTCCCATTGGTACCTTTCAGCAAGATCAATATAACTTTCAATTTCTGCACGTAACCGCCTTCTGCTCAGGATGCCTGTTAAAGCATCTTTATCAGCAATATCCTTAAGAACACGGTTATAGGTAGCCACTTTCATAAAGCGATACAAAATAAACAGGGTAACGGCAATAAGTGCTCCAGCTACCCACCATAATAATGAATAATCCGCTGTGTGCTTATACTCAACGACCATCCAACGGTTATAAATTTCATCATGTTGCTGGTCGGAGATTGCATCAATCGACTTGTTCAAGATGTTTTGTAAATAGGGTGAATATTCAGTCACAGCAATACTGAGATCCCAATTATCTTTTAACTGGTCACTGATACGAATATCGGAAATCTGATGCTCCCGAATAAGGTGTGACAAATTAGCATCCGCTCCTGCGAGCGCATCAATCCCTCCGGATTTAAGTAATCGCAGTCCTTCCAGATAACTTTCAACGGGATATATATTGTTTTCTTTATAGCGATTAGACAGTACATCATGAAACGCAGATTTGTTCAGGACCCCTATTTTCAGGTTATTTAATCTGACAAATTCATTGTCCTTATGAATGGCCAGAACAGCAGGTATCGTCAAGTAAGGCTTAGTAAACTTAAGATCTGTACTTCTTTGTACAGTCTGCATTGCCCCGGCGACCAGATCACATTTACCCCGGACAGCTTGATTCAGGGTTTCCTGCCAACTGGAAGAAGGTATGATCTGATACCTTAAACCAACATTTTCCATTATCAGCTTAAAGTAGTCGGCTATCATGCCGTGATGTTCATCGTCTAAATAAAAGTCGTAGGGGTACCAGTCTGGATTAACACAAACCGAAATACTTGGGTATGAATTAAGAAAGCTCTGCTCTGCCTTACTGAAACGATGAATATTACTTAATGGCCGGTAAATAAAATCACTGAAGTCATACCCTCGAAAGATACTGCCGGTAATCAAGTACACCTGCGCCATCTGATTAAATTTTTCCAGTGTCAAAGTGCCAAAGTTACCCTCATCATCAAACGCCAGCTTTTTGAGGGCTTCTCCTTCAAAAATAAGCGCATCCAGGCTTTTATTCTGACTGTTGTATTTATCGAAGATAACACGGGCTGTTTCATCAACATGCTCAAAAGCATACAACCACCCCCTAATGCTGGCTCTATAGAAACGCTCCGTTAACTCTGGGTTTTTCATGATGAATTCGCGGGAGGTAAACAGCAGATCGGAATACATATCAAAACCATAATCCCTTGGATGAATGATGTTGTACTCAACACCCTTCTGTTCCATTCGATAAGGCTCATTGGATATGTATGAAGCCATCGCATCGGTTCTACCCTGAATCAGGTCATCAACGTTATAGCTATGCGCCTGCTGTTTAAAATCCGCTACAGATATGCCTGTCTGCAGCATCATAGCCATGAGTTCACCAACTTTTTTAGCATCGTCGGTAATCATGACATTCTTATCTTTAAGATCAGAAGAGAGCGCTATTCCAGAGTCTTCACGGGTCAGCAACATAAGAGGAGAATGCTGAAATGCAGCAAATAAGGTAACTATATCCGCCCCAGCATTTTTATCGATCAACAACGAAGTTCTACCAACAGCAAAATCACTTCGGCCTTCTAAAACCTCATTTACGAGGTTCAAGTGAAACTCCAATTCCTTTAGCTCAACGTCAAGGCCTTCTTCGGCATAAAAACCCTGTTCTATGGCAGCATAGTATCCCGCAAACTGGAACTGATGTTTCCATAACAGTTGAACAGATAACTGCTCATTCGCGGATATTGCTAGACTGGAAAAGAAAAAAATTAAAACGCAGCACAGCTTTATGAAACGCATGAAAAATCCCTGGAACCTCTTATCCATACTGGAGTTTAGGTCATAAATCTGCTTTTAAAAGGGATTATTATTCAAACTATAAACAATTACAGAGTGAACTCCCGCTTCCATGATCGCTCATAATTTTCAGAGGCTATTTTAGATCACAGTTGTTACATAATTTCACTTCCGAATCAGTAAAGGGGGTATCTTTCTTTCCGCTTATAGGTGCTCCGCACTGTTCACAATAGCCATAAACATCCATATCTATGCGATTCAGAGCCTCTTCAACCTGCCTGATGCGTTCCTGGCAGCTTTCTATGCTTTCGCTGGGGACTAGATTAAGTGGGGCTGTCGATTTGCTCTCTCCGATCTGGAGAGCATCAGAATCGCCGTCATGATGAAGAGCCTCAACCTCTTGGTCTAACTCAGACTTCAACTGTTGCAATTGTTTTAACAGATTTTCCAACTGCACTTCATCTATTCCGGGCATAACTACCTCTTAGTTTCATACCTTCAGAGTGTCACATCTTGCCTATATAAAAAAGGCCGCATGGGAAAATGCAGCCTTAATTAAATACTCAATAGAATTTATTGGGCCAAAAGGACTTCCACCGCGGCTTTAAGGGACGCGTCATCACAGGTAGCACAAGTTCCTTTTGGAGGCATAGCACCTTTACCAGTAACAACTGTCTGCACCATAGCATCTACCCCTGCGGCTTTACGTGCTTCCCATGCAGCAGCGTCACCTGGCTTTGGTGCATTACCTACTCCAGCTACATGACAACCTTTACAATGCTTGTCATAAACTGCCTGTCCGTCTGCATGAACATTCATAGCACCCAAAACCAATAGACCCGCTGCCAAACCGCCAATAATTTTTTTCATTATAAAAACCTCACCTGATCAACTCTTTTCACCTGATAATATTCAACTTGAAAACACGTTAGAAAACCTTGATCCAGCGCATGAAAGACCGTTAGGTCTGTATCGCTAATAGATCAGTTTAGGCTAAGAATAAAAAAAGCGGCCTTAATGGCCGCTTTATAAAGATTAAAACTCGAAATTAAGCTTAGGCGCTTAACTCAAGCAACAGTTTGTTTAAACGAGCCACATAGCTTGCAGGATCGTCCAATTGAGCACCCGCTGCTAAACCTGCCTGATCAAACAGAACCAGAGCCAGATTACTAAAGCGATCTTCATCCGACTCCTGATCAAGTTTCTGGATCAGAGGGTGTTCAGGGTTAATCTCAAACGCTGGTTTCGTATCCGGTACAGCCTGACCAGCTGCTTCCATAATCTGACGCATCTGCAATCCCATATCATGGGCTCCCAGTACCAGACAGGCAGGAGAATCTGTCAGACGGTTGGTAATTCGCACTTCGGAAACCTGCTCGGAAAGGCTGGACTTAAGGCGCTCAACCAGACCTTCCATTTCCTTAGCTACTTCTTCCTGTTCTTTCTTTTCTTCTTCCGACGCTGTTTCGTTCAGATCCAGCTCACCTTTCGCAACATCCTGGAACGCTTTTTCGTTGTAGTTGAAGATCTGGCTCATCATCCAGTCGTCAATACGATCCGTCAGTAACAGAACCTCAATACCTTTCTTACGGAAGATCTCAAGATGCGGGCTGTTTTTAGCCGTGTTGTAGTTATCTGCAACAACGTAGTAGATCTTGTCCTGACCTTCCTGCATGCGCTCGATGTAAGCATCCAGCGATACATTTTGCTCATCGTTCTCATTATGTGTAGAGGAGAAACGCATTAGCTTCAGGATTTTTTCGCGATTTGCATGGTCCTCAGCCGGACCTTCCTTCAATACCTGACCAAACTCTTTCCAGAAAGCTGCATATTTTTCTGAATTATTTTTAGCCAACTTAATCAGCATATCCAGAACACGCTTTGTCAGAGCTGAACGCAATTTGGTTACGTTCTCATCTTTTTGCAGAATCTCACGGGATACGTTCAGAGACAGGTCTTTAGAATCCACAATACCTTTCATGAAGCGCAGGTACAGAGGCAGGAACTCTTCAGCCTGATCCATGATGAATACACGCTGGACATACAGTTTGAGCCCCCGCGGAGCTTCACGGTTCCAAAGATCATACGGAGCACGCTCCGGTACAAACAGGAGGCTTGTATACTCCATGTTGCCTTCAACACGGTTATGAGCCCAGGTTAAGGAATCACTGAAGTCGTGAGAAATGTGTTTGTAAAACTCCTGATACTCTTCATCGTTGATATCAGACTTATTACGCGTCCAAAGAGCAGTAGCGCTGTTAACCGTTTCATCTTCAGGCTCTGTAGGCGCTGCGTCTTTTTCCTCTTCTTCACCCAGATTCGGCATCTCTTCTTTCTGCATGATGACCGGGATGGAGATATGATCAGAGTATTTACGTACCAGACCGCGCAGAGCGAAGCCATCAGCAAAGTTTTCTTCACCCTCTTTCAGGTGCAGTGTGATACGGGTACCACGCCCGGCTTTTTCCACATCACCGATGGTGAACTCACCTTCACCTTCTGATGCCCAGTGCACACCTTCTGTCACCGGAGCACCCGCCTTACGGGTGAATACTTCTACTTTGTCCGCGACAATGAAAGAGGAATAGAAACCAACACCAAACTGACCGATCAATTGGCTGTCTTTATTCTGATCGCCTGTTAGTTGAGAAAGGAATTGCGCTGTACCGGATTTAGCAATCGTGCCCAGATGCTCAATGACATCGTCACGGCTCATGCCAATACCGTTATCTTCGATGGTCAGAGTGTTAGCTTCTTTGTCGAAACTAATCTGGATTTTAAGATCTCCATCATTTTCATACAGAGCGCCATTAGATAATGCTTCAAAACGAAGTTTTTCTGCCGCATCGGAGGCGTTAGAGATCAATTCTCGAAGAAAGATCTCTTTGTTGGAATACAGGGAGTGAATCATAAGGTGAAGCAGTTGCTTCACTTCTGTCTGGAAACCATGAGTTTCTGTACGTGTTTCAGTAGTCATCAACACTAATCCAATATTGCTGTTGTTTTGAAAGAACAGCACTGCCTTACTGCAGTGCGTTACCAATAAAAGCAATATTGGGACTGTCAGAACCTTTTCAACCGTGTTTTAAAATTTGTGTTCAGGCGCCGTCACTCATCATCAGAGTTTTAAGCGTTGAGGATTTAAATTCACGACGATAAAGGATGAAGACTACTCCGCTGGTCAATGCCATAAACAACAGAGGGTTTATAAACCACCCGAGCACAGCAAGGCTGAAATAATAGGTTCTTAAACCGGAGTTAAAGTTATTTGCCGCCATGGAGGTCATTTTAGCAATGCGGTTTGCATGAGCTTCGGCCTGAAGGTCAGATATATGCTCTTCCGGCGCAGGGGCACCACCAATCATAATGGAGACAAAACCATACTGTCTTAAACTCCAGGTAAATTTGAAAAATGCATACACGAACAGGGTAATCATCAGCAGAATTTTCAGCTCCCACTCTCCACGGGTGGCAGGAATAGAAAAAGGTATATCTGCGACAATATCAATAGCTTGCTGGGTTGAACCCAACACAGTCATCAAACCAGCTAGAATCAGCATGGTAGTGGAGGCAAAAAATGAAACGCCTCTTTCCAGGTTTGCAATAGCGGTTGTATCGGCGATACGTACATCCCTGGTCAACATTCTCAGCATCCATTCCTTTCGGTACATGTGCAGCATACTTGCCAGGCACGGAGTGTCGTAACTGCGTTTCTTGGCATAACTAAAATAGCCTTTGAAACAAATAAGGAACCAGAAAAGTGCCAACAGATTAAGCCAATTCGCCGTGATAAACAGCAACAGGGAGTCCATATTTAACGATCCAATTTATATTTAACGTGCAAATTACACCAACTCATTGTAAAACAAGCATAAAGTAAACGTCTCCTGGTGGAAACTCTGTACATGTATGTTGATCTGCAATCTCTCTTCTGGCTGAGCCTGATCCTACTGGTAATCTATTACTGGTGGCGCTCACAAAAGGTAAAAGAAATTGCCCTCAAACACACCATAAAGCAATGCAAAGAACTGGAACTTCAGCTTCTTGATTCCAACATCAACCTCAGAGGGTTGTGGTTAAGACGTGATACTGACGGCACAATTAAAATCTGGCGATCTTACAATTTTGAATTTTCATCAACCGGCGACGAACGTTACATCGGCAAAGTCGTTTTATTAGGTCATAAAATCACTAACTTTGAACTGGCTCCTCACAGGCTTCATTAACTTGGTGTCAGAGCGGCAACAGGTCCCTATTAAAAAGTTGAAACTATACATCCAGCCGCTGAGTCATAAAATTTCCAAACTACATGCTTATGAATATCCAATAAACAAATACGGGCTAAGTCACTTCTAGATCCCTTTCATATAAAAGGGTAGAAATTGTAAAATTTCAGGAATGGAATGATCTGCTAATGGTTGTGCATTGGAATGATCAACAGAAATATATAAGCGCTATACCGCTGCCTTATGAAAAATTGTAAAACCCGGTAAAGAAAAACAGCGAGCCCTCATATAGATTGCTCTGGTAAAGTGGTAGTTAGACTTATTTCAGGCACAAAAAAAGCAAGGCATGCCTTGCTTTTTTATCTTCAGAAAAAATACTTAGATTTTTTCGATGTTCTCAGCCTGAGGACCTTTCTGGCCCTGAGTGATTGTGAACTTAACTTTCTGACCTTCAGCCAGGCTCTTGAAGCCGTCGCCTGAAATTGCAGAGAAGTGAGCGAATACATCTGGGCCATTTTCCTGCTCGATGAATCCAAATCCTTTTTCGTCGTTAAACCATTTAACGGTACCAGTAGTAGACATAGTAGTGTCCTATTCTTTAAGAGTAATATAATGCTTTGCTGTCAAAGCGGCCTTGCTTGAAGTGTTGCGATTACTTATGAAAAACAGGACGAAGTACCTTTTAAAGCTACTCCCTCGGTGTTGTGAAGCATAAATAGACGACTTACATTCGAGCGATACCCAATCTATAGGGGTTTTGCGACAGGGTCAACGAAAAAAAACCACTTTCTTAGCCCGGTATATAGGTTTTTAGTATTAAGAGGAGCAAGTTAGGCATATTGAGCCCGCCCAGGCGGGTGGAGAGGCCGAATAATGCTCCATTTTGGCGCTTTGGTTGCTTGGTGCTCTCAATAACTCCACGAGGTCGTTAATTAATGCAAAGTCACCCTCTGAAGCCTGATTAATCGCTTCCTGCGCCATATAGTTTCGCAAAATGAATTGAGGATTGACTGACCGCATCTGTGCAGTCCAGATTGGGAAGCTGGCAGCCTCTTTGTCCAGACGCTTGTCATAGGCTTCCAGCCATATACGCAACTCATGGGTATTTTGTACCAATTGCTCTAAATGAAGGATGCTTTCTTCACCACCATCGTAATCACTCAACGTTCTGAAAAAACGATTCATATCGACGGCTTGATGGCTAAACATATCAAGCAACTGTTTGATCAAGGCAGTATCTTCGCTCAGCTCCGACTGCAAGCCCAGCCGTTTACGGAACTCTGCAATTTCAGAGCTCTGATACAGGTCCGGAAAGCGGTTAAGTGCAGACAATAACTCTTCTTTGTCAATCAATGGCAAAAGAGCCTGTCCCAATGCAGAAAGGTTCCACTGCACCATGTCCGGTTGTTTACTGAATGCATATCGTCCCTGATGGTCATTTTGGTTACTGACCATGCCCGGCTTGTACTCATCCATAAAACTGTATGGGCCATAATCAAAGGTTTCGCCGATCAGAGACATGTTATCTGTATTGAGAACAGCATGAACAAATCCGTAAGCCTGCCATTTTGCGACTAACTCTGCGCTTCTTTTCACCACTTCCTGGTACATAGCCAGATAGGGTTGTCGGGCATTTAAAAACTGCGGGAAGTATCGAACCAGGCAGTAATCCGCAAGGCGCTTAAGTTCATCGTGTTGCTTGGTATAGTAAAAGTACTCAAAATGGCCAAATCGGATATGACATTCAGAAACTCTGAGTAAAGTAGCACAAGGTTCCATCATGCCATCACGCATAACCGTGTCGTCACTACCAACCAGAGCTAGTGCTCGAGTAGTTGGAATGCCAAGACCATGCATAGCCTCGCTGGCGAGGTATTCACGAATGCTTGAACGCAACACCGCACGACCGTCAGCAAATCGAGAAAAAGGGGTTTTTCCTGAACCTTTCAGATGTAAATCCCAACGCTGATTGTTGTTATTTACAACCTCACCCAACAATAAACCTCGCCCATCACCTAGATCCGGGTTATACACACCAAACTGGTGCCCGGTGTATTTCATGGCGATGGGTTCGCTTCCTGGCAAAGGCGTTATCCCCCCCAGATAATCAGCCAGTGAGGAGGGTGATAATGAGCAGGGATCAAGATCCATTAGCTCCGCTACATCTGAATTAAATGCAATCAAAAAAGGGGTTTTGAGAGGCGTCGGCATCACCTGCTGATAGAACGGTTCAGGCAAACGAGCATAACTGTTATCGAAATTCAGAGTTTCTAGCGTGGCCATACATCTAACTACATGAAATTTGATTGCGTGATACCCTAGCATTTAACTAAAGTATAATCACCCCATAGATAGTACAGTTTTTAGACACTAAAGATGGTACCAACACACTAAAAACGTGCCTGTAATCCCCTAACAACGAAGCTTGTCTCAGACTTATAAGTAAATGGCTAAGTATCAGATCAATTTATTTATAGTGGGAAGTCGTTTGGACGCTAAAAACGTGTTTCAGATCAGCTCGTAAATTTTAGTGAGCTCAGAAATGACCTCAGAACCGTCGGGTAGCTCGCGTAAATATGAGCAGCCAGCACCACCCAGAAGAATAGATATTTCCGGTGCTAGCTTTGACCTCAATAAAGCGACCTGTTCGCAAATAATTCGCGGTGAAGTATTAGTCGTTATCGAGATACCTACATATTCTGGCTGGAAGGAAACCGCCGCTGCTGTAATCTCTGAAACGGGTAATCCAGCGCCCAGATATATCGTCCGGCACCCTGCGTCGTTCAGAATCGCGTTCGCCATCTTAAGACCCAGAGTGTGATATTCATTACTTAGAGTACAAAGAATCGCAAGCGGTGCATCAGTATCATAGAAACAGCTTTGGTCGATGGTGAGCACGGCATGGATCTGTTCAGAGATTGCATGCTCTGTATAGACGGGGATATCTCCGGAAGCCCAGCCTTCCCCTACTTTCACAGCAAGTGGTGCACAAATGGTTTCAACAAATTTGAGAGTACTTAGGGAATTACTGAAGCTTTTAAGTAATTCCAGGGATTCTTCAAATAAACCTTCTTTTGCTAACGAATAGATCTTCTCTACTTCTTCAGCAAATAAACCTGTGTTCTTTTTTGTAGTGGTATCAACGAGTTTTTCTGAGAATATCTTTGAAGGCCGTAACCCCTGATCAATCATTGCCTTAATTGACTTAAGATTATTCAGATCCTGATCGGTATACGAGCGAGCACCATTGGGATTTCTCACAGGCATAGGGAAGCCATAGCGCTCCTCCCACTTCCTGAGAGTAGCAGGCTTAATACCTGATTCTTCCGCAATGACCTTGATGCTATACATTCAATCTAAATTCCTAGGGCCTGTGCTGATTTTGTTGCGTTCTTCATCTGCTCCGGTAGCTGTTTAATTATAGTATCCAGCGCAGGAAAAATATCAGACCAATCTTCCTTTAATACTGATTCAAACATATCCGACTTTAATTGATCAACGGATAAACTTTCCCAACTGCGATGCCTACATATATACACACTCATTGCATCAGCCACCTGTAAACACAGCAATATTTTTTGCATCTGTTTAAGGGCCTTTAAGGGTTTACAGAAAACTAAAAGAAGAATAATTTTTAAGGATTACATTACTGGTGAAAACGCCAATCAAGTGGTGGTAGAAACAGTTTTAAGGCTGCATAAACGTGGAGATTTTATTAAATTGATAGATACGGGAACCTATCTGGGATAGTTAATCTGCTGACTGGACTCTACCCACTTAGCGCACCTTGATAAGGTAAGCATTGAAGTTAAGCTTTTTAGCTTCATTTCTTTCCGAACAAAATCAGTTTTAACTCAATTCAACATACGTACATTGGTTTTTGCCTGAAGATTTTGCCTGATACATAGCTTCATCAGCTCTGTTTATAAGTTCACTACTATCTACCACCATCCCTTTTGGGACAAAAACTGAACCGATGCTGGAAGAGATCTGAAAACTGGCTTCCCTAAAAGTAAACTCTGTTGAACATGCTTCAAGAATTCGGCCTGCAAACTTTTCCACTTCCTCAGCATGATGAATTTTATCGACAAAGAGAATAAATTCATCGCCCCCCACTCTGGCAACAATATCATCAGCTCTAAGGTGCGATTTAAACCTTTGGCTCACAGCTATGAGCAGTTCATCACCAATACTATGACCATATTGATCATTAATACCCTTAAAGCCATCCAGATCAATAAATAGCAGTGCGATACCATGCTCTAAAGGTTTTTCGAATTTTGTATCCAGAGAAGAATACAGCACACGCCGGTTTGGAAGATTGGTAAGCGCATCATAATTTGCGCGTTTTTCTAACACTTCTTCTCTTAATTTTTTAACCGTAATATCTGAGAAGACGCCTACATAATTAGTCAAAACCCCTTGCTCATCTTTAACTGAAGAGATCGTCAGATTTTCAGCAAAAAACTCACCCTTTTTACTCTTGTTCCACAATTCACCCTGCCAGTGGCCATTCTGGGTCAAACCCTTCCACATGGACTCATAGAACTCATCAGAATGCCGGCCTGATTTCAGGACCCTTGGGGTTTGACCAATGACTTCATGCTCTTCATAGCCAGTTATCTCATGAAAGGCATTGTTGGTCTCAACAATGACACCATCCGGGTCAGTGATAATGATCCCTTCTTGAGCGTGGGAGAAGACGCTTGCAGCACGGTTCAATTTAAGAAGCAGCTCTCTCTTCTCGGTTACATCAGTACAGATTCCTAGCATACTGACCAATTCGCCATTTTCGACCATAGGCTTACCTAATACATAAACCCATCTTGTTTGCCCCTCTGGCAAAATAATTCTGAATTCCATCTCATGGTTTTCAATATTCTCAACAGCGTTTTGCACATTGGCTTGCCAGATCTCTAGATCATCAGGGTGAATAGACTGCCTTACGGCATCGAGGTCTTTTGTAGATTGCGATGCACTCTTTCCCCATATTTCACACATTTCTTTGGACCAGTAGACCTCATCAGAAACAGGATTCCACTCCCAAACACCTATACCGT
Organism: Neptuniibacter sp.; assembly: GCA_050633685.1. Lineage (GTDB taxonomy): Bacteria > Pseudomonadota > Gammaproteobacteria > Pseudomonadales > Balneatricaceae > Neptuniibacter. The sequence continues at coordinate 118,805 of JBOEHA010000019.1, read as the reverse complement.
ATAGGTTTTGCGCAAGTTCATTTCTATTTTCACTGAGTTTCAAAGCATGTTCAGTTTTGAGTCGGTGCGTTATATCGGTAAAGTTCGAAATGACTGAATAGGGCTCTGAGCTACTCTCTTCAAACAAAGGAACACTATCAATACTTATCCAGATCGTTTCCTCCGGGTACTGCAATCCCATCACAACATTCAGTTGTGATTCCCCTGTACGAAGGGCCTGTACAGCAGGGTGTGACTCACCTTCAAAGGCTGAACCATCTTCATGAATAGCCTGCCATTTTGGGTCATAGCTTGTTTTAGAGAGTAAATTTTCTTTTGAAACCTGAAGGATTTCGCACGCCTTTTCATTGGCAGCAGTAATTTCGCCCAACCGGTTCTGCTGCACAATACCAATCGAAACGCTTTCAAAGAGAGTTTTATATTTACTCTGGCTTTTACTTAAATTACGTCTTTCAACTTCTAGACGTTCAGTAGTTTCCTTTAATTCCCGCTCGTACTTATTGCGTTCGGTGACATCAATAATGATGGAATGCAGGAGACTTCTGCCATTGACATTCACAGGCCCGGAATGAACCTCAACATCTTTCACTTCGCCATTGGCTAACTGGTGCTTAAATGAGAAGAAAAATCTTTGCTCTGCTTTTGCAGAATCCATTTCGTGCTTGATCTGTTCTTTCGTCAGGGTGTTCATATCAAATATTGAATACTGGACGATCTCATCTAATGAGTAGCCATAAAACTCACATGCCGCTTTGTTTGCACTGATTATCTCTCCCGAGTTTGGGTCGATTAACAATTTGATCGCAGAATTCATCTCAAACATCTGCTTATACATTGTCTCGCTGGACTTAAGTGCTTCCTCAGCTTTTTTAACAGTGGTTATATCATGGACCGTTCCGATCATTCTGACCGCTTCTCCATGGCTATCCGTTACGACTTCACCTTGTTCTTTGACTATTTTGACCGAACCGTCAGGCAATGTGATTCTGTGCTCAATGATATAAGGGGTGTTGTTAGCAAGAGCATCTTCAACTTTTTGTTTAAATGCATTTCGGTCATCTGGATGAACCATTTGTAGTACTGAAGAATAAGAGGGTTTAAACGACTCCTGTGATAAGCCAAAAATCTGAAAGACTTCGTCAGACCACCAGATCTCATCCGACTTAATATCCCACTCCCAATTCCCAAGACTCGCTAAGCGCTGCGCATCGGTTAAGCGATCCTTTAGCAGTCGCAGAGCTTTGGAATCGTTAGCGATTATTCTACGTAACTGCCGGGTACCAACATTCAATGCTATCAGTAACAAACTTTCTACGATGATAAAGCCAACCAACCCATAAATTATGTTGTACCACTGGGAAGACTTAAGGGCAGCGACCTCATCATTGACGTCTTTCCAGAATACGACTGCCCCAACAGGTTCAATAGCACTGTTTTCTACCCCTCGGTAATCCCTCAGGGGGTGGTAAGCGATCAGAAAGGAATTGCCCTTTACTTCAATAATCTGATTTCCGCCATCGCGAAAACGCACACCTTTTTCGCGGCCAGTCGCGATTATTTCTTCAAAGCCTTCTCTGGAACTGGCTTCTATAACGCAATCGCAGCCAAGCTGTTGCGATCCAAATTTCCTTTCAATAGCCTCCGGCCACATTGCTGCGTTTATATGCTTTTTAGTCAGTAAAACTCCTGCCCCAAAATTACTGCTCTCATCCATAATGCCCAACACGACATCAAATGAGGTGCCTACTTCCAAAGCCCCCACGTGAACAACTGATTGAGCTGAATGATCAAAAGCCTGAACCGGGACGACCCCTCTTAACCCTGAATAGACTCGACCGGTTTCAAAACCAAATCTGGGACTTTTTTCTGAATTCGTATCAACAATGGTGAACCTTACATTGTCCATATTATCGCCAAACTTTGTTGGTCTATGGACTCGCAGAAAACTGGTTGAACCCGGTCCCAAATGAAAATGTAATTGCCGAGCACTAAAACGGTTCTGAACTTCTATCCAGTTTGGAGATACTAAATCGTATAGTTCATCCCGAACTTTTTGCGCACTGTCAGAAAAGCCTTCCGCCTCAACTGCTTTTTTACCTTGCAGGAAAAGCTGCTGAACCCTTTCATCTCCAGCTACATATGTAGCCATTGTTTGCATGTTGTTATAGGTCTGCGCCAGAAGGGTCTCAAAGTTGAGATTCAGCGTTTCAGCTTGTTTAGCTAAATGGGATTCAAAAGAGGACTTGGATAGCGCGTAGTTCATATATACAAATATGATATCTACAATGGCAATGATCAGGCTTACAATCCAGAAAGCTCGGAATGTTTTAGACTTCTGCACAAAAAAGCGCTCTCAAAACTAATATATTTTGTATTTTATCATAAACGTATTTTTAAACGGCCATTCAGTCTTGAACTTCAACACTAGGTTTGACTCATATCAAACTTGGATTTAACTTAATTCCCACAACGCAAAATTATAATAATTTGCATTAGGTACAAAGCATCATGTCTCGAGTTGGGGAGAGCACAAAAAATGAAACCAAGGAATCTTTCCAGCAAAAAATCTGGCAGATCCTCGCTCTAATCCCAGAAGGCAGAGTGGCTACCTATGGGCAGGTTGCCGAGCTGGCAGGGTTTCCCAAAATGGCACGTGCAGTCGGACGCACGTTAAGTAAACTACCCCATGGCACCCAATTACCCTGGCACAGGGTGTTAAATGCTCAGGGGAAACTCTCCTTCCCTCTTGAGTCTGCCCCCTATAAAGAACAGAAAAACCGTTTAGAGAAAGAAGGCATTGTGTTTCTAAATGGCAAAATCAGGTTAGCGGATTACCGCTGGCGACCCTGACCGTCACAGTTGTAATACGGCAATTTTGAGCGGGTGCTGTCCATCCGATGAGGGGAAGTCTGCTTCAGGTGTCAGAATTTCAATATCCTTAACGTCCCTGCCCGCTTTAGTTGCGCATCGTTTGATAATATCGATCCACTCATCCAGCGGTACTTTGGCTACATTATTCGTACACACCAATGTGCCACCCTCCTTTGTTGCTAAGAGAGAAGGTTTTAAAACACTGGGATAATCTCGGATCAGATCAACGGTTCCAAAATGACTCTTGGCCCAGCGTGGTGGATCCAGATAAACCAGATCAAACTGTTTCTCTTCAAGCTTAAGAAAAGGTCTGGGTTTCTGGCCCCTTCTGACCCGCTGTTTGACTGGGATACCCGCCAGTTGTTTCGCCGCTGTAAAGAAATCACTCTGGATAAACTGGATGTCATGATTTTGCAGTTGGTTCAGTTCGGCATTTTCCATGCCCACCGCAAGGTTACGTTGGGCAAAATCCACATTCCAGACTTCACTGGCTCCCGCAGTTGCTGCACAAATTCCGACTCCACAGGTATAGGAGAAGAGATTTAAAACTGATTTATCTTTACAGTGATCGAGAACAAAACGCCTGCCTACACGCATATCCAGAAACAGCAGTGGGTCCTGTCCTGAATGTTTACCTTTAACCCGGTAAGTCACACCCAGCTCTTGTCCGGTTAAGTCATAACTTTTTTTGAAATTCTCGTCGGATCGTCTGGAGTTTTTAGCACTGCGATCGTTGTAAACCGTCTCTGTAATTTCAAACTGGTTTTGATAATGCTCAACAACTGTATTCAAATCCTCTGTGCTCAGAGGTTGATGGAATGTCTGAACAAATAACTGTTCACCATAGCGATCAATGGTGAGTCCGCCCCAACCTTCATTGGTCCCATGAAAAAGCCTGTAACAATCAGTCCGTTCCTGGTGCAGTTTTTCTAATAACGCATCTCTTTTCAGCGTCGCCTGTTGCAGAAGCTGGGGCAGTTCAGACATCAGATATAAAAGCCTTGTTGGGATAAGTTGCCTGATTCTAACGATATGAGCGCATTAAAACTAATGCTTTACCCATTTCTGTTTTAATCGTCATGCTCAAGGTGCAGCCTCTGAAAAACTGATCCAGATCATAAAAGGTTAATTATTACTCAATACTATTGTGCAGCGCGACAATCAGTTAAGTAGAATCCGGCCTTCGTAGTATTTTAGGTTTGACCTCGCTCCACAAGGATTCGCTGTAGTTAAGGTCTTGTATCGTTGTTGTTAGTGTTGTTAAAGACCTGATTGAATGAATTACTTTTTCCAGTCCCGGCAGGTTCGTGCAGGAACAAACAGACGCTTCTGGCGTGTCTGGCTTCCGCTAAGCTTTATAGGCTTTATCGCCATCTATCTGGCATTTCTTCTGCTCGAAGAGGTTGTATCTGAACGTCTGGACAATCGCATTGCCAGCGCGGCAGAGATTGTTCAATCTAATGTTAATGAACAGATGGAACGGATCTACATAGATACCGACTTTATTTCCAACAGTCAGATAACCCGGGGATTCATCTCAGCCCCTTCGGACCCGGTACAGTTGGAACACATCCGACTACTGTTCCTGAATATCATCAAAACACACAAAATCTATGACCAGATCCGGCTTTTATCAGCCACCGGCCAGGAATTAGTGCGTGTAAATTACAATAACGGGACACCGCAGGTGGTTGCCAATGCCAAGCTGCAGGATAAGTCAGACCGTTACTATTTTACTGAGGCCTTAGATCTTCCTTCTGGCAAAGTATTTGTTTCACAGTTCGATCTGAATATCGAAAATGGAAAAATTGAAACACCCTACAAACCGGTGATCCGTTTTGCACGCCCTTTATACGATGAAAAGCATAAAGTTAAAGCGGTTGTGGTGATGAACTTTAATGGCAACATTCTGTTGGAGCATTTTCGTAACGCTTTGTCGTCCATCCCAGGGAAGAGAATGCTGATTAACCGAGAGGGTTACTGGTTGTCCCACGACGCACGCCAAAAAGAATGGGGATTTTTATTAGATTCTGAGCACTCATTTGTTCGTGAATACCCTGAGTTATGGGAACAGATGAAAGACCAGACTTCAGGCATTATCAATGCAGACATAGGGCGTGTACGCTTTTTTTCTATAGAGCCGCACAAACACACACCGCAATTTGAGCATTTTAACGATAATTGTATTTCCGCCTGGAAACTTACCGTTATAAATGGCGACCACCGCATGGGGCTGCCCTTTTTCCTAGAGCATATGACCTACCTTTACCCATTGCTGCTGGCATACCCGCTTGGCTCTATACTGCTGTGGTTCTGGGCAAGAGCAGATTCTGGCCGCGCCGTAGCTGAGCAGGAACTGGTCGCGTTAAACCGTTCACTTGAGAAAAAAGTTCATCGACGTACCGCAGAACTGGAAGCCACTAAAGACGCAACCATACTGAGTCTGGCGACCTTAGCGGAAACCCGTGATAACGAAACCGGTCAGCACGTCCAACGTACACAAAAATTCGTCGAAGTCTTGGCTAACTCTCTACAAAACCACCCAGATTTTAAAAACCAGCTTTCTAATTCTTCTATTGAGCAGATCTACAAATCAGCTCCTTTGCATGATGTTGGAAAGGTAGGCATACCCGACCATATTCTGCATAAGCCAAGTAAATTAACGACCGAAGAATTTGTTGTGATGCAAAGGCACACCACCTTAGGCAGTGATGCCATAGAGGAAGCCATTAACTCGCTCACCTCATCACCTTCTTTTGATGGCAGCACTACATTCCTGCACTACGCCAGAGATATTGCCCATTATCACCACGAGCGTTGGGATGGAACGGGTTACCCTAAAGGGCTGGTAGGTGACCATATCCCTCTTCCTGCCAGAATCATGGCAGTAGCGGATGTTTATGATGCCCTGGTGAGTGAACGGGTATACAAAAAAGCCTACAGTCGTGAAAAAGCCGAAGATATCATTCTTAACCAGAGTAAAGGGCAATTTGATCCAAGAATCATAGAAGCCTTCAACGAGGTCAGAGATCAGTTCTGGGAAATAAAAGAGTACTACGCAGACCGGACATAACTCAGGTAGGTAATTGCTTAAGTTGCTGATCGTGTAAACGGCTGAGCAGAAGAATTGCGCAAATTGCACCGGTTAACGCTAAGCCCATATCCGATTGGGTATCCCAGATATAACCCTGAGTTCCCAGGAAGGCTTCAGCATATTCGCCAGTTAAAAGTGCGACCCACCACTCTATCAGCTCATAAAAGGCACTAAACGCCAAGCAAACTGAAACAATAAACAGGTTTAGCCAGGCTCTGCCTCTGACAACCTGTTTACGAATCAGAATCTCTCTGGCCAAAACTGCGGGGATAAATCCCTGAGCAAAGTGTCCTACCTTGTCATAGTTATTTCGCTCAGCACCGAATAGTCCCTCAAAGAACGGCACTTCGGCGTAGGTGTAGTGACCACCTATCATTAAAACAATGCAATGAATGAGAATTAGGAGATAAAGAAGTGGGGTTAATGGGAAGCTTTTGCAGGTTATTAACAACAGAAGCCCTCCCACAATTGCAGGAAACACTTCCAGAAACCAGGTGAATTGATCTTTCGGTTCTATACCTGACCAGACCAACATCAGTGTATAAATTAATATCCAGAGATATTTAATAGCTCACCTCATCTATTCGGAACTTATACTTCAGGCGGTAAAATAATTCCGGCCTTAATCGCTGCATGAATCAATTCAATATCTGTTTTGACCTGAAGTTTGCTTTTAATCAGATAATGACTGTTTGCCACGGTTTTAACACTGATACACAAAGTATCCGCTATATCTGATTTGGTTTTCCCTTCTGCCAGCATGCGTAATATTTCAAATTCCCGGGTGGTTAAATCAGAAAGGATCGACCTTTCACCGTTAATATTTTCAAGCGCCAACCCACGGGTAATATCATCGCTCATTGCCACCCGCCCATTCATAACATCACGAACAGCACCAACCAGAACATTGGGATCGCTGCTCTTGGTGATATAACCACGGGCACCGGCTTCGATAGTTTTCTTGGCTACACCAGGATTCTGATGCATGCTAAACACCAGAATAATGGCTTTTGGATCAAATTGGCGAATTTGGATCAGTGTAGCCAAACCGCCTTTACCCGGTAGAGAAAGATCCAGCAACACCAGATCCGGTTCCACCTGGCGATACAAAGCATAAGCTTTTTCACCCGACTCAGCCTCCGCCACAATATTGAACCCTTCCTGCCGGTTTAATAAAGCCCGGTAACCTTCACGAACAATAGCGTGATCATCAACCAGCAGTATATTAATGGGCTTCATCAGTACCTTCATAATCCTGAATTGGAATAACTGCACCCACCTTTAAACCACCCAAGGCAGAACGTTCTAACTTTAGCTCACCATTGAGCGCATTAACACGCTCCTTAATACCTAACAATCCATTGCCCGGTTTAACTAGTTCTTCCGGACTGGTCAGGTTGCCATTATCCCGAATCGTCAAGAACAGTTGCTCCTGCTCAGAGTCGAGCCGTACTGAAACTTCAGCCTCATTGGCAGAAGCATGTTTCACAATATTCGTTAAACATTCCTGTACGATTCGCAGTACATTGATCGCCACAGGGGCTGGAACCTCTTGCTGACAACCTGTAAAGACCAACTTACAGTGTTTATCCTGATGTTTACTGTTCCAGCTATCGATCAATAATTTCAGATTCTCCAAGAACCCTAGTTCATCAATTTCTGCCGGGCGTAAGCGGAACAAAAGCCCTTTAACCAGTTCCATCATATGTTGTGAGATAAGCGAAATCTGACTCACTTTGGTTGAAAGCTGCGGACAGTTTTCCTTTACTTCCGACTCCATAAAACAAGCAATGGCCCTCAGCCCAGTGAGTGACTGGCCCAATTCATCATGTAATTCCCGACATAGGTGCCTGCGTTCGTTTTCCTGAATATGCAACATTTTGAGCGAAAGCTGCTTACGTTCGTTCAATGTTTCACTGAGATTGGAAGCCAGTTTATTGATCGCCGCTGCGGTTTCCTGCCATTCGTATATTCTACAATCCGCTACTCGCGCATCCAGATTTCCGCGCCGCATCTCTTTAAGCGTTTGTTGGGTATTTCTCACAGGTCGCAAGACCCAATGTAAAGAGGCAACCAGAATCACACATAAAATAAGAACGGTAAGAACAGCGAAAGACATCAGGCTGCTGATTTTTTGCCAGGCATTAAATAATACAGCATCGGTACTAGGGGCAACTTTAATAACCCCCTCGAATTGTGCTTTCGAATGGAGTGCCTGATGCACTTCCATATCCGGATCAAACAGCAGCAGATACAGATCCGAAAACCAGGCCGGCCAAACCTCTTCTGTCGCTTCGCCACTGCAAAGGCTTCGCGCTACCTCACCATTCGGTGTTTCGAAGATTACACACAAGCCGCTGAAGCTATTGCCTCTTTTCCATAAAAAGAAATCTGGAAAATGATCTCTGGACATAATCTGGTTATCCAGCTTTAAAACCTGCCAGTCCAGTTGTTTTTTGACGATTTGAGTCACATCTTCAGCATGTTTCCGAGAACTGCTATCAGAATCATAAAGAGCCAAAGCAGCTGATATTACAAGCGCTGCCATGCCTGAAAACAAAACCATTATCACTAATAACCAATTCAGCCGAATTGTCTTCATACATGGAACCTCTTAATAACCTCCAGTCATTTTAGAGAATCTGACTATTGCATGTATCGGGCAAAATGCCCGATTTCGACAGTCATTTTCAGGATATTACTTCACTCCCGAAATCAGTAAGTTAAAAAGAAAACAACTAGGTGAGGAAGGCAATGAACTTACAACGCATAGAGGATGTAACAGATTGGAGAAGCCTGGAAGGGTTAGAACATATTCAGTATTCCATACTGCATATCGATGAAACCCAACAACGAGCAGAAGTGTTGTTCAAACTGGAACCCCATAAACCCATTATTCTTCATCGCCACTGTGCCCTGAATAAAATTCTGGTCCTAAGCGGTGAACACCATATCTATGATTTCCAGGGGAACTTAACCGAAGTTCGTGCTACCGGCAGCTACACGGTAGCCCAACCGGATCAGCATCCACATTCTGAATGTGGCGGTGATGGCGGTGCTATTCTACTCTTTAGTATCTTCGATAACGGTGGCGATGCTTTATATGAGTTGATGGACCCTGAGCAAAACATTATTGGTACCCTTACAATGGCTGATCTTATTGCTTTGAGTCAGGCATAACACACAAACACTTTTTGCACCTTTGATAGTAAAACGAGGACTAAATCCATGAGAATCCGCGCCTGTTCAATAACACCATTGCTCCTGGTGAGTACTCTGCTCTCTGCGGCCCCTGAGGACTGGAGTACTTATGGCAACGGTCTGGAGAATCATAGGTTTAGTCCTCTCTCTCAAATTGATAAAAGTAATGTTCACAAACTTGAATTAGCCTGGCAGTTTAACAACGGTATCAAAGCAACCTTCCAAAGCAGTCCTTTGAAAATAGGTACTACCCTTTATTTAACCACACCGTTTAATCATGTAGTTGCACTAGAAGCTGACACTGGCAAGCAACTCTGGCGTTATGAGCACCCGTTAACCAGTAAAAAAAGCTGCTGCGGACCATCTAACCGTGGGCTGGCTGCGAAAGATGACCGACTGTTCATGGCTACGATTGATGGACACCTGATCGCGCTGAAGAGGAACGATGGCTCATTACTCTGGGATAAAAAGGTAGAAGATCTGTCACTTTCTGTGCAAGAAAGTATAGATGGCCTTCTTGAAGGGGTGTCCCTAGGTGATAACGCTAAAGTGATTGGTGGCACCAGCCACAGTTTTAATATGGCGCCTCAGGTGTTTAACAACATGGTAATAGTGGGCAGTACCGGAGCGGGTTACGGGCTCCACCTGGATACTGATGATGGTCTTAGAGTTATTGGTCTAGGGGATGGCAGGACCGGACTGAGAGGTTTTGTAGCCGCATTTGATGTCGAAACAGGAAACGAATTATGGCGTTGGTACAGCGTTACGGGTGAAAACTGGGTGGGTGAATGGCGCGAGTTAACACCCAGCGGTGCAAACCTGAACCGGGATATCGGCAAAGAAAAAAGCAGCGCCGAACGTTTTAAAAACAGCTGGAAGCTGGGTGGCGGTTCCATCTGGACAACCCCTGCAGTAGATACCGAAACCGGCTGGTTATTCCTGGGTACGGGAAACCCTGCCCCGAATATGGACAGCTCTACCCGTCCGGGTGATAACCTGCATACCTCAAGCCTCGTCGCCTTGGATAGCAAGACCGGTGAGATCAAATGGGCCTACCAACAGGTGCCTCATGATCGCTGGGGTTACGATGTTTCCAGCCCTCCGGTCCTGTTCGAAACAACTTACAACGGCAAAAAGATTAAAGCGGTCGGTCAGGCAGGTAAAACCGGGTGGTTTTATGTTCATAATCGTGAAACCGGGAAGTTACTGTTCAAATCGGATGCCTTTGTGCCGCAGGAAAACCTGTTCGCTGACCCGACAGAACAAGGCGTCACAATCTCCCCTGGCATTGCCGGCGGTACCAGTTGGTCACCGGTAACGGTCAATACCGAGAAAAACAGTGTCTATGTTACCGGCATTCACAGACCTGCCACTTATTACCGCAAACATTTGAACAACAATGATGCACTGCCCTGGCAGACCTATACCTATTTTGAGTTTGAACATGACGATGAGATGTACGGCACGCTCAGCTCAATTAACCTGCAGACAGGAAAACTACAGTGGCAACACAATAGCCGCTTACCTATGGTTGGGGGCACCCTGGCAACAGCAGGAGGGCTCGTCTTCAGCGGTGAGGGCGATGGTGAATTCTTTGCTCTGGATGAAGACAGCGGTAAAAAACTCTGGTCTTTCCAACAACAATACGGCGTCAATGCACCGCCTATCAGCTATACGGTCAACGGCAAACAGTACATCGCTGTAGCGGCCGGGGGCAATAAAATAGCGGGTTACCCGCCTGGCGATAGCTTGCTGGTATTCAGCTTACCGGATTAAGTCCGTCCCACTCTAACTCAACGTCTGGCAATTTTTTATGGAGGATAATCTCTATGGGCTCACTCGTGCCTTATAAAGCTCTGATGCACTGGTTACTCATGTTTGGACTGATCCTGTTTGGCTTATTTCTAAGCTGGGACCTGGGTGTTTTGCAAGCCATCATCGCTCAGGATAACACCCGTTTATGCCTGGTTATCATTGCTATGTTGCTAGTGATGAGTATGCACTGCGCCTACCGTTGTTTCTTTCTCACACAGCAGTACTTGCTGCTGGAGCAATGCTGTCAACAAGACTATGAACCGATCAGTTACCCTGTCGGACTCTCTCTGGCACAGGATTATTTCTCAACCTCCTGCACGGAAGCAGCCTCGGATAAAACCCTGCAAGCAGAAGTGCTGCTGGAAAAAGCCCGCGGTACCCATCAGGTGGGTTGGTTCATAGCTGGAACTATGATCAAACTGGGTCTACTGGGAACAGTCATCGGGTTTATTGTGATGCTCAGCTCCGTATCCGGACTAGAAAGCCTGACTATCTCGGACATCAAAACCCTGATGCAACGTATGACTCAGGGCATGGGTATAGCCATGAGTACCACATTGATCGGACTGACCTGCAGCATGCTGCTGAGTCTGCAATATCTGTTTCTGGACCGTATTGCAGACCAGTTTGTCACGCGTACGATTGAAGCGGATCAGTTGTTGTCTTCAACAGATCAGGTCACCGATGGAGCCACAACAACATGCGCCTCCTGAGACGACAAACCGGTTTTGATATAGACCCGTTTACGGACCTGCTGTTTAACGCCCTACTGACATTTACGTTTCTGTTTCTCATCGCCCTGCTACTGCTAAACCCTCCCGCCAAAACAGGAATCATTGATCCCAAAGCGGAGTTCATGGTCACAGTCAGTTGGCCGGACAATAACCCCAACGATATTGACCTTTGGGCTCTGGGACCAGACAAAAATCTGGTGTGGTACAAAAAAACCAATCAGGGACTGATGCACCTGGATCGGGATGACCGTGGTAACGCCAATGACACTCAGATGATTAATGGCAAGAGCATTATTAATCCCATCAATCAGGAAGTGCTTACCATCCGGGGCCGCCCTCCGGGGGAGTACATAATTAATCTCCACTATTTCAAAAGTGAAGATCAGCAAGAAGTGCCAGTCACTATCTACATGGCCGAAGTGAACCCTGTGCTAAAGGTAGTGCATTACAGCACCACCCTTCTGAAAACAGAAAACGAAGAACGAACAGCGCTGCGCTTTACCCTGACCCCGAACGGGCAGATCACCAATATCAACCAATTGCAGAAAAGCATTATCGAGGCGAATAAAAAATGACCGAACAACTGCTTGGCCTGACTCTGGCCTATGTATTTCTGACCGCTCTCACCTTGCTTGCAGTGATCAGCGGTAGACTGCCCTGGCCACTAAAAACGGTGCTGGTCATCGTTGCCATTGGTTTTTACTGGAGCTGTTACATCGGCTGGAAGGAGGCTCAGGGTTGGCCCAGTGAAACCAACCTTCCTGCAAAATTCCTGTTCCACTATGCGGTGATAGAAGAACCCAATGAAGAGCGAAATGAAGAGGGTGACATCTATATCTGGCTTACCAACCTGGAAGGAAATCAAATGGCAGAGAAACCTAGAGCTTACCGCCTGCCATATGACCAGGCAGGTCATGCAGCGATTGAGGAGGCTCTGATTGAAGTATTAAACAGCGGGCCGCAGCTAGGCTTTTTCGGCAACCGCATAGACGTTGGCGAAAAGGCCAAAGATAAAAGTGCATTTGGACAAAAAACCTATGAACTTGAATTCGCCCCTGTTCCAGATCCAGCATTACCGGAGAAGTAAAATGTATAGAACTGTTTCACTTTTAGTATGTGTTTTACTTCTGTCAGCTTGCGATACTCAGATTCCCAAAACGGATTTCTTCCCACTGCATAAAGGGCTGCAATGGGATTACAAAGTCACCACAACTCTCGCGGGGCAAGACCCTGAAATAAACCATTTCCAGATCAATAACCTTGGCCCGGTTAACCTTAAAGGCAAATATGAGGGAGAACCGGTCTCTATACGTCATACCAGTGATGGCACTGATTATTATATTCTGCAGGATGACACGGGCACCTACCGCATAGGCAAACGCACTGTCATTGAATACGAACCACGTTATGAAGAGGAGATCGTCAGGGTCCTGCCCAATTATAAAGATTTAGAAACCGGCCGAAGCTGGTCAGCAGAATCTAAACCTTATGCGTTACACAGTACCCCAGGCTACGCCACCAGTGATCCCAAAAGACAGAAAATCGTCATGACTTATGAACTGATGGGAACGGAAGAAACCGTGACAGTTCCAGCCGGAACATACCAAAACTGCATTCGCATTGAAGGGGTCGCCGAATTTTCACTATATGCAGACCCCAGATTGGGTACCCAGACGATTTTTATCACGCAAACAGAATGGTACGCACCCGGTGTAGGGCTTATAAAACTCAGAAGAAATGAACCTTTAGATCTGGAAATGTTCAGAGGTGGGTCACTTCTCTACGAACTGACTCAATTCAAGGATAACTAACCAATTTCAGAACCCTTATACCTATCAATTATAAGGTTATTTGGATATAATATGCCGCCTGTTTTTAATCGTCCGGTTTTGGTCTGTAAATATGTTCAAAATGCGTAACTTCATTGTGTTCTTGAAGTGTATTCTCTGCCTGTTTTTATCAGGTATAGCCACGCATACCCTGGCGGAAACTAAAAAGCTCCTGATCATTGATTCTGAAAATGCGGCGCCTTATACAGAAGCTCGGGCATCATTGTTGCTTGAACTTGAAGAGCGTGGCTATAAAACCGGAGAGAATCTGGAAGTCAGTTACTACAATATCAATAACAATAAAGGTACGGGTATCCGGGTACTACGTGCAGAAGCGGGTAACCACGATGTGATTTTCACTAATGGGACTATCGCCAGCCTTGCCGCACATACCTTTGGATATGCCAACCCTGAACACAAATTCGTTTACTGTAGTGTTACTGATCCGATCGGGCTTGGGTTAATTCAAAGCTTCAATCAGCCTGCAAATTCAAATTTCACCGGCGTTGCATACGGAATTCCGGTCTATGAACGTCTGCATTTTCTTCGTCTGGTACTGCCTGAAGCCAGAACCCTGGCTATGATCCACTCGGATCTTCCACAGTCAAAAAGCTACGTGAAATGGCTCAAAGATGAACTGAGTATGCCGGAGTTTAAGGATCTCAGAATTATCTTTGTTGAGATTCCATTCTTATCAGGAGAACACGGCTCTAAGCGCATGATTCGACAGATGGAGCATAAGGTTCAAGAGTTGTCTCCCGTAGTGGATGTTTTCTTAACACCCAGCGATCAGTTTGGTACAAAACCAATCTACGCTGAAACCATCAGCAAGCTCTCTGACAAACCTATAATGGCACTGACTGAGCAAGAGCTAAAACTGGGTTGGGGTTCTCACTTTGGCGCCTACCCTAATCAAGAGAATGCGGGTCGTATGGCAGCGCGTATGGTGCTGGATCTTTTCAACGGCTCACCAATGGACAAAATTGAGTCTGTCTATTCAAACGTCATGTACGGCATACATAAGCCGTACACTGACCGTTTAAATGCCCCGCTGCCGAATAGTATATGGGTGAGTAATCAGATTACTGTCTTCCACAAATAACCCAATAGAGCACAACTGAAGCCGAACCATCCTCACATGTTAGGATAGTTCGGACCACCCATACCCTCTGGCGTTACCCAGCGAATATTCTGAGCCGGATCTTTGATATCGCAGGTTTTGCAATGCAGACAGTTCTGGGAGTTGATCTGGAAATTCTTGCCTTCCTCATCTTCTACCACCTCATAAACCCCCGCTGGGCAATACCGTTGTGCGGGTTCTGCAAACTTCGGCAAGTTCTGCTCCAATGGCACTGAGCTGTCTTTAAGCTGCAAATGACAAGGCTGATCTTCTTCATGGTTGGTATTCGAAAGGAATACTGAACCCAGCTTATCAAAGCTCAATTCACCATCTGGTTTAGGATACTCAATTGGTGTGAACTCGCTGGCCGGCCGCATCTGCGCATAGTCTTCTTTATCATCATGTAGGGTGACGGGGATCTTGCCGCCAAAAAGGTTCTGATCGATAAAGTTAAATGCCCCACCCATTATCGGGCCGAACTTATGTAACGCAGGACCAAAGTTACGACCACGGAACAGTTCATCATAGAGCCATGAATTTTCGAACTTATCTGTATAGCTGTTCAGTTCCTTACCGCCTTTACAACCGGATTGTATAGCTTCAAAGATTGCGTCTGCCGCTAGCATGCCGGACTTCATCGCCGTATGCGTGCCTTTGATCTTGGAGAAGTTCAGCGTGCCTGCGTTACAGCCTGCAACAATACCGCCCGGGAAAGTCATCTTCGGCAGAGCATTGAAACCACCTTTGGTGATTGCACGAGCGCCATAAGAAACGCGCTTGCCACCTTCCAGATACTGTTTTAGCACTGGATGGTGTTTCAAACGCTGGAATTCATCGAAGGGGCTCAGGTAAGGGTTGCTGTAGTTCAGATCAATAATCAGACCCGCAACCACTTGATTACCTTCGGTGTGATAAAGGAAGAAACCGCCACTGGCACCATCGCTGAGCGGCCAGCCGGAACCGTGAAGTACCAGGCCCGGCTTATGTTTGTCTGGTTCAATGTCCCACAACTCTTTAATACCGATACCGTAATGTTGCGCATCCGCTTCTGAGTCCAGTTCAAACTTCTCGATCAGCTCTTTACCCAGATGACCCCGACAGCCTTCGGAGAAAATAGTGTATTTAGCATGCAGTTCCATACCCGGCATGTAGCTGTCTTTCTGCTCACCCGCTTCACTGATACCCATATCGCCGGTGGCAATGCCTTTGACACTGCCATCATCGTTGTACAGCACTTCAGCTGCGGCAAAACCTGGGAAAATTTCTACACCCAGTTGCTCGGCTTGTTCGGCCAGCCAGCGGCAAACATTGCCCAGGCTGACAATGTAGTTACCCTGGTTATGCATGGTTTTAGGAACAAAGGCATTGGGTACCTGAACGGACTTTTCTTCGTTTTTGAGCAGAAAGATCTGGTCTTCAGTGACCGGAATATTGAGCGGTGCGCCCATCTCTTTCCAGTCCGGGAACAGCTCATCCAGAGCACGGCTTTCAATCACCGCACCGGAGAGAATATGGGCGCCCACTTCAGACCCTTTTTCAACTACGCAGACAGTCAGTTCCTGTTCTGCTTCGTTTGCCTGTTGCATCAGTCGGCAGGCGGCAGATAAACCTGCTGGGCCTGCACCTACAATAACAACATCAAACTCCATGGATTCGCGCGTCATCTCACTCATCGTAAACCTCACTTATGCTGTTATTGCTTAAAACTGATCTTCAGAAAGCGCCATTACCGCTTCGCCGCCGCTCTGCATCGCTTTAAGAAGAGCACCGGTTCTTGGTAATAACTGTTCAGCAAAAAAACGCGCACAGACGATTTTACTTTCGAGGAAATCTTTATCCGCGTCAGGTGCACCTAGCTTACCTTCTGCAATGCCTGCGGACTTCACCATTAACCAGCCACCGCATAGGTAACCCAGTAACATCATAAAGTTCACGCTGGCAGCGCCAGCCGCAGCGGGGTCTTTAGCACCGTTCTCCAGTACCCACTTACGCGCAACATCAGCATCATCCAGAGCCGAATATACCGCTTTGACAATAGCGCTCATGGCTTCAGAGTTGATGCCATCCAGATCAGCTTTAATCTCTTCGAACAACGCTGAAAGCGCTGCGCCTTTATCCGTAAGAGTCTTACGGCCAATCAGGTCCAGAGCCTGAATACCTGTTGTGCCTTCGTAAATGGTCAGGATACGAGCATCACGGTAGTGTTGAGCAACACCTGTTTCTTCAATAAAGCCCATGCCTCCGTGAACCTGCACAGCCAGATAGGTGAGTTCCTGAGACAACTCAGTCATCCAACCCTTTACAATTGGGGTGTAGAGTTCAGTACGTGCATGGTGAATAGCTTTTGTTTCTTCATCCTGCACATTTTTAGCGCTATCAGCTTCCGCACGCGCCACATATGCAAGGGCGCGCATTGCTTGTGTACCCGATTTCATCTGCAGCAACATACGGCGAACATCCGGATGTTTAATAATGCTGATACGAGAACCATCCCGTAATGTTCCCTGTATACGGTCTTTGGCATATGCCAGCGCTTGTTGGTATGCGCGTTCGGATATCGCCAAACCCTGCAAACCAACCGCCTGACGAGCATCGTTCATCATGGTAAACATGCATGCGAGGCCATTGTTCTCAGCACCCACCAGATAACCCACCGCACCGCCGTTATCGCCAAAACTCATGACACAGGTTGGGCTGCCGTGAATACCCAGTTTATGTTCCAGAGCAACAGGGGCCACATCGTTTCTCTGGTCAGTAACATTACCCTCTGCATCCAGCATGAACTTTGGCACGACAAATAGAGAGATACCTTTAACGCCTACAGGCGCATCTGGTAAACGGGCTAACACCAGATGCACAATATTATCTGTCATCTGATGATCACCCCAGGTGATAAAGATTTTTTGTCCGGTGATACGGTAATGATCACCTTCAGGAACGGCTCTGGTTTTCAGAGCCGCCAGATCGGTGCCTGCATCGGGCTCAGTCAGGTTCATGGTACCTGTCCATTCGCCACTGATCAGTTTAGGTAGATAGGTATTCTGAAGCTCTTCGCTTCCATGGGTTTCAATCGCTTCAATTGCGCCCTGAGTCAGCAGCGGGCAAAGCGCCCAGCCCAGATTTGCAGACTGCCAGATTTCATTCACAGCAACAGAGAGTGATAACGGCAACCCCTGCCCTTCAAATTCTGGGTTGCCCGCCAGAGATGGCCAGCCACCTTCACAAAACTGCTGGTAAGCCTCAGAAAAGCCTTCGGTTTGCTGAACATTACCATCCGCAAGGGTTGCGCCATTCAGATCGCCTACCCGGTTCAAGGGGGCTAATTGTTCTTCACCTAGCTTTGCCGCTTCATCTAGCACAGCTTCGCCGAGCCCTTCAGCAAACTCATCAAGCCCAGCCTGATGACAGATCTGTTCAAGGCCTACCAAGTCATTTAATACAAACAATGCATCCTGATAAGGAAAACGATACTCACTCATCGCTCTTGTTGCTCCGTTCCTCGCAAGCCTCAATAAATTCCGGCCTGCTTTTATTATTCTTCGAAAGCGTTTTTACATTTGGGAAATGCTAAATTAATGATCTGCTCAGAGCACTTTCCAAACAATAACAATTCAAGCCTTATCTACTGACAAAAAAAATCACACACTCTGAAAATTCAGTAAATATAGGCTTCAGCGCTGCTTATGCTTGCTCTAATTGCTGGCAATAGGTGTCACTGCGACGATATTCACCTGGTGTCATCCCCGTCCATTTTTTGAAGGAACGGAAAAATGCTGACGGTTCTTCAAAGCCCATCAAACCCGCCACATCGTTAATCGAAAGCTGCGGTGAATTCATATAATTCAAAGCGGCCATTTTGCGGCATTCATCCTTAATTTTTTGGTAGGAAGTATCTTCCTCCAGCAATCGCCTTCTCAGTGTGGAAACAGACATGTGCAGCCGGAAGGCGATATCTTCTGCGCTAGGTAATTCCTGACTGAAGTCTTTACCAATCAGAGCAACTACCTGTGACTTCAGACTTGCATCATCATCTACCATTACGATCAATTGATAAGGAGCCGTTTTAAGGAAACTCCTCAATGTATCCGGCGTCTGGACGATTGGATAATCAAGATATTTCGCAGGAAAAACAATAGCATTGTCGTGCTGGTCGAATTTGACTTCGGACTGAAATACAGTTTTGAACAAAGAGATATCTTCAGGTTCAGGGAAAGACAAATATGCTGCTTTCAAATCAAGGCGGGTGCCAATTAACCAACACAGAAAGTGATGCCACATAGACAAAGAGGTACGAATTTTTTCCGGAGTAGAATCCTGCAACAGCTCATCAAGCGCCATCCCTGAGGCATCGGTAGTAGTGAAAGATACCTTGGCATAACGACCTTTTCTAACCAGAAAAGGTTTCACCTGGGTACCACGACAAATTTCATGGAAATCACTGGCACGGTAAATCGCATGCTCCAGCGTTTTACAGTGAATCAGGCAGTGACACATCATACGGAAGGTACCATTAGGTACCTTACCGCCGCTCAACATCCCAAAATATTCATCCTGAGCGATGTAATAGATTCGCTGATACAGCAGTCCGAACTTATCCGCAGGAAACTCTGTCTGCGTGTCTATAATGCCTGAATCGATACCAACATAGTTCAGCAGTTCATCAACACTATAACCTTGTTCTTCAACAAGTTTCAGTAACTGCCGGACATAGCCAGCAGGCACAGTTATCTTACGTTCCATAGCATATCTAACCTATTTTTAATGTTATTTACATTCACCAGAAACGCACTTCCCATTTATATTCTTGGCACTTAAGTTCAAAATTTTCAACCCTAAAGAACAAATTTGTTACTAAGGCTGGCGTCATTTGTCATTGAGAACTGCTTTAAGACCGACAATGATTACTAACATCCAAAAACCTGTTTATAGAGCTTTAACTCTCTATTTATTCAACACTTTTGGA
Organism: Neptuniibacter sp.; assembly: GCA_050633685.1. GTDB lineage: Bacteria > Pseudomonadota > Gammaproteobacteria > Pseudomonadales > Balneatricaceae > Neptuniibacter. The sequence continues at coordinate 99,178 of JBOEHA010000019.1, read as the reverse complement.
TGCTTTGACTAAAATATAAAAATATACAGTCAGCACCTTTTAAAAAAATAAGAAGTCAGGTGAACGAAATGGCAACAAAAAACAGGATTTTGCATCGCAGCAAAAACCAATCCCCGGCATTCTCCCGCCGTCTTCTGTCTACCCTCGTAGGCAGTGTAGTTTTCATGAGCCAAGCTCAGGCGATTGAATTTAATCTGGGAGAGATTGAAGGACGTTTTGACTCTCAAATCTCTGTCGGTGCAAGCTGGCGTATGGATGATCCAAAAAGCGGCCTGATCTCTTCCGTAAACGGAGGCACCAGCTCAGGTTCTGGTAGTTACGACGACGGCAACCAGAACTTTAGTGAAGGAAGTACATTTACCCAGATTGTTAAAGGCGTACACGACCTTGAGTTAAGAAAAGACAATGTTGGTTTCTTTGGCCGGGTTAAGTACTGGTACGACGCGGAGCTTGAAGATGGCAATCGTGCCCACGGCCACTCACCTAACCTCTATGTGCCCGATGCAGAACTGGAAGATGCTGACTTTAATGACTTTTCCAAGTTCTCAGGCTTTGAAGTTCTGGATGCCTATTTCTTTGCAGGAATAGATCTGGGCGAAAAGCCACTGGATATGCGTATTGGTCGCCAGGTTGTTAACTGGGGCGAAAGTACATTTGTTCAGGGTGGTCTTAATTCAATCAACCCATTTGATGTCAATGCGTTCCGAAGACCAGGCGCAGAAGTCAAAGAAGGCTTGCTGCCGGTTAATATGGCCTTTGCTTCGTTGGGTGTGACTGACAATCTAAGTATTGAAGGTTTCTATCAAATTGAATGGGAACCCACAGCAATTGATGGCTGCGGTACTTATTTCTCAAATATCGACTTTGTCGCAGAAGGCTGTAACGGTATCCGTATCCCTCTGCCGCTGACTGACCAACAATACTACACGCCTGCAATCGCCACCGGCGCGATTGGCTTTGATCCTGTAATTTATCGCAATGCTGACGGCAGACGTGAGGCTGATGATGACGGCCAGTTTGGTTTCTCTGCTCGCTACTTTGCAGAAAACCTGAATAACACTGAATTTGGCGTCTACTTTGCCAAATATCATAGCCGCCTACCGGTAACCAGCGCGGTTAATACCCAAACTGACATTGCTACATTTGGTGCTACGGCGACGGCCGCAGGTAATGCCGCAGCAGCCGCTGTTCTGGGCGGTGGCGGTAGCGCAGAACAAGCAGCAGCCGCAGCAGCACAAGCAGGCCAGCTTGCAGGTATCAGCACTCTGGTAGATACCACCTACTTCACCAGCTACCCAGAAGATATCGAGATGATTGGTTTGAGCTTCAACACCAACATTGGAGAAGTAGCCTGGTCGGGTGAAATCAGCCATAAACGTGATGTACCTATTCAGATCAACGGACCTTTGCTGGTAGCAGCGATCCTGCAGCAGTATGCCGGTGGTTCTGGTAATACGGCGGCTGATCAATTGGTGTCTGATGCAGGCACTGGCGGCACAATTTATGGTTACAGTGAACTGGATGTGACCCAGCTGCAAACCAGCTTTGTGAAGTTCTACGATCAGGTACTTGGGGCGAGTCGTTTAGCATTAATCGGTGAACTGGCCTGGACCCATGTACATGGCCTTGATGAAGATGCGAATGCTCTGAAATATGGCCGAAACGGTGCCTTCGGGTACACCGCAGGCGACACTGAAGGCTTCGTAACTCAGGACTCTTACGGTTATGTTGTGCGTGCAAATCTGAGCTACCCGAATGCATTTGCTGGGGTAAACCTGTCGCCACAGATCAGTTTTAAACATGGCCTCAAAGGTTATGGTCCACAGCCTGGCCCTGCTTTCAATGAAGATGAGAAAACACTGGGCTTGAGCCTGACTGCTGATTATCTGAATAAATACAGCGTTTCACTTTCTTACACGGATTACTTTGGCGGCAACTTCAACTCCATAGAAGATCGTGACTTCATTTCACTGAGCGCTAGCGTTTCATTTTAATTATCAGCAGACAGATGGAGATATCATCAATGTATAACACTAAAAAACTACTGCTGAGCACCGCATTATTACTGAGCTCTAGTTCAATCATAGCGGCTACCACCGCTGAAAAAGCGGCTGATCTGGGTACTTCACTCACCCCTATAGGTGCAGAAAAAGCAGGTAATGCGGCAGGCACGATTCCAGCCTGGAACGGTGGCTTAGCTGGCAACTCTGATCGCTACAGCAATCCGTTTGCAGACGAAAAACCTCTGTTCACGATTACCGCTGCCAATGCAGAACAATATAAAGACAAGCTGACTCCGGGACAGCTGGCGATGCTGAATAAATACCCTACCTTCAGCATCCCGGTGTACCCGACTCATCGCACTGTGTCGATGCCTCAGGAAGTGTATGACGCGGCTAAAGCCAACGCTACAACTGCGCAGCTTACTGATGGCGGTAATGGTCTTCAGGGGTTTAACACTGCCATTCCATTCCCCGTTCCGAATGATGGTTTGGAAGTGATCTGGAACCATATGACCCGTTATCGCGGCGGCGCTTTGGAACGAACCTTTGTGCAGGTTCCGGTTCAGGCCAACGGCAGCTTCACACCGGTTAAGATAAACGAGAAGATGTCCTGGCCAACTCATCTCGAGGGTGGTGCCAACCCAGACAAAGATACGAACATCCTGTTCTACTTTGTTCAGCAGGTAAAAGCCCCTGCCCGGCTGACCGGTAACGTACTCTTGGTTCATGAAACCATGAATCAGGTAACTCAGCCACGACAGGCATGGACTTACAATGCAGGTCAACGCCGCGTGCGCCGGGCTCCTCAGATTGCCTATGATGCTCCTGGTACAGCCAGCGATGGTCAGCGTACGACAGACAATCTGGACCTGTTTAACGGCGCTCCTGATCGTTACAACTGGAATCTGGTTGGCAAACAAGAGCTGTATATCCCATACAACAGCTTTAAGCTTGCAGATCGCGGCCTGAAGTACGAAGACATTCTCAAACCAGGACACCTGAATTCAGAACTCACACGTTATGAATTACACCGTGTCTGGAAAGTCGAAGCGACATTGAAAGAAGGCGAACGCCACATCTACGCAAAACGTACCTTCTATATCGATGAAGACAGCTGGCAGATCGCCGTAGTGGACCATTACGATGGCCGTGGCGAGCTGTGGCGCGTAGGTGAAGCGCATCAGTTCCAGTATCGTGATGCCAACGTACCCTGGTTAACCGCTGAAGCTTTATATGATCTGCAGTCTGGTCGTTATCTGGTAGGTAGTTTGACCAACGAAGAGGGGGAAGGCTTCGACTTCACCCAGCGCTTTGAACATAAAGATTTTACTCCACAGGCGATCCGCCGACTGGGTAAATAACAAGTTATCTCCAGCAAGGTAGCAACAAAAAGCCCTCTCATATGGAGGGCTTTCCATTTGAATTCTGAAGTGTATTAGCTGTAACAGCAGTCTTTGCTGACTTCTTTGCTCACTTGGGCTAAAACTCAATCCTGTTCCAGTGGTTTTTCCATATCCTCTTTCAGGGCTTGTAAACATTCCTTGCATTGAGGCATTTCACGACCATAACGTTCCCAGTCGAGTTCTTTTTTTGCCATCGCATCTTGCATGACTTCCTCTAAACACTGGTTACATTCAACCGGGATATCCACACTCGCTTTCATCAACCCACTCCTACTGACGTGATCTAATAATAGTAGACGCTGTGTCAGAAATTTCTTTAGGAGTTTTTCCTAATTAGAACCACTCTCTACCAAAGTCCAAATGGCTGATAGCTGATGACTGATAAACGGGTGACTGGAGAATCGAGGGCAGGCTTATTTTGAAAGCGCTGAATTAATAAGTTCAGCTGTGATTTCCGGGGATTCAAGAGGGAAAAGATGACCACCATCCACAGCAACCAGATTCATTTCAGGAAAGTTGCGTTGCCACCAGCGTTTATCATGACGGTTAAACAGATGACTCTTACGACCGTAGATGACCGTCCCGCGTACGCGCTTAAGGCACCGGGGCACATCCAGTAAGACATTGCGAAACACATCTGCTTCGATATCTGCTGAGATGCTCAGCTCAATACCCTGCTCATTTTCGATTAAACCGTATTTGATATAGTCAGCAAAACATTCGGGATGAAAATCTTTAAACAGGCTTTTACCCGCAAAATAAACTTCCGCTTCTTCTCTGCTGGCAAACTGAGCCCGCCTTTTAGCGGCTCTTCCAGCAGGAGTAATCCGGTCCATCAGGCCCAATGCCTTACAAAGCTTCAAGGCATAACGTTTGCGTTTACTGAAAACCACCGGATCAAGCAGGATTACCTGCCTAAACAGTTCAGGTTTTAACGCAGCTGCAATCAGGGTGACAACAGCTCCGGCGGAATGACCAACCCCGATTACGGGCTCATCATGCTGCTGCTCAATCTCATCTATCAGCTCCTCAGCATAATTGCGCAAACTGCCATTAAGTGGGTAATCCCCGTGCCCCATCTTTTCAACACAGCTGACTTCATGCTCAGGTAATAAGCTGAACAAGTAACCATAACAACTACCGGGGAAACCGTTAGCATGGCTGAACTGAATCACTTTTCCGCCTCTGCCCGGTAATTCTGATTAATCAGTAACTGCACCGAAGTACGGGCAATATCTTGCAGATCTTCACGGTTTACATAAATGCCGTCATTAAATAATCGGCACAAACCATGGATCGAAGCCCAGGCAGACTGAGCAATCCTTAATGCAGGCAAAGAGGGTTCAAAAACACCTTCAGCTTGTAGCTCTTCAACCCAGTTCAGCAACACGCGAAAACTGTTTCGGGACACTTCCTGCAATGTTTGCGTAGGTTCGCCAGTTTTCCAGATATCGCGGCCATACATAAGATCGTAAGTTTCGCGCTGTTCCTCAGCAAAGCGGATGTAGGTAATCACATAGCGCTCAAACTGCTCAACCGGATTCAGCTCTTTAGCGTTCTCGTACAAGGCTTCAATCAATTGATCCTGCAGATGAAAGCCCTGTTCAGCTATCGCACAAAGCAGTTCATTTTTGTCTTTGAAGTGATGATAAGGCGCAGTGCGAGAGACCCCGGCCTTATCCGCAAGTTTGCGAATAGAAAGGCTTTCAACACCCCCTTCAGCAATCAGATCCGTGGCTGCCTGCAACAAGGTAATTCGGAGATCACCGTGGTGATATGGTTTTTTTCTACTGTTCATGGACGCAATCTACCAACCAATCTTGACAGTGTCAAAATAGATCACTATCTTGACACTGTCTAGTTTAATAATAAGAACCCAATCAGGATTGTTTTCAGATGAGCTATAGCTGTTTTGACCTCAACGTTGAGAACCACATTGCCCGGCTAGAATTTAAACGCCCCGAAGCCTGCAACTCCATGAACAGGGATTTCTGGATAGAGTTTCCGGAAGCCATCAGAGCGCTGGATATTGAGGGTGACACCCGAATACTGGTCATCAGTTCTCAGGGAAAACATTTCTGTTCCGGAATGGATCTGGAGGTTTTTACTCAACCGGACCAAAGCCTGTTCAATGGTGAAGCCGGTCGCAGAGCAGAATCAGTCCGCCGTCTGGTTATGCAACTGCAAGAGTGTTTTATGGTGCTGGAAACCGCTCGTTTTCCGGTTATCTCCGCGATTCAGGGTGGTTGCATAGGCGGCGCTCTGGATCTGGTGTGTGCCACTGATATGCGTTACTGCACTGAGGATGCCTATTTCACCGTAAAAGAGACGGCGCTTGGCATGACAGCAGACCTGGGTACTCTACAACGTTTACCCGGCCTTATCCCTTCAGGGCTCGCCCGTGAACTCGCTTATACCGCACGTAAAATGCATGCGCAGGAAGCTCACTCATCCGGACTGGTAAATCAGACCTTCCCGGATCAGGCATCTATGCTGGATGCAGTAATGGGAACTGCTCAACAGATTGCGGCCCACTCCCCTCTGGCAATCACTGGCACAAAGCAGATGATCAACTATGCCCGGGATCACAACCTGCATGACAGCCTCAGCTACATGGCTACATGGCAGTCCGGCATGTTCCAACCTAATGACATGATGCAAAGCTTTAGCGCGAAGGTTTCTGGCAAAGCCGTTGTATTTGAGCCATTACGAAAAATAACCCAGCCACTTCAAGCTGCCGACTAAAACAATAATGATAAAGAGATACTAAGAATGACGACAACAGCCTACCCTAATCTTTTACAGCCCCTGGATCTGGGTTTCACCACTCTGAAAAACCGTGTCCTGATGGGTTCTATGCATCTGGGTCTTGAAGAAGCCCCTAATGGATTTGAACGTATGGCTGAGTTCTACGCAGAACGTGCCCGTGGCGGTGTAGCTCTGATCGTAACCGGAGGCATAGGTCCAAACAAGGAAGGTGCTGTGCATGGTCATGCTGCGCAAATGGCTTCATCAGAAGATGTAAAAAACCACCGCATCGTGACGGATCGGGTACATCAGGAAGGTGGCAAGATCTGTATGCAGATACTGCATACGGGGCGCTATGCCTACAATCCACAGCCAGTTGCACCCTCTGCAATTCAGGCGCCGATCAACCCATTCCCACCCAAAGAGCTTTCGGAAGACGATATTGAGCAACAGATTCGCGATTTTGTGAACTGTGCATCCCTTGCGAAGGAAGCGGGATATGACGGTGTCGAAATCATGGGTTCAGAGGGCTATCTGATTAACCAGTTTATTGCCGCACGCACCAACCAGCGTGATGATGACTGGGGGGGCGAATATAAACAGCGTATCCGCTTCGCTCTGGAAACTGTTCGTCGGGTACGTGAAGCTGTAGGAACCGACTTTATCATCATCTACCGCCTTTCCATGCTGGATCTGGTTGAAGGCGGCAGCAGCTACGAAGAGATCGTACAACTTGGACTGGCAATTGAAAAAGCCGGCGCCACCATCATCAATACCGGCATCGGCTGGCATGAAGCCCGCATCCCTACTATTGCCACAAAGGTTCCTCGTGCTGCATTCACCTGGGTGACAGCCAAGGTGCGTAAGGCTCTGAATGTTCCGGTCATCACCTCAAACCGAATCAATATGCCCGATGTGGCTGAAGAGGTTCTGGCCCGTGGTGATGCAGATATGGTGTCTATGGCCCGTCCATTTCTGGCAGACCCGGAATTCGTGCAGAAAGCCGCCGAAAACAGAGCCGATGAGATCAACACCTGCATCGGTTGTAATCAGGCCTGCCTGGATCATGTGTTCGTGGGCAAACTGACGAGCTGCCTGGTTAACCCACGAGCCTGTCATGAAACAGAACTGGTGATTACCCCAGCCACCGATATTAAGAATATTGCTGTAGTCGGTGCAGGACCAGCCGGTTTAGCCTTTTCCACCACCGCAGCTCAACGCGGCCACAAAGTCACTCTGTTTGATGCAGCTTCTGAGATCGGCGGCCAGTTTAATATTGCCAAGCGCATTCCAGGCAAAGAGGAGTTCTACGAAACCCTGCGTTACTTCGGCAAGCAGATTGAGCTTACGGGAGTAAACCTTCAGCTAAACACTAAAGTAACTGCAGAAACACTTCAGAAAAGCGGATTTGATCAGGTTGTACTTGCCACAGGCATCAGCCCTCGCACCCCTGATATTCAAGGTGTTAACCACCCGAAAGTACTCAGCTATCTGGATCTTATGAAGGGTGCAGAAGTTGGCCAGAACGTCGCGGTAATCGGCGCAGGCGGTATTGGTTTTGATATCTCGGAAGTACTGGTACATCAGGGGGAATCCACCAGCCAGAACATCTCTGCATTTATGCAGGAATGGGGTGTGGACATGAGCATGAACGCCCGAGGAGGTGTTGAGAACATGAAACCTGCCTTTGAACCGGCTGCGCGTGAGGTGTTCCTGTTGCAACGTAAGAAAAGCAAGGTAGGCAGCGGTCTGGGTAAAACAACGGGCTGGATACACCGTACCGATCTCGCCAAGAAAGGTGTGAAAATGCTCAACAAATGTGAGTACCTGAAGATTGATGATCAGGGCTTACATCTGCTGGTCGATGGCGAACCGCAGTTGCTGGAAGTCGACAATATCATTATCTGTGCGGGCCAGGAGCCGAAACGTGATCTGGCTGACCAGATTAAAGATGTCCCGGTTCATCTGATCGGTGGTGCTGATGTAGCGGCAGAGCTGGATGCCAAACGCGCGATTCATCAAGGCACACAACTGGCTGCAACCATTTAAACAGCCCTTCCACCCATTAAGGGCAGCGGTTTTAAACAACCCTGCCCTTTTTCATGACCTTAAACGCCACTTTTTTCCCAATCAATTTGCACCATAATTCAAGCACCTAAGCATGGTTTGAAAAATATTGTCATAAAAACTGGTGACTTTTGTTATTGGCGATTCTATACCTAATAAAGCATGATGCAGTTAAGGAACCTACGAATATAAAAATAATTACTGGTTATCAGATGCTCAAAAGAATTACTGGCAGTTCGTTACTGATACTCTGCTCACTGTTTACACCTCTATCTTCATCTTCGGCCTCAGAACAACTGACGCCAGATCGTCTGTCTACCTCAGCCCTCACCTGTGAATGCGCTGAAAAATCCCTGCTTTTATCCATAGCCAACACAGGAAAAAGACTGGTTGCTGCCGGAGAGCAAGGTGTCATCGTTTACTCGGATGATCAAGGCAAAAAGTGGAAGCAGGCAACAGTACCTGTCAGCACACTATTGACCAGTATTAAATTCACAGATACCCAGACGGGTTGGGCGATTGGTCACGATGGTCTGGTGCTCAAAACCACCGATAGTGGCTCCAACTGGGAACCCGTTCTTACCGGTAACAACATTAACCAGTTACGAATCACGGCTCTTGAGAACCTGATCGGTTCCATGACTACCGAAAATTCCACTCCTGCACAGATTGAAGATACAGAATATGCCCTCGATGATGCGGTCATCGCACAGGAGGAAGGGCCTACTTCACCCCTTCTGGATATGCTGTTTCTGGACTCCAGCCACGGTTTCCTGATCGGTGCCTACGGTACGATTCTCGAAACCAGGGATGCAGGACAAAACTGGCAATTTATTGGACACAAGCTACCGAACCCGGAAGGTTTTCACCTTAACCGCATCTATCAACTTAAATCGGGCCGTCTGCTTATTCTCGGTGAAGCCGGACTTCTGCTCGCCAGTGATGATAAAGGGGAAAGCTGGTACAGCCTTGATTCTCCTTATGATGGTTCATTTTTCTCTGCCGCAGAGTCGGATGCTCTCTACATCATGGGATTACGCGGCAACACCTTCCGTTTCGATGATCAAAACCAGAACTGGCAAAGAGTTGAGCTGCCGGTCGAAGCCACCATCAATGATGCCATTGTGGTTGATAACCAGATTATTATGGTCGGTCAGGGCGGCACGCTTTTACGCCAGCATGGCACTGGATTTCAGCCTCTGGGTAAACGCCAACTACGAACATTCACGTCCCTGACACAGGTGACCGATGCACTGGTAATTACCGGGGAAACAGGCATTGTGCATCTATCGCTTAAGGATAAGGGGGCTGCACAATGAACAAGCTATCCGCTCTGCTTTTGTGGCCTATCCAGACCAGTGAACGCCTGGCTGAATACTTTCTCTATACGCATCGCAAACTGGTACTGGGCCTGTTCCTGATTGCTACGGTGATTCTGGGCTGGCAAGCAAGCCAGATCCGCCCGGATGCAAGCTTTATCAAGATGATCCCATCCTCGCACCCCTATGTTGAGAACTACATCAACTACCGGGATGATCTTGCCGGGTTAGGCAACAGCATCCGTGTGGTGGTCGCCGCAAAAGATGGCGATATCTTCACGGCTGAATTTCAGGAGACGCTGAAAAACGTTACCGATGAGTTGTTCTTCATTCCCGGTGTCGACCGCTCCGCCCTGAAATCTATCTGGACCCCTAACGTCCGCTGGACCGAGGTTACCGAAGAAGGTTTTGTCGGCGGCCCGGTAATTCCCGCTAAATACGACGGTTCCGCTCAAAGCCTAGAACAGGTACGCACTAATATTCTGCGTTCCGGTCAGGTAGGCATTCTGGTCGCTAACGATTTCCGCTCTGCGATGGTTCAGGTGCCGCTGTTTGATAAGCATCCAGATACCGGTGAGCGTCTTAACTACCAAAGTTTTTCGGAGCTGGTTGAAGAACTGATTCGTGATAAATACAGCTCAGACACCGTCGATATCCACATCACCGGGTTTGCCAAAATCGTCGGTGATCTGATTGATGGTGCAACCGAAGTTGCCCTGTTCTTTGCCGTGGCCTTCCTTATTACCCTTGCCCTGCTCTATCTTTATTCCGGCAGTGTTATGGGTACGATTGTGCCGCTGATCTGCTCTTTAGCAGCAGTTACCTGGCAGTTGGGTCTTCTCAAAATGCTCGGCTATGGTATCGACCCGTACTCCATGTTGGTGCCGTTTCTGGTCTTTGCCATTGCAGTCAGCCACGGTGTACAGATTGTGAATACCATCACACTGGAATCCGCTATCAATGGCGCAGATAAGATACAGGCATCGCGCCATGCATTTAAAACCATCTATATCCCTGGCCTGACAGCCCTGATCTCCGACGGCATCGGTTTTATTACTCTGATGGTGATTCAGATTCAGGTGATTCAGGATCTGGCGGTCGCAGCATCGATTGGTGTTGCGGTAATTGTATTGACCAACCTGATGTTACTGCCACTACTGATGAGCTACGTGGGCGTGGGTAAAAATGCAATAGCACGGGCAAAACGCAATATCGCAAAAGAGAACTCACACTGGCGTATGTTCTCAGTATTCGCCACACCTAAAGGTGCCACGATGGCGATAACCGTTGCCCTGTTTATGCTGGTTGGCGGCTTGTACTTCAGTAAAGACCTCAAGATAGGTGATTTGGATAAAGGTGCCCCGGAGCTGAGGCTAGACTCCCGTTACAATCTGGATAACGCTTTTATCACCGACAACTACTCAACCTCCAGTGATGTCTTTGTGGTGATGGTCGCAACTGAAGAGGAACAGTGCAGCAGCTTCCAGACCCTATCACTGGTTGACCGCTTCCAGTTCTATATGCAAGGGGTTAAAGGGGTGCAATCCAGCATATCCTTAACTGATGTCTCCGAGCGGGTAACCGCAGGCCTTAACGAATGGAACCTGAAGTGGCGCTCTGTCAGCCGTAACCAGTTCGTAATCAACGCCTCTCTGGCTTACGTTCCCGCAGGTCTGATGAACAGCAACTGCTCGCTTCTTCCGGTTATCGTGTTCCTGGATGACCACAAAGCCGAGACCCTGAAAACCATCACCGCTGCCGTAGAAGAGTTTACCGACAACCATCAGGTTGAAGGCACCGAATTCCTGATGGCCGCCGGTAAAGCCGGGTTTGAAGCCGCGACGAATGAAGTGATTGAAGACGCCCAGTACGAGATGCTGATCTGGGTATATTCCGTCGTCAGTATTCTCTGCCTGCTGACCTTCCGATCCATCAGCACCGTAATCTGCATTATCGCGCCACTGGCACTGACTTCAGTACTTTGTCAGGCATTGATGGCACAACTGGGTATTGGCGTTAAGGTCGCTACCCTACCTGTGATTGCACTGGGCGTAGGTATTGGCGTCGACTACGGTATCTATATCTATTCGAAGATGAAAACCTATCTGGAAGAAGGTCACAGCCTGCCGAACGCTTATCTTGAAACCCTGCAAAGCACGGGTAAATCCGTTGCCTTCACTGGTCTAACTTTGGGTATTGGGGTAGTGCTATGGGTACTGTCCCCGATCAAATTCCAGGCGGATATGGGTATCCTGCTGACCTTTATGTTTATCTGGAACATGTTGGGCGCGCTGATTCTGTTACCGGCTATAGCCTGCATTCTTAACCCGCAGCATAAGGTAGAGAAAAAGGTTAAGGCAGAGGTTAATGAATAAAAGCCACTCTTAAGGGTTGTGTATCCAGCGGTTTACTAAATAACGCGTGGGGTAAACCTTGATCCGGCCGGGCTTTGTCCGGTTCCCTGCGTTTCTCACTTAAGCCAGCGAGCTTGTTCACTCGGCAGCTTCGCCACCTCAAACAAACAAGCTCTTATTTCTGGTTCAAGCTTTGATGCTCGGCTGCGAAGAGGGGGAATCAGATTCGTGCCAGAGTTTAGTTTAATAAATTTACCCCATTTATTGCCATTTATTCGAATATCTAATTTGACCTCATTTATCCTGTCTCTTTGTACAGTATTTAATCCATGAATGGGTTGTGACAGGATATAGGGACAAAATTGTAATTTTCTCCATGACGGAGAAAACCCCAAAGCAAGGAAAGCTTATGATTTTCAAAGACCTAATAACCTTCTTAAATTTCCTCTCGCGGAGATATATGTCAATTTGTCGTAATTAATTGCGTCAAACTGTCATATATTTAGCTGTTAGATGGTTAAATAATTCATGCCACTATCTGAGATCACAGGGATTGGAGTTTCGTTATTTATTTTATTAGTGATCTATCTATTTCTATTTCATGGATGGAAGCTGGTTGATGAAGTTCCTGAATTAGTTAAAGCTTTTAGATCACCAAAGAGGCAGGACCTGAAATTAGCTTGGTCCCCATGCGGCCTTTTAAGAAAAGATGGAAGCGATATATGGGATGGGTTTTGCCATTTAGCTTCCGATGATCAAGGAATATATGTTTCTTCCTGGGGAATCCCAAAGCTCTACATTCCTTGGTCGAAACTAAAAGTAACTGGAGTTAAGAGGCTGTATCTTATGAATTATCAGCTTCTTTCTATTGAAGGTTACCCAAACATCACATGGTGTGTGTCTAAGAGAATACGAATTCCTGATTAAGGGGATACTGATATTTATAGAGCACAATCTAACAAGGCGCACAAGCGAGGACGCGCAATACGCGCCGCTTTGCTTGGCGTTATGATTAATAAAGGGATTTGACCAAACATGAAGATATTTTTATTTATACTTTCATTGTCGTTCTCACTAAGCTGTGCATCGAGTGACCTTCATTATTTGTGCTTTCATGATTCGAAAATAGATGTCGAGAAGGTTTGTTACCAATCTACGGAATCATCCGTGAAAGACTCAAAAGTCATTAGCGCCGTAGAAGCTTTATCTAAAAACCTAGAAAATCCGATAGATTTGATTAAGATAGGCGAGAGGATGCAGAAGCATTATACGCTGGAGAAATTTTCTAAATCACTTAAAAAGCATTATAAGGGTCTCTCTAAATCCGATGTGATGCACACTGTAACTCAGGGTAACAATACCGCCGTTCTGCTAAAATCAAATTCCACTTTGATTTATAGTCATGAACATCAGGCTTTCTTCTTCGATTTTGAAGCACCAGTAGAACTAAAAGGGGCAGTTCATTATTTCGGCCTCGGCCTAAGTCCAACAATTCAAGATCGCCCAAATTATCAATCAAATTGCAGCTTAGAAAAAAATGGAGTTGTTTATATTTCACCGCCTAAGCAACAACTTTTTTTCAATGGAACGGAATCTTTTTGTGAATACAATGGTTATTACTACTCAAAGGAAAACGACAAGATAACTATCAAGCGAGTCGACCAAATAGGTCAAGGTTACTCAGTACTTGAAGGTGATTTTCATGAATTCCTTTTGTGGCTAAAAAGCAAATCATAACAAGGGAGTCAAGTTGTTCCCTTCGGTCGCTGGGTCGTGCGAAAACCGCTACGCCCCTTACCCAGGCGCCAGAGGAATCAATAAACCTGGAACTGTTATCCGGTTTTGGAAGGCTCAACAGATTACGTTTTCTTGCTTACACGAACATTGTGTTTGGCTTTCTAATATTGGCAGATTTAAGCACATAGAAACGTTGTCAGAATGAATAAAACTAACTTATTTTTGAGTTTAAAACCCAAAGATTCTAAGCCAAGGATAGATATTTGTGAGTAAGAATAAGGAACCATTAACATTTAAAGAAAAGTTCTTTGCGTGGTCATTGCTGCTTAATATTCTCGCAATTGGTTTTTCTATTGGTATTGATAGCCCGATAACAGACTATGTGATGTATTGTTTGTTAATTGCTTCAGGGGTAAGCATTCTTTGTTTTCAATGGCCTTCATTGGTGCTTTCTTTTCGAAGTTTTAGATGGCCAAAAGTTAAATGTAAATTAATAAAAACTAAAGTTACTGTTGAAAGTTTGGTTAACAGATCTGGCCCTTCATATAGATATACTCCTTATTTTGATCTTGAATATGAATATAAAGGCAAAGTATATAAGCGCTCTTCTGAGCAAGGGTTTAATTTTAATTATCAAAAGATATTTTATGAGCCTGCGAAGGCTGAGAAGTATTTGGCCAAGTTTAAGGAAAAAGAAAGTCGCTTAAAACTTTTTGTCAACCCGGAAAACCCTGAAATTTCTTACCTTAGAGCCGGGGTTAATAGAGATCAGATAGGTATATGTCTTTTCTCTTTAGGTCTAATTAGTTTGCCTGCATTAACAGCATTTAATGTTATCTCGTGGCATTTTAATTAGACATTTTTTAGACATAACATACTTTAAGGATACCCATAACCTTTACAATAAGCACACTCAAGAAACAATGGGGAGTAGATTTTTCGAGAATCGAAGTTCATCAGTTTACCTTCCCCAAGGTTTTCTCCCTAATGGAGAAAATAAAATGTGTGCGACTATCCTGTAATAACTTCTACTATCAGAAAAGCCCGAATTAACCGCAATGCTATTCACTTAAAAGGTTTATGGGTCATTCCCGAGAAGGCGGGAATCCATGGTTTTGGGATTTTTCATAGTGGATCCCTGCTTTCGCAGGGATGACTTCATCGATAAATTGTCTTAAATGAACAGCATTGCGAATTAACCGATCTTATTCCGGCCTAAAATCCTTTGGAATCATCTCACGGATTTTCTTCAGTGAGGCCAGTGCTTTTTCTTTATTCTTCTCTGCCATTGCTTTATTAAGCAAAGTGCAATTTTTCATATAGACCGAGTTCTTTCGCACGATGTCGATGTAGGCATCTTCATCACCGGCATTCTGGGCGCGCAGCATCTCCAGATTCAGGTGAGTCTCGTACTGTTTGATCAGTGGGTTTGAAGGTGTGAAGCGTTGTTTAGGTTTTGCTGGGGCGGGTTTAGGCTTTGGTTCAACAGCTGTCGCTGGTTCTGGTGCGGGTGCTGGTTCAGATTCAACGGGCGTTGGTGCTGGTTCCTCAACAGGCGGTGCTTGTTGTGGCTCTTTGGGCTGTTCGGTCTGAGCTTTGGCCTCAATTGGTTGAACGGTCGTCTCTTTAGGCTCTTCAACCGCTTCGCCCTTCTCTTCCTGAGATTGATCAACCTCTTTGAGTACCTTCGCGAGATACTCTTCTTCACTTGGCCCTGTTTTTTTATTCTTTTTACCTCTACGCAGAATAAACAGTACAAGGAGCACGATGATCAGTAGTGGGATAATGTAGAGCGCCATTAGCCTTCCTCTTGGATACTGTGGGTAATCCTTACATGAGTGTGATTTGGTTAAAAGTGCTTTCTGAATCTATCGCCTGATTTATAGCAATATTAAATAAAAAAGCCCCGCAAATGCGGGGCAAATAGCTAAAAGCGAGGGTTGCAAGAAAGAGTTAGGGGTGGGTTAAACACGCTCTATGATAGTGGAAATACCCTGGCCCATTCCGATACACATGGTCGCCAGACCTAATGTGCCATCGTTCTGTTCCAGTACGTTCATCAGCGTGTTGGTGATACGGGAACCGGAGCAGCCCAGAGGGTGACCCAGTGCAATTGCACCACCTTTGAGGTTTACTTTGTCTTCCATCTTATCGAGCAGTTTCAGGCCTTTTAGGACAGAGAGGCCTTGCGCTGCAAACGCTTCGTTGAGCTCGACATAGTCGATATCGTCGATGGAGAGACCCGCACGTTTCAGTGCTTTCTGAGTGGCCGGTACCGGGCCGTAACCCATAATGGATGGATCACACCCTGCGACTGCCATGCTCACAATGCGGGCACGTGGCGTCAGGCCCAGCTCTTCTGCTTTGGCTGCTGACATCACCAGCAGTGCTGATGCGCCATCGGAGAAAGCAGAGGATGTACCAGCAGTAACGGTTCCCACTTTAGGCACGAACACTGGCTTGAGGGCACTCAGAGTTTCGACTGTGGTTTCCGGACGGATTACTTCGTCCGCTTCCAGCAGGGATTTAAAGCCGTTTTCATCATGACCTTCTACCGGGATGATTTCGCTGTCCCACAGGCCTTTAAGATGAGCTTCGTGTGCCAGACGATGGGAACGTGCCCCGAACTCATCCTGCATCTCACGACTGATGCCGTTCATTTTGCCCAGCATCTCTGCGGTTACGCCCATCATCATGGCGGCTTTCGCTACCTGCTTAGACATTTCCGGGTTGATATCCACACCGTGCATGATGGATACGTGACCCATATGCTCCACACCACCGGCGATAAAGATGTCTCCGTTACCAGTCATGATCGCCTGCGCTGCGGCGTGCAGTGCTGCCATGGATGAACCGCACAAACGGTTGATGGTTTGCGCGCCTACCGTATGTGGAATGCCTGCCAGTACCGCCGCATTACGGCCAATATTGAAGCCCTGCTCTTTGGTCTGGTTTACACAGCCCCACATGATGTCTTCGATTTCGCCTGCTTTTACCGCTGGGTTACGTTCAAGCAGGCCTTTCATTACTGCAGCTGACAATGCTTCGGCACGGACGTTACGGAACGAGCCGTTTTTCGATTTACCCATCGGGGTACGAACACCGTCAACGATTACTACGTCATTTGGTTTTAAGTTCATTTGCCTTACCCCTTAAGCCTGTGCAGTTGCTGGTAGATATGTCTCGCCTGCGGCGGCCATCTGTTTCATTTTCTCTGTTGGCTGATACAACGGTCCCAGAGATTCGTATTTCGCTGCCAGGGCACAGAAGTTATCCAAGCCAAGCTGATCCAGGTAGTGGAATACACCGCCACGGAATGGAGGAAAACCGATACCGTAGATCAGGCCCATATCGGCTTCTGCCGGGCTGTCTACGATGCCATCTTCAAGGCAACGTACGGTTTCAATGCACAGAGGAATCATCATGCGTTCAACAATCTCTTCATTGCTGAATTCGCGGCTTTCTTTGGCGATGCCTTTCAGCAGTTCGGGTACGTCTTCATCAACAATTTTCTTCGGCTTACCTTTGCGGTCCAGCTCGTACTGGTAGAACCCTTTGTTGTTCTTCTGGCCGAAACGCTCCAGTTTGAACATGCGGTCAATCACGTTTTCGCCTTCATGGCTCATGCGATCCGGATAACCTACCGCCATCACGGCATCGGCGTGGTGTGCGGTATCGATGCCAACAACGTCCAGCAAATACGCTGGGCCCATTGGCCAGCCGTAACCTTCCATCACTTTGTCGATCTGTCTGAAGTCTGCGCCATCTTCCATCAGGGCGGTAAAGCCACCGAAATACGGAAACAGAATTCGGTTAACCAGGAAGCCCGGGCAGTCATTCACAACAATTGGGGTTTTACCCATCGCTTTTGCATAAGCGACGGTACGCGCAACGGCTGCTTCCGAAGATTTCTCACCGCGGATAACCTCAACCAGTGGCATCTGATGCACGGGGTTAAAGAAATGCATACCGCAGAAGTTTTCGGGTTTTTTCAGGGCTGTTGCCAGCTCTGTGATCGAGATCGTTGATGTGTTGGAGGTCAGGATTGCGTCATCCTGCAACTGTTCTTCAACTTCTGCGAGAACGGCTTTCTTAACTTTTGGATGTTCAACAACGGCTTCAACCACCAGATCAACGTTGCCGAAATCACCGTAGTTAAGAGTTGGGGTGATTTGGTTCAGCACACTGGCCATTTTCATGGCATCCATACGGCCGCGGGAGACGCGTTTGTTCAGCAGTTTAGTGGCTTCATCCAGACCCAGTTGCAGGGCGCCATCGTTAATATCCTTCATCAGGATTGGCGTACCTTTAACGGCAGACTGGTAAGCGACACCGCCGCCCATAATACCGGCACCCAGTACTGCTGCTTTGGCAACAGGCTCAGCCTGCTTCTCAAAGTTTTTGCTGACTTTTTTCACATACTGATCTTTCAGGAACAGGCCCACCAGTGATGCGCAGACATCTGTTTTAGCGACTTTGACGAAGTTTTTTGCTTCCACTTCGTTGGCTTTTTCACGTGGCAGGTTGGCGTGCTTTTGAACCGTTTTCAGGGCCGCCATTGGCGCTGGATAATGAGGACCTGCCTTACCTCCGATTACACCTTTAGCGGATTCAAACGCCATCATCTGCTCAACCTGATTCAGTTTAATCGGGTTCTTCTTCTCATCACGGCGAGCCTGATAATCAAACTTACCAGAGATGCAGCCTTTCAATAGATCCAGAGCGGCTTCACGCACCTGTGCGGTTGTCACTACCGCATCGACCGCGCCATCTTTCAGCGCTGCATCAGCACGTTTCTCTACACCGGCACAGATCCACTCATTCGCGTTATCCACACCGATCAAACGTGGCAGACGAATGGTGCCGCCCCAACCCGGGAAAATACCCAGTTTTACTTC
Organism: Neptuniibacter sp.; assembly: GCA_050633685.1. GTDB lineage: Bacteria > Pseudomonadota > Gammaproteobacteria > Pseudomonadales > Balneatricaceae > Neptuniibacter. Next base: position 80,649 of record JBOEHA010000019.1, on the reverse strand, counting down.
AGGCAGGCCCACTTTGGCCTGATCACCCAGTACTCTGTAATCTGTCGCCAGGGCGACCTCAAACCCACCACCGAGGCAAAGTCCGTTAATTGCTGTAACGGTGGGGGCTTTCAGGTCTTCGATCTGATTTAACAGACCGTGGGTCTCCATTAAACCGGCAATCAGTACATCGTCTTCCTGTGTGAAGAAGCCCATGAACTCGGTGATATCGGCACCGACTATAAAACTATCTTTGGCGCTGGTGAAAATCACGCCCTGCAGGTCATCAATTGCCTGCACGACAGCCACGGCTTCATGCAGTTCTGCAGTGGTGGCACGGTCGAGTTTGTTAACAGCATCGTCTTTGCGGTCAAAAACCACTTCGTAGATTCCGTTTTCGACCGGCTGAACCTGAATCGATTTTCCTTCGAAAAGCATCTAAGTTGCTCCGTCTAATTTTTATTTTTGGCCCCGTTATAACGAGGCGCTTTGGAATTCATTGAGGGCTTACAACTTGCCCTCTAACTCGGGTACTGCCTCAAAGAGGTCTGCCACCAGACCATAATCTGCCACCTGGAAGATTGGGGCTTCTTCATCTTTGTTGATCGCAACAATGATTTTAGAATCCTTCATACCTGCCAGATGCTGAATGGCACCGGAGATGCCCACCGCGATGTAAAGATCCGGAGCAACCATCTTGCCGGTCTGGCCTACCTGCATGTCGTTAGGGACAAAACCTGCATCAACTGCGGCTCGGGATGCACCCACCGCAGCGCCCAGTTTGTCAGCCACTTTGTAAAGCAGGTCAAAATTTTCACCGTTGCCCATACCGCGACCACCGGATACAACAACGGATGCCGCAGTCAGTTCCGGACGATCACTTTCTGCCAGTTCTTCACTGACAAAGCTTGATATACCGGCATCACAGGACTCACCTACAGCGGAGATTTCAGCTGAACCACCACTGTTTTCAACCGCATCAAAAGCGGTACCGCGCACGGTAATGACTTTGACAGCATCAGCCGACTGCACAGTGGCAATTGCGTTACCTGCATAGATTGGACGTTTAAAGGTATCTTGCGCCTCTACAGAGATGATGTCGGAGATCTGGTTAACATCCAGCAATGCAGCAACCCGTGGCAGGAAGTTTTTACCGGTTGTGGTCGCAGACGCCAGAATGTGGCTGTAATCCGCAGCAATGCTCAGAACCAGTTTGCTGACGTTTTCTGCCAGTTGGTGTTCATATGCCGGGCTATCCGCTGTTAATACTTTGCTTACTGCTGGGATCTGCGCAGCAGCCTCAGCCACGGCACCACAAGCGCTACCCGCCACCAGCAGGTGAACATCGCCACCAATCGCCTGAGCAGCCGCCAGTGTGTTTAAGGTAACCGGTTTAAGTTCTTTGTTATCGTGTTCCGCTATTACCAACGTAGTCATCACTCAACCTCCTTAAATCACTTTGGCTTCGTTACGCAGTTTCTCTACCAGCTCATCAACCGAGCTGACCTTAATACCTGCCTGACGTTCTGCAGGTGGCTCTACACGAAGCAGAGTGAGATTACTGCCGACACTGACTCCCAGATCTTCCGGGCTCAGTACTTCCAGAGGTTTGCGTTTAGCTTTCATGATATTTGGCAGGGCTGCATAACGCGGTTCGTTAAGACGCAGGTCTGTAGTCACAATTGCTGGCATAGCCAATTCAACTGTTTGCAGACCACCGTCGACTTCACGGGTTACCTGAACACTGTCACCCGATACTTTAACTTCAGAAGCGAAAGTACCTTGTGGGCGATCCATTAGCGCAGCCAACATCTGACCGGTCTGGTTGTTATCCGAATCGATCGCCTGTTTGCCCAGAATCACCAGACCTGGTGCTTCTTTCTCAACGACTTTTTCCAGTAGTTTGGCAACAGAAAGAGAATCCGGAGCAGCTTCTGTCTCGATACGTATACCGCGGTCAGCGCCCAGTGCCAGCGCAGTACGAATCTGCTCTTCACAGCTTTTGCTACCAATAGAAACCACAACAACTTCATCTGCGGTGCCCGCCTCTTTAAGACGTACCGCTTCTTCCACTGCGATTTCACAGAAAGGGTTCAGGGCCATTTTCACATTGGCCAGATCAACATCACTGCTATCTGCTTTAACACGCACTTTGACGTTGTAATCTATGACTCGCTTTACAGCGACCAGTACTTTCATAACTGCCTCTTCTATTTCTTATCCGGCTGTTGTTTTTAGTTATGCTTAAATACTAGTACCACGCCAAAATTAAACAATGACAAAAATAAGCTAAATCACTGACAATAATTTTCATAGACGGATAAACGTCAGCAATTACGAGGCCTGTAAAAGATTTATTTGCAAACAAATATAATCAAGAGAGTTTATTTCTGAACTTTTAAGCAATAAAAAAGGGGCTAAAGCCCCTAATTATTAATAATGCTGTTAGTGATGTACCGATTTAGCCTTTCTGCAAAAATGCCATAAACGCCTGACGTGCTTCCTCCGAAAACAGTCTCTCGTAAAACACCTCAAGCTCTTCATCAATCACCGCAAGAAGGTTTTCCTGATATTGTTTTTTCATCAGCCGCTTGGATTCCAGTACCGCTTCTTTGGGTAAACGAGCCAGCGCTTGTGCTCTTTCTCTTGCAGCGTCCATATAGGTTTCAACTTTGGCTATCTCATTTACTAAACCGCTCTGCTGTGCTTTTTGCGCACCAAACGGGCGGCCTTCAACCAGGAGTTCAAAGGCCTGCCGCTGACCTAACATTGAAGGAATGATCAAAGTCGCCCCGGCTTCTGGGACCAACCCCAGATGAACAAAAGGCATCTGACATTTTAGATCTTCAGCAGCGACCACCAGATCACAGTGCATCATCATGGTGGTACCGATGCCCACCGCATTACCCTGAACGGCGGCCAGCAGAGGTTTTTTATAGGTGGCTATTTGATGCAGGAAACTGACCACACCTTTGAGGTTTTCGCGGGAACCCATACCAGAAACAAAATCCTGGATATCGTTTCCGGCACAGAAGCTTTGCCCTTCACCCCTAAACAGGATAACTCTGACATGCTCATCCGAAGCCGCCTGCTCCAGATAGGATACGGCCTGTTCGTACATATTCAGGGTAATCGCGTTTTTCTTATCCGGTCGATTCAGCATAATCTCAGCTACACCATCGTTCACCGTGTATAGAACCAGATCTGTCATCAATTCGCTTCGCTTTCCGGTTGGTAAAATTGCGGCGCGTAGGTCTTAACCATTTCACTGCTCTGTCCCCAGGTGTGGCAACTATTGAGCATAAGCTTAGCTCCGGTTTCCAGAACATCCTCTTTGCTCACAGGCCAGAGTGTTTGTACCGCTGTGGTCGCCACCACCGGCAACAGCTCATTCATATGGGTACATCCCAAAACGCCACCTAATTTCTCTTTTGCCTGCCTTAGCCACCCTGGACCTATGCGAGTGCCCTCTAATTTGCGAAAGGCATCCGCAATTCTGGGGCACATACGAAATGGACTGCTGTCGATACAGGCTTCCACTTCATGAATTAAGAACCGGCGATCCATGGTCACCCTGATACTCATATCATGGTAGTTTTCACCTGCAGAGACGTAACCATCGCGCTCAAGGTTATCGATATCATAGGCTTTGATATCGGTCATTTTTGCCTCAATATCCCATAACTGATCATCACGTTCGAAACCATTACACATCACATTACGATTATGATGCTTTTTACGACGAACGGGTTTTGAGAGCGGCATAGGCAATATTCTCGCTATTCAGGCAGCATCAGATTTAGTTTCAGGGGTTCTCAACATGCGACGCAGAACTTTACCCACATTGGATTTAGGCAGTTCCTGCGCAAACTCAACCTGTTTAGGTACCTTGTAACGGGTCAGTTTATCCTTACACCATCCCCGCACTTCTTCTGCGGTAAGAGATGGATTGCTGGATACAACAAAGACTTTCACTACTTCACCAGAAACCTCATCAGGCATACCAATAGCGGCGCACTCAACGATATCCGGGTGTAAGGTCAGAGCATCTTCAACTTCATTTGGATACACGTTGAAACCGGATACCAGAATCATATCTTTGACTCGGTCCACAATGCGGATATAGCCTTCATCATCGCGAGTCGCGATATCTCCGGTGATGAAATAACCATCATCAGTAAATGCTGAGCTTGTTTCCTGTTCACGCTGCCAGTATCCGCGCATCACCTGCGGCCCTTTCACGCAAAGTTCACCCGCTTCACCATTAGGAACATCGTTACCATCTGTGCCAATCAAGCGCAGATCCGTGTGCACCATAGGCTTACCAATAGTACCCAGATGAGTCTGATTTGGATCATTGAAACAAACGGCTGGAGACGTTTCGGTCAGGCCATAACCTTCAATAATTTCGCAGCCGGTTTTTTCTTTCCACAAAGCAGCAGTTGAAGGGTTCAGCGCCATACCACCGGATGCAGTGAATTTAAGATTGCTGAAATCCAGGTTCGGGAAATCCTCGTTATTGCACAGTGCAACAAACAGAGTGTTGAGACCCACAAAGGTAGTCATATCCCACTTGCCCATCTCCTTAACAAAGCCCGGTATATCACGCGGGTTAGGGATAAGCACGCTATGACCACCCAACAGGGAGACCACCTGAGCAACAGTAAAGGCATAGATATGATAAAGAGGTAGCGGTGAGATAACGGTTTCGGCCCAGTTCACACCCGGCACAACCAATCGCTCTTCAGCCTGGAGCATATTGGAGATCAGATTCGCATGAGTGAGTACCGCACCTTTAGATACGCCGGTTGTACCACCGGTGTACTGCAACACGGCAACATCAGCTGCTTTTACCTCAACCGCATCGGGTGATTCACCCACATACTGCATTAAAGCCTTACGCAGTGGAACGGCCTGAGGAAGGTTGTAATCCGGCTCCATTTTCTTGAGATATTTAACTGCTGCATTAAGCAGATTACGCTTAATGAAATCATGCAGATCTCCCACCTGTGTCACAATCAGATGTTTAATGGCAGTATTCTGCAATATCCTCTCTGCTTTGTGCGCCATGCTTTTGTGAATAATCAGCGCGTTGGCACCGGAATCACAAAACTGATGTTCCATCTCATTGGAGGTATACAAAGGATTGGTATTCACAACCACCAGCCCCGCTTTGAGAATGCCAAACAGCACAATAGGATATTGAATCAGGTTGGGTAGCTGAATAGCAACACGGTCACCGGGCTGAAGACTTGTTTCTTTTTGTAGATAGACTGCAAACGCATCCGATAACTCATCCAGCTCCTGATAATCGATGGTACGTCCAAAGCTGGTGAATGCAGGACGTACTGCATATTTTTCGACACTGTACCGCAGGACATCAGGTACAGTCTGAAAGCCATATGAATTTATATCAGCCGGAATAGTATCCGCGGCAGGTAGCTGCTGCACCATCGTGGGCTCCTCAATAGTTATTCTTATAGAGAACCTGAAGGTTCAAATTTATCTGTTGTAATAAATTTTAGGCTACAGGGAAAATCGCAGCCAGTTTAGTTGCCAGCATAATATCGCCATCTGCCTGGATACGACCGCTCATAAACGCCTGCATGCCGTCTGTTTCTCCTGACATGACCTCTTCAAGGGTTTCACTGTCCATTCGCAGGGTAACGGTCGCATCATCATTACTGCCTTCTGCAACTTCGCAGTTACCATCCTGTACAGTAACAAACCATTCACCACCGTCGCTGATTTCATATTGGAACACTGCGTCGGTGCCTGCTGCAGCATCTGCATTAAAGCGACTTTTCATTTCGGTAAAAATTGAATTCATATCAGCCATTTGTGTACTCCCGGAACTGTTTTTATTTCTGATTTGATAACGTTTGGCGTTCAGTTTCAGTAGGCCGCGCAGCAACGTGCAGCCTACTGGATTATTTAGAACTCTTTTCATAGTGCAGCCCTAAAACGCAAACTTCTCTTGATCTAACGCCATCAGATTGTCTGAGCCTGACTGCATAGTCACCACCAGAGAACGTGTGCGCGGTAGGATACGCTCGAAATAGAATTTTGCGGTTGCCAGTTTTGCTTCGTAGAAAGCCTGATCACCCTCGCCTGCGACCAGTTTTTCCTGAGCAACTTTCACCATTCGTGCCCAGAAATAACCCAGTACCACATAGCCGGAATACATCAGGTAATCCACCGAAGCCGCCCCCACTTCATCGCGGTTCTGCATCGCTTTCATACCGATCTGCATAGTGAGTTCACCCCACTCTTTGTTCAGCTCAACCAGAGGTTTGATGAACGCCTGCAGTTCAGTGTTATCTGATTCAGCCTGACAGAACTTGTGTACGATTTTGGTAAAGCCTTTCAGGGATTCTCCCTGAGACATCAGAACCTTACGACCGAGCAAGTCCAGCGCCTGAATCTGAGTGGTGCCCTCATACAACATTGATATGCGGCTATCACGTACGTTTTGCTCCATACCCCATTCGGAAATGAAGCCGTGACCACCAAAGACCTGTAAACCGTGGTTAGCGGATTCAAAACCCACCTCAGTCAGGAAGGCTTTAGCGATTGGCGTCAGAAATGCGAGCAGCGCATCTGCTTTCTCTTTTTCCTCACCTTCTGCCAGCTTCGTCTGGTCTACGAGCTGCGCACAGTAATAGATTAATGCCCGACCACCTTCTGCGAAGGCTTTCTGAGTCAGCAACATCTTACGTACTTCAGGGTGAACGATAATCGGATCGGCAGGTTTATCCGGGCTTGCAGGTCCATTCAGAGAACGCATCTGCAATCGGTCTTTTGCGTAGATCAGAGAGTTCTGGAAACCCCACTCGGCATGCGCCAGGCCCTGTAATGCAGTACCCAGGCGCGCAGTATTCATAAAGGTGAACATGCAGTTCAGACCTTTGTTTGGCAGGCCAATCAGATAACCCGTTGCATCGTCAAAGTTCATGACACAGGTTGCGTTACCGTGAATACCCATCTTGTGCTCCAGCGAACCGCAAGACACACCGTTGTTCTCACCCAGAGATTCCGGCAAATGTTTAGGCACGATAAACAACGAGATACCTTTAGTGCCTTCAGGTGCATCCGGAAGACGCGCCAGTACGATATGAACAATGTTGTCTGCCATATCGTGATCACCCGCAGAGATAAAGATTTTGGTACCGCTTAGTTTGTAGCTGCCATCTTCCTGAGGCTCTGCTTTGGTTCGTAGCATACCCAGATCGGTACCACAGTGAGGCTCAGTCAGGCACATCGTCCCGGTCCACTCACCAGACACCAGCTTGGTCAGATAAGTTTCTTTCTGCTCATCAGTACCGTGAGCATCCAAAGTATTCATCGCACCGTGACTCAGACCCGGATACATACTCCAGGACCAGTTAGCTGTACCCACCATTTCGTTGATGATGATACCGATGGACTCAGGCAAGCCCTGACCACCCCACTCCTCCTCATGAGCCAGTGATGGCCAACCACCTTCAACAAACTGCTGATAGGCTTCTTTAAATCCTTCCGGTGTTGTTACGGCACCATCACTCCACTGGCAACCCTGCTGGTCGCCAATCTGATTCAATGGTGAAAGAACTCGCTCCGCAAATTTTGCACCCTCTTCCATGATCGCAGACACCATATCCGGAGTCGCATCGTCGCACCCAGGCAGGCTCTGATAGTGCTGCTCTGCATTTAAAACTTCGTTCAGTACAAAATCCATGTCACGAAGTGGCGCTTTATATTCTGGCATTACATCATCCTCATCATTCTTGTTATGACTACCAGTTCTTGGAGGGTAATACTGATAGTTCCGCTGAACGTTTTGCTGGTCCAGCTAAGCTTTATTGGTTTTATTAAGCTTGGTTCAAAGCGCATGATCCGCCAATGACAAAACCCACCAGTTTTACTGACAAAAGATTCCAGAAACCATCAAAGCCAGGGAATACGAGGGATTGAGGGGCCACCTACTTACATAAACAGCCAAAGAAAATGACAATTTCAATCAGAGCACCGAAAATTACTGATAACAGCATAGAAACCACTCCAACAAAACGGGAAGCAAGACTAAAACGTCCCACTAGCTTTGTTTCGGTTGTTCCTTCCGGACTTATGGCTCCAGCTAGAGATTTCTTAGGCACCTGCTGGGGCTTTTTATTTATGGATATATTTGCACCAATTTATTTCTGAACTAGCTTTACGAAAGAGCCCCATATGCTTTGTAAACGGGCCAATGTTTCAGACATGTTCGGGAATAATTTGAATGGAACAGAATTCATGTGAAATCACTTAAAAATGAAAAGAAAAATGTTGTGTGTTTTTTCTAAAATGCTTACATTCGCGCGCTTTTTTAATTTTCTCAGGAATATCAGATCATGTTGCTCGACTTTACTGCTGCCGTAAACATTATGGCTTTATCTGCCGTAGCAGTATTTGCCATCTCCGGTGCGCTTGATGCTGCACGTCAGAAAATGGATATTCTCGGTTTTATGCTTATAGGCACAGCAACGGGATTAGGCGGAGGCACCCTTCGTGATATTCTGTTAGGTAACCTTCCAGTGTTCTGGATCAGAGAACCTGTCTGGATTTTGATTTGCCTTGTGGCATCTGGGGCGACTTTTTTTATTGCCTCGAAACTGGCCTCTCTAACACGAACGCTGTTATGGATGGATGCTGTGGGTTTGGCCCTTTTTGCAGCGGTAGGTACTCAAATATCTCTTAAATATGGAGCGCCTAGCCTTATCGCGGTTTGTATGGGTGTGATGAGTGCTACCTTTGGGGGGATCTGCCGGGATGTGCTGTGTGGTAGCAATCTAACTTTGATGAATGAAGAGTTGTACATTACCACAGCAGTTGCAGGCTCTTCAGTCTACTTAGCCTTTGACCTTTTGGGTTTTCCAAACAGCTATAGCTTAATCGCAGGATTTATTGTCGCCTTTTCATTACGAGCCCTGGCAATAATTTACAACATTAAACTACCTAACCCATATCGTCATTGAATAGTTATCGAGCAGATTGCTCCGTTCATTATGTTCAGTACCTATACCGGATCAATTGTTTCTGGAGAGTTGAGTGCCCAAGTTACTGCCCCAAAGATTCGAGGTACTGATCAATTTCGATCTTGATTTCTTCACTTGTAAATAGAGTACAAAGTCTGTTTACCAATGCGGAACAATTCTGGTAATTAAGTGATCGAATAAGCTTCTTTATCCGCGGTAATTGTGCGGCCCCGAGGCTTAATTTCTTTACCCCCAGACCAATCAACATAACTACGGTCCTAGGATCAGAAGCCATCTCACCGCATAAGCAGATATCCAGACATGCGTTATCCGCTAGCTCCACTATGCGTTTAATTTCATGAAGGACTGCCGGATGAGTTGAATCAAATAGAGACGCGACACGTGGATTATTTCTATCGACAGAGAGAAGGTACTGGCAAAGATCGTTGGAACCAATTGAAATAAAGTCCAGTTCATCTGCCCAGAAAGGTATTTGTGAAATAGCTGCGGGCACTTCAATCATACAGCCTACCTTGGGTCTTTTTATTTCGTGCCCCTTCTCCTTCAGCAGTGCTATAGATTCATTAATCAACTGTTTGAAACTTCTGATCTGTTCCAGACTAGATACCATGGGAGCTAGTATATGGAGGCCTTGATATCCCTCGGAGGCCTGTAAAATGGCAACAAGCTGACTACGAAATATTGCAGTATTATCCAAACAGAATCTTACCCCCCGCCAACCAAGAGCAGGGTTTTGTTCATCATTTATGGGGAAATAAGGAAGCTGTTTATCCCCACCTATATCCAGGACACGCATATAGACTGGCTGATCGCCAAAAGTAGAAAACAGCTCTCTATAAATAGCTGCCTGCTCTTGTTCAGATGGAAACGCGCTGCATGACATAAAAGGGATTTCTGTTCGGTACAAACCTATACCTTCCGCTCCACTTTTTAGGCTCGGTTCAAGGTCATTCAACAACCCGCTGTTCGCTAATAAATTAACTCTGATACCGTCTTGTGTTACAGCTGGAAGGTCCCGAAGTTCTTTTAATTTTTCAAACTCATCAAACTGCTGCTGCTTAAGCGTTTCAAATTCTCGACAGAGAGCATTGCTAGGGAAACGGATCAACTTGCTATTGTCTGCATCGACAATAACCCGCTCATTCTCTTCCGGTAGGAACTGAGCTCCCAATCCCAGTAGAGCTGGAATGCCTAATGCGTTAGCCAGTATGGCGGTATGGGAAAGCAAAGAACCCTCGGAGCAAAGAATTGCCTGTATCTGACCGTCTTGAAACAGGGCAATGTCTGACACACTGACTTCCCGTGCAAAAAGAACCACAGGGTGATCGGGGATTGTGTGAATTTTCCCTTCAACTTCGTATATAACCCGAATGATCTTATTACCCAGGTGAATCAAATCTTCAGCACGGGAAGATAAGTATTCATCCTCAATGGCCTCAAATGTTTCAACAAACCCCAGAATAGTTTTTTTAACAGCACCCGCCAGGGAATAGCCCACCCCAAGTTCTTGATCAATAGCATGATTAAACGCACTGTCTTCAAGAAGCAGCTGATACATATCGAAAATGCCAATGACCTCCCCTGTAATACTTTGTTGAGCCATCTGCTGCTTTTCAGCCTTTAGCTGATCGTTAACCAGGCTTTTAACTCTTTGCCACTCAGATAATGTATCTTCATTATCCTGAGCCATCTCTACCTTAACCTGCTCCAGAGTGGGTAAGCTCAGCAAATGTACAGTACCTATTGCCAGACCTCCCGAGCCTTTCAATCCAGAAAGAGTTAAATTAACTGGGGTGTGTTTTTCCAGTACTTTCTGATCAGGAATCAACCAGACAAGTTGAGCTGCGATCGTCACCAGTAATGCTTCCAGATGAGGAGCCAGCACCTCCTCTTTCTTGGATTGAACAACCAATCCACCTAGGCAGTTACCCTGCTTGATTAAAGGAACAGCGCAGAAGCTTTTGAAACGCAGTTCTCCGGTGTTAGGAACAAGCTCGAACTCATCTTCTTGCGAAGCATTGGCAACATTTACGATGGATTTAGAGTTTATCGCTTTACCGATCAAACCCCGCCCTTCTGATAATGAGACAGGGTTATCGGTAATCAAACCGTGCGATGCATATAGAGTCGGTTCATTCCTTTCGTTGAGTAAATAGACACTACAAACATCGACAGCAAACATGCCACTGATGGAGTCCACAATCTCTCTGAGTTGTAATTCAGGGTCTGAAGCATCACTCGCTTTTCTGACCAGTTGGGATATTTGCAGTAATAAACTATCCATTCATTCAAACCTTTGATGATTCAATCAGCTCCGCCTCTCCCATCTTGTACCATAGATATTGGAAGCGGTTGTGTATGCTTACCAATGTACAGGCTGGTATGTGGATAGGGAATCTCAATACCTGCTTCATCTAAAGCATTTTTGGATGCAATTAAGAGTTCGCTTTTAGCATCTTTTAACTCTGTTCTTAGAACCCATACGGATAACTGCAAATCAACAGAAGATGCATTGAATTGAGTCACAATACAGAACGGTTCCGGGTGTTCCAAAGCCCGCTGATGATCAGATGCCATTTTAAGAAGTAACTGGCGTGCCTGTTCAATGTCTTCGTTATATGCAATACCAATAACCAGATCGACCCTGCGTATTGGAAAGCGCGACAAATTCGTAAACGTAGTTTTGATCAGAGTTTCGTTAGGCACCCTGATCATTACATTATCAAAGGTTCTCAGTTTAATTGAGATAAGGTCTATGGATATGACCTCGCCCGTATATTCGTCCAGCTTTAACACATCACCAATTTCAAAAGGCTTCTCAGCAATTAAAAACAAACCGCTGATCAGATTTGAGGCTGACGTTTGAGAAGCAAAACCAACAGCAACTGACAAAACGCCTGCAGCGCCTAAAAGTACGCTCATACTGAAACCCAGTTGTTTCAGACCTGAGAGGAAAAAAATCAAGAACAGTATGTAAAAAATCAGCATACTGCCGAGCAGGCGATGATGTGTACTTAATTTTTTCTCGGTAACACTACGAAAAAAACGGGATGCTAATTTGGCAACAATAAAGCCAATACTTACTAGCAACCCGGCGCGAAACCACTCAGCAATACCTATTGTGGCAATAATTTCTGGCATTTTTTACCCCATGATTAAATTCATAGCCGTACGGAACCGGCTCGTCTTATCTGTACTTCGGGCTCTGGAAATCAGTCTCACATCCCCAAGTTCTTCCGGTGGGCGTTGGCCTGCTACGATTGTTGTCTCACCGGTTTCTGGTTTTATTCTGTAACGAACTGATTCTGTCCAGTACCCACCCGTATCAGTGTGATAAAGACCTAGAATATTAAGCGGCAACGACAAGCGATCTATAGTTATCAGTTGCTCACCATCGTTCACCAACTCCAGAGCCGTTAATGCCCTGTGTTTATAATGCTTAACTTCTGAAAAAACAGACGGAGCCGACGTTCTGGTACTGTAACAAAGGCTCCCCTCCGTTGTGTTTTTACCCACCCAGCTTAGTCTCGGAATGACGGTAGGATATTCAGCCAGTACCTTACCTTCATCTTCAGCTCTCACTTGCAACCACAAAGGCGTACTTACATACAGTATCAACCTTGATTGCGGCGCTATTTTCACATCAGCGGCTGGGTTCACCTGATAGGGTTTGTCTGCAAGCTGTAAAGTTATTACGAGCTGCTCAGAAGTTTCTGGAAAATAAATTTTTTCCTTTATTTCTAGATGCTCCGGCAAATCAGATACAGGCCCTATGGGCTTGAACAATGCTGGGGATGCAGAGCCCTGATAGTCTTGCGTAGTCCAATAAACATCCCCTTTTCTCATCACATAAAAGAAAAGATCACCTAACTGCATTTCATACCACTGCGATTCAGCCAAACACAGTGGTTCTGCCTTGCGGGCAACAATGCTCATTTTTCAGTCTCACAAACCAAGTCGTTTAATTCCTTCTCTTTCAGGTAGACAAGAATTGAGGCAATTCTGAGTGCACCTAAAACAAATAAGAACCCGGATAATGCAAACAACATCTCAGGTTCGATATTGTGTTTGAACAGCCCAATCAACAGTTCCCTGATGATAAAGATGATCGCCGCGTCCAAAATAAAGGTCAGTCTTAATCGATGCGAATGAAAATATTCAATTAATGATCTCGACAGCTCAACCAGGACATAAATAGTCAGAATATCCGAGATAAAATCTATGTAGTGCCCTGAAATACCTTTAAATTCCAATAGACCTGTAATGGACAGGACCAACTGGGCTACACCGATCATTATTGCAATGATGATCATTACTATCACTGCAGCAAACGCAAAATTTATAACTTTGTTAAAAACGTCTTTTAAATGTGGATACACGAGCAATATTTCCCGTTAGTTAGTTTCGTTTATCTCATAGATAATTCTGAAAGCGCGTTTATGCTGTTTATCCAGATAAAGGATCACACCTTTTGGGGTATTGTCATGCCCCTTGATCACCTCATAGCCCTTTTTCAAAGCGATTGAGTCGCCATTGCTGTCAAGAAGCCTTAAGTGGTCAGGCTCACCATTTAGATCTGGTAAGCCTAACTCGATAACTGTTAGCTCGTTTTCAATTGATATCTCTTCAACTTCAATACCTAAAGCGTCGCCAACAAAACCTTTTTTAAGCTCCAATATGGATGATTCGTATGTGGCTTCCGCATTCGCATTTGTAGCGAATAGAAGAGCGAAAATGAGTGCAAAATTTTTCATATTTTCACCTCAGATCAGGAGTAATGTTCCTAACCCCAAAAACGTCACAAAACCAAAAACATCTGTGACCGTTGTTAATAAAACCGCTCCAGACAGAGCAGGATCAATTCCAAATTTTGATAGTAATAAGGGTAAATAAACCCCTGATACCGCCGCGGCCTGAATGTTTGCAAACACGGCAAACGCGATCACAAAACCAATTTCAAAACTGTTAAACCAATAGAAGGCAACGATTCCAATTACTACCGCCCATCCAATACCATTGATCAAGGCAATCCCGAGTTCCTGACGGCAAAGGGCTAAGGCGTTTCCAAGAGTGACCTGGCCTAACGCTAAACCTCTCATAATCAAAGCCAGCGTCTGGCTGCCAGCAATGCCGCCCATTGATGCCACTACTGGCATCAAAACCGCCAGTGCCACAACCTGACTGAGTACATTTTCAAAAAAACCAATGGTCCATGAGGCCAAGAATGCAGTCAGTAAGTTAATTCCCAACCAGATTGCTCGATTACGAGCACCTTTCATCACGGGTATGAAGAGGTCTTCGGACTCTGCCATACCGGCTTTTGCCATCAACAACCCTTCATAGTGCTGCCTGAGCAACCAGAGCGCTGTTGGGTGAGTAACACGCCCAATCAGTCTGCCTTCATCATCTACAACCGGTAGGTTCTTTACATCCGCGTGTTCCAGTTCATCAATGGACTCTAAAAATTGTGACGATGCGGGCAAAGAGGGAATTGCTGTATCAATCAAGCCCCTAACCATGCGGAGTTCGTTAGTTTCACATAGAACATCTTTGACTCTCACGGTACCAGTAAACACATTGTTTCGATCCAGTATATAAATGTGATCAAGGGTGTTCTGTTTACCTCTTTTGATCGCCCTTACTGCATCTTTTACTTTTGCATTAGCCGCCAGTGTAAGAATATTGTGGTCAACAAACCGGCCAATTTGACTCGAGTCATATTTGTTCGAGCTTTCAAACCAACGCTTTTGTTTTCCATCCAGATAGCCCAGAGCCTTTTCTAACCACTCTTCGGACAACTGGTCTGCTAGTTCGATCAGACTTTCTGCATCCAGCATCTGTAACAACTGGTCTGTTGCTTCTGAATCCATTGCTTTCAGAATAGGGATTCGGGCCTGAGACCGCATTTCCACGAGAACTGAAGCCTGGATCTCAGACGGAACCTGCTGCCATCGTTTAATCCTCTCCTCGATAGGAACAGCTTCGAGTAAGAGACTGAGTTCTTCTACATCCAGTGATGTAATGGCACGGTCAAATACGGCCTCATTCGGGAGCCCTTTGTCGTGCAATTCAGTCACAAATTTCTGTAACTCTTCGGTTTTGATCAACTCATCCATCATTGAGCCTCTAAAAACTTTCACTTTTTAAAAGTAGCAGCAAAAAAAAAGCTGCATATAGTCTGGTCAACTAAGTGCAGCTTTTCGGAAACAACGTTTGACCGTTATTTTCTTCAATAAAACTCTTATCTGGAGCTAACTATTAGATACAGCCCTCCAAAAGTTCTTGCTGACTTAACCTTTTCTTATTGAAGCTCACTGCATGCAGACCAGACTGAACTTTCGACTGATAACGCTGCCATACCCGCTCATGTATGGTTTGAGCTTCTTTTTTCCCTTGGCAAAACGCGACAAATTCTCTTTCTGTTTCACCTTTAGGCATTCGCTCACCTGATGCGAGTTCTGCATAGGCGTGCCCTTTTAGTTCTAAAATCCGCGCTTGTTCAATAGTAAAGTCCCCACTTTTTAAGAACCCATAAGGGAAGTGACATTTGTCTTCAAAACGCTTTTCTGTACGGAAGCACTCATGAAATCTTGTTTCCAGTTCCATAACCAACCTCTTTACGCTAAATCTGATAACCGCAAGTATTAGTGCAGTTGAGTTAAAGGTAAAACGATGATTTTTGATCGTTCTTCATCAATTTTTTTTATCGGAAAAACCGACCTTAAAAGTCGTAATTTCTATAGTCCCAGTCATGGTTATCACGAAGCGCTTTTCTGGATAACCGATCCTCAATATCTTTCCAGCGTGTTTTTCTTTTATTGCGTTTATCTCCATCGGAATGATCATCCCAATCTCCATCATCTGGCTTTTTATGCTTTAACGATCGTTTGAAAGAGATGGTTTCTTCCTCAGATTGATAATCAAAGTCTTCATCAAAAAAGTCATTTTTATTCATTTCATCTTTCTCGAAAAAGGACAGCACCTTAAAGCTTAAGGTGCTGCCAAAGGAGCCTATGCAGTTCCTGTTAAGTCACCACATAAGTTATCTAGCAAGCAAACAGGAGCTGTTGGCTTAATAGAGGAAACAAGGTAATTCAAAATATCCGATACGAACTCAGGTGCGGCCAAATGTTCCGGCACAAACTGAGGCTTAAGGATCAGTTCTCGCTCAATGAGTTCATTGATAATTCCCAGATAAGCAAAACCTGTTTTTCCAACATACAAGTTGCTTATATCGCAATCTTTATACAAACGTAGCGCTTCACTGACCCCACGGAGGTACAGGTAGTCCTTAGTAAAACCTCCACTACGATGTACTCTTACAGAAAGTTTAAAAGCATCGTCTGTAGGCATCTTCATCTCTTCGTGTAAGTAACTGTAGGTATGGCGGAAATCCCCATACTTCAGCATCTCTTTTACAGCGATCACTCTCAATGCAAGGCCTTGCAGGCGAGTTAAGCACATGTTCCCGCTATGGAATTCATTCAGAATTGCTAAACCTTCCTGAGTCATAGTGTTGCCGGGCAGACCAAGTGTAAAAACTTTCAAAGGCTGAGAAGCGGCATTTAAGGTTGTCGCCATGTGCACACCTAATTCATGGTGCGCCAATGCGTTGACCTCCGTTTCAGTCAGCAATGCATCTTTGTTGATAAACAAAGTGCGCTTAGCACCAGAAACCATTGCCGAAGCGACCAATTTGGATGAAAGCTCAACTTTACAACTCATTCCCCAGTCAGCAGCTTTCAATCGAAAATACTCTACTGCCTCGGTTGCACTGATACGTTTATCTGTATCCGGGTCATACTTTGCTGCATGCAAAAGAAATTGCGCATTGGCTTCATCTTCAATGCTCGGCTCACCGTAATAACGTAATGAGCTGTATACGAACTGAGAGCTTCCCGCATTCACCAGTAAGTCTATTTTGCTGGAAAGACCATCAATCACCTGGCAGTACATTTTCTGAATGCCAACATCTCTGATCTTATCTACCGGCAAACGATAGAGCTTCTCACGAAACTCATAAGGGTTGATTGCCAGAGGTCTATATTTGAAATCGGGAAGGTAGTTACCCTTTTTAGCGATAAATTTGCGTTTTTCCTGGACGATATTGACCGGATTAATATAGTTGAGGGTTTCCATACCCTTGGCTAACTTTGCCAATTCTCTGTCAACTTTCAGGATGGCGGGGTCCAGCTTAGACGACAGCATATCCAAACGACGCAGCCTTGGCTTTTTAGAGTGTGCTCTTGCAAAGTAAGCGCCTATGTCTGTTAGAACATGCTTAAAACCCGACTTAAGTTCATCAAGTATAAGTGGGTAACATTCACCCGTTGTTTCATCCATGAATACTTTTTTAATTTCGCCAGGAATTACCAGCGTATTCACAAAGCGACTGTTCACATGAGAAATAAGATAGCCACGACCATAAAAAACATCATCAAAAGCAGCTGTAACCGATTCGCTCGCAAGCTTTAATTTATTTAACGAAGTTCGGAACTTATCTATTACCCGCCCCCATCTATCGATATCGATCTGCTCTGTACCGATATTGAACGTTGGGGCCTCCCTCTCGATACGTTTGTAATTGTATGAATGAAGGTCAAAAACAATGCAGGCACCAAATTTTTCCTCAATTTTGGCAATTAGAGCATCAAGGACCCGATAGAAAGTTTTATGTTTTTCTATACTCTTTCTTCTCAGACTTTTAGGCAGGTTTTTATTCCATACCTCCTTACCCCAGGCTTTGTTATAGATACATCTTGCCAGAGGCCTGTTAAGGTCATACTCATATCTTGAGTCCAAGCCAATCATGGTTATCGGCATGGACTCAATCAATTCACCCGTATATGGATCTTCCTCAAAAAGTCTTTCTGACTCTGAGAGAGCGCAATGGCTTTCAAGTTCTTTACTGAACTTATGGCCATCATGAACAGCGGTGCAGATTGCAGGTGTATACGCTTCAACCTTCACAGAGAAAGATCCATCCAGAAGCTCACACTCAAAGTGAGCTCCATCAGAGATCAGCTTTACAATCTCTTTTTCAGATAGTTTCTGCATCGTCAATTACCTTTCTGAAAGCACTTTTACGCTCCATAACAAGCTCTTTCGCAGACACTACATTCTCGATAAAGTCGATCACTTTTGACTGAAGCTTGACTCTGTTAAGGCGGTTGATACGGGTTATTCCACCAGGGCTAAGTACGTTTACCTCAATCAATTTCCCATTGATGACATCCAGTCCGACAAAGTACAGACCATCCCTTACCAACTGAGGCCCAATGGCTTTACAAAGCTCTTTTTCCTCTTTGGTGAGATTGTGTTTAACCTCTTTACCGCCTGCATGAATATTTGAGCGAACATCATCACCCGATGGGACACGGCGCATAGCACCAATGGGTTCACCATTCAGCATAAGGATGCGAACATCACCTTTATCAGCGCCTGTTACATACTCTTGTAAAATGACATGGTTACTTGAGTCGCCAGCGCCAATATAAAAATCCAACAACGAGCGGAAATTCTGACGCGCGTTTTTCTCAATAACGATCACACCCTGACCACCAAAGCCATTCAGTGGTTTCATGATCATTTTTTCAGTTGGAGAATCCTTTAAAACCTGCTCTAGATACTCGCGGTTCTTAGACACATGAGTGGCGGGAACAAAACGACTGGCTTCACCACTAAAAGATGCCGGATATAGTTTGTTGTTAGCAACTCGAAGCCCGTCAATATCATTCATGATGAAGACGTCATTACGCACAGAATCTAAAAAATTCAACGCGATCGTATCCAGAGGTGGATTTGCTCGCATGATGACGACGTCAAAACCGGCTAAAGGTAATTTGCAACGCTTGAACTCTGCTTTACGGTAAAAAGACGGGATGTTATGGGTCAGTTTGGTATCCCGTTTAAGTACATTGCAAAACGCATGAGCAATACTGTCCCGAACAGTCAGGCTATTTGGTGTGGTGATTGCGACTGTATGGCCTCTCGAAGCAGCCTCATGGATCATCCTGAGCGTGGTATCCGTCTCAGGTGAAATACGTTCCCATGGATACATCAAAAAGCAAATTTTCATTTCTACACCAAATATCGATTTAAAATTCTTATCATTAAAAAACAAAGTAAAAAAACAGCTGACTTATATGGGAAACCGCATAGGTCAGCTGCTAAAAAATCAGATGTTAAAGTTTTACCGAGTTTCAGTAGCCTCAGTGACACAGCAAACAGAACGGTGCTGAGCAGAAGTTAAGGAAATATCCTTGATTTAAAAATCATCAACATGATCATCAAATGCTAGATACGCCTTGGCTTCTTTAGTGTTAAAGCACTATGAAAGTGGTTTTAATCAGAGCCTTGTCGCCTCGTTGGCAGCAGACGATACCGCTACCACTTAAATTTTCAGGAACTGTAATTAGCCCGCTGAAATTTAACAATTTTGAAAAGCTGACCAAAACATCGCTCAAACTAACATCTTGCCAAGAGAACCAAATTGGTTTGTTTACCCCTTGGTTGCAATTATTGATGCAGTTGTATTTACTGTAAAACGATGTTTTTTTATGCTTTCAATCGATTTTTTTTATGGAAAGATTATGGACATAGGTCTACTTCGTACATTCCTTGAAGTGTCTAAAACACGGCATTTTGGTAAAGCCGCTGACAACTTGTATTTAACCCAGTCTGCGGTGAGCTTCCGAATTCGCCAGTTAGAAGATTTAGTAGGCCTGGCTCTGTTTTCCCGACAACGAAATAACATCATGCTCACAAGTGCGGGTGAACGACTAATACCTCATGCAGAGAATATTCTTGCTTCCTGGCAGATCGCTTTACAGGATGTAGGATTGCCAGAACAACAAGAAATGCATTTATCCCTTGGCGGTATATCAAATTTATGGGGAACGTTCCTTCAATCTACCCTGCCAAAACTTGCTGATGCATTTCCTCAAATATCTATACGTACCGAGATTAATTCGCACCTGGAATTAACCCGTGCACTGATTGCAGGACGTCTGGATATGGCTGTTGTGCTTGATCCACCTAATATGGCCGAACTCAAGACCAGCAAAATTGGCCAGATTGAATTAGCTCTGGTTTCCAATAAACAGGGTGCTACTTTTAACGATATAAATGAACTGGGATATATCTTTGTAGATTGGGGAACCGCATTTAACCTAAAGCATGCCAAGCTATTCAAAAAACCCGTTGCACCGGTTCTACATACCGAACAAAGCCAGATCGCTCTGGAGTTTCTATTAACCAATGGTGGTGCAGCCTTTTTGCCATTGAGCCAATTGGATATATATCTGGAAGATGGGCAATTATTTAAGGTTGAAGATGTAAAACCTGTCAAACGTTCAGTTTATGCAGTTTACGGTAAGAGCGTTAAAGAGCACCTGAGTGTTGAACCCATTATCGACCTTCTGAATGAAGTAGAACTGAAGCCAGAAACTTCCTTGCAGCCTCTTGAATAGACCTATTTAACTTCTTTCTTTTTACGGGTATCCAGTTTAAGTTTTAGGCATTGCCAACAACAATAAATGAAGCCCTCCTTCTAAGGTGTTCTTATTCGACATCTTAGAAGGAGGGCTTTTTATTCTTAGAGACCTAATCTGTCTCTCAAATGGTCAACTAACTTCCGCTATTTGACAGAAGCAGGGCTAAACTTTGTAACGGCTGCTCAGCGCTTGCATCTGATCAGATATGGTTGCCAACTCATTAGCCGCTGTCAAAGACTGATCTGCGCCCTGAGCAGTAACATGCATAACATCTGTCATTTCGGAAATATTTCTGTTCACTTCTTCCACCGCAACGCTCTGTTCTTCGGTAGAAGCTGAAATTTGCGACATCATATCAGTCATCTGATCCACGCTTTCACGTATGAAAGCAAAGTTCGCTTTCACAGATTCACTTTGTTCAACACAACTGTTAGCAGTTTCCTGACTCTCCATCATAACTGAGACGGCGTTCTCTGCGCCCTTTTGAAGAACTTCAATCATCTGCTTGATTTCATCGGTAGAGCTACGAGTACGTGATGCCAGAGTTCTGACTTCATCTGCTACTACGGAGAAGCCGCGGCCCTGTTCACCCGCTCTTGCTGCTTCTATAGCCGCATTCAGTGCTAGCAAATTAGTCTGGTCGGCAATTTCTTCGATCACGTCCAATACTGTCTCAATATTAGAAACATCCTGTCGCAACTGGTTTATGACATTTGCCGACTTACTGATTTCGCCCGCAAGGCCATCTATGGAAGAAGCCGAACTCACAATCATGTTACTGCCTTGTTCAGCTCCGTCCTGAGCTGATTTAGACAATTCATCCGCCGTTTGCGTATTCATAGCCACCTCGCGAATGGCTGAAGACAGCTGATTGGTACTTGTTGCAACCTCAGTGCTTTTATTCAACTGATCATTCGATTGATGACCCGTCTGTTGTGCATTGTGCGCAAGCTCTGTGGATGCAGAAGCGAGCAATGTAGAGGATGACTGTATTTCTCCGATTATTTTCTGCAGGTCGTCCATAAACCTATTAAACCAGAGAGCCAATTCATCTAACTCAGAATTACCTTTGTGAGGCAGACGCTGCCTTAGATCCCCTTCACCTTCAGCAATATCTCGGACCATCTTTACAGTTTCGTTGATAGGATTAACGACAACCTTGGAAAAGATTACACCGAGCACAGCTGCAAGCGCGGCGAGACA
Organism: Neptuniibacter sp.; assembly: GCA_050633685.1. GTDB lineage: Bacteria > Pseudomonadota > Gammaproteobacteria > Pseudomonadales > Balneatricaceae > Neptuniibacter. Next base: position 58,958 of record JBOEHA010000019.1, on the reverse strand, counting down.
AGCAACAGAAATAAGCAACGTGGTTAACATGCCAGTCTGAATGGCAGAAACTGAAGCGGTAGCTTCGGCTTCTTCTATTTCACTCATCAGCACCCAGTTCAACCCGGCAATGTTTACCGGAGCAAATGCTGACATTACCGGCACTCCTCGGTAATCATCAAAGACCTGTACTCCAGACTCACCTGCTAATGCGGCATGGAAACCTTCGGTATCCACAGGCTGGATCCCCATACTGTTTCCATTCGCTTTGATTTTTTGCACCGTATTTTCATCCAGACCCAATTCACGCATGGCCTGCAAATAATTATCCGGGTCTTCCACAAAAGCACGCCGGTTGCTTCTCATGGTGCCATCTTCCGACACCAAATAAGTCTCTCCGCTATTTCCTAGCCCTACATTTTTCCACTTCTGTTCGTGAGTCATGATGACATCAATTTCATCAACAGGGATTTGAAAAATCAGGACTCCCAACAATTTCTCCCCCCTGTAAATGGGGGCTGCAGTGAATGCAGCATGAGCATCATATGAAGGTAAATATGGATCAAAATCGGTTATTACAGCATTGCCCCGGGTTTGTTTAAGCGCCGCACGATAGGCATCAGCAATACCACTGTCCGCATAAGGGCCATCTATAAGCGAGGTTGCGTAGTCCAGTTCTTTAAATACCGAATAAACGATATGCCCGGTATCTGCGCTGACCAGGAAGATGTCGTAGTAACCAAAGCGCTGAAGGACATCACGAAAAAACGGGTGGTATTTTGCGTGAGTTCTATCGTAATGAACTTTCCCAGCCTGCAATAGTTTATCTTTCTCACCCAAAGGGTTCGGGTTGTCAGCGATATAACTGTTTTGCAAAACAACTGTAGTGTTACCCAGTTGATTGAATAGTCCGTCAATATCAGAGCTTTTGCCATTATTCAGTTCGATAAAGCGTTTATTAAATTGCTGCTCATAAAACGATTTGATGTTTTGCTTTTTTTCGTCGAAATTTTCAGCGTTTTTTCCCTTAAAGTAAGAGCCAAAAGCATGGGAAAAATCAGACATAGCAGCCACAGATTCATTTGATTGGCTCATGTTAATGATCTGATTCTCAACACCTTGAAAGTACTTTTCGATAGATTGTCGTGTGACCTCGCGAACAGCAAGAAGCTCTTTAGCTGCCGACTTTTCCAGAGCATGGGAAGACGATTTCGAAACGGAAACCCCTATTAATCCACCTATCAGAATGCCAGGAAGCAGAACAAGCAAACAACTTCCCAAAATCATTTTCGTCTTAATTTTCATAGTCATTCCCTAACTTTTCTACGGAAGTTAATAACGCATATTTTTTACTATTAAAACTCACGAACTTAAGCCTTCTATACCCTATACCCATTGGTCATTACGAAATCATTTCATCCGTAAATATTCACCACTAGATCCTAATACTGCTGTTAAAAAGTGCTTTATAAGAAATTATAAGAGCAAAAGACAAGCCAGAAATGCGGGGAAATGCCAGATACGGCATTTAAACGGTGCATGAAGTCCCCTAAATGTTCCTAGATAAGTGCAATTTCTCTCCTGGGTATGGGATAAGTAGAATTCCTTCAGAATTTCCTAATGTAAGACACAACATCCAGTTCCCCTCAGTTATCTGAATAACACCTGGAAATTTTGTGAACTCGAATAACACGGGTTTACGCACACATACAGTGCGCACAAAAATAGTGCGCACCAATATAAATCAAGAGCACCATTATGATTCAGAGATATTTTTAAATTTGAACCAACTTTGCTCATTTACAAATCTGGCTAACAAATAACTCTGATGCATTATCAATCCAGGTGCCAACAATGAAGTACCGTCCTGATCGAATGGCCTGGTCGTAAACCTATGAAATGTTGTGCTACGCAAGCTCGCCCCTAAGTCGATAGCGTGAACTAAAACCTAACTTAGAGAGTTAAAACTGATTTAAAAATGCAACTTACTGACCTGTCTATCCAGTTATAGTTTCACGGTGATAAACTAATCGCGATTCACTCGATCAACTGTCCTGCTTACCATATGGCTGACAGGCAGTCGATTACCTTAGGTGAATCACCTATACACGAACAGGTACGAACAAAGAGAGGATGCTAGCTTTAAGCTCAGCCCCTTACTGAAGAAGTAGGCCACAGATAATCAATAGAGCTTCATTTGAGGCTTTACTTTTAAAGAGAAAGACAATGAACTTACCCAAGGTGGCTCACTATCACATCCACGTTTACTTTGATGCCAATACTGTTGAGCAAGCTACCCAGCTGTGCATCGCAACCAGGGATCAATTCATTATTCCCATGGGCAGAGTCCATGAAAAAAACGTAGGCCCCCACCCTTGCTGGAGTTGTCAGCTCACCCTGCCTTCTGAACTGCTTGGATCTGCAATCGAATATCTGAATTTTAAACGCCAGGGGCTAACCGTATTTATCCACCCTGTAACAGGCAATGATCTGGTTGATCACACCGAATATCTGATCTGGCTGGGTGATAGCAAAACACTCAAAATTGATCTATTTTTGTAACTTCCTACCCCTACATTTCTGCTTGATAAGACTGCATTATAAATACAGTTTTAAATGCCCAAAATCGCACAGTTCAAAGCTATGCCTTAACGTTTTAATCCTGTTTTTGATCAGTAAATTTTCCCTTTTCGCGCTTAAATCCACTAAGCCATATGCTCAAAAGCTCATTTAAGGATTTCGATACCATCGACATTTAAGATCAAGTAAACCCACTGTCCCTTAAAGAACATGCCGTGAAACTTCTGGGAATTTAGAACAAAAATCATCGTAGGGGCTGGCCAGGCAGGTTTAGCTGCCGCCTGCCACTGATGCAACAGGTAAACGAAGCAAAACAAGAACTGACTGTCTGCGTGGTGTTGAAAGGATCTGAAGTAGGTGTTCATATTCTTTCCGGTGCGGTGATCGAAAGCCGTGCTCTGGATGAACTGTTTCCAGACTGGAAAGAACTGGGTGCGCCGCTCAATACCCCGGTTACTGCAGATCAAATTTTCTTACTCAAAAATGCAGAGAATTCGCTTCAGGTTCCTAACATTTTGTTCCCAAAACCATGCAGAACCTGCACAGCGTTATTGCCCGGCCGGAGTTTATGAAATCATTACTAAAAGCAATATTAAAAAGTTCCAGATCAACTCTCAGAACTGCTTACATTACAAAACCTGCGATATCAAAGATCCCTCACTGAATATCCGTTGGGTAACACCTAAAGGGATGGTTGGCCCGAACTATCCAAATATGTAACGTGGTTTAAATGTGGGGAATAGCAGGAAATCACGAGTATTTATCCAAGGGAAGAATGACAGTAAAACTGTTTATAAATCCGAAGGAAAAATGAGCAAGCAACGATTACTCATCGAGAGCCTTTAGATCAGCCCCTTCAGAAATGAGCTAGATAGAGAAGCATAATTAACTATATTTAATATGTTAGTTAGGTTGACTGTCATCTGAAGTGAAAATACCAGTCTTACACATTCAGGATCAGTAACATCGTGTAGAGTGAACCCTATAGCAATGGTACAGAAGGCAGGAAATAACTATTGCTTGCTCAAACAAGATGCAATAAAATTCCTGATAAGAAACATAAATTCCCAACAGGAACCATTAAGTTCAGTGCTGACTTCATTAAGTAACTTCAAAACTGAGCCCAGCGAATGGGCAGTAGAGCAGCCAATCTGTATCTCGGTTAATGGTATTGCTCATGCAGTTATGATGGTGACTCCATCAGAACTTGAAAATTTTTCTGTGGGATTTGCTTACGGTGAAAAAATTATTTCTGATATTGGTCAGCTTCGGGACATATCTATCTCTGAAGATACTCACAACATCACTACAACCGATTCAGATATTCCTATTGCATGTATTGTTGCGGACCTAACCATCAGCCCCAGGCAGCTAAAAACCTATAAGGAAAAGCAGACGTTCCGACGCGGTTTAACCAGTTGCGGGCTCTGTGGCAGCGCAGCCCTGAGTGAAGCACTTCCGGAATTGGAACCCCTGAAACCAGCGGGATTACCCTCTCCTGAAGAGTTATTGGGTATTCATAAACGTACTCAATTTACCGCAGGTATGCACGTTGCCCACCTAATGAATCCAAGCGGAACTCAATTAATTTCTCAACATGATATAGGTCGTCATAACGCTCTGGATAAAGCACTTGGGTTTGCTTTACGTAAAGGCATTAACCTGCACCAGCATTACGCCATTTTAAGTAGCCGTTGCAGTGTTGAGCTGGTTCAAAAAGCGGTCAGGGCAGGACTATCAACATTGGTCCACCTTTCCAGCCCAAGCAACCTGGCAATCGAGATGGCCCAACACTATCAATTAAACCTGATTCAGGTTACCCGCTCAGGTGAGATCAAAGTTCACGCACGCTCACAGTCAGACAAGGTTGAGTCATGAAAAAAGATAATGCTTCCGGCATCGAACCTTCAAATACCTCATCATCTGTGGATGAAAGTCCAGCAGGAGGCTGGGGAGCATTAAAGAGTACAACCACTCACCTTTTACAGAGTAAAAATGCCGCAAAAAACATCAAAACCCTGCTGAATACCAATCAACATGATGGTTTTGACTGTCCGGGCTGCGCTTGGGGCGAAGAGAAAAATCCAAGCAGAATTCGCTTTTGTGAAAACGGAGCAAAAGCCGTTAACTGGGAAGCAACCTCACGCAAGGTAGACAGGAATTTCTTCAATGAGTACAGCGTTAGCTGGTTAAAACAACAGACAAACTATTACCTTGAATATCAGGGCCGTCTTTGTGAACCCATGCGTTATGATTCGGAAGCCGATAAATACCTGCCGATCTCCTGGGACGATGCCAATGCCCTGATCGCTGACCACCTAAAGCAGTTGGAGCATCCTGATCAACTCGAGCTTTATACCTCTGGACGTGCCAGTAATGAGGCTGCCTATCTCTACCAATTGTTTGGTCGCCTGTTTGGCACCAACAATTTTCCGGACTGTTCCAACATGTGTCATGAAGCAAGCGGTGTGGCACTGACCAGCAGTATTGGTATAGGGAAAGGTACCGTCACTCTTGAAGACTTCGAACATGCTGATGCCATTTTTGTGTTTGGTCAGAACCCGGGAACTAATCATCCGCGTATGCTGGATACACTCAGGGGCGCCATAAAACGCGGGGCTAAAGTTGTTATTTTTAACACTTTAAAAGAGCGTGGCCTGGAGAAGTTCCAACACCCCCAGAATCCAGTGGAGATGATCTCTAATAGTGCTACCACCATGCACTCACTTTACTTCACGCCTAAATTGGGTGGGGACATGGCAGCCGTTCGAGGGATGGTAAAAGCATTACTGGAAACAGAACACCCCGTATTTGATGAAGCCTTTATTGCTGAACACACCACGGGCGTTGAGGACTATCTGGAATCTGTTCAAGGTACCAGTTGGCAACACATTTGTGACCAGTCGGGCCTGAGTAAAGAGGAGATTGAGACTGCCGCTGGTATTTACGCCTCATCAGATAAAGTCATTAGCACCTGGGCCATGGGGCTGACTCAACATTACCACTCAGTAGCAACACTGCATGAACTGGTAAACCTCATGGCTTTGCGAGGCAATATCGGCAAAGAAGGAGCGGGATTATGCCCGGTCCGTGGTCACAGTAATGTTCAGGGTGACCGAACCATGGGCATTAATGAACGCCCTGCTGATGCTTTCCTTGATAGTCTGGAAGCAAAATTCCAGTTCCAGGCTCCGAGAAATCATGGTCACTCCACGGTTGAAGCGATAGAAGCTATGTTGGCAGGTGACAGCAAAGTATTTATCGGTCTGGGTGGTAACTTTGCTGCAGCAACGCCTGACAGCCCGGTTACTGAATCCGCACTGGAAAACTGTAACCTGACGGTACATATCAGCACTAAACTCAATCGCTCACACCTGATAACAGGTAAAGACGCTCTCATTTTACCTTGCCTTGGAAGAACTGATATTGACCGCCAGACCGCTGGTGAACAAAAGATAACGGTAGAAGATTCATTCAGCATGGTGCATGCATCCAAAGGTGTGCTGGAACCGCTGTCTGAAGAAATGCGTTCAGAACCAGCCATTATCGCAGGCATTGCTGCAGCGACTCTGGGTGAAGAAAAAATCAGTTGGTCAGAACTGGCTGGTGACTACTCTCGTATTCGTAACCTTATTTCGGACACCATACCCGGCTTCTCAGAATTTAACCAAAAACTGGAACAACCCGGTGGTTTCTATCTGGGTAACAGTGCACGTGAACGAACATGGCAAACCACACCAGAAAAACTGGTGATATACAGCCATCCATTACCTACTGAAATCATTCCGTATCTGCCTAAAGAAAAATGGAGCAAAAACACTTTAATCCTGCAAACCATGAGATCTCATGACCAATACAATACAACGATCTACGGTTTGAATGATCGTTACCGGGGGATCAAAAATGAAAGGGATGTGGTGTTTATCAATCAACATGATATTGACCGACTAGGACTGGAAGCAAATCAGCTGGTAACTCTGCGCTCTCTTTGGAGCGATGACAAAATACGGGAAGTACATGGTTTTAGGTTAGTGCCTTACGATATCCCTGTAGGCAACATCGCAGCCTATTACCCAGAAACTAATCCACTCGTGCCATTGGACAGTTACGGTGACCAGAGCAGAACGCCGACCTCAAAAAGCATTGCAGTAGAGCTTTCGGCATACGAGTCCAAGCGTATTGTTTAACTTTAAACTAGGCGTGCTCAGAAAATGACTCGATCAGATAGTCACATAGCAACTTGAGTCTTGGTAACTGCTGACGAACTTTTGGATAAACCAGCCAGACACCAGAATACGGATAACGATAATTATCCAATAAACTCACCAGCTCGCCAGATTTCAGCATAGGCGCAACATAATAATCGGGTAGTTGAGCGATCCCCAACCCTGCTTTAACTGCTTCAATTAAAGCCGGGCCAGAATTGCTGCGCCAGTTGCCGTCCACCCGGAATTCCCGCCTCTGGCCATTATCCATAAACAACCATGTGGGGATGGAACCCTGAAGGCAGTTGTGACGGCTCAGTTCATTTAAAGTATGCGGAGAACCATAAAGTTCCAGATATTCCGGTGATGCACAGATATATTCGGTACGATCACATAACCGCCTTGCCAGGAGGCTGGAATCTTCCATAGTGCCAAGACGTATCGCCAGATCATAACCATCCCGGATCAAATCTACACGACTGTTGCTCAGGTGCAGGTCAACTTTGAGTTTGGGATAACGTTTTAAAAAAGCGGGCAATAGCGGGGCAATAAATCGCTCACCAAAGGTAGCACCACAGGTGATTTTCAATAAACCTGAAGGCTCTTCGGATTGCTGACTGATCTTCTGCTCAGCACTGAGAAATCCCTGCAGCAGGCGATTACACTCTGCGTAATATTCTTCACCGGCATCGCTTAATCGAATGGAACGAGTCGTTCGGTAAATAAGCGGTGTCCCCAACTGAGATTCCAACTCGGCTACCCTGCGACTGACATGTGAGGGCGAAACCCCCAAAGACTCAGCAGCAGAAGTAAAACTACCTCTCTGCACCACTGCTACAAACGCTTCAATAGCATCCCAACGACGCATGCTGACCCTCCTCTACCCTGACAAAACATACCTTTATTATTGCTGTATAGCAAAAATCATTTCCAATCCATGCAGAGATATAAGTTATTTCCTGAACTAAAATGCATTTCTAAATAATTCAAAGACTCAGGAGTAAGGAATGAAATCTCGCGCTGCTGTTGCCTGGAAAGCGGGTGACCCACTAACCATCGAAGAAGTGGATGTTCAGGGCCCGAAAGCGGGCGAAGTATTAGTGCGTATTGTCGCTACCGGTGTATGTCACACGGACGCATTCACATTGTCTGGTGAAGACCCTGAAGGCATCTTCCCATCTATTCTGGGCCACGAAGGAGCAGGTGTGGTTGAAGAGGTAGGTCCGGGTGTAACCACTCTGAAACCGGGTGATCACGTCATTCCTCTTTACACTGCTGAGTGTGGAAAGTGTAAATTCTGCCTTTCTGGTAAAACCAACCTATGTCAGGCAGTTCGTGCCACTCAGGGTCAGGGACTGATGCCCGACGGCACCACGCGATTCTCCGTTGGCGGTAAAGAATTGTTCCACTATATGGGCTGTTCTACTTTCTCCGAATACACCGTTGTGCCTGAAATCTCTTTGGCAAAAATTCATGTTGATGCGCCTTTAGAAAAAGTCTGCTTACTGGGTTGTGGTATCACTACCGGTATTGGTGCCGTTCTTAACACAGCAAAGGTTGAGGAAGGCTCAACGGTTGCAGTGTTTGGTCTGGGCGGTATTGGTTTGTCGGTTATCCAGGGTGCGCGCATGGCAAATGCCAGTCGTATTATTGCGATTGATGTTAATGAAGATAAGTTCGAAATGGCCAAACAGTTTGGTGCGACTGACTTTGTTAACCCGAAAAAGATCTCAGTACCTATTCAGGAAGCCATTGTGGATATGACCGACGGCGGTGTTGATTACTCATTTGAGTGTATCGGTAACGTTCAGGTGATGCGTCAGGCATTGGAGTGCTGCCATAAAGGTTGGGGTGAATCGGTAATCATCGGTGTTGCTGGTGCAGGTCAGGAGATCTCTACCCGTCCATTCCAGCTAGTAACCGGACGTGTATGGAAAGGTTCTGCGTTTGGTGGTGTTAAAGGCCGTAGCCAGTTACCCGGTTATGTTGAAGACTATATGAATGGAAAAATCGAAATCGACCCATTCATTACCCACACCATGGGGCTGGAAGATATTAATAAAGCCTTTGATCTGATGCACGCGGGTGAAAGCATTCGCTCCGTCATCATCTACTGATCAACAAATGTGTAAATATTGAGAGAGCGGCGGGCTTCAAACCTGCCGCTGTTTTGCACATCTATACACTGCTATCTGATAGGAGATAGACATGTCTGAGTTATCCAATACTCCTGAACTGATCTCATGCACCAAGAGCTTTGGTGGCTGGCTTAAACGTTATAAGCATCTATCCAGCAGCACCGGCACAGAGATGATCTTTGCGATCTACCTCCCACCACAGGCACAAAACAATTCTGTACCCGTCCTGTACTGGCTTTCCGGCCTCACCTGTACCGACGAAAACTTTATGCAGAAAGCTGGCGCACAAAAGCTAGCAGCTGAACTGGGCATGGCGATCGTTTGCCCGGATACCAGCCCACGAGGCACAGATTTCCCAGAAGAGCATGACAACTATGATTTCGGCTCCGGTGCAGGTTTTTACGTAAACGCTACAGAAGCCCCGTGGTCAGAAAACTACCGTATGTATGACTACGTAGTAACAGAGTTACCAGACGTTATTCAGGCTAACTTCCCGGTGACCGATCAATGCTCAATCAGCGGCCATTCCATGGGCGGTCATGGCGCCATCGTCTCCGCGCTGAAGAACCCGGGTAAGTACCAATCATTATCTGCGTTCGCTCCTATCAGCAATCCTATAAACTGTCCTTGGGGTCAAAAGGCCTTAAGCGGATATCTGGGTAAAGATAAAGAACAATGGAAGGACTGGGACAGCTGCGAACTGATCGCAACAGCAGAAGAGAAGCTTCCCCTGTTAATCGATCAGGCTCAGGCGGATGACTTTATGGAAGAACAGCTAAAACCAGAGGCGCTCAAAGCCGCCTGTGAAGCAGCCGATTATCCGTTAGAACAGCGTATTCAACCGGGTTACGACCACAGCTATTTCTTTATCGCCAGCTTTATAGATGACCATCTGCGTCATCATGCTAAAGCGCTGGGTTTGATCTGACATTAACAGCCTTGTTCAGAGTGTCGATATGAGCAAGGCTATATGCACATAGTTTTAACGTGTGGTGTGTCGTAAGAGTTTCAATATGCTCAACGATGGCCGCTACAAAATCTTGGCCTATTTGCGGTACACCTTGCTCAGAGTAGTATTCCTTAATTGCTTTGAGATCTTCGATAGCAGACTTTGAAAAAGAAATATTCACTAACTAAAGCCCTAATTGCTTTTTCACATCGCTAATATCAGTAGTCTCACCTTCCTTAATTTCCATCAAACCTTGAACAACAGCAACACCGCGACCACGGCTCGTTAAAAGAACAGGCCTATGCGTATCTTTGGCATGGTTTACAACTTTACCTGGGTTTACTTTGAGGTCAGACAAAGGGATGACATCTTCGGAGAATTTTGTTTGCATAATAAAAGCCCTCTTATCAAGACCAATTTATGGCACCTATTTAAAGGTCTCGTCAAAGAGTAACGCCTAACACAGCAGGATGAACTAGCACAGCTTGGGTAGTCCCGCGGAGCCAGCTTTGGCTGGCGGAGTGTACTTGAGCAACTTGTTATGCGTTGATACAATATGTACACATTTATGTACATGTACAGGTAAAAAAGATGGAAAGTATAAGCTATACCTCCGCTAGAAGTAACCTTGCCAAGACAATGGAACAGGTATGTAACGACCATGCTCCAATAGCCATTACCCGTAAGGGTGAAGGTGCCGTTGTGATGATTTCTATGGATGACTACCAAGCGCTTGAAGAAACTGCTTACCTGCTCCGTAGCCCAAAAAATACGAGACGCTTGATTGAGGCTATTGCCGAACTGGAAGATGGAAAGGGACAACCAAAGGAACTTATTGAGTGAAATTAATTTTTGCAGAAAAGGCATGGGAAGATTACCTATACTGGCAAAAAACGGATAAGCAGATACTTAAACGTATTAATATGCTTATCAAGGATATCCAAAGGGAGCCTTTTGATGGCGTAGGTAAGCCAGAATCTTTGAAACATGCTCTTTCGGGATATTGGTCTCGGCGTATTAACGACGAACATAGAATTATTTATAAGATTCATGAGGACTCCATTCTCATTGCACAGCTACGGTATCACTACTGAGCTAAACACATAACGCCCGGCCTCAAAGGAGAGCGAAGCAGTGAGCAAATCCTTTGGAGGCCATTGTTAGGGCTATTGTTGGAGTACATCAACATAGTTAACAGTAAACCTCTCTTTGTTGTTTGGATAATCTTTGAGCCCAAAAAATCTTTCTTTCATTCTGTCAAAAGCAGGCTCCTGTTCATTTTTAAACCATTCTTTTGCTTTATTTCTTGCCCAGTTGACACCCATTTGGTTAACCTCAGGCATGGTCATTGCTTTTGTGACCAAGTCTTCTAAGCGGGAATGTTTAGCTTTTCCTGTACAGTGATCCTGGTGATATTTTCTAAACGCCTTTAGAAATAGAACTTCTGCACCAACAAAATGATAAATTCTATTTGTTTTTTTAGCTTGCCTATTTAGTGCTTCTATTGCTTCATTACCGTTTAGTGACTGGAAAAATGATTTATAGAATTCAGTAAAGTCAGCTTGTATTTCACCGGCTTTCATTTCTTGTTCGGAGCCTACTATTGCATAAAATGGTGCTCTATCTAACTGAGTTGCAGTGTGAATCAAATAAGCTCCCTTGCAAGCAGCAACCACAACAAGTAAGTTTATTTCGCAAGCAAAATTAATTTTAATAAGTAGATCTCTGATTTCACCCCACTCAATAATTTCCTTATTTGAAAGGCCAAGACCATTCTCGCAACCATGGCATTCTAGATGGATTAATGGGTAGTTCTTATTTTCAACTACATCTTGATGGATAATTTTCAGACAATGAATAAATTCATCTTTCGATGCTGGTTTTTCAAGGGAAACAATTAAATTTGGATGCTCCTCTTTTATGCTGTGAAAAAGGTCGTCATGAAGACGGGTTCCAGTTTTTAGCTCTCCATCAGCTAAGGACTCAATTATCCAAAGTTTGTTAAATATGTTATTCGAATGCATCAGATCTAGAGCCCTCACATTTTAATAACGAGCGTGCGCGTTTTCCTGCCACAGAGAAAAATAAAAATATCTGTAATCGCTTGAATTTAAATAGCTTTTAGACAGCACCGTCATTTTCCTCCGATAAAAACGATCATGCGTGATTTGATAAGTGACTGTGCTCATAAATCGGCACAGCAAAATCCCTATGAGCCAAATATGAAATCTCTTTAAAAAAATTGCAAGGAGAAAATGGGCCAGATCCAGAAGAGAAAAAAGCTATAAGATTGGTCTGATTCAAATAGACAGGGAAGCTTAAGCCCGCTAAATAAACTCCTAACCTAAGCTCCTGCTTGGGTACTTTCTCGAGTACTTTAACTACTCAACAAGAAAACTGATTGTTCTTCACCGGTAATCGCATCAATCGGTTCTGATTCATCTTTCAACATCACACCGGACTGATTGATTTTGATGGATTCATCGATCAGCCAGATCAGCTTATCTGCCGCTTCCTGAAACGATAAACCCGCGGGTCTGATATTCGAGATACAGTTACGTGCAGAATCCTGTAGCCCAAGTGCCGGTTTGAATGTGTAATAGATGCCCAAACTGTCGGGTGAGCTGAGTCCAGGACGTTCTCCGACCATTAAAATCAGCAGGTCTACCTCCAGGATCTCCCCGATCTCGTCACCTATCGCGACACGGCCCTGCTGCACAATACAGATGGGGGCCAGTGAATAGCCTTTTTCTTCCATCAGATTGCAGAGTATTTCTGTCATTGCTCCGGCGTGCGCTTGCACAGCGGTGGAAGATAAACCATCCACAATAACGATGGCGGCTTTAAACTTTTCTGCCTGTGATGCGCGGTAGTTATTCAGGCTGTTCACAGAGCTATCGGACAAACTGCGTCCGTAATCCGGGCGTTGCAGATAGGTTGCACGATCCACTGCCCGGCTTTCTAGAATCAGATGGCCGTATTTCGAAGGCAGACCATCAAGAAGTTTGTCCATATCCAGCGGGATGTGAACGGCGTCCCGGGCGTTAGCATGGTCCATTTGAAATTCGAGTAAACGTTTGGTGGGGATTGCACTTCCAGCACGCCCTAAGCCAATACGAGCATCAGTAAATTCTTTAAGTTTCTGCCAACTGTTAGCCACCGCGGGATCATGAGCAACTAGATTTTTTTCAGCCATATTATTGCCCCATCAATGCTTGCATATGTTTAAACGAATCCGGGAATTGATCAGAAACCATAATCCGTCCTGATTTATCAAAGATCTGCATCTTAATTAACCACTCTTCAAACTCAGGTGCCGGTTTTAAACCCAGAACTTCACGGGCATACAGCGCGTCATGGAAGGAGGTGGTCTGGTAATTCAGCATGATGTCATCGGAACCCGGAATGCCCATAATGAAAGTAATACCAGCAACAGCCAGTTGGGTTAACAAGCTGTCCATATCATCCTGATCCGCCTCGGCATGGTTGGTGTAACAGATATCACACCCCATCGGCAGACCGAGTAATTTACCGCAGAAGTGGTCTTCCAGTCCTGCCCGGGTGATCTGTTTACCGTTATAGAGGTACTCCGGGCCGATAAAACCCACCACGGTATTCACCAATAAGGGCGAAAACTCTCTCGCAACCGCATAAGCCCGGGTCTCGCAGGTTTGCTGGTCCACACCGAAATGAGCGTTGGATGAGAGCGCACTGCCCTGCCCGGTTTCAAAATACATGACGTTATTGCCACAGGTACCTCTGCCCAGTTCCAGAGCAGCGGTGTGGGCTTCTTTTAAGATGTTGAGGTTTACCCCAAAGCCTTCGTTGGCTTTTTCTGTTCCGGCTATCGACTGGAACACCAGATCAACCGGTGCACCACGATTAATTGCTTCTATATGTGTTGTGACATGAGTCAGGACACAGGACTGTGTGGGTATCTCATAGCGCTGGATCACATCATCCAGCATCTTCATCATGGTTGTAACGGCGGATATATTGTCACTGGCGGGGTTAATGCCAATCACGGCATCACCATTGCCGTAGAGCAAGCCATCCAGAACGCTGGCCGCAATGCCGGTGGGATCATCGGTTGGATGATTAGGTTGTAATCGGGTTGCCATTCGCCCCGGCAAGCCGATTGTATTGCGAAATGCAGTTACGTTATTGCACTTTTTCGCAACCAGAATCAGGTCCTGTACCCGCATAATTTTTGATACTGCGGCGACCATTTCAGGGGTAAGCCCCGGTGCGAGGGCTTTCAGAGTTTCAGTATCTGCTTGCTCCGATAATAACCAGTTACGGAACTCACCTACGGTTAAAGAAGAAACGGGTGTAAAGGCTTCTGCGTCGTGTGAATCAATAATCAACCGGGTAACTTCATCCTCTTCATAAGGAATGAAAACTTCGGTCAAAAATTGTTTGAGAGGGACGTCAGCCAAAACCATTTGAGCCGCTACTCGTTCCTGAGCGGTTTCGGCTGCTAATCCGGCTAATCGATCCCCGGAACGATCCGGGCTGGCTTTAGCCATTACCGTTTTCAAATCAGCAAACTGCCAGCTGTGCCCACCTGCAATAATTGAATACGTCATAACAACTCCAGAAAAGAATAACGCCAGCAAAGCCGGCGTTATTCTTGTTTACCATCTTACTTATCTCACCTAAGAATTACTTATAATCGATAAAAGTGTCATTCTCATGTTTGATCGTAGCAATGATAGTTCCGATTGTTGCCGCGATTGATAATGACAGAATAATCATCATCGCTGTTGGATTATCCGCAAAGGTAAAATACGCCTCTGCACCTTCCCACGTAGTAATAGGACTTGCGTTCATAATATTCTCCTTAAGCAGTTACTGAACTAGGTGTTGCAGTTGAATTGTCCTGTGTAGCAGGCACGGATTCCGGATAAGCTTCCAATGGTACTTCCACTTCATCCAGACCCATCTCTTCAGCTTTTGGTGGTACACGTAGGAAACCAACTTTCGCCATTACCCAAGAGAGACCGAAGCCTGGGATAAAGCCAAGTGCAGCCATTACACCAGCACTCATCAGCTGACCTGTGAATGAAATATCAGGCGCGCCTTCCACAACATTAGGGAAGCCGCTGAAGATACCCAGACCCACGATACCTACAAGGCCACCCATACCGTGTACGCCAAACGCACCGACAGCATCGTCAAGCTTAAATTTGTTGGTAATGAATTTATCTGCCAGAGGTGCAACAACACCACCTACGATACCCATCAGGAATGCCAAAGGTGGGTAGTAAAGATCCAGACCCGGTGCAGCAGAGAAGATACCTGCAAGTGCACCCGACATCATCCAGAACGGCTGACGCGTCACAACATAAGCACCAATGATACCGCCGGAGAATGCCATCAGAGTGTTAAAGCTCACAGCAGAAAGCGTCAGGGGTGTACCAAAGATTGTTGTCCACTGGCCGCTGCCAGCATAGATGATACAACCACCCAGGAAGCCGAAGAAACCGACGATGATCAGCATCAGACCGATGATGGTCATTGGCATGCTGTGACCGCTAATTGCGATTGGCGTACCGTCTGGAGCGAAACGGCCAAGACGTGCACCCAGGTTGATGATTACACCCAGTGCGAAGAAACCTGCAACCATGTGAACAGCACCCGCCGCACCAAAGTCGTGGAAACCCCACTCAACAGTCAACCAACCGGTTGGATGCCAACCCCAGGATGCACCCAGAACCCAAACTACGGAACCCAGAATGATCGCCAGAATCAGGAAGGAGCTCATACGGATACGCTCAATGACCGCACCTGAGAAGATCGATGCAGTCGTCGCAGAGAACAGTACAAATGCACCCCAGAAAATACCACTGGCATTATCGGTCAGGTTTGGCCCCATGTACTCAGACCATGGCAGACCCGCTGCAGCAGCTTCGAAATCTGGAATAAAGCCATTGTACATAGCCAGATAGATCCACCAGCCAAAGAAGAAGAACATTGGAATAACAAAGGCGAATGCCAGAATATTTTTAACACCTGATGCCAGGGCATTTTTTAGTCGTGATGCACCCATTTCGTAGGCCAGGAAGCCTGCGTGAATGATCACCATCAAACCAGTACACCACCAATAAAATACTTCCATATTGATCGTGCTGGTCATCTCGATCATAGATTGAAGCTCTACAAGCTTCTCTGCTACTTGTGTTTGGTCCATGGGACCCCCCTATTGTGATTAGAACTGTCTCATTTACTGCTGATGCTTATGCCTTTACCCCTAAAAGAATAAATACCAGCAGTAATAATTATTTCTTAATAGGAAATGAAATTGCTATACCTAAAATCACTAAACCCTTATATTTCAGCAAGTTAAATAGAAACTGCATTTCCTAGCATTTTTATATGGCACCAAAGTGGTTCTTCGATTCAGGAGTTGTTCCACTTTGTACCACCCACTTACTTTTCGGGTAATCCGCATTACCTTTTGCTCTGACTGAGCAAAACCCGGTAACACTGAATCTTCCCTGCTCTATAGACATCGCTTAGCACTCAGGAAAGCGCTGATAAGCGAAACATCCAGACTCACTCTTTCTATTTGGTCGCCTCCTTCGCAATTCTGATTGCTGTAAATTCAAGACCGTTCTTAATTTTTCAGTTGTGAAAAATCATGAACGAACACGTGTACGTTCTGGATCGTAAAAAGGCAGGCTGGTGACCTCCCCCTTTAATCTTTTTTGCTGACCGTCGAGCTTGCCAACCTCCAGACTGATACCTTTTTCTGCAAATTCAGGCGCGACGCGACACAACGCAATCTGCTTACCCATCAAAGGAGAAGGAGTAGCACTGGTGACAATACCGACCGGGAAACGTCCCTGATAAACCGGGTCTCCGTGGGCGGCTGCCTCACCCTCTTCCAGGATTAAACCGACCAGCTTTTTGCGACTTTCCGGGGCTTGCCTGGCAATGGCATCACGGCCGATGAAATGATCTTCTTTGGACTTAAGCGGCACGGTAAAACCGATGCCTGCTTCGAATGGATTGGTCTCAGGACAAAATTCATGATCAGCAAAGATAAGCCCAGCCTCGATGCGCAACATATCCAGGGCATCAAAACCCATAGGGGCTATTTCGTATTTTTGCCCGGCATCCCAGATAGATTTCCAGGTTTCTTCGCCTTGATCAGGGTGGCACCACACTTCAAAACCCAACTCGCCGGTGTATCCTGTTCGGGAAACCATCACAGGGATACCATCAGGTCCGCCAATACGGCCGATTAAGAAATGGAACCAAGCCAAAGTATCCATACTTGGCTGACATTCAGGTGTCCAGATCAGCTCTTTAAGCAGGTTACGGCTTTCAGGTCCCTGTACGGCTAAGTTGTGCAACTGATCCGTGGAGTTACGAACGCTGACTTTGTAGCCTTTTTCACGGGCTACATTACGCATCCAAATTCCGGTGTAGGGATCACCACAAACCCATCGAAAGGCTTGTTCATCCATACGGAAAATAGTGCCATCATCAATCATGCCGCCGGTTTCAAAGCAGATCGCTGAATAAGCGATTTCTCCAATAGCCAGACGACGAACATTCCGCGTTAATACATATTGCAAAAAGGCTTCGGAATCGGGTCCGGTGATCTCAAATTTTCTCAATGGCGACAGATCAATCATCGCCACACGCTCGCGACAGGCCAAATATTCAGCTTTAGCACCCCAACCTTCATACTCGGAAGCGACCCAGTAACCGCGGTACTCAATCAGTTTCTTGGTCAATTCTGAGATCGGGTTATGAAAACCGGTTGTTTTAGTCATACGAGGTAACTCCTCAGGTGTAATTCGGTGGGCTATGGCACGAGGAAATTCATTCTCTGCACTGTAGATACGGACATGGATGTCGGTGGGGTTCCAACCATTAGCCGGATCGATGTCGTCCGGACAGGCGGATGAGGCACAGATAAGGTCGCGGGTTGCCCGCAGCAGTACATAATCACCTGCTCTCGACCATGGCTCATCCATTGAAACGGTGCCACAAGGCTCTATCGCCGTATTAAAAAAGAAATTAATGGCAGGCCAGGCTGGACGCGGTGTTACTTCGAACGGTGCCAGGGCACGATTAAAATTATCGCTGCAACTGATATGGCCAAAGTAACCACTATCTTCATAATATTTGGGGGTACAGGCCATCAGAAAACTATCATGGCGACCTACCGTATCCTGTACCACTTCCACCATTGATTGCATGTCAGCGCCTAGAAAACGTGAAAACAATCCCGGTTGAGGATTGCTCAGGCCCATCACTGTGCGCGTCGCAACCGCATCCAGAGCGACTTCTTCACCCTTATTTAATGCTGCTTTGTCGAATGCCAGAAAGTCGGAACACTGCTTACCCGCAACATCAATAATCTGTATCCATTCACCAGCTTTAACCTCATAGGTACGGGCAGTCGCTCTTGGAATGCGGATATCTGTTTGTATCTCAGCTAATGGCTCTGGAAGGTATCCCTGAACTGGAATGGTGTGTTTGATTGTGACATCTATCTCGGTAACCGGAGTATGCTCTTCCACCCCCATATCCGGGCCAGCAGCAGAAACGACTACAGTCATATCTGCCAAAGCTTCCATTGCACAAGGTTCAGTACCGTTAATCCGTAATGCATTGCGCAGATGCGAGGGGGTAACCCCCCACTTATTCAATTTTTCCTGTAAACGTAGAGCGGACTGTCCACCGCATTCGAGCTGCTTAGCGATCTCGACAGCTTCTACCGGGTAACCACTGTTTAACAACTGAGGTGCTGGGTGCCCCTGCTTATTAAGTACCAATATTTCACAGACTTGTTCTTGATCGCTGCTAGACAATTCAAGCAGGTCACCGGACCTCAATTCAAATCGCTGCGCATCCTGAGCCTCAACCCGGAAGTGTTGGCGATCAACAGGCCGCTGCAGATTGAGATAGCACGCCTCTGTCATGTCTCCTTTTTTATTTTCCAGCATCTTTTCACCCTATATTCTGGATTGATGGGAGCTCAAAACCGTTCATTTTTTAGGGCAGCAATGCCATCGATCTAGCAATTGTGTGCAACCTAAAATTCAGATCTTTAATGAAAATCCACATTTCTTGTTGCTAATAAATATTTATCAGCAGTGGTTTTTAGACAATCCTCCATCGGGGATACCCCTTTAGGGTTAGCCCATTACAAATCACGCCTGCTTTACTTCTCTCAGAGCAAATATGTGCTGGAGATAAACCCGTTAAACAATCGCATGAAAATGCCTGAATACCTGTAGTTCCGAGACTCTGAGAACAACCCCATCAACCCATCCACCCTAAGTAGGCAACGGCTCCCCGGCAGGCGCTAGCCACTACCAATTTTGGAGTAATTGACATAAAGGCCTGCAGCTAGGCATATTAGATTTACCAATAGGAAACTAATATTCTTATTAATAATCAGACCGAATAGCGGCAACATGTCGATAAAGAGGGTTAAATAAAATGGCAAATTCATGGCGTATTTCTGCATTGGCAGACAGACATAGAGCACTGGGCTCCGAACTTGAAGACTGGAATGGAAT
The DNA here is from genome assembly GCA_050633685.1 of Neptuniibacter sp. GTDB lineage: Bacteria > Pseudomonadota > Gammaproteobacteria > Pseudomonadales > Balneatricaceae > Neptuniibacter. Next base: position 39,562 of record JBOEHA010000019.1, on the reverse strand, counting down.
GGGAACCGCCTGGACATACGACAGTGATGTGAGCGAATCGCATGAAGCAATTCGTACTAAAGCAGGTCTGATGGATGTATCAGGATTGAAGAAGGTCCATTATGTTGGGCCACACGCAGAAAGCCTGCTCGAATATGCAACAACCAGGGATATTTCTAAGCTTTATCCTGGTAAGTCTGTATATGCAACGATGCTTAATGAACAGGGTAAATTTATTGATGACTGCATCGTGTACTGTACTGGCCCTAATGCTTATATGGTTGTTCACGGCACAGGTACCGGTCATGAGATGCTTATCCGCTCAGCTCAGGGCCGCCAGGTAGCCGTTTTGTTTGATGATGATCTGCATGATATCTCCCTACAGGGTCCCGTTGCAGTTGATTTCCTGGCTGAACATATTGAGGGGATTCGGGATCTGCCCTACTTCCACCACATGCAAACGAAACTGTTTGGCCGCCCGGTGATGATCTCCCGTACCGGTTATACCGGAGAACGAGGTTACGAAATTTTCTGTAAGGCGAATGATGTCGGCCTAATCTGGGATTCGATTCTCGAAAAAGGCGCATCTATGGGTATTATTCCTGCGGCATTCAGCGCTCTGGATATGTTAAGGGTAGAAAGCTACTTGTTGTTTTACCCATATGATAATTCTGAAATGCATCCATTTGAGAATGAAGCAGCTGGTGACACACTCTGGGAACTCGGCCTTGATTTTACTGTATCCAAAGATAAAACCGAGTTCCGTGGTTGCTATGAACACTTCCGGTTGCAAGGTAAGGAACGCTTTAAGATCTTTGGCGTGCTTTTGGAAGGCCATAAAGAGGCTGAAATCGGCGATACACTTTGGGCCGATGGTAAACAGGTTGGCGTCATCACTCAGCCGGCGTATTCACGCCTGACCGAAAAATCCATGGCTATTGCGCGTGTTGATGTCAACTTTGCAGCACAAGGTAAAGCGATTGAGGTGAAAGGCAGTCTGAATGTTCCAGCTATCACCCATACCTTACCTTTTGATGACCCGGACAAGAAAAAACGTATCGCTAAAGGCTAAAGCATTTATTCAGCGAGTTAAGCGCTAAAAACCTCGGTAGATGCCGAGGTTTTTTTATTGCTAATCAGCATTAAAACTGTGCATTTCATGTGCAGCCATATTTAGATTGCTCCAATAAAGTGCACGTCAAAATTGATAATTAACACCAATAATTAATTTCTTATTAGTAATAATTATTTACTCATGGTGTTTTATTCAACTTTTCATAGAAAAGCCCGCATTAGTCTTAAATCGCTGCAAGTCCCCACTTAATGGCATGAATAGTGCTGTATGAATATGCATTAAGGAAACCGTGCACGAATAAAGGACAGGTTAGAGATCAAGTCACTTAGGGGACCACGAATGGCAACGAAGCTAAGGCAATGGTTGGAAAGTTTTGAATTTTCTCTGGTAAAGAAACAGCCAAACCAAACAGAGTCCAAAATTACTCCGCCTGATCTTAATGATCTTGCATTCACACTCGCCACGGCTAACGAGATCAGTGAAACCCTGCCTGATGTTTTAAGAACAATGCAGCAACAACTTGACGACCTGCTTCCTCAATCAAAAGATGGGGAACTTCTGATTCTTTTCAGTAGCCCGGTTACTTCGGAGTCATTCCTTCATCACGGTTTGACTGAAAAGCCTAATGCCAGGTTTATTCAGGAGCTACACCGTACCTTCACTCTGAATAAACCACCCGCTTCGGACCTGATTAAACTCTCTTTATCCAACAAACACTTTGAAATTGCGCCCAGTAAACTTCTTGAGTCGAGTAATCAAACTATCTGGCTTATTTTCTCTTTTGCTGAGAAAGCACCGGCAATGGAACAAATTAAATGGCGTACTGCACCGCTTGCTACAGCTTTGGAAAAAGGCATCAATGCCTGGTATCAGCGTGAAGCCAAAATCAAAACCGCTCTGCAAACAGAGCGATCCATCTACGCGGCTGAGTTACATGACTCACTGGCACAGGTCTTAGGTTATCTAAGAATCAAAAGTGCAAGGCTGGATAAGCTTTGTCAGAAAGATGATTACCATGAACTGAAGCCCATCACTGAGGATCTCGCAGCCTACACACATTGTGCTTACCGCCAGACACGTGAGCTGATCACTTCATCACGTTTAACCATGCAAACGGAAAAACTGCCCGAGGGTGTTATCAACTCAATCAAAGAATTCGAGCAGCAATCGGGCATTGTTTTTGAGCTGGATAACCGAATGCAACTGAACGTACTGAGCCCCAAACAGTCGATGCAAATTCTCTACATTATCAGAGAGTGCCTAAGCAATATTGTGCGCCACTCGCATGCGACACACTCTCGTATCATCCTCAACCTATACGCTACTTCTCACCTTGAAGTAGTCATTGAAGACAATGGCTGTGGAATCAACCCCACAGCTGCACGGACTGACAGTTTTGGCCTACAGATTATGCAAGAACGCGCAGAACGTATTGGCGCTGAGCTAAGCATAGGGGACAGGGATGGGGGTGGTACACGTACTAAACTAATACTTAATCTGGAAGATAATCATGAATGAGCGTGAGTTAACCGTTGTTGTCGTTGATGATCACCCCCTCTTCCGACGAGGTGTCGTAGAGCTATTAAACGACAGTGAAGAACTGACGGTTATTGCTGAATATGATAACGGTTTTACTCTGTTAGATAATCTGGAAGGCAATTACCCAGACATCCTGTTATTAGATCTGCAAATGCCGGATAAATCCGGACTGGAACTGCTTAAGCAAATCAGAGAGTGTGATGATGAACTCAAAATCATCATCATCACTGCCTGTACGGATCAGGATAAGTTACTTGAGGCGCTCCGCTATGGTGCTAATGGCTATCTACAGAAAGATACCCCGCCCGATGAGATTCTAAACCATCTAATTTCGGTTGCTTCCGGAAAAATCGCACTTAATGTTGATGCCATCACATCACTTGCTTCTCATATACGTGAAAATCATGAGGAGGAAGCTTCTCAGAGTAATGAAACCCTGGCAGAGCTAACCGAGCGCGAGCGCGAAACCCTGTTTTTCATTGCTAAGGGGCTCAACAATAAGCTTATCGCCAGAGAATTGGGCATCAGTGATGGCACCGTAAAAGTGTATGTTAAAAATCTATTACGCAAACTCGATATGCACTCACGGCTTGAACTTGCAGCCTGGGCGCATAAAAACCTCACGGAAGAAGAGTTAGCATAGGGAGCTATGATGGCAATATTAAAATGGCCTGGTCGATCGAAACCAACGCAACCGTCAGAACAACAGTTATGGCAATTGTTTAATAGTTTGAATGATGTGGTGATCGCTTTTGATCATCGTCATCGCATACTTACAGTGAATGAATGCTGGCAAAAAATAACCGGGACGCCGGTTTCGGAAGCACTGGATAATCCACTCACCGATTTCTTACACCCGGAAGACATCCCAGGGTGCGAGCAACTGTTCGATAAAATGCAACCCGGAAAGAGTGAGCTAATCTGGTTCCGGTTGCTTCATACCAGTGGCGAGATACGTTGGTGTGAAATGCGTATTCAATCGATTAAGCACGATTCGCTCTACCCACTCTCTGCAACCCTATGTGACATCACTCCGCAGGTACGAAATGAACAGGTGCGAGAAGCCAACCATCGAAGTTTACAAAGCCTGGTCAAGCGATTACCTGCAATGCTCTATCGTTCACGTAACAACCTCAGCTGGACCATGGAGTATGTCAGCGACGGTTGTGAACTGTTAACGGGTTATCAGGCCGAAGAGCTGCTCAATCAATCACAGATTTGCCTGGGCTCACTCATCCATCCTGACGATTCCGAAACCGTTTGGGATGATGTTCAAATTGCCCTCCAGACACACAGCTCTTTTGATCTCGATTACCGTATCTTGAAAAAGAATGGTGATGAAATCAAAGTGAAAGACCGGGGCCGTGGACTCTATTCTGAAAGCGGCATGGTACTTGGGGTTGAAGGGATCATTATGCAAACCGGCTAACCCCGAAAACACCCCTTCATTACCCCCAACTACCCCCTCTTTACCCCCTTCGAATTACCCATTCATGGGAATTTTTTAAACCTCCAAAGCTGGTTATTTTTTATCTTATAGGCTGCGCAGTGCGCCAGCTTCCAAATTGAATTTGACCATTATGGAGAGACCTATGACTCGCATCGCGATTATTGGTGCAGGACCCAGCGGCCTGGCACAGTTAAGAGCATTTCAGTCAGCCCAGGCAAAGGGTGACGATATTCCAGAACTCGTGTGTTTTGAAAAACAAAGTGACTGGGGCGGTTTGTGGAACTACACCTGGCGCACAGGCCTGGATGAGAACGGTGAACCTGTTCATTGCAGTATGTACCGCTACCTATGGTCTAACGGCCCTAAAGAGTGTCTGGAATTTGCTGATTACAGTTTCGATGAACATTTTGGAAAGCCAATCGCTTCATACCCTCCCCGTGAAGTTCTTTGGGATTACATCAAGGGCCGTGTTGAGAAAGCAGGCGTTCGTGATTACATCCGTTTCAACACTCCGGTTCGTAATGTCGAGTTTGATAAAGACACTGAGATGTTCACCGTAACTGTACATGACCACAATAATGACACTATCTATTCCGAAGTTTTCGATTATGTTGTCTGTGCTTCCGGTCACTTCTCAACGCCTAACGTACCTACTTTCGAAGGTTTTGAAAGTTTCGGTGGCCGTATTTTGCACGCACACGATTTCCGAGATGCTCTGGAATTCAAAGATAAAACCGTGCTGCTGGTTGGCTCCAGCTACTCCGCAGAAGATATCGGCTCCCAGTGTTACAAATATGGCGCCGGCAAATTAATCAGTTGCTACCGTACAGCGCCGATGGGTTACAAATGGCCTGAGAACTGGGATGAAAAACCTAACCTTGTTCGTGTAGATACTGAACACGCTTATTTTGCAGACGGTAGTTGTGAAAAAGTCGATGCAATCATTCTGTGTACCGGCTACCTGCACTACTTCCCGTATCTGCCAGAAGAGCTGCGTCTGAAAACAGACAACCGCCTCTGGCCGCTCGATCTCTATAAAGGTGTGGTTTGGGAAGACAACACCAAATTCTTCTATCTGGGCATGCAAGATCAGTGGTACACCTTCAACATGTTTGATGCTCAGGCTTGGTATGTCCGCGACATCATCATGGGCAAAATAACTCTTCCAGAAACCAAAGAAGAGATGAGCAGTAACAGCATGGAATGGCGCGAGCGCGAGCTGACGCTGGAAACCGCTGAAGAGATGTTCACATTCCAGGGTGACTACATTCTGGAACTGATTGAAGCGACGGATTATCCAACCTTTGATATCGAAGGTGTGCGTAAGACCTTCCTTGAATGGAAACATCACAAGAAGGAAAACATCATGGCTTTCCGTGACCATTCTTACCGTTCTCTAATGACCGGCACAATGTCCCCACCGCACCACACGCCTTGGATCGATGCTCTGGATGACTCTCTGGAAGCTTATCTGTCCGATAAGAGTGAAGTGCCTGCTGCTGGTTAATTCCCCACTCTCCCGTCTCTGTCTCTCTGGCGGGGGAGTCTTTTTTTGGAGTGGTTTATGAGTACGTTAACAAGAATTATCGATAGAACCGTTGAGCCAATTACTACAGATCTGGATGGCTGGAAAGTAGTCTCTGGTAACCCCACCATGAAAACCTGGATTGAATACACAAGTCCGGATGAGTCGATGATTACAGGCGTTTGGGAAGCGACACCAGGCACTTACCACGCAACTTACAGCGGCTGGGAGTTTATCCACATTATTGAAGGTGAAGTCATCATCACCCCTGAGGGCGGTGAACCTAAAATGTGTATAGCCGGTGATGCCGTGATGCTGGAAGCCGATTTTGTTGGTACCTGGGAAATTAAAGAAAAAATCTTTAAACATTTCGCCATCAAACTTAAATAACAAAGACGGGATCTTCTTCAAGGCCCCATCATGACAACAAGGGCATTATGAAACGAGCTATTTTTATCACAGCAGGCTTTCTATCTCTTGCCATGGGCATTATCGGAGTAGTTTTGCCGCTTCTGCCCACAACCCCTTTTGTCTTACTGGCTGCTTTCTGCTTCTCTCGAAGTTCAACCCATTTGCATCAAAAGTTACTCGACAATAAAGTCTTTGGGGAGCTCATCAGACATTGGGAAAGTGACGGTGTTATTCCACTGAAAGCCAAATGGCTGGCCACCATCATGATGGTTTCAATGGTCAGCTATCCACTGCTATACAGACAGTTTGATCTCTCCATAAAATTAGCTGTTGTGGCCGCAATAGCACTGTCTTTAAGTTACATTTGGAGCCGACCATCTTTAGCCAATGAAAAATGGTAAATAGTTAACTGACTTGTCGTGTCCAAGCACTATGATGCTGATTGAAACCAAGCTTTGGGTAATAACTCTCTGCCTGAGGAGCCGCAAGAAGAATCAAACGACAACCGGGTTCAAGAAATTGCTCTGTTTCTAGAATCAAAGCTTGCCCTACACCTTGATTCTGAAAAGTTTCAGCAACGGCCAAATCCGATAAATAACAGCAGTAATGGAAATCCGTAAGTGAGCGCGCAACCCCAATCAATTGATCTCCATTCCAGGCAGTAATCAGTAAATTAGCTTCCTTAAGCATTGCCTCTATGCAACTCTCGTCATTTAGAGGTCTACGCTCACCTAATGAAGTGCTCTTTAATAGATCAATGAACTCTTGCGCGGTAATTGAACGGTCAGACTGGTAGGTGATTTCCATGGTTTTCCTACAGTTCTAATTTTTTATGTAAATGCTCCAGCAAAGCGTATATAACTTCGCGGCTCTGCTCCAGATATTGCATATCATCCAATAATTGCTCTTTAGACTGAACCGTTGTGCCTTCAGGCAAACAGGAGGTTTCAAGATTAAGAAATGCTTCAGCCGTACCTGCTTGTGCTTCAAGGTGAAACTGTAATCCAATAACAGAATCTCCCAGGCGGAACCCCTGACATGGAGTGACAGCACTGTAAGCAAGAGAAATGGCACCTTCAGGCAATTCAAAGATATCACCATGCCAACTTAGAGGAGAGAAGGTTTCAGGTAACCAGTTGGCTTTTTGATCTATTCTGGAAACTTCATACCAACCAATTTCCTGTTGTTTATTAGCTTTTACAGTCGCTCCCATAGCATTTGCAATCAGTTGCCCTCCGAGGCAGATTCCGAGCACGGTTTTACCAAGATGAATGGCATGACGAATAAATGGTTTTTCCGCTATCAACCAGGGAAAACCCGATTCATCATAAACACTCATAGGCCCCCCCATTACCAGCAACCAATCGAAATCCTCAATCTCTGGTAAGGGTTCACCATGGTCCATTCTTATCGTGGTCAGAATAAAGTCTCTCTCACTGAACCAATGTTCCATCGATCCTATCCATTCACCTTCCGCATGCTGCAAAATAAGAACCTTAAGCATTTAACTAACCTCCAAAAAAAACGCCCACCCCAGAAACCAAGGGTGAGCGCAAGCCGTGACAAGACACAGCACACAGTTCGCTGGGTGAAAACGAGCTGTGTTGATACCCTGTTAGGTAAAGTATTTAAGCCCGGCAACACCGCTAATGATGAAGAAAATACAGGCAATACGAATAAAGCTGGCAGACTCACCCATGAACAAAATGCCATAGGCCGCAAGTAAAGCCGCACCGATTCCCGCCCAGACCGCATATGCAGTACCTACAGGAATCGTCTTCATTGCTAAAGAAAGCATGGTCAGGCTGATTACAATCAAAGCAGCTGTGATCAATGAGGGCCACAATTTAGTAAACCCCTCACTTTGCTTCAGGCCAATAGCCCAGAAGCATTCCAATATGCCGGCAAAACAGAGATAGAACCAACCCATAATATGTTCCTGACGCCTTATTTTTTAAGAAGTTAGTTAGCTTTATCAAACTGCGACAAGTACTCAACCACCATACCGTGATAACGGGTTAAACCTTTGTAATCGATTAATGGTGCAGGCAGCGTTTTCATTACGCGATGCATACGCTTTGCCCACTCTGGATTAGTCACGATATCTTCCAGACTCATCAGATAAGTGCGAATACTGAACATCAGCGCATTACTACGTGGCATGCGGTCCAATACCTGTAATTCAACGCGTAGATAGACTTTTTCAGCAACGTTTTCCGGCGTTACGCTGGTACGCTCATGGCCCCATTCATGATAAGTCTCAGGTGAGGTATCCATTCGAGCATTTACTGTCATGGTCCAGTTCATTCGACGCACAGGCTTACCTACCTGAATCGCTGTTAGATACTTCAATGCGCGTTCGAAGATACCTTCACTGTGTGCCATAGGCACTGGACCGTGCCATTCGGTAAAGTTCATACCGGCATCGAAGGCCAAAGACCAGTCTGCGGGACAGGTAATAATCCCTGCATCAAGAAACAAGTCGCCTTCACGCTGATCAAGCAGTGCAAAATCACCCTGTACCTGTCGACCGATATATTCCATGGGCGGTAAAGGTAAAGTGCTACTGTCACCAAAAACAAACTCATCTTTCTGGTTCAGAAGTTTGTTTTCCCAGGTCCAGTTCTCTCCGTTGCGCTCCAGCTTAAAGTGCTGAGGGTAATCCTCAGACATAGTCACCATGCAACGTTCAATCATATCCCAGCAAGCCAGATCCATATGTTCCATTGCCAGACAACGATGCGGCATCTCTTTCAATACCAGGGAGCGTTCTTTCATCTCAGAAAGATAATGCTCATCGACATCGATAAAATGCTCGTAAGCGGAACCTTCTCCACCTTTTGGAGTGTGCGGTTCCATATTCACGGAGTAACGATAATCATCCTCCGGAAATGGGAAGGGAAAACGCTGAATCGCTTCGGGGCTATTGCTGTAGGTAAAATCGTCTCGAAACGTTTGTATCTCTTTAGGTGCTACACGCATCACTTTACTCCTAAATTTCTATAACCAGTCGTTTGCTTTTCGCTCTGGACACACAGGGCATTACCGCAGTCCCGGCGGCTTTCTCAGCCCCGGAGAGGAAGTGATCTCGATGTTCGATCTCACCCTCCTCTACCTGACAGACGCACTGGCCACACACTCCCCCACGACATAAATTGGGTACTTCAATTTCTGCTGCTTCCAGCGCTTCCAACATACTTTCCTCTGCACCCACCGGTACCACTACACCAGAAGATTTAATCTCAACCTCAAACGGTTCACCCGGTTGTGGCGCAGCAAACTCTTCGTAATGGATCGCAGAAGCGGGAACACCACACTCATCTGCCAGCGATTTCACACCCTCAATTAACGATTCCGGGCCACATATATAGAAGTGCGTACCCAGCAGTCTCTCTGCAAACAGAGTTGTGATATCGCATTTCTCGCCCTGAACGGAGTCATAACCGAAATAACGCGCACCTAACTCTTGAGCCAGTTCAGCTTTGTAGGCACCGGTGTTATTACCTCGGTAGAGATAATGCAATTCAAAGTCAGCATCTCTGCGCATCAGCTCTGGCAGATAGGACATGAACGGCGTAATCCCTACGCCCCCTGCGATCAGTACATGTTTCTTTGCCCCCCATTCCGGTGCAAACATATTCGCAGGTGGCGTAATTTTTAGTTCGTCGCCAACCTCAACCTGTTCATGCATATAAATTGAGCCACCACGGGATGAATCCTGCAGGCGAACAGCAATTTTGTAGGCATCGGTATCCCATGGATCACTCATCAGTGAGTAAGCGTTTTTATAGGTCTTACTCTCACCCTGCATCTCAACAACAACATGAGAACCGGGCGAAAACGGGTATAAAGTTGCGTCCTTAGAGGTCAGGGTAAATTCGCGAATTGAAGGTGCTACCTGCTCAATCGCAGAGACCACTACAGTAATTTGATCACCACTCATTAGCTCAACTCCTCTGCAGCAGGCACATCGGTCGGATCTTCTGCGTTAACCTGGTAGGCAAAATAAGCCCCATGTTTTCGTGCAAAGTGATCGGTAACAACCAGTACACGACCACAGCCTCCGCACTCCGCAGGGCTTTCAGTTACACCAGAGGTAACGTGGTAGCAATGACAGCAAAAAACCTGTCGGGATTTTTCCTCTGGTGCGAAAAGCTGAACCTGTTCCGGCATCATGCCTGCTGAAGTAAACAGCTCTGAGACATACCATATAAACGCTTCGGTTCCGGCCACATAAACCGTTGTGGATAAAGGAAGAGTCGGCAGTAGTTTGGATACATTCTGCTTAGCCTCAGATGTATCGGTCACTGAGATCACACTGCATTCAGATTCTTCACAGCTATCCAGAATATCTGACATTGCCTGTGGCATTTCACCTGCCACTACAAAGATGTGCATGCTTGAACGGTCATTCTTCTCAACCGTTTGGTATACCGGCCGGCTTTTAACCTCAGGTAAGGCTTCAGGTTGCATATCACCCCTCCTAAATTTAATTCACGCCCTTTTTTCAGAGCTGCGATCATTTTCAATTCGGCTCTTAAATGTCTAAATCCTTTGCCGTTCAGAACCTGTTTCAATAGTTCAAATAGTAGATTTTGGGAGAATTTAAACAATCCTCTGGAAGAGGTACCCCCTTTGGGGTAAGCGTTGTAACTAATTGAAATAAAAAACCAATCACCCAGAGGATGATTGGTTTTGGGGGTATCAGGCCTAGGCCTGAGTAATGGGGAAGGTTACTGCCCAGGTACTATGAAAAAGTACCTAGGCCTACAGGTTTACCCTGGAACTCCTGCATGGCATCCATTAAGGCATGCCACAAATATTCAGCGGAGCTGCTGTCACTCATAATTGAGAAAACCGGTAAGCCATTTAACTGATGATGGATGATTATCGCACCGACTCTGGCAACAGAGGTCTGAACAATACTTCCTAACGGAAAAGCCTCTTCACGGAGATCCACTCCACAAATTTTAGCCATAAGTTCAGGTAGATAACGCCCGGTCAGGGCAAACCAAATGTGACTATGCTGACAGTAAAGGGGGTAACAACCCGGTTCATTCAAGACGCGCAGCTCAAGCATGCCCAACCCTGAGATGTCTTGCAGAGGATTGTCCAGCACCCAACTTTCCGTTGAGCCTAAGCGCGCGACCATCGCCCCCTTATCCGAGATTGAGACTTGGTTCGGCTTTTCTGGAAAAGGCAAACCTTCCTGAGCTAATACTTTCTCAGCTTGTTTACCCCTCAGTCCGGTTCGGTGAACACCTGATAAGTCCAGTAAAGCGCATTCAGATAACTGTTCGCTACTACATTGCCCCGTATAAGTTTCAACAAGGCAGGTATCATCTCGTTCGGTATAAGAAACAGCATCATGCAATCGATAGGTTAAACTACGTTTATCATAAGATTCCGGTAATACAACACTCATCTCACATCTCCTGTCTCAGGTTATCGGGATCATAAAATGGCAGACTTACAACCTCCGCCAACACCTCTGTACCACCATCAACCCGAATGGTAATGCTGGCACCAGGATCAGCGTCTTCAGAAGCCGCATACGCCATACCAATAATGCAGTCTGTTGCTGGTGAATATTCACAAGATGTCACATTACCGCTGACATCAGGACCTTTAATCACCAGATGGCCCTCTTCCGGCTTCTTACTCTCTGCGGGTAATTTAAAACCCACCAGTTTTCGGGTTAGAGGCTGCGACATCATAATGTCTACTGATCTACAACCAACAAAGAACGGCTTTTTGCGATTAATCGCCCAATGCAGATCAAGTTCACCAGGATGACTCATACCATCCGTGTCCTGACTGACAATGATGTGACCTTTTTCCAGACGCAGAAGCCTTTGGGTTTCCACTCCAAATGGTTGGATATCAAACTCTTCACCCGCGACCATCAACAGATCCCATAACGCTTCGCCGTAACATGCGGGCACATGGATTTCGTATCCAAGCTCTCCAACAAACCCGACCCTGAGCATACGCGCGGGAATGCGTTTCACATGGCCTTCACGGTAGGCAAGGTAAGGGAAACCTTCCGGACCCAGGTCCACATCTGAGACTAATTTTTCCAAAACTTTACGTGAATCGGGGCCCGCCAGATTAACCGCTGCATAAGCCGAGGTCACATTGTAGATATCCACATCCAGTCGCCACTGTGCGTTCCATTTGGTCATATCCCGATACACACGATCAACACCACTGGTGGTGGCGGTTACGTAGAAATGGTCCTCTGAAATACGACATGCAACACCGTCATCAATCACTACCCCGTGTTCGCTGGTTAAAACCGCATAACGGGTTTTACCCACTGGCTGTTTCAGGAATGCAAAGGTGTAAATACGGTTCATAAATTCAGCCGCATCCGGACCTCGTATTTCGATCCCACCCAGCGTGCTGACATCAATCAAGCCAACTTTACTGCGCACATGCTCTGCTTCTTTATGGATACAGTGATCACGTTGATTTTCATCACCATAGAATGCAGGGCGTTGCCAGATACCAGCCGGGATCATTTTGGCACCTAACTCGATATGCCGATGATGCATGGCTGTACGCTTATACGGATCGAAAATTCGTCCCGCCACGTGGGCCAGTTTTTCAGGGGCAAACGGTGGACGCGCCGTAGTTACACCGGTTTCGGTCACTGTTCGGTCGGTTGCATTTGCAACCAGACGTGCGGTTGGCAGAGCGGAATGTCGCCCCTGAGAAGGCCCCATGCCAACCGTTGAAAAGCGTTTAACTAACTGAACGTCACGATAACCAAGACGTGTCGCGTTGATGATATCTTTTGCCTGCAGGTCTTCATCAAAATCTACAAAGTCCTTACCCTTTGGATGACTGAAGATCGGCCAGTCAAAATTGACGGTTTTATCACAGCCGACTGCCTGCGGAGATTCAGTACTCAGGCCCAGGTTATTAAGAGATTCAACTGCTGCACGGATTCCATCTTCTAAAACTTTATCCAGCTCATGAACGCCATTAACGGAACCTGCAATATGTAAATGTTCAGGCAACCCGGAAAGCGCAAATTCAGCTTCATCATCAGCATAACTCAGTTGTGCACCAGCCTGGCAAAGCAACTGGTAAACCGGCATATAACCACCGGACATACACAGCAGATCACATTCAATTATTTCGCTATGCTCACTGACCTTGCCTTTACCGGTAATTTGGCGCAGGTCTATCGCTTTTATATGCTTATTGCCCTTGGTCGCTAAAGCTTCATATACAGTTGAGTCGGTTTCAACACGAACTCCAAGGCCACGCAGTGTTTCTGCTGAATCCGGGCTGTATTCTGGCCCACGCATGTCAATAACTGCAGCAACGATCACACCTTGCTCCAGAAGCTCTAAAGCAGTGTGATAACCATCGTCATTAACAGTCAGAACCACTGCTTTTTCGCCCGGTTTCACTGCATACCATTTCATCAATCGCAGAGCTGCACTGCTCATCATTACGCCGGGCAGATCGTTGTTGCGAAACACTGCGTGCTGCTCAAATGAACCCGACGCGACTATGACCTCTTTCGCCCGGACTTTAAACATCCGTTTGCCCTGTATGACAGGCAGATAGTTTTCGGTAAACCAGGCATTACAAACCGCTTCGGTTTTCACATCAATGCGAGCATGCGCTTCTACTGCGGAGACCATTTCTGCACACAGTTGATCTGCTTTTTCACCTTCCTGGTCGAAACGGTGGTAGGTTAAAGAACCACCTAATATTGGTTGTTCCTCTACCAGTAAAACATTTGCGCCTGCATCTGCTGCTTTTAATGCCGCACTTAATCCAGCGGGCCCACTGCCTGTCACAACAACATCGTAAAACAGATATTGTTTGTCATAATATTCCGGTTCAAACTTAAGGTCCAACTTACCCAGACCCGCTTTATCCCGTATAAAGTTTTCCCACTTATCCCAAACACCCATGGGCTTGAAGAAAGAACGGTAATAAAAACCAACCGGCATAAACCGACCGAATTTACCCAGGTAGGCATCACGGTCATTTTCCAGAGAGCCGTTATAGTTTTGACCTTCGATCGTCATGCCTTCAGCGACATATTCACGATCAGCAAGAACATTGGGTTCACCGCCTAACTGTACGAGTGTGTTTGCATCTTGCCCCGCCATAGTTAGCGGACCACGTGGGCGATGGTATTTAAATGAACGGGACATCAGCCATTGATCGTTCGCCAACAATGCACTGGCAATACTGTCACCCTGATAACCTTTAAAAGTCTGGCCTTCAAAACTGAACGATACGGGTTCATTCCGATCAATCAGCAACCCCATTGGGGCCGGTAATCTCTGTAATTTCATGCGACTGACTCCTTAGGCAGAGCAGAAAAATCAACCCGATCTTTATAGATTTCGGAAGGATCATAAGTACGCAGAATTTCGTCTGTAGCGGTGTGTCTTTCTGCAATAAACCAATAACCAGAAGGTGCATGCAGCCACCATTCCTTCACCACGGTAATTGCGTTCTCGTAATAAAAAACATATTCAGCCCATTCGCTGTCACTGCAGAGGTTAGGGTCTGGCATCTCCCGGACCTCTCCTCCGTGAACAAATTCGCTGATATTACGTGGTCCATTTAAAGGACAAGTCATAATTTTCATTGCATCCTCCTAATGGCTTGCAGCTGTTGCGCCCATTTCATTGACCTGACGGAAACTGTTAAATCTCTCCATCGCAAAAGGTTTGATTAAGTCCGGTACTTTCCCACCATTGGCAACCAATTCAGCCATGGTCTTGCCGCAAATGGGTGTGGATTTGAAGCCCCAAGTCCCCCAACCTGCATCCAGGTAATAATTTTCAACCGGACTCAGACCCATGATCGGGCTGTAATCAGAGGTCATATCTGTCAAACCTGACCACTGACGCATAAGGCGCATATTCGCCATAAATGGGAACAGTTCGATGGCATGGGCAAGCAAGCTTTCCTTGAGGTCCATTGTGGAACGCGTGTTATAGAGCGGATATGGATCAGAGCCACCACCAAACACCAACTCTCCGCGCCCTGTTTGTTGCACATAGCAATGCAAGGATGGAGAGCTCACCAACGGATCAAGGAACGGCTTCACCGGTTGTGTCACCATTGCCTGCAATGGGTAAGACAAAATCGGCATTTTGAAACCAGCCTTTGCCGCGAGCAGAGAACTGTGTCCAGCAACAGCCTGAATTGCACAACCACAATTCACCGTACCGCGATTGGTTTTAATGCCGGTCACTCGTCCGTTTTCGACAATAACATCGGTCACTTCGGTTAACTGGTGCAGCTCAACACCGCGTTGGGTAGCGCCTTTGGCATAACCCCAGGCCACTGCGTCATGACGGGCAGTCGCACCATCCATATGCCAGAGCCCTGCCAGTACCGGCAAATGACCGGGGTTCATGTTCAACGTAGGAACAAGTTCACGTATCTGTTGTGGGTCGATAAGTTCCGTTTTACCACCGAAATGTTTGTTAATTTCAGCACGCTGTCTGAAACCACGCACAGCCGCATCGGTATGCGCCAGCGTCAGCTGACCGCGTTTCGAATACATGATGTTGAAATCAAACTCGTTAGACAGCCCCTCAAACAACTTCACCGATTCGGTGTAAAACTTCACACCTTCAGAAGTCAGATAATTTGAGCGGATAACTGCGGTGTTACGCGCAGTATTACCACCACCGAGATAACCTTTTTCCAACACAGCGACATTCGTAATACCGTGGTATTTGGCAAGGTAATAGGCTGTTGCTACCCCGTGTCCACCGCCACCGATGATCACAACATCGTAACTGGACTTCAGCTCGGTTGGAGCTGGCAGGTCAGCATGTTTCTCAAATGGATAGTCTTTGTTCAGACCATATTTTAATAGTGAGAAAGGCATAGCCCCCCCTCCTTAATCTTCGCTACAACAGACGAGTGATTGTTTAAGGAACCTTCGAATTTCGCAGGTTCCTTAACTTGCCTTAAGAGTTTGTTCTCGTTTCGCTTCCAACGCTTTCGCAGCCGTCAGGGTATTCTTCATCAGGCAGGCGATGGTCATTGGTCCGACACCACCGGGCACAGGAGTAATCGCAGCTGCAATCGGTTCTACATCTGCGAAATCCACATCACCCACCAGCTTGCGTCTACCGTCTCGTTCTATGGCATTAATCCCAACATCGATCACAACCGCACCTGGCTTCACCCATTCAGAGTTCACAAACTCCGGTTTACCAATTGCGGCAACAACGATATCTGCCTGCGAACAGATCGACTCAATATCCTGTGTTCTGGAATGCACGATCGTCACAGTACAATTTGCCTGTAACAACAAAGCAGCCATCGGTTTACCAACAATGTTAGAGCGACCAATGACCACTGCATTTTTGCCACTGAGATCACCTAACTGCTGTTTCAACATGATCATGCAACCCAATGGAGTACATGGAATCAGCGTTGCTTCACCACAAGCCAGCGCCCCCACATTCAGAGGATGGAAACCATCAACATCTTTTTCAGGAGAGATTGCTTCAATAACCTCTTCCTCATTCAGATGACCTGGCAAAGGCAGTTGAACAAGAATGCCGTGCACAGCTGGGTTGGCATTCAGCTCATCAATTAACTTATTCAGCGTTTCCTGAGAGCAATCCATCGGCAGTCTGTGCTCGATGGAGTTCATGCCCACTTCTTCTGCACGCTTCACCTTATTGCGAACGTAAACGTGACTGGCAGGATCTTCACCTACCAGTACCACCGCCAAACCCGGAGCAAACCCATACTGAGCAGAAAAGTCTGCAACCTCAGTTGCCACCTCATCTATTACTTGCTGGGAAACCTGCTTACCGTCTATTAACGACGCCATTGCCAATGCTCCTACTTGAATACCACTGTTTTGTTGCCATCAAGGAAAGTGCGATGCTCAACATGTAGTTTGACCGCTTTTGCCAGCGCCACAGTTTCCGTATCACGACCTACCGCCACCAATGCTTCAGGGCTATAAGTGTGATCAACCGGCTGTACCGCTTGTTCAATAATCGGACCTTCATCGAGATCAGCCGTCACATAATGTGAGGTTGCACCAATCAACTTAACACCGCGCTTATGCGCCTGGTGGTAAGGTTTCGCACCTTTAAATCCAGGTAGGAATGAGTGGTGAATATTGATCGCGCGACCGCTCAGTTCTGCACAAAGGTTGTCAGAAAGAATCTGCATATAACGTGCAAGTACCACCAACTCTGTACCTGTTTCTTCCACAATTTCCATCAAGGCGATTTCCTGTTCGCGCTTGTTTTCCTTGTTTACCGGTAGATGCACAAAGCGAATACCTTCGCGCTCTGCCATTGGACGCAGATCTTTATGGTTAGACACAATTGCTGTCACCTCCATATTGATCTCACCTTTGTGTAATCGATACATCAGGTCATCCAGACAGTGGTCAAACTTACTCACCATCAGCAATACCTTCATCGGCTCATCCGCAGGTACCAGCTTCCAGTCCATTTCGAACTTTTCTGCAATCTCTTCAAACTCACCTTTTAGATCACCCAGCGCGTATGCGCCCGCCTCAACATGGAAACGGCAACGAGTAAAAAAGGTTTGGCTTTCTGGATCGTCGTACTGACTCATCTCACTGATATAACAGCCACGCTCAGCCAAAAATGCTGTCAGTGGCGCCACAATGCCACTCCGTGCAGGGCAGCTAACTTTCAAAATGTATTCTTTATTCGCAATCTCGTTTGTCATAACACCAGCCTTTACGGCCCCCCTGAATTGTCGTTAATGCTTTTTCGAGACAAAAGAGTCCTGACGAGGTGCAACACACCTCGCGTAACTCAATGATTTAATTACTTAATTAATTAGAACTGCTGACCAGGTACCCACGACGTACCGGCAAGTGGAACACGTGCCATGGCAGCGGATTCTACGGTCAGTGCTACCAGATCTTCCGGCTCCAGATTGCGCAGATCATTCTTACCGCAGGCACGAGCCAGGGTTTGCGCTTCCAGAGTCAGAACGTTCAGATAGTTCGCCAACTTACGACCACCTTCAACCGGGTCCAGACGTTTCATCAACTCAGGGTCCTGAGTCGAGATACCCGCCGGGTCTTTACCCTCATGGTAATCATCGTAGAAGCCCGCAGCTGAACCGATCTCTTTAAACTCTTTGTCGTACATCGGGTGGTTACAACCCAGTGCAACAAGAGCTGCAGTACCAATCGCAACCGCATCTGCGCCAAGCGCCATACATTTCGCAACATCAGCACCATTTCGAATCCCCCCGGATACGATCAACTGCACTTTACGATGCATACCCATTTCCTGAAGCGCCTGTACCGCTTGAGGGATTGCAGCCAACGTTGGAATACCTACGTGCTCAATAAATACATCCTGTGTTGCTGCAGTACCGCCCTGCATGCCATCTACGACAATGACATCAGCGCCTGCTTTAACTGCAAGTTTCACATCGTAGTAAGTACGGGTTGCACCCACTTTGATGTAGATAGGCACCTGCCAGTCTGTGATTTCACGCAGTTCCTGAATTTTGATTGCCAGATCATCCGGGCCTGTCCAGTCCGGGTGACGGCAGGCAGAACGCTGGTCTACACCCATTGGTAAGGTACGCATTTGAGCAACACGGTCAGTAATCTTCTGGCCCAGCAGCATGCCGCCGCCACCTGGTTTTGCACCCTGACCCAACACCACTTCAATAGCATCAGCTTTACGCAGATCATCCGGGTTCATACCGTAACGGGATGGCAGATACTGATACACCAGCTTGCTTGACTGACCGCGCTCTTCCGGTGTCATACCACCGTCACCCGTAGTCGTAGATGTACCCATCAGAGAGGCACCACGACCCAACGCTTCTTTAGCATTGGCAGACAAAGCACCAAAACTCATGCCCGCAATGGTTACCGGTATATCCAGCTCAATCGGCTTCTTCGCAAAACGAGTGCCCAGAGTTACGGAGGTGTTACATTTTTCACGGTAACCTTCCAATGGGTAACGGGACATACTCGCACCCAAGAACAGCAGGTCATCGAAATGTGGCAGTTTACGTTTAGCACCAAAACCTCGAATATCGTAGATACCTGTTTCTGCGGCGCGACGGATTTCAGACATGGTTGTACGGTCGAAAGTAGCTGACTCGCGCAGACCATCTTTTACATTAATATCATCACTCATTGTTCTGTCCTCAGATTCAGCCATTAGTACGCAGAAGCGTTATCTACTTTGAAGTTGTACAGCTGGCGAGCCGAGCCGTAACGTTTAAAAGATGCCGGATCTTCATCTACACCAGCGCGGTTCAAAAGCTCAGTCAGTTCCTGAATATGCTCATCTCGCATCTCTTTCTCGATGCAGTCCGCACCCAGAGATTTAACGCTGCCTTTCACGTAGATTTTTACTTCATAAAGGGAATCACCCAATGCATCACCCGCATCACCGCAAACCACCAGATTTCCAGCCTGACCCATGAAGCAACTCATATGGCCAACATTGCCGTTAACAACAATATCCACGCCCTTCATTGAGATACCGCAACGTGCACCGGCGTTACCTTCAACAACCAGCAGTCCACCATGCGCGGTAGCACCTGCTGCCTGTGAAGCATCACCTTTTACACGCACTGTGCCGGACATCATGTTTTCAGCGACACCCTGGCCTACATTTCCGTGAACGGTGACATGGGCTTTTTTGTTCATACCTGCGCAGAAGTAACCCGCATGACCTTTAATATCTACCGCAAGGTTCTGATCCAGACCGCAGGCAATGTTGTGCTGACCTTTTGGTTCCAGCACTTCCCATTCGCGTTCTGTGCATTCAGGAGCCTGATCATGCAGAGCCTGATTAAGGTCACGTACTGTCTGTGTTTCTAAGTTGATCGTTTTCATGATTCGTTCCTTAACTAAACTCTTACTGTTCACGTTCCCAGACATAGATTGTCTCTGGCTCAGGCTCCCACACTTTCGCGTTTTCAATCCCCGGAAGTGTTGTCAGTGCCTGATATTCAGAAGCCATGGCTACGTAATCATCGGTTTCAGCCAAAACCGCTGGTTTACATGCAATCGGGTCACGTACGACTGCGAAACCGTCACGAGTACCGATGGTGAATGTGAAGAAACCGTCCAGATCCTTAAGCGCGTTCTCCAGCGCTTCGTTCAGGGAATCCCCTTTCTGCAGACGCAGAGTCAGATAACCTGCCGCTACTTCGGAATCATTTTCGGTCTGGAACGTCACACCTTCGCGTTTCAGTTCTTCACGCAGACGGTTGTGGTTTGAAAGAGAACCGTTATGTACCAGGCACAGATCCTGACCTGTAGAGAACGGGTGACTGCCTTCCATAGTTACCGCTGATTCAGTCGCCATACGGGTATGACCGATAATATGGCTGCCTTTCATGCCTGACAGGTTGAACGTCTCAACAATGCTTTCTGGCAGGCCTACCGCTTTAAGAATTTCGATAGACTGACCTGCACTCAGAATCAACACTTCAGGCGCCAACTCTTCAACACAAGCCGATGCACTGTCAGCGGTAGTCTGAACTTTGAAAACGGCTACATTGCTGTTCTGGAACCACTCAACACCACAGCTCAACGCATCCTGCATCGAACGCGCCAGAGCATCCCAGTCGTAAGATTCTTCAACATGGCGCAGGGTCAGTTTGGTTGAACCATCCGCAACCTCATCGCCATAGATTGCAAAACCCGCACTGTCAGGGCCACGATCTGTCATCGCAATCAACATAGGCGTGAACAGTTCACCAATCTGACTTTCAAGTGCCTTATTCTTTAAATAAAGGCCAACAATTCCACACATATAAACCTCGTACTCTTATCAATTAGCACTTAAAAAATTAGAAAAACTCTGCGTAATGTTTCAGTTCCCAATCGGACACATGGCGGCTGTATTCAGTCCACTCCATGCGTTTCACTTTCAGGAATTCAGAAACAATCTCTGTACCCAGACGTTCAGTCAGAACAGTGTCAGCTTCCAATGCATCCAAAGCTTCATTCAGGTTCTGAGGTAGAATTTCGATGCCCTGCTCTTTACGCTCTTCTTCAGTCAGAGCAAACAGGTTGATGTTTTTCGGTTCACCCGGATCCAGCTCGCGTTCGATACCATCAAGGCCCGCTGCAATCAGTGCAGCATGCACCAGATAAGGGTTACAGCCGGAATCAGGAAGGCGGAACTCTAAGCGACCGTATGGAATACGAACCATAGCTGAGCGGTTGTTATCACCGTAAGCAATGTAAGCAGGCGCCCAGGTTGCACCAGAAGCGGTACCACCCACTACCAAACGTTTGTAGGAGTTAACCGTTGGAGCCGCGATAGCGCACAACGCTTTAGCGTGATGCAACAGACCAGCAGTGAAGTGATAAGCCATCTTAGAAAGGCCCATGCCATTGCTATCGCTGTCATCGTTGAACAGGTTTTTACCATCTTTATCAGTGATCGAAAGATGGAAGTGCATACCGTTACCGGTACGATCTGAAGCAGGCTTAGGCATAAAGGAACACACCATGCCCAAGTCATTAGCAATCTCACCAGCACCCATACGAACCATGGTGAAACGGTCAGCAGACTCCAGAGCATTGCCATAGGTGTAGTTGATCTCAAACTGGCCATTCGCATCTTCGTGGTCGATCTGATACACGTCAAAGTCCAGCTTCTGCAGAGACTCAACCAGTGTTTCCAGGAATTCGCGGGAACGAGACAGACCTTTGTAGTCGTAACATGGCTTATCCAGCACATCACTTTCACCTACAGGTTTCAGGCTGCCATCTTCAGCGCGGTTAAACAGGGAGAATTCTGGTTCCAGACCTGTATTCAGCGTCCAGCCTTTATCTGCCAAAAGCTTAAGCTGATTTTTCAGTACTACACGGCTGTCGCATGGGTACGGCTCACCATTTACATGACCATCACATACAATGCGTGCGTAGCCTGGCTGCCATGGAACGATAGAAAGAGTATCCAGATCACCTCGAGCCATAAAATCAGGTCCATGAGGCTCCATACCTAAACCCCAAACAGCAAAACCGGCAAAACCAGCACCACTCTCAACCACATCCATCAAACAGTGCGCAGGTACAGACTTAGTCTTTGCCACACCATGAATGTCAACGAACTGAGCCAGGATATATTTGATCTCATTGTCGGCGAGAAACTTATCGATATCATTGGACATTTCTGAACTCCGTATGCTTTTTGATGCCCATTTAAAATGACCTTTAAATGAACATTTTCTTTTCAGTAAATTTATTTACTTATTAGGAAAGCATGTAGCGTGCCAACACATTTCTTTTGAGGAATATTTGTTTCCTGTAAGGATAACTTATTGTTTTAAAAGGAACTAGTAAATTTTATTTCTTTATGGGAATATAATCCGTAACTCATAACAACGGATTTTATCGACCAGAAGCGCACAGTTTTGGCGCAGAAGGCACCTTTTAGAGGCATTTTGATGACAGATCCTAAGGATAAAAAATTCGACCTGGACCAATACATCGGCATGAAGGTCAAGAAAGCACGTATGGATGAAGGCTTAAAACTGGTAGATGTGGCGCGTATATCAGGGATTAGTCAGGGTATGGTCAGCAAAATAGAGAATGCACAGGTATCAACAAGCCTGGAAACGCTTAGCCGCCTTTGCGATGCAATCGGGTTACCCATCTCAAAACTGTTCACCGATTACGACCGTCCCGACGGTGGCGCACAGTTCACCAAATCTGGCGAAGGTCTGGAAGTGGTTCGTAGAGGCACAGAAAAGGGCCATACCTATCAGCTGTTAACCTATAAGCGCGGTGGCAAAACCACCTTTGAACCTTTTATGGTGACTATGGACGATCTTTCAGAGGTCTTCCCTACTTTCTCCCATCCGGGTGAAGAGTTTATCTATCTGGTATCCGGCAAGCTCGTTTACCGACATGGTAATCATCTTTATGAAATGGAAGCCGGAGACAGCCTGACCTTTGATGCTGAAGTGCCCCATGGGCCGGAGCGATTGGAAGAAGTGCCAATTAAGCTGCTTTCTATTATTAACTATTCTGATGATTAAGTTGTTATCACTAGGTGAAGATTGGGTTTAGTCTACTTTCGACAAAGCTGACTTTTTGATGTACTCAGATACAAAATTTCTAACAAAAAAAACACCGGCAGATGCCGGTGTTTTTTATAGCAACTCAGAAATTACTTCTCGTTTGTAAATTCTGGGTAGGCTGTCATACCACACTCGTATACATCCATACCTTCCATCTCTTCCTCATCACTGACACGCAAGCCCATAACAGCTTTGATGATCAGAAGAACAACAAACGAAGCGCCGAACATCCAGATGAAGGTAGCAACTGTACCAATCAGCTGACCGGTAAAGGTTGCATCGGAGTTACTGAACATCACTGCGAAGATACCCCAGATACCTGCTGATCCGTGAACCGAGATCGCACCTACCGGATCATCCAGCTTCAGCTTATCCAGGAACAGTACTGAAAGAACCACAACAACACCGCCTACACCACCGATGAAAGTTGCCAGACCGGCAGAAGGCGCAAGAGGTTCTGCTGTGATTGCCACCAGGCCTGCCAGTGCACCGTTGATCGTCATGGTTAAGTCGGTTTTGCCAAACATAAAGCGTGCAAATAACGCCGCTACCACCATACCCGCTGCTGCCGCTGCGTTAGTGTTCACGAAGATTTTTGCTACAGCGTTTGCTTCTTCAACGTTAGCAATTTTAAGTTCAGAACCACCATTAAAGCCGAACCAGCCCATCCACAGGATAAACATACCCAGTGTAGCCATTGGCAGGTTTGCACCCGGAATCGCCTGTACTTTGCCATCCTTGCTGTATTTGCCTTTACGAGGCCCAACCAGAATAACCGCTGCCAGAGCCGCTGCTGCACCCGCCATGTGAACCACTACAGAACCGGCGAAATCCTGGAAGCCCAACTGGTCAAGGAAACCACCGCCCCACTTCCAGTAACCTTCTACTGGATAGATGAAAGCCACCATAAACACCGCAAAGGTCAGGAACGGCCACAGGCGCATACGTTCAGCCACAGCACCTGATACGATCGACATGGTTGCCGCTGCAAATACAGCCTGGAAGATAAAGTCAGCCATGCCTGAGTAATAAGGCGCATCATCGCCACCGGCAACAACAGACTCGGTAGAGTTGTCATCACCCAGCATGAAGTCAAAGCCTGGGATATAAGCACTGACAGGATCAGCCGGGTACATTACGTTGTAACCCACCACCAGATAAACGATACATGCGATGCCGTACAGCAGCGCATTCTTATTCAAAATTTCGACGGTGTTCTTGGAACGGACCAGACCCGATTCCAACATGGCAAAACCCGCTGCCATCCACATGACCAAAACGGTACACATCAGGAAGTAAAAGGTATCCAGTGCATAGGCTAATTCTAATGGTAAGTTTTCCATCATCTACTCCTTATAAAGCCGTTTCGCCGGTTTCAGCGGTACGAATACGAATGACTTCTTCAAGTTCAGACACAAAAATTTTGCCATCACCAATTTTGTCCGTGGTGGCTGCTGATTGAATTGCTTCGCAAGCGGGACCCGCTTGTGCCTCAGTCACGCCCACTTCCACTTTGATCTTGGGTAAGAACTCGATCTTGTACTCTGCACCACGATATAGCTCGGTATGCCCCATCTGACGCCCAAAGCCTTTTACTTCAGTTACGGTAAGGCCCTGAATACCAACCTCTTGCAGCGCTTCTCTCACGTCATCCAACTTATGTGGACGAATGATTGCCGTTAGCAATTTCATTTCAAACTCCAATACGAATATTTATTTCCTATTAGGAATATTGAAGAATTATGCCAACATTTATATTTCTATAAATTTCAATCAGTTGGAGGGAAATGATTTTTTATATTGAGAAAAGCAATGAGATACGCAGAAGTACATGCGCAATATTGGTGCACAAGTAAAATTCACGCACTCAAAACAGGTCTTTATAGCAAAGGTGAGGCTTAATTGGACATTCAGAGGTTTGGGGTAATTCCGGTTGCCTTAGCACTGAGAAGTCATTATGTGATCAGCAGATCGCTGTTAAACTTCGCCGTGGATAACCACCTTATTCTTTCCTTTTTCTTTTGCTCTATACATCGCCCTGTCGGACTTTATCAGAAGGTCATTCTGGGTTTGAGCATGGTCTGGGTAGATGGACACTCCGATACTTGCAGATACTTGGACTGAAGCTTTAGATAATGGCATAGGTGTAGAAGCCAAATGGAGCAATTTTTCCGAGACATTTAAAGCGCAGCTAAGATCAATGTTCTGAAGGATAACCACAAATTCATCTCCTCCGATTCTTGCACACGTGTCTTCGTTTCTTAATGCACCTTCGAATTTTTTTGATATCACTTGCAGTAACTCGTCACCAATGTGATGGCCATATTGATCATTAACTTGTTTAAATCCATCTAGATCAATAAATAAAAGCGTAAATTTTTTACCTTCTCTTTGGTGTTTGCTTATGACCTGTTTGAGTCTGTCTTCGAATAAAAAACGGTTAGGTAAACCTGTGAGCTGGTCGTATAACGCTAGCCTTTTAACCTCCTTCTCGCTGTCCTCTGCTTTTTTCTTTAAATGCAGATTTTCAACCAAGGTCCCCCCCATACTTTTACTACTAAAAGTAAGAAATGAAATGTAAAGGAGAAGCATAACAGCCATCCCAATCGAGACCTCAGAACCAATCAGAAAGTTTGCTACTATGTTGGGTACGAGTAAGGGTAATGTGAATAATAAAAACGAGTATTTATCTGCTGCCAGCGAGGACGAAGCTCCAGCAGCTAAACCACCCAAGGTGAAAGAAATATAGAGCCCGGTTACAGGATCCACCTCTTTAAAAAAGAAATAACCACACCATCCCCATATCAGCCCTGACGTTAGACATCCTAACCTGAAACCATTAAGTGAAACATGTTCATTAAACTTTGAGAGTCTTCGTCTGGAGAAAATAAATCTCAAAAAATAAGAGAGAATTAAGGGGACAAGCCAGAGCGATACAGTGAAACCTGGTATATATTTTACGAGCTGGAAAGATAAAACGAGTGATAACGTTACACTGATAAAACCAGAGATCACGAGGTTTTTTTCAAGAATCTCTATAACTGCTCGTTTGATATACGATTCCATGAAACACTTCCAACAAAACTACAAGTTCAACCTATCACTACAAAGAATCCATTACTACAAAGAATCCATTACTACTGAGATACATCAAACTTCAATGAATTCACCCTAGCATCAAATCTATACGGTTATTGCTCAATGTCATACTTCAATTCAGCCCCAATCAAAAAAATGATCTCAGAGGTCAATTGGTGACAAGCTGAGTATCGGAAGACAAGTAGACGAGAAAGTGCAAAGGCTGAACCAGTTTAACTGGGTGAATCCAAAAGCACACCAAGCTAGCTGAACATTGATTTGATCGACGATTCTAAGACAAATCAGTTATAGTGGACACACTATCTTCTCAAAGTTAGTGCTGTAAACAATCCACAATAGGTTATTAGCTAAATGATTGCGGGAAAAAGTGATGTTCCCATCATTGTAGGCATTGGCGCCTCTGCAGGAGGGCTAGAAGCACTTGATGATTTTTTCCGCAAAGTCCCTCTCAATAGCGGCCTCTCTTTTGTCGTTATCCAACATTTGGACCCTGATCAAAAGGATCTCCTACCGGAAATCTTACAGCGTATAACGCCAATGGCGGTTACACAGGCAGTGGATCAACAAAAAGTAGAACCAGATTGTGTTTACATTATTCCCCCTAATAACGACATCTCTATCTGGAAGGGTTTTTTACATTTAAGTGCCCCAATAGCAGCTAGGGGGCAGCGTTTACCTATCGATTTTTTCTTCCAGTCCTTAGCGAAAGACCAACATGAGCGCGCTATTGCGGTCATTCTTTCCGGCATGGGCTGTGATGGTAAAAAAGGCGCTATATCTATTAAAGGAAATGGTGGAATAGTACTCGTACAATCAGCCGATTCAGCTAAATTTGACAGTATGCCACTCAGTATTATTGATTTGGGATTAGCGGATGTTGTTGCTCCAGCCCATGAGCTTCCTGCTAACATCATGGCTTACTGCAAGCATGGCAACCTTGTTAAACCTGCACAGGTAAGCACACCTACAGATCTAGCCTCTGATCTGCCTAAACAAAAGCCTATAGAGGGCATCATCGGTTTGTTACATGAGCATACAGGCCATGACTTTTCACTCTATAAAAAAAGTACGATCTATCGTCGTATAGACCGGCGGATGGGCATACATCAGATTCTGTCTAAGGATGTATACCTTAACTATCTCCGGCATAACCCGAATGAGTTAGATTTACTGTTTAACGAATTATTAATCGGCGTAACTAATTTTTTTCGCGACCCCCTAATTTGGGATTGCCTGGTAGACGACGTACTACCTGAGTTACTTAAAAACAACCCCGACGGGCGAGCATTTCGTGCCTGGGTATCCGCTTGCTCAACCGGTGAAGAGGCTTATTCTTTGGCAATGGCGTTCAGCGACGCCTTGGATAAGCTAAACCCTAAAGGGGCATTTTCATTACAGATTTTTGCCACAGATCTAGATGAAAAGGCGATCAAGTTTGCCCGGGAAGGCCATTACCCCGCACAAATTGAAGCTGACGTACCTAAGGATCAATTAGCACGTTACTTTACGAAAGTGGATACTGGCTATCGTATTAATACATCGATTCGGGAAATGATTGTTTTCGCTAAACAAAACATTACCATGGATCCCCCATTTACTAAGCTGGATATCTTAAGTTGCCGTAATCTTCTTATTTATCTGGATTCAGCGTTGCAGAAGCGCTTAATTTCTCTGTTTCACTATTCGCTGTGTGATCAGGGCATATTGATATTAGGATCTGCCGAAACGGTTGGCACAGATTCACATCTGTTTAAGTCGGTAGCTGAAAAGTCACATATCTATAAACGGATTAATAATCCGCGAAAGTTCCTTGATGTTGCTTTCCCAACCCAAGCACCCACGACCTTATATTCCAATCAAGAATTTCTAGTGCACGAGGCTCCTATGAGCAAACCTCTCGACAACCTCCAGACCTTAGCCGACACACTGTTATTGCGTCAGTTTTCTCCACCCGCTGTATTAATTAATGAAGATGGCGACATCCTTTATATTAATGGACGTACAGGAAAATACCTTGAGCCTGCGGCAGGTCGAGCTAACTGGAATATTTACGCAATGATCCATGACGACTTACGCCCTGCTTTGGAAACAGCGATCAGAGCGGCAATCAGTCAGAAAGAACTCGTTAAGGTTCAAGGAACGATTTCACTGAGTAATCAAGCGACTCAGGGTGTTGAGATCGAGGCACAAACCATTGTTACACCAAAAGAACTTTCCGGTTTGCTCATGGTGTTGTTTTCAGACTTTATCGCTCCGGATAGAGACCCAACAGACAAATTAACCACAAATGAGAAAGCTCTCGCACTTGAATTGCAACAAGCACGGCAAGCACTCAACACCTTGCGGGATGAGAATAGAATCTCACAAGAGGAAGTAAGAGCCGCAAATGAAGAGCTTCAATCCACCAATGAAGAGTTACAGTCAACGAATGAAGAGCTTACGACCTCAAAAGAGGAGATGCAGTCTCTCAATGAAGAACTCCAAACACTCAACAGTGAACTACACTCAAAAGTAGAGGATTTATCATCCGTCAACAATGACATGGTCAACCTACTTAACAGCACAGAGATAGCAACACTGTTTCTAGATGGTGAACTTAATGTACGTCGCTTTACAAGTTTTTGTACGCCTCTGTTTAGGTTGATAGAAAGTGATATTGGTCGTCCACTGTCAGACATTGTGACTGAGTTAGAGTATCCAGACTTACAGCAGGACGTTACTCAAGTATTAAGAACATTGATCTTTTGTGAAAAGCAGATAAAAACGCATAAAAATCATTGGTATAAAGTAAGGATAATGCCTTACCGCACGCAAGAAAATGTTATTGACGGGGTGGTAATTACACTGCTGGATATTCAAGCGTTGAAGGATCTGGAGTTTAAACAAGTAAACTAACAGCCTTGAGGTAAACGTTTAGGATGATGAAAGAAGTGATTCAGGATGAAAAGAAAAAGCTTCTCAGAGAGCAGGCTGAACAACGTCTTGCCAAAGCTAACACTGTGAGCAGTGATGCAGAAAAAAATAAGTTACTGCATGAACTCTCTGTTCACCAAATTGAGCTGGAAATGCAAAACATCGCACTCGAAGAGGCGCGTATTGCTCAAAATGAAGCCCTTAACCGCTACACTGAGCTGTTTGAATTTGCTCCCCTTGCATACTTGGTGCTCAATGCTGATGCCAAGATCATCTCGATCAACCTAACCGGCTCGGCGTTGCTTGCAAGCGATAGATCTGAACTGATCGGCTCTAACCTTACTCAGTTTGTATGTACCGCTCAGAGAACAAAACTCGTTAAGATCTTAGCGACTGTCCTGAAAACTCAGCAGAAAGAAAGCCTTGAACTCAGCTTGAGTATAGGTTCCAAACATATTTGGGTGAATGTTGAGGTAAAACCCGATACGGTCCCAGAGCATTGTCTAATCACCATGAACGACATCACCGCGAACAAAAAAGCAGAAACAGAGATGCGGCTTGCTGCAGCTGTTTACGGTTCACTGTCTGAAGCGGTTATGGTGATAAACACTGACTTTGAAATTATTAATGTAAATCAGTCTTTCACCGTTCTAACTGGATATAGCCATGATGAGATCATCGGGCAATCGCCCGCGTTAATACAGTCGCAGGCGACAAATGAAAATCAACAGCCTGAATCTCTTCAACATTTGTGGAGCGACCTTTATCAAGGCAAGTGGGAAGGAGAGCTGAACCTTCGCCGTAAAAACGGTGAAGAATATACGGCAAAACTCTCTATTAGCTCTATATACGACTCAAAAAATTCAGTGACTCATCGTGTAGCAACCTTCTCAGATATTAGTGAAAGAAAACGTTTAGACAGTCTTATTCTCAAGCAAGCAAATTATGATCTTCTCACCGGTTTACCTAATCGTCAGCTGTTTCAAGATCGGTTAAGCCAAGGTCTTCACTTAGCAGCACGTAAACATAAGAAACTTGCAATATTGTCACTCGACATAGATAAATTTAAGGAAGTAAATGATTCGTTTGGGCACAGGATTGGTGATGCTTTACTGATAGAGGCAGCAACGAGACTGAACCGGTGTATTAGAGAGACGGATACTGTAGCGCGCCTGGGTGGTGATGAATTTTCAATCATTATGGGCGAGCTAGATGATTTAAGCACTATTCTTCCCGTTGCTAACCGTATTTTACAAGTCATGGCAGAGCCATTTCAGCTGAGCAGTTCCTTAGCCCATGTATCTGCAAGTATCGGCGTGGCGGTTTTCCCTGATGACGCTACAGTTGATGAAGAGTTAATTAATGATGCTGACAATGCAATGTATGCAGCGAAAAATCAGGGGCGCAATCAAGTCCATTTTTTCACAAAATTATTACAGGAAGAGATTAATAGAAAAGTTTATTTGAATAGTGAATTAAGGGGGGCACTCAGTAACCATCAGCTCTCTGTTTTCTATCAGCCAATCGTCGATTTGAAAACCGGTAAATTACACAAAGCGGAAGCACTCCTTCGTTGGAAACATCCGGTTTTGGGATGTGTTCCACCTGATGAGTTTATTCCTATTGCGGAAGATAGCGATCAGATCACTATAATTGGCGATTGGGTCTTTCATCAGGTCGCGCAACAAGCATTAGCGTGGCGGTCAGGTTACGATTCAGAGTTTCAGATCAGTCTTAATAAATCTCCGGCACAGTTTTCTAGATTGTATAACCAAGAGGTCTGGATTAATTATTTACAACGGATAGGCCTCCACCCTAATGCTCTTGTGATTGAAATTACCGAAGGCCTCTTGATGGATGGAAGTGAGCAAATCAATCAACAGCTCATACAATTAAGTGATTCCGGGATCGATATTTCATTAGATGACTTTGGAACAGGCTATTCATCACTCGCTTATCTTAAGAAATTCGATGTGGATTACTTAAAGATTGATAAGGTATTCGTTAAAGATCTCAAACAAGGCTCAGATGATATGACCTTGTGCGAAGCCATTATTGTTATGGCACATAAGCTGGGTATAAAAGTGATTGCTGAAGGCATAGAAACAGAGATGCAACGGGACCTATTGCATGCGGCAGGTTGTGATTATGGGCAAGGCTTCCTCTTTTCTAAAGCAGTGCCTGCAGATCAGTTTGAAGCTATTTTAGAAAACAATATCGAGTTCAAATAATTCAGAGCGTAGAAACAATATTCGCTCCAAAACTCATGCCTTCTCTATTTTTCAAAATGGCTGCTTATAGCCGTGTTTCAGACACCATACCTAAACAAGAAATTCTGGTGTTGGATAATCATGGCTGCCAAGGGTCCACTTAAAAACGCCACGAACAACCAAACATTAGTTAACGTGCGATTACTCATCGCTAGTTAATTGCTCTCACACTTAGCTGGACTTCCCTCATACGTCGACTTTAATTCAAT
Source organism: Neptuniibacter sp. (assembly GCA_050633685.1). Classification (GTDB taxonomy): domain Bacteria; phylum Pseudomonadota; class Gammaproteobacteria; order Pseudomonadales; family Balneatricaceae; genus Neptuniibacter. The sequence goes on along the minus strand of JBOEHA010000019.1, from coordinate 8,013 downwards.
ACCCTCAAATTTATTCCTGCATAGGCCGTTTTATTGATCTGTGAAATGGTTTTAGTTGCATCAAAAAGCTAGATTGAGAGGTGAACCTCACCCTTTTAATTTCTTTATATAGAAAAGCTTCGTGACCACCGACAATTCGACCATTAATGCGTAAACCAAAGGAGTAAAACAGAAGTGGATATCAACCAACTCGACAAAATAGAGCGGGCTACACTCTTCGGCAGACCTGAAATCGTCAGGTTGGGCTACGCAATCCTCTTTATTGTGGGGGTTATTATGTACAGTTACTCAACAGTGGGTAACGTTTCGAACGGAATAATGCTTGTTGCCGCTGCCATGATTGGTGGTTATATGGCGATGAACATCGGTGCAAACGATGTGGCAAACAATGTGGGACCAGCGGTTGGTTCTAAGGCATTAACATTGACCGGCGCAATTATCATTGCTGCAGTTTTCGAAGCTTCAGGTGCATTGTTGGCGGGTGGTGACGTTGTTAGTACTATCAAGAAAGGGATTATAAATCCTGAAGTTATTCAGGATACGGATACATTCATCTGGCTGATGATGGCAGCACTTCTTTCAGCAGCCATATGGCTTAACATCGCCACTTCATTGGGCGCGCCAGTCTCTACAACCCATTCTATTGTCGGTGGAGTATTAGGAGCTGGTATTGCTGCAGGTGGTTTAGGTGTGGCCAATTGGGACAAAATGGGGATGATTGCCGCCAGTTGGGTTATCTCTCCTGTGATGGGTGGTGTGATCGCTGCGTCCTTCCTGATGCTTATCAAGAAGAACATTACTTATAAAACCGACATGATTTCCGCAGCCAAAAAATGGGTGCCGATTCTGGTTATGGTGATGGCTTGGGCGTTCTCTACATATCTGGCCCTTAAAGGTCTCAAGAAAATCTGGAAACTTGACTTTGCCACGGCGGCTTTAATTGGCGCTTTGGTGGCTACTGTTGTCTATGTCATTGTAAGGCCATTGATTAGTTCTGCCGCCGATAACCTCGAAAACAATAAGGATTCCGTTAACTCTTTTTTCACAATTCCATTGATCTTCGCTGCCGCATTATTGAGTTTTGCTCACGGAGCCAATGACGTTGCCAATGCAGTTGGTCCTCTTGCAGCAATAAATGACTCTGTGATGAGCGGCGAAGTTTCGACCAAGGCGAGCATCCCAATATGGGTGATGATGATTGGCGCCCTTGGTATCGCTCTTGGTTTGGCTCTATATGGTCCAAAACTGATTAAAACCGTTGGCTCTGAAATCACTGAACTCAATCAGATGCGGGCCTTCTCTATTGCAATGGCAGCAGCTATTACCGTAATCATAGCGTCTCAGCTCGGCTTACCTGTGTCTTCAACTCATATTGCTGTTGGTGGAGTTTTCGGTGTTGGTTTCCTGCGTGAATACCTGAAAACCAACTATTCGAAAAAAATTGCAGAGATTCACGCTCACCACCCTGAAGAGGATGAAGATCAAATCCATCAGTTCATCGAAGAGTTCGAGAAAGCAAGCATTGAAGAGAAAGAAAGTATGCTGAAACAGCTTAAAGAGCATAGAGCTTCTGCTGAACTGAACAAAAAAGAGCGCAAAAGTCTGAAAAAAATCTACCGGACAGAATTGGTCAAGCGTTCAGCATTACTGAAAATTGCTGCAGCGTGGATCATCACTGTCCCTGCAGCTGGCATCATGGCAGCAATTCTCTTTTTCACTATACGAGGAATGATGCTAGAAGGCTGAATATTCATGTTTATCAACATGTTGAATTTCGCAGGTTAACCCGTTTATTCGGGTTAGTTGTCTTTTTTGGAATCTAAGGCGGTAACATTCATTCAATGTTCAAAAAGATAATTTTGTTCACTATGTTGGCAGTTTTGGCTTGGGGTTTTTGGATCAGTCCGAACTTCAAGGAAATTGCTGCCGGTGTTGCTATCTTTCTTTTCGGGATGCTTGCCCTTGAAGAAGGTTTCAAATCCTTTACTGGCGGTATGCTAGAGCGAATACTGCGGAAAACTACAGATGGTTCTTGGAAGTCACTGACCTTTGGTGTTGTCAGTACCTCTATAATGCAATCCAGCTCACTGGTTTCAGTGATCACTATCTCTTTCCTGAGCGCTGGCCTGATTGGTCTAGCTGCCGGTATCGGAATTATTTTTGGTGCCAACCTTGGCACCACAACCGGAGCCTGGTTGATTGCCGGTTTGGGAATGAAGGTAAAGATTTCCGCGTATGCGATGCCGATGCTGGTGTTCGGTATTATTCTGATTTTCCAGAAATCGAGAACCATGAACGGAATCGGTTATATTCTTGCCGGTCTTGGATTCCTGTTCCTTGGTATCCACCATATGAAAGAAGGTTTTGAGGCCTTCCGCGATACCATTGATCTGACTGCATTTGCGGTTTCGGGCTACAGAGGAATTATGTTGTTCACTCTGATAGGTGTGGCCGCTACCGTGATTATGCAGTCCAGTCATGCGACCTTGGTAATCATAATTACCGCTTTGGCGGCGCAACAGATCACTTATGAGAACGCTTTAGCTCTGGCGATTGGGGCTAATATTGGTACCACCATCACAGCCATTATCGGCTCGATGAGTGCCAATGTGCAGGGTAAACGCCTGGCTGCCGCCCACCTGGTCTTTAATATGGTCACCGCAATTATTGCCATTGTGTTTATCTACCAGATCGCCGATATGGTTGACAGGCTCAGTACCATGGTCGGCATTGCCGCAGATGACTACACCTTGAAGCTGGCGGTATTCCACACCATTTTCAATGCTATCGGTATTATTGCGATGATGCCTTTCATCAACCAGCTGGCGAGTTCTTTGACCAAAGCTATGCCTGAAAAAGAGCATCCCAGAGAGAAACCTATGTATCTCAATGAAGCGGTTGAAGAGTTACCTGACACAGCAATAGAAGCGGTTCGCAAAGAAACTTTGAGATTGTACGACAACGCCTTCTCTATAATAGCTCACGGTCTGAGTTTACATCGATATGATATTTTGTCGGATAAAGACCTGGAAGATGTCGTCAAACAAGACCGCAAAGTGATCCCGGTCGATTTTGACGATGAGTATGAAAAAAGTATCAAAGGCTTATACAGCGATATTGTTAAATTTATCAGTGGAGCCCAATCAAATATGACTCCGGAACAAAGTGACGAGTTGTTCAGATTGCGCGCCGCAGGACGAGACATTGTAGAAGCAATTAAAGATACAAAGCACATGAACAAGAACCTGTCACATTACATCCTCTCCGATAACGGGTATATCCGCGCAGAATACAACAAGTTCCGTATTCAACTCGGTAACCTGATGCGTGAACTGGAGAACATTCGCAATGATGACGGAGATTCTTTAAATGTCCTTTCTCTGGATAGCCTTAAGCTTGATATGAAGGCAAATGACACGACTGCAAACGGTGATATGGAAGCGCTGATTCGCGACAACAAAATCACTGCAGTAATGGCGACCTCGATGATGAATGACAGCAACTATGCTTATGATGTTGCCAAAAACCTAATCCAAATGGGTGAATCTCTGTTCGCAAGCGGAGATTTGGATATGAACGAAGCAGTTCGCAGCGTAGCGCTTACCGAAGATGAAGTTGCCGAAATTCTAGACGATAACAAATAATAAATCAGACCAGCATCAACTGGTTAGGGGGTGTGTAGTGAAACTGTTTAAGCTGTTAGAGATTACCCAAAAATATCTAGACGATGAGAAACTGAAAACGAGTGAACGTAAGAAATGTCTTAAAGATATCCAGCAGAAGCTGAAAAAGAAAAAGAAACGGCTAAAAGAGAAAATATCAGCTGAACATGATGAAGAGAAATTAAAAAGCCTGAAAAAATACCTCGACATTGTCACTGCTCAGCGCAGAAAAGTGATTGCCGCTCTGAAAGAGCTAAAGTGAAGTTCCCGGGCCGTGGTCGCAGGCTACTACATTGTCTCGCTGCGCTCGGCTCAAACCCTCTTCTCGGGTTCTCATCCCTAATTAATTTCGTGCACAAAAAAGCCCCGCTGCTTAGCGAGGCTTCAATGTATAAATTAATGGCGGTCAGGGAGGGATTCGAACCCTAATCCGCAATTTTCATCGTAACATTAAAAATGACGCTAATTCACCCACTGACACGATTCCATCTCGAAATGTTATGATTTGAGAAAAACTAGAAAGGGACAATACTTATCCCCTGAATACGAAACATTACGTCCCATATCTGCCCCATACTTTTAATCATACTGTATGTAGGCGCTGGCCCCAAATGCAAACCCTACTGGTCAACGGTGACAACTGAAACCGGAAAAGTGTGCAAACGCTGCTGGTGAAAATGACAATTTTTTGGGCAAGAAAAAGGCCTGCAAATGCAGGCCTTAAACTATCAAGCATCCCTATTTATCACACAATCCATAGATAGATATTTTATTATCTATCTTTCTTACATACTGCTTGGAATCGATATTAACAACAACGATTTCATCTAAAAATATAGCCGTAAACGCCTTGCCTTTAACTAGTATTTTCGGCACATAAGAAGCAGGAGATTTGCTCCAACCATCCTTATTAGATTTGAACCAATTTTGCATTTCTATATAGTGCGCGGATTGAGCATCAATTTTTAAATCTGTCCCATCGCCGCACTGAAGAATAACCGGTTCTTTAATATCTATCAGCAGCTCTTCTTCAGAGCTACAACCAAGTACAGTAATACCAACAGTACAAATCAAGATGCCTCGTATGATATTTGAGAAGTTTGTAATCAAAGAATACTGCATACCGTCCCCTTACTAGTACTACGACAAATCTTAGGCCGATTGTTTTTCAGTTCATCAAACCAAGAATTTGGCTTAGGTGTGAAAATTGGGTTATGAACTTCTATGTTTGCACATGAGAGTACATCTACAGCTGCATCTGTACAGTTATTTGATAACAAGTTGTAGTCAATATCACCATTATTATGCTGTTTCTGCGAGTTAACAGCACATGAACTAATCTGAGCATCAGTAGCAGAATCAGTTGGATAAATTATTGTCCCAGCAGGCGGTGCGCCAATAGGTTGAATTCCTACCCCACCCGGCAAATCGGATAGTAAGTACCCCATATTACCACCAGACGAAGGTTCTCCTGCTGCACCTTGGTCATATTTATACCAACTACCATTAGGGCCTTGGAAATACAAACTGGTATGGCCGTTTCCTCCTGCTTGAGATGAATCCACTCCCAAACCGAAATCCAATCCTAATGGATCACTATAACGTAACGGATTCCCCCCAACATAAGCATAAGTATTCAACCCACCTTGCAACCCAATCGGGTCACTGGTTTTACCCCGATTTAAGTGGTTCGGACTTCACCTTACACCATTTCCAGCAACTTTATTTATCTAGGTGGATTTGACGATAGGCAGCAAGTACGGGAGAGAACGTGTTCTAAGACAATTTAAGCTTTGTAACACCGGTTCTTAAAAGAAGCTTACCTGTAAAAGAGTTCTTTGAAAGGAGTCTGATGTTTGTCATAGAAGTATTAGACTCCATGGAGGGAATATTAGCACTTCCATTATGCAGCATCTCTTCAATTGAGCCATAAAGAGCGTCCTCAATAGCTTTTGGAAGCTGAGGATTAATACTGCCATTAGTAGTGACGCCAACACCGTTATGATCAATAGGTATGACATTCTTAACGAGAGGTAGGCCTGAAGATTGGGAAATACTGACATCCGTAATGTTTGATTTAACAGTGCATTTTCTTCTGTCAGTGGAGAACTCTGTCAAACATTTCATAAGTACATTAAGAATGATCTGCTCGCGCTCTGCATAGTCACACACTCCTCGGCAACCACTAACTAAGATATCAGTTAGCTCATGATATTTATCGACAGGAGGCATAATGGATAGGCGTGCATTTTCCTGTGCAAGTGCTGTTGGTTTGTATGCCTGAACATCAACTCCATTCTTTACCCAAGGGCCAAGTAAGCTTTTGTCAAAGTGATTAATAATTGTATTTGCTATAGCAAATATCATGGTAACAAAGCGATGCCAGAGACAATGGTTATTCTTGCTGACACTTCTATACAGAAGGATAGTTCTACCCTCGCATACTTGCCTTACAGCTCTAAGTAAGGTGTGAAGTGGAGATATATCATCGTACAGAGTGAGAATCGAATTTGATTCTTTAAGTTGGGTGAAATCTGCCTTATTACATATTTGCTTGGTACAGCCGACATGTACATCTCTAGTGAAAGGTGTTAGCACAACATCACCTTGAAGTAAAAAGCTGGTACCAGAAACTTTTTCATCTTTTGCTACAAGATCTAAGCCGCTGAGATTAGATAACTCATCAACAAAACGTTCCTCGGGGAGATCTTTAAGCTCTCTCCAGTAATGTGATAACTCTACAGCAGCATCGCACATCTGGCGCCAATGTATATATGTATCCTTGCCATACTTATAGTTGCGCTTCATCTTAAGCACCTTTAATTAAGATATGCACATTTAAAAGTTTAATGTGTGAATATCCAGCCTTGATACTAATTAGACTATACTATCTGTGTTTTTATGTCTACTTTCTATTATATTTGTTCCGAAAAAACACTAAAGAACAAGTATGCTTGCCGATATGTAATAATGTGCTAAGATAAACTATCTTCTTTTAATGGATGAAAACATGACTTTGAGTGCGTCAAAACAAGGCATTGCCATATCTAGTGTGATTCCGGAGCTTAAGAACCCCGTCAAAGATGATCATGATGAATACATCATGAAAGCACTATGTAGACATTTCTACAGCCTACTGAGCACTTTGCCTGAGGATCAATCTGATAGCATTTTTTTTAAAGTGGCAGAGCTAGAGAAAGAGAAGGCATCTGACGATGCTTTTGTCATATACATAATGAATGAAACCTTTAATGGCATTAAGCGCGATAATAAAGCTTTTAGGGCGAAGCTTGATGAGTTTATTGGTAATAACAAAGAAAAAGAGTCATGTAATGATTTCGATAGTGAATTAACAACCGATGAAGTAATTAACTTGACTGGTATGAGTCGATCTACTTTACAAAAACTAACAAGAACAAATGCGCTAATAGCATATAGGCCAAAAGGTGCAAAAAAGAACATACATCCTGCTTGGCAGTTCAATGGAAAGAAAACTATAGATGGATTGGATACTATCTTGGAGATACTTGATTTTAATGGAGAAGAAGCCGCAAGGATTTTGACCTCTGAGCATTATGGAAAAAGATCAATAGCAAAAATGCTATACGATCGAGATATAGATGGTGCTATTAGGGGGGCAGAACTTGAAATGCAATACCGTTCTATGACATCTGATGCTTCTCGTAAAGCGGCTGATGATTTGTTTTGTTGTGATGCTAGTGAGTTAAACGCAAGCTTCGAGCCAGGGAGAACAGAAGTACAATGATAACTGTGCTTGCAGGAGTTAACGGTGCAGGGAAAAGTTCAATAGCTGGAGCGCAAATACGAAATAAAGGAGGTGAATATTTCAATCCAGATGAATGTTCACGCCAACTGATGTTAAGAGATTCGTCAATATCGACCGATGAGGCTAATGGACAAGCTTGGAATATCGGACGACAGCAACTTGAAAGAGCCATATCCGGAAACAAAGATTATATTTTCGAAACTACTCTCGGTGGAAATTCGATAGCAGGACTTCTACATAAAGCGATTGATGAGGGCGTAGGAGTAAGAATATTTTTTTGCGGGTTGAATTCACCTGAACTTCATATAGAACGTGTCGCAGCAAGGGTTTCAAAAGGCGGTCATGACATACCGGAGCAAAAGATACGTGAGCGCTGGGTTGGATCTATAAAGAATATGGAAAATTTAATTCCAAGATGCGAAGCAGTCCAAGTTTATGATAATTCAGAGCCGTTAGGGGAAAGTGGGCCAAATATCAAACTTCTTTTTTCGGTAAAAAAAGGAAAGATAGTTTCTAACCCTGTGTCACCTATACCTAAGTGGTGTAATGGTCTAATGACACCGG
>JBOEHA010000018.1:0-117011 GCA_050633685.1 Neptuniibacter sp. | reverse complement strand
TCTGAAAATCAGAAATCCTACTCTGCACCGAAGGTGCGGCAGTAAAGCTTCTCATTATTGTCGTTCGCTACTTACTAAGTGGAGAGAATGACGCCGTAAACAGACACATCTTTCGGTACCCTCTGAATCTTTTAAACCTATTTACCGCTATAAAGCTAATTAAATACGACCTAAGTCAAAAGACCGACCGATTTCCCTGATGTGTAATACTGTTGTTTTGTGCGAGTGCGTAAAATAAGCTCCATATAATTCTGTTTATGCTTAGGGTGGCAATATGTCTGAAGATTTGATGCTGGGCAAAAAAATTCTAGTTGTAGGCATCGCAAATGATAAAAGTATTGCGTATGGCTGTGCTAAAAAACTTAAAGAGCATGGTGCTCAGTTAGCTGTAACTTATCTGAATGATAAAGCTGAGCGATTTGTAAGGCCTTTGGCTGAAGAGTTAGGGGCTGAGATCATTATGCCTTTGGATGTGACTGTTCCAGGGCAGATGGCAGATGTCTTTGGCGAGATTAAGTCACACTGGGGAAGTCTTGACGGTATTATTCACTCTCTGGCCTTTTGCCCTCTGGAGGATCTTCATGCTCCAATTTCTGAATGTTCCCGTGACGGCTTCTTACAAGCAATGGATGTTTCTTGTTACTCCTTTATTCGGATGGGACGTTATGCTCGTGAGCTGATGGTTGATGGGGGGGCGATGATTAATTTCTCATATCTTGGTAGCGCGATGGCTACGGGTGACTATAACGTCATGGGCTGTGCTAAGGCGGCTCTTGAGGCTGCGACACGTTACCTGGCGCGAGATCTTGGGCCAAACCACATAAGAGTGAATTCCATCTCGCCAGGCACAATTCCAACCCGTGCCGCAGGCGGTATCAAAGACTTTGAAACCATGCTTGAATACAATAAATCCAAAGCGGTCGATCACGAGCTGCCTACCATCGAAGAGGTCGGTGGAGCTGCATTGTATTATCTCAGTGACTTGTCAAAAGGAGTGAGTGGCACAATTCATTATGTTGATCACGGTGTGTGTATCGTAGGGTAAACGTGATTCAATTTTAAATGTACTAAAAAACCCTAAGCACTATGTGCATTAGGGTTTTTTATTGTTCTTTCAACTAAATGATTTAAAAAGATTTTTATTTGATCTTCGTTAAAGTCTCGCGACATGCAGCCGATTAAAACCTAATAAGAAAGTTGAGCTTGCAAATTTGACGATTTATGCATTGCTTCAAGTGTATAAGCACGGTAGATTTGTATAGGATTTTATAGTCGGGGTTGGGCTGTTGCTGTCGTTATTCCAGAGAAAGGCTAAAAAAGGTGGCTTAACCTCTGTCGTGTTTACGGCCGAGGGTATAGCATTCGCTCATACAATGAAAAAGCAGTCCGAAATAAAGCTGGATTTATGTGATTTCCAGCCGTCATCTGCTCCTCTAAAAGAAGCCAACAAGTTTTCAAATTATGTCAATTCCAGAGCCCTTGATGGTACGGAAGCCGCTATAGTCCTTCCCCATGATAGCTATCAGATTCTATTGGTTGAAAAACCTTCGGTTCCGGATGCTGAGTTAATCGATGCTTTACGCTGGCGCGTAAAAGATATGGTTAGCTTTGATATTGAGCAAACGATAATTGATTATATTGATCTGCCCGAGGATGCTTATCGTAATCGCTCACAGATGATTTATGTTGTTGTGGCGCAGAAAGAAAAAGTTGAGGCATATATCGGGTGGTGTCAGGAAATTGGTCTTTGCCCGGTTATTGTAGATGTTCCCGAATTTGCGTTATTGAATTTGTCTGAAGATCTGGCTGATGAAGAAGCTGGATTAGCAGTATTCTTTGTAGACAGTAAGAATAGTTCAATAAACCTCATGTCTGATTCAGCACTTTATTTTACCAGGCAGCTTCAATATAACCTCTATTCCAGTCCGGAATCGGCCAGTGCAGCGGTATTGGAGATGCAAAGGTCCATGGATTATTACGAGAGCCAGATCGGCAAGCCTCCATGTGTCCGCTTGATTGTTTTTCCAATGCTGATGGAAGAGGATCCTCTGATATCAGAGCTTCGTTATAATCTGCCGATGGATATCCATTCTTTGAATCTGGAAAACCTTGTGGACTCTGATTTAGAGCTTTCCGCAGAACTCCAGAAGAAAACCACTGTTGCGATTGCTGCTGCTTTGAGAGCACAGTCTGAAGTGGGGGCAAAGGCATGAAACAACGTATAAACCTGTATCGTGCCACTACGAAGTCTGCTTCGTTTGATAAAAGTAGTTTAAGCGGCAGCGCTATTATCGTTTTTGCTGTTATAGGTCTGGTTTTTATTGCAGGTATGAGCCTTAAACTATTGGATGGAAATAGTAAGGCAGAGCTTGCAAACCTGGAAACGGAAAAACGTAATGTGGAAGCTCAGGTGCAGCTTCTGCAGCAAAAATATTCCAGCCAGTCTATCAGCCCGGATCTTAAAACAGAGATAGAGCGTGTTAAAGAACAGATCGATTCGCGCAATGACTTGATGAGTTTGTTGGATCAAATCGATCCGGAACAAACGTTTAGTTTCTCTTCTTATCTAGCTGCCTTATCAGAATCATCTCGTCCGGGTAGCTGGTTAAATAATTTCACCATTAATACCAGTGAGCGTTCTTTTCAGATTGAGGGTGGCGCAACTGACGGCCCTGCAGTTTCTTCCATGCTGGAAGCTGTTGCAAAAACAACCCCATTTACCAATATGGTTGTTAATGCGTTGGAAGTAAAATCCGAAGATTCTGGTGTGAAATTTCAGGCTGAAGCAGAGTTGAGCGTAAATGAATAAGCAATGGCAGAGTTGGTCGGATCGATGGGACGAGCTTTCGAAGCGAGAGAGGGGGTTGCTGTTAATTACAGCTATTACTGTACCTGTTGTCTTGTTATATGTGTTGTTGATCGAGCAACCACTACAATCATTGCAAAGTACACCTAAAAAGATTGCTGCGGTCGAAAAAGAACTCCTGCATCAGCAGCGTTTACTTGACGTCCTGCAGGGAACTGAAGCTAAAGACCCCAATGTAGCTGCTCGCCAGGAATTAAAACAGCTTCGCAATAAACTGAAGCAAGCCAATGAAGATGTTCGCCAGGTGGCGAGGAATCTGGTTTCCCCACAACAAATGCTGACACTATTACGCTCGGTTCTGGAAAATGAACAAGGTGCTGAGCTTTTGTCCGCACGGAGTTTGTCAGTAGAAACAGTACAACTCGGCGCTGCGGAGCCTGAGTCGGGTCAGGTCGCAGAGGAAAAGCAACAGCAATCCCCTTCTGCAGTAATCTATCTGCACCCTTTTGAGGTGGAATTGCAGGGTAGTTATCAGGGTATTTATAACTATTTACTTAAAGTTGAACAGTTGGAAGGAGTGTTCTTCTGGGATCTGCTGGAATACAGCGTGGAAGAACACCCTAACGCAAGAGTAAAAATACAGATTCATACTTTGAGTTATGAAGCGGGGTGGCTGGGTGCTTAAAACAATAGTGCCGATAATGGCTTTATCTCTGGTTTGTATGAATGTCAGTGCCGGGAATTTGCCCGCTGATCCAACAAAGCCTGCGTTTAAAACTGTTCTCAATGATGTTTCGGATCAACCACAGCAGTTTGTGGTTAGTTCTTTAATCACAGGAAAAAAACAAAACTTAGCGGTTATCAATGGTCAGCGAGTGCGTGAAGGTGATCTCGTTGAGGGTGCTAAGGTGATTGCGATCAGTCGCAAGGGTGTACACCTTGAGGTTTTAGGTGAGCAGCAGTTTATCTCTCTTACTAACCGTCAGGGTTTTAGTAAGAAAAAGAGTGTTAAATAGGTCGGATAGATATGAAAAAAATCTTAAGCATTTTTGCAGTTTCTACTTTGCTGCTGTCAGGTTGTCAGAGTATGCAGCCAGTGGCTGGGACTACTACACAGCAGGAAGGCGTTGCAGCAATCGAGGAAGCTATCCAGACCAATGAATCCAAGCAGGCAGAAGTAGCCCCGCCACCGCCTGCTCCCGCTTTATTGCCTCCGATAGACTTGCATAATGTAAACGCCAAATCTGAGGATCGATTTGATATAACAGCCGAATCGCTGCCGGCCCGTGATTTTTTTATGGGGCTGGTTTCGGGTACTTCTTACAACATGATTGTGCATGAGCAGGTGGGAGGGAATATTTCTGTCGACCTCAAAAGTGTAACGGTCAGTGAAGTAATGCAGGCTGTACACAGTGTTTACGGTTATGAATACAAATTAAGCGGTAATTTATATCAGGTCCTTCCGGCATCCTTGCAGACAGAACTATTTCATATCAATTATCTGGATATACAGCGTAGTGGTACATCAGATACTCAGGTGAGTGCGGGTTCAGTAAGCACTTCCGGTGATAATTCGAGTAGTGAAGAGGTAATAGGAACACGTATCAGCACAAAAACCTCAACAGATTTCTGGGGAAGCCTACAAGGCACTTTGGATACGATTGTCAGCGGAGAAGGGCGTAAGGTTGTAGTTACACCACAGACCGGTGTTGTGGTTGTTCGGGCATTGCCGAGCGAACTTGAAACTGTTCGTAAGTATTTGTCTCAAGCCGAACTGATTCTGCATCGCCAGGTTGTGATTGAAGCGAAAATATTGGAAGTAACATTAAATAATGGTTTCCAGGCGGGGGTTAACTGGTCCGCACTTGGTAAACCAGGAGAAGGGAAAACCGCTCTTTTCAGCCAATCTTCTGAAGTTCTGAGTAATGCGGATAACATCGCAGGTGTTTTTAAAGCCGACTTGAGCCTGGGTGATTTTGCTGCCGTTATCGAATTACTTGGTAGCCAGGGCGATGTTCAGGTGCTATCGAGCCCACGCGTTTCTACAGTGAATAACCAGAAAGCGGTTATTAAAGTGGGTACGGATGAGTTCTTTGTGACCGAAGTTGAAACCACTACGACCACAGGGACTAGCACTACAACTTCTCCAAGTATTGAATTAACACCTTTCTTTTCAGGTATCGCACTTGATGTAACACCTCAGATCAGCGCTGATGGGGATATTGTGCTGCACATCCATCCAAGTGTTTCAGAAGTGGTGGATCAGCAGAAACAGATCAGTATTGGCTCTGATGTCTACAACATCCCACTCGCGCTGAGCTCTATTCGCGAATCCGACAGTATTGTGCGGGCAGATAGTGGTCAGGTCATTGTTATTGGTGGACTGATGAAATCTACAGACACTGATACAGAGGCGAAAACTCCGGGTTTGGGTGATGTGCCAGTTGTGGGTAAATTGTTTGAACAGAAACGTCAGGCTGGTAGCAAAACGGAACTGGTCATTATGTTGCGTCCAATTTTGGCGAGTCAGGATAACTTGCAGAACGAGCTGAAGCGTAGTTTGAAGGCTTTTAAGAATCTGAATTCGGCTTCATCTCTGTAATGAAGGTGACTTGATGTATACGGAGCATTTTGGTTTAAGTGAACTGCCTTTTGCGCTGACACCAAATACGCACTTTTACCTAAATTTGCCCACTCATCATGAGGCCCTCAACCTGGCTCTCGTGGCTCTTTCTGGTGGTGATAGTTTTGTAAAGATAGTCGGCGAAGTGGGTACCGGTAAAACCCTTTTGTGCCGTAAATTGCTCAATGCTCTGGAAGATGGTGAATATGTCACAGCGTATATTCCCAATCCGCACTTAAATCCGAGTGAACTCAGGGTTAGTTTTGCCCAAGAGATCGGAGTGAAACTTGCGGGACTGAAAAAGTACGAATTGCTTAATGCCATTAATCTACGGCTTATCGAACTGGCAAAACAGGATAAGAAAGTTGTATTGATGGTTGATGAAGCGCAGGCGATGCCTGAAGAAACGATCGAAGCTCTGCGCCTGTTGACCAATCTGGAAACGGAAACGGCTAAATTATTCCAGGTTGTACTGTTTGGACAGCCTGAATTAGATGAGCTTTTGCGCCGTAACTCTCTACGTCAGCTTTTGCAGAGAATCACATTCAGCTATCGACTAAAACCTTTAGATCATGAAGCTGTTCAACACTACATAGAGCAGCGTGTTCAGCGTGCTGGTTTTGAAGGTGTCTCACTGTTTAAGCGTGATGCAGCGAACAAAATTGCTCAAGCTTCCAGAGGCATACCCCGTCTGGTTAATATTCTCAGTCATAAGTCACTGATGGCGGCATATGGTAAAGGGGATATCCAGGTTAATGCCCGCCATGTTTATTCTGCTGTGGAAGATACCGAAGGTGTTTCTTTGCAAGGAAAAAGCGCATGGCAGTTACCGATTTTGCTGAGTATGTTCCTTGCTGTGACAGCAGCTATGGTCTACTTGGGGGTTAGCCGATGAGCTTGGTTAACGATATGCTGCGTGATCTGGAGCAGAGAAATAAGAAAGACTCCGTATCCGGTTCTGAAACCCCAATTAAAGCGGCGCAAACCGCAGACTATCAGCCACCGAAAAATAGCTTTGGCGGCTTGAAGCTGGTTTTAGTCTTGTTTTCGTTAATCGCAATTGGTGTAACTGTATGGCTTCTGCTTTTTGAAAAGGTGCTGCAATTTGAGCCTACTGCAGATGCACATGAGGTTCAGCAGCAAGCAGAATCAAAACCGGTAATTTCCCCGCAAAAATCCGAAGACAAACCACTGGGTATTACCAAAGAGGCCGTTTCCGACAACAAAGTAACCATTCACAGTATTCTCTGGTCTGGAACAGAAATTGGAGGTGATCTGGTTGTCAGGTTAGATGGTGAAGCTGACATCCAGTTACTGGGGCAAGATCGTAATTCAGTCAATATTGCCTTTGAAGGTGTGGAGCTTGCAGCCGATCTACCTAACACTTCCGGACCGTTGATCGACCGTATTGATGTTTTCAGAGATAATTCCAGAACAGAATTGATGTTAACAACGCGGGTAGAGAGCCAGTTTGCTTTCCGGGTTCAGCATTCGCCGACTACTATGATTTTGGGTGTGTTGCCTCAGGTTGTTGATAACTCTGAGAGTAAGGACAATGCGCCTGAGAAAGAGGTGGTCCAGGAAACTGTGCAGAAAGCACAAAAACCGGTTGCGAAAATACCTGTATCAGCTAGTTCTAAAACAGCTGTAGCAGCTCACCGGCCAGTACAGCCAATTAAAAAGACTCAACGGATAGCTTCAGATCAGGAAGCGGTCAGCCAAGCTCGAAAATTTGTCCAGAAGGGGCAATTGGCGGAAGCCTTCAGCGTATTAGAGAAGCGAATAGCTCAAAACTCTGAAGGGTCAGCTGTTTCAAGAGGATATTTAGCAACGCTGCAACTTTCTTCTGGTATGCGTCAGGAAGCGCAACTTCTGCTTCAGGAAAGTCTCCAGATTCATGTAAATGATTTTACGCTGAGAAAATTGCAGTCACGTTTACTGTTATCACAAGGCAAAACGTTGCAGTCTTTGTCCTTGTTGCAGCAATCCTTGCCCCGAGTGGAAGAAGATCCGGAATACCATGAGCTGCTGGCTACTGCATATCAGCAACAAGGTAATTATGAACAATCAGCAAAAGTGTATTTCGCGCTCTTAGAGTATAAAAATAATACACCACGTTGGTGGGTTGGCATGGCGTATTCCTTAGAACTCGATAAGCGCTATGAGGAGGCATTGAGAGCCTATCGTAGTGCAGTACAGATACCAGGCATTACTGCCAGTTTGAAAACATATGCGGAACAGCGTGTTAATGCGTTGTCCGGGCGCTAGGAGGAACAGGCAGTCATGGCGGCACCTAAGATGAAAATCCGAATTGGTGATCTGTTAGTTCAGAATGGTGTAATTTCTGAAGCTCAGTTAATGGAAGCTCTGGGCCGACAGAAACAGACACGCCAGAAGCTTGGTAAAACTCTGATAACAATGGGTTATGTTGAAGAGCAGAAGTTTCTTGAATTCCTCTCACAGCAACTGAATATCCCATTAGTTGAGCTGGCGCATTACTCATTTAATCAGCAGGATGTGTTAGCGCTACCAGAAACCCAGGCGCGACGTTTCCGAGCGCTGGTGCTAAAAGAAGAACCATCCTCTTTTCTGGTGGGAATGTCCGATCCGATGGACATCTTTGCTTATGATGAATTGCAAAGAGTTCTGCCAAAACCGATCGAATTAGCAGTGGTTTCTGAAAGCCAGCTCCTGCAATCAATGGACCTGTTATATCGTAAAACCAGTGATATAGAGGACCTAGCAGATCAGCTTAACGAAGAGATTGCGGATGATGCGTTTGACCTTGCTGCCCTAACTGCAACCGATGAAGTAGATGTCCCGGTCGTTAAACTGTTGAAGAGCCTGTTTGAAGATGCTGTTCAGGTGGGTGCTTCGGATATTCATATAGAACCTGATGAGAGTGTTCTTCGTGTTCGTCAGCGTGTAGATGGAGTGCTGCAAGAACATGTCATGAAGGAGAAGCGTATAGCTTCAGCGTTGGTCTTACGTTTGAAGCTGATGGCAGCTTTGAACATCTCTGAGAAACGATTGCCACAGGATGGCCGTTTTAATATCAGTGTTTCCGGCCACAGCATTGATGTTCGTATTTCCACGCTGCCTATCCAATTTGGCGAGTCTGTGGTTATGCGACTCCTTGACCAGTCAGCAGGAATCATTGGCTTGGATAAGGTCGGTTTGCCGGCAGAAATGCTACCGCGTATACGTAAGCTGATTCATGAACCCCATGGGATTTTGCTGGTAACTGGTCCTACGGGTAGTGGTAAAACGACAACACTCTATGGCGCGCTTAATGAATTGAACAGCAGTGACAAAAAAATCATTACTGTTGAAGACCCGGTAGAGTACCGTTTACCTCGTATCAATCAGGTTCAGGTGCAACCGAATATTGGACTCAATTTTTCCACTGTTCTGCGAGCTACCCTGCGTCAGGACCCGGATATCCTGTTAGTAGGTGAGATTCGAGATATGGAAACGGCTGAGATTGCGCTTCGGGCTGCAATGACGGGTCACTTTGTATTGTCTACGTTACATACAAATGATGCTGTTTCCAGTGCGATGCGACTCACTGATATAGGTATCGAAGGTTATCTGGCTGCTTCTGCTTTAAATGGCATCCTTGCACAGCGTCTGATTCGTAAAATTTGTCAAAACTGCGCGCAGGACTATCAGCCCTCGCCACAAGAACAGATATGGCTGGAATCCCGCCAAGAAGAATTGGGGTTGGAGCATATCAAGCTGAAAAAAGGGCGTGGTTGTACCTACTGTAACAATACCGGGTATAAAGGGCGGACAGGTATCTTTGAACTGCTTGAGATGAACGAAGCGATGTCAGATGCTCTAAGGAGAGATGACAGTGGCGCGTTTAATATTGCAGCGAAAACGGACCCTCATTACAAACCACTGGTATACAGCGCTTTGGATCTGGCGCTTCAGGGGGAAACAACACTGGATGAGGTTTTCCGGGTAACGGAACAGCTGGATGAATCCCAATATCTTGATGCCCCTGATCTTGACAGTGTATCGGATGGAGATGAGCCATTTAGTGGATTTGAATTGGAATAATCTGAATGCCTACCTTTAGTTATCGCGGTCGAAACAGAGATGGAGAAGAGGTCACAGGCCTGCTGGAGGCGGGGACTTCTTCCATGGTTGCTTCTCAACTGTCAGCAGATGGTATTACACCGATCAGTATTAAAGAAGCTGCTCGGGAAGAGGGACTTGCAAGTAAAGGTAGTCGGGATGTTCAGATTAAATTCTTCCAGAAGATAACGATTGATGAGCTGATTATGTTCAGTCGTCAGATGTTCAGTCTGACCAAAGCGGGAGTGCCTATTACCCGGGCCATGAGGGGATTGGCAAATACGGTTACTAATCCGTTGCTGGCAGATACGTTGAATGATCTGGCAAGGGATCTGGAAAAAGGCCATGCGCTTTCGTCAGCGTTGGCAAAACACCCCAAAGTGTTTAATGAACTCTATCTCAGCATTATTCATATTGGCGAAAATACAGGTCAGTTAGATCTATCCTTTAAGCAGATGGCAGCTTATTTGGAGTTAGAGAGACAAACCATTAAAAATGTTAAGCAAGCGACTCGATACCCAACGTTTGTTTTGATTGCTATTGCTGCGGCACTGGCAATTATTAATGTTTTCGTAATACCTGCTTTTAAGTCCGTTTTTGCCAGTTTTGGCGGAGAGCTTCCGCTTCAAACCCAGATATTGATCGGCCTTTCCGATTTCACGCTGGAATGGTGGTATGTGATTGTTGGAGCGGTCATATTGGCAATTATTGCGTTTAGGCAATGGCTTAAAACCGAGTCTGGGCGAATTACCTGGGATCGAAGAAAACTTAAGTTCCCCGTCATAGGGCCGATACTTTACAGAATAGTTTTAGGGCGGTTTTCTCGTACCTTCAGTATCGTTATGAAGGCAGGTGTTCCGATTGAACAGGGACTTGCGGTTGTGGCAAATGCGGTAGGAAATCGCTATATCGGGAATAAAGTTGCAGACATGCGCCTGGGTATTGAGAGGGGTGAATCTTTTACTCAAACTGCTCACCAGGCACAGATGTTCAGCCCATTGGTGATGCAGATGCTGGCTGTGGGTGAAGAGACCGGTCGTGTAGATCAGATGCTGGAAGAAGCCGCAGGTTTTTATGAACAGGAAGTAGAATACGACCTGAAAAACCTGACCAGTGCAATCGAGCCGATTTTGATTGTAGCTATTGGCGCCATGGTTTTGGTACTGGCATTAGGTGTATTCCTGCCACTCTGGGAACTGAGCACCACGATCAATGGCTAAAAATGCTGCTGATAGATTACATCGGGAAAAGGGATTCTCGATGTTCGAGTTTGTATGGGTCATAGTGATTTTGATGGTCCTGTATGCATGCTCCTATATGTATCTTTCGGCCATGAATGAAACTGTTGAAAGGACGGATTTTGTAAGTACCCTTAATCGGGTACAAGCACAGCTTACGTTAAATGTTGCTGAGTGGTATGCAGTGGGTACCGAGGTTTCCAGAAGTGAACTGGAGAGTGAAAATCCACTGGATTTAATTGATGTGGCTCCTGATAATTATCAAGGGGAACTCACCAGCGATAGGTTGTCTAACTGCGGGTTGTCCCAGTGGTGTTTTGTTACGGATACTAAACGTTTAGTTTATCGGGTCAGGCATTCAGGTGAGCTGAAAAACAGCTATGATCAGAAGGAGTATCTGGTTTATAGGCTAAAATTGACGCTGGATAGTAGCCAAGATGATAGGGGGCTACCTACAGCACTGACTTTAGTCCCGGAATATAAATTTACATGGCAGAATGTAAGGTTCTAACAGACTATACATCGGCCGAAAACTTTGTAAAAATCAAACAATTGAATTAAAACTTAAGGCGGAAGGTCCCATGAAGAAACAGTCCGGTTTTACGATTATCGAACTGGTAGTTGTAATTGCTCTGTTAGGTATTTTGGCAGCAGTTGCATTGCCTCGTTTTATTGATGTAACAGATGATGCTCATAATGCTGCGGTAGAAGGTGCTGCTGGAGGTTTTGCTGCGGGTGTTGCCTTGGCTAAAGCAAAAGCAGTGGTTGAGAATGCAGCGTCAGGTGCCAATGTCGAATTAGACGGATCTGCAGCGGTTTCCATAAACGATTCAGGTTATCCTGTTGCTGCGTCTGGTGGCGGAAGTACGATTGCTGATGCAACTGACTGCGTTGAAGTATGGGATAATGTTCTGCAAGGTAGCCGTCCTGTTGCCTCAATAGCTGTTACAACAACTCCGGGTGTCGATTATCAGGCTACTGCTGCAGGCGGCACAGAATGTACCTTCACATACCGTCAGCAAAATGGTACTACGAATCGTGAGATCGTCTACGATGCCACTAACGGTGACGTGACTGTTAACGGTACAGCTAACTAAGCATCCGTTTTTATGAGCAGCTCTAATCCTTGGTTCCCAAAGAGGAGCTGCCAAATATCTCGCCAGCGTGGTTTCACGCTGGTTGAGATCGTTGTAGTAATTATCCTGCTGGGAATTCTCTCAGCCGTCGCGCTTCCCCGATTACAGGGAACTTCTGATTACCAAGCATACTCCCTGAGAACTTCTATTCTTGGCTCATTAAAGCTTGCCCAGAAAAGCGCACTGGCACAGCATGACGCATCCGTTTACTGGATTCTGGAGCGTTCAGCCTCAGATCAATGGCAAATCCAATTGCGTATAGATTCAGATACGACTGATGGCACGGTGGCCAGTGATGTGACACCGGCGCAGTTAGCAGATGCATTCGTAGCGAATGCAACGGTTGGCTACAGTGTTTCATTAGCGTCTGGCCCTAACCGCAATTCTGTATCTATGGGTGCGGGGGATAATCTGGTGATTATGTATAACCAGTTGGGTGATATGGTGGAGGTCGTGGAAAATATTAATCTGGCTCAAGCCAGTGATTACCCAGACCCGGATAATGCCGCAGATCAGGTTAATAGTAGCCTCACATTCACAGACAGCTCCGGTGAATTTTGCCTTTCTCTAACAGGGTATAGTTATGATGAAACCTGCCGCTGAGAAAGGCTTCTCCCTGGTTGAAGTAGTGATCACTATCGTGATTATTTCTATCGCGTTAGTGGCGGCTATTTCGGGTTGGAGCAATATTGCCCGTCACAGTTCTGATGTTATGTGGCAGTCGAAGGTGTCTTATTTGGGCCAGGCGTATCTGGAAGAGATTCTTTCTCGTCGTTTTGATGAATTGACCCCTGTAGGGGGGAGCCCTCTCTGCTCTCCTTGTACAGCAGAAGCTGACTTTGGCAGCGATACTGGGGAAACCAGATCATCTTTTGATGATGTCGACGATTACCACGGTATTAATGAGAATGCGGTGGGATTATTCGTTGGTTTGATCGGGCAGGTGCAGGCCTATGACAACTACAGAGTCTCTGTTGATGTTAGTTATGTAGGCAGTACTTATCTGCCGGGAGCTAATGATCTGCTCAAACGCGTTCAGGTTACGGTCACGCCTCCAGCGAACACGGGACAGGGTGCAGTTGTCTTCAGTGCGATCAAGGGGAGCTACTGATGCGACAGAAAGGTTTTACCCTTGTTGAACTGGTCATTGTAATTACCCTTCTCGGTATCATCTCTTTGGTTACTGTGGGTTTTATCTCATCAAGTATGCAGGGGTATGCAGATCTTAAGCGCCGTGATCAGTTGTCAGCTTCCGCAAGGGTGGCGGTAGAGCGAATGGCAAGAGAGGTCCGTAATGCTCTACCTAACAGCATACGGGTAGATGGCAGTGGCAGCTGTTTGGAATTTATCCCTGCGGTAGCAGCTTCGCGTTATTTATCGCTCCCCACTGCAAGTGCGGCAACAAGCTTTGATTCTGTAGCTTATGCGGTAGAGCCTGAATTTGTCACTGGTCGGGTTGCGGTATACCCAATCGACAGCAATGTTTCCGATGAGGCGCACAAAGGTAATCCGATATATAAACTGGACAGCAATTCGATCATATCTCCTGTGCTGGCTTCAGCTCTGACTTTGGTCCAGGCTTCTGGGGCGGTGAATATCTCCTTCCTTGGAGGTACATCTCATACATTCCCTACGGATTCGCCCTCAAACCGCTATTTCATCATTGATGAACCCGTAAGTTTTTGCCTTGTAGGTACCGATCTGTATCGTTTTCAGGGTGAGAACGGCAGCAGTTACACGTTTTCAGTTACGCAGCCATCTGCGGCAACTTTGAATACACTTTCAGAGCCGAACAAGGCTTTACTGGCCTCGGATGTGGTATCGCCAGCAGGCAGTCAACCCTTTAGATATGCGGAGGCAACCTTGCAGCGAAATGCCATCGTATTGTTCGATATGTTTGTGCAGGATCAGATTCTCTCGGTTTCGGATACTACCCAGGAAGATATTAGAATTCAGTTTGAGGTCCAGGTGCGTAATGTCCCATAGCAGAAGCTCAAACCATAAATTCAATAAGCCCGTGACATATGAATCAGGCTTAGGTCTGGTCTCGGCTATTTTTGTGATTACCATTCTGGCAGTAATCATTGCAGGCATGTCGAGATTCTTTGTGACCAGCCAGAGCAGTACGGTACAGGAGTTCTTGGGGGCGCGTGCCATTACTGCAGCACAAACAGGAATTGAACTGGAATTAACCTGTCTGCAAAACGGCTTAACTGGTTGTTCCGCTTCTGCGGCGGTGGGCAGTGTGCCTGCAGTCTTTGATTACTGGCCGGGACCTGCTTCTACTGCAACCTTCAATATTGCAGGGTTGAATCAGTGCCGTGCTGAAGTTTTTTACCGTTTGGTGAATTCAACAATAGGTAATTTCTGGACGATTGAAAGCACGGGGATATGTGGCGGTGACGGACTGGACGGAGCTAGCCGCAAAATTGTTATCAGGGCAGAACAAGGGCTGCCCTGATAGGCACTTGTTTTAGATACCGTACTCTTCACGGTATTTTCGAATTGCTTCCAGTTCTTCAGTCATATCACCCTTCTCAGACAGATACTTAATCAGATCAGAAAGGCTGACAATGCTGATTACAGGCATTTTGTAGTCTCTTTCCACTTCCTGAATCGCGGAAAGCTCACCTTTACCTTTTTCCTGACGGTTCAGGGCGATGACAACGCCTGCTGGTTTTGCACCTGCCTGATCAATAATCTCCATTACTTCACGGATAGCAGTACCCGCAGTGATGACATCATCAATAATCATCACATCACCTTCCAGCGGTGCGCCGACCAGTGAGCCACCTTCACCGTGGGTTTTGGCTTCTTTACGGTTGAAGACGTAAGGCACGTCTTCATCGTGCTGATCGGATAGAGCAACGGCTGTAGTCGCTGCCAGCGGAATGCCTTTGTAAGCAGGGCCCAGA
This sequence comes from Neptuniibacter sp., assembly GCA_050633685.1. Lineage (GTDB taxonomy): Bacteria > Pseudomonadota > Gammaproteobacteria > Pseudomonadales > Balneatricaceae > Neptuniibacter. The sequence goes on along the minus strand of JBOEHA010000018.1, from coordinate 102,210 downwards.
AGAACATCAAAGTTAACACCAGAGTCTTTAATTGCCTGAGCGTAGTAACGACCCAGCTTTGCCAGAGCTTTACCCGAATTAAACAACCCAGCATTAAAGAAATAAGGGCTGGTACGGCCCGATTTCAGCGTAAACTGACCAAACCGGAGAACCTTTTGTTCGATGGCAAACTCAATAAAATCACGTTGGTAGTCCTGCATGGGCATCTCCGCTGAAATGGTGGATGAAAAACGCGGCTATTCTAACAGCGACGGGGCTTTGCGACCATTGCTAGTGATCTTTTGTTGATCATCAGTAAAAAATTTCATTTTGCTTCACTTCGCTATACAATCGAGTTTCAGTGGTAATCACTCTAACCAGTGAATGTTTTCGATTAGGAAGTAACCTATGCGCGTCATTACTTTCAATACACAAGGTATTGAACAGGCTACAGAAAATGGCTTTTTTGAATGGATGGTCCAACAGGATGCGGATGTCGTATGCCTGCAGGATCTCAAGGCAAAAGAGTACCAGCTTGATGATGAGCGTTATCACCCAGAGGGTTACTACCCATACTTCTTTGATGCCTGGGAAGACGGCTACAGCGGTGTAGCAATTTACTCCCGAGAAGTCCCTAAAGCGATTATGACCGGTCTGGGCTTTGAGCTTTGTGATCAGCATGGGCGCTTTATTCAGGCCGATTTTGAACATGTCAGTGTCTCATCTTTCTGCTTCCCATCCGGTCTTAAAAGTGAAGAGGCCCAGAAAGAGAAAGATGAATTCATGGAAGGTTTTTTATCGCACCTGAATAAAACCCTTCGTAAACGCCGTGAGTTTATATTTTGTGGTACCACCAACACTGCTCATAAAACAGTGGATCTGAGTAACTGGTACGCAAACCAATCCGTTTCAGGTTTTCTGCCACAAGAACGCGAATGGATGGCCGAAGTATTCGATGAGATGGGTTTTGTGGACGCGTTCCGTCAGATCAACCATGCGGAACGTCAATTTACCTGGTGGCCAGGTTACAACCGCGCCCGCAAGTTGAACGAGGGTGCGCGGTTGGATTATCAAATCGCCACTTCAAACCTGCGTCGCTCGATTACTAATGCTCAGATTTTCAGAGATGTGCAGTTCAGTGAACACGCACCTGTGATCATCGATTACGATATTGATTAAAATTCATATGAACTAAAAAAGGAGCCAAATGGCTCCTTTTTACGTTTTATCGGCCAGGGATTAAGAAGAAAGGGCCTGACGCTGCAGTTCAAACAACTCAGTTGTGCCTTTACGCGCCAGATCCAACATCGCGTTCAACTCATCCTGACTGTATGGTGCGCCTTCCGCTGTACCTTGTACCTCAATGAAACCGCCTTTATCAGTCATGATCACATTCATATCTGTCTCGGCTTTACTGTCTTCGGCGTAATCCAAATCCAATACCGCTTCACCCTCATAAATACCGACAGAGATAGCCGCAATTGCCTGCACAACCGGATCACCTTTCAGAGCGCCGTGTTTATCCTGTTTCAGGACGTTGATCGCATCCTGAAGAGCAACAAATGCACCAGTGATGGAAGCAGTACGAGTACCGCCATCTGCTTGAAGAACATCGCAGTCCAATGTGATCGTGTTTTCACCCAGTTTGTTCAGGTTCAGAGCGGCACGAAGAGAACGTCCGATCAGACGCTGGATCTCAACAGTACGACCACCTTGCTTGCCCTTAGCTGCTTCACGAGCATTGCGGGTAGTTGTAGAACGGGGCAGCATACCGTATTCCGCCGTTACCCAGCCCTGCCCGGAACCACGTAAGAAACGAGGAACGCCGCGCTCAACCGTAGCCGTACACAGAACCTTAGTATCCCCAAACTCTACCAAAACAGAACCTTCCGCGTGTTTGGTGTAGTTACGGGTAATTTTAACCTCACGCATCTGGTCGTTCTCACGACCGCTGGGACGATGTTTCTTGATACCAAGGTTTTCCAACTGTTCAGAGATAGAAGAGCTCATGCCTGTCCTTATAAACTAAAATTTCAGTCTGGCATGATACTACTGAGCCAGACTGGTACAATTTGAATTGCAGAGTATTTTAATCGAGATCGGATCATATGACACGTAGCATGACAGCTTTTGCTCGCCAGGAAGCGGAGCATGAATGGGGATCCCTGAGTTGGGAAATCAGATCAGTTAATCACCGCTATCTGGAACCTCATCTGCGCCTGCCTGAAAACCTTAAAGAGTTAGAGGGTGGCTTGCGTGAAAAACTGCGTAAAGCACTAAGCCGTGGCAAGGTGGAATGCACGTTGCGTTTTAATCCAGAAGCGAAAGTTCAACAGCTGGTGGTGAATCAAGGTTATGCCCAAGAAGTGATTCAGGCAGCTGAATCGCTACAAAACTTGATGCAGGATCACCAATCACTGGACCCGCTTGAACTCTTACGTTGGCCGGGCGTATTGCAAGATGTGAAACTGGATATGGACCTGGTGAAAAACTCGGCACGAGCACTGTTTGAAAAAGCGCTCGACGATATGATCGAAGGACGTAGTCGCGAGGGCGTAGAGTTAGCCGCTCTGATTAATCAGCGCCTTGATTCTATCAGCGAAATTGTGACTGAAGTGCGTAGCATGATGCCGCAGATCCTACAGAACCAAAGAGAAAACCTTAAGCAGCGTTTAGAGGAATTAAAGGTTGATTTGGACGAAACCCGTCTGGAGCAAGAAATCGCATTACTGGCTCAGAAAGCCGATGTGGATGAAGAGATGGATCGTCTGGATACACATGTACAAGAAGTCCGCCGTATTCTTAAGCAGAAAGGCCCAATCGGCCGCCGTCTGGATTTCCTGATGCAGGAACTGAACCGCGAAGCCAACACCCTGTCATCAAAATCGATCGTTGCCAACACCACCCAATGTGCGGTTGAGCTTAAAGTTCTGATCGAACAGATGCGCGAGCAGATCCAGAATATAGAATAGTGTACCTCCATGGTTTAATGACAAGCTATAAGGTTCGGGCTATTTTATCTGATTACCTTTAAACGGAATTTCCAACATAACAAGGCAAGGAGTTGTTATTTCTTCCGAACAAATAGCCTGTGAATGTTGTGATCTTACAGTAGAGGTATCAACACTGACCTCTGGCTGTAAGGCCCATTGTCCCCGTTGTGGGCATCTGCTGTCATCGCAAACGCGAAATGCTTTTGAGAAAGCGACCGCGTTTGCGGCCAGCGCACTGCTTTTTTTGATCCTTTCATTACCTTATCCATTTCTGGCGTTTCAATCACAGGGGCGTGAGCAGCAGGTATCGCTGTTACAAAGTGGGTATGACCTCTTAATGATGGGTTTCCCCTTACTGGCCTTGCTGCTGTTTGTCTTTATCCTGCTGATCCCTGCGTTTGTTCTTATTGCGCATCTCTTTATTTTGCTCCCTTTGCTTCGTGGTAAGGCTTATTCATGGAGTTATGGCCTGGCTCGTATGCTCTTTACCTTGCATCCCTGGGCGATGGCAGAGGTATTTTTAATTGGTGTGTTGGTTAGCTTGGTAAAAATAGCAGGTATGGCCGATTTAGTGATTGGAATGTCTTTTTGGGCTTACCTGTTGTTCTCCCTTTGCTTGATCATCACTTTGTCATGTGTGGATCGATTACAGCTATGGCACGCTCTGGATATAGCTTCTTCAAGCCTAAGAAAGAAACAGGAATATCAATACGGTGGCGCTAAAGAACAAGGGTTACAAAGTTGCAGTTGTTGCGGGCTTATTCATGAGGTTAATGAAAAAGTCTGCCAGCGCTGTTCTAACTCGCTCCATTCAAGACTGCCGTACAGCATCCAGAGAACCTGGGCTTTTTTGATCACAGGGGCATTGTTCTATATACCAGCTAACCTGTATCCGATCATGCATACTCGATTACTTGGGGCAGATGAGCCCAGTACTATCTTGGGTGGGGTGGTTACTCTATGGCAACATGGCTCATACCCGATTGCTATGGTGATATTTGTTGCCAGTGTTTTGATTCCTGTAGCAAAAATGCTTGTGCTGTTCTGGTTGGCGTATAGTATTCAGGCGGGCCATCAGAAACGTGTGAATGAGCGTACCTGGATGTATAGGATGACGGAATTAATCGGGCGTTGGTCCATGATTGATGTATTTGTTGTGGCCGTGTTGGTATCGCTGGTTCAGGTGGGTGAGCTGGTGAGTATTGCGCCTGGAATAGCGGCGAATGCGTTTGCAGGTGTAGTGATTCTGACGATGTTATCCGCCTTAAGTTTTGACCCGCGCTTAATCTGGGATAATCTGAATGGAACTGAGATGGGCACGGATGCTGCGCGATTAAACGAACCCTCTGCGGGTTGAGTCGCAACCTTTAATTTTACTTGATACCCAATAATGACACAGACGGAAAAACAGCCACCGGCGAAGCCGGTTTTAAGTGCTAAACGCTCAATTTCCAGTATTTGGATTTTACCAATTATTGCGTTGTGTATCGGCGCCTGGATGGTATACAGCGATTGGAGTCAACGTGGGCAGCTGATTGCTATCAGTTTTATTACGGCTGATGGCATTGAAGCGGGTAAAACTAAAATTAAAGTGCGTAATGTTGAGGTGGGCAAAGTTGAGTCCGTTAAGCTGAATTATCCGGATAACAATGTTCTTGTTTATGCTCGAATAGGTACGGATGCAGAAGATCTTTTATTAAAAAATACAAAATTCTGGGTAGTCAGGCCTCGTGTTGATGCGGGGGGTGTGAGTGGCCTTGGGACATTACTCTCTGGTGCTTATATCGAGATGGCGCCGGGTGATGAAGGCAAACAACCTGATCAGTATCTTGGCCTGGAAGAACCTCCAGTGACTTCAGCGACAGAGCCTGGCTTACGTTTAGAGCTGATCAGCGACAATGCGAATTCGCTCAGTGTTGGGGATGCCGTTCTGTTTCGAGGTTTTTCAGTGGGGCGAATAGAACGGGTTAGCTTTGATACCGAGGCAAAAAATGCCCTATATGGGGTCTTTATTCAGGCGCCTTATGATCAACTGGTCAGTTCAGACAGCCGTTTCTGGAATATGAGTGGTATTAACCTGAGCCTTTCCGCCAATGGCGTGAATGTGCAGACCGGAACCCTTGATACCTTATTGAGTGGAGGCATCACCTTTGATGTGTTGGATGGGGAGCGTCAGGGAAGTCGGGCGGAAGATGGTGACCGGTTCCGGCTCTATGCCGATTTTAGCAGTGTTAAAGAACGTCCCTATGCTTATTTCAATGAGTACCTGCTCCTGTTTGATCAGTCTGTACGTGGGTTGGTGGTTGGTGCACCGGTTGAGTTTCGCGGAGTACGAGTGGGTACCGTTGAGCATATCTCTTTCCGTGTTGGAGAGTCTTCTGTGATATCAGATCCGCGTATTCCTGTGGTTATTCGCCTTGAACCTGGTCGGTTTGGTTATCAAGACGAGGAAAGCATACTAGAGGATGCTCATGATCAACTCAGCAGCTGGGTAACGCGTGGAATGAGGGCAAGTCTTAAGTCTGGAAATCTAGTGACAGGTAGTCTGTATGTGGATCTGGATATTTACCCTGATGCGATAGAAGATCAAGTGACTCATATGGATGGTTACCCTGTTATTCCAACAGCTGCCGGTGGGTTTGTGCAATTGGAAAACAAACTTATTAGTGTTTTGAGTAAAATTGAGCAGCTTAAAGTGGAACCGCTGATCGGTCAACTGGACAGTATGGTGGCATCGAGTGAAACCGCAATTGTGCAGTTAGAGCAGACTTTACGGGAAATCGAATCGCTGGCTAAAAACGAGAATACGGTTGCCCTGCCAGCAGAATTGAAAAACACACTCAAAGAGATTCGGTTAGCTGCTCAGGGAGTATCTCCAGATAGCCGATTGTATGTGGAAATGAATCGTTCCCTGGAAGCTTTACAGCAAACTTTAGACCGTCTGCAGCCGATATTGAAAACCTTAGATGAAAAACCTAATGCACTGATATTTGATGCGGATAAGGGGCCGGATATTATTCCTGGAGGGCAGCATGACCATTAGAATGAGGCTGATATTGGCGTTATTGCCATTATTCCTGAGTGCTTGTGCTGTGCAGAATTCAGGCGTTGAAAGTAAGTTGTATCTGCTGAGTAGTGATAGCGATTCGTTTCAAAAACCGGCAGATGCTCCGGTAATTGGATTAAAGCCGGTTACCGTCGCAGAATATCTGGAGAATCAGGGAATCGCGGTGCTGGTTGATAACAACCGTCTGCGCATAGCAAACCATCACTATTGGGCTGAAGCACCCGAAACAGCAATCACAAGAGTGATGCACAGCGATTTAAACAGGTTGATGAAAAACCATGCTGTAGATAACGGACAATTGGGTCGCGAAGCAGACTGGGTATTTAATCTGGATATCCATGTCGATCAGTTTCACGGTACAGATGATGGCCTGGCCGTATTCAGCGGTTATTGGCGTTTGAGTGATACTGAAAAAGTTTTGCTCAGGAAGCGATTTAATTTATCCGCAGCTATCGAAGAGCCCGGTTATGCACCTTTGGTTTCAAAGCTGAGGCAGCTTTTGTCTGAGCTGTCCCGGATGCAAGCGGATGAGGTCGAAACTCTGCTGGAAAAACGCTCCTCACCACAACATTAAAGCTGTGGTCCCTAACAAACTATAGCGTTCTGTCTGACTCGCTGGTTTGTGACTTATTCAAAGCCAGTTGTTTATCAGTGGGCTGCTCAATTTTGGCAATGTATTTTTTAAGCTGGGCCTGAAACGCTTCTTTCTTTTTACCAGTCAGTGAAACAGCAATTGGGATTTTTGCGGTCATTGGGTTCACCGGGCGACCGTTAACGTGCAACTCAAAGTGCAGATGTGCACCAGTGGAGCGGCCTGAGTTGCCTGATAGAGCTACTTTCTGCCCGCGCTTAACTCGCTGGCCTTTCCTGACGTAAGACTTGCTTAGGTGCAGATAGCGGGTTTTATAGCTCTGGCCGTGTTGAATCTCAACGTACAGTCCTGCGTATTTATGATTCACCACGCGCTTAACGATGCCGTCACCAGTGGAGCGTACGGGCGTACCAATTCTCATGGCAAAGTCAGTGCCATTATGAGGGCGTATCAAACCGGTTACCGGATGTTTCCTGCGTGGGTTGAAGTTGGAAGATTTGCGGTAATTGCCGTTGAAAGGGTAGCGTTGGAAGGCTTTTTCCAGATTGCGGCCTTTTTCGTCAAAATAGTTATCTTCAAAAAGGTAAGCATGATAGTTGTGGCGGCGGTTATTGATACGCACCGCTTCTACGCGATTGTTTCCGGTGGCTTCGCCGTCAACATACTGCCTGGATACCAGTACTTCGAATTTATCACCTTTCTGGATATCTCGCCTGAAGTCTACTCGTTGTTTCAGAATCTCAGTGATGGTCTGTGCTTCCCAGGACGATAAACCCGCTTTTTTACCGGAACCGGTGAAAGTGTTGATAATTTCACCCTGTACCAGTTCATCGCGCCAGTCACCTTCCAGTTGCACCTCATCAAACTCAAAGCCGCCTGTATCTTTGCGGGTATAAGTTACCTTGTGAGCGAGGCTGAAATGCAGTTCAAAACGCTGCAGTTCCTGATCTCTTTTTTCAAACGTCAGGGTATGCCCGGGCATAAGGTTGTCTAATGCCAGGACGTTTACATCCGCTTCCAGCAATTGATACATGGTTTTTTGGGGCAATTGCAGGTTCTCAAAGATCCTGCTGAGTGTATCCCCTTTACGCACAATGTACTGGTATGCGCCGCCAGTGGCGGGGACCAGCAGGGTTTCATGTTCAGGTACATGGTCGAATGCCCAAGGGGCACGTAACTGTTTTAAACTGAAAGTAGGAGATTCCAGCGCCGCCAGTTCTGGGTCTACCAGATGATCCAATGCAAGTGGATGGCTGGTGGTTGAGTTAGTGGCAGGGATCAACAGGGCCAGACTCAGGAGAAGACAGGCACCCATCAGAGTGAACTGATGAGGCTTGGGTAGAGCGATAACAAAGCTTTTAGATGCTGAAATCCAGCGCATTCTTCTGAGACCGTACGTTAAGTCCTGTGGGTTATGACTATGATAATAAACCAAAATGGTTAGAAACACCTATTTTTAATGTGTATAGGAGGTTTCGCCATAAAGAGTTTAAGGCTCTATAATAGCCCACCTAGAATATTCCTGAATATGAGAGTGGAAGAGTATGACTAAGGGAACCTTATATGTTGTTTCGGCCCCTTCCGGAGCAGGTAAGACCAGCCTGGTGAAAGCGATGTTGGAGAGGGACAGCGGAATATTGGTTTCTGTATCGCACACGACCCGTGACAAACGTCCGGGGGAAGAAAATGGTGTGGATTATAATTTCGTTTCCATGGATCAGTTTAACGACATGATTGAGCAGTCTGCCTTTCTGGAATTTGCCGAGGTATTTACCAACAAGTACGGTACCTCCCAGCTATGGGTGCAGGACCAACTGGATAAGGGTAAGGATGTGATTTTAGAGATTGACTGGCAGGGGGCACAGCAGATTCGCAGACTGATGCCACAGTGCCTTTCAATTTTTATCGCTCCTCCGTCCAAAGAAGCTTTAAGAGAGCGGTTGACCAATAGAGGTCAGGACAGCGAGGACGTTATTGAGCACCGCATGTCCGAAGCGGTAAACGAAATGAGCCATTATGGTGAATATAATTTTCTGGTTGTGAACGATCAATTTGATACCGCGCTTAATGAACTTCACAGCATTTTTGTCGCTCAGAGACTAAAACTACAGAATCAACAGGAAAGACAGAGAGAGCTGCTGACATCTCTCTTGTCATAGAGCCGAGTTGACGGTAAACTGCGCGGTCTTTCAAAAGATCAAATTTCTGAGGTTAAAATGGCACGAGTTACAGTTGAAGACTGCCTGGAAAATGTAGATAACCGTTTTCAGTTAGTAATGGTTGCTGCGAAACGCGCGCGTCAGCTTGCTACTGGCGGCAAAGAGCCGAAAGTAGAGTGGGAAAATGACAAGCCAACTGTTGTTGCTCTGCGTGAAATCGCTGAAGGCCATACTGGCCGTTCAATACTGGACGAATTCGAACGAGATTAAGTTCATTTTGGTCTAGCGACCCTCCAAAAAGTTTCTATATAACGCCCTGAATTTTCAGGGCGTTTTTGTTTCAAAAATAAGTAACAAATGCGCTTTTCCTCCCTTGTTTAATGCGGCATTATCTAAACTATAAGTATCTAAGTAGTATCGGAGCCCGTACGGAGAGTTAATGCCGACAATTGATGCCCTTTCTCAGCGTTTGAATGATTATCTGGATCCGCAACAGATCCAGCAGGTTCGTCGTTCCTATTTTTATGCTGAACAGGCTCATGATGGTCAAAAACGTAAAAGTGGCGAGCCTTATGTCACTCATCCGTTGGCTGCCGCTAATATCCTCGCGGAACTTCGTCTGGACCCACAAAGCCTGATGGCAGCGATGCTGCACGATGTGATCGAAGATACTGAGATATCCTATTCCGGGATTGAGGCCCAGTTCGGTAAATCCGTTGCGGATATAGTGGATGGCGTTTCTAAACTGACCCATCTTGAGTTTGAAACCAAAGCGGAGGCTCAGGCCAGCAACTTCCAGAAAATGGTTCTGGCGATGGCGGAGGATATCCGGGTAATTCTGGTTAAACTCGCCGACCGTTTACACAATATGAGGACGCTGGGAGCGATGCCTCCCCATAAACAGCGTCGTATCGCACGTGAAACGTTGGATATCTATGCGCCGATTGCGGCGCGTCTTGGTATGCGCGATATCCAGGTTGAGTTAGAGGATCTGGCGTTTCAGGCGCATTTCCCAATGCGTTCCAAGCATATTCGCCGTGCGGTGGTTCAGGCCCGTGGTCAACGCAAAGATGTAATCAGTTCAATTCAGGAAACGATTGAAAAAAGGCTCCAGCAAGAGGGTTTAAAAGGTCAGGTTAGCGGTCGGGAAAAACACCTCTACAGCATCTACTCTAAAATGAAGGCGCAACGAAAATCCTTCTCGGAAATTATGGATGTATTTGCTTTCCGTATCGTCACTGAATCCGTAGATGACTGCTACCGTGCACTGGGCACAGTTCATAATCTATATAAACCAGTGCATGGCCGTTTTAAGGATTATATTGCGATCCCTAAAGCCAATGGTTACCAGTCTCTGCACACGGACTTGTTTGGTGCCCGTGATATCACCATTGAAGTCCAGATTCGTACTAAAGAGATGGATGCGGTCGCGAGTCAGGGTATAGCTGAACATGGTCATTACAAAAATGATGATGGTACAGATGCGCATGAAAGCGCCGTAGGTTCCTATAAACGTGCGCGTAAATGGGTGCAGGGACTGTTGGAGATGCATCAGCGTGCGGGTAACTCCATGGAGTTTATCGACAGTGTTAAAACGGATCTGTTTCCTGATGAAGTTTATGTATTTACTCCGCTTGGCAAAATCATGGAGCTGCCGAGTGGGGCGACACCGGTGGATTTTGCCTATGCGGTACACACTGATGTTGGCAACTCTTGCGTCTCCTGCCGTATCAACCGCCGCTTAGCGCCGCTGTCTCAACCGCTGGAAAACGGTCAGACTGTTGAAATCATCACCACACCAAGTGCTCAACCAAACATGGCCTGGACCAACTTTGTGGTCACCGGTAAAGCGCGTTCTGCAATCCGGCATTTCCTCAAAAATCAGCAGCGCCATGAATCCGTAGAGCTGGGCCGCCGCTTGCTGAATCAGTTCCTTGGTAATTACGGTTCCAGTGTGAGTGAAATTGATCTCAATAAACTCGATGAACTGTTAAATGAAGCTGAGTTAGAGACACTGGATGATCTGCTCGAAGATATTGGTCTGGGTAACCGTATGGCGTATGTGGTTGCACGACGATTACGACCCGCTGAAACAGAAGAAACCGTAGCAGATAGTTCAGAAAGAAATAGTCGACAGAAGCCGCTCTCAATCAAAGGTACTGAGGGTATGGTATTGCAGTATGCTAAATGCTGCTTACCGATTCCGGGCGATAAGATTATTGGTCATATCAGTACCGGTAAAGGTTTAGTGATTCACCAGACGGATTGTCGTAACATTGGTTATCTTCGTGATGACGCTGAGAAGTGTATCTATCTTGAGTGGTCCGATCATTTTGACGAGGAATTCAGCGTCAATCTAAATGTTGAAGTGGAATCTCACAGAGGCATTATTGCGGAGTTAGCGACGACTGCCTCATCCACAAAAGCAGATGTGGTTGCCATCGATATTAAAGAGCATGAAGGGCAGTTGGCTCATGTTCATATGGAAGTGACCGTCACTGACAGAACTCATCTGGCAACGGTAATGAAAAAGCTTCGTCGCTTGAAGAGTGTCAACAGAATTAACCGCGCTTAATCGCCCAGAGCCAGACCTTCTCTGCGGTTATCTATACCCGCTTCCCATCCTCCTTTCGGTATTCTGCGAAATCCATGCAGGCCGCTGTTCAGATCTCTGATCTTAATCTGGTGGCCTTTCACGGTTAGAGCTTCAGCCAGTCCAGCTGCGGAGGTGCCTTCTTCAAGTTCGGTGAGTCCATTGCGGTTACTGATATGAGGCTGATTGACGATCTCTTGCAGGCGCATATCCGTGTTCATCATTAATAGCAGGCTTTGAGCCACATAATTAATAATACGGCTGCCGCCCGGTGAGCCGATAGCAGCGAAGAGTTTCCCATGTTCATCAAACACCATAAACGGTGACATTGAACTGCGGGGGCGCTTTCCTGGTTGAACTCGATTGGCAATAATCCGGCCATTGTTAATCGCTTTAAAGGAGAAGTCAGTGAGCTGGTTATTCAGTAAAAAACCACCGGACATCAGGGTGGAACCAAATGCCATTTCGATACTGCTGGTCATGGAAACCGCGTTGCCCCATTGATCCACAATGACAAAGTGCGTGGTGGAGGGTAACTCTGGCGACTCATCATCAGCCAGGGCGCTCGCTGTTTGCAGCGGATCACCGGGTTTGGCTTTGCCTATGTCTTGATCCGGATTGATCAGTTTCGCTCGGTTTCGGAGATAATCTGTTTGCAGTAGTTCCTGAGTGGGAACAAAGACAAAATCACTGTCTGCCAGATAACGGTTACGATCCGCAAACGCCAATCTTGAGGCTTGTGTAAATCGGTGAGTAAACTCAACCTCTGTTGGATCAAGCTGATCCATCGGTTGTTCTTCAAGAAGTTTCAGAATTTGTAATACCGTCACCCCACCTGAGGTCGGTGGAGGGAAACCACAAACCTTATAGCGTTTGTAGGGTAGACAGATAGGTTCGCGCTCAATGCTTTGATAGCTTTCTAAATCAGCAAGAGACAGCAGTCCAGGGTTGTCTTCTGTGCTTGCAACGGCTTGAGCTATCTCTTTCCCCAGCTTTCCTGAATAGAAAACATCGGTGCCTGAATCAGCTATCAAGCTCAGGCTCTCCGCTAGTTTTGGGTTTTTTCTCAAATAACCCACCGGTAACGGCGCGCCATCTTCAGTGTAAAAATAGGCACTGGAGGCAGGGTATCGGTTAAGGCCGGGGTTAATGCCGCTGGCTATAAGTTTGTGTAAGCGTGGCGAGACGATAAAACCGGAGTTGGACTGATTTATCGCGTCGGTGAAAAGGTCTCCCCAGGGTAATTTCCCTTTTTGCTGGTGGACGGTTTCCAAAAGCTTTAAAACGCCGGGAGTGCCAACCGAACGGCCACCAACCAGAGCATCAATCCAGCGCATCGGTTCGCCGTTTTTATAGAACAACTGATGATCTGATGCCATTGGGGCTGTTTCGCGGCCATCAAACGCTTTAAGTCGCTGGGCTTGCTGATCCCAGTAAAGCATAAAAGCACCACCACCAATCCCGGATGATTGCGGTTCTACCAACGTCAGCATGGCTTGCACAGCGACAGCTGCATCGGCTGCGGTTCCGCCCTGTTGAAGAATTTTATATCCAGCCTGGGTTGCAAGAGGGTGGGCCGTAACAATGATTGATTTCTCAAAGGAGGATTGCGCGGCGATTTGTCTACCGGTAGTGATTTCGGGAGCTGCATCTTCTTCAACTGCCTGTGCGGTAACGTTGAACAATAGAAGCAAAGGTAGCAAAAGGGCTAATACTGCTATGAAAAGGTGCTTGTCCCCGTAAAAATCAGGTAAAATTGCCGAATTCGATCTCAAAAGCCTGGTTCCCCCTAGTAATATTCATAATCTACCTTCAAGCGTGGATTAAGACTAGTAAATGGAGATACTAAATTGTCTGTAGGTGTGCGTGTGCCCAAAAGTGATAGTGATCTGCCTTGCTATCGGCTGGTGTTATTACATGATGCAAAGGGAAAAGTACTTGCATTACACCCGGTGGATTCTCTATTGAATCTGACTGCGCTATGGAAACAGGCTGACCGCAAACTGCAGCCTATTCGTAGTCATGATGCCAAACGCTTTTTTGGTCAGGATGCTTTGAAGCAAGAATCCGGGCGATACAAACTACTGGCAATGCCGGCTTTTCATTCGCCAGAACTGCTTGAACATAAAACCATAGAAATCGTTGAGCCTCATTCAGGCTTGGTATTTTCTGCTCCTACAGAAAAAATCCGCTCCGGAAAAAGTTCTACCTTTGCCGTCACTATCGATGAGATAGAAATGAAACCCGAAGGTAGTGATGTTGAGGCAATTACCAAGGCAGTGGAACGCTTTACAGCATTACGGGTTAAACAGCGTCTGGAAGATACTCTGGGCTTGCCTTCGTTGTCGCCAACAGTGAAAAAAATAATTGAATTAAGGTCTGATCCGGAAGCCGGGGTACAGGAACTTGTACCGGTGGTTAGGGTTGATCCGAGCCTGTCTGCTCAGGTGATGAGTTGGGCCGCTTCTCCATATTATGCTGCTCCGGGAAAAGTGACATCGATTGATGACGCTGTGATCCGTGTTCTGGGCTTTGATCTGGTAATCAATATGGCGCTGGGCACTGCAATGGGTCAGCTGCTGAATGTTCCAAAAACCGGCCCGCGGGAAGGTACGCCATACTGGTTACAGGCTGTTTATAATGCTTCGTTGGCAGAGCAGCTGTGCCGGTGTATGCCTTCGGATATTCGTCCGCAGCCGGGTATCGTCTATCTGGCCGCTCTGCTGCATAACTTTGGTTATCTGGTACTGGCGCATCTGTTTCCTCCGCATTTTAATATGTTGGCCCGCTACTTTGAGGCGAACCCGCATTTTCCGATTTATGCGATTGAGCAGCAGATACTGGGTCTTACCCGTGAACAGATTGGTAGCTGGTTAATGACGAGCTGGGATCTTCCCGAGGAGGTCTCCACCGCAATTCGTTACCAGAACAATACGGATTACGAAGGTGAATACAGCCATACGGTTAAATTGCTTAATCTTGCTAACCGCATGTTACGCGAAAAAGGTTTGAGTGATGGGCCGGTAGAGCCGATACCGGAATCAATCTTCGTTGATTTGAGAATCGACCGCGATAAGGCTGCAGAGAAATTGGCAGTCCTGATTGAGAATGATGAAGATATACGGGAACTGACATCAATCCTGGAAGATCATCACTGATCTTCCAGTTCTAATTCGAGCTCTTCTAATTCTTCCTGGCAGGCAATCCAGTCATCTTCTGTTTGTGAAGATTTCTGCTTCAGTTGGGCTTGCTGCTCCAGCAGTTTTTTTAGATTTTCTTTGTTTTCATCCGTATAGGCGCTGCTGCAGGAAAGTGCGCTCTCTACCTCATCCAGTTCCGACTGGTACTTTTCCATCGAGGTTTCCAGCTGCTCCAGTTTTTTCTTGATTGGTCGCAGTTTGTTACGTTTTTCAGCGGCTACACGTTTTTGCTCTTTTCGTTCTGCCGCTGAAAGAGTGCGCTTTTCAGCAGGTTTCGCTTCAGAATATGCATCCGCTTCAGCTTTCTGTTCCAGTCGCTTTTGTTCCAGTAGCCAGTTCTGATAATCGTCCAGATCACCTTTGAACTGTTCCACTTTACCGTTGGCAACCAGATAGAATTCGTCCACGGTATTTCTGAGGAGGTGACGGTCGTGAGAAACCAGAATCAATACACCCTCAAAGGTTTGCAGAGCCAGAGTAAGTGCGTGCCTAACTTCAAGGTCCAGATGGTTGGTAGGTTCGTCCATCAAGAGTAGGTTTGGCTTTTGCCAGGCAATCATCGCCAGAGCGACTCTGGCTTTTTCTCCGCCAGAAAAGTTTGCCACGGCTTCCAGTGAACGGTCGCCGATAAAGCCGAAAGAACCCAGATAATCCCGGATCTCCTGCTCCGATGCCTTTGGGCTGATGCGTTTAATGTGCAGCAGTGGCGACGCGTTTAAATCAAGCGCTTCCAGCTGATGCTGAGCAAAATAGCCTATACGCAGGTTTTCACTCTCATGTCGGTCTCCACTACATAGCTCAAGGTCTCCCACCAGGGTTTTAACCAGAGTCGATTTCCCTGCACCGTTGGGGCCAAGCAGACCTATGCGCTGCCCTGGGGTAAGCGACAGGGAGGTACTTTTGAGAATGGTCGTGTCCTGATAGCCGCAATCAGCGTCATAAAGGGTAAGTAGTGGCGAGGACATTTTATCGGAGGCGTTAAAGCGGAAACTGAATGGGCTGTCCACATGAGCGGGCGCAATTTTTTCCATCCGTTCCAGTTCTTTAATCCGGCTTTGAGCCTGCTTAGCTTTTGTCGCTTTGGCTTTAAAGCGTCTTACAAAACTCTCAATTTCATTAATGCGTTGTTGCTGCTTCTCAAAAGCAGATTGTTGCTGCGCCAGGCGTTCTGCACGTTGTTGCTCAAATGCAGAGTATCCACCTTTGTAGAGATGGAGCTGTTTGCGTTCGATATGGGTAATGTGACTGACGACGTTATCCAGGAAGTCCCGGTCATGGGAGATCAGTATCAGCATACCCGGGTAGAGCCGTAACCATTGTTCCAGCCAGATAGTGGCATCCAGATCCAAATGGTTTGTGGGTTCATCGAGTAGTAGCAGATCAGAAGGGCACATCAGTGCTTGTGCCAGATTCAGTCGGATTCTCCAACCACCGGAAAACTCTTTAACGGATCTTTCTATATCCGTGTGGCTAAAACCCAGCCCTGCAAGTAATTGCGCAGCACGGGATTTTGCACTGTAGCCATCATGGTTATCTAATTCCGCATGCAGCTCCCCTAAGCGTTCCATATTATGGGAGGCTTCAGCTTGCTGAATCTGTTGTTCAATCAAACGTAATTGTTTGTCGCCATCGAGTACATAGTCCAGCGCGCTTCTGTCGGAAGCGGGAACCTCCTGAGCCATATGTGACATACGCAGGCCACCCGGAATATCCAGATCACCATTATCGCAGTGAAGCTCTCCAAGCAATAGTTTGAACAGGGACGATTTACCGGCACCGTTCGAACCCACCAGACCTACTTTCCATCCGGAGTGCAAAGTTAGGTCTGCTTGCTCTAGTAATATATTGTGGCCGCGTTGTAAGCTGACTTTTTGAAATTGAATCATGGCGGCGGATTTTAACACAGCGATGCAATTGGAAAATGAACTTTGGCACTTTACACTGGATTTTTATAGTAAACCTGAAGTGGAGAAAACCTGCCTGCACTTACAGGATGAATATGGGCTAAGTGTAAACAGGGTTATCTTCTCTTGTTGGTGCGGTCTTCAAGGGGTGCAACTCACTGAAACGGAATTTCAGGGCGAGGCTGCTGAGTGGCAATCTGAGATTACCCACCCTTTGCGGGCCTTACGCAATAAAGTGCGTAAACAGAAAGAATCGTTCCCTGAGTGTTACCGTAAATTGCGACAGGCAGAGCTGTCTTGTGAGCAGGTAGAGCTGTCTCTTCTCTACATTCTTGCTGAAAAAATGCCGCGAACGGAGCGTAAAAATAGCTATCTGTCTAAGAAAAATCTGCAAACCTATTTGAAAATACAGAATTTGCCTATAGATAAAGAGATAACCCAATATGTTTCGCTGCTAATCGGTGTTCTAAATGAGCATTATGTGGCTAAATGAGGGAACTGTTTATGACGGGGTGGGAACTAAGTGTTTTTATCCCGGACTAAAGTTGCTTATTAGTAGTTATATCGCATCATCAGGTGTGAGTTCTCTGAAGAAGATACAAGGATTATTAGAATGAAAAAAACAGTTCTGGCGGTTGCATTAAGTGCCGCAATGGTTGCTCCAACCATCTCAGCGGTTGAACTTAAAACCGATGACCAGAAAGTGAGCTACAGTGTTGGTCTGATGGTCGGTGAACAGCTAAAAACTATCCCTGATCTGGACTTTGATGCTTTCTATGAAGCTGTTCAAACAACCTATAACGGTAAAGACGCTAAGCTGACACCAGAGCAGGTGCGTGAAGTTATGGAAGCTTACCAGAAGAAACAGATGGCAGCGCAGAAGGATAAGTTCGACAAGCTGAGCTCTGATAACCTGGAAAAAGGTAAAAACTACCTGGCTGAAAACGGTAAGAAGTCAGGCGTTAAAACCACTGAAAGTGGCCTGCAGTATGAAGAGTTGAAAGCGGGTGCTGGTTCTATGCCAACGGCACAGGATACAGTTAAGGTACACTACCGCGGCACACTGATTGATGGCACTGAATTTGATAGCTCATACTCGCGTAACGAGCCGGTTTCCTTCCCTCTGAATGGTGTTATCCCAGGCTGGACTGAAGGTCTGCAGCTGATCAAAGAAGGTGGTAAAGGCCGTTTAGTTATTCCTTCGGACCTGGCTTATGGCCCGGGTGGTATGGGTAATGCGATTGGTCCAAATGAAACACTGATTTTTGAAGTTGAGCTTCTGGAGATCAATCCTGGTCAGGAAGAAGCGCAAGCTGAAGCTAAATAAGCTTCCCTACATATAAAAAGGCCTCCGATGGAGGCCTTTTTTATTGGTTAAGCATTATTCTAATTCGTTCATTATGCCGTTGGAGCTGAGAGCATAATATTTACCCTGACCAAAACCTACGGCGTATACACCAGCATGGACCGGGCCGTACGGATCTCTCTTATGTACCCGCCACTGGCGCAGTTCAGAGCCGCTGTTTACGTCCCATAATTGCACTAAGCCTGCCGCTGATCCGGTTAGAAGTTGAGTGCTATCGGGTGAAAAGCGAGCGCTGAGATAGCTGACACGCTTTTGGAAAAAATCAGCAATATTGCTCAGGGTATGGATCTCTTCTCCGGAATTTACGTCCCAGAGCATCGCTTTATCCAGACTGCCTGCACTGAAGGCATAACGATTGTTGGGAGAGATCGCAACAGTATCAACCACGTTGCTGAAAGAGACGGTCCTCAGAAGTTCACCCGTTTCAACACTCCACAATTTGGCCTGATACGCGTCGGAGCCAGTGATTGCCAGGCTGGCATCATCACTCAGGGCGACACTGCGAACCCGTGCATCATGTCTGAAAGTACGTTTAACGCCACCATTTTTAACATCAAAATAAACAGCGGTGTGGTCGGCAAGTCCCAGCAGTGCAAAGTTGCCATCTGGGGACAGATCCATCTGCATTATTTCTGCAGGTGAACTCCAGAATCCTTCAGGTTGACCTGTTGTTGTGTTCCAGAGCACCAGATCCTGCTGATTGGCGGTAGCTGCATAGCGTTCGTCAGGAGAGAACGCGGTTGCAACGATAATGGAATAACCTTTGGCGTTATGGTTCCAGTTGTAGAGCCGTTCATGACCCTCCAGACGCCACAGACTGCCACCGTGATTAAAGGAACCCAGAGAACTGTAGGTTCCTTTATCCGATATGGCTGCCGAGTATGCAC
Organism: Neptuniibacter sp.; assembly: GCA_050633685.1. GTDB lineage: Bacteria > Pseudomonadota > Gammaproteobacteria > Pseudomonadales > Balneatricaceae > Neptuniibacter. The sequence goes on along the minus strand of JBOEHA010000018.1, from coordinate 83,470 downwards.
CGCTCAGTGCGTACTCTTTCCAAAGTGATGGGGCATCGCCGCTATCACAGCCTGTCAGAACCAGTATGCTGCTGGCAATCAGCAGTTTTTTCAGCCCGCTTGGCATATTCTGGCCCTTATCCTTCAACCAAATCCTTGTGGGAGGTATGTAAGACAGCAATCATCAGGTCTTCCAGTTCAAAACGATCTTCCAGAGATTCACCTAATTGCGACAGGCGTTCTGAAAAGTCACGTATCTGCTGAACCGTTGGATTGATAAGGCTGGAGAAATCATCGTTAAAGTCCAGAGCAATATCGGTACTTAACTGGATTTTAGGCAATAACTTTTGTGCTTCTTCGAGACTGCCGTCAGCAAAGTCGCTGCCTTCCCTAAGCAATTGTTCGTAAACTTCGAAATGACCCGACGAGAGATAATCCATCAAAACCTGACAGAATCCTTGCACGCGGTTGTTCAGATCTTCGTTGATATGTTGTTCGGGGATGTGAACAAACTGACTGATGAGTTCCTGCCGCTCTTCTAACCAGCCATCAATGATTTCGCTCACGCCACCCCAGCGTTCTTTAGCGCTTTTACATTTCTCTAACATTTTGCGCTCCTTAGGCCCGTATACAGACCTCCATCAGATAATTGAGGAGGTGTGCTAACCTTATTATCGTTGTTGTAGTGCCATAATATTCCTAAGCAGTTTCTGGGTGCAACATAGATCGACTGAAAAAAAGAGTTTTCTACCTCTTTTTCGTTCAGGCTCAGTATATTGATTAATAATTTTTTATATCGCTCTTGGCTTCGCACGGAGGCGGGGTATACTGAGCAGATTGATAGAATAAGGGCAACGAAACAATGTTTAAGAAACTGGTTCTGGTCATCCTGATGGTATTTTCTATCCAAGCTGTTTGGGCAGAGGATGAAGCCGAAAAGGCCGCTGACGATTACGTGAACTATATTGAGCTTAAACCCTTTGTCACTAACTTTGGTGGCGTTGGTAAGTCGCGGTTCCTGAAGTGTGAGGTGACCATTCAGGTTTCCAGTGAAAATGCGCACCATGCGGTCAACCATCATATGGCTCATATCCGCAATGACATTGTCTTTCTGTTGAGTGCGCAGACAGATGACACTGTCGGCACAGTGGAAGCACAGCAGGAACTGGCGAAAAAAGCGTTAAAGAAAGTTCAGGATATTTTGGTTGAAGAAGAAGGTGAAGGATTCGTATCTGACTTGTTCTTCACCAGCTTTGTTGTTCAGTAGAGCACAAAGGTATGTGAATAAAAAAGCAGGCTTAGCCTGCTTTTTTATTGTCTGCACTAGCTGGCAAAGTATTCGGCCAGAAAGGTATCAAAATCGACGTTGTCGGTCGCTTCTATCTGCAGCTGTTGCGCTATAGAGTCGTGAGTAATCTTACTGAGCTGTTTTTCAACCTCTTCAGACAGAGGCTGAGACATTAGTGTTTCTTTATGCAGATCCGCTTGGTGCATAACAAACTCACCGTATCCCCAGTTGTTATCGGTCATCAGTTGGAGTACTTGTGCGGAAGGTGTCAGCGAGGAGTCTTTCAGCTTATTGCGTTGCTTTTCGACAGTGTTGCTGTAATGCTGTGAACCAGAAACCCGATCAAGCAATGTTGCTGTAAGCTGAACCTGATCTAACAGTTCTGATCCCCATTCGGTAAGAGACTTCTCCTGTTCGTCACAGATGAGTGTCAGGCCGGGTTCTCTTCCGCGATTAACGACACGTTCATGGTTTTCGCAGATGTGATCACACTCTTCAGTACTGATCTCACGTTCTTCCATCAGCAGGCAACTGATCAGGAATAGGTCCATAAAATCTGCCTGTTCCTGATCAATACCCAATGGCAGGAATGGATTAATATCCGTATTACGAACCTCGATATATTCCACTCCCCGGGACATCAATGCATGGACCGGTTTTTCACCTGATTGAGTCACCCGTTTAGGACGTATATCACTGTAATATTCGTTTTCAATCTGCAGAATATTGCTGCTTAACTGGCGGTATTCATCATCGACCTTCACTCCTATCTCTTCATAAGGGGGGTAAGGCGTCTGGATCGCACGGTTAAGCGAGTTCGCATAGGTCTGAAGATGGTTGAAGCAGATATTTAAAGAGGCCTGTGCTTTGTTGGAATAGCCGAGATCACTCATGCGCAACGAGGTTGCATAAGGCAGGTAAAGGGTGCCTTCTTTCAAAGTTTGAAGATGACGGCTTTCGCCTTTCAGGAAGGAGCCGCACAAAGCTGGAGAAGCTCCAAACAGATACATCAAAAGCCAGGAGTAACGACGGAAATTCCGGATCAGGCTGAAGTACGCTGCGGAACGGAAATCTTTCAGTTGCCCTGAGGATTTACAGTAGTCCTGAAAAACAGGCCAGAAGGCTTCAGGCAATGAAAAATTATAGTGAATCCCCGCAATGGTCTGCATAATTTTGCCATAGCGATGCTCCAGACCTACTCGGTAGATATATTTCATCTTGCCGATATTGGAATCACCATAACGTGCGATAGGGATATCTTTTTCATCCGGAAGCACACAAGGCATGCTTGCAGGCCAGATCTGTTCACCATCGAGATGTTTATAAGTGTAGCGATGCAGGTCTGACAGAAAATCCAAGGCTTCGTTACTGCTTTCAAAAACAGGAGTGATGAATTCCAACAGAGCTTCGGAGTAATCCGTTGTGATGAAATCGTGAGTAAGCGCTGACCCAAGAGCTTCAGGGTGAGGTCGTGTTGATAACTTACGTTGCCGGTCAACCCGCAGCCCTTCTTTTTCAATGCCATGCTGTATCTTAGTTAACAGCTGTGCATGACCTTGCTGTTCCAGCCAATTTAGTTTTTGCTCTAATGCGGTAGACAAATGGGTCGTCCTTAAGTCGCTCATTCGAAGGTGGCACATTATAGATTAGGCGCAGTTAAAATTCTGCCCCGAAACATATTGTTTCCACTTTGAGTATTGAGTGCGATTTAAGTTCAAGTCGGGAGCAGGCGCCCCCGACTTGAACCTGAATTAATCTACTGCCAGAACCTGCATGGAGTTTGTTCCCCCCGGTGTCCCCAGCGATGCTCCTCGGGTCAGGATAACCAGATCCCCTTCCTGAAGAAGCTTACGGGCTTTAAGGCCAGCAACAACCTCTTTATTCAGTACTTCTTTATCGATTTGAGTTGCATCGAAGAAAATGGGTTCGACTCCTCGGTAAAGAGCGGTACGGCGCATGGTGCGCTCATTTCTGGTCAAAGCAAAAATGGGTAAGCCAGAACGGATGCGTGACATCCATAGCGGTGTGGAACCGGATTCAGTCAGGCAGATGATGGCCTTTACACCAATCAGGTGGTTTGCGGTATACATCGCTGAGCGTGCGATGGTCTCATCAAAACGATCCAGATTTTGTGAGATGGTTGTAGGCACAGTTTGAGAAATTTGGTGTTTTTCCGCTCCCTGACAGATTTCCGTCATCGCCTTAACCACCTCTATTGGGTTGTCCCCCGCAGCGGTTTCGGCGGATAACATCACCGCATCTGTACCATCAAGGATGGCGTTCGCAACATCAAAAACCTCTGCACGGGTTGGCATTGGGTTTTCAATCATGGATTCCATCATTTGAGTGGCGGTGATCACAAAGCGGTTTAACTCGCGGGCGCGTTGAATGATTTTCTTCTGCACACCAATCAGTTCCGCATCACCGATCTCCACGCCAAGGTCACCGCGGGCAACCATAACCCCGTCTGAGGCCAGGATGATTTCATCAAGTGCTTCTGAAGATTCAACCGTCTCTGCACGTTCAATTTTGGCGACGATCTCGGCGCGGCTGTTCTCTGCACTGAGTAATTCTCGAGCTTCATTGAGATCTGCAGCACTTCTTGGGAAGGACACTGCAATGAAATCCATATCGATTTCACCAGCGGTTTTAATATCCCGGCGATCTTTATCGGTCAGAGCAGCAGCGGAAAGCCCGCCGCCCTGGCGATTGATACCTTTATTGTTGGAGAGAGGGCCACCGACAATGACTTCCGTCGTAATTCTTAATCCCTCAACTGACTCAACTCGAAGCTGGACCCGGCCATCGTCTAGCAAAAGAATGTCCCCAGGCGATGAGTCCTCAGGCAGGGCTTTATAATCAATGCCGACTTGAGTTTCGTCGCCTTCGTTATTACCGAGCGCAGCATCTAAAGCGAAGCGGTCACCTACGGCCAGCTTTATCTTGTCGTTTTTGAACCGGGATATCCGAATTTTCGGGCCTTGAAGATCACCCAGAATAGCAACGGGTAATCCGAGTTTTCGGGCTGTTTGACGCACCTCTGCTGCACGTTTTTTATGATCATTGGCGCTGCCATGAGAAAAGTTCAGTCGGACAGTATTTACACCATTTCTGAGAATCTCTTCCAATACACCCGGTTTATCAGTTGCTGGGCCAAGCGTAGCGACAATTTTTGTGCGTTTGAGCATAGGATGGTATTTCCGCTTAGTGAGAAAGTTATTATTCAGTATAGAGCTTATTGTTACTTGATATTATGCTTTTTAACACGGGAACCATTCAAAAATTATGAACGCTGAAAAATAAGAAGAGATTATGGCTATTTCCAGTTCAAACAGGTGGCGTCGGTACCGAACATTTTTTTTCATGGTCTTGGCCTTTGCTTTTTTTCTGGTGGTTACTCAGATGACTCTGGTCAGCCGGACTCAGGGGTTTGATCTGTTGTACCAGCGCTCCACCGCAGACCTTAACCGTTATGTGATTAACCTGAAGCAGAAGCTTGATCGTTATAAAGATCTGCCGGGTCTGCTTTCCTCTCATTCGATTCTTGTTGATGTGGCAAAGAGCCCCAAGAGCGTTGATACAGTTCAGAGTGCTAATAAATACCTGCAACAGGTAAATGCGGCTATCAACGCTGCGGATGTTTACGTGATGGATATTAATGGCAATGCTGTTGCTGCCAGTAATTGGGAGGAGGAGAGATCCTTTGTTGGCAAGAACTATAGCTTCCGCCCCTATTTCCAGGATGCGATTAAAGGTCAGGCTGGACGTTACTTTGCTCTTGGTACAGTCTCTAAAAAACGCGGTTACTATTTCTCTTACCCGGTTAGGGATGAGTCACTGAATATCATTGGGGTCGTTGTAGTTAAAATCGATCTGCATGATATCGAATCCGACTGGACTGACCCGGATCTGGATATTCTGGTAACAGATGAAGACGGTGTCATCTTTATCTCAACTCGAAATGACTGGAAATTCAGAACCCTAAGGCCTTTATCTAAATCCGATCTTAAACGCATCAACGAGAGTGTGCGTTACGGCAGTCATCGTCTGGTCGCTCTGGATATCATTGAACAAAAGCAGAGGAAACAAGGGGGGCAGTTGATCACTTTGGTCGATGGCAAGCGTATAGATAATCCTGCCTTTGATGGGGTGAGCACCCGGGAATTTATGCTCCTGAACAAAAAGCTGGATGGCAGTGGCCTTAATGTAGTGATCCTGGCCAGTACCAAGCCAGTGCATCAACGGATGTTTTATTCTGCTATTACCAGTGGTTTTATCTTTGTGGCCATGGTTCTGTTGGTTTTATTCCTAGCTACCCGCCAGCGCATAACTCGTGAACGTGAACGCTTCAAACGCATGGAAAATGAGGCTCTGGAAGCCAGTGAGAAACGGGTCCGAGCCATTATTGATAACACTAAAGCGGGTTTAATTACTCTGGATGCTCAGGGGCGGATTGAGAGCATGAACTCAATGGCGGAAAAGTTATTTGAGCATTCAGAAGAGGAGTGTAAAAACACCTATTTCAGCAAGCTACTGACCCGAGAGCATCGCCCAATTTGCTGGCATCATATTACTGCGGCGGAAGATAATCGTCAGGATGAGTTGTATATAGAAGCCAGCGGATTAAAACAGGATGGCACCCAGTTCCCTATTGAACTGATTATCGGTCAGATGGATTTTCGTATCGAACAGCGTTTCCTGGTCACTATTCATGACATCACCCAGCGCAAGGAGTATGAGGAAGAGCTGCAGCGAACCAGAGATCTTCTCGAGCACAGGGTAATCGAACGTACTGTTGACCTGACCAAAGCCAACCAGCAGCTGGTGGTAGAGGTTGAGAAGCATAAAAACACTCAGAATGAATTAATCCAGACAGCCAAACTCGCAGTTTTAGGACAGATGTCCGCAGGGATTAACCATGAACTGAATCAGCCTCTGACTGCGATTCGTACCTATGCAGACAATGCTAAATCATTTCTTGAGATGGATAAGCTGGATACGGTTAAAACTAATCTGATCCAGATAAGTGGTTTAACGGAGCGAATGGCAAAAATTATTCATCCGTTAAAAGAATTCTCCCGGAAAACATCCGGAGCAACTGAGGTGGTTTGCCTGCAGAATGTTCATGATGGCGCTATGTCCATTTTATATGGGCGGCTGCAGAAAATTGCAGCGGAGGTGAACTGGCCTGAAGGGTTAAGGACTATCTATGTCATGGGTGATACGGTGCGCTTGGAGCAGGTGTTGGTGAATTTAATCAGTAACGCTCTGCAAGCGATGGAAAATCAACCATTACCAAAAATTGATATAGAACTTGAACAACATGAAGACCATCTGGCTATGAAAGTTCGAGACTACGGGCCAGGTATCAAGGACGATGAACTTGGTCGGGTGTTTGAGCCTTTTTATACCACCAAAAGTGCAGGGCAGGGGTTAGGATTGGGCTTGTCTATCTCCCATCGGATCATCGAAAGTATGGGCGGGGAACTGAAAGTGGATAATCATCCTAATGGGGGGGCTGAGTTTACCATCTGTTTACCTATCGCCCCTTCGCCTGATAATGTTGCTAAATAATTTTCCGAGCGGTTTTTGAATGTCTGTAAATACAAAACTCCCCATACTTCTGGTTGATGATGAAGAGCATATCCGCCTGGCGGCCAGTCAGACATTAGAACTGGGGGACTATGAGGTTAAGGCGCTTGAAACCGCTGAAGAAGCTCTCAAGATCATTCAGGATGGATGGTCCGGAATTCTGGTTACTGATATTAACCTTCCCGGCATAAATGGCTTGGAACTCATGAAGCGGGTTGTGGCTATCGATTCGGCGCTGCCGGTCATCCTCATTACCGGCCATGGCGATATCAGCATGGCGGTGGGTGCAATGCGTGATGGTGCCTACGACTTTATTGAAAAACCATTCTCTTCTGAACTGTTACTCGATGTAGTCAGGCGAGCGGTTGAGAAACGTTCACTGGTGATGGAAAACCGTAAGCTGAAGCAAGAGCTTGAAGCCCAGCAAGCGCCAGGGCCGCGTGTCATAGGGAATACCCCGGCTATTTCTCAGGTACGAAGCCTGGTGCATAGCGTTGCAGATACTCCAGCAGATATTCTGATACTGGGTGAAACCGGGACAGGTAAAGACCTCATGGCACGTTACATCCATGAGCAGAGTAATCGTCGGGATAAAAACTTTGTTGCTATCAACTGTGGCGCGGTGCCGGAAAACCTCATTGAGTCAGAACTCTTTGGTCACGAGAAGGGCGCGTTTACCGATGCTAAGTCCCGCAGGATTGGTAAGTTTGAACACGCCAGTGGCGGCACTCTGTTTCTTGATGAGATAGAAAGCATGCCCATGACTCTGCAGATAAAGCTGCTGAGGGTACTTGAAGAACGTGCGATTGAAAGATTGGGGGCGAACGAGTTAATACCCCTTGATATCAGAGTGATTGCCGCCACTAAGGTGGACCTTAAAGAAGCCTCTGATGCAGGCGAGTTCAGGGAAGATTTATATTACCGCCTTAACGTCGTGAAGTTGGATATTCCTTCGTTAAGAGACCGGCGTGAAGATATTGCCCTGTTATTCCAGCACTTTGCTTTGATCGCGTCTGCTCAGTATGGCAGAGAGGTTCCACCGCTTTCTCCAGAGCGAATGCACAGCATCGTAACCTATGACTGGCCAGGTAATGTCAGGGAGCTTAGAAACCTTGCTGAGCGTTATGTGTTGTTGGGTGAAGGCTGTACTTTTGATTTTGAAAACCGACCTATTACAGAATCATCAACGGCTCTTTCTCTGCCAGATAAGGTCGATCAGTTTGAAAAAATGCTGATTCAGGCAGAACTCTCCCGTTGCGGTGGTTCCATTAAAGAAACCCTCACCAGTCTAGGCCTGCCACGCAAAACCCTGTATGACAAAATGAAGAAGTACGAGCTGGATAAAAACGACTTCAAGTAAGGGTATTTACCTATATCTCCCTGTTTTTTATCGGTTTAATTTTGGTGAGCGCTGCACTCAAATGGTGATCGTTTAGATTGCTTTTGTGCACTGCAAAATGACATGCGTGTTAGACTTTAGTGCAAAACATGCATAATTTATACATTTTATAGCTTTTATTACGATTCTGTCATTTTTGGCATATCGGTTGCTACTGGCATATCAATTACTTATATAGCTAGGAGTAACCTATGAGCACTTTTCCTTCCAAATTGCTATTGGCTGCGGCCGTAGCAGCAGCTACACCTACCGCATATGCGGCAGAGTCAATTGCAGAAGCATTCCAGAACGGTAGTACAGCTGTGAGCTTCCGCCTGCGTTTTGAAGACGTGGATGTTGGCGGTGTCAGCAATGACGCGCTGACGTTGAAGAGCCGTCTGACATACAAAACTGATACTTTGAATGGCTTCTCAGCATTATTTGAAGTTGATGATACAACAGTATTGGGCGATGAAGATTACACGGGTATTGCTGACTCAGAATATACCGATGTAAACCAGGCCTACTTGGCTTACTCTGCGGCTGATACGACTGTGAAGTTTGGTCGTCAGCGTATTCTGCTAGACAACCAGCGTTTTGTCGGTGGTGTAGGTTTCCGTCAGAACGAACAGACTTACGATGCTTTGACTCTGACGAATAAATCCCTGCCAGATACGACACTGTTCTATGGTTACATTTCTGAAGTGAACAACATTTTTGCTTCTGATGCTAAGCATGAGACACACCTGTTGAATGCTAAATACACTGGCCTGCCATTTGGTACTGTAACGGGTTACTACTACCAGATCGAACCCGATGCAGCGGCAGATAGCATTGATACTTTTGGTGTTCGTTTCACAGGTTCTCAGCCAGCGGGTGATGCGAAGCTGCTTTACACTGCAGAGTATGCATCTCAGGACCAGAACAATGGTTCCAAGCCAGACTATTACGTTCTGGAAGGTGGTGTAAGTGTTTCTGGTGTGACTGCAAAACTGGGTTACGAAGTACTCGAGTCTGATAATGGCGTAGGCTTCAACACACCTCTGGCGACTAAACATAAGTTCCAGGGTTGGGCTGATAAATTCCTGGGCACTCCAGGTACGGGTATCGAAGACCTTTACCTGACAGTAGGTACTAAGGTTGCGGGCGTTAAACTGCTGGCTGTTTACCACGACTTCGAAGCTGAAACGACTTCCGCTGATCTGGGTTCAGAGTTTGGCCTTGTTGTAGCTAAGCAGTTCGGTAAGAACTACGGTCTGAGTCTGAAGTATGCTGATTATCAAGCAGGTGATACTGGCGTAGATACAGACAAACTTTGGCTGACTGCTACAGCGAACTTCTAGAAAGAACATGAGGCCTGGAGTAGTGACCGGGCCGTTTGTAAACGGTGCGCCTCCCCCTTCAGCACCGGATTTAAGCCGCAGACTTTCTGCGGCTTAATTATTTCTTGGCATCAAAAATAATAGCGAATGGCCAGTTGGGTCTGGTGTTCAATTTGTTGCTCATCATCGCCGGAATACAAGCGGGCGAAGCGTTGACTATTTATCCAGCTATACTCTCCCAGCATAAACAATTGTCTGTTCAGGCGGTATCGGTACGACAGGGTAACTGCTTTACCGTATTCATCGTTATTGTCCCCTGCGGTGTTGTCATTGTCAGTGACAGAAAACTCTTCAAGACGCGTATTTACACGGTGTGGGCCTTGTTTCCAGCCCAGAGACAGGTACGCGCTGCGATAGTCATTAATTACTACATCGATTCTGTCTGGGGATTGCATTAGGGTATCGCCCTGCATAACCTGTCCCTGTAGGCTCCACTGAGGACTGAGCTTCCATTGAAAGCCGCCAAACAGGAACTTAGTATCCCAGCCGTATTGCCCATTGGTTTCGGTATAGGGAGAGGTGTTGCTATCAAAATACCCCAGCTGAAACTTACCTTTTTTGTGTAGATTCCATTCGATACTAGTCATGTATCCCGGTTTGTCATCTTCCTCATGGAAAGGATCGGAGCTGCGTGACTGAGTCAAAAGCACTGTGTTCAGAGCGGGAGTCGATGGTAAAGGTAAGCGTTCCCCCAAAACAGTTTGTCGGCTGCTTTGTGTCCAGCCATGCCAGGAGATCAGTGCTCCCGCAGTATCATTGTTATAGAACAGAGTGCCATTGAGCTTTACGTCATATTCCTTGTCGCGGAATTTACCTAACCACTCGGCTGTATATTCAATCCCGGTTGCTCTGAGTTCTTCACCGATCCAACTGTTCATGGTGGAGGGTGTAAGTGTGTTCGCAGTAGACCAGGCAGTAGCGTGGTTTTCCATTGATATGGCGGGGTAAAAAACACCGGTACGCAGGCCATTCCGGAATCCGGACGGGCCTGGCAGTGTTCGGTAACGGAGGTAGATCTCGGTGACGCCTATACGATCTTTTTCGGAATCTGAAAAGCCGTTCAATACACCATGTAAGCTGAGCTCATCTGAGAGATCAAGGGCGCCAGCTAACCCCAGTTGGCCCACTGAAAGGTCGGCACCGGAAGAGTGCTGTAATTTCCCCTGACCTCCGCTGACGTAACTTTGCAAACCATCTGTATGACTGAGTCGCAGGTCTGCAATGCCCTTAACACTGCCTTCCAGCGCGAGTGCCGGGCTGGCCAGGATGGAGGTCAGTAATATCCAGTTGTTATGCATGTGTGTCCGGAAACGCTGGGAATTCTGTTTTCAACCAGAGGGCTAGTTCTTCTGCGGGTAACGGCCGGCTGATAAAATAGCCCTGAGCTAAATCGCAGCCATTTTGTAGCAGCCAGTTCAGTGTTCTTTGGTCTTCGATACCTTCAGCAACCACACTTAAACCCATATCATGGGCCATGCGTATGGTGGAGCGGACGATGATCTGATCATCAGGATCACAATCCACTTTATCCACAAAGGAACGGTCAATCTTCAGTTCTGAAACGGGCATCTGTTTCAATTGAGCCAGTGAAGAGTAACCGGTTCCATAATCATCTATTGAGAGTTTAATGCCCTGTTCACGAAGCTCGCACAGCATCTGGATCGCTCCGGCGGGGTCTGCGACGACAGCGCTTTCGGTAATTTCCAGAGAGAGTGCATCATTGGGTAAGCTGTATAGATCCCAGATCTGTTTCAGTTCTTCAGCAAAATGTGGATTCTTCAGATTTTCCGCAGAAATATTTACAGCGATAGACAGACTTAACCCTTGTTCCTGCCACTGGACATATTGACTGGCTGCTTCCCTAACCACCCAAAGGGTAAGTGCATCTATCTGACCGGTCTGTTCAGCAATACTAATGAAGGCATCAGGAGGTACCAGGCCCTGCTCAGGATGTTGCCATCTGATTAGAGCTTCCAGGTGTTCTATTTGGCCACTACTGATCTGCATTTTAGGTTGGTAGAACAGCACCAGTTGGTCGCTACTTTCCAGAGCCACTTTTAAGTCATTTACCAGACTCAGGCGTTGGTTGGCATCGGCATCCATTTCAGGAAGGTATGGCTGGAAGGGCTTCATCTCCCTCTTACCATGACTTAATGCGGTATCCGATTTTTGTAACAACTGATGCGCGTCCAAGCCATCTTCTGGCGCCCGGGCAAACCCGATATGCAGTTGCAGATGTAATAATGTCTCTTCACCACATAATGGCGCATCCATAGCGGCTTCTATTTTTTTCTGCCAGAGGTCTATCTCACTAAGATCGATACTCATCAACAGAACTGCAAACTCATCAGCACCAAGGTGGAAGGTAGCTGGCTCATCATTTAGTACAGACAGCCTTTCCCCTACCTCAGTAATCATAAGGTCTCCGGCATCATAACCCAGAGTGTCGTTTACCGTTTTGGTTCGCCGAATATCCAGATGCAGAAGTGTAAACTGCTGCGCAGGATCAGAAAAAAGCGCTTCCAACCGTTCAATCAACGAGTTTCTGTTGGGTAGGTTTGTCAGTGTGTTGTAGTAGAGCTGGTGGCTGATTTTCTGTTCCCGATCCAGCACGGCTTTTTGCATCTGGTTAAATTCATCTGCGAGCTGACCAAGCTCATTCTTTTCACTCACTTCTACAGAAGTGCCGTAATTACCCTTGGCGATAAATTGTGCCTGTTTAACCAGCTTCTTCACCGGGCGACTGATATCTCCTGCCACAATATATGCAGCCAGTAATGAAACAAGAATCGTCACACCTTCCAGTACCAACAGCTCCCAGAGGTTTTTACGCAGGGCTTCGAGTAGATTTGAGCGTGAGCCATAGATAACAGCCATGAGTTCACGGTCATCAGTTTGCTCAATGACAGTATGGGTATGAATATAAGAATCCTGAGTGTGATCATCCAGCAATTTGATACCAAGTAACTCGGCCTTTTGGGTGTTGCTCTCCATCATGCTGGGGTATGCGGACGCCAGGGTAGACCAGTTATTGCTGCCGGTTTTTAATAGGAACTCGATACTCAGTCCGGTACTGTCGGCGAAGTTTTGTGCCAGTTGGGAGTTTATTTCATAACCATATCCAATCCAGCCGATCACTTCCTGACCGATCTTTAATGGTGAAAAACTCAGCTGATAAACTTTATTGTCCAAAGCATAAAGCTCGGAAATAGGTTGTTCGTTCTGAAACCATTCTCGGGATGAAAAAAACTGACCCTGCTGTGGGCCGACTTTTACTTTGTTGCTGTTATCGCGTCGCAACAACTGGCCGGTGATCAGGTTTTCCCTGTTTACCGAAATGGCGAGGTCGGCATCGATACGTTTTCGGTGGTTGTTGAGAGCAACAAGAAAACTGCGTAGGTCGGCATCAAATACTTCCTTGAGGCCAAAATCCTTTGCTGCGGTTTCGGCAAAAGCCTGAAGATAGTAACGTCTTTGTTCGTACTGATTTTGAAACGCCGAGATTGCCGATTCCAGACGTAAGTCGATCTGTTGCTGCTCCTGTCTGCTATTTGCCTGGAAAATAACCCACAGGGATACTGCCTGCACCAATAGCAGCAGGGAAACAAAAAAGATGAAAACTTTGGTTTTCAAACTACCCATTCCAGATCAATCCTTGACTAGTATTTTTCAAGAAACTCAAACTCCTCTTCGTTGACTTCGGGTAGTTTGACTTCTAATTGTGTCGGCAGGCTCCACGCAAGTGTTAGGTTGTTATGGACATCAATAACCTGTCTTAACAGATGATCTTTTGCTTCAAGTTGAGGGTGCCATAAACTGACTTCATAGCGTCCGGGTTGCTCAAGCTCCAGACGCGTAATCCCTAGGTCATCTGATTTGCCGAAATAGGGCGTATCTACAACCAGAATATAGCCGCTCATCCAGTCATGTATATTACAGCCCATTGCTATTTGTGCGACCTTATTATCAGCCAGTTTAGGCTGCAAATTATGGGAATCTTTGGCTTTTAATTTGAATGAAAAACGGTTATTTCCAGAGACAGAATAAATGTGGTGGGTAAAATCGTCTTTGTTGGTAAATGCGATTTCATCCTGCAGTTGTACCACTGTCATATAGGGGTTGAACGCCCATTCCTGCTGAGCAATCTCCACTTTTTTTGTGACCTGTGCGGGTGGATCAAAATCAAGTGGTTGAGCAAACACAACTAGCGTATCAACAGGGGAACCGTCTGGATTCGTGACTTTGATCTCCAGTATCTCTGCGGATGCTGAAAATGCGCATAACAGCATTGAGGTAAGTAACGTCAGGTGGGGCAGGGCTTTGTATTGCACTTCCTTATCTCCAATCAAGGCTCTTGGACTTTAGAGACAAGACCGGAGGGCATTGGTTCCATGGAATTTAAGGGAAAAGCCCTCTGGCGTGGAGCGCCAGAGGGCAGGGAGTATGATCAGAGTTTAAATTTCTGAACCATGCTTTCCAGCTGACCAGCCAGAGTGTTTAGCTCATGGGCAACCTGATTCAGTTTTCCTGCTCGTTCAGAAGTTCTTTCAGCGGTTTGGGCAATCTCATGCACACTGCTCTCAACGCTGGATGCCATTTCAGTTTGTTCCTTAACTGAGGAAGCAACCATGTGGTTCATGTCGTTAATAGCGCGTACTTCTTCGGAAATCTTAGTCAAAGCATCAGATGTTTCCTGAACTTTCTCTACACCGGACTCAGCACTGCTGTGCGCCTGGTTCATTACCGATACCGCATCCCGGGCATCCTGTTGAAGTTCCTCAATGATGGCATTGATCTCTTCGGTTGAATTGCGGGTTTTGCTTGCGAGTGTCCGGACTTCGTCGGCTACAACAGCAAATCCGCGACCCTGTTCCCCTGCACGAGCAGCCTCGATGGCAGCGTTGAGTGCTAGAAGGTTGGTCTGTTCAGCAATTTTCTGGATCACTTCAAGAACCGTACCCACGCTCTGGCTTTGTTCATCCAGTTTGTTGATCACTTCCAGAGCTTTATCGATATTGCTCTTAAGGTGTTCAATCGCATTGATAGCATGGTTAGTGATTGTTGTGCCTTCCCGGCTCTGTTCAAGGGCTAGGTCCGATGCAGAAACAGTGCTCTGTGCGCTGGTTTCAACGCTGCGGGTAGATGCTTCCATCTCTTCCATGGCTGAGGCAACGGCACTGGTTTGCATCTGTTGATTGTTAACCGCGCTGTTCGCCATGTCGGCAATATCGTTTATCGACGTGCTCGAAGTGCTTAACTGGTGAACTGTTGCGCTGACTTTACTCAGACTGCTATGGAAGTCTTCCAGCATAATGTTGAGAGACTTGGACATGGTGCCAATCTCATCTTTGGAATCGACATCAATACGCAGTTTCAGGTCAGAATTCTTGTGGATGGTATTGATGGTATTACCCATGCGTTTGATTGGGCTGACCACCATACGACCCAGAGCCAGACTGATAACAACCAGACCGGCGATAAACAGGATGATTTCTGTAACTGCAACACTGATCAGGTTACTGGAAATCTTATTATCCAAATTCTCAAAAGAATAAGTTACACGTACCGCCCCGATCACCTCGCCTTCGCTTACCTGATGGCAAAGCAGACAGTTAGTGCCTTTATAGTTAGAGAGGGCTTTCATAGGAGTTACTACTGTTAAGCGGTGTCCGTTTTCGTCGTTAATCTCTTCTATGACCTGTTCGCCGTTCATGGCGCGTTTGTCATATTCATCAACAACTTTAGAGTCTTCAGAGCCTGGACCATAGATACTACTAACCTGATCACCACGAATAATTCGTGCTTCAATCACATCTTCGTTAGCAAGAATCTTTTCCTGTAAAGGTTTGCGGTTAGACATTGCACCGCTGAGCATCAGGATGTTGATACTGTCAAAGTAAGAATCAGCAGTATCGTGAGTGGTTTTCTTAACTACATCCAGAACCAAAGCCGATTCACTGCGATAGATAGCTGTCAGGGAGCTTACCAATACGATCAGAAAAACGACGGCCAATGTGATGTTGACCTTGGTCTGAATAGAGGTACCTTCAAGTTTCACAGGCTCTTTCCTCAATCCGCTTATTAGATTTATAGCTAGTTATAATAGGTTGCACCCAATCATAAGGCCAACCAAAGGCGACGTATAGACTAAAAAGTTCATACTTCAGATCTAGATCAATAAAAACGGGGTGTATGGTCGGTTACTTTCGGGGCTGCATTTTTTCTGATGATCCGCGTATGTGTGGAATTCCACCATGAAGGAATCAGTTAATGGGTGGTAATCCACCCATTAGTTATATGAAATACATTTGGGTTTAAAATTCTAAACAATTTTAACGTATTGTAATTAAATAGATTTTTCTTTGTTTTTGACGTGGTTTTCAAAGTTGGCCTGCTAGTTGCGATGTATAGGGGCATGGATTCAGAAATATATCTCGACCAGAGACCCTGCTGAATTCAAAAAAAACAATGATAAATACGATCCAAAAACAGGAGAATCACAATGCGTTTACTGACTGCTGCCGTTACCTCTTTGGCACTTACTTTAGGTGCACAAGCTGCTGTTGCGGCTCCGGTAGAGATTAAGTTCTCTCACGTAGTTGCTGAAAACACGCCAAAAGGCCAAATGGCAATTAAATTTAAAGAGCTGGTTGACGAACGTCTGGCCGGTAAAGTTGAAGTTAAAGTATTCCCTAGCTCTCAGCTGTTTGGTGATAACAAAGTTCTGGAAGCAATGTTGTTGGGCGATGTGCAGATGGCTGCGCCTTCCCTGTCTAAATTCCAGAAATATACCAAAAAGCTGCAAATCTTCGATCTGCCGTTCCTGTTTAAAGACATGGCAGCCGTAGAAAAATTCCAGAGCAGCCCAGAAGGTCAGGAGCTGTTGAACTCACTGCAGAAGAAAGGCCTGGTAGGTTTGGGTTATCTGCATAACGGTATGAAGCAACTGTCTGCAAGCAACCCGCTTAAAGTACCGGCGGATGCTGAAGGTAAAAAGTTCCGTATCATGACGTCTGACGTACTGCAGGCGCAGTTTGAAGCTGTAGATGCGGTGCCTCTGAAAAAGCCATTCTCTGAAGTATTTACTCTGTTGCAGACTAAAGCGATCGATGGACAGGAAAATACCTGGTCTAACATCTACTCCAAGAAGTTCTTCGAAGTTCAGCCTTACATCACTGAGTCTAACCACGGTGTTCTGGACTATCTGGTCGTGACATCTGCTGAGTTCTGGATGGGTCTGGATGATGCTCTGAAAGCGGACATCAAAGCGGCTCTGGATGATGCGATCAAGTACGGTAATGGCATTGCTGCTGAAAAAGCTGACTCTGACAAACAGCAGATTATTGATTCCAAACGTTCTGAAGTGCTAAGCCTGACTGACGCTGAGCGTTCACAGTGGGTTGAAGCAATGAAGCCTGTATGGAAGCAGTTTGAAGAAGAGATCGGTGCAGATCTGATCAAAGCTGCTCAAGCTTCAAATAACTAAGCACATTCCAAATATCCGGGTGGGGTCTCTCCACCCGGGTCTCTAGACGATCTTGAGCATCCAGAGGAGAGCAGGAATCTGTCCTGTGGATGTTATCCCTGATTATTCTAAGTAAAAGCGTAAGTCGCAACGGGGGCCGTTATGGTACGTAATCTCGTGACAAAGTTTGAAGAGGGTTTTCTTTCTCTTCTACTGGTTTCAATGACGCTGCTGGTATTTGCTGAGGTGGTTGCCCGCTTCGGTTTCAATGCCGGTATTCACTGGGCGCAGGAAGTAACTCTTCTGCTGGCTGCCTGGTTTGTTCTTTTTGGCGCTTCTTATGGCGTGAAAGTCGGTGCACACATTGGTGTGGATGTGTTTGTGAAAATGTTTCCGCACAACACTCATCGTTACATCACATTAGTTGCAATCGGACTCTGTCTGGTTTACTGCGGCCTGTTTCTTTACGGCTCCTGGATCTATCTGAGCAAGATGAAGATGATCGGCATCGAGCTGGAAGATCTACCGATACCGAAATGGATACCCATGAGCATTCTGGTGATTGGTTTTGTTCTGTTAATCCTGCGCTTCCTGCAATTGGGCTGGAAAGTCATTAAGGATGAGGCAGAAGGTTTCCACTTTGCAGATGAAGCAGAGGAATCCATGGAAATCGCCAAAGAGCTTCAAGAAACTGCGCTGGGCAGCGACGGTATCGATGACGATCCAAACAAATCTAAGCAAACAAAGCAGGAGGATAAATAATGACTATCGCGGTACTGTTTATCACACTGTTTGGCTGCATGATTATCGGTATGCCGATTGCTGTGGCTCTAGGTTTATCTTCTGTAACCACAATTCTGTTGTTCTCAAACGACTCATTGGCATCAATTTCTCTGAAGCTTTTTGAGGCAACTTCTGAACATTACACGCTGTTAGCGATTCCTTTTTTCATCCTGTCGTCAGCGTTTCTGTCTACCGGGGGGGTAGCGAAACGTTTGATTAACTTTGCGGTGGATACCGTAGGGCATATCAAAGGCGGCCTGGCGATGGCATCGGTAATGGCGTGTATGCTATTTGCTGCGGTATCGGGTTCTTCTCCTGCTACAGTAGCGGCCATTGGTACTATCTGTATCGCAGGTATGGTGCGTTCAGGTTATCCACAGTCGTTTGCGGCTGGCGTTATCGCCAACGCAGGTACACTGGGTATCTTGATTCCGCCTTCCATCGTAATGCTGGTATACGCAGCGGCAACGGAAGTATCGGCATCACGTATGTTTATGGCGGGTTTCATCCCAGGTCTGATGATGGGTCTGATCCTGATGGTCGCTATTTACATTGTTGCGCGCATTAAAGGTCTTCCTTCGCAGCCGTTCCCAGGTTTCAAAGCACTGGCTAAATCCGGTTTGATCGCTCTTGGCGGTTTGATGTTGATCATCATCGTACTGGGCTCTATCTATGGTGGTATTGCATCTCCAACTGAAGCTGCCGCGGTAGCGGCGGTTTATGGCTACTTCATTGCTGTAATGGGCTATCGTGATATCGGCCCGATGAAAGGTGTACCGTGGCAAAAAGCGGGCGAAAACTACGTTTCCGCCGCCGTCCGTAACGGTTACTTGATGCTGATGGCGATTCCGAAATCTATTCGCGACCCAGAAGTACGTAAGGTGCTGATGGATGCCTCTAAAGTGTCCATGATGCTGCTGTTCATCATTGCCAACGCAATGCTGTTTGCCCATGTACTGACGACTGAACGTATCCCACACACAATCGCTGGTGCGATTATGGATTGGGGTCTGCCAGCATGGGGCTTCCTGATTGTTGTGAACATCCTGCTACTGATTGCGGGTAACTTTATGGAGCCATCTGCGATCTTGTTGATCATGGCACCTATTCTGTTCCCAATCGCTATGCAGCTGGGTATTGATCCGATCCACCTGGGTATCATTATGGTGGTAAACATGGAGATCGGGATGCTCACCCCGCCTGTGGGGCTTAACCTCTTTGTCACCGCCGGGATAACCGGGCAGAACATGATATGGGTTATTAAAGCCTGTCTACCATGGCTCTGCCTACTGCTTGGCTTCCTGATGCTGATCACTTATGTACCGCAGATATCTCTATTCCTGCCGGAATACATTGATCAGATGAAGGGTTACTAACGTATAGATTGTTATTGTCGAACCCAGGGTACATGGATAGACCCACTATGCTCTAACACCTAGCTGTTGATTAGTGCTTTTTATACCACCGCTTGCGGTGGTTTTTTTTGCCTCCAAATTAGGATGAATTACGTACAACAGGTATAATCCGCGCCTCTGGAAAGAAAGACGAAGAGATTCACTGTGTTAGGTTATATCGCTGTATTATGGGGAATTACGGGCATCGGCCTGTTAATTGGTAGTGCTATCTATCGATTAAGCGCTATTGGGCTGGAAACCTTTAACTATTCTCTGGACTGGTATCACTGGGCTGCATTGGCGTTCAGTATCGCTTTTATGGGCTTTGCCGAAGGTTATCGAGGCTTTCAGCAGGCCTGGTCTCCGCGTGTGGCTGCACGTCTCTTATTCCTCTCGCAGAATGTTTCCCCGGTTCGTTTTCTCTTGGCTCCGCTGTTTTGTATGGGCTTCTTCGATATTGTTAAACGCCGTATGATTGTGACCTATTGCCTGACCTCTGGGATCATCCTGATGGTACTGCTGGTGCATCAGCTGGATCAGCCCTGGCGTGGCATAGTGGATATCGGTGTTGTGACCGGGTTAGTCTGGGGCATGACTTCATTAGCTATTTTTACTGTTCAGGCATTTTTCACCCAGGGGTTTCAGCATTCTCCTGAAATGCCTTAAAAACAGTGGCTAGACGCTTCGCTTGCGAGTGGCGAGGAAAAGCATGTGGATGGTAAGTTAAGTAGTGACCCCTTAGGCTTCAGGCTTTGCTTTGAGGCTTATCAGGCAGAACCTTCACTCTTCAATTTTCTGAACGCTAGGCTGTCTAAAAACCACCAACAGCAATTACCTCAGCTTTTTGAAGATGAACACGTATCTGTGGATGGTGAGGTTGCCACTTCAAAGCAAAGCCTGAAAGTCGGTCAGAAAGTTGATATTTTATTATCGGCTCATCTGGAAGCCCCGGTTGATGATCACTGGAAAGTGCTCTGGGAAAACAATGAGCTGATGGCGGTGTTTAAACCCCACCTGCTGCCGGTTAGCCGCACCACACGCAACCTCTACAATACACTTATCTCACTGATCCGCAGGCAAACTCCATACGCAAATGCGCATCTCCTGCATCGGCTGGATACAGAGACCGCAGGTATTGTGTTGATTGCTAAAAACAGTGCCGCTGACAAGAAGTGGAAGCCGAATCTGGATAAGCTAATCACCCGAAAAATCTACCATGCCTGGGTTTCCGGTTCACCGGAGTGGGATGAACACCTATGTGAGTGTGCGTTGTCAGAAAAAATCGACAGCCCTATCCGCAGCCAGGTCTATGTTGTTGATCCAGAAAACCCGCAGCAATACCCAAAACCGAAACAGAGTAAAACCGCGTTTCGGGTTCTGAAACGAGAGCAGAGGCGCAGTTTGCTCGAATGTGAGCTGTTTACCGGCCGCAAACACCAGATCCGCGCTCAATTAGCCTATCTGAGCCACCCGATTATTGGGGATAAAATCTATTCTCAGGCAGGGAAGTTCTATCTTAAGAGGCTGGAGTCAGACCTGACAGATCAGGACTTTATTGTTTTGGGCGCGACAAGCCATCGACTGACCGCCGTGGAAATAGAAATAAATACTGATGATGAACGCTACACCATCAGTATTTAGCGTTGTGACAAATCGCGTTGTTACAAACTAGCCCAAAAACAACTGATACGCAGTGTTATCAGTCTCTTCCCAGTAGTTGTAACCGAT
This sequence comes from Neptuniibacter sp., assembly GCA_050633685.1. GTDB lineage: Bacteria > Pseudomonadota > Gammaproteobacteria > Pseudomonadales > Balneatricaceae > Neptuniibacter. The sequence goes on along the minus strand of JBOEHA010000018.1, from coordinate 62,481 downwards.
CTCTTTAAGGAAAGCCCCAACCTGATCACGTTCTTCTGGTGGCACCTGCATCCCAACCAGAACACGACCATAAGCAGCACCGTGGTTACGGTAGTGGAACAGGGAGATGTTCCATTTTCCGCCTAACTTGCTGAGGAAGTTCATCAGCGCACTAGGTCGTTCCGGGAACTCAAAGCGGTAGATCACTTCGTTTTCCAGATTGCCTGGAGCGTGACCGCCGACCATATAACGTACATGGATTTTCGCCATCTCGTTATCGCTCAGGTCTTCAACCTCGTACTCCTGCTCACGCAGTTCGGTTATCAGCTCATCACGGCCATCGCCGCCAGCTTTCAACTGAATGCCCGCAAACACAATAGCGTTACTGTCGTCACTGAAACGGTAGTTAAACTCGGTGATGTTGCGCTTACCCACAGCCGAGCAGAATTTCTTAAAGCTGCCTGCTTTTTCCGGGATGCGCGCAGCGATGATCGCTTCACGTTTTTCACCCAACTCAGAGCGTTCGGCAATATGACGCAAACGGTCGAAGTTAACGTTGGCACCGGAATCGATGGCGATCAGGGTGCGATCTTCACAGCCTTCACGCTCAACATATTTCTTCATACCGGCAACACCCAGCGCACCCGCAGGTTCGCAAATAGAGCGGGTATCGTCGTAAATATCTTTGATCGCTGCGCAGATCTCATCAGTAGAACAGGTGATCACCTCATCCACACAGCGTTGTGCCACCTCAAAGGTATATTCACCAATCTGTGCGACGGCCACACCATCCGCAAAGATACCTACCTGCGGCAGAACCACACGCTCACCGGCTGCCATTGCTGCATGCAAACAAGCAGAATCTTCAGACTCAACGCCAATCACTTTAGTTTCCGGGCGCAGGTATTTCACATAGGCCGCGATACCGGCAACCAGTCCGCCACCGCCAACCGGAACAAAAATCGCATCGATTGGGCCGGACTCCTGACGCAGGATCTCCATCGCCACTGTACCCTGACCCGCAATTACATCTGGATCATCAAACGGGTGCACATAGGTCATGCCTTTTTCTTCAACCAGCTTTTTCGCATAGGTTGAGGCATCATCATAGGCATCGCCGTGAAGTACCACTTTACCGCCCAGACGACGAACATTGGTCACCTTCACGTCCGGGGTAGTTTTAGGCATGACGATGGTGGCTTTAATACCCAGCTTTTTCGCCGACATTGCCACGCCCTGAGCATGGTTACCCGCAGACGCAGCAACCACACCACAGGCCCGCTCCTCTTCAGTCAGCTGCTGCATTTTGTTATATGCACCACGCAGCTTGAAGGAGAACACCGGCTGTTCATCTTCACGCTTGAGTAAAATTCGGTTTTTCAGACGCTCAGACAAGCCTTTAGCTTCTTCCATCGGCGTTTCGACAGCCACGTCATAGACACGGGCTTCGAGGATTTTCTTGATATATCGATCAGGCATAGGAGTTATTTCGTCTGAAAATAAAAAATAGACCGGAAATGGTAAAGCTAAACTGCATGTTACGTCTACAAGAGCAGTGATATGCAGCGTATAATTTGCGCAATTTTTAGATATCCGCCCCACAAACGGGGAAAATGAGCACAGGTAGAGACCATGACCCAGGATGAGATGAAAAAAGCGGTTGCTGAAGCCGCCGTTGAGTACATCAAACCAAAACTGAGCAAAGAAAGTATTGTGGGTGTAGGTACTGGCTCAACCGCTAACTTCTTCATCGACGCACTGGCAGAGATTAAACACATGTTTGATGGTGCCGTTGCCAGCTCAGAAGCCACAGCAGACCGCTTGAAGGGCCACGGTATTCCGGTATTCGATATGAACTCCGTTTCCGAAATGGAAGTCTACGTGGATGGCGCAGACGAATTCGACTCCGGTCTGAACCTGATCAAGGGTGGCGGCGGAGCACTGACCCGCGAAAAAATCGTAGCCGCTGTAGCTAAAGAGTTTGTTTGTATCGTAGACAGCACTAAAAAAGTGGGTGTGTTAGGTGAATTTCCACTGCCTGTCGAAGTGATCCCAATGGCCCGCTCACAAGTTGCCCGCGAACTGGTAAAACTGGACGGTATGCCAGTATGGCGCGAAGGCTTCACCACCGATAACGGCAACGTGATTCTGGACGTTCACGACATGGAGATCATGCACGCTAAAGAGCTGGAAAAGCAGCTTAATAACATTGTGGGTGTTGTTACCAATGGTTTGTTTGCGAACCGTGGGGCTGATGTCGTGCTTATGGGCACGCAGGACGGTGTTGAAACGATTAAGTTGTAATCGTTTCAACAGCCTACGAGTAGCGAGAACGCTTCGCTGCTAGTGGTTAGGGGAAATGAGAAACCGCCGAGGCTTTCGGCGGTTTTTTTATGAGTGGATAATATGCGTTTATTGTTTAAAGTGTGAGCCGACTCATATATGAACTTACTTGGTTACTTCCCTTTCATAATTCAAACGTTTAGCTGCATCTAATGTCAGCATCTGCATAAAAGCCTTTGTCTCCGTATCGTTTCCTACTGGAGTACCTGCACTACCACCACCAAAGACATTAACTGGCACACTTCGCTTAGCGAACGCTTCGGCCCAAAGTTCTTGGATTTTGACTTCAGCTTCTAGCTTTTGCGCCAGTGCGTTATCCGCTTCTAAAATAACTCGCTTCTGATAAGCTTCAGCATCAGCTAAGGTACGCTGGGTTTCTGCCTCAATTTTTGCTTTTTCAAGATTGATTTCAGCTGTTTCCTTTGCAATTGCAGCTTCAGCTTTCAATTTTTCTGCCCCAGTGATTGTTAGTTGCTTCTCAGTTTCAGCTTCGGTCGTTTTTTGTATCTGCTCAACTTTAGCTTGTGCTTGACGCTCTGCCACCTCTCGCTCACCACGTGCTATAGCCAATAAGCGCTGCTCTTCTTCCTGCACTCGTTGCTCACGTGCAATGGCCCTATCTGCAGATGCTTTTTGCTTCAATTGCATACGTTCGATAAATTTCTGGTTAGGTTTCATATCAGTCACGAGTGCTGAGACAACCGTTATTCCAAAATCTATGAAGCGCTGTGATTTACGCCTAGGCTGACCATTAGCATCAATTACTTTCTTAACTAAGAAGATGGTCTTTACATCATCACCGTACTCTTCCTGATCAGTTCCTAAAGATGCATTTGCCGATCCTATTGGTGATTTAAGAGACTTAACGCTGACCTCCTCTCGTTTAACCAAGAAGATCCCATTACTCATCTGATTTTCGAATTCAGAGTTAAATTCAGTACGACCGCCCGCATAGTACTCTTCCGCTGCCATGAGAGATGCATTGGCCTGTAGAGTCTCCTTAAATGCAGGCAGTAAAGCTGTTCGTAAAAGATTTTCAGGAGAGCGGTACTCGTGAGCGAGTTTTAAGAAAGACTCTTCATCTGAAGGGATTGAGAAACGCACAGTAGCTTCAGCATGTGCATCCACTTGGTCCAAGAACATAATGCTTAATGGAGGTAAACTGGCTGATGCTTTGTCGGAATCTTTCTCGGCGCTAATCGCATTATTTCCTGCTCCAACAGCGGCCTGTACAGTCATAGCTCGCTTCCAGGAGTTGTATCGCCCAAATGGATAAAACTTGTAACCCACTTCAGTTACAACGGCTTCATTCCCAGTAACTGTTCGGACATGGTAGATATAACCAGGTTCAGCGTAGAAAAAAGATTTTGACAGTACATACAGCACTGCCAAAGCGATGATGATCCCAATAATCGTTTTAGTGATAACGGGTGATTTAGATTTTAAAGTTTCACTTACATCAGCCATACAAATTCCATTTCATTAGTTTTGATGATTTTTCGTTTCACGATTCAGTAAAACGCAATATATAAGGCAAATGTTATTTTTACTAGATGACGTATAGAATCACGCTTGAATTACTATGAGGTGTTTGGATTCTTCTTATGATCTTTTGATCAGCTTGACTGAAAGAGAAAACTACAAGATTCCCGCTTATGCGGAAATGACATGCTGAAGCACCGACTTAAAGGGGAGCGCACTTATACAAAACCGCCCCTTGTCCCCAATAACTCCCATCTTCATCAATCACATTCCAGACAATCGCTTCTTCCACCATAAAACGGTTGCCTTTAGCGGAAATGCGAACGCCCTGATAGTCATCAATAAAGCCATTATCCGTTACGGCTTGGAGTAAGCGGTTGCGCTCTTCCTGGGTTTGCGGCTCTGCGGTATAGCGGGATGGGGTTTTAACCAGTTCATCCCAGCTGATCTCAAACTGTTCCATTCCTTTTGCATTGGAATAGTTAAGAAGAGGGTCTGCGTCTGCATTATGGGAAAGCACGGGATATTCAGAATCATAGAGTGCTTTATAACGGTCTTTACCGCTGAGCCCTTCTGCAATGAGTGACTTACCGGTTAAGCGTTGAAAGCTGCTGAGTAAGCGTTCTGCATGTTCAGAGGAAAAGTTGTTTTCTAGGGAGGGTTTGCTGGGTTGTGCCATAAGTACGTTTGTTTCTAGATTGTTTTTTTTGCAATGGTACCACTGTTTAGGATATCTGGGTTTTTAAGGTTTTCCTCACCACTCGAATTTTTAATGTTTTAAAAAATCGATAATAGGGCAGTCTGAAACGGAGCCTTCCCCGCAGCACATTCCGGAGAGTTGCTCTAAGGAGCCTTGCAACTTTTGTAACTCGGAGATCTTCTCTTTCACTAACTCAATCTTATGTTCCACCTGTTCTTTTACAAGTGCTGAGCTGTTGTCTGGGTCTATCTGAATTGAGAGCAGTTCAGAGATCTCTTGCAGGGAGAAACCTAAGTCTTTACAGCGGTTGATAAAATTAAGGCGGGTGAGGATGGATTCAGGGTAAACCCGGTATCCGGAGTCGAGGCGCTGGGGTTCCGGGATCAGGCCGCGTTGTTCGTAGTAGCGAACAGTTTCAACGGTAAGGCCGGATTGTTTGGCCACTTGGCCGATTTTGAGCTGTTTCATACTGCATATTTAGCATGGAGTGGGAAACAGCTCAAATAGGGCATGACTTAGAAAAGTACATTGCTCCATGCGATGCTTGCAGGCATTGTGATCCAGCCGATTGCAGCTAGGTTGATGATGATCCAGGCAAAACCTGAAGAGTCGCGGAAGTTTTCGTTATCAGCCATTAAAGTCACCCTCATAGTTGGCAGCAGGTAGACGTGTCTGGTGAAGTACACAGCGGGTAACTTCCCCCGGTGAGCATATTGCTTCTTGTCGGGGCAGACCGTAATAGCCCTGCATTGGTTAGCATAGAACTGTCTTGAGCCCTGATGGGCCTGATTTCTGGGGCGGGATTCTAGCAGGGTTGGTTAAATTTTGATAGGCAAATTATATTGCCATTAAGTACTGTAATAGCATTTAAGTATCATTAGTTTTTGTAAGGGTATTCGGTCGGTTTGTAAAAGCTGCATAGTTTTTATAAGTGCGGAAGGTTTTTTTGTCTGATTAGATTATGATTAGTTAATCTACCCAGTTGAGCGAAGGATTATGCTGCGTTTTCTTATCTCCTCCATTGTGATCATTACACTTTTTCTGCATAACCTGCCGATGCTGGTACGCGATCAGGCGGTTATCTGGTTGTTGGATAATGGTGCTGAAACCGCACAACTGAAAGCCATTAAGGTGGACTGGTTTGCTGGTCGGATCATGATCGATCGTTTGCATGCTGAAGCGCAAGGCAAGCCCACACTTAGCGTTGATAAGTTACTGGTCGATCTGGAGTTCTCTGCGCTTGGCGATAAAAAAATTCTCCTTAGTCTGGTTGAGGTGCAGGGCATTGATTCTGGTATTCGGGAAGAGGGGCAGTCTTTATGGTTGGGGCCGATAGATCTGAACGCCCTGTCCGGTGAAGAGAAAGAAAAAGCGGAATCAGAGCCCTCTGGATGGAGCTTTGGCCTGACAAAACTGACTCTGGACGACATTCACTGGCGGGCAGAAGTGTCTGGTCAGAAACACGATATTGTTGTGCATACCGGGCAACTGAAAGATTTTTATCTCTGGGACCATGAGCAACCGGTCAGTATCGATCTGGATGGTGTATTAAATGGAGCACCTTTGCTCTTGGCTTCCAGCTCTAAGCCTCTGCCAGCTGAAAAAAGCTCTGAGTTGACCATTAAATTAAATAACTTCCCGGTACACAGTGTGACCGCGTTGTTCTTGCCAGAGCTGAAGGCCTCTGTAGATCTAGATCTGAAAATCAGCGCCAAAAGTGATTTGGAATCCAAAGCCACGCAGGTTAAACAAAGCGGTGCTATCCGGGTGCGGGGTTTGCAGTTTAAACAGGACGATCTGGCGTTGAATCAGAAGTCGCTTAGCTGGCAGGGTTCGGTTGCTGTGGCTCTGGCAGGTAACGCTCTGAGTAATGTGACTAGCCGCAGTAACATCAAGATTGAAGGATTAAAGCTTAATCAGGCAGACCAGAGTGTTGCCACTGACAAGCTGGCACTCAAGGCTGATGTAGACGTTACCGGGCAGAAGACGGTTGTTGTAAAAGCCCTGGATCTGGCAGCAGATAACCTGGCTTTACAGCAGGCGGGAAACGCGCTTTCCACCGGAAAACTCAGCGTAACGGCTTCTGAGCTACAGCATTTTATGCAAAAGCAGGAAGGGGCAGAGCAGTTCAAACTCGCGGACCTGCAACTGGCTGTAGCGGACCTATTGTTAAAACAGGCTGAGAAATCAATAGCTGTGAACCAGCTGCAACTCTCAGCTAATGCCAGCAGTCAGGATCTGAGCCATTGGCAGGTACAGGCTCCGGCGCTGAAACTGGATAAGCTGAAACTTTCCGCTGCGGATCAGGAGCTTGTGACTTTGGCCTCCACGGAGATCAACCAGATTGCGCTGGAGCATACCGATTCCATCGCGCTGGCAACAATTGGCCTTAAGGGGCTGAAAGTTCAGGGTGATGGTGGCGTCTTCAGTGAGTGGCAGAGAATTGACCTTAATAACCTGGCACTGGAAAACCTGAACAATCTGTCGATTAAGCGAATCGACCTGAAAAACAGTGCTACCCGGGTTCATCTTTCCGAACAAAGAAAACTCTCAGACCTTGAATGGTTGCTGGCTAAACTTAACTCTGGTGCCGATACCGCAGAGCCTCAAGAGGCAGCAAAACCAGAGAGCAGTGAACCTTTCAAACTGCGTATAGGGGATATAGCTCTGCAAGGTGAGAATACTCTGGCGCTGGTGGATGGTGGTGTGAAGCCGGCGTTCAAAACGGCTTTTGATATAAGCACCCTTGAGTTATCAAAGTTAGACACCGGCTCAAAGGGTGAAACTCCATTCCTGCTAAAAGCAAAAAATAAGTTCTCTACACTGGATGCTAAGGGCAATATTGCACTGTTTTCCGGAGATTTTACCGGCAACTGGGATCTGGATATTAAAGGTCTGGAACTGCCGCAAGTGAGTCCTTACTCACTACAGTATACAGGTTATTACCTGAATAGCGGTCAGTTGAGCCTGACATCCAAAGGGACAATCAAAGACCGTACTCTCAAAGGTGATTCCGATATCCGTTTGAATAAACTGGATGTTGAAGCGCAGAATGCTGATCGTAGTGGTGAGTTTGACCAGAAGGTTTCCATGCCACTAGGGACAGCGATTATGGTGCTGCAGGATAACGACAACAATATCGATCTGCAGATCCCCATTGATGGTTCTTTGGATGATCCGCAATTTGGTTACCAGACGGTGATCAACAAGCTGGCGGGCAAGGGCCTTAAGAGCGCAGCACTGGGTTATCTGACCAAAGCACTGCAACCTTTCGGTACGCTTATCTCTCTGGGTAAAATGGTTGCTGAAGCTCAGTCTAAGGGAACTTTTATCTCGCTACAGCCAGTGTATTTTACGCCTGGTGGCTCGAGCCTTTCGGGTGAAGCCACTGAGTATATGCAGAAGATTGCGCAGATGATGAATGAGCGTAAAGCGATGCGCATTAATATCTGCGGCATGGCGGTTTCTGCGGACCGGGAGCCGGTATGGAATACCCTGTTGTTACAGAATCAAAAGCAAGAAAAACCTTTACCTCCCGAGCAACTGGAAAAACAGCTTGAGCCTGCTCTTCAGCAATTAGCTCAAGACCGAAGTGACTCGATAAAAGGCCTGTTATCAAATCAGCAGGGCATTAATATCGAGCGCCTTTTCAGTTGTTATCCAAAAGTGGATTTAACACTTAAAGATAAGCCGCAGGTGGCTTTAGGAATTTAAGAGCACCACTGAATTGCCTGCGTGTATCTTTCATCAATTGCTTAGCGCAACAGGCAGAGACGGGATCGATTAATCTCTACAATAAGCGCTATTTGCAAGCTGTGTGAATTGCTGTAGAGTTTCTTTCCTGATTGTGCGACTGCACAAAAGTTATTCCCGAAAAAGCATAAAACAGCACCACAGGTAACTTTGATGCTCCTACAGCATCAGCCCGGTTCTATGGTGTTATGGATTGGTATTTGGCTGTTACCAAGCTGAACCCTGAGGTTTCTCTTCAGTTACTGTATGTCGTGTGGGTATTAAATAATATTTTTAAAAGTCAGAGTGTAATGAAAACTCAGCTAAAAGCTGTTGCTTGCGTCTTATTTTTGACCCCTGTTTTTTCTATGTTAGGTACAGTGCTTTCCGTTTCTGTAACGTCTTGTTTAAGAACGGGTATGTTATGTGTACCACGTCAGTTAAACCAGAATATTCTGCCCTTATTGATATTGGCTTGCTTCTCTTTACATAACCCTGCGTACGCCTTACAGCAGCAAGAAACCCTACCAGCAGGGCCGCCGTTGAATAATATCCATACAGACAGTGAGACGGCGAAACGGTTTCAGCAGTGGTCTGCTCTGATTCACCGTGCACCTCAACTGAACGATACGGAAAAACTGGCAGCCGTGAACAACTTCTTTAATCAGATGACCTGGGTTGAAGACCTGGCACTCTGGGGAGAGGATGACTACTGGGCTACCCCAATCGAAAGTTTGTTGAGCAATGCCGGTGACTGTGAAGATTTCTCAATAGCTAAGTACTTTACCTTGCTGAAAATGGGCATCGCAGACGAAAAGCTCCGTATCTCTTATGTTCTTTTGCGCAAGGAAAATCAGGCCCATATGGTCCTGAGTTACTACCCGGATGCACAGGATGACCCCCTGATTCTGGATAACCTGAACAGCCGTATCATGAAAAGTTCTGAGCGCGATGATCTTCAGTCCGTTTATCATATTAACAGTATGGGAATCTGGCATCAGAGCCGCCCCAATGAAATACTGGGAAGTGCACGCAATGTCAAAAAATGGCGCAAAATGGTTATGCGCCTAAGGGACGATTTGATGATGGTTAGTAGCGATATTTTGCTAGCACGTATCTATCGTGATCTTATAGGGCTGCCTTCACAGAGTGCGTTTTTGTAATGGCCGGGAAGTCATCGCTTCAAGTTATTGCATCTTTCAAACCCAAAACGTTTTAGCGTATCTGCTATTCTATCTTTACAGCCTCCTGACAAAGGGCCTAACCTGCTTGGACCTCATTATTTTTATTTCGTTCTGAAATAATAAATATATATTTTTCTTTATATTTCATTGGGTTAAATTGTTTTTGAATAATCATTCATAAAGTTGAACCTGAATTGTATTTTCCAGTCACAGGCAGTACGAGCATCAATAAATGTGAATTAAATAAGGAAAAATAGTTATGAATACTCAATTGAAAGCGCTGGCTTTTTCGTTAGTTCTGGCACCGGGCCTGGCGGTCTCTGCGGACGAAGATAATGTGAAACTGTTGTATGGAATCAGCACACAAGCAGAAACACATATGGCTGTAGAGATGGAATCTAAAGAGGGTATGGAGCAGATCAATACTGAGATCATGCAACGCCCTACGGCAGCAGGAAAGGTGTATAAAAATGCATTATTTCCATCAGATGGGTTCGAGCAGTTGGGTGATCTATAATTAAGGCTATTCTCTAGTTATGTTCCGGTGTGGCACTATAGGTACTATAGTCACTACAGGCCGAGTCACTCTAGGCCGCACCGGATAATTGTTCATTGGGAAGGGTATGATACGAAGCATGTCACGCCTGTTTAATCTTAAAGTCCTGCATGTCTCTGTTGCTGCGTTATTGTATTTACAGAGCCCTGCTCATGCTGCACATCTCCAGAAAATCCTCCCAGCTCCTCTCCTTAAGAAAATCCACAAACACAAAGACCAGGAAACTGCAGAACGCTTTCAGCAATGGGCAGATCTGATGGCACGAGCGCCATTACTCAATGATGCGGAGAAATTGTCTGCCGTTAACCTGTTCTTCAACAAGATGAAATGGGTGGAGGATAAAGAACTGTGGGGGGTAAAGGATTACTGGGCAACTCCGGTAGAAAGTTTGCTGAAAAATGCAGGTGATTGTGAAGATTATTCGATTGCTAAATATTTCACCTTGCTGGAGATGGGTATTCTGGAAAAACGACTTAGTATTTCGTATGTGCAATTCCAGAATGATCCCCAAACACATATGGTTTTAACCTACTACCCAGATGCGGAAAGTGATCCGCTGATTCTTGATAATATGCGCAGCGAAATCCTGAAAAGCTCTGAACGTGATGATATCCGGCCCGTATTCCACTTTAATGGCATAGGTGTCTGGCGCGAGAATCGACCCTCTGAAATATTAGGCAGTGCAGAAGAGGTTGATGAATGGCGTAAGATGATTGTGCGCCTTAAGGCTGAACAGCTCTCTGAACAGCCTGTCACCTTATTGGCGGGAAAGTAAAAATTTATACGACTCGCTCAAACTCTGCTGGCGATGACTAATCGCTCCCACAAGCAAGAAAAGCAGGGTACTGAACACAGGCAGTATTAGCCACAACAGCGGATGTAAGGTTACGTCCAGTTGCAACAGTTGTTGATGGATCGGCCACAGGCTCAGCTCCGCAACCAGCACCGCAAGCAATCCGCTGATGGCACCGATTAACCCCATCTCCAAACGGTCTAAATGCCGGCACTGCTTTGCACTCGCTCCTAACGTTTGCAGCAGAGAATTTTCAAAACGTCGTTGTTCCAGCTCCTGAGTCAGTGTTACGTAGAGCAGTACCAGCCCCGCAGCTGTTGTTAGCAGCATAAGTAAGCTGGAGAGTAAGGATAAGCTACTGAGAAGTTGCTGAATCTGTTCCAGTAACTGGCGGACATCGATTAAGGTCAGGGTGGGGAACTGGGTGATCAGTTCACGGCTGACTTCAGGGCTGTTTTCCCCAAGATGAAAGCTGGTCAGGTAACTTGCGGTAAGGCCTTCAAGAACATCAGGAGAGAAAATAAAATAAAAATTCGGTTGGAAAGAGTCCCAGCGAACCCGGCGGATACTATTGATCTGCGCGCTGATTTTTTCACCTGCGACATCAAATGTAACGCTATCACCTATTTTTAACCCAAGTTCTTCCGTTTCTTTCTCTTCAATAGAAACAGAGTTATTTGCCTGCCATTCACCCGATACGAGTTTATTATGCGATGGGATTTTAGTGGCAGAGGTAAGATTTAACTCACGTTTTAAAGAGGGTTGGGCAAGTTGCTCTGGGGTGAGTGCTTCAGATAACGGTTTGCCATTAACGGCTACCAGCCGTCCACGATAGATGGGCCAGAGTTGGTTATTGATCTGCTTATTTTGCAGCAGAGACTCAACTTCGTTTTTCTCCCAGTCCTGTATGTTGATCAGGAAATGGTTCGGAGTATCTTCAGGTAGCTGTTGTTGCCACCGTGATAGCAAATCATTAAGCGCAATGAAATTGATGCTCAGGAGCGCAAACAACAGACAGATCACAGGAATCTGCAAACGGTACCAGCGTTGCTGCTGTTGCACCCGGCTTAGCAGCAGATTTCCCAATCGGTGTCTCGGAGCCAGAAACCTCGCAATGGTTAATGAGACTCGTGCGCCGATCCAGCCGAGAATACTTCCGGTAATTAACAGAGTGGCGGTGAGGCTGAGAGTCAGCGTCAGGTTATTCAGATAGCTACTGGTAAATAGCAGGAGTAAACCACCTGCGAGTAGGTAAGGTGTTTTCTTCTGCCAGTTCAGTGCTTCTGACTGTCCTTGAATTAACTGTATGGGATTGCTTTGTTTTAGTCGGTAAAGGGTGGGTAGTCCCATACATAGTAGGATGGCACCTCCCAGAATCGGGCCGGAAAGATATGCGATAGCGCTGGCTGAGGGTACTGGCTGAGGTAGTAATGTGCTGAGCAGGTTGAGTCCGAGCATCTCAAACAAGGTGGCCAGCATTACCCCAACAATAGAGCAGAAGAGCCAGGCGCTGCCGAGTTGGTAAAGATAGAGTCGTAGCAATTGTTGGTTACTTAAACCCAGGCTTTTGAGCAGAGCTGCACGGGTATTCTGACTTTGGGTAAAGCGGCGTAAGCTGAGGAAAATAGTCATTGCTGAGATCAGAAGTGCGAACAGAGCACCCAGACGCAGGTAAGACGATGCTTTGGTTAATGCGCTGTTCTGCTGGCCTTCATCATTGTTGAGTGAGGTCAGGCGTTCTCCTGTTTTAAGTCGGCTATTCAGGTAGCTTTCCATCTGCATGATTGCTTTTGGTTCACCTGCGAACAGTTGACGATAACGCATGCGCGCTCCAGGCCCCATTAAACCGGTATCAAAAATATCATCATGGTTCATGACCAATTGCGGATTAAAACTTATAAAACCACGTCCCCTGTCTGGCGCTGAGCGGATCAGGCCTGCAAGCCGGAAGCGTTTATTGCCCAGAATAATTGAATCACCAACGTTCAGATTTAGTCGCTCGAAAACACCGGCTTCGGCCCAGACTTCTCCTGTTCCAGGTAAAGAATCAGTAATATTCTGCTCCAGCTCAATCGCACCTCTGGGGTAAGGCCAACTGAGGGCGCGAATGGTGACCAACAGGAAATTGTCACCGCTGTTCGCCATAGTCGCCAGTTGAGTGACTTCGGAATACTCCAGTCCAAGCTGCTTCGCTTGGCTCAGGTTTTCCCGGGATAGAGGACGGCTGTTACTGAGGATCAGTTCTCCTCCTAGCAAAGCACTGCCCTGCCGCATCAGTGTTTTTTCAATGCGATCCCCGAGTACCGCCATAAGACTGGCAATGGTAACTGCCATAATTAGAGCAATGATCAGCGCGCGCCACTCAGTAAGTTTCAGACATGAGATGGCCTGACGTAACGCCATTTTCAGCACAATGGAATCAACCATCAGCTGATTTCCTCCAATACACCATTATGTAACCGCAGCGCACGTTGGCAGCGTTTTGCCAGCGCCGAGTCGTGGGTGATCAGTACCAGTGTGGTGTGTTGTTCCTGATTCAGGCCAAATAGTTGGTTGATGATCTGTTCGCCCGTGTGTTCATCCAGATTTCCTGTAGGTTCGTCGGCGAACAAAAGGGCGGGTTGGGTGGCAAAACTGCGGGCGATGGCAACTCGTTGTTGCTCTCCGCCAGAAAGCTCAGAGGTTTTGTGACCCAGCCGCTTTCCAAGTCCCACTTTTTGCAACCAGTTGGTGGCTTCTTGCTCGGCCTGAGCGTGATTCCGAATTTGCAGGGGCAACATAACATTCTGCAAGGCGGTCAGATCAGGAAGCAGGTGGAAGGCTTGAAACACAAAGCTAATGTAACGGTTACGGAACTCTGCCCGGCTTTTATCATCTAGTTTATTAAGGTCAGTGTTTTTCAGCAGAACAGAGCCAGAGGAGGGTTGGTCCAGTCCGGCCAGTAGTGATAGTAGTGTGGATTTTCCGGTGCCGGATGGGCCAACTATAGCGACACTCTCGCCCTGGTGAATATCAAGATTGATATTGCTGAAAAGCTCAAGGCTTCCCGCTTGAGTATGGAAATGTTTTGCGACATGCTGAGCACTGATAACTTTTTCCATAGTTTTATCCATTAGGTGGTCCTGTGCGTATTCTGCTATCCCTGTTATTCGTTATTTTAAGCTGTTCGGTTCAGGCTCGTTCAATTGTAGTACTTGGAGACAGCCTTTCAGCAGCTTATCAAATGAACCCGGAGCAAGGTTGGGTTTATTTGTTACAGGAAAAGCTGCATGAGGAGGGTTATCCCCATGAAGTGATAAATGCCAGTGTTAGTGGTGATACTACCCAAAATGGCATCGCACGTCTCAATCGGCTGTTGCAACAAGTTGATGCGGAAATCGTCCTGATTGAACTGGGCGGCAATGATGGTTTGCGGGGGACGCCCCATTTTGCTATTCAGCGTAATCTCAAAAGGCTCATTGATATGGCGGAAAGTGCCGATGCCCAAGTACTTCTGCTTGGGATGCAATTGCCATCAAATTATGGCGTTGCTTATACGGCAAAGTTTAAAGGGTTATATGCAGAAGTTGCTGATGAGAAAGAAGTGGCTTTAGTTCCATTCTTTATGGAGAAGGTGGCCTTGTATCCGGAACGGATGATGGAAGACGGTATTCATCCCAATGCCTCTGGGCAGCCTTACCTGCTGGATACGGTATGGCCCTATCTTGAAACGATGTTATAAAACCAATAAAAAAGGCGCCATATGGCGCCTTTTTTAGGAGCAAAGTCGATTACGCAAAGTTAGCGTTTACGAAGTCCCAGTTTACCAGAGCCCAGAAAGCTTTCAGGTAATCAGGGCGAACGTTACGGTAATCGATGTAGTAAGCGTGTTCCCACAGGTCAACAGTCAGCAGTGGAGTCTGACCTTCAGTCAGCGGGCAGCCAGCGTTGCTAGTGTTTACGATGTCGATAGAACCGTCAGCGTTTTTAACCAACCAAGTCCAGCTTGAACCAAAGTTGTTAACAGCTTTGTCATTCAATGCTTCCTGGAATGCAGCAAAAGAACCCCATTTAGCGTTGATTGCATCTGCAATTGCGCCAGTAGGTTCACCACCACCGTTTGGAGACAGACAGTTCCAGTAGAACGTGTGGTTCCAGATCTGTGCAGCGTTGTTGAATACACCGCCGGCTGGAGCAGAAGTAATGATCTCTTCCAGAGTTTTACCTTCGTACTCAGTTCCTGGTACCAGACCGTTCAGTTTTACAACGTATGTGTTGTGGTGTTTGCCGTGATGGAAGTCCAGAGTCTCTGCAGAGATATGTGGCTCCAGAGCGTCCTTTGCGTAAGGCAATGCTGGTAATTCAAAGCTCATAAGTGTCACCTTAAAAAATCGATCGAATTGATAAATATGATAAAGCCGCTGATTCTGTGTCCCCACTCAGAAGGCAACCGCTAATAATCCAAAAGCTCAGAAATAATAGCACTCAAGTATTATTATTTCATGGTACAAAAAGTGTGCTTTTTCTACCGTCTATCCATAAATATATGGCTTGTTTGTCTATTTTAAAGGGCTGCGACTAAAGTTTGCTGCAACATCTATATATTCGACATAGAATGGCTGGTTCTGTTGATAACGATAAGAAGTGAGCGATTTACGATGTATAAAGTTCTGATATGGATTGCATTGGTTTCCATAGGGATTCTGGCTGTGAAAACTCAGTTTCTTACCTCCAGCACTTACGGCCCGTTCAAAGAAGGCTGTATGAAAGGGAGCGACGTGACGGAAGAGCGTTGTGAATGTCTTGCGAGATATGTGCATAAACACTTCAGTGATAACGAAGTGAAATTGATTATGTCGAATCAGGTTAAGGACCCAGCTTTCAATGCGAAAGTAGAGGAAGTGATTCGATTGGGCTCACAATCCTGCGCGGCAGAATAAGCAATATTTAAAACGGGGCATTCGCCCCGTTTTTTAGTTTAGAGCTCAGCGCCGTTTCGCGATCTCTTCCAGTGGGAACTGGGGATCGCCACAGACAAAGAAGAATGGGTTTTCGAGCGACTCTTTTTCGTTATAAGTCAGCGGTTCAAGATTGCCAGCATTAACCAGACGGCCTCCGGCTGCTTCAACTACCGCTTGCCCGGCAGCGGTATCCCATTCGCTGGTGGGAAATAAGCGTGGGTAGAAATCTGCCAACCCTTCGGCAATCAGGCACATCTTCAGGGAGCTACCAATTCCTTTGCTGCTGATCTGGCGGAAGTGATGCAGAATGGGTTTAAGTATCTTGTCGTTTTTGTCCTGCCCATGCCGGCGGCTAGCGGCGACCACAAGTTTCTCACCTAAGGGACGACTGCGAATGTGTACTGGGTTCATGCCCTTTGTTTTTTTCCAGGCACCGATCTTCGTTCCACCCCAGTATGCAGTGCCGGTAACGGGTACATATACCATCCCCAGAACGGATTGGTGATTTTCGATCAAAGCAATATTAATAGTGAATTCGTCATTGCGATAAATGAACTCTTTAGTGCCATCCAAAGGATCAATACACCAGAATTTAGACCAGTCCTGACGTTGATTGAAAGTGATGCTTGAATCTTCTTCACTCAGTTGTGGAATGCTGGGTGTCAGCTCCAACAAAGCGCTTTTGATAATCTCATGCGCTGCAAGATCTGCTTGAGTCACGGGGGAATTATCCGATTTTTCCTGGACCTGTACATCGGCGGATTGATAAACATCCAAAATTGCTGAAGATGCTTGCTCACAGATATTGAGCAGCCCTGCTATTAAGGTTTTTTGATCTTCCATCTTCACCCTCTGTTATTGTTATTTGGGTTAGGTTGTTTTCATTTTAGTTCTTTTATTCGTTTTGCAAAAAATCCCGGGTCATGTAAAGCGCTGCTATTGCTCGGGCTTCGGTAAAATCTTCATCCAGTAATAACTGATCAAGTTTATCCAGCGGCCAGCTGACGACTTCCATCTCTTCCGGCTCATCACCCTGTAACCTGCAAGGGTATAAGTCGCGAGCGACAATAGCGGTGATTTTATGCCCCATATAGTTGGGTGCCGAAGTCATCACTTTTAGAGTATGCAGAAGGTTACTGCCATATCCTGCTTCTTCTTTAAGTTCTCTGTCGGCCGCTATATGTGCTGTTTCGCCCGGGTCGATTAACCCTTTCGGCAGGGTCAGAGTGTAGTCTTCAATACCCACAGCATATTCACGAATCAGCAGGACTTCATTGTCCGAAGTCACAGGTATGATCATGACAGCACCGCGGCCACGATTCGCCAGACGCTCATAGGTTCTTTCAGCGCCATTCGAAAAACGCAGTTCGATCTCTTCGACTTTGAATAAACGACTCTCAGCCGCTGATCTGATCTTCAAAATGTCAGGTTTAACCGGCATACTGAGCGTTCCTCTATTAATGGCCTGAACCATGATTGACTGGCAGAATATCGATACCGTCCTATTGGATATGGATGGCACACTTCTCGATTTACACTTTGATACCTTTTTCTGGCTGGAACATCTACCCCTTCGTTATGCTGAAATTCATAAAATGGATGCTGAAGACGCCCGTGAATGGCTACACGAGCGCATAATGCAGCAGCAGGGAACCCTGAATTGGTATTGCCTTGATTACTGGACCCAGGACCTGAATGTTCCGATTACTGAGCTGAAGCATGAGATCGCAGAAAAGATTTCATTCCGTCCTCATGTTCAGGATTTTCTGCGAGCGTTGAAGGATGAAAAAATTCGTGCGGTTATTGTGACAAATGCGCATCAGGATAGTTTGTCCCTGAAAATCAAAAAAACCGGTCTGGATAAACTTGTGGATGGCGTGATCTGCTCTCATGATTTTAGAATGCCGAAAGAAGACCCAATGTTCTGGGATAAGCTGCAAGAAGTGGAAGCATTTGATAAACAGCGTACACTGTTAATAGATGATAGCTTTTCTGTTCTTAACAGCGCTCGTGAATATGGCATTCGTTATCTGCTTTCTATTGTCCAACCGGACAGCCAGCAGCCAAAGCGTGACATGAAGGATTTTGCTGCCATTGAGCATTTTGATGAGATTTTGCCAAATAATAACGGAGAAACATGACCCACCCAGAAGAAAAAGTTCGTTTAGATAAATGGTTATGGGCTGCCCGCTTTTATAAAACCCGTGCCATTGCTAAACAGATGATTGAAGGTGGTAAGGTCCACTACAACGGTCAGCGCACCAAATGCAGTCGGCATGTTGAAGTGGGTGCAGTGCTGGAAGTCAGGCAGGGGTTTGAGGAAAAAGAGATCGTGGTTGTCGCGCTTTCCGATCAACGTCGTGGAGCCCCTGAAGCGCAAAAGTTGTATCAGGAAACTGAGGAAAGTATCAGCAAGCGCGAGGAACATGCGGAACAACGCAAAGCGATGGGCACCAGCCTTAATCCCCGTAATCGTCCAAACAAAAAAGAGCGCCGCCAGATACGTACATTTAAAGACTCCGGAAGAAGCATTTTCGCTAAATAAGTCAGCGAGTGTATTCACGAAGTTTCACATGTCTTTCCCGCTATGCAGCAGAACTGTCTGAACTTTGCCTGGCTGTGTTAAAATGCCCAAAATCTTTTTGATCCATCTCTGGTATTTTCTGCCAGCCAACCTAGTAGACGTTATAAATGAGTAATCCTGATCAAATTCAACGTATCCTTTTTGATGAATTGGATATCAGAGGTGTTGTCTGTGGTTTGAAACAGACCTGCAATGACTGTTTTGAAAATCATGACTACCCCATAGGGATCAAGCAGATCTTAGGTGAAATGCTTGCTGCTATATCATTGCTAAGCTCAAACCTGAAGTTTGAAGGGCGCATCAGCCTGCAAGCCATCGGCAAAGGCGATGTTGGCTTGCTGTTAGCCGAATGTACCCATGATCTGGATCTGCGCGCAATTGCTCGTTATGAAGGTGAACTATCTCCTGAAGCAGGCTTTGTAGATTTGATGCAGGACGGTCAGGTTGTGATAACTGTCGAGTCGAAGAAGGGCCAGCGCTATCAGGGTGTTGTGCCTTTGGAAGGTGATAGTCTCTCTGCCTGCCTGGAAAATTATTTTGTCAGTTCTGAACAACTCCCGACTCAGGTGCATCTGGTTTCTGATGGTGAAACAGCTTCTGGTATGTTGCTTCAAGTATTGCCGGTGGAGGGGACAGCAGAGGATGACTGGGAGCGTATCAGTCATCTTGCGTCTACGCTGAAAAGTGAAGAGCTCCTTAATCTGGACAATGAGACTTTGCTGTATCGATTGTTTCATGAAGAACAGTGCCGCTTATATGAACCGGATGAACTGCGCTTTAAATGCATGTGCTCGCGTGAACGCAGTGAGGCATCTCTGAAGCTAGTTGGCAAAAATGAGCTGTTGGATGTGATTGAAGAGCGCGGTCAGATTGATGTGAATTGCCAGTTTTGTAATGCGCATTACCGCTTTGATAGTGCTGATATAGAGGCGCTTTTTGCGAATGCTGGACCGGGAACAGGTAGTCAACAGGTCCATTAGTCGGTTAATTTGCTTTAGGTCAAATGCGAATTGCTTTCAACAATGGCGTATCGATGTTTTTTTGTGCATAATACGCCTCCTTATAATTACGACACATAATTACTTTTAGCCTTATAAAGCCTTATAGGTAACGTTATTGGCGCCTATGCCAAGGGAACCCAGTAATGACCAAAGATTCTGTAAATATTGCGCACCAAAATCTTAGCCCTGCGCAGTTGGTTGAAAAAGCAGTTGCAAACAGTGAAGGTATTCTTGCCGACACGGGTGCACTGGTAGTAACTACAGGTAAGCGTACTGGTCGTTCACCGATGGATCGTTTCATCGTGGATGAGCCAAGCACTTCCGATTCAATCGATTGGGGTGGCATCAACCGCCCATTCGATGCTGACAAATTTGATGCTCTATGGACTCGTGTAGAAGAGTTTGTTGCAGACAAAGAACACTACGTTTCTAATGTTCACGTAGGCTCAGATCCAAGCCATTATCTTGCTGTTCGTATGACTACTCAGACTGCCTGGCAGAACCTGTTTGGTCAGAACCTGTTTATCCGTCCTGCGGAATATAACCCTAAGGGCAAAGAAGAGTGGCAGATTCTAAACGTTGCTGGTTTTGAGTGTAATCCTGAACGTGATGGCACTAACAGCGATGGTTGCGTGATCATTAACTTTGCTAAGCGTAAAGTTCTGCTTGCTGGTATGCGTTACGCAGGTGAAATGAAGAAAGCGATGTTCTCTGTTCAGAACTTCTTGCTTCCTGAGAAAGACGTTTTGCCAATGCATTGCTCTGCAAACGTTGGTGAAGACAACAGCACAACTCTGTTCTTTGGTCTGTCTGGTACAGGTAAAACTACTCTGTCCGCTGATCCGGATCGTTACCTGATAGGTGATGATGAGCACGGTTGGGGTAAAGGTGTTGTATTTAATCTGGAGGGTGGTTGCTACGCCAAGACCATCAACCTGAGCAAGAAGAATGAGCCTATTATCTGGGACGCTATCCGCTTTGGTGCAATCGTTGAAAACGTTGCTCTGGATGATGCTCGTACGGCTGATTATGATGATACGTCTCTGACTGAGAACGGTCGTTGTGCTTACCCATTGCAGCACGTTGAAAAACGTACTGAAACAAATATGGGTGAAGAGCCGGATTCAATCGTATTCCTGACTTGTGACCTCACAGGTGTATTACCACCGGTATCTGTACTGACTAAAGAAGCGGCTGCATACCACTTCCTGTCTGGTTACACTGCGTTGGTTGGTTCTACAGAAATGGGTTCTGGTGGCGGAATCAAGTCTACATTCTCTACCTGCTTCGGTGCTCCATTCTTCCCGCGTCCGGCACATGTATACGCCGAGCTGCTGATGAAGCGCATTGAAGAGTTTGGTTCTAAAGTTTATCTGGTTAACACTGGCTGGACTGGCGGTTCTTTCGGTACAGGTGAGCGTTTCAGCATTCCAACTACTCGTGGCATTATTTCTGCAATCCAGAATGGTTCCCTGAATGGTGTTGAGACTCAAAAACTGGAAGGTTTGAACCTGGAAGTTCCTGTTGCAGTTGAAGGTGTTGAAACTGGACTGCTGAATCCTCGTGATACCTGGGCTGACAAGTCTGGTTACGATGCAACTGCCAAAGATCTGATTGGTCAGTTTGTTGAGAACTTCAAGAAATTTGAAGGTGTTTCCGAAGAGATTGTTGCTGCAGGTCCTAGCCTGTAAGCATTGATGGTACACATAAAAAGCCCGCGTAGTGATACGCGGGCTTTTTTGTTGTTTCAGAAAGTGAGATTGGCTGCTTTATTTGAGGCGCAGCTTATAGTCTGCAGAACTTAAATAATCTGCTTCCTGTTCCAGATCTGCCAGTGTCAGTGGATGGTGATCCAGCCAGCCGTCTGGAAATTCAACCATGAGTTTTTTGTTATCGGCCGAGAAAGTAATGGCCGGCAATCTGTCTTTAGAGCGGCTACGATGTAAAACGACAGCTAGGCGTAGCAGAATGCAAAGCCTGCGATAAGACTCTTGCAAGCGTTTAGGAAGCTTTTTGAATTCATCTTTAGGAAACTTTCGGCGATGACCTCGAACCAGCGTTGCCAGTTGCAGTTGTTCACGTTTGGTAAACCCTGGGAGATCTGAATGGGTCAGCATGTAAGCGCTGTGTTTATGGAACTGACTGTGCGCTATGTTTAAGCCAATCTCATGGGTGCGTGCAGCCCAGCTAAGCATTTCGTAATGTTTCGATGAAAGCTCCCAGCTTTCCTTGACCTGTGCCCAGGCCAGAAGCGCAGTTTGTTCTACGCGATCAGCTTGTTCCTGATCAACATGATAACGCTGCATCATGGCTGTAATGCTTCTGTCTCGCACATCTTCATGGCGTAATCTGCCGGCCATGTCGTAGAGAACGCCTTCACGCAGTGCGCCTTCAGAGAAGCTCATCTCTTCAATATTCAGAGCTTCAAAGGCAGCGCAAAGCACCGCAACTCCTGCGATTAAGACCTGTTTTCGCTCTGGTTTGATACCTTCAATATCGATATCTTCACACTGCTCGTAAGAGAGCAGTTTGTCCCGCAGTTGGTGCAATGCTTCTTTGGTAATGCGGTCTTTGCTAAATCCACAGCTTATGCAGGCATTGCGGACTGCTTTAATGGTACCGGATGCACCTACTGCGCTTTCCCAGCCGATATCTTGGTAGTGAAACTTGATGGCTTGCAGCTCTTGGAGAGCGGCTGTTTTCGCGCGCTTAAAGTTTTTCGCGCAGATGCTGCCATCCGAAAAGAAGCGTTTGGTGTAGCTGACGCAGCCCATATGCAGGCTTTCAGTTACGCGGGGCTCAAAACGTTCGCCAATAATAAATTCAGTACTGCCGCCGCCAATATCAATAACTAGGCGCGAGCCCTGATCATCTGAAAGTGTATGGGCAACACCTAGGTAGATTAGGCGGGCTTCCTCTCGTCCGGCGATGATTTCCAGCGATGTGCCAAGAATGCTTTCCGCTTCTTCAATGAATTCAGTGCTGTTTTTTGCCTCACGAAGAGCGTTGGTGCCGACTACGCGGACATCATCACGGGGCAGGTCTTTAATGCGCTGGGCAAAGCGACTGAGGCAATCAAGGCCGCGTTGCTTTGCGTCATCGGTTAAAAAACGTTTGGTATTGATGCCAGCCGCCAGCTGCACTTTGTCAGATATGACATCAATGGTGCGAAGTTCGCCTTGATCCAGCTGTGCAATAACCATATGAAAACTGTTTGATCCAAGATCAATCGCTGCGAGTAGCTGAGCTTCTGATGCTTCGCTGGCATTTGCCTGCTCTGTCATACTGAATAAACCTCGTTTCCGTATGGCCTTTGTGAAAAATTGGGGGCTAGATTAACAAAACTGCAGGTTCTGTGCAGTTGGTTTATGTCATAAGAAAAGGTCAATTAGGAGAATATGTTGGTAAAGCCTAAGTATATAGCTAATTAATGCACTTTAAGGTCGGTTGATTAACGGCTTAGGTTACACAATAGCAGTATAGGGTGTTATTATCGGATGCTTGATGAAAATAATGGGTGCAGTGGAGAATAGTCCCCATGAGCGAAAACATTGTAAATGTTACAGATGCTTCTTTTGAAGAAGAAGTAGTCAAAGCTGAAGGCGCAGTTCTGGTTGATTACTGGGCTGAGTGGTGTGGTCCATGTAAGATGATTGCACCAGTGCTGGAAGAAATTGCTAAAGAGTACGATGGGCAACTGAAGATTTGTAAGTTGAACATTGATGAAAACAACGAAACACCGCCAAAGTTTGGTATTCGTGGTATTCCAACATTAATGCTGTTTAAAGGCGGAAATGTTGAAGCAACCAAAGTTGGTGCATTGTCTAAATCACAGTTAGCTGCATTTATTGAAGCGAATCTGTAAGTAGGCTACCAGAAAGTGTGGTGTTTAAAAAAACATCGCACTTTCTTGCGATCTGCCTATAGACACACTAGGTTCTTCATTCTATAGTGTTCTCATATTGGCCCCGATGCTTCCTGTCATTTTCGTGCATCCGGTTTTAGGCCTGTTTCGTATATCTCCCTAAATTCCATCCAAATAAATATATCGGCCTTGTGCCTCTTTCCTTCAAACTATGAATCTTACCGAATTAAAAAAGAAAAGTGTTCCTGTACTACTCGACATCGCTAAAGAAATGGGCATGGATAATCTGGCCCGTTCCCGCAAGCAGGATGTTATTTTTGCTATCTTAAAGCGCCATGCTAAAAGTGGTGAAGACATCTATGGTAACGGTGTACTGGAAATCCTTCAGGATGGTTTTGGATTCCTGAGATCTGCTGATTCTTCTTACCTGGCAGGGCCTGATGATATTTATGTATCTCCGAGCCAGATTCGCCGTTTCAACCTCAGAACGGGCGATACGATTGAAGGTAAGATCCGGCCACCGAAGGACGGAGAACGTTATTTCGCATTGTTGAAAGTTGCTGAAATTAACTACGACAAGCCTGAAAATGCGAAAAATAAAATTCTTTTTGAAAACCTTACACCACTGTTTGCGCAAGATCGTTTGCGTATGGAGCTGGGTAACGGTAGTACAGAAGACCTGACAGCCCGCGTTATTGATCTGGTTTGCCCAATGGGTAAAGGTCAACGTGCATTGATCGTATCTCCGCCGAAAGCGGGTAAAACGTTAATGCTGCAGAACATCGCAAATAGCATTACTCGTAATAACCCTGAGACCTACCTGATCGTACTGCTGATCGACGAGCGCCCTGAGGAAGTAACAGAGATGCAGCGTACGGTTCGTGGTGAAGTGGTAGCTTCAACGTTTGATGAACCACCATCACGTCACGTTCAAGTGGCTGAGATGGTGCTGGAAAAAGCGAAACGTCTGACTGAACATAAGAAAGACGTTGTTATCCTGCTTGATTCCATTACACGTCTTGCTCGTGCGTACAACACAGTTATTCCATCCTCCGGTAAAGTCTTGACCGGTGGTGTGGATGCTCACGCTCTTGAACGTCCAAAACGTTTCTTCGGTGCGGCACGTAATATCGAAGAAGGCGGCAGTCTGACGATCATCGCGACAGCTCTTGTAGATACTGGTTCTAAGATGGATGAGGTAATCTTCGAAGAATTTAAAGGTACAGGTAACTCAGAAGTTCATCTGGATCGTAAAGTTGCTGAAAAGCGTGTATTCCCGGCCATCAATATTCGCCGTTCAGGTACACGTCGTGAAGACTTGTTGACTTCGGAAGATGAGCTGCAGCGTATGTGGATTCTACGTAAGCTTCTTGATTCAATGGAAGATACAGCTGCGACAGAATTTGTTATTGATAAGCTGAAAGACTTCAAAACCAACGACGAATTCTTCCTTTCAATGAAACGGAAGTAATTAAGTTTGGGTTAGAAAGGGTGAGCTTATGCTTGCCCTTTTTTGTTTTGGATAGGTGATTAAATGGCGGCACCCAAATATAAAGATCTGCGTGATTTCATACATATGCTCGAAGAGCGTGGTGAGTTGAAGCGCATTAAACAAGAGATTGATCCTTATCTTGAGATGACAGAGATAAGTGATCGCACTTTGAAAGCGGGTGGCCCTGCTCTGCTATTCGAAAACCCTAAAGGTTATGAATATCCGGTTCTGACCAATCTCTTTGGGACCCCTGAGCGTGTGGCTATGGGAATGGGCGAGGAATCTGTTGAGGCATTACGGGATGTAGGCACATTACTGTCACAGCTTAAAGAACCTGAACCACCCAAAGGTATGAAAGATGCCTGGGATAAGCTACCAATCTTCAAGCAAGTCCTAAATATGGGGCCTAAGGTTGTGAAGGGTGCAGCTTGTCAGAAGCATGTTGTTGAGGGCGAACAGGTTGACCTGAATAAGCTGCCTATTCAAACCTGTTGGCCAGGTGATGCCGGGCCATTAGTAACTTGGCCTTTGGTGATCACGCGCGGACCTAATAAAGAACGTCAGAATTTAGGTATTTACCGTCAACAGCTGATCGGTCGAAATAAACTGATTATGCGTTGGTTAGCCCATCGGGGCGGTGCTTTGGACTTTCGCGAGTGGAAAGAACAGCATCCGGGTGAAAAATTTCCGGTTGCAGTGGCGCTTGGCGCTGATCCAGCAACCATTCTGGGTGCAGTGACACCGGTACCGGATACGTTGTCTGAGTACGGTTTTGCCGGCTTATTGAGAGGCAGCAAGACAGAAGTCACTCAATGTATTGGTAGTGATCTTCAGGTGCCAGCGAGTGCAGAGTTTATTCTCGAGGGTTATATCGATCCGGATGAAATGGCGGATGAGGGTCCGTTTGGAGACCACACAGGCTACTATAACGAAGTCGATAGCTTCCCGGTCTTTACTGTAGAGAGGGTTACTCACCGCAGTAATCCTATCTATCACAGTACTTATACCGGTCGACCACCGGATGAACCTGCAATTCTTGGTGTCGCTTTGAATGAGGTCTTTGTGCCCATTTTACAGAAGCAATTTCCCGAGATTGTAGATTTCTATCTGCCTCCAGAAGGTTGTTCATACCGCATGGCTGTTGTGACCATGAAGAAACAGTATCCTGGTCATGCTAAAAGAATCATGCTGGGTGTTTGGTCTTTCCTGCGTCAGTTTATGTACACTAAATTTGTCATTGTTTGTGATGATGATGTGAATGCACGTGACTGGAATGACGTAATTTGGGCTATTACCACGCGTATGGATCCGCAGCGGGATACGGTGATGATTGATAACACGCCCATCGATTATTTGGATTTTGCTTCTCCAGTCTCTGGGTTGGGATCTAAGATGGGTATGGACGCGACCAATAAATGGGAAGGAGAAACGGATCGGGAATGGGGCGTGCCTATTGAGATGGAGCCCGAGGTCCAAAAGCGGGTAGATGATATCTGGGGTGACTTAGGTATTCTGGATTGAACCAGATTGAGCTTGTTAACATAGGCCATATTATTGAAGGTCTTGCCGGTGAAACGCTGCTGGAGACATTGCAGCGGCTGGGCTACAAGTTAAAGTTTAGTTGTCGTAACGGTGTATGCGAAATATGTGAAGTGCAGCTGCTTGAGGGTGAAATTCAGCAGCGTTATCCCGAAAAGCATATAAATCTAAAACAAAAATGCGATGGGGTAACCGTACTGGCTTGTACATGTACGCCGTTATCGAATGTTAGGGTGAAGATTAAGGGGTTGAAATGCCCTGGGGAATTGTCAGTGAAAAAACTCCTTTGTGATATTACCGCGATTGAAAAGTTGAACAGTGACGTCTATCGCGTTCGCTTAAAAATGCCTGCTACGGCATCACTATCTGCCGAATTCTATGCTGGGCAATATCTGGATCTTATCTTGCCAGAGGGTAAGCAGGCTTCTTTTTCTATTGGTTCTGCTCCGGATCAGGGACGGGATCTGGAGTTGCATATTCGGCATATGCCAGACAGTGAAATGTCTAATGCCATCGTTTCATATCTGAAGAACAATACTCAGGTGGAGCTGGAGATTCCTAAAGGGGATTGCTACCTGCAAGCTCACACAATTTCTCCTGACACGCGTATGATTTTTGCTGCTGCCAGTACCGGCTTTGCTCAGGTCAAAAGTGTGGTAGAACACTTATTGGCTAACCAGTTTGGTAACCAGATCTATATCTATTGGGGTGCCAGAGTGGAAGAGGATATGTACCTGGAAAAACTGCCAATGCAGTGGGCAGCAGAACACCCTAATGTTCATTTCGAGCCGGTAGTGAGTGAGCCTGAAAAGAGCCCGGGTTGGGAAGGGCGTACAGGATTGTTACCTGAAGCTGTTCTTGCTGATTTTAGCAGTTTTGACGATGTTGAAATTTTTGCCAGCGGTTCTCCTGCTATGGTTTACGCTCTGCTGGATGCCTGTGAAGAGAAGGGTTTCAGCGAGGAACGTATGCATTCTGACGTGTTTGCCTATGCCCCACGCAGTTAAAATCTATGCTCTAGATATGCCGCATTTGTCTAATATAACCGCACTGGTATTCATTAGGGTAAAGAGATAAGCTGTATAAAACTTATCTCCATTCGACTAGGGATGCGTATTGATGGAGCAGGGTGACTCTAAAGTATTGATGGTTAGGCAGCCGATTTTCAATGATAAAATGAAAATTGTTGCCTACCAATTGCGTTATAAGCATTCAGAGCAGGCCGAGCACGCTTTATTTGATAGCGATGCTGAAGGCTCCAACCTTCTAATTAATACCTTCACCAGTTTGTGTCAGGACGGAAAGCTTGGGCGGGTGCCTTTGTTACTGCCGTTCCCGAACAATATGCTCTCTGATGATGAGCCATTGATGCTGCCGCAGAAAGGTCTGGTGATTGAAATCAGTCCTGATATCAAAGTTACTGATGTTGTTCTTAATCATATCAAAGCATTGCGAAAGGATAAGTTTCGCGTTGCGTTAGATGGATTTGCATTACAGCCCAATCTTTTACCTCTGGTTAAGTTGGCCAACATTGTTAAAGTCGATTTCAGCCATTTGAGTAAGAAGAAAATACAGCCTTTGGTGAAGATGTTGTTGAAAGCGGGTATAACCCCTCTTGCTGAAAATGTGGATGACTTTGAAACTCTGAAGTTCTGTCAGGCAGCCGGGTTTAAGTTATATCAGGGTAAATTTATCAGCCGCCCAACTAAAGTGTTGGGCAAAGAAGTGCCTGGCAATAGTGCGGCTTTACTCCGATTGCTGGCGCAGCTTCAAAAGAGTGATATTACTCCGGCAGAGATTGAAGAGCTTATTATTATGGATGCTAAGCTCAGTTTTAAAATTCTCAGAGTTGTGAATTCTGCGGCGTATCAGTTAACCAGCCCGATAACATCCATGCATCAGGCCATTGTGTTGCTGGGACATAATCAGCTTCGTAAATGGGCAACGCTGATTACTCTGGCCAGTAGTGAAGATAAGCCGGAAGAGCTTAGCCGGAATTTCCTCGCCAGGGGGCGTATGTGTGAACTGGTTGCTCAGTCTGGTGGTATGGGGCAGGAAGAGAGTGCTTTTATGGTGGGTATGATCTCACAATTGGATATCCTCTTAGATGTTGAAATGGATACTTTGCTCGAGCAGATCCCTCTGGAAGATGAGATTAAAGAAGCGATTTCCCATCACCGTGGCCCATTGGGTGATCTGTTGAAAGCGGTTGTAGCTTTCGAAGAAAGTGACTGGCTTGAAGTTGAGAAGTTTAAGCTTGGTAAAGAGTTCTTTGATGTTGCGTACCGACACAGTTTACAGTGGGCAGATCAGGCGCTCGAAGCATTAGGTGGCAATGAGGGAGAGAGCGGAGAGTCTTAATTCGCAACGAGTTGTACTATTACTCATATTAGGATGGGAAGCCTGTCTTAATTAGATACACAATAAAAAGGGAGCATAAAGCACCCTTTTTATTTGATTAGAATTCAAGCGCTTGCTTCTGCCTCTTTCGGCATAGGCAGTTCGGGTAAGCCTGCAGTTACAAGATTGATGTTTTGTTGTAGCAGGGTTTGAGCCTGATCCGCTTCCCCCAGGTTGCGTAGCAGTCGGGTGAGCTCACCCAGGGCCTCCGCGGAAGGACTTAAATCCAGGCTTTGTTCAAAATATTTAACCGCTTGCCCCCAATGCTGGTTGCGCATGGAAAGGCGCCCCAATGTCAGGAATAGAGCTGGGCTTTCAGTACGTTTTTTGGCCCAGTTGCGTGCTTGATCCAGCTGCTTTTTAGGGTTGTCACCACTGACGCGACCATAAAGGTTGACCAGAGTTTCGTCCCAGTTTTTCTTGATCAGCTCACGCAGGTTCTGTTCGGCACGGCTTTCTGCGCCAAGAGAAACCAGCAGTTCAGTGTATTGTTGAACTAGACCGCCTTTTAGCATCTGATCGGAAGGCAGCTCACGCCAAGCCTTGCCGAGAGCATGTAAGCGATCTTCATCACTGGTTTCTACGGGTAAATTAGTGACACTGTCACTAAGAATATGGCTGTAGCACTGTGCACTGAGATCGTTCAGTTCCTCTTCCTTAAGAGCCTGATGATTGCGTAAAACCGGAATAAGCTTGGACAGTGCTTTCCAGTCATTTAGGCGCAGGTAGACATCTTTCAGGAGCTTCATGACATAGCTGTTTTTAGGTGCCAATGAGCGCAAACGCAGCAAGGTGGCCAGGCAGGGTTCTAGTTGCCCTCTTGAGAGCTGAATTTCTGCTTGTGTAATGGCTACAGTAACTTCAGCTTCCGGGGTGCTGGAACGAGCCTTCTGTAGTAACTCATCGGTGGCCTGATCGTTATTTTGTTCATGAGCTGCACGTGCGGCAGACAGGTAGTTGATCAGAGGAAGGTCGGATTTCTCTGCAGCCTGTGCCAGTTGCTTTTGTGCTTGAGCCCAATTGCCCTCAGATAACAGCGTCAGGCCTTTCAGGGTCTTACGACGACTGATGCGCTGATTACGATGTTCTTTCCAGGCATGCAGTTTGGCTGTTGGGAAACGGGTACGTGTAAGTAGGTTGATCAGCCAGTGGAAAATTACGAAGCTGACAGCACACAGGACTACCAGAACCCATAAGCTGGTTTCGATAGTGGTCTGATCATAGGCAACCAGTACATAACCGGAGTCTTTGATCATCTTTTCCCCCAGCCAGGCTCCGGCTGCGAGGAATAAGAGTAAGAGAAGGAACAGCTTTTTCATCAGGATGCTCCTTGTTCCTTAAGTTTCGTCATGTGCGTAACATAGCTTTTCAGTGTTCTGAGAGAGCTGCTGATGTCAGGCATCTGAGTGGTAACCTTAATGTCTTTTAATTCAGAAATTCCGTTCAGCAGGCTTTGGGTAGCTGCATCCTTTTGTTCGAAATAGGTACTGATCCAGTTGTGCGCTTTGTTCAGACTGGCATCATAGGAGGCTTGTTTGCGCTGTAGGAGAGCAAGTTGAGCCTGTTCCAGCATGAGGTGCAGGTTTTGCTGTAAATAATAGGTTTGTTCTGGAGATAGAAGCGGCTCAATGGGCTCGTCACGATGTCTAATGACAACTAGGCCACCTAGTTTATCCGCAGCTTTGCTCCAGGACGCTTTTAAGTCGTTAGTCCAGGATTCTGAAACCACCTCCGGAGCGACTTCTTCGATCAGCTCAGGCAGTTTGTGTTGTTCAGATATAGGAATGAGGCGCAGGTTTTGCACCTGCCCATTCAAAGCGCCTAGCTTCAGGAATACACCTTCAGTATCCAGAGTAGGCACAGCTTCCAGCGCTGCTATATCTTCCGCCAGGGCTTTGCGAACCTCATAGATAGAAACATCATCGGTTTCTTTGAGGATTTTGTCTGCAGATTTCAATAGAGCCAAGGCACCGTCTTTAGTGTTTTCCATCAACACTCGCTGATTCGCGAGACGAAGAAGGTACTCAACTTCTGCCAGTAACCAGTCTTTACGTGTTGTATTCTGTGTGGCTGTAACCTGCTGAATACTTTTAGTCAATCGATCCTGAAGCTGCTCGATATTTTGTTGTTCTTGAGAGCTTTGAGCTTGCAGCTGACCAAGTTTCTGGTTCATATCGGCAATGGATTGATCCAGAGAGCTTTTAGCTGAATTGATGCTGCTGGCCACTTGTGATTCCAGCTTCTCATTGCTTTGAGTAACACTGTTACCCTGCTGGAGAGATAGCCAGTACAGGTACCCTGCGGCAGCTAAAGCCAGGAGCGAAAGCAGCAAGGCAAGTTTACCCGGCCAAGTGGCTACTTTCTTCTCTTGAGTCGGAACGGGTGTGGCCTGCTCTTCTTTGACTTCCTCATTTACTGTTGGGATTTCAGTTGAAGAACTTTCTGTGTTTTCTGGTTCAGTGGTTTGTTCAGAAGCAGTTGTCTCTACTGCTGTTTCTTTTGCGTCGCTGGAGTTGTCATCATCGACACTTACTTCAGTGGCCGTAGAATCAATAACCTCTGATTCTGTACCAATATCTTCCTGTGATTTATCTGTCTTCTTGCTCATCAGTAGCTTTCCACAAAAGTGATTTACTGCTTCAGGGTATCCATCATTGCCTGATTATCAGGACCTGACGCTGTTGTTATCCGCTTAAAGCCCATTGCCCGGGCTGTGTTTTTGACTCGATCGCTCGGCACAATAATGTGACAGCTTTTAAGTGAATCAGTGCTTAACTCTGCCTGTTGAACCAACTGCTCCAGGTTTTGTAGCGCCTCACCACTGCTGATCAAAATTGCATCCGGTGTAGGTGTCAGAGACTGAACAATATCAATATTTTTATAATTAGGGCAGTCACGCATGTAAAGTTCAGCATAGCTAACCTGGGCGCCTCTTGCACTAAGTTCATCAGCAAGTTTAGCTCTGCCGCCAGCGCCTCTTATGATCAGAACCTTTTCTCCTTTGACCTGTTGTAGTTCCGGGAGAGTTAACAGTGCTTCAGAATCGTAACCTAAAGGGCTTTGCGAGGCATCTATACCATAGTTGTTTAGGACCTGAGCCGTTTTGTTTCCAATGGCGTACCAGTTTACCTTTACTGGCAGCTGCGGCCAGTATTGGTCAATCCATTCTCCACCATAAAAAGCCGCATTAGGGCTGATGAAAATTACGTGTTGGTAGAGATCAAGATCAAGAATGTATTGCTTGATTTGATGGAAAGTAGAGTGCCCTTCATCAATGGGGGATATCTGTAGTAGAGGAAAGGGAGTTGCCACCGCCCCTTCCTGTTTAAGCTGGCTTAACAGTTCCTCAGATTGATGTGCTGGTCGAGTGACCAGAACTCTTAGACCGTTCAGAGTATCAGGCATTGGTAGTGTTATAGACTTCCTCTAAGATCTCTTTGGCTCCGGCATCTCTCAGACGGTCTGCCAGAGTGATGCCAATCTGTTCAGCATCATTCGGGTGCCCGGTTTCTTCATCACGAAGAATCAGACTGCCGTCTGGTTTGGCAACCAGTCCGCGCAGATATAATGCAGAATTGTCTTCATTCAGGGTTGCATAACATGCGATTGGAACCTGGCAGCCACCTTCCAAGCGGCGGTTCATTGCACGTTCCGCAGTGACTCTCCAGGCAGTTTCCTGATCATGCAGAGGTTTCAAAAGCTCAAGCAGTTCAGTGTCATCCATACGGCATTCGATCCCCACCGCGCCCTGGCCGCCTGCGGGAAGACTGAATTCAACCGAAATCTCAGATTTGATACGTTCCTGCATTTTCAGGCGAATCAATCCGGCTGATGCAAGGATAATGGCATCGTATTGGCCCTCATCCAATTTACGTAGTCGGGTATTAACATTGCCGCGCAGCCATTTAATCTCAAGGTCCGGGCGTTTTTCTCTGATCTGTGCTTCCCGGCGTAGTGAAGAGGTACCGACAACAGCGCCTTGTGGTAACTCATCTATGCTGTTGTAGTTATTTGATACAAAGGCGTCGGTAGGTTGTTCACGTTCGCAAATCACTGCCAGCCCCAGGCCTTGTGGAAACTCCATGGGAACATCTTTCATGGAATGAACGGCGATATCGGCTTCACCTGCGAGCATGGATTCTTCCAGCTCTTTCACGAAAAGTCCTTTTCCACCGACTTTGGCCAGTGGTGCATCCAGTATTTTGTCGCCTTTGGACACCATTCCCAGAAGTTCAACCTGAATACCTTCGTGGTGTTTTTCCAGTTCAGCTTTGACGAATTCTGCTTGCCACATGGCAAGAGGGCTTTTGCGAGTGGCGATACGGATGGTTCTGCTCATAAAACGGTCTCTAAACAGCGACTAAGGAATAATGTTGACGATTGTATCAGATTGAATCGGGCGATATAGCCACGTTATATCAAAGGTCGTGATATAATCCCGCGCAAATTTAGTTTTGCCCGTTTGGGCCAAAGAAATACCAGTAATAGGGGTTAGCCATGAGTGATAAAACCAACCAGCAGTGGGGTGGTCGTTTTAATGAACCAACCGACGCATTCGTTGCCCGTTTCACCGCTTCTGTAGAGTTTGATCAGCGGATGTACATGCAGGATATTCGTGGTTCGATTGCTCATGCAAAAATGCTGACTAAAGCTGGTGTTCTAAGTGAAACTGAACGTGACGATATTATCCGCGGTTTAGGTGAAATTCGTGTAGAAATCGAACGTGGTGAGTTTGAGTGGTCAATCGAGCTGGAAGATGTGCATATGAACATCGAGGCAGCATTAACCAAGAAGATTGGCATCACCGGTAAAAAACTCCACACAGGCCGTTCCAGAAATGATCAGGTGGCGACGGATATCCGTTTGTATCTGCGGGATGAGATCGATCTGATATTAAGTGAAATCACCCGTCTTCAGCAGGGTTTGTTGGAAATCGCTGAGCGTGAAGCAAATACAATCATGCCAGGCTTTACCCACCTGCAAACAGCTCAGCCTGTAACCTTTGGGCATCATCTTCTGGCGTGGTTTGAAATGCTGAGCCGAGATTTCGGTCGTTTTGAAGACTGTCGTGAACGCGCGAATATTATGCCTTTGGGGGCCGCTGCACTGGCGGGCACAACTTACCCAATTCAACGTGATTACACCTGTGAATTGTTGGAATTTAGTGCGCCAGCGGAGAACTCTCTGGATGCGGTTTCTGATCGTGATTTTGCGATCGAATTTTGCTCTGCTTCCAGCATCTTGCTGATGCATATGACGCGTATGTCTGAAGAGCTGGTTCTATGGACCTCTGCACAGTTTGACTTTATCAACCTTCCTGATCGGTTCTGCACCGGTTCATCGATCATGCCACAGAAGAAGAATCCAGATGTACCAGAGCTGGTTCGTGGTAAGTCAGGTCGTGTGTACGGTCACTTGATGAGCCTTCTTACGCTGATGAAATCCCAGCCATTGGCCTACAATAAAGACAATCAGGAAGATAAAGAACCTCTGTTTGATGCGATAGATACGGTGAAAGGTTGTCTGCGCGCATTCGCCGATATGGTTCCGGCTCTGGAATCCAAAAAAGAAAGTATGCGTGCAGCCGCTCTGCGTGGATTCTCAACGGCAACCGATCTGGCGGATTATCTTGTCCGCAAAGGGATGCCATTCAGGGACGCTCATGAAGTTGTAGGTAAGTCCGTGGCCTATGGTATAGAACAGAATAAAGACCTGGGTGAAATGACTCTGGACGAGCTGGTACAATTCTCGGATACGATCGAAGCTGATGTATTTGAGGTGCTGACTCTGGAAGGATCTGTCGCTGCGCGTGATCATATTGGCGGCACTGCGCCGGATCAGGTTCGGGCAGCGGTTAAGCGTGGTCAGTCTAAACTGGCTGAACGTACTTAAGAAAAAAGCATCCGGACTGACAAAAAAGTGCGCCTTTGAGCGCACTTTTTTGTTTCTGCTAAGACGCGGTTACGCAGCAATTACGGCCTTCGTGTTTAGCTTCATAAAGGGCTTTGTCAGCGGCATGGTAGAGCTTTTCGAAATTATCCGCATTGGTGGGTGAGGTTGAGATGCCTATGGATATGCTATTGCTCCTCAGATCGGGTAGTACCTTGGCTAGATTGAGCTGATAACTTTTGCGTATCCATTCTGCTTTTTTCAGGGCGGATTCCTGGGGAGTGTTCGGTAAGATAACTAAAAATTCATCCCCACCATAACGACAGATCAAGTCATTGCTCCTGCATTCAGCACGTAAAGTTTCGGCTAGGTATTGAAGTGTTTTATCTCCAATGCCATGTCCGTGGTTATCATTAATGGATTTAAAGTTATCAATATCTACCATCAATAAGCTGGTGGGAGCGCGATTTGGATCAGCGAAACAGAGAGGTGAGTGATCTTCCAGATAGCGGCGGTTGTACAGGCCCGTTAGCGTGTCATGAGTTGCTTGGTTTTGTAACTCATCTTTCAGCTTGTGAATCTCTTTTAATCTCAATTCAAGCTCATGATTAGATTGCCGGACCTGATTTTCGAGGTTTTTTTGGTCTGTAATATCGGTTGAAATACCAATATAGTGATCAATTTCACCCTGATCATTTTGTAGGGGAATTTTCACTGACCAGTAATAGAAAATTCCATCGGGCGTTGTGAAAGTTTCCAGGCAGGTGACTTTTTTGCCTAGTTCAAAAACCTGTCGATCGGTTTGGTCGAACTCTTCCCCCTGTTCCGGTCCCAGTAATTCAATGTTGCTCAAACCGACAACTTCTTCACTTTTCTTCTGGAAAAGCTCTTCGGTTAGTTTGTTTATATATTGGAATTTTCTGTCTTTATCCTTGATGTAAATGTAGGCACCAACATTATCAAGTATGGTTCTTAAGCGCAGCTCGCTCTCTCTCAGCTTTGCCTGAGTGCGTTTTTCTTCAGTGATATCAGTGGATATTCCAAATAACCCACGAACCTTACCTGATTGATCCAGTAGCGGTTTTTTCACTGAAAGGTAAGTACGGTATTCATTGATACTTTCAACAAACAGGCGTTCTTCATTGCTCTGAGTTATGCCTTGTTCAATAACAGGCTTGTCGAATGTTTCAATGAGTTCGCGGCCGGTATCTTCGCCGAAAAATTTATAATCGTTATTCCCAATGACCTCTTCCAGAGGGCAATTAAACAGCTCACAAACCTGTTGGTTGGCATAAGTGTAATTAAACTCAGTATCTTTACAAAATACATAGGCGCCCAGGTTATCCACGAGATCAAAGAAGTTATGCAAAGTCTCTTCAGAAGGAGGCGAGGGGCTGAGATGCACAGCGATACACGTACTTTGCTCAACATCAATCTGGCTGATGCTAAGACGGAAATTTTGATTCTTGTAGAAGATTGAATGCTCTTCTGGAAGTGCTGAGGCTGTTAAAAGAGGGGAAAGTTTTTGTTGCCAAAGTTGAGACTCCGCTAATGCAGAGTCATCAATCGAAAGCAATTCTCGTGCAGCAGCATTGAAATGAAGTTGATCAGGGTTTTCCAGATCAATAATAAGAAACGCTTCATTTAACTGCTCAAAGACCGATTTTATACTCATGATTCTTACTCAACGGTTCTAAGGAATGTTGTTTTAATAAGTGAGTACTGAGTAGTTGTCTCTGGTTTTTTAAGTGTTGAGTGTGATATCAACCATCAAATCACTGGCAATTGCTTCCAAGTCTTCTTGAATCGTATCCAGATCAAGATCTTCAGGTGCGGTTAGTTCTGCGGTCGCTTTAAAAAGCAGTTCAGCAGACATGGAGCCAGACACCAGTTCGGTGTTAAGACGCTCAACATTTACACCTCTCTTCGCCAGAGCGCTGGAAATATCACGTACAATACCGGGTTTATCATGACCAACAAGCTCCAACGTGAAGCTTTCTGATGCAGTAGCCGTCGTACTGTTTTCAGATCTTTCCGCGATAACTTTCAAACCCTGGGTTTCAAGTTTACCCAGAGCAGAGATCAGTGTGTCACAATGGCTTTCAGGAACCTGCGTGATTAATATGCCAGCAAATTTACCTGCTAGGCGAGACATGCCGGATTCCAGCCAGTTGCCGTTGTTCTCAGAAATGGTTTGGGCAAGCATTTCAACCAACCCAGGTTTATCTGGACCGATGACGGTTAAGACCAGAGATGTCATCATAGTCACTCTACTCCATATTTAATCGTTTTTATTAAGATCACTATAACACTATGTATGAAATAGTCAGTGCCTTGTGGCCTGTATTTGCGTTGATTCTGTTGGGTTATATTGCCAGGAGAATGGATTTCCCTGGCGAAAGTTTCTGGAGTCAGGCAGAAAAGGCAACTTACTTTATCCTGTTTCCGGTTTTACTGGTGTATAAACTCAGCCAGGCTGATATGTCTGCCGTAGCTTTGGATGTGATTGCCCTGTCTGTGATTCTGCTGATTATTGCAGGCAGCCTCATAACGTTTTTGTTGAAGCCGGTGATATCCAGTAATGCGGAAGGGTTTACCTCGGTATATCAGGGTTCGGTCAGGTTTAATACCTATGTTGGTCTGGCAGCATCCGCTGCTCTTTTTGGTAGTGATGGCCTGGCAATTGCTGCGGTGATTATGGCGATCATGATTCCCTCCCTCAATCTGTGTTGTGTGCTGGTCTTTGCTGTTTATACCCATAAGGATAAAGGCGTTTCCAGTGCATTAACCGCGGTAGCTAAAAACCCATTAATCATAGGCAGCCTTACAGGCTTATTGCTGAATCAGTCCGGGTTAGGTCTTCCTGGATTCGTTGAGCCGGTATTTGAATTGTTGAGCCGAATGGCTCTGCCATTGGGGTTGTTGGCAGTCGGAGCTGGGTTGAGCTTTAAAGTGTTGAAAGATTGTTCCAAGGAACTGGTGGGCTCTTCGGTAGTTAAGTTGCTTCTAATGCCTTTGATTGCCGTCGTAATTACTACTGTTCTTGAACTTGATCCTCTGAGTTCGCAGTTGCTGCTTCTTTATGCAGCATTACCTACTGCTACTTCTGCATATATTTTGGCCCGTCAGATGGGTGGGGATGC
This sequence comes from Neptuniibacter sp., assembly GCA_050633685.1. GTDB lineage: Bacteria > Pseudomonadota > Gammaproteobacteria > Pseudomonadales > Balneatricaceae > Neptuniibacter. The sequence continues at coordinate 24,859 of JBOEHA010000018.1, read as the reverse complement.
CCCAATGATGGCCGCTATTATCACTGGGCAAACGCTGATCTCAATGTGCACAATGCCGTTGGTTATTTTGCTGCTGGCGTAGTAAAAGTGATAGAAATCAGTAGTTAATCGCTTTTTTTTGAGATATTTCTTAATAAAATCGGCTAAGTTGCCGATATATGGGCTAAAATGTAGGTAGAATTACTTGCAAAAAAAATGAAATATGAAACACTACGCCGCAGTTGTTAACAAACGGCTTTTCGGTGAGTTGTTGTAACTGCTTGTTTTAAGGTAGGCAGAAAAATGAAAAAGAGCCCTGATTTGGTAGTGGTGCTGGTAATCGTATTTGTACTTGGGTCAGTTATGACCGGAGTGTCTCATGCCGACTTCCAATTCGCGTCGCTGTTTAATCAAGTCTTCAATAGTTGATACCCGTTACGGGTAACAACCTGCATCCGATATTATAGCTGTCAAAGGTATATCCCAGCTTTCGACAGGTAGCTTCTCTACTCTCTGAATCTCATGTGCAAGGCCAATTAAAGCAGGGCCCCGTATGCCATTTCTTCGAGCTTTAAAGCTGAATGTGCGGTCGTAATACCCGCCCCCCATACCCATCCTGTTTCCATCGCTGTCGAATCCGACTAAAGGCAATAAAACCATCTGCAGGGACCACGCAGGGCGTCGTGTGTCAGGAAGTAATCGCGGTTCTTTGATTCCGTAAATATTTCTCACCATAGGAGATGATGGGGTGTACGGAACAAACCAGAGTCTATTGTGCAATATGGGGTGCAATACAGGAAGGTAGACGGTTTTACCCATTTTCCAGCAATGCTTAATGATCGGCATTGGGTTTATCTCGCCGTCGTTTGCCAGATACATAGCGATATGCTTTGAGCGTCTGAAATCGTTACGTAGACGTATGTTTCTCAATAGTTTTTTGGCTGCAGTGCATTGCTGATTGGGAGAGAGTGTCCGGCGTTTACTGCGGAGCGTTTTACGGAGTTTCTGTCGGCTAGTCATTGTTTATAAAGATCCCCAGAGTGCCGGTGCCAGTCATGGCCCTGAACCCGAAGGTTCAAGGAGGCGGTTACTGAGAATCATTAGGCTTTCCGTTGAATCGGACATGCACACCAGAATCTGCGAGTAACCTCCAGAAGTGTGATTATCGGCTCGAGGGACTTAACCAGCTGCCGAACACACCAGGGCGTTGTACCATTATACTCTTTAAAAGTGCGGTGTCAGGACTTGAAAATTAATTACTTTATGCTATTTGGAATTGTAACTTTTTGTTTTTAAATGCGGTTTGTAAAAATGAATTCTTTTCAAGGTTAAAGCTTTAGCGTTCTTGATCTATCTCACTTATTGCCAGGTCTATTTTGTTTCCAAGATAACGTATCCGCTCTTCAATAGATTCTGTTTGTTGCCCTTGCTGTTGGATGAGTTCATGAGCAAGATTCAGAGCGGCCATAATGGCTATGCGTTCAAGCCCAAGGACCCTGCCGGATTTCCGGATTTCAAGCATCTTTTCATTCAGAAAACCTGCAGAAGCCAGCAACTCCTGTTCCGCATCAGGAGGGCAGTTAAAACTGAACTCTTTATCTAATAATTTTACCGTGACTGCCTGAGAATCATCTTGGCTCATTTATTTTGCTCCAGAGATTTAAGTCGCGTAATCATGGCTTCAATCTTTGCTTGAGTCTGTTCATTTATTTGAGACAGCTGGGCTCGTTCTTCTTTTAGAGGACGCTCTCTGTCACGCAGCTGTTGGTTTTCTTCTTTTAGAAGACGCTCTCTGTCACGCAGCTGTTGGTTTTCTTCTTCCAGCTTGTTATAGCGCTCCAGAATCTGATCAATTTTCTGTTCCAGGGCGTTAAAATATGACTCGGTCATGAAGAAAAGAGACTCCAGAGTGTTGGGATACATCAGGACTATAATCAGCCCTATTGAATGGGTCAATGTAGCTGGGATAATTGTTCGCAGGAATGTAGCCTGAAATGCTAGGATAACCATCAAGAATTTATTGGGATTTATACATGTCATCTGAAAATATGCCTATCGATCTGCCAGGCTTTGAGCTGTTGGCAAATATCTTTGTTGAAGAGGGCGTAAAAGTGGTTTCGCCTGCGGAACTTCATGGTTTGCTCACGGGGCATCTAGCGGCTGGGGCTCGTCTACAGCCTGCAGTGTTACTGCAAACAGCCTGCGAACTGATGGATATCAATTCTTTTGCGCAGGAAAGCAGTAAAGTGGCTTTGATTGATCTGTACAACGCTTCCTGCAGTGCATTGGAAAGTATTGATCTGGAGTTCGAAATGCTATTGCCAGACGATGACGACGAAATTTCGATTAGAGTTGAAGCGTTAGGGCGCTGGTGCCAAAGTTTTTTGAGTGGTTTCGGACTATACGGCCAACATACAGATGCTTCTCTTTCTGCTGAGGCGAAAGAAACTCTGAATGATCTGGGGCAGATCGCGCAGATTTCTGCGGATCTGGAAGATTTAGACGAGAACGAAAATGACCTGATGGAAGTTCAGGAATACGTCCGCATGGCAGTTTTGATGCTGTTTACTGAATGTAACAAGGCGGTAGCGGATAAAGAGAAAGAATTTGCTGCGGTGAAACCAGAGAGTAACAGGTTACATTGATGAGAATTAGTCAGGAACGTTTCAAACAACGGCGTATAGGGCTTATGGAGCAGATGGCTCCGGAGAGCATAGCAATTATTCCATCTGCTCAAATGATCACGAGGAATAATGATGCCGAATATCCGTTCCGGCAAAGTAGTGACTTTTACTACCTGACCGGATTTAACGAGCCTGACGCTGTATTGGTACTGTTACCTGGCAGAGATGCCGGTGAAACTGTTCTTTTTTGCCGTGATCGCGATAAGTTGATGGAGATTTGGAACGGCTACCGAGCAGGACCCGAAGGGGCCATCTGTGACTATGGTATTGATGAAGCACATAGTATAGCTGAGGTGGATAACGTATTGCCTCAGCTGCTGGATGGCATGCTGCGTATTTATTACTCGATTGGTCAGCATGATGCTCTGGATCAGCAGATCAGGCACTGGCTGAATCTTATTCGTTCAAAGGCCCGCCAAGGGGCTACTGCACCAACGGAACTGGTAATGCTTGATCATCTTCTGCATGAAATGCGCTTGTTTAAAGATGAAGATGAGATTGAATTAATGCGCAAGGCGGGTGAAATTTCTGCTTTAGGTCATGTGCAGGCGATGAAAGCTTGTAAACCCGGTGTGATGGAGTATCAGCTTGAGGCGGAGATTCTGCACTACTTCGCAATGAATGGCTGTCGCCAACCGGCGTATTCCACCATTGTTGGTGGAGGTGAGAATGCATGTATTCTGCACTACATCGAAAACAGCGCAGCGCTAGAGGATGGTGATCTGGTCTTGATTGATGCCGGTTGTGAATTGGATTGTTATGCGGGTGACATCACCCGGACTTTCCCGGTGAATGGTTGTTTCTCACCAGAACAGAAGGCAATTTATGAGTTGGTCCTAAAGGCGCAAAAAGCCTGTATCGATATGGCAAAGCCAGGGGTGTTGTGGCATCAGGTCCATGATGAGTCGGTCAGGGTTCTGACAGAGGGATTAATTGAACTTGGTTTGTTAACAGGCTCTCTCGAAGATGAAATTTCGGCCGGAGGCTACCGGAATTTCTACATGCACAGGATCGGCCATTGGCTCGGTATGGATGTTCATGATGTCGGCGATTACAAGATTGATGGTGAATGGCGCCCTCTGGAACCTGGAATGGTGATGACGGTTGAGCCAGGGATTTACATAGCAGCAGATAATGACAAGGTTGATGTTCGCTGGCGTGGTATCGGTGTGCGTATAGAAGACGATGTGCTGATTACGGATGCAGGCTGTGAAATTTTAACGGCCAACGTCCCTAAAGAAGTTGAAGAAATAGAAAAGCTGATGGCTGCAGGATGAAACAACACTACGATATAGTCATTATTGGTGGAGGCATGGTGGGCGCGAGCCTGGCCTGTGCGCTCCTGCCTGCGAGTGAAGCTCTGGATCTGAATATCGCTGTGATTGAAACCCACCCGCTTCCAGCCGATGAGAGTTTATCCTACCAGCCCAGTTATGATTCAAGGGCGACAGCTTTAGCTTATGGAAGCCGCACTATCTATGAAACCATGGGTGTGTGGGATAACCTTAAACAGCACCTTGCACCGATAAAAAACATCCATGTTTCTGATCGTGGCCATTTTGGTGTCGCACGTTTGAATGCAGAGCAGGAGAATGTTTCTGCTCTTGGTTACGTGGTTGAAAATCACTGGCTTGGCCGGGTTTTACTGAATCGCTTGCAGCAAAAAGATGCAGCGAGAGTGGATCTTTTATGTCCGGCGGAAGTCACCGGTATCATAACTGGTGCGGAGCAGATGTCCGTATCAGTGAAACAGCAGGATACAGAACAGAGTATCAGCTGTGAGCTGGTGGTTATGGCTGACGGTGGTCGTTCTGAGCTTCGTCAACGCATGGGGATCAGCTATTCCCAGAGCCAGTATGATCAGCATGCGGTGATCGCTAATGTTAGTCCGGATAAGCCGCATAACTCTATAGCTTATGAACGTTTTACGGATACCGGGCCGATGGCTTTGCTGCCACTAGAGGATGAAAGTGGGTTGCATCGTTGCGGTCTGGTATGGACCGTTCCTGATGATCAGGTTGAAGAGGTGCTCGCCTTAGACGATCAGGCTTTTCTGGAGCAGCTGCATGAGCGCTTTGGGTACCGTGCTGGGAACTTTATCAAGGTGGGTGAACGCCACTCTTATCCTTTAAAACTGGTACTTGCGGAAGAACAGGTGAGACAAGGACTGGTTGTGCTGGGTAATGCTGCGCACGCGCTGCACCCTATAGCTGGGCAGGGTTATAATCTAGCCCTGCGTGGCGTCGTTGCTCTGGCGGATAAGCTGATACAGGCCAGAAAACAGAAAACGAGCCTCGGAGATCTGAGTGTGCTGCAGGATTTTTATGAGCAGCAGAAGCTGGATCAGCAACGGACCATCGATTTCAGTGACCAGACCATGAAACTTTTTTCAAACCGTAATCCACTGTTGGCCATCGGCCGCAATATTGGATTGCAGGCGTTGGATATCTGCCCTCCTGTCAGGACACTGTTTGCCCGCAGTGCAATGGGTCTGGATATGCCAGCACCGGATTTAAAGTAGGATACAAATGAGCGAACAAGCAGAGCATATAATCGCTGATGTTATCGTTGTTGGAGCCGGTATGGTGGGGGTAGCTTTTGCTACCGCCTTGGCTCCATCAGGTTTAAACATCATCTTGCTGGAACAGAGGGACGGAGATATTGCCGGCTTCGATGATTTTGTTCGCTCACAGGAAAACCAAGGCTTTGACCCCCGAGTCAGTGCGCTGACCTGCGCGTCTCAGCAGATTCTGGAATCGGTGGGTGCCTGGCAACACATGCAAACACACCGCCTCAGCCCATATACTGAAATGGATGTGTGGGATGGTGAAGGGACTGGGCATATTCACTTTTCATCTAATGATCTGCACGAACCTTATCTGGGTCACATTGTTGAGAACCGGGTGACGTTAGCGGGCTTGTATCAAGCATTACAACAGCATGACAACGTTAAGCTGATAACCGGCGTCAACGTCAAGAAGCTCAGTAGCTCTGAGCTGAGAGGGCGAACTCTTACATTATCTGATGGTAAAACCCTCACCGCTCCTTTGATTGTGGCTTCTGATGGTGCACTTTCAAAGACCCGTCAGATGGCGGGGATCCCAATGTGGGAATGGGATTACGGGCATCATGCCATAGTCACTACTGTTAAAACTGCGCAGCCTCACCAGAAAACAGCGTGGCAAAGGTTTACTGAAGATGGGCCTTTAGCGTTATTGCCCCTTAGTAGCGAAGAGGGTGATTGTTATTGCTCCATTGTATGGTCAACCTCACCGGCACATGCGAAAGCTTTGATGGAGCTGGAAGACGCTGATTTCTGCCATGAATTAGGACGTACCTTTGAGAATCGTTTAGGGGATATTCTTTGGGCGGACAGACGTGAGGTATTCCCGTTAAGGCAACGGCATGCGAAACACTATATCCAGAAGAATTTTGTTGCCATTGGGGATGCGGCTCACACCATTCACCCTCTTGCGGGGCAGGGTGTAAATCTGGGGTTGCTAGATGCCGCCCAGTTAGCTGAAACCCTGTCTGATGCAGTTTCCAGAGATGAGTTTGTAGGTTCAGAGCAGGTTTTAAGACGTTATCAGCGCCAAAGGCAGAGCGACAACATTCAAATGTCAGCTGCTATGGAAGGGTTTAAACAATTGTTTAATTCAGAACAACCAATCCTGCGCTTGGCCCGCAATTTTGGCATGACTCTATTGGACAAAGTAGGGCCGGTAAAAAATCACATTGTGCTGGAAGCAATGGGGTTGAGAGGTAATTTACCGGCTTTAGCCCGTCGTCCCATCAAGGATTAACCCGCTTTTTTTGCAGAAATTTGTATCTCCAAGACTAACGTATCAATTTTCTTTATCGGTCAAAGATTGAACTGAGACGAGAATCCCTATAAATTGTCTTCCCTTTTTTCACTTTTCGGGGATTTTTTGGTTTTCCCCATGAGTGTTCGTTAAGTTTGACTGGTGAACTGGCGGCAATTGAGTCAATTGAATGTTATGGCGCCATTAACCTAAGAAATTAAGAGTTTATATCGATGGGCAGCAAAACAGCACTGTACGACAAGCATCAGGAAATGGGTGCAAAACTGGTGGATTTTGGTGGTTGGGATATGCCAATCAATTATGGCTCTCAGGTAGAAGAGCATCATCAGGTTCGCAATGCTGCCGGTATGTTTGATGTCTCCCACATGACGGTTGTAGACGTTACTGGTACCGACGCAAAAGAATATCTACGTTACCTTTTGGCAAACGATGTTGTTAAGTTAAAGGAAAAAGGTAAGGCACTATATAGTGGCATGCTAAACGAAGATGGTGGGGTGATAGATGACCTCATCGTTTATCTGATGACAACGCCAGGTGTATCTGGGGAGTGGTTCCGTGTTGTCGTGAATTGCGCAACCCGTGAAAAAGATTTGCGCTGGATGGCGGATCATACAGCCAGCTTTGATGATGTGGCACTTACGGAACAGCCTGAGCTTTCCATGGTTGCTGTGCAGGGCCCGCAGGCTATAGAGTTGGCGAAACAAGCGGTGAGCGATTCACGTGCCAATCTGATCGAGCAATTAAGTGTTTTTCAAGGCTTGGAATCTGAAGGCTGGTTTATCGCTAGAACTGGCTATACTGGTGAAGATGGTCTTGAGATCATGCTGCCTGAAGATGAAGCAGCTGATTTCTGGCAGGCCCTGGCGGATGCAGGAGTTAAACCTTGTGGCCTGGGTGCACGCGATACGTTGCGTCTGGAAGCAGGTATGAATTTATACGGCTCAGATATGGATGAAACTGTATCCCCGTTGGCGGCCAACATGGGCTGGACCATTTCGTGGGAGCCAGAAGAACGGGTGTTCATCGGCCGGGAAGCACTGGAAGCACAAAAAAGTGAAGGTGTTTCTGAAAAACTGGTCGGATTGGTTATGGAATCCCGTGGTGTATTACGTGGCCATCAGAAAGTTATTGTTGAGGGTGTCGGTGAGGGTGAAATTACCAGTGGTAGCTTCTCTCCAACTTTGGGATACTCCATTGCAATGGCCAGAGTACCGGCAGCCACACAAGACAGCGCTGATGTTGAAATTCGTGGCAAGCGTGTACCTGTAAAAGTTATTCGACCTTCATTTGTCAGAAATGGCAAAAAGGTTTTTGATTAAGATTTTGTTTAAAGGACCCAAAGGGTAGGAAATAGACATGAGTAACATTCCTTCTGAACTGAAATACGTTGCGAGCCATGAGTGGATTCGCGTAGAGGGCGACGGTACTGTCGTGATTGGTATTACAGATCACGCGCAGGATCTGCTGGGTGATGTGGTGTTTGTTGAACTACCTGAAGTAGGTGCGGAAGTAGCTACTGGCGATGAATCAGGTGTTGTTGAATCTGTGAAAGCAGCATCTGATATTTATGCTCCGGTAGGTGGTGAAGTCGTTGCAGTAAATGAAGAACTGGAAGATTCACCGGAATTGGTGAATTCAGACCCATACGGCGATGGCTGGTTTTTCAAACTGAAACTGTCGGATGCGGATGAGCTGAACGCTCTTCTCGATGGTGAAGCATACGGTGAAGTTTGCGAATCAGAGGCTTAAGCCTTTCTGAGTCAACTGACTTCTGTATAGAAATTCTCATGTCCCGGCTATATGCCGGGACAGTCGTCTGTAAAAACTGGAAAAACATGTCACTGCAAACTCTCAAATTGAAAAGTGGAGCGGATCGACGCCTAAGAGGTGGTCACGTCTGGATCTACAGCAATGAAGTGGATACTGGCCACACACCGCTGAAAAACTTTGAGCCGGGTGAACAGGTCGTCGTGGAGACTGATAAGGGTAAGGCCTTAGGCATTGCTTATATCAACCCAAATACTCTGATCTGTGCGCGTATGATCAGTCGGGATCTGAAATACACACTGGACCGTTCTCTAATCACCCATCGTTTGAAGGTTGCGCTTTCACTAAGAGAGAGCTGTTTTACCGACGACTGCTATCGTCTGGTGTTTGGCGACAGTGACGGTTTACCAGGGTTGGTGATCGATCGTTTCTTCAATGTCTTTGTGGTGCAGGTCTCAACTGCAGGTATGGAATTGGTACTGGATGAGATTGTTGAGGCTTTGAATAAAGTCTTTAATCCCGAGGCTATCCTGCTGCGTAATGACGGTAAAATGCGGAATCAGGAAGGTTTAGAAACCTACACAGAAGTTGTGCAGGGTGATATTCCTGAACTCTGTCCATTGATGGAGAACGGAGTGCCTTTAGTTGCGCCGTTGGAGAGAGGCCAGAAAACGGGGTGGTTTTATGATCACCGCAATAACCGTGCGCAAATGCAGAAACATGTGGAAGGCAAGCGGGTTCTGGATCTGTTCAGCTATGTCGGCGGTTGGGGAGCGCAGGCTCTAGCAGCGGGTGCAAATCAGGCAATCTGTGTTGATGCTTCACACTTTGCTCTGGAAGTAGCGGCTGAAAATGCCCGGATAAACAATGCTGCCGATCGTTTTGAAGGCTATCATGGCGATGCCTTTGATATCTGTAAAAATCTCATAGAAGAAAAAGAAAAGTTCGACGTTGTTGTTCTGGACCCTCCGGCGTTTATTCAGAAGAAAAAAGATATACGTAATGGCGAAAGAGCGTATTCGCGCATGAATAACTTCGCCATGCGCCTGCTGAAGAAAGACGGTATTTTGGTCTCTGCTTCCTGTTCAATGCATCTGCAACGTGAGCGTTTGATCGACATCATTCGCAGCAACAGTCGTGAACTGGACAGAAATGCTCAGATTTTTGATCAGGGGCATCAAGGAGCAGACCATCCGGTGCATCCTGCAATTCCGGAGACAGATTATCTGAAATCATTCTTTGTAAGAATTTTGCCAGCTGCATAATTTTAGCTACGGAGGCGGTTATGAAATACAGAAAGTTAGGTAATACAGATCTGGATGTATCTCTGATCTGCCTGGGCACTATGACCTTTGGGCAGCAAAATACAGAGGCTGAAGCCTTTGAGCAGCTTGATTATGCCTGGTCGCAAGGTGTTAACTTTCTGGATGCCGCCGAGATGTATCCGATTCCGGTTAATGCTGATAAGCAGGGACTCACAGAGACTTACATCGGCAACTGGATGAAGCAACGTAACAATCGCGATGAAGTGATTGTGGCGACTAAGGTGGCTGGTCCGGGCGAGTTTGTAAATTTTATCCGCCCAGATATGCATTTTGACCGCCGTAATATCCGCGAGGCTATTACAAGCAGTTTGCAGCGTCTGCAGACGGATTACATCGATCTGTACCAATTACACTGGCCGGATCGTTCGACCAATTTCTTCGGGAAGTTAGGCTACAGCCATGCACCGGAGAATGATGGCACCGCCATTCTGGAAACGTTAAACATCCTGAAAGAGCTGGTGGACGAAGGATTGATACGTTACGTCGGACTCTCGAATGAAACCGCCTGGGGAACGATGAAGTTCCTTAACTACGCGGAGCAGTTGGGACTGCCCCGGGTTGTCTCTGTGCAAAACCCCTACAGCCTGCTTAATCGCTCCAGTGAAGTGGGTTTAGCTGAAGTCTTGATGCGGGAGCAAGTGTCTTTGTTGCCTTATTCTCCCTTGGCGTTCGGTACATTGAGTGGTAAATATCTGAATGGTGCGCAACCTGAAAAAGGGCGCTTAACCCTGTTTCCAGAATATACTCGTTATCTGGGTGAGCAGGGCCTTAAAGCCACTGAAGCTTATGTTCAACTCGCCAACGATGCTGGCCTCGATCCAGCGCAGATGGCTCTGGCTTTTGTGAACAGCCGCGAATTTGTCGGCAGTAACATCATAGGTGCGACAACGATGGCACAATTGCAAAGCAATATCGCTTCGGTAGAGGTTGGGTTGGATGCTGGCCTATTGCAAGCGATTGAAGCAGTTCATGTGCTTTACTCAAACCCTTGCCCATAAAGCTACGGTGTTCCAATCACCAGTTGAATTGAGCGTTTTTGGATAATTTACCGTTAAGGTAATATGGCATAGTATGAAATCTGGCAGTGGAACCACCTGGATCCAATTAGGGATAACAGTATGAAGTTTTATCGTATTTTCCGTCAAAGCCTGATCGCTCTGTGTATCATGTTATGCAGTCTTAACGTTGTTGCAGATAGTGTTGATGCCCGTACCTATATCGGCAGTCTTACAGCTGAATTGCAGCAGGCACTTCAGGATGGTTTAGAGCAGGACCTTCTACAAGATGATGCTTATCTGGATAAGGTAATCGATGAACTTATCCTTCCCCATATAGATCAAGAATATCTGAGCCGCCGGGTGTTTCACCCGCGCTGGGATGATATTGCAGAAGCAAACAAGGCAGACTTGGCACAGGACGCGGTTATTTCATCACTGCGCAGAACCTACAGGGTCGCTTTGAATGCCTATAACGGTCAGACAATTGATATTGGTAAAAGCCGGGATAAACCTGCTTTCAGTGTTGTCCGGGTTAAAGTGCATACCAACAATAATGCGCACCTGATGGACTTTGCTTTACGCCAAACAGAAGGTGAGTGGCGGGTTTTTGATTTATCTGTTGATGGTGTTGTGTTCAGTAAAACCCTGAATGGTTCTATTCGCCGAAATCTGGAAAGCGATGATGTTGACAGTGTTATCAACGCAATTATTCCAGATGAAACCTGATTAAGAGATCCTGCAGGTAGATGAATTCACGCAGTTATCAGATTTTTGCATCTCTGTTTCGGTACCCTTTGCTGGTGCTGGGGTTGTTGGCAATCGTTCTGTTGTATCTATTTACTCAGATCCCGCGTGTAACTCTGGATGCTTCAGCCGATTCTTTGGTGCTCGAAGGTGATCAGGCTCTGGAAGTTTATCGTGAGATGGGTAAACGCTATGAGTCTGAGAGTGCTCTGATTGTCACCTATTCGCCTCAGGGAGAGCTGTTCTCCTCACCAGTATTATTACAGTTAGCCAGCCTGAGAAATGACCTTGCAGCGTTGCCCGGTGTCTCCAGTGTCAATACGATTCTAGATGTTCCTCTGCTATACAGTCCTCCTGTTACCCTTAATACCCTCTCCGAAGGGGTGAAATATCTTGAAGATCATCGCACTGACCGTGGTCTGGCACGTAAAGAATTCCTCAACAGCCCAATCTATAGAAACCTGCTGACCAGTACAGATGAGAAAACAACGGTTCTACAGGTCAATCTGACCCGCGACGAGCAGTATTTCAAATTACTGGAAAGGCGAGATCAGTTACGAAACAAACTTCGTAATGACGGGCTTTCTACTCAAGAAGCACAGAACTTAAAACTAGCTGAAGCCGAGTTTCGCAGTTACTCCGTAGCGAATAATGAACGTGAGCGAGTTTTGGTGGCTGACGTCAGAAATGTGCTGGAAAATCACCGCGAGCACGCAACCATTTTCCTGGGTGGTGTGCCAATGATTGCAGCAGATATGATTGCATTTATTGAAAGTGATCTTGTGACTTTTGGTAGTGCTATTCTGCTGTTCATTGTCCTGTTAATGGCAATTATTTTTCGGCGCCTGCGCTGGGTAGTATTGCCACTTTTAACCTGCCTGTTTACCACATTAGCTATGCTGGGCTATGTCGCTGCTGTGGATTGGCAGCTGACGGTTATCTCTTCAAACTTTACGGCCCTGTTGTTGATTATCACACTGGCCATCACGATTCATCTGGTGGTGAGGTATCGCGAGTATCACGAAGAACTCCCCGATGCCAGCCAGCGTGAACTGGTTCTGAACACATTGGCGTTTATGGCTAAACCCTGTTTCTTTACTGCGATTACCACCATTGTCGCTTTCGCTTCATTGGTGGTTAGCGGTATCCGGCCGGTGATTGATTTTGGCTGGATGATGACAATTGGGGTTGCTGCAGCGATGTTGATGGCATTTACCCTCTTGCCAGCAGGGCTGCTACTGATTCCTAAAGGGAAACAAGAGATCAATGGTAATAGCAAATCCCTGACACACCACTTTGCTCGTGTTACCGATAACCATGGCGGTTTGATTCTGATTGTCAGTGGTTTTTTGCTCGTAGCCAGTGCTGTGGGCATCAGTCGACTGCAGGTAGAGAACCGCTTTATTGATTACTTCGACGATACAACTGAAATCTATCAGGGCATGTTGGTTATTGATCGTGAATTGGGGGGAACAATCCCTCTGGATATTCTGCTCACGGCACCACAAACAACGGAGAATACTGTTCAAGGCGATGACCCGTTTAGTGACGAAGATCCTTTCGCTGAAGAAGATCCGTTTGCCGATGACCCTTTCGCCGAGTCGTCAGAAGAAGACCCTTTCGCGGACCCATTTGCAGAAGATCAACCCGCAGTCAAAAGCAGTTACTGGTTCACACGTAGCGGTTTAGCTGAGATTGCGCAGATCGAGCAATACCTCGAATCCCTGGATGAGACCGGAAAGATCCAGTCACTAAATTCCTTATATCAGGTTTTCAAAGATATAACCGGCGAAGAACTTGATGATTTCCAGCTGGCATTACTACGCAACAGCATGCCCGCAGAGGTCAACAAACTTTTGGTGGCGCCTTACCTTTCACCAGAAGGTGATGAAGCGCGTATATCGCTCAGGGTAATGGAAACCAGTAAAGGTCTGAAACGCGACGAATTGCTGCGTAAAATAGAACAATATCTTATTGAAGAGATGGGTTTTAAACCGGAGCAGGTTCAGCAAAGTGGCATGCTTGTGTTGTATAACAATATGCTGCAAAGCCTTTTTGGTTCCCAGATTGCAACGCTGGGGGCGGTATTTGTCGCGATCACCTTGATGTTTACCGTTCTTTTCCGCTCGCTGCGTCTTGCACTGATAGCTGTGACACCTAACTTACTTGCTGCAGGCATTGTTCTGGGTGGCATGGGTTGGGCAGGCATACCTTTAGATATGATGACCATTACTATTGCCGCGATAACAGTGGGGATAGGCGTGGATGATACGATTCATTATATTCATCGTTTTATCAAAGAATTTCCTAAGGACCGTAACTACCGAGCGGCTATGTATCGTTGCCATAACAGCATAGGGAAGGCGATGTTTTATACCTCGGTGATTATTATTGCGGGCTTTTCCATCTTGTCCCTCTCAAATTTCACGCCGACAATATATTTTGGCCTCCTGACCGGCCTTGCTATGTTCTCTGCGCTGATCGGGGCTCTTTTGCTCTTGCCCAAGCTGATCATTACCTTGAAACCACTGGGGCCAGAGGCTGAGTGATTTCTTTCAATAATCGTTGATGGTTTGTTGTTATTTTCCGGTTCTTTGCCAAACTCTAAGTAGGGCAAAAACAGGAGATATCGTGATGTTACAAGTACGGGATGCGATGTACCCCGTCAACACGCCACTGACCGGTTCAATGGCACTTATCGAAGCGGTTAGTCTGATTCTGGAGTCTGGTTATACAGGACTGCCAGTTGTTGACGATCATCAGCATGTAGTGGGTTTCTTGTCGGAGCATGATTGTTTGCCGCATCTTATTACAGACAGTTACCACTGTGACAGTCATCTGAAAGTCGCTGATATTATGCGTGCTGACCCGTTAACTGTGAGTTCCGGGCAGAGTGTGATCGATCTGGCTCAGCAGATAGGGCTGAATAAACCTAAGGTTTACGCTGTAGTAGATGGGGGCAGGCTCGTGGGTATTATTACCCGAAGCATGGTGATGCGTGAGTTGAATAACTCGCTTCGAAACTGCAAAGTGGTGGCTTAAATAAAAAAGCGCTTGGTTCCAAGCGCTTTTTTCTGTCTATCGTAAATCCAGAACAGGCCAGAGTTTATTACTGGCGTGCTCTTCCAGAATCTCATCAGGGTTAACTGCAACTGGATGTGTGACCAGTTCCAGAAGAGGCAGGTCATTGTGGGAATCACTATAGAAATAACTACCCTCCAAAGAAAAGTCCTGAGCCTCTAACCATTTATTTAGACGTGTTACCTTTCCATCCTGGAAGCATGGCGTGCCGGAAACTTCACCTGTATATCGGCCATCCACCTGCTCCGGGTCTGTTGCGATGATGGCATCAACACCGAGGCGTTCAGCGATTGGGCTCGTTACAAAATGATTGGTTGCAGTAATGATAAGTAGAAAATCACCCTGTTCTTTGTGTTTTGCCAGCAGCTCTTCAGCTTTGGGCAGCAGAATGGGCTCTATTTTCTCTTGCATAAATTGCTGGTGGAGAGTGTTTAGCTGCTCTGGTGCCAGTGTTGCAAGTGGCTTTAGCGCGAACCTAAGAAACTCATAAATATCTAAGCCGCCATTTTTGTATTGCTCATAGAAATAGTCATTTGCACGGCGGTATTCCTCTGCATCAACAATACCCTGCTCACACAGGAATTCTCCCCAGGCATGGTCGCTGTCGCCACCGATTAAAGTATTGTCCAGATCAAAAATTGCTAAGCTCAAGAAACAATCCTCTTAGATATTAAATAGCAGCCGCAAGGATAGGGCTGATGGTTAGTGAATGCAATTAATTACAATTCTTTGAAAGATGATTTGCTGAGAATAAAAGAAGTGTGGAACAATAGCTGAAAATAGATTTAGGAAAAGTACAGTGATCGATTCAGATGGGTTCAGGCCGAATGTCGGTATCATTCTGGCTAACTCGCTGGGTCAGGTGCTTTGGGCAAGACGAATAGGTCAGGATGCCTGGCAATTTCCTCAAGGGGGTATTAATGAAAATGAAACTCCTGAAGACGCAATGTATAGAGAGTTGCGAGAGGAAATCGGACTATCAGAAAGTGATGTACAGGTCATAGCGGTTACCCGAGGTTGGTTAAGGTACCGTTTGCCCAAGCGAATGATCCGGCGTAATTCGCACCCCGTATGCGTCGGCCAAAAGCAAAAGTGGTTTTTGCTTAGGATGCTGAGTGATGATAGTGCAGTCACTATCGACCATACCGAGTCGCCAGAATTTGATGGTTGGCGCTGGGTAAGTTATTGGTATCCTCTTGGTCAGGTTGTATCGTTTAAGCGGGAAGTGTATCGAAAAGCAATGAGGGAGCTCTCTCCTAAGTTTGCACGCATAAATATAATTGATTCCTGAAGGAACGTTCTATGTTGGATGTGTTGCGCAAAATCGTACAGGAAGTCAGTGTTGCTCCAGATCTGGAGTCAGCTCTGAACCTTATTGTGCGTAGAGTGCAACGCTCCATGTCCACAGAAGTATGTTCAGTCTATCTCTTTGACCCTTGTGATCAACGCTATGTGCTCATGGCAACTGAAGGTCTGCATCAGGAATCAGTAGGTAGTGTTCGGTTATCCGCTGCGGAAGGCCTCGTTGGTATGGTGGTGGAACGAGCTGAACCTATCAACCTCGAAAATGCATCCCAGCATCCTGCATATAAATACGTTGAATCAACAGGTGAGGAGCGTTACGGCTCATTTCTGGGGGTTCCGGTTATTCATCATCGTGAAGTTCTAGGCGTGTTGGTTGTGCAGCAGCAGGAGTTGCGACGTTTTGATGAGAGCGAAGAAGCTTTCCTTGTAACGTTGTCAGCGCAATTAGCCGGTGTTATTGCCCATGCAGAGGCGACTGGCTCGCTTGGCAAGAATAACGATATTGATAGCAAAACTATCGTTGACCTGCGTTTTGAAGGTGTGGCGGGTTCTTCAGGTGTTGCCATCGGTATTGCTACGGTCGTTGCGCCTCCGGCTGATCTGGCTTCAGTGCCAGATAAACCGGCAAAAGATGTTGATAAAGAGATCGCCAGTTTTCAGGAAGCATTAAAACTAGTCAGAAGGGATATAAAGGTCGTAGGTCGCAGCCTTGCGCAACGCTTGCGATCTGAAGAGCAGGCCTTGTTTGATGTTTACCTGCGAATGCTGGATGACAATGCCCTGGCGGGAGAGGTTATTGCACGCATTGAAAAAGGTAACTGGGCTCAGGGTGCGTTACGAGAAGTCGTGACTGAACACGTGCGTCAGTTCTCAATGATGGATGACCCTTATCTCCGTGAGCGGGCAACAGATATCAAAGATCTGGGGCGCAGGGTTCTTGCTTACCTGCAAGAGGCCGGTCCTGCTGAACTCGATTATCCTGAAGAAACAATACTGATTGCTGATGAACTGACCCCTGCCATGCTGGGTGAAGTGCCTAGCGATAAGCTGGTGGGTTTGGTGTCGGTGCATGGTTCCAGTAACTCTCACGCTGCCATTCTTGCTCGTTCCATGGGTATTCCCACCATCATGGGTGCGGTGGATCTGCCACTGACACGCATTGATGGTCGAGAACTTGTTCTGGATGGTTATTCCGGTCGGGTTTATGTACAACCAGGCGAAGAGCTGCTTAAAGCCTATCGCGATATTCTGCGCGGTGAGCAGGAAGAGGAAACCGAACTTCAGGCGATTAAAGACCTGCCAGCGGAAACAACGGATGGCTATCAAATTCCTCTTTGGGTAAATACGGGATTGATAGCGGATGTTGCCCGGTCATTGGATCGCGGTGCTGAGGGAATCGGTCTGTATCGTACAGAAGTGCCCTTCATGATTCGTGAGTTTTTCCCTAGTGAACAGGAACAGGCGCAAACTTATCGTAAGCAGTTAGAGGCTTTTTACCCTCGTCCTGTCACTATGCGAACGCTGGATATCGGCGGAGATAAAGCCTTACCTTACTTCCCTATTGAAGAGGAAAACCCATTTCTGGGCTGGCGTGGTATCCGTGTCACGCTTGATCATCCTGAAATCTTTCTTGTGCAGGTTAGAGCCATGCTTAAGGCGGGTGAAGGTTATGACAACCTTCGTATCATGCTGCCGATGGTCACAAGTGTACACGAAGTGGATGAGGCAAACCGTCAGATTGGACGGGCAGTAAGAGAGTTGCAGGAAGAGGGGTTCAACATCTCGCGGCCGCAGGTTGGTGTGATGGTTGAGGTACCCGCTGCGGTTTATCAGGTACGACGTTTTGCTCGGCGGGTGGACTTTATTTCTGTGGGGTCTAATGACCTGACGCAATATCTGCTGGCGGTGGATCGTAATAACCCTCGTGTTGCGGATCTTTATGTGAGCTATCATCCCGCTGTGCTGCGGGCGTTAAACTTTATCGCCAGTGAAGCTCACAAAGAAAATGTACCGGTATCCATCTGTGGAGAATTAGCATCTGAACCGGGTGGGGCGCTGTTATTAATGGCGATGGGCTACGATATGCTCTCAATGAATGCCACTAATTTGCCTAAGGTGAAATCCACTATCCGCTCTGTAAGTAAAGAGGATGCTGATGAGCTCTTGGCAGAAGTCCTTTCCATGGACGATGCTGACAGAATTATAAAACTGATCAATGAACGGCTCACAGAGTTGGGTATTGCTCTGCCGGCTCAGCCGGTGCTGCCCGCATAACCAATTGCTGGAAGTTGCAGTTCAAAGGTTTGCTCGTTTTCGAACCCATCCGGGCCGAAATTCTTTTCAATAATTGTCGTTTCACCGCAGGTTTTTTGCATCAAAACCGTTGTGGCCCTTGTGCCGTATTCGCTGCTTTGGATAAAACATGAGGATAGGAGTTGTTCCCATTCTTCAGAAATACCGGTGTCTGGTAGCTGAGATGGCTCTGCCTGGAGCGGATCAGACATTATATCGAACAGTTGTTCTTTATCAGGTTCCCGTTGGGATAGAGCTTCAGATAATAATGATCTGACTTGCAAAAGTTTAGGCCAGGGAGTGTTAAGAAGTGCGTTGCTAAGCCCGTAAACCCCCGGAGTTAATTTTCTGACCGGGCCTTCGCGATTTGAGTGATAGCAAAGCCCGGATGCATCACCAAGTAGCAGATTGTAATCCCCAAATTGACCTTGTCTTGGTTGTAATCGCTCCAGATACTGACTGGCAGGCAGAGATGAGCATAGGAAATCCCGTGTTAATGCTCCCCGGGATAGGGCATCCTTTTTGGCGGCTTTCCCATCTCTGTAATTTGTAACTGCAGTGAACTTTCCTTGTTTGTTTATGCCCAGCCATGTACCGCCTTGTTCAAGGTCCTGGCCTGCTAATAAATCAGGTTGTTCATTCCAGAAGTGCATGGGCAGACTTGGGCGCGCATAGAACTCATCTCGGTTTGCCAACAGGATGAATGAATAAGTGGGGTGGCTTTTATAAGCAAAGGTCATTAAGCACATAGGTAAAGTTCAACAGATTTCGGTAAGATAGCGAACCCATTGAACAGTATAGCGTCTGTTATATCCATTAAGTTATTGCACAAAGGTAAGCCGTAGATGTTACTTACAATAGTTACCTACCTGATTTTAGGTTCTCTGGCGGGGGTCGTAGCCGGGTTATTTGGCATTGGTGGAGGCGTGCTGATAGTGCCTGTGCTGGTGTTCACCTTTGAGCTGCAGGGGATGTCCCCTGAAGTGCTAACGCACGCTGCGGTTGCTACTTCTCTGGCGACTATAGTAGCTACTTCCGTCAGTTCTACTTTAGCGCATAACAAAAAAGGTGCAGTGCAGTGGGATATTTTTAAACCGGTAACTTTAGGAATCTTACTCGGTGCGTTTCTGGGAGTTAAAACAGCGGGTCAGATGAGTGGGCAGTGGTTGCAAATCATCCTGGGATGCTTCGTTATTCTGGTGGCGATTCAGATGGCGCTTAATCTGAAACCCGCAGCACAAGATACACAGACCAGTAAAACCGGATTTGCAGTTGCTGGTGGTTTTATCGGTTGGTTATCCAGTATTTTCGGTATTGGTGGAGGTACCCTATCGGTGCCGTTCTTCAGTTGGCGTGGTATTAACATGCAGCAGGCGGTAGCTACGTCCGCTGCCTGTGGGTTGCCCATCGCAATCATTGGAGCATTAACCAATATCTGGGAGGGTTGGGGTAACCCTGAGATGCCTGAATGGAGTGCCGGTTTCATATATCTGCCAGCTTTGTTTGGTATCGTTATTACCAGCTCTATTTTTGCCAAGGTTGGCGCGAAGTTGGCACATCGTCTGCCTGGGCCTGTGTTGAAGCGTATCTTTGCAGTTTTCCTGCTCTGTGTAGGAGTGCGCTTCTTATTAACCAACCCGTTGTAATTGCTATCTCATAAAGGAGATTGTTGTGTGGGTGCATGATATTGACCCTATAGCTTTATCAATTGGGCCACTGAAAGTTCATTGGTACGGATTGATGTACCTGATTGGTTTCGCTGGGGCCTGGTGGCTGGGTGTTCTCAGGGCAAAAAAACCGGGCTCTGGTTGGAATGAAGAGCATGTCTCAGACATCATCTTCTGGGGAGCGATGGGGGTCGTGCTCGGAGGTAGGGCGGGTTATGTTCTGTTCTATAACTTTGATAAGTTCTTGGCTGATCCCTTGTGGTTGTTTGCAGTTTGGGAAGGTGGGATGTCCTTCCATGGCGGTTTGCTCGGCGTGATCATTTCTATGTACTGGTTTGGTAAAAAACACGGCAAATCGCTTATGGAAATGGGGGATTTTATCGCGCCACTAATTCCTATAGGTTTGGGGGCGGGGCGTGTCGGTAATTTTATTGGGGGTGAACTCTGGGGTCGTACAACAGATCTGCCCTGGGGTGTCGTTTTTCCAAGGGGGGGAGGCCTTCCTAGACACCCATCCCAATTGTATGAGTTTGTTTTAGAGGGTGTTGTCTTATTTTTGGTGCTGTGGTGGTTCTCTTCTAAACCACGCCCGAGAATGGCTGTCTCAGGTTTATTCTTGTTGCTGTACGGCGTGTTCAGGTCGATGGTCGAGTTTGTCCGCGAGCCTGATGCGCATATCGAGTTTGTGGCGTTTAACTGGCTTACTATGGGGCAGCTTTTATCACTGCCAATGATTTTGATCGGTGGTGCTTTTATCTGGTTCGCCTATCAATTTAATGATAAGAAGCTTTCAACGAAATAAAAAAAGCCCGTTATAAACGGGCTTTTTTATTAAACAGAGAAGGGGTACTGAATAGGGTCGTGGTGCTGGTAGCCTTCGATTTCGAAGTCATCCGTTGATACCCAGGTTTCCAGATCTTCCAGTGTTTTAATATCTGGATTGATTTTTAAGGTTGGTAACTCAAGTGGTTCGCGCTTCAGCTGCACATCTCGCATCAGCTCAACCTGATCTTCATATATGTGTGCGTTCACTATCTTATGATAGGCCTTGCCAGGTTTGTGGCCGGTTATCTGCGCTATGATTGCCAGCAGGAAGTACACCTGAACCATGTTGAATGTCAGACCCAGTGGCACATCACAGCTGCGCTGGGTACTGTTCAGGTACAGGGTGTCATCTAATAAAGAGAAGTGGTGGCTGTACATGCAGGGGCGTAGACATCCCATATGAAAGGCTCCGGGATGGTAGAAAGTGTAAATTTCCCCACGATCGTCAACGCCATTGCTTAAGTCATCAACGATTTTACGTAGCAGGTCGATGCTACCACCATCTGGTTTCGGGAAGTTACGCCCAACTTTTCCGTAAATAAAGCCGCAGTCATCCTCCCCTTTGCGATAAGGGTTGGCTAACCAGTCGGCATTGTCATTGGCATTGGCATCCCAGGTTTTGGTACCAATTTTTCTGAAATCTGCGGCATTGTCATAACCACGGAGATATCCAAGCATCTCGGCAATAGCTGACTTATAGAAGGTCTTACGAGTTGTGACCATTGGAAACTGACCATTACCAACATCGTAGGTCAGATCGGCGTTAATCACTGTAAGGCATTTTTTGCCGGTGCGTTTATTTTCTACCCAGACGCCTTCATCAATAATTCGCTGGCAGAGATCAAGATACTGTCTCATTGGTTTGTTATTAACACCTGTGGTTAAATTTGCATATTATCTGGCCATGTTACCAAAGCTGTTTCCTCAGACAAAGGAACTCTTTAGAAGCCAGTACATATAGAAGTATTTATTAAGGAGAGTATATGAAGCTGGCGATCATTGTCGCACAAGCCAAAAACCGGGTGATCGGCATCAATAATAAACTGCCGTGGCACCTTCCTGAAGATCTGCGCTATTTCAAACAGGTCACTATGGCTAAGCCTATTATTATGGGCCGTAATACATTTGAATCCATCGGGCGGCCATTGCCGGGCCGGACTAATATAGTAATAAGTCGTCAGCCTGACTATGCTCCGAAGAATGTAAAAGTGGTATCCAGTCTCGATGCTGCGATTGAGCTGGCTGAGAGTATTTGTTTTATTGACGGTGCAGACGAGGCCATGGTGATAGGTGGCGCTCAAATTTATGAGCAAGCGCTTGAGAAAGCGGATCGTTTGTATCTGACTGAGGTGGATGCGGAAATTGAGGGTGATGCCTGGTTCCCGGAGTTTGCCAGAGATGCATGGCAGGAAGTGGGCAAAGAGGACTTTTCTGCAGAAGGTCCAAACCCATACGATTATAGTTTTATAGTGCTCGACAGAATTTAACAAAGGCATAGTGCAATATGACCGTCCGTTCGTTGTTGTCTATTCTGGCTGATGGCAGGTTCCATTCAGGAAGTGAGTTGGGTGAAAGTCTGGGTATCAGCCGTAGTGCGATCTGGAAGCATATTCGTCGTCTCGAAGAGGCGGGAATTGAAATTTATAGTGTTAAAGGCCGGGGCTATCGTATTCCGGGAGGTCTGGATCTTTTGGATCTGGGTCAGATGCGTGCGGGTTTACGTGAAGATATAAAGAGCAAGGTAGGTACGTGTTCGCTAGAGCTTACTACCGAGTCTACTAATGAATTAGCGATGCAGGCTTGTCAGCAGGGTAATTGCCACGGTTTATTGTATATCGCTGAGCAGCAAACTGCGGGCCGTGGACGGAGAGGGCGTGAGTGGGTAAGCCCTTTCGCGCGCAATTTATACTTCTCACTTGTATGGCGGTTTGAACAAGGGATAGGGGCGCTGGAAGGTCTTAGTCTTGTTGTGGGGTTGTCTCTGGTGAAAGCGATAGAGAGCCTAGGCATTAAGGGAGTTAAGGTTAAATGGCCGAATGATCTTCTTTTTGATGAGAAGAAGCTGGCAGGCATTCTGGTTGAAGTTAACGGCGAAGCGTCTGGTCAGTGCCAGGTTGTTATAGGTGTTGGATTAAATGTGGATATGCCGGATCAGGGGGTTGATAAGATAGATCAACCCTGGGTTGATCTGAAATCTATTGCCGATGCTCCTGCGGAGAGAAATAAAATCCTGGCTGGAGTATTGAATGAGCTGGTGTCAGGTTTGGAGCAGTTTGAAGATCAGGGTTTTGCTCCAATGATTGCAGATTGGCAGTCTTACAATGCTCATCAGGGACAGGAGGTGGCTTTGCAGGTAGGGAAAGGAACTGTCACTGGTGTGTGTAAGGGCGTTGATCCATCAGGCGCACTCTTGCTGGAAACGGAAAATGGTCGAGAGATCTTTTTTGGTGGAGAGGTCAGTCTCAGAAGAACATTATGATTCTAGAACTGGATGCAGGTAATACATTTATTAAATGGCGTTTACTGGACCGGAACCAAGTCTGTGAGCGGGGTAAGTTTCTGACGGCATCAGATGAATGGATATGGCCTGCATGCTGTAATCATCTGACTGAGGTTCGTGTCGCATCCGTTGCAGGGAAGGATGTGAATAACAGGCTGATTGATCAGATTAAAAAGTTAAGCGCTTGTGTTCCCGAGTTTGCGTGCACAGTAGGGTCTGTTGCTGGGGTGGTAAACAGCTATTCAGACCCATCCAGAATGGGGGTTGATCGTTGGTTGGCAATGCTGGCGGCATACAGTGAGTGCAAACGAGCTTGCTGTATAGTGGATTGTGGTAGTGCAATTACCGTCGATTATCTCTCTGACGACGGGCAGCATCTGGGAGGTTATATCATCCCAGGGTTGCGGCTACTAAATGCTGCATTGCTTCAGAATACCGCTGAGGTGATCGTTGATCAGGATATAAAAGCCTTTGATTTGTCTCCGGGGAAAAATACATCAACAGCCGTGACTCACGGCGTGAACTACCTGTTTGATTCTCTCTGTCAAAAAATATGCTCCGAACTGGAAGTCCAGTCAGAGCCGTGTGCTCTGTACATAACTGGAGGTGATGGGGCATTGTTTCACCAGTTGGCGGGGCAGGGTAAGTTTGTGCCTGATCTGGTCATGGATGGCTTGCAGTGGAGTGTAGGCTGATGTTTCTGCGTTGGCTGTTTTTATTTCTTGTTTTGGCAAACCTCCTGTTATTGCTCTGGTATTCATCATTCGTAACGGAGCAGGAGTTGGATCCCGCTTCAGCAGAGAAGCAGTTGAATAATATTCGTCTGTTGTCCGAGATTGAGCCGGCGGCACTGAAGGCAAAAGGGGCAAGGCAGCAGGTTAAGCCCCAGGAATGTATCTATTTTTCTGAGTTTGCCAAAGCTGAGTCGGTTGATTGGTTGGTTTCTCAGGTGCTGGCAGATGGGTTTGTTACGGATACCTTAACCAATAGCGAGATTGAAAGCAGATACATTATAAAGGTAGAGGTCTCTGAGGCTTCAGGCATACGCCAGGCTTTGTCTGAGTACCTTCGGCAAAATCGGGGTATAGGGATCAAGATGCAGGACCTGGAACCGGGAGCTTTATATGTTCTTGGCAGCTATGTTGATCGTTCAGAGGCAGAGAAAGAATTGCAGCAAGTGGTTATTTCAGGTGTTGCAGCGTATTTGGTTTTAGAGAGTGTTGAGGATAAGCGATATACAGTTGTCGTTCATGAAGAAATTGAACGAAAATTATCCAGTGAAATCAAAGAGCTAGTCAAAAACCGATATTCGGATGTAAAAATTACAAAAAAAATATGTGAAAGGGTTGCAAGCCCTCAGCCGACTGAGTAATATACGCGCCACTTCGTTGTTGAGAGCCGGTATAGCTCAGTTGGTAGAGCAACTGACTTGTAATCAGTAGGTCCCGAGTTCGACTCTTGGTGCCGGCACCATCTTAACGGTCTTGCGAAGTTTGAAATTGTTGGTGAGGTTCCCGAGTGGCCAAAGGGATCAGACTGTAAATCTGACGCGCAAGCTTCGGTGGTTCGAATCCACCCCTCACCACCATTCACAGCAAGGCGGGTATGGTATAGTGGCTATTACCTCAGCCTTCCAAGCTGAAGAGGCGGGTTCGATTCCCGCTACCCGCTCCAAGTGAGTACTTTGCTCAAGTAGCTCAGGGGTAGAGCACACCCTTGGTAAGGGTGAGGTCGGCGGTTCAATTCCGCTCTTGAGCTCCAGAATTTTTTCAGGGTAGGTATAGAAATATATCTGCCCTTTGTTATATTTGGCGCTTTCTTAAAATAATCGTACTGGACAGACCGATGGCTAAAGAACAATTTGAACG
>JBOEHA010000017.1:0-32485 GCA_050633685.1 Neptuniibacter sp. | reverse complement strand
GATTAGGTCGAGACTAATTCAGTTTACAGATGGTTACCTATATAAATCGCGCTATCTATCATGCGGTTTGAGAATCCCCATTCGTTATCATACCAGGCCAATACTTTGACCTGTTCGCCATTAACAGCGGTTTGTGTGCTGTCAAAAATACAAGATGCTGAATGATGGTTGAAATCCACGGAAACCAATGGTTCTTTATTGTATTGGATGATTCCAAGATATTTATCAATTGATGCCTTTCTTAAGCATTCATTTATTTCATCAGTAGAAGTGTTTTGATCAACGTGTAGGGTTAAATCTACAAGTGATACGTTTGCTGTTGGTACCCGGACTGCCATGCCGTGAAGCTTGCCATTCAATTCTGGGAGGACGAGACCTATAGCGGCTGCTGCCCCTGTTTTGGTAGGAATCATTGAGGCGGGTGCTGATCTGGAGCGGTAAAAATCGCCAGAATTAATGTCCACCAAGTGCTGATCATTGGTGTAAGCGTGAATGGTGGTCATGCTGCCTGATTTAATTTCAAAGCTATCGTGAATAACCTTTGCTAGTGGTGCAAGGCAGTTTGTGGTGCAGGATGCGTTTGAGATGATCTTATGTTTATGGGTGAGCTTGTGATGATTCACTCCAAATACGATTGTGGCATCGGCATTTGTAGCTGGGGCAGAGATCAGTACGCGTTTAGCGCCTCTGTTAATGTGTTCTGAGGCCTTTTCTTTGCTGGTAAAAAGCCCTGTGCATTCTAAGACCAAATCTATCTCTAGCTCCTTCCAGGGTAGTTTGCTAATGCAGGTTTCTTGTAGGTAGCTGATTTTGTCGCTTCCGACATGCAGTGTTCCTTCGGTTGCTGTTATGGGGAGTGAGAATGTGCCATGTGTGCTGTCGTACTTGGTCAAGTGAGTGTTTATCTCAAGGCTGCCAGGATCATTAATTGCAATGATATCCAGTTCTTTCGAATGCCTGCTTTCATAGAGGGCTCTAAGTATGTTTCTGCCAATTCTTCCGTAACCGTTAATCGCTATTCGTATCGACATAGCTCACCTCTTAAATTAAATAAGGCTTGTTTATTTAGAATAGAAGAAGATTTCTAGATGCGTGAGTTTTTATGTAAATGCATATAATATGTATCGAATAGTACATATTTGATATTTAGTGGTATTAATATGAAGGAAAATACACAGGAGTTGGCCAAGCAGACGGCCGATCAATTGCTGCAAGAGGGGATTCGTCCTACACAGCAAAATGTCAGGGCTCGTATGGGTTGCGGCTCAATAACCACTATAAACAAGGCGCTCAACTCTTGGTGGCAGGAGCTCGGGCAGCGGTTTAAGGCAAATACTCAGCACCCCATGATTCCGGATCCCGTTGCGGAGTCTGCAAGTAAGCTGTGGGTTCAGGCTCTGGCTTATGCGGAAAAAAGCCTTGAAGAGAGAAGGGTGGAGCTAGAGCGGGAATATAGAAGACTTAAGCTTGAAAGTGCTAGCGGTCGTAATGATGATCATGAGGAGCTTAAGCAGCTGCGGGCTCAATGTATAAGGCTTCTACAGGATGCTGAAAAAAACCAGGCACAGAAATATGAGCTGCAATTTAAGGTTACTGAAGGTGAGGGCTGCATTCTATCAATGCAGTCAGAGATTGATACGCTAAAGCGGGAAGTTAAGCAGCTTAAAGTGCTGGGCGCGCAAGGAGATCTTCAGGAGTTTATAGAGCTTCAGGTGGCAAATAGGTCGCTAAAAGAAGAAAACAAACGCCTTAATAAACAAATAGATATGCTTGTAAGTGAAAAATCGTCCCTAACGCTTGAAATTGCCCGGTTAGAGCAGGACAATCAATAGTCATTGGAATCTAGGGCTTGAGAAGAGGTTTGGTCTGCATGGACATAACACTCGGTCGTGAAGCGGAAAGGCAAGAAGTTGTATATGCAATTCACCAGTGTGGCGCTGATGATGCGGTATGCTGCTTGAATGAAGAGGTGTTTAAACTTGCTAAATTGGTGCTGGTTCAAGAAAAGATAGAGAACGTTACTATTCAGCTCCTTGATTCTGATGGTTACGCAGTACGTCAGGTAACAAGCAAAAAGCGTAGCGACTCTTTAAAGCAGGATCAGTTAAATGATCGGCAGAGAAGTGTGGTTAAGGCTCTTGAAAAGGTTTTAGCTCATTGCAAGCAGGAAGGTGTTCAGCTTGTGGGGTATAGTGATGAGTTGGTGGCGCTACCAGCACATGTTTCGCTGGAGGATATTTCAAGCGCTGGCGCGATTGAAGTTCAGTCTCGAGGTGTCTATAAAGGCGCGGATGCGATCCAGTCTTAATTTGGATTAAGATATTTGGTTAACGCATTGTTTATTAATAATTAAATGGAATTTTCTTTAGATATAGGGATCTATGAATGTCTCCTTCAATAAGAATTTTGCTTGTTGATGATCATCCTCTGGTAAGAGCTGGTTTTCAGCGCTTTCTGATTTCTGACGATAGTATTGAGATCATCGGCGAGGCTGATAATGGTTTATCAGCCTGCGAAATGTACATGGCGCACCATCCGGACGTGGTGATCATGGACCTCAATATGCCTGCTGCGGCAGATTCTGATGAGCATGAAAGTAGTGTAAACGGCGGCCTTGAGGCTATTCGTCGTATCATTTCTCATGATCCAAATGCCAAGGTTCTGGTCTTGACTGCAACGGAGACAGATCCATTTCCTGCTCACGTGCTCAGTGCTGGCGCAAAAGGCTTTTTGACCAAAAGGTGCCCCCCTGATGAGCTGCTCGAGGCTGTAAAGGCTATACACGGCGGTGAGGAGTATATTACTGAAGAGATACGTTTAAGGGTCTCTGGTGGTTCTTCGTCGGCTGCGGAGGCTTCGCTGGCCAGCCTTACGCGTAGGGAACTGCAGATCTTTTCGTTGCTTGCGGAGGGGAAAACCGTTTCTCAGGTAGCTGAGGAAATGTTTCTAAGTCCTAAAACTGTTCATGCTCATCGTACAAATATTTTTAGAAAGCTGGGAATTAGTAATAATTCTGAGCTTGTTCATCTCGCAATTCGTCACAATTTGGTCCAAGCTTAACGTACATCTTGCTAAGGGCGTTATCTATGGAAGGTTTGGATTTTACCGAGCTTCATCTTGAAACCGAGCTTCTGTGGAGTGAAATCTCCGTGGGTGACAGCGTTATGCTTGAGGCTGATCTTTACGAATCTAACATCTTCAAGCTCCGAAAAAATCAGATGTACGAGGTTGTGGCTAAGCTTCAGAATATGGCGCCCGAACCTTCAATGTTGGTTGTTGAATCGGATATAACCGGCGATCTTATTAGGCTGCATCCTGCGCTTTTGTGTAGCTATCAAGTCTCTAATAATTACACTTCACATTCTCAATAAGTAAGCCGTTACTAATCTGGTAGTTACTGCTAATGCTGCTTTATAGTTATTTTCACATATTCGCATAATATATATTATGTTAAATAGGATATTTCGTCCCATTATGGGAAATGAGATTTTGTTTTAATAGAGCTTAAGCGTGAGATCTATCTGTTTTGTACGCTATGTAGGTCTAGTTTGCGTACACGCCTTTATCGTGCGGAGAGTTTCGTAAAATACTTTTCCGTGGGTAAAGTATCGAAAAGAACAACGTAGCGCACGCTGCTCTTTTAATTTACTTGGCGTTAATGGGTGTAAACACTTTGACCCTGACTTGGGTGTTTCTTGTAACTGGGCATAAAGACTTCTGAGCATGCCCTTGGCCATGGCTCATCATCGTAAGCTTCTGGAAGCTCATCTAAGACTTCTTCTATCAGATTTTTGATCTTGGTCAAGGCGTGCTGTTGCTTTCTTCAGTCTATTGTCTGGTGGGTTATCTATCTATTTATATTCTAAGGGTTTACGTCATCTGATAAACACTATAGTATGAGCGCGCTTGATGCTTTTCTGATATTTATGCACCTCAATTCGAAGTTCTTCTAGATCGCTCGTCCTGTTTTCATAAGTAGAATAAAAAAATCCTGCAAATGTGTGCCCTTTGGGGGGCTATCTACTCTTTAATCCGAAAATAGGATGATAATTATGTCTAATACTACAACTGGTGTTGTTAAGTGGTTTAACGAAGAAAAAGGTTTTGGTTTTATTGAGCAGCAGTCAGGTCCTGACGTTTTTGCTCACTACAGCGCTATTTCTGGCGACGGTTTTAAAACTCTGGCTGAAGGCCAGCAGGTTGAATTTTCAGTAACTCAGGGTCAGAAAGGTCCTCAGGCTGAAAACATCCGTCCTCTGTAATACCTCTGCATTACCCAGCAAGCATGGTGCTCACTGTGCTTGCTTTGCTTCACCCTCTCCTTTCTTTGTGTTCTTGGTGTTTCTGCCTTTATCGGTCCGCCTTTTTCTATGTTTGTGCAAGGGTCTGCTGTCGTAAAGCTATGGCTTTTACGTTCTCTCAAAAAGGAATGTTTATGTTAGAAAATCTTAATGGCGAGGTTTCTGTATCTCGTGTTAAAGGGAAGGATGGTGAGTTGTGGATTTGCTATGAACCGTTAGGTTCTAACGAATCTAAGCGTCAACTATGGAAGCGAGTCACCGGGCTGTTAACGGATGCTGAGATGGATGTGTATCTTGGGGATCGTTACCGCTCTCTGGCACTAAGCGAAAAGTTTCGTCATATATCTGGTCGCTAATTCTAAAGGCTAGGTATCTGTTCTGTCCTGGCAGTCTCTGAATTTCTCTTCCCACTTTTTATCTATTTCTTTTGCGATAATCTCGATGCGGTTCTCTTTGATTGCTTTAAGTGGTGTCTCGGAGAGGCTGTCTGTGCTGATGTTAAATGCTATTGCGCCTCTGTCTGTTCTCAGTACTGCTTTCATTCTTTCTACCTTTAATTCCTCGAAAAAGACTTTTAACTTTAAGTAGTTAAATTGTATATCTAAAGTTAATTTTAAGCCTGTAGATTTAAGCTCCTCTGTGGCGGCAATGGGCTTTATTAAACTGAATGCTGCATTGCTTGCTGTTGCTGCATCTTGTTGCGGCCTTTCCTGTTTTGGTTTGTGTGTCTTGTTTTTACCGATGAAGTTCTTATTGAGTAGTTCTGCTGTGAAGGCTCCATTTTCGGCAAAGTGGATCTGGACGTCTTTTTTGCAGTGTTCTTGTGCGTATATCAGCAATGCTTTTCTGTCGCTATCTTTGTAGAGGTCATCTTTGTTGCCAATGACGTGGTCGGCTATTGATAGTTGCTGGTTAAATGTTGGGTGTTCTGTGTAGCGCTTATCTGAAAGATTTCGCGCGTCGATCAAGGTAATGGTTTTTTGTAATTCGATTACCGGTTTGAAATGCTTGCTTGTTAAGGTTTCAATTACCTCTATGGGGTGTCCGAGGCCGGTTGGTTCTATGATGAGGCGGTCAGGCTTTGAGTGTTTTAAGAGTTGATTGAGGGCTATCTGCATTGGGGCGCCAGCTGTGCAGCACATGCAGCCACCAGGCACTTCTTTAATGTACACGCCCTGCTCTTCCTCTGTGTACTTTCCTTTGATGATTTGGCCGTCAATCCCTATCTCTCCAAATTCGTTTACAAGTACGGCCCAGCGTTCGTTTTGAGGTTTGTTTTTGAGTAGATGCAAGATTGCTGTGGTTTTTCCTGCACCCAAAAATCCTGTTATCACGTTCGTCGGAATGTTAAATATCTGTTTGGGGTCCCTCATCTCACTTTCCTGTTTCGGGCGTCTCGCGTTATTTGTGACTGTCACTGATAGCCTTTGAGATTGCCGAGCTGCATCCAAGCGAACTTTTGAAACGCCTCAAATTTTTTTGTGGTGAGTATGCGCATGCAGTCAGATTCTGTCCACATGTGAAAGTCGGAGTCCATGATTCTTGAGTCTTGCTCTCTTCTTTGGCGCGCCTTTCTTTGTGCAGCTGTCATTGCTTTTGAAAACAGAGGTTTTCTTCCAAGTTTCTTTGCTTCTTTTATGCCTGGAAGGGTTGCGGTGTTTCTGTCGTAAGGATCAACCATGACTCTAATCTCATTATGTGACTGTCACGTAATTATATATAGTGAATGTCACTAAATCTAGTTTTTTGTTAAAAAAATAAGTTCAAATAAATGCGTTCTTTTTGAGGCTTAGGTTTTAAATGATCACTATTAAATAATAGGTTGCGATATTTTATTAAAGCTATGGTTTATTTATGCGATGTGGATTTTTAAGCGCTATTGCCTTGGCAGACACAGCGCTTGAGCAGTAGATAATGCTCTATCAGTAGTTTTACTAATGAGGAGTTTGGAGGTGTTGCTTAGGATGTGTGTTTAGTTGATTTGAAGATATCAGCTTCAATTCTGTCGGCAGTGATTGGCTTGCTGTAATGATAGCCCTGCCCTAACTCGCAACCCATATCCTTGAGTTTGTCTGATTGCTCTGCTGTCTCAATGCCTTCTGCAATTATTTTGAGAGAAAGTGCTTTACCCAAGGAAATAACGGCATCGATAATGGCTATGTTGTCAGCTGATTCTGACATGCCAGCTATGAATGACTGATCGATTTTAAGTTTGTCGATCGGTAGGTTCTTTAAATAGTTCAGAGATGAGTATCCAGTACCAAAGTCATCGATTGCGATCTCAATTCCAATTTCTCTGAGTAAGGTTAGAAGCTCTTTGCTTAACTGTGGATCTTTCATCGCAAAGGTTTCGGTTACTTCCAATTCAAGTTTTTGTGCCGGTAGCTTTGACGCCTGCAATATTTCGCTAACCATTTCTGGTAAGGCGGCATTCATAAGCTGCGGGGCTGATAGGTTTACAGCGATTCTGCCAAAGTCATTGCCTTGTTCTAACCAGCTTGCCGCTTGTTTGCAGGCATTTTCAAGCACCCAGTTCCCTATTTCATTAATCAGCGTGGATTTTTCCGCAATGGGTATGAATTTTCCTGGTGGGATCATGCCTAATTCCGGATGTAACCATCGAATCAGGACCTCAAGACCAATCAGCTCGCCGCTGCTGATATTGTATTGGGGCTGGTAAACCAGGTAGAACTGGTTTTTTGTAATGGCAGTACGAAGCGCATTTTCAATCAGAAGGTTTTCTTTTGCTGCTGCAGTTAGTTCTGCGGAGTAAAACTGATAATTGCCTCCGCCCTGCTCTTTTGCTGTATCAGCATTTCTTATCAGTGTGCCAGTAAGGTCCGAATCATGGGGGTATAAGCTGATGCCCGCACTAGCAGTAAGGTAGATGTCTTCTCCGTTGATCAAGAACGGGGCTTTAAGTTGATCGAGTAGCTGTTCTATGATTTTGTAGATTTGTTTTGAATAATCGATATCTTCAAGCAGGATTGCATACTCATCACTACTGATTCTGGCTACGGTATCGTCCTGCCTCACTGCCCCAAGAATGCGAACTGCGGTTTGCTTCAGTAGATCATCTCCTTTACTGAAGCCCATGCTGTCATTTACGTATTTGAAGTTATCCAGATCCAGAAGAATAATTGCGGCAATTTTATTTGTGCGTTGTGCGTGTTTTATCGCGCGCTCAACATGCTCCTGGAAAAGGCTTCTGTTGGCGAGTCCTGTTAGCATGTCATGAGTGCTGATGTGGATCAGGCGGCTTTCTGTATCTTTCAAGTGTGAAATGTCAGAGAAGATGCCAGCATAACCACAGATACTGCCGTCATCTTGTGATACTGAGTTTATAGTGAGTAACTCTGGGTATACTTCGCCATCTTTTTTGCGATTCCAAATCTCACCTCTCCAGTAGCCTTTATCGCTAACTTCTTGCCAGAGTGAGGAGTAAAATTTGTCATCATGGCGGCCAGACCTAAGGACGCCCGGCGTCTTTCCTAGTACTTCGGAGCTTTCGTAGCCGGTAATGTCAGTGAAGGCGGTGTTTACCTCGGTGATTCTGCCGTTAAGATCTGTAAGGATGACGCCTTCTGAGGTGCTGTTAATGACCAGTGCGGCATTGCGGAGTTTGTCTTCATATCTTTTTTTGTCTGTGATGTCAGATGCAACCGCATAAATTAGCTTGCCGCTTTCGGACATGAGTGCAGACCACGAGAGAAGTCGGTATTTGCCGTTTTTGGCGCGGTAACGATTTTCAAAATAAAAGGTTTTCTTGCCTGATTCCAGGTTTTTCATTTCTGAAATTGTGGGTTCAATATCGTCGGGGTGGATTATGTCTAAAAAGCGCTTCCCCTCAACTTCGCTGCGTTCGTACCCTAAAACAGTTTTCCAGCCTTCGTTGACTCGAAGTATGGTGCCTTCTGCTGTGGCTATGATGTGCAGGTTCATATCCAGATCAAAAAATGTATCAATTGCCTTCTGGAATTCAGACCTTGTTGTAACATCTTCGACCGTAACAATGACTGTGCCCCAATCGTGTTTGGCAAGATCCGGCATGGACATGGCGGTGCTGGTCAGGATTTTCTGGCCGTTAGGTTTTGTTAATTCATCTTCAAAACGAATCGTTCCTTTTCCTTGCCAGAATGCAACGATTTCTTGCTTAAAAAACTCATATGATTTTGCGGTAAAAAGATTGCTGAGCTTAAGATTAGAAAGGATATCCTCAGATTGTATCCCGAAGATTTCGTAGGTAGGTCCGCCCAGAGATATTACTTTTATCCTGTCTACCATTTGAACGACGTCATCCGGATTTTGATCCATCCAGTTTTTCAGTAAGTCGGCATCTATAGGTCTTATCTTCTGGTCGATAAACTGCTTCACTTCAGAAAAGTCTTGCTCCCATACTGAAACCGGCATGGACTCCAGTAGAGCTATGTTTTTATTATTGGATTTGGATAAGTTGTAAAGAGCGTTTTGTAACTCATGCTGAAGCTTAAGCGCTTCCTCACTTGAAAATTTAAGCAGTGTGTAGATAAGGGTGCTGGTAATTACTACAAACAGCCAGCCTTTGGATGTTTGTAGAATGTGTTGAATTTCAAAAGGAAATAGACTGACCGCCCAGTCTGATGCGACGATCCAGAAAGTGGAAAAAATAAAAAAGATCAGTGTGGTCTTTCTGGCCAGTGTGGCTAGCTGCGACATCTTCAACACACGCTATAATAAATGGTTTGCTTAATTATAAATAATGCATGTAAAAGCGTAGCATAAAGTTTCTCCTGTCTAATTAAGATGTGACATGAGTCAATATATATTATCTGGTTTGAATGTTGCGTGGTCTCAATGGTTATTGGAGTTTAAAGCGCAGCTCTGTTTGTTTTTTGAGCAAATAGTGATCTAGACCAAGGAGTAATGAGGTTTAAATGCGTATATTTGCGCACTTAAGTTCTACGAGGTGCGTAGGCTCGCTAAGCGCGTTCATCAATCTAAGTCGTATGGTTTGCGTTTAATACTTATCTATATGATTTAGAGGAATTGATTAAGATGACGTTTGATCCTGAAATACAGCTTATAGAATCACCTTGTATTCGTAACTGCTGCCTAA
This sequence comes from Neptuniibacter sp., assembly GCA_050633685.1. Taxonomy (GTDB): domain Bacteria; phylum Pseudomonadota; class Gammaproteobacteria; order Pseudomonadales; family Balneatricaceae; genus Neptuniibacter. The sequence goes on along the minus strand of JBOEHA010000017.1, from coordinate 23,089 downwards.
ATGATCAGGATGTTTGCCTTGGCTGTTTTCGTGTGATTTCAGAGATCACCGGATGGAACGCATCTACTGTTGAAGAAAAGCAAGAGATCCTGCAGCGTTGTGCCATTCGAAAGAAGGATCGTATAACTACTCTAAATTCATAAAGATTGGATTGTGTGAATGCTTATTGTTCAGCGCCCAAAGTATTGATCAATCATTTCTGGCAATTTATCAAATAGTTCCATCTCAAATTTATCAATTTCTAAATCAAAATGTTGCAGGTATTTGGATGCGTGTTCACGCGTAAGAGGCCTGCCCGCTATGCTGTAGTCAAGCTCTGGCAGGCTTTTGTCATGTCTTGGGATGATTTTCCAGTTCATGAAGCCAGAATTTAGATTGGAGAATGATTGATGAGCTTTAGCGCAGAATTTTGCTACGTGAGAGATACCTTGCGGGCCTAAGCAGCCGGCTTCAATACGAAAAATAACGGTTATTTTCTTTTCTTCTGGTAAAGACATTAAATTGTTCTTGTTTGGTTTTGTGGTTCTTGTAATTTCAGTGAGTCTACAACAAATATGTTTATAAAACGTAATGTACTTTAGTCCTCTGTTTAATTTGTTGATGTTTATTAGGAATTCTGACTATAAATACTGAAATGCTTTATAATCGCGCGTCCGCTAATTTGCTTGATAAGGGTTAACCATGAAATTTGCAGCCTTGGATTTTGCTTCAGAGATACAGTCGGCTCTGGATGACTGTGGCTATTCTGAAATGACACCAATTCAGGAAAAAGCAATTGTGCCTGCGCGTCGGGGCAAGGATATTCTTGCCAATGCTCAGACCGGAACAGGTAAGACTGCTGCTTTTACCCTTCCTATTATGCAGAAAATGGCGGATAAACCACGGGCTCTGGAAGCAAACTGTGCGCGGGCAATTATTTTGACGCCGACCAGGGAGTTAGCCCAGCAGTTGCAGGAGACTATTGGTCGTTACAATAGCTACTTAAATCTCAGGGTGTTAGCTGTATATGGTGGGGTCAACCTTGAATCTCAACAGAAGAAGCTTAAGCATGGTGCGGACATTCTCATTGCTACACCAGGTCGTTTGCTGGAGCTGTATTCAGCTGCGAGCCTTAACCTATCCAAAGTAGAGTTTGCTGTGCTTGATGAAGCAGACAGGATGCTGGATATGGGCTTTGTTTCTGATGTGCTATCAATTCTTGAAGCAACGCCAAAGCAACGTCAAACACTGCTCTTCTCTGCCACTCTTTCCGATGCTGTTCATAAACTTTCGTCAAAAATCCTTAGTCGTCATGAGCAAATCAAGGCGTCAAGGCAGAACAGTATTGCAGATACAGTAGAGCACGTTGTTTACCCCGTAGAAGAGCGTCGCAAAGCTGACTTGTTTGCAGAATTGATCAAGGAGCAAAACTGGTTCCAGGTCTTGGTATTTACGAGCACCAAAGCTCAGGCAAATGAGTTGATGCAAGACCTCAAAATTGATGGCATTGATGCAGTTATTTGTCACGGAGATAAAAGTCAGGGTGCGCGTCGACGTGCAGTCTCAGATTTTAAAGAAGGCAAGGTTCAGGTGTTGGTTGCAACCGAAGTAGCCGCACGCGGCCTGGATATTCAGGGTCTTGAGCACGTTGTAAACTATAACCTTCCCTATCTTGCCGAAGATTACGTGCATCGTGTCGGTCGAACTGGTCGCGCGGGCATGAAAGGTCATGCAATTTCATTTGTCAGTCGTGAAGAAGAAACTGCACTGGCAAATATAGAGCGCTTAATAGGTGCTCAGATAAAGCGTATTTACAAGCCGGGATTTGAAGTCGGTAGCCGGGATGGTTTGCGTAAACGCATACATAAAAAAGGCCCGAAAAAACGCACGAATAAAGCGACCCGTACGCAGATAATCGGTAAACGAGCCGCCAAGAAAAAATAGATTGATCAGAACCTATCGTGTTCTGGGCTTTGCCGCTTTACTGAGCGTGCCGCATTGTAATCTTCGAAATCCTGCCTGTTGCGCTTAGGCTTAGATGACTTACTTTTTGCACGAGGCTCTTGGCCTCCCATGTAGAGTTTGTCTTCTATGCCGTCACTGTCATAGGACAGATCGTTAAGTCTCAGTTTGCTGCTCATGAATTTTTAGTTCCGTTCGTCTTATTCTTTTATTTCAGATCATTACGTCAATTACGCTGAAAACGATCATATAAAAACCTGTTTATATGACCATTAAATTAAAAGCCTGTGACATTTGAATGTATGCGGGCTAGCAATATAAAGGGAGTGCAGCCCGAATGAGCAGTAGAGAAGAAGTAAAAGGAATTTACTATGCTGTTCTGGCTTTTGTGATCTGGGGCTTGGTCCCTGTTTATTTTAAAGCTGTAGATCACATTGAACCTCTTGAGGTGGTTTCCCATCGCGTGATCTGGTCCGCCCTATTTCTTGCATTGGTTTTGCTGTTCTCGCGTCGTTTGTTAGCAGCTTTTCGCATGCTTAAGTCTTCCAGGCTGATGCTTGGTTTGTTTTTCTCTGCTCTGGTTATCTCTATCAACTGGCTGGTCTTTATATGGGCGGTTGGCCAGGAAAGAATCGTTGAAACAACACTGGGTTATTTTATTAACCCTTTGATAAATATTGTTTTTGGTTTTTTTGTTTTTTCTGAGCGTTTGCGCTTTCTGCAATGGTGCGCTGTGGCTTTAGCGGTTTTGGGGGTTGGCTATCAGCTGACGGTTTTAGGCGAGTTACCCTGGGTTGCGATGGTGCTGGCATTCAGTTTTTCAATTTATGGAGTGCTTAGAAAGAAGATTAAGATTGATGCAGTAGCTGGGCTTTTTATTGAGACGCTTTGGTTGTCGCCTTTGGCAATCATTTACCTGCTGGTGCTTAATAATTATGGGCAGCTGCAGTTTTTTAAGGAAGGGGCGGATTCAATGTTTTTGTTACTGGCTGCAGGTCTGGTGACAAGTTTTCCTTTGCTGGCTTTTGCAGCTGGTGCTAAAAGAATCAGCCTAACCCTTCTCGGTTTTATCCAATATTTGGGGCCTTCTATAGCGTTCCTGATCGCTGTTTATTACTACGACGAACCAATGGATTTGCAAAGACTGGTCACATTTGTATTTATATGGGCGGCTTTGGTTTTGTTTACAGTGGAAGGGATTGTTTATCAGAAAGGTAAGCTGTCAGCTCAGGATCAACTGAGCTGACAGAAAGTAAGCAGGTTACAGTTCGCTCATTATGCTGCGTACTTTTTCGAGATATACAGGTTCAGGTAATGCTCCGCTATTATACAGTGATTGCAACTGACGAAGCCTGTCCTCGATACTTCCGCTTGATGCAGTTGCGGTAGGTTTTGCTTGTGTCTGCTGTTCCAGTTTCTTTATACGAGCTTCCAGCTGGACCGTTTCTGTAGACTTTTGGCGTTCAGAAAAATACTTTTCTTCCACGCGCTGCTGCTCATTTTTTGTGATGGCATACTCGTAGTCCTGCTTTGTGTTAATGGCTAGCCAGTCGTTGCGAGAATTTACCTTTATAGCGCCTTCAAATGCGTGAACTTTCCAGTCGTAAGGGAATGGTTTCAGGATGTTACCGGTATCGAAGTCATTCTTGATGCGGCCATAGGTCCCCGTAATGCCGGAACGTGTCTGTTTGGCTAAAAGGTCCCCATGAACCGTACCAAACAGTACGTTGAGTTGCCCTCCTTTTATGAAGACTGTGCCGCTTACTGAAAGTCTTTTACGGCCAATAAATGAAGAGCGATAATCAGAAACCGAAAATTTCAAAACCTCGTTCGTTTTAATCTTGCTCAGGCCTTCGCTAATTTTTTTGCCGAGGAGATCAATCTCTCGATCGGTAAATACTCGTTGTAAATTTAGCTCTTCATCATCCCAGAAAGAATTTTCAGGATTGTATGGGCTGTCTTGAACCTGTACCTGACTCAGAATGCGTGCAATTTTTTCAGCCGGAATAGATGCTGGGTGATTGTTGTTTGTCGCCCCTTCAAGTGTGCTTACAGAAACATAATCAACCTGGTTCTTCCAGATATGATCTTGTTCAGCCTGAGAGGATAATGACAGTAAAAATAATGCAGGCAGTAGCCAGAGTTTTTTGATTTTTATGGTCTTCACAGCGGTGGTCCTTTTCTTAATTGTTATGGACCAGTTAAGGCAAGAACTGTGCCTTTAAAAACACGCAAAATTCCGCGAAAAATGGCTGTTTTGGCTCTTATTTATACTGATTTGATGATGGCTGCTACACTCTGTGTCAAATAGATGCTCCACTCTGTAATAGTGAGTGAATAATCAGGCTTGTACATCTATCCTTTGTGGAAAAATAGCAGTAAAGTTCTGCTCAAATTTATATTGTGAAAGTACGTAAAAAATGAATATGGAACTCATTCAAGACCGTTTTTATAAACTGAGAAGCAATCGTTTTTTTGAGTTGTTTGTGGTCGCCGTTATTTTGTTCTCGGCCATCGTTATTGGTGCTAAAACCTATGATATACCTGAAGATGTTCTCACGGTTATGGGGTGGCTGGATACCGGCGTCACCTTGTTTTTTCTAATTGAAATTACAATACGCTTTATGGGTGAGCCTGATAAAAAAAGGTTCTTTTGTAATGCCTGGAACGTCTTTGATACGCTTATCGTCGTGGTCAGTCTGATTCCTATACAGGACAGCGAAATGGCCCTTATCGGTCGTTTGATACGTATTTTCAGAGTGTTGCGAATGGTCTCGATCGTTCCGGAATTGCGTCTTCTGTTGAACTCATTGATCAAGGCCCTGCCTCAATTGGGGTATGTGATTCTGTTGATGTTCATCATCTTCTACATCTATGCCGCGATTGGCGCATCATTCTTTGTGAATATCAATGAGACTCTATGGGGGGATATTTCCATAGCTATGCTCACGCTGTTTCGTGTCATGACATTCGAGGACTGGACCGATGTGATGTATGAAACTATGGCTGTTTATCCATTTAGTTGGTTTTATTATCTGACCTTCATTTTTCTAACGACCTTTGCTTTCCTGAATATGGTTATTGGTATTGTCGTAAATGTGATGGAAAACGAGCATGCTCAGGAAGAGAAGGAAAAAGCCATTGCTGAAGGAAAGCTAACAATTGAAGATCTATCTAAGCAAATAGAGGATCTAAAAAAGCTTATTGAAGAGAAGAAATAATCGTTGACGGCTGAGTTGGTTAAGTATGGCTCAGTCGTCAGTTTCTATGTCATGGTATAGGGCAAGCGCACTGCCGTCTTTCATATAAAGCTGATTGCATATGTTGCACCAGCTCTGTTTCTGACTGTCTCCTATTTTCGTCACAGCCTCCGACCAAAGTTCACGATTCTGCTCAAGTAGTCGCTCTGCGCATAAAGCGCAATTGCTATCCTTTTCCATTATGAAGCATCCAGTTGTGAATTTAATAATCTAGGCTGATTCTAAGAGGAAATTAGAAGGCTGTCATCTAGCCTTAGGTTTATAGGCGCAATGCCCCGGCTTTGGTCCGACTGTAGGGTGGTTTCGGCAAGTATCAGGGCGATTCTGATAGATATCGCAAAGGCGCGTTTTCTGATTAAGGTAGATGCAATCGTCGTTTGAGAATCTAGAGAGCGTATACACTTCTGTCTTGTGATTAAAATGCCCTACTACACCCTGTTTCATAAGCCGCTTAGCAAGCTTTTTGGCTGGTTCTTCTGCTTCAAAAGGATCAGCCAGCCCTATTCTGACCAGGTCACTGAATCGCACCTCTACAGGCAAGCTGCAACAAGTGCCCATGCAGCTCTGGCATAGACTGCTTTTATACTTTACCCAAGTGGAAAGATCATCAATATTGGCCGCTGGAATGTTTTGCATTGGGTGAGTTTTGAAGTGTTCTTTGTGGGATGGTGATCATACATTAAACGCTTTTCATGGGCTAGATTGGAAAGTCTTGAATGCCCTATCTGATTTATTCTTTGGAAATTCATCAAGAGCCTGTCGTGAAATCTGCTAATTTATAAGTATGTAAATAAAGTTATGAGCATAGTAAAACCATTAATTTTGAATCGGCCTTAACAGATATAGGTGTTGTTATGAAAAGACTCGTAATTATCGGTTTGGTATCTGTAATGGCTGGATGCGCATCAGCGCCTAGGCCTTTATCTGGAGATTCTTATCTGGTTGATACAGGTCGAGGCCTTATGTGCCATATTACGGAGTGTTATTACCTTGATTTGATCGGGGCGTCACATAATGAGCTGGATGTGGCGAAGGCTTTTGGTCTGCCTCTCAGGAGTTATACTTGGTCTACGTCCCAATTTGTAGGCTTGTTAACTAATCCGCCTGAAGGTCTGTATAAGGTTTATCAGCTATCGGAGACTGAATATCAAATCCCGAAAAATGAAGCTACGGATGCTGCTTTTCGTGTGTTAAATGACGAGGATTTGATTCTTTACAGAATAGGTGGGGATGGTAAAAGTCTTTGATGTAACCCTCCAAAAAAAAGTGGCCCATTAAGGGCCACAATCAAACGCAAGAAGCTACATGAATAGCTTAGTGGTCGGAACCCGCATCGCTGCGGATTCCTTAGCCAAATCGGCTTAGAAGAAGCCCAGTGGGCTTTCGCTGTAGCTAACCAGCATGTTTTTAGTCTGCTGGTAATGCTCCAGAATCATCTTGTGAGTTTCACGGCCTACACCGGACTTCTTGTAACCACCGAATGCAGCGTGTGCTGGGTACAGGTGGTAGCAGTTCATCCATACTCGACCAGCCTGGATGCCACGACCCATGCGGTAAGCGATGTTAGTGTCGCGAGACCATACGCCAGCACCAAGACCGAACTCAGTGTCATTTGCGATAGCCAGTGCTTCAGCTTCATCTTTAAATGTAGTTACAGAAACTACTGGGCCAAAGATCTCTTCCTGGAAAACGCGCATGTCGTTTGTGCCTTTAAGAAGAGTTGGTTTGATGTAGTAACCTGAACCGTATTCACCGTCCAGTTTTTCAACACCACCACCAGTAAGAACTTCAGCACCTTCGTCACGACCGATGTCGATGTAACCCAGGATCTTATCAAACTGTTCCTGAGATGCCTGAGCACCAACCATTGTTTCAGTATCCAGTGGGTTGCCACGCTTGATCATTCCAATGCGCTCAACAACTTTAGCCAGGAACTCATCTGCGATATCTTCCTGAACCAATAGACGTGAAGGACAAGTACAAACCTCACCCTGGTTGAAGAATGCCAGTACTGCACCTTCAACTGCTTTGCTTACGAACTCGTCGTCCTGAGCCATAACGTCATTGAAGTAAACGTTAGGAGACTTACCGCCCAGCTCAGTAGTAGATGGGATGATGTTCTCAGCAGCACATTTCATGATGTGAGAACCTACTGGTGTAGAACCAGTGAATGCAATCTTAGCGATACGAGTGCTGGATGCCAGCGCCTGACCTGCTTCGCCACCGAAACCGTTTACAACGTTCAGTACACCTGCTGGCAGAGCTTCTGCAATGCATTCCATCAGGATAAGGATAGAAACTGGAGTTGCTTCAGCTGGTTTCAGGACAATAGAGTTGCCTGCTGCCAGTGCTGGTGCAATTTTCCATGCTGCCATCAGCAGTGGGAAGTTCCAAGGAATAATCTGACCTACAACACCCAGTGGCTCGTGGAAGTGGTAAGCAACTGTTGTTTCGTCGATTTCACCGATAGAGCCTTCTTGTGCACGGATGCAGCCAGCGAAATAACGGAAATGGTCTGCCATCAATGGAACGTCAGCAGCCAGTGTTTCACGTACGGCTTTACCATTATCCCAAGTTTCAGCTACTGCTAGTTTTTCCAGGTTAGCTTCGATCAGGTCCGCACATTTCAGAAGTACGTTCTGACGCTCGATCGTAGAAGTCTTACCCCAGGATTCTTGCGCTGCGTGTGCAGCGTCTAATGCTAAATCAATGTCTGCTGCATCGGAGCGAGGAATTTCACAAACAGCTTCACCAGTAACAGGAGAATGATTGGTGAAGTACTGGCCATTAACAGGAGCGACCCACTCACCGTTGATAAAGTTGCCATAACGTTCTTTGAATGAAACAACAGAGCCTTCTGTACCCGGCTTAGCGTAAATCATCTTCTAAGTGCCTCTTTTGTTGTTATAAACTGCCTATGAATAGGACTCGACAGTAATAAGTTACTTTACAGATCAATATTAGCCATCACCTCCGAAACACAGGTATCATCCCTTGGCATCGAAGGATTACTTATTTAGTACTAATTAACGCGGCCAGTGATAAACATCTCTTTATGCTAGAGCTAATTATCAGGCTTATTTTTTGTTCATAACTCATTGATTAGATGGTAATTTGTTTGCAAAGATTGGTTCTTATATTAAGTTTATAAGTATCAGTTGGGTTTAAATCCCTATGCTACCTAAGGTGAGCCGCCATGACGCAGATATACAAAGTTGATAGCTGGAAGGAGTTTTTGCAGCTTGTTGAGTCCGAAGAATTACGTGGCTGGGCGTTTCGTGGTCAAAGGGATTCTAGTTGGGTTCTCGAGAGCTCGCTGACACGAAGATTAAAACAATTTGTGCCTCAGGAGATCTGGAAAGAAAGAGAAGGACGAGCGGTACGTGTATTTAAACGCAAGGCTCATCACTTTCTAAATGATACTTCTTCACTGAATGATGATTTCCGCTGCCTTGCGTTAATGCAACACCATGGCGCGCCAACTCGCCTGCTTGATTTTACAAAATCTCCTTATGTTGCCAGTTACTTTGCCCTGCAGTCCTGCACAACACCGGCTGCTGTATATGCGGTTAACACTCCAGCCTTATGGCATGAAGCTACACCGCCGGGTTTTCCCGAGCTGACAAGGGAAGCAATAGACCCCAGAAATAAGGATGCATTGCAGAAATACTATTTTTCGAATGACTATCCTGTCGTCTGGCCGGGGGAACCCTGGACTATGGATCGGCGTATTGTGGCTCAGGCCGGGACATTTATGCTTCCTGGTCAGGTTGGGACCTCTGTCGAAACCCTTCTGAGTAACTATATTTATGACAAACCCTTACTTGTGAAAATTATCCTCTGCCCAGAAATAAGGAAAGAGGCTATGGAGGCGCTATATAGGATGAACATTACCAATGCGACTCTGTTTCCTGACCTGGATGGATTAGCGCGTTCAATTTCCTATGAGCTTGAAGTGAGCTGGGTAGGCTCATCTGGTCCATTAAAATAAGCGTGCTTTCCGCTAAACGCAGGAAAAGATAAAATAGCCAGATTCTTTTGACTGGTTATTCATGATGTCTTATACCGCCCCGCAGATCGAACCCGTTTCAACCTGGTCTTCACTTCTCTTTGTTGCGTCTAATCCAGATCATGAGTTCCTGAAAGATGAGCTTCTTGAACATATTTATCACTATCAGAGCAATCAGGCTCAGGCTATCGCTAGCGATGTTGCGGTTACTGCAAAGCATCAGTTGAGTGAAAGTAAGTTGTGCTTTCTGGAATCTCAGGAGGCGGTAATTATGGAATTGCGAAGAATGCTCGAAGAGCTTATCTCTGCGGTAGCATCAGAGGTGAACCGTGATTTCTGGCCAGAGGGGGCTGAAGGCGATGCTTCAATAATCGAGTCATGGTTCCATGTGACTAAAAATGGTGGTTACCACGATGTTCATTCGCATCCAAATTGCTCGTGGTGCGGCATATACTATCTTGATCCGGGTGAAAGTGATTTGGGCTCCAGAAATGGCGTAAATCGTTTTTATGACCCCAGAGCCAATGCGGATCATTATTTCGATGCCGGATCTGCATATATCAATCAGCAAGGCTTTTGGGATTTTGAGCCAGTTGAAGGCCAGATCGTTGTTTTTCCTTCGTATCTTAAGCATTCTGCACTCCCCTATTTTGGTGATAAGGATCGAGTGGTTATTGCCTTTAACGCGGTTGTTGATCTGGCCTGATCATTAGTGTTTTTTATCACTGCCAGGTGACGACTTTGCCTCTATCGAATAAGTGGCCAGACTGAACTTTCTGGTAGCTTATAAATATATTGCTATACGAAACACCGCTTCTTTTTGACACCGAAAAAGCCAAACACTCGAGCATTGTTTGTATGGCATCGGATTTATGGAAGCTTGGTGCGTGCAGGTCCACCAGAATTGGGTGGCTCCCGGTTTGAGGTTGGGTTGCTGGCAATAAGCCAGCGACAGCATAATGACGCGGGGGAATAAATTCCCAGGTGACCGTTATGTGCTCGATGCTGATATCCGTTCTTCGAGCAAAGTCATCCGTGATGCTTTTAATCATCCCTGGCACATCAACGTCATTATCGAACGGCAAAGACTTTATACTGATAAGAGGCATAGGTCTTCTCAATTCATTTTTAAAGAAACTTAAGCTAGATGAAACTAACTTAAAAAACAAGAGCTTATTATTCTGGTGTTATTTTCTTTCGGAATTAAGAATATATTCTTCAAGCTTTTTATCAACGCCAAAGATGTGACGCTTAAGCCATTCAGACAGAAATGTTGAAAGCATATCCCGCAAGCCAGAATCATAGCTGTGATGTTCATCGGTCATTCTCTGAAGCTCAGTTCTAAACTTGTTGTGGGCAAAGAGGTGTTGTTCGTAGTCTGGATAATTAAGCTGCAGCATATAAGCTTCTTCCATCAGGAAGTGATGTTCTGCATAGTCGTTAAGACGCGCAAATGTGCTGCTATCGACATGCTCTGCTTTAATTTCATCAATCAGCTCAAATAAGACCTGATGTTGTTTGTCCTGCCAGATCAGTTCACTGGTAATTATCATGGATGCCTCTGATTATTGTTTTTGCATCAACTCCCTATCCTGCAATATTTGTAAGTTAATGAAACTGATCTGCATCAGTAGCTTTGATTTGTTTTTTAGGCTCGGAGCATCATTTACAAATAATTTACATAATCCAAAACATTGCCTGACTTTTGCCAATCCACACTGGCGTACATTGCTATTAACCATTTGAATCAATGTGTAGGATAAAAATCATGAACAGTTTCAGATTTCTTAAAAATTTTGGTGTGGTTTTGGCTGCTGTAATCACGCTGCTAGCGTCTATGCTTGTTCAGGCTAAACAAGTTGAATTAGATATTAATCTGGCGACACCGGTGATTGAGGCTGAAAAGCGTCATAGTACTTTTATCAAAATATCTCTGGAGGGGCTTAAGCATTATCAGGAGCAGGCCCGGATCCCTGCAAATATAGCAATCGTTCTGGACAAATCAGGTTCCATGCAGGGAGAGAAAATCCAAAGAGCGCGCGAGGCCGCAATCATGGCAATCAAGCGCCTTAACGGGAACGATATAGTTTCAGTTGTGAGCTACGATACCCGGGTTAAGGTCATTGTCCCGGCCACTAAGGTTAGTGATAAAAAAACAATATTCAGAGCCATTAACAGTATTAGAGCTAATGGTAATACCGCTCTTTTTGCAGGTGTAAGTAAAGGTGCACATGAGCTGCGTAAATTTCTCGATATCAACAAAGTAAACCGGGTTATATTGCTGTCTGACGGCTTAGCTAACGTTGGGCCTAGCACCCCGCAAGAATTGGGTAGTCTGGGGTTGTCGTTGGCAAAGGAAGGTATGAGCGTAACGACCATTGGTCTGGGTTTAGGCTACAACGAAGACCTTATGACAAAGCTTGCAGGCTACAGTGATGGCAATCATGCCTTTGTTGAAAATGCTGATGATCTGGCAGAGGTTTTTCAGTATGAGTTCGGTGATGTTCTCTCTGTGGTTGCACAAGGTGTAGAGATAATTATCCACTGTCGGAATGATGTTAAACCTCTGCGCATTCTAGGTCGAAAATCTGAAATTCGCGGCAGTAAGGTTTATACACGTATGAATCAGCTTTACAGCCAGCAGGAAAAATTCATCATTCTCGAAGTTGAAATTCCAGCGCAGAAAGCCGGAAGTGAAATTAATCTGGTTGATGTAAACGTAAATTACACAGACCTTTATTCAAGAAAGAGTGAAAGTCTTAAACGCAATGTCGCTGCATTTTTCAGTCGTTCGCAACAAGAAGTACAAAGCGCTGTTGATACGGAAACTTACGAGTCAGCAGCTGAGCAGGTTGCTAACGAATTAAACCGGGAGGCTGTGCAGTTGCGCGATAAAGGCGATATAGAAGGTGCCAAAAGCATTCTGCAGAAAAGTGCTGATTATCTGGATAATCTAGGACAATCATTAGCGTCACCGAAGTTGCTTGAACAAAAAGAGGAAGCTCTGCAGGATGCTGATGATCTCGAAAACGAAAAAGAATGGAATAAAAAGCGTAAAGAACTGAAAGAACGTCAATATAAACGTTCAACTCAACAAAGTTATTAATGCGGAATAAATCTATTTTGAAAAAAACACCCCTGCTTTTGATGATCCTGATTCTGCTGCCAGTGCTATTGCTGTCCTGGTACTCGGTCAAACTGGAAAAGCAGCAGCAATTGCTGCTGGGGCATCAACTCACAGGCTTAATCGAAACTCAGCTTTTAGACGTTGATCAGCAATTGCAGGGACATTTTTTTAGAATGGAGAAGGCTCTAAGGAATGCATTCGATGAGCAGTTTTCTCTTAAGGATTCTGAATATACCCATGACCGTTTGCGCGAGTTAGAAAAAAACAGCCCGTATGTGGATCAGATATTTATACTTAATCGCAATCGGAAAACCATCTACCCTGCTCTGACTGATTCGAGTAATCAGGAGCGGAAATTTCTGGAGCAGTATCGCCCTCTTTTATCTCAAGGCCATCTTTTTTCCATAAAAACTGAAACAGCAGTTAGACCAGAAGATTCGGCTGCAGCGATTGAGGGCGAGTTAATAGAATTGGGGCGGTCTGCTGAAACGGTTGGTATTGTAAGCGCACAGCTTAAGTCGGCACCAGCTGTACCTAAGTTGGAAATATCTTCGAGGAGAACTGCTGAACCTGAACCTGAATCTGAAACAGGACTTGGGTTAGGTTATGACGCCATGTCTGATGCTGAAACAAAATCAAACCTGCCGGGGGCCAAAGCTGAGGCCGAGCTGCTTCAGTCAGAAGCTTCCGGATGGATAGCCTGGCATCAGGGCGCAGATTTACAGCACATCTACTGGATAGAAGATCAGGATGGTCAGGTGTTTGGATTTAAGCTTAATGGTCAGCGTCTCTTGTCTGATCTTTTGAATATGCTGCCGGATCAATCAAGCACTCAGATTCATAACTCATTAACCAATTCTGCAATTAGGTTGGTAAATAGTCAGGGGCTTACCACTTATGAATGGGGAGCGTTAACTGAGATAGATAAACAGCTTAAGCCATTAGAGATGCTTCCATTAAGTCATCCCCTTGGAAGTTGGCATCTAGAGTTTTATAGCCCCTCTTTACAAGCGCCTGCAAGTAACTGGTTAGAAAAGTTAATGGTGTTAGCTGTGGTTTTAGCGTCACTGCTGGTTATCGGCTGGATTGTTTATAGAGAGCAAACCAGAGCCACAAGGCTTGCAGAACAAAGAGTGAACTTTGTTAATCAGGTCTCCCATGAGCTCAAAACGCCACTGACCAATGTTCGTATGTATGCTGAAATGCTTGAGCATCGCCTGAATGAAACAGATACGCAGGAAAAACGTTACCTTGGCGTGATCAATAGTGAAAGTTTAAGACTCTCGCGGTTGATAGAGAATGTACTTAGCTTTTCAAGGTTAGGCAGGAGTGCATACTCGATCAATCCGGAATCTGGAAATATTGGTGACGTAATAGCGAAAGTTCAAGAAAGCTTTACCCCTTCGTTTAATCAGAAAAACATTGAGCTTCAATTTGATAATCAATGCGATAGAAAAGCGTTTTTCGATCATTTTGCAGTTGAGCAGATTTTAAATAACTTGCTAAGTAATTGTGAGAAGTATGCTGCGGATCGTGGAGTCGTCCAGCTCCAGTGCTGGTGCGATCTGCAATCGGGTTTTGCTTTTGTTAGCGTGCAAGATAACGGCCCCGGCATACCTCAGTCTGAGAGTGAACGAATATTTAAACCATTCTACCGTGTCAGTAATAAACTGACTGATGGTGTCAGTGGAACGGGCATTGGCTTAAGCATTGCCAGAGAGCTGGCACGGTCACACGGCGGAGATTTGGTGCTGAAAAATAGTCAAAGTGGAGCCTGCTTTTTGCTTAAGTTGCCGCTCAGTGAGGTTTCTTTATGAGGATCTTGATTGCTGAAGATGATGTCAACATACGCACAGGCCTGGAGGACCTTCTTGAGATGGAAGGTTATGAGTGTATAAAGGCGATTGATGGTGAAGAGGCCTTGCTGTTATTTGATCAATGCCAACCAGATATTGTTCTTCTGGATATCATGATGCCTAAAGTTGATGGTTATACTGTCTGCCGCAAGATAAGACAGGTCAATGAGTCTGTTCCTGTGATTTTTATTACGGCTAAATCTGAAGAGATTGATCAGGTGCTAGGCCTTGAACTTGGAGCAGATGATTATATTAAAAAACCTTTTGGTACTCGTGAAGTTGTCGCTCGCATCCGGGCTGTCTCCAGAAGAGCTTTGAAACTCAATAATAAGAATGAGCATTCAGCCGGTGAGTCAGATTTGGAGATGAATGGATTAATAGTTTATCCATCTCAACTGCGTGCTGTCCGTCATAGCGAAGTGATTGATCTTAGTTTGCGTGATATTAAGATTCTCACCTTATTGTCTGAAAAAGAAGGGAAAGTGGTAAGCAGGGATTCGCTGTTTGATTATTGCTGGGGGCGAGACTACCTGCCAAGCAGTCGCACTCTGGATCAGCATATTTCAAAATTAAGGAAGCAGATTGAGGTGGATCCGAAGCACCCTGAGATTATTCAAACAGTGCACGGTGTTGGCTACCGCTACGATAAGAAATAATTTTAGATTGAATGCCTGACTCAGGAGCTTCTAACCTAAAACCCCTGCTCATGCGGTTTCCGATTCTAGGTAAGTTCATATTCGCTCCAGAGTTCTCCTGTCTTGCTTTGAGACAGTAAGTGCATAAGTCGCTTAGCTGCGCCAAAAAAGAATACAAAAACATTCAAAAGCAGCCTTTCCAGTGTTTCTGAAACCAGGCGAATTAAGCGCCAGAAGAGAGGTATCTTTGGGGTTAGGCTAATTTTTCCATTTTTCAGCCGAAACAAGGTCGCTTTGTTTCTGCTCTACCCAGTTTTCTCCTGATGGTGTTACCTCTTTTTTCCAGAAAGGTGCGTCCCGCTTGAGATAATCCATAATGAATTGAGCGGCTTCAAAAGCTGCGGCTCTGTGCGCACTGGCAACACCGACAAAAACAATGTTTTCGTTTAAATTCAGCTCACCTACACGGTGACAGATTACAGTATTCCCCAACGGCCATTTAGCCCTCGCTTTTTCAATAATCATGTTCAGGGCTTTCTCTGTCATGCCAGGGTAATGCTCGAGAAAAAGAGAGGTTAACGAAGAGTTGGATTGTTCTAGTTCACGGACGATGCCTGTAAATGTTACAACCGCACCGCAGCTGCCGTCATCACATCGGACTTGTTCGGTCAGTTTACCGATATCAAAATCTTCTTCTTGGACAATAACTTCTGTTACAGGCATGTTTTTACTCACATTTGCAGGAGGTAATATCCTAACATTAAACTTTTCTGTGGGCTGATACTTATAGGTTATATATCCTGCTTTTAACTGCAAATCTCTACGTTTAATGGTATCGTGTGCCGCTTTATTCAGCGCATAAATCGAGGGAAAGGATGGGTTGGCATCCGCATGCGACTGTTGCCGTGGTCGTTGAAAAAGATGGAAGATTCCTTCTTGTCGAAGAGGAATCATCCGGTCGGGTTGTTTTCAATCAACCTGCTGGGCACATAGATGAAGGTGAAACATTTATTGAGGCAGCCTGCAGAGAAGCTTTTGAAGAAACTGCATGGCATGTTGCGCCTAAATATCTGATAGGTTTTTACGTTTATAAAGGCAGTAATGATACAACCTATCACAGGGCATGTTACGCAGCAGAAGCTGTATCCCATGAGCCCGAAACAAATCTTGATGATGGAATTATCAGGGCTCTTTGGTTGAGCCGGGATGAGATAGCTGGGCTGGGCGATAAGCTGCGAAGCCCCATGGTGCTTAAATGCATTGATGACTATCTGGCCGGTAATAATTATCCACTTGAACTAATTTACGAGTATCAAAACTGATTCATAGCATGTCTGACCCAAGCCAAATTAAAGTCATCGTCGGTATGTCTGGCGGTGTTGATTCATCCGTATCCGCACTCATTCTTCAGCAGCAAGGCTATCAGGTTGAAGGCCTGTTTATGAAAAACTGGGATGAAGATGACGGTACTGAATACTGTACAGCTAAAGATGATCTCGCTGATGCTCAGGCGGTATGCGATAAGTTAGGCATTCATCTCCATACAGCCAATTTTGCAGCCGAATACTGGGATAATGTGTTTGAGTATTTCCTGGAAGAATACAAAGCAGGCCGCACTCCCAATCCGGATATACTCTGTAACCGCGAAATTAAATTTAAAGCCTTTCTGGATTATGCGGTGGAATTGGGAGCCGACATGATTGCAACTGGTCATTATGTGCGCCAAAGTTTACGAGATGGCAAAACCAGGCTTTTAAAAGGTCTGGATAACAACAAAGATCAGAGTTACTTCCTTCATCAGGTAGGTCAGAAAGAGATCGAGAAGACTTTATTTCCCGTCGGTGAGCTTGAAAAGCCTGAGGTTCGTAAGCTCGCTGAAAAGTATGATCTGATAACGCACAATAAAAAAGACAGTACGGGCATCTGTTTTATTGGTGAACGCAGATTCAGTGATTTCCTGAAACAATATATCCCAGCACAGCCTGGCAAAATTGAAACCCCCACAGGTGACGTAATTGGTGAGCATTCCGGGTTGATGTATTACACCATTGGTCAGCGACAGGGTTTGCATATTGGTGGATTGAAAGATTACCCGGAAGATCCGTGGTTTGTAGCTGGGAAAGACCTGGATCGAAATGTTTTGATCGCTGTTCAGGGTAAGCAGAATGACCTGTTGTTTACCGATTGGTTGACGGCTAACGAAATCTTCTGGATCAATGAAGATGAGCCTTCACTGCCCTATTCCTGTAAAGCTAAAGTTCGCTACCGCCAGAGCGACCAGGAATGTATTATTGAGCGTCACAATGAATCAGGTTATCTAATCAGATTCAAAGAGTCGCAAAGAGCGGTTACACCCGGTCAGTCTGTTGTTATTTATTCTGACGACATCTGCCTTGGTGGCGGTGTGATTGAACAGGCTGGCAAAGACTCAGCGCTTTCTATTTGAGGTTATTCTAGTGTCACGTCTTCATGATGAGCAGGCTTTAGGTCTTGCAGGTTTATTCCAGGCGGCTGCCCTTGTTGAGCAGATCGCAACCCGTGGAATGGTTTCTCAGAACAGTCTGGAAACATCCATCTACAGCATCATGCAGCTTAACCCTAACAGCACTGAAGAGATTTTTGGTCCTCCTGAGGAGATTGCTTTTAATCTTCATCTTGGGTTGCAGAATTTAAAAGATATGGTGGATAAGCCAAGCTCGGCTCATAACAAGGACATCACCCGTTATGCACTCAGCATGATGCACCTCGAGTCAAAACTGAGCAAAAACCCAGAGATGCTAAAGAATTTGGGTCAGCGTCTTAATCAAATAGTTGAGCAGGCACGTTACTTCAGTCCTGATGATCCTGACGCATTGCAAAAACCAGCAACTTATTGTCACCCAAATGTGATTGCTAACATCGCAAGTTTGTATCAGGACACCATCAGTACCTTCAGTTTCCGAATTCAGGTCACTGGAGATCCCAGACATCTTCAGAATAATGAGAATGCCGCTAAAATTCGTGCGTTGCTTCTTGCAGGTATTCGCAGCTCTATGCTCTGGCGACAGAAAGGCGGAAAGCGCTGGCATCTTCTGTTCTTTAAATCGCGCTTACGACCTTCTCTCAAGAATCTTCTTGAAAAATAGCATGCTTAAAAATTTAAAAAAGCCGGATAACTAACGATAAGTTATCCGGCTTTTTTAGCCTAATAGAGTGTAAAAGCTATTGCGTCGAATAGTGAACCTTTGGGCGCTGTGAGTACGAATGATTCTTTCTACATCCCATTCCATGTTGTCTGCGGTCATTACTTTTACAGCATTGGCTTGTTTATCTACAAATACTTGCTCTCTGGGTATGCCTTTCGCTATCAGGTCATCAAATACCATTTGAGTCTGCTCTTTGGATGCATAGGAGCCGGTAACGGTGATAGTCATTTAGGCTCTCCTTTGAAATTTGTTTATCACAATAAGCGTAACTTTCAGCATAGAAACGCTATAACAAAGTGTCCAGAATCCACTACGCAAAAAAGCTCTACTCAGGTATAATTCGCGCCTTCCTTAATTCCTAACTAATGGTAGAGATCGATTCATGGAGCTTTCCGCACTGACTGCCGTATCTCCGGTTGATGGTCGCTATGGCAGCAAAACAGCTGACTTGCGTGATGTTTTTAGTGAATATGGCCTGATCCGCTTCCGCGTTGAAGTGGAAGTTCGCTGGCTGCAGAAACTGGCTGCACATCCTGAAATAACAGAAGTACCGCCACTGAGCGCTGAAGCCAACAGTTTGCTGAACTCTATCGTTGACAACTTCGGTCCAGAAGATGCGCAAGCTGTTAAAAACATCGAGCGTACAACAAACCACGATGTTAAGGCGGTTGAATACTTCATTAAAGACAAGTTCAAAGATAATGCCGAGTTAATGGCAATCAATGAGTTTGTTCACTTTGCCTGCACTTCTGAAGACATTAATAACCTGTCCCACGGGCTGATGCTGAAAAACGGTCTTGCCGTTGTGTTGCCACAAATGCAGCAGGTTACTGATGAGATCGCTCAAATGGGGCGTGAATTTGCGGCGCAGCCTATGCTGTCACGCACACATGGTCAGACAGCCTCCCCTACAACTGTAGGTAAAGAGATGGCTAACGTTGCTTACCGTATGCAGCGTCAGATTAAACAACTAGAAAGTGTTGATCTGTTGGGCAAGATCAACGGTGCGGTTGGTAACTACAATGCGCACATCTCTGCTTATCCAGATGTAGACTGGGAAGCTAATGCCAAAGACTTTATCGAGAGCCTGGGCCTGAACTGGAACCCATACACTACACAGATTGAGCCGCATGATTACATTGCAGAGCTGTTTGATACTGTTTGTCGTTTCAATACTATCCTGATTGATTTCGACCGTGACGTTTGGGGTTATATCTCACAGGCGTACTTCAAGCAGAAAACCATTGCGGGCGAAGTGGGTTCTTCCACTATGCCGCACAAAGTAAACCCGATTGACTTCGAAAACTCTGAAGGCAACCTGGGTATTGCGAACGCAATCATGGGTCATCTTGCTCAGAAGCTGCCGATCTCTCGCTGGCAGCGCGACCTGACTGACTCAACAGTCCTGCGTAACATGGGTGTTGGTTTTGGTTATAGCATGATTGCTTACCAATCCTCGCTGAAAGGTATTAGCAAGTTGGAGTTGAACCCTACTCAACTTGATAGCGACCTTGAAAATGCCTGGGAAGTTCTTGCAGAGCCAATCCAGACAGTTATGCGTCGTTACGCGATTGAAGAGCCATATGAGAAGCTTAAAGCGCTGACTCGTGGGCAGGACATGAACAAAGAAACTATCATGGCATTCGTGGATACACTGGATATGCCTGAAGAAGCTAAGCGAGCTTTAAAAGAGCTGACGCCACACAGTTATATCGGTAACGCTGTAGCGCAGGCTAAAAAGATCTAAGCTTTGAATTCTTGAATATAAAACGGGGCTTTATGCCCCGTTTTTGTTTTCATCAATATTGAAAAATCCCGAAAAGAAAAGATAGGTTATTGGATTTCTAGCACATTAAGAGAAATTTCTTTGCCCTGCTTATCTAACTCCTTTTGAGGCAGAATGTCAGTGCTGGGCCATAAACCGCTTTGCAGACATTGAGCATAGGGCTGGCAAAGATTATGTAATTCCATTTCTTTGATGGTATCGCTGACATTATATTCAAGGCGATACCAGCTAATACTGACCTTACCTTCTACAGAATTCATAATCATATACCAGCCAGATTGAGTGCCATCATTAGCAGGCATTCCTATTACGCCGGCATTAAGCCAGTAACCATCCTCAACTTTCTGCCCAAACGGGATGCCACAATGGCCGCCAATAATTACATCTACAGAGTTGTTTTGTAATTGTGTCTGTTTAAGCGTGTTGTCTGTACTTTCAAATACAAATTCATTAATACTGTTCGTCGATCCATGCACTACCAGATAGCGCATACCAGAATAATGGAAAGAAATTTGTCGCGGTAATTCAGCCATCCATTGTTTGTGCTGGTGGGACAAGTGCTTTCTGGAAAACTGGTACCACTCAATTGATAACAGTGAACAGCTGCTTCTTTCATCGAAACCACAGCCACAATCGTCCGCATCCAACGCCAGCGACTCTTCACAGTTTCCCATTACAACATGGCAGCCCCATTCCCGGATTGCAGCAACAGTCTCGGAAGGTTCTGCGCAATAAGCAACCAGATCTCCTGTGCAAATCACATTGTTTGCCGGTATGTCGAGATCGGAGGCTTTTTTTTGCATCGCTCTAGTGGCGGCCAGATTGCTGTATGGTCCGCCAAAGATCAGAATTGGTCCGTTAAGCTCACCTAGTTTTTTTGTCATGTTCAAACGCTAACCGTTGTTTGAGTCCGTTTCTGGCTGACGATGCCTATAAGAAACATTAAGCAGCCGCCCAATAGAACAGAAATACAAATCCAGAGCAGTTTTGTGTACTTATGAGATTCACCCAAAAGCGTAGTGTGTGCAGATGACTCCGTGAAATATAGTACGGCTCCTGCCATGGCCAAAGTGAAGCTCCCGATATAACTCCAAAGTGGGATCTGTTTCTGATTGCCCCAGAGGCTAAAGATGATAACCGGCACCAGATACATAGATGCTGTGCCGCTAACCGCAACCGCGCTAAACAGATCTTTATTTCCGACAAAAACCAGCACCAAGCCTGCCAGCATAAACAGAGACATAACAAAACGCCCGCTCTTTATGCTTAGTGGCATTATGCGCATATCTTTGACGATCATTTTAGCTGAGCTGGTAAGTGTGCTATCCAGTGTCGACATAGCTGAAATAATCAGAGAAGCGATGAACAGGAACATAGGGATTTCACCCAGTAAGCGACTGAGCGCAGCATTCATTGATTCACCATCTTGTGCATTAGCGCCTGCAATAACCCCAAGAGAACCAAATGCGATGATGCATAGAGAGCTGATCCAGGCCGCATGTTTAAAGCTTCTGCGGGTAGTGTCTCTATCTGCAATGAAACCTCTGTCCATCATGACCGGGTCATGCATTGGGTAACTCCATACTTGCAACAAAGCCACAATGAGCAATATAGGGCCGGGTTCTGAGATATCAAAAGGCTTGAAGGAAAGCAGTTCAGAATTATAGTGCCCGCCGCCGGCTGCGATCACAACAAGAAAAGCCAAGACCATCAGAAAGATGATCATCTGGAAAAAATCAGTCCTGAGGGAAGCGTGAAGCCCGCCCATCATTGAATAGATCAGTGTTACTGCTGCTAGGCCGATTACGGCAAGGGTGTAAGACTCAGAGCCCGCTACGCCGAACAAAATTCCTATAACCAGAAGATTGGCAAATACCTCGCTTATTAGGCGTACGCCAATGACAAAGTTGTAGCAGCCTGTACCCCAGGTACCAAAACGATCATTAAGAAATGACTGAACACTTTGATAACCATGCTCGAAACGCAGATGATCAATTATTTTCCCGCCGGTAAGAAATGAGAGGTAATAAGCGGCATAAGCCAATGCGCCCCAGATACCGTAGTAAAAGCCCAGTATTGCGGCATTTAACAGGGATCGCGCAAAAATCCAGGTGGTCACTTGTGAAAAGGTAAGTGTTAGAAGTCCGGGAGCAGCCCCTGACTCAGAGTGCCCGCTGTAAAAACTGTTTGTGTGAGTGACTCGCCGTGAAATTAGAATTGAACTCAACGCTAGGCAGGAAACAAGGGCTATCAGCCAGACTTCCATATATTGCTCCAAAATTACTAAATGAACTTTGCGGTATGACCGGGCCTTTATGGCTAAGTTCCTTGGCGCGTTAGGTATAAGTTCATCCCCCGCGCCTTCTTAAGTTACGTAAGTGAAGCTGATGCACCATATGGGTGCGGTAAAAATAACTTTAACGTAACAATCGTCAGTTAAAACAGGCTCTAATAAATTCCATGCTTGGCCCGCAGTTTGCTGCACGCATGGGTACTCACCCATCAATAAGGAAAATTTAGATGAGCATTATTCATTTTGTCGGCGGAGAAAAAGGTGGCGTTGGCAAATCGGTTCTTTCACGGTTGTTGTCACAATACTTTCTGGATAACTCAATGGCATTCTCGGGTATGGATGCTGACCAGTCACACGCAACTCTGACCCGGTACTACAGTGATTTTACATCAGCGATCAATATGGATGAATTTGAGAGTATTGATAGTGTTATGGAGGTTGCACTTGAGGAGGAGCGACAGGTTCTGATTGATCTGCCAGCACAAAGTGAACGTTTTCTCGATAAGTGGATAGAAGAAAATGGCGTGCTGGATATGTGTGAAGAGATGGGCGTAAAACTGGTGTATTGGTACACCGTTGATGGCGGTCCAGATTCAGTCGACCTGCTCGCAAAGTTTCTAGATAAATACAATGATGTGATCCACTGTGTTGTGGTTAAGAACCATGGTTGTGGTAATGACTTTAGTGGTATTGAGTCACTTCCGCAGCTGGAATCAGCAGAAGCGTCAAAGTTTGCAGAGCAGATCGTACTCCCAGCCCTGCATACTCCGACCATGGAAAAAATAGATAAACTAGGGTTGAGCTTCTGGGCTGCCGCCAACCTTAAAGACAGTGGTAGCAAACACCTTAGTCTTATGGAAAGGCAGAGAAGTAAAGTCTGGGTAAAAAAGGGCTTTGCAGCCGTTAGCTCAGCAATGGAGAAGCTGAACTCGATTTAAAACAATATAGATAGATTAAGTCTCGATGCTTCGGGACTTAATCTGAATTAGTCTCGACC
>JBOEHA010000016.1:0-132667 GCA_050633685.1 Neptuniibacter sp. | reverse complement strand
GATCAGGTCTGAGCTAGTACAGCTTATCTTCACTGTAAACCATTTAAGAAATCTCGAACAAGTTCTTTTGTTGTTTCATCTACCTTCCTTCCAACCCCTTCGGCAATTGACTCTTTACAGGCACGAACTTTAAATTCATAGCTTTCATTGTTCTTGGTCCCGACAACTACTGCACTTGAATCGATATAAGCTATTTTTTCTCCTTCAGAACTTTCGCAATGCGTATACTTTTCCATTTCGAAATTGAAAGCATACTGTTGGATAAAATCTTTCACGTATTGCTCATAATTGTTCGATTGAGATAGAGCCTCCCCAGACATTACACCCATACATATTAAATAAAACCATCGAGCTGCTGTTGTTCTTTTGGGGTACTTATTTTTTACAGCATTTTGCTCAGTATTGCTTAAAGCTGATATGAGCCCCCATGTTGGAAAAAATGTTAATGCAAAGACCCCAACTACAGCGAAGATCATCGAGATGCTAATCAAGAAAATCGGTATTAGCAGAATAGCAGTGATAGTTTGTGTGTAAGTGAAAGGGGATGATGGGACTTTGAGTGTTTCATTGATCAGACCATCAGCAAGCGATAACGAAAAGGTTACTGCAGCAGCCAATAGAACGGAGAATAGAGATTTCAATACGATGTTACTACTAACTCTATGAGCGAGTTGAGATAGATAAATCAAAATTCCAATACTGGCAGGCAGACAAAAAAAAGTAATTGTAAGAATCTTGGTGGGTGCAGCGGATACTGTAATAAATTCATAAAGTTCACATAAAATGAACGTTCCAAATGGAAGTACGAAGGCTAGGGTATACCATCTCTGTTCTCGATTGAGATAGCCCCATAGCTCTCTTATAGCTTTAGAAAAGCTTTTTTCCTTTACTGAAACATCCATATTTCATCCGTCACTTGTTTATCAGTTTTAGCTCCGTATTATGAATAATAACCTATCAATAGACCATAATTTTACCCTTAAGCCCCTACCTGCGTATGGTAGCGCCCTAAGGCTTAATATATTGAAATATAGGGATTTTTTTTCGTAACACATTGATAACACTCTCTTAGGCATTCGTAACACACTTATAACACACACTTTTCACTCGAAAAATATGAATAAAGTAATGATGTCATATCTTAAATCTTGTCAGATAAGATATCATTTAAGCTGATTAGAGGAGAGGGTTGGATCTTTTAATTTATTGTTTAATAAGGACTTTTTAAGAATTTTAAAGAAAGCTATTGAACAGGATAATCTAATCAGTATACTACGCTGACTCTTTAGGACTATAGCTCAGTTGGTTAGAGCGCTACCTTGACATGGTAGAGGTCGGCAGTTCGAATCTGCCTAGTCCTACCAGATTAAATAAAAAAGCCTCCACAATAGTGGGGGCTTTTTTATTTAATGGTTATATCTAGTCGGTGAGAGCTGCCTCCAGTTCGACAAGTTGTATACAACTTGAGACTAGGCCTTTAGGCCGAAGCCACGAAGGGGGCAAAACAGTTATAAGCTGTTTTGATCCATCCGCCTAGTCCTACCAGAATTTAAGAAGCCGGCACTTGTTGCGGGCTTTTTTGTTTTTTGACGTGTGCTCGGGTTGTGCCCGGCACTTTTTTCAATAGGCATCTTCTGACCTCTATTCCACACAGGCCTAATTTTAATCAAGAAACCATGTTAATTCCTGGAATAAGTGTCAACCTATTTCAGGGCTGGACACCTCTCAGGGATTCTGTTGAACACCATCATATTCAGCACAGAATAACTGTTGTTCCCACTCTAAATTACAAGCCTGTTTTTGAGTTGGAGCAGAGTATTCTCCGTTCGTACAGTGATCTTTACTTCTTCTTATGAAATCAACGAATCGATTTATTTTCTTGCATAATAAATTTATTGGTTTATATTTGTGTTAAGTAAACTTATGGGTTGATTTTTGGCATGCGCTTCCAAGAACAAGTCGGTCAAGAGATCGTTAAACACCGTAAAGCTAGAGTGGGCCATCAAAACGCTATGCAAGCTCTTACGGGGATGAAAACTCAACAATATAATCGGTTAGAGAATGGTGCTGATGTTCGGCTATCAACGCTATTTCGAGTAATTGATGCATTAGAATTGGAAATGGCATTGGTGCCCCGTGATCGTATGTTGTTAGTTGATATGATACTCAACGCTTCAGATTCACAGCTGGAAGAATATAAGCAATTTATGCTTCAACAGCTTCAGTATGAAGGTTCATCAACTGCTTCATCATCAGTAACGGGGATAGAAGCATTGATGCAGGATTTGTCAGATGAGTGAAAAGCGTCAAGAGAAGGTAACAGCCTTGAGCCTTATGCTCCATGATATTCAGATTGGGGTATTGGTTAATTACGCTAACTCAAAAAATATCTTAGTGTTCTCTCCTGATTATCAAAAACTGCATGCTGCTATAAAACCTATCTTCTCTTTAGCTCAGATAGATGATGAGCAATATCTGACTAACCCTCAAATGCGAACACTGCGTTTACCGCCAGTACTCTCGAATTTGCTGCCTGAAGGTGCATTACGGAAATGGATGGCCCAAGGGGTAAAAGTCAGTGAAGACAATGAGTTCCCTCTATTGGCTTATTCTGGGGAAAATTTACCTGGGGCGGTCAAAGCTCAACCACTAACAGCAGATAAAATTCCATCTTGGGCGTTAATCAGTCGTGAACAAGCCGAACCGGTATTAATGGATCTAGGCACTCAGTCTCGAAAGTTTTCGCTTGCGGGTGTGCAGATAAAGTTTTCCTCAGCATACCAAGATGGGCGTTATAATATCGATTCGGGTTTTGAGGGCGATAATTGGATCATCAAAACCCCATCAACTATTCATCCTTATGTTCCAGAAAATGAATACACCGTTATGCGTTTAGCTCAAGCAATGGGTGTGGTTATACCTGAGATTAAGCTGGTGGATCTGGATGATTTGAAAGGGTTGCCTGATATAGCTCTTCCAAATGAATCACATGCGTTTGCTATTAAGCGGTTTGATCGTACAGAAAAAGGCAGGGTTCATACGGAAGACTTTGCTCAGATTTTTAACCTTTATGCCAGTGAAAAATATGAGAAGGCTAACTATGAAATGATAGGTAGAGTCTTATATAAATATTCAAGTATTAGAGATGTTCAACAGTTGGCCGTTCGTCTTCTGGCAAATATTTTGTTGGGTAACGGTGACGCACATACGAAGAACTTCTCTGTGATTTATCCTGATCGTATCAACCCTGAATTATCGCCCGCATACGATATTGTTTTTACTGCAGCATACATTCAAGGTGAGAGTGATATTGGGCTGAATATGGCCAAAGAGAAAAATTGGTACCGACTATCACTTGCTCACTTTAAGGAATGGTCGAACAGAATCGGAGTGCCTTGGGCTGCTGTTAGGGAATCCTTGAATAGTTCGATCGAAAGATCAAAGGAGTGGCCTGAATTGCTTCAGGAGTTGCCGATGCATGAAAATCATAAGAAAGGCTTGAGGGAGCATTGGGCGAAACTTCATGCTGATTTCAGGTTGTAAATGTTGGATTGATATATTTCTACAGCGATACTTTATGATTAAAGTGAACCGTCAATTTTGACGGTTTTTTCGTTAAAGTAACGGACTAAAAATCAATCTGACATATAAATATGTCAATTTTGATGGGGAAAATGCCAAAATTTCTAAAGTGAAATGTCCACCTTTAGAAATGGGTAAAATCAGATTCAAATGCGGTAAAGTTCATTTGGCTTGTGCCCACGGAAACCCTTATAAACACTGGGCTTTCAAGATATTGTCAAATCGTGTAATTTGATGCTTTCTTACTTTTCAATGACTTGCAACATTTCGCAAGCTAGTAACGCTTCTACCAAGAATCAATAACTTACAAAGACAATATTGACATGGTAGAGGTCGGCAGTCGAGCCGAGCGAAGCGAGACAGCAGCGCGTGTTAATGCGCTGACCCGAAGGGAGAGCAGCATAGCTGCGAATAATCTGCCTAGTCCTACCAGACATAAAAGAAACCGCCTTCTGGCGGTTTTTTTGTGTCTTGAATAAATTGTTCGAACTACCTAAGGCAGTCGAGCCGTAAACCATAGAGCATACCTAGCGTTTTATTAATGATTGCCCAGTCATTTCTTTAGGGGGCTTAAGTTGCATTAACTGCAATATCGTTGGCGCCAGATCGATTAAAGAACCTGATCTGAGTTTTATATTTTCAGTAGAGTTGGCTAGATAGAGTAGGGGGACGGGCAGTGATGTATGAGCTGTATGTTCCTGTCCGTTTTTCTGATCAATCATGCTTTCAACATTGCCGTGATCTGCTGTAATGAGTGCAGAAGCGTTGTTAACTTGAATAGCATTGAAAATATGACCCAGGCAGTGATCAAGTGTTTCTACCGCTTTAACGGCAGCTTTAAAATCACCTGTATGACCGACCATATCACCATTTGCATAGTTACAAACAATGAGATCATATTTGCCGCTGTATATTGCTGAGACCAGTTGATCGGTGACTTCAAGTGCACTCATTTCTGGTTTGAGGTCATATGTGGCTACATCTGGTGATGGAATTAAAATACGATCCTCTCCAGGAAATGCAGCCTCATTACCACCATTAAAGAAAAAGGTTACATGTGCATACTTTTCTGTTTCAGCAAGGCGTAATTGAGTTTTGTCTTGTATTGAGAGGTATTCCCCTAAACTATTTTCAACGGATTGTGGTGGGTATGCGCAGCGGGCAAACAGGTCTCTAAGATGTAGATTGTCGGCATGTTGCTTAAGGAGCTGCCATGCTTCTGTGTCGCATATGTGAGACATTTAAGCCTTCTGTGTTAATTGTTTTAATTATTGGTATGCGGAATATGTAATTAGATAGGTTTAATTTACGTAATATTTACTATAAATAAAATGGTATCGTTGTTTTTTATGTAAAATTACGTAATATTTTGTAAATTTATAGTCCTGTTATGCTCAGAATAAGCTATCTACTATTATTTGAAGCGGGTTCTTCTGCTGGGTTAGGCAAGTAAAATTAATAAAAGAACAATAGAGATATGCTTCTGTATTGATGGAACTATCTCAGTAGAGGAGTAGCGTCTATGCATCCTATTGTAGAAAGTGTTACAGCAAGAATTTGTGAACGAAGCAAAGGCACTCGGAGCGCGTATCTTGATCAAATGAAGAAGGCTGAAGAGAAAGGGGTGCATCGCTCTAGCCTTTCCTGTGGCAATCTCGCGCATGGTTTTGCTGCCTGTGGGCAGTCTGATAAGCAAACGCTTAAACTTACAAATGCTGTCAATGTGGCCATCGTCAATTCCTATAACGATATGCTCTCGGCCCATCAACCTTTCGAAGTCTACCCTGATTTAATTCGCAGCGCTGTGCGTGAAATGGGGTCTGTTGCTCAAGTGGCTGCAGGCGTTCCAGCTATGTGTGATGGAGTTACTCAAGGTCAGCCTGGTATGGACCTGAGCTTGTTCAGTCGTGATGTGATTGCGATGTCTACGGCTATTGGTCTTTCCCATAATATGTTTGACGCTGCTCTGTACCTTGGTGTGTGTGACAAAATTGTTCCCGGTCTATTAATTGGTGCTCTGCGCTTCGGGCACCTGCCAACGGTATTTGTACCTGCTGGGCCTATGCAAAGTGGTTTGCCTAATAAAGAGAAGGCGCGTATCAGGCAGGAGTACGCTGAAGGTAAAGTAGGACGTGAGGAGTTGTTGCAGTGTGAGTCAGACTCCTATCACAGTGCGGGAACTTGTACATTCTATGGGACTGCGAATACAAACCAGATGGTTGTTGAGGTTATGGGTTTGCATTTGCCGGGTGGAACTTTTGTTAATCCGGGTACACCGTTGAGGGATGCGTTAACCCGTGAAGCCGCTCAAAAGGCTGTGAAACTGACGGCTGAAAACGGTCGTTTTACTCCACTCTATGAGATTGTTGACGAGCGTTCGATTGTTAATGCCATAGTTGCATTGCTGGCAACGGGCGGTTCTACAAACCATACGATGCATATCGTCGCTATTGCCCGTGCGGCCGGAATAATCATAAATTGGGATGACTTCTCTGAACTTTCATCTGTTGTTCCGCTATTGGCAAGGGTTTACCCGAACGGCGAAGCAGATATAAATCATTTCCATGCTGCGGGCGGCGTTGGTTTTTTGATTCGTGAATTGCTGGCTGCGGGTTATCTGCATGAAGATGTAATGACCATTATGGGCAAAGGCTTATCAAAATATACTCAGGAGCCATTCCTGTTGGATGGGGAAATTCATTGGAAAGATGCTACGACCTCATCTCTGGATAAAGCTGTTTTAGCGCCTGTGTCAGAGGCCTTTAGCAGTGATGGTGGCGTAAAAGTTTTAGACGGTAATTTAGGGCGTGGGGTGATTAAAACATCTGCAGTTGCAGAACAGCATAGGGTTGTTGAGGCACCGGCGATTGTTTTCGAGAATCAGGATGATATTGCTGAAGCTTTCAATCGAGGGGATCTTGATAAAGACTTTATCGCAGTGGTTCGTTATCAGGGGCCTAAAGCGATAGGTATGCCTGAACTGCATAAGTTAACGCCTTATTTAGGCGTTCTGCAGGATCGTGGATTCAAGGTCGCCCTGGTGACAGATGGTCGAATGTCAGGAGCATCGGGCAAGGTGCCAGCGGCCATTCATGTTTGGCCAGAAGCAATAGAAGGTGGCCCTCTTTCAAAAGTTCAGGATGGTGATTTAATCAGGCTGGATGGCGTTAACGGAACCTTACAGTTGCTGGGTGATGATCAGTGGCAGTCACGTTCTGTGGAAAAAATCTCTATTCCTGTTGAGTATCATATGTCTATGGGTAGGGAATTATTCTCCTCATTCCGTAATCAGGTGAGTTGTTCTGAAGAAGGCGCTACTGTATTTGTTTTTTCGGAGATGATTTTCTGAATTAATCTGGAGGCCGTTAGGTAAACAGCGGTAGGGTAATTGAAATTGCTTAGCGAGAGAATAGGGTGACATCAGCGATGACCACCCTTAAAGACTGATTATCGTTTTAGACGAGCAATCGTCTCTTCTGCAAGATGTTCGATAGCCTTCCAGTCTTTATTTTCAATCAGGCTTTGCGGTGTAAGCCAAGAGCCGCCTACACACATGACATTCTTAAGGCTGAGGTAATCTTCCGCATTATCTAAGTTAATGCCGCCGGTTGGGCAGAATTTAATATCGCCAAAGGGGCCGGCGTAGGCTTTGAGAGCATCTGCTCCACCTGCAATGCTGGCAGGGAAGAACTTGAAGCGTTGGTAGCCATGACGCAGACCTTCCATCATCTCTGAAATAGTCTGTATGCCTGGTAGAAGAGGAATCGTGCTATCGATGCCAGTTTCTAGCAGTTCAGTTGTCAGGCCTGGGCTTACAATAAATCGAGCTCCTGCTTCTTCTGCTGCTTTGTAAAGCCCTGGTTCGGTAATAGTGCCTGCGCCAATCATTGCTTCTGGAAGTTTTTCTGCAAGCAAATGGATGGCATCCAGAGAAACCGGTGTCCGTAAGGTAACTTCAAGAACGCTAACGCCTCCCTTAAGAAGGGCTTCTGCAACAGGAAGGGCTTCTTCTGTTGTTTGAAATGTTAATACAGGGACTACCGGCGACAATGCACACAATTCATCGACTTGTGTTGTTTTTGATTGAGGTAACTGTTTAGTCATATTTATTTCCTATAAAAAGCGGTATGGCCCTTATGGACTCCAGTAAATAGTCAAAGGGTGGTTTAGGAATAAGCGGACCGGCATGGAATGGATATCATCGTCCATGACTGCGCTTTTTAAAGTTTCAAGTTTGTCTTCACCTTTGAGGTGTAAAATTCTTTTTCTGCTCGCCAGTAATTTGTGGGCGCTCATGGTCATTCGGTCATGAGGCGCAGTAGAGGGTGTTACGGCACAGCAGGGATCGGTAGTATCCAGTGCATTTTGCAATTGTTCGGATTCAGGGAATATAGAAGCCGTATGACCATCATTACCCATTCCCAGAACGGCACAGTCCAGAGCCTCAGGTAGTTTCGAAAAGCTTTCATTGCAAAGCGGCACTGCAGAATAGGCATCGCTGTCCGGTTTCCAGAAGCCAATAAAATGGGTTCGGTTCGGGTTGCCTGCTAACAGATGTTCAATGAGTAAAGCTTCATTGCTGTCTTTGTGTGTTGGTGGTACCCAGCGATCATCAACAAGGGAGACCGTCATCTTGTCCCAGGGAAGTGTTTTTGCACTCAGAACCTGGAACATAGGGATTGGAGTACGCCCACCCGAGAGTGCTATCGATGCTTCACCTCGAGCGGCGACCGCGTTGGTAACAATCGTTTCAATCTCATCACTCAAAGCAATGCAAACGTCTTCAGCGCTTTCGAAACGTTTAAGCTCAATATGTGCGGGCAGGTTTAATTCACACTTGCTCATGCCAGTGCCTCTTGTCTGTTGCAATCATTTCGTAAGACTTCTCAGGTCCCCAGCTGCCGGCAGGGTATGGAAGAGGAGAGGATGAATTATCCAGAAGGGAGATAATTTGATCACACCATTTCCAGGCATGCTCAATTTCATCACTTCGAACAAACAGGTTTTGATTTCCATTGACGGCTTCCAGTAATAATCTCTCGTAAGCATCAGGAACTCTGTCCATGCTAAAAGCATCGGAGAAAGACAATTGCAACGGCGCTTTTCTAAGCTTCATCCCGCTTTGCAGACCTTGCTCTTTGCTTAGAATCTGCAGGGAAATACCTTCGTCCGGTTGCAGCTTCATAGTTAGCGTATTTTCAGCTAAGGAGCGTTGCTGAGGGTCAAAAATATAATGCGGTTGTTGTCTGAAATGCACTGTAATTTGAGTCAGCTTTTCTGGCATTCTTTTGCCTGTACGCATATAAAAAGGTACGCCAGCCCAGCGCCAGTTTTGTATCTCAGCTTTTATAGCAACAAAGGATTCGGTGCTGCTTTCTGTATTAGCGCCTTCCTCTTCAAGGTAACCCGGTACTGGATTCCCATCAATCTCGCCTGCAGAGTATTGGCCATGTACGATATGAGTATCCAGTGTCTCTGACGTGATAGGGCGGAGCGCTTTAAGTACTTTTACTTTCTCGTTACGTATTGCGTCAGCACTCAAGTCGGAAGGAGGGTCCATGGCGACAAGGCAAAGGATTTGCAGCAAGTGATTTTGCAGCATATCGCGTAGTTGTCCGTATTTGTCGAAATATCCCCAGCGACCTTCAATACCGACTTTCTCTGCCACCGTGATTTCTACATGAGAAATGAAGTTCTGATTCCATTGGCTGCCAAATAGGTTGTTGGCAAATCTCATAGCAATCAGGTTTTGGACGGTTTCTTTACCTAGGTAATGATCAATACGATAAATCTGTGATTCATCAAAGTATTTTGCGACTTCGGAGTTAACTTCAAGTGAGGAATCAAGGCTATGTCCTATAGGTTTTTCCAAAACCACGCGGCTGGTTGGTGATAAGCATCCGCTGGCATCCAGGCCCGCACTAATTGCACCGTATATAGAAGCTGGGGTGGAATAGTAGAAGAGGCGAACATTGTCGGGATGTTGGTCCAGTAGGGAGCTAAGCGTCTCGTAGCCTTCTGCGGCAAAAAAATCGAAGCTCAAGAATTGAATCTTATTCAAAAAAGCTTTGAGTTCATCTTCGGTAAATTCATTGGCGGGAAGGAACTTCCTTAAATTCGCTTCTGATTGTGCGATCGCTTCTTCATGAGTAGTGTCGCGCGCTAAGCCAAAAATTCGAGAGTCTTCAGGCAGTAGTTTTGCTCTATCTAGCTGATATAGTGCAGGGAATAGTTTTCTCTTAGTGAGATCCCCCATCGCACCAAAAAATACTATGTTACAAGCAGATTCAGCTAAGTTCATAGTGTTGGTCTATTATGTTTGTTTATTAAACAACTCTTTTGTCTACTTTATAGTGATTGGTAGTATTTTTTCAATTTATTTATGTAAGTTTACTAAAATATTATAGTATTTGTTCTTTGCGCTTAATGTTTCAGCGTTAATGTAATTCTTTGCAATGCCTTGTTAGAATGTTGATTAGCCTAGTGGTGCATAGAGGGACTTGCAGCTCTCGGTTTTGTTTTTCTTACTTAAGTTTATTCGAGTGTGCGCTGTGGTCTGTTTGGTTGCGTGTAGTTAAATTACTTTTTACTGGTATCGGTTTAATGAATCTTCTCAACACAATTCGTCAGAATTTAGAGTCCCTTAATAAATCGGAGCGTAAAGTCGCAGATGTTATTCTTCGTGACCCTAAAGCGGTTACGAGAATGAGTATAGCTGCGCTGGCTCAGGCGTCTTCTGTTAGTGAGCCAACCGTAAATCGTTTTTGTCGCAATCTCAAAACCGAGGGTTATCCTGATTTTAAATTGCACTTGGCGCAGAGTCTGGCTGAAGGTACACCTTATGTGAGTCGTAGCGT
This sequence comes from Neptuniibacter sp., assembly GCA_050633685.1. Classification (GTDB taxonomy): domain Bacteria; phylum Pseudomonadota; class Gammaproteobacteria; order Pseudomonadales; family Balneatricaceae; genus Neptuniibacter. Next base: position 122,228 of record JBOEHA010000016.1, on the reverse strand, counting down.
TGAGCAGAGCGATAGCACTGAGGAATATACAGATAAAATCTTTTCTTCCACGATTGTGGAATTGGATAGTTCGCGTAAAGGTGTGAATCATGCGCTGATTAATCAGGCCGTGGATTATCTGATCCAGGCGAAGCAGATATCATTTTTTGGTATGGGGGCCTCGGGTCCTGTTGCTATGGATGCGCAGCATAAGTTCTTTAGGTTTAATTTGCCTGTCACAGCCTACGATGATGCATTGATGATGCGTATGGTTGCAGCGGCTGCACATACAGGGGAAGTGATTGTTATTATTTCCTACACTGGGCGTACAAGGGATTTAGTCGAAATTGCACAGCTGGCAAGAAGTAATGGTGCGGTTGTGGTTGGGATAACGGCTGAAAATTCACCTTTGGCAAGTGAGTGTTCTGCGTTGTTGTCAGTACCAACCCCTGAAGATACAGATGTTTATATGCCTATGACTTCAAGAATTGTTCAGCTGACATTGCTTGATGTGTTGGCTACAGGGGTGATTTTGAGGAGGGGAGAGGGATTTCACAGTCATCTGAAAAAGATTAAAGATAGCCTTAAAGATACCCGCTACCCTCAAGACTGATTAACGTCAGCGGTGCTGAACAGAACTGATATGCATTGACTCAATCAGGTGTTGGTTGAAATCAACCGTCGTTATACTGTTTGATTTTTACAAGACACAAAAAAACCGCTTTTATAGCGGTTTTTTTGTGTCTAAAGATAGACTTTAAGCAAGTTTGAACTGGTAAACCAACTTTTTCAGTTCGTTGGATAGTTGGGCGATCTCTTCACTGGCCACAGAAACCTGTTGAGCGCTGGAATTGATTCCGTCTGCAGAGCCCTGTAGTTGGTTTAAGGAATCGCTAACCTGCTCGGCAACCACACTTTGTTGCTGAGTGGCGCTGGCAATTTGCGTATTCATGTTAGAAATTACATCCACAGCGTCGGTAATTTCCCTTAAACCTGACTCTGCATTTTGACTCAGGCACAAAGAGTTATCCGCCTGTTGATGGCCAAGATGCATGGCATCGGCACTGGATTGTGCTCCCCGCTTAAGTTTGTCGATCAGTTGCTGGATAGACGTGATTGAATCCTGAGTACGGGATGCCAGCGTTCTGACTTCGTCAGCAACTACCGCAAACCCTCGTCCTTGTTCACCGGCACGTGCCGCTTCAATAGCAGCATTTAATGCCAGCAGATTGGTCTGCTCAGATATGCCGGTTATTACTTCAAGAATACCGTCGACCTTGTCCGTTTCTGCATTCAGGGTATAAATATTCTCTTTTGTGGCTTGCATCTGTGTTGCAAGCTCAGACATGGCTGCATTAACCTGGCTGACTACCCCTTGGCCTTGTTTCGCTTCGGTATCGACGCGAACCGTAGAGTTGGCAGCCTCAGAGGCGTTTTCTGCTACCTCTTTAACGGTCTGAGACATTTCATACATTGCTGAGGATGTCTGATTCAGGTGATTGGTTTGATGTTCCAGATTGCCTGCAATATCCGTTGTAATGTTGGCGACCTCTTCCGTGGCTGAAGTAAGCTGATTACTGGCCGCCGCGATTTGAGAAATCATGTCTGTCAGGCGGTTACTCATAATTTGCATAGCCAGCAGTAAGCGACCGGTTTCATCCTGAGAGTGCACATCGATCTCTACCGTAAGATCACCTTTTGCAAGTTGTTCGGTAATCTCTACAGCATGGCCGAGAGGTCTGGAAATAGCACGGGTGATAAGAATGCCGCTGATGATACCTACCACAATTGCGGCAATGCCTATTGCAATCATGACGGATAGTGCAACTTCTTCATCATGATGAACCTTTTCCAGAGTGTGTTCTGTCATGGTTTCGACGCCAATAAGCAGATCTTCCAGATGGTGGTTAATGTTTTCCTGTGTTTTTTCGATGGAAAGCAATTTAGCAGGGGAAACAAAACCGTTTTCCTGCAGATCTAAGATCATATTCTCAACATTAGTTTCGTAACTTTGATGTGACTTATCGATATCCAGCAGTGCCAGCTCCAGTTGAGCGAGTTCACTTTCAAGCTCCGGCGTAAGCGCATGAGTTTTTGCAACAGCAATGATCTCTTCACCCTGTTTGATCTCGGTATCAATCTGTTTCGCAAGTGTATGTATATAGTCGTTGAGTTCGCCGACTGTATGGTCGGAGTTCTGGACACCGGAAATGCGAAGTAATTTCTCGATGGCTATACTTTTTTCAAGCTGTTTAATGGTGATGTCTGAGACAAGCTCAATGAGTGGCATATCTTCCGATTGGACGGTTTTGATCTCTTTTCCAATCAGATTCATTTTATAGACTGCGAAGGCCGATGTAACGATCAGCAATAATAATAAGAGGCTGATTAATACAGAAATCTTCGCTGCAATAGGCAGGTTCCTGAGCATAACTTTTCCCTCTATGATTTAAGCCAAATGGCTAGTTTTGCGAGTTCCTTCGCTAATTGTTCTATGTCAGGTGATTTATAGTTATTTCCTACACAATAGAGTGGCTAGGTTTTCGCTCTCCTAAGATTTAAGTGAATTATCACTATAAATTATTACAATAATTTGTAAAGTTGTTTGTTTTTTAGCCACTTTAGTGTGGTTAATTAAATGATGTGAACTCTCGCTAGTGAATTGATCCATTCAACATGGCTTCTCGTAATAGAATCTGAGAGGTCATTATGTTTTCAAACTTCCTGTTTTCAGGGCATTCACAAAATTTCTGGGTAAACCTTCTGGGCTTCAATTTAGTCTGGTCGCTGAGTGTGTTTATAGGGAACCCAGCCATACCCCTCGTTGTTTCTTTATTAGTGCTACACCTGTTGTTGCACCAACAGTTTCATACCGAATTGCAGGTTGTTTTAATGACCGGATCTGTGGGTTACTGCATAGACTGTTTTCTTACCCTGCTTGGCTTTTTTCGGTTTGAGAGTGTGCAGGGAATCACACCGTTATGGCTCCTGTTCTTGTGGCTGGCGTTCTGCGCAACATTGCGACAAAGCCTTGTCTATTTTTCAAAACACTGGGTTCCCGCAGTAGTGTTTGGTGCTTTTGGCGGCTCATTTGCTTACATGGCGGCAGCGCATTTTGGCGCCGTTGAATTGGGTCAATCTTTTCTCGTCAGTGCAATTATTTTGGGGTTGATTTGGGCATTTCTTTTCCCTTTGCTTGTATGGATGAGCAAAACAATTGAGGTGGAATTATGCCGGTGATTGTTTTGTTATTTTCGCTCGTATTTTCGTCTGTGATTTCTGCGTCTGTGGTTGCGCCTAATGACTGGAAAAAGGTTGGCGAAGCAGAGTTAAAGGTGCTTTGGTTCAGAATTTATGAGGCTGAGTTGTTAACACCGAATGGTGGCTTTAAAACAACGGCAGGGCCTTTAATGTTAAGGCTGAACTACAAGCGAGATATTGCAAAAGAAGATCTACTCGAAGAAACCAAAGATCAGCTTAAGCCCTTCGCCTCTGATGAAAATATCGATGCATGGTCACTCAGACTGAAAAAAATCTGGCCAGAAATAAAAGAAGGTGACCAGCTCAGTTTCTTGATTGATGAAGCCGGGCAGGGGCATTTTTTTTATAACCAAAGCTGGATAGGCAGCATTCCTGAAATGGTGTTCAGCCATGCGTTTATCAGTATCTGGCTTTCCGATAACAGCAGCTATCCCAGTTTGGCAAAAAAGCTCAGGGGAGAGTTTAACGATGAAACTCTTAGGTAGGGTAATTGTAATGGCATTAATTCCTTTTTTATCTGCCTGTTCAGCCAGCCTCGATGACTACCGTGGTACGCAACCGGAACTGGACCTTAAACAGTTCTTTAATGGTCATCTGGAGGCATACGGTATTGTTCAGGACTACAAAGGCAAAGTGGCCAGAAGGTTTCGAGCTGACATTCTGGGTGCCTGGGATGGCGAGCAGGGCCTGTTGGATGAGCAGTTTATTTTTGATGATGGTGAAGAGCAGCATCGTTGCTGGCAACTTCAACGAATGGGTAAACGCTATCAGGGGACCGCAGGTGATGTGGTTGGCATGGCTGAAGGTGAGGTGGCGGGTAATGCCTTGAACTGGCAATACACATTGGCTGTGCCAGTGAATGGTAAAACCTGGAACCTGAAGTTAAACGATTGGATGTTTCTGGTGGATGACAACAACCTGATTAACCGCGCAAGTATGTACAAGTTTGGTATAGAAGTTGGGGAAATTACGCTCTATATACGCAAAGTGTCGGATCAACCTCATCGTGAATTAACTTCCGGGTGCGAGCTCAAGGGGGCTTAGCATGAATAGAAAACTCCCCTGGAAAACAGCGTGGGTAACCGGGGCCGGGCGGGGAATCGGTGAAGCATTGGTTAAGCAGTTATCTAAAGAAGGGGTTACTGTTTATGCATCTTCCCGTACTCTAACTGAACTGCAACGACTAAAAGATGAAACGTCGAATTACCCCGGACGGATTGTGCCCGTCCCGATGGATATCACTAACAGAGAACAGATTGATGATCTATTTGCCAGTTGGGATCAGGGCGAAGGTGTACCGGATTTAGTGGTGCTTAATGCCGGAAATCACGACCCTTTCTCCGCGCAGGAGTTTTCAGCACAGAGGTGTTCTGAGCTATTTCAGGTAAACCTACAAGGAACCATCAACTGTATTGACCCTGTATTAAAAAGTTTTATTGCCCGGGACCGTGGTCAGCTCGTTGTTATGGCATCTGTAGCTGGATACAGAGGTTTGCCTACAGCGGCTGCATATGGCGCTGGGAAGGCGGCATTGATCAATCTATGTGAAGCGTTGAGATTAGACCTCTATAGAACCTCAGTAAAATTGCAGGTGATCAATCCGGGTTTTGTTCGTACCCCATTGACGGATAAAAATGATTTTAAAATGCCGGCATTGATGGAGGCCGATCAAGCGGCTGACCGAATCATTCAGGGTTTGCTGAGCAAGCGCTTTGAAATTACTTTTCCACGACGTTTTACATTCGTCCTTAAAATGCTTCGTATCCTGCCTTATAGCTGGTACTTTAAACTGATCAGTCGAACTGTGAAAACGGACAAACCGGTCATCACAAGCGAGAAACATGGATAACTGGCTTTCAGAATACGCACACCATCTAAGTAACCTGACTCCCGACAATCTGGATTCACTGCGTCCTCTTCTCTCGGAAAACCTGGAGTTTCGGGACCCTTTTAATCACTCCTTCACTCAGGATGCTTTTATTGCCATTCTTGAAGATATGTACCTGAAATTGGATCAAGTGAACTTTGACGTGAATGCTCAGTTACAGAAAGGTAACGAGGGAGTGCTGTATTGGACCTTTTCAGCAACCAGCAAAATGACAGGTACGTTTGAATTTGTTGGCAGCAGTCGGGTGGTATTAGATAAGGAAGGGAAAATAGAGCTGCACCATGACTATTGGGATGGGTCTGAATTGATGCAGCGTTTACCATTATTGGGAAAAATTATTAGAAAGCTTCGTCAAAAGATGTCCCACAACTAACTTTTTTTGGCGAGAACGTAGAAACCTACATCAATAGAACCGTGTTCAAACCCACCTTCACAATAAGCCAGATAATACTGCCACAGGCGGTAAAATTGGTCGTCAAAACCTAATGGTTTGATCTCATCCCAGTGTTCAGTGAACATCTCATTCCATTCACGCAGTGTTTTTGCATAGTCTTTGCCAAACAACTGCATTTCAACCAGCTCAAAGTTATGTTCGCTGATTTTATCTTTTAAAGCGGTAATGCTTGGCAGCATGCCACCAGGGAATACATATCTTTGAATAAAGTCGGCCTGTTTACGGTAGTCTTCAAAACGCTCCTCTTCGATTGAGATCACTTGAAGTACGGCTTTACCACCGGGTTTAAGGACGGTGTTCAGGGTTTCAAAATAGGTATCCCAATGGGCTTCCCCCACCGCTTCAAACATCTCAATAGAGACCACGCCATCGTATTGATGTTGAAGGTCCCTATAGTCTGTCAGTGACAGATGTACCTGCTCCTTAAGCTGTTTCTCTTCTACACTTTTTTGTGCCCAGCTAAGCTGTTCTTTGGATAGGGTAATGCCATGAACTTTAAGCTGTCTATCTTGTGCAGCCTGAGTCGCAAAACCACCCCATCCACAACCAATTTCGACAATATGGTCGTTGGGTTCTGCGTCTAATAATTCAAGAATTCGCGCGTTTTTGTTTCTCTGTGCCTCCGCAAGATCCTGATCTTGATGGCTGTAGAGTGCGGCTGAGTAAGTCATGCTTTTATCCAGCCAGCGTTTATAAAACTCATTCCCCAGATCATAGTGAGCAGAGATATTTTTACGGCTGCCTTTGCGACTGTTATCCCGCTGCCAGTGATAAACGTTATGTAGTGTTTGTGTGAAAAAGCTGGCCTTGGCTAATCCGGTCAGAGAGTCTTCATAAGACAATGCCCAGAGCACTAATGAGGTAAGATTGCTGCTTTGCCATTCACCCGCGATATAACTTTCAGACCAGCCATTTATTCCGCCTAAATAGAGACGGATAAGGGGACGAAAATTGTGGAGTTTGACATCTGCTTCCGGGTAATTGCGGCCTAAACTGCAGCGGTAACCATTCGGTAATGTCAGATGTATAGTGCCATGATCTCTATCCAGTAGGGGCGTGAGTCTGGAGAGTAATTTTTTTTCCAGCCAGGTAGGTTCAAGTTTCTTATTATTATGAACCAGTGTGGTTGTGTTCTCACAAGCTTTCATAGTGCATGGCTCCGTTTTTATCCTGCCAACTTATGCTATGTCTTACGGACTTTTCCCGTGGTTGGATCTTTAATTTTTTGCGCCACAACCTGAAAGCTTCCCAATGTATTCCACCTATAACTTTAAGGGTCATCAGAGGGTATTTAAGAAACATAGCTGCCAGAGAACGATCGTGAATAGAGTTTTTTGTGCCTGTGAAAATCGCATTTAGAATAGGATCAGCTGTAACGTTGTCGTCCGTTAAATTACTTTGCCGGATAAATACGGCTACTCGGTCTTTAGGAGGCTTGATTCTAAATGAGTAAGTGGTTTCCATCGGCATAAAGGGGCTGACGTACATTAGTTTAGAGCAACCCTGTCGGATAATATCTGGGTTGCCATCCACCTCGATCAGATAAGTATGACGTGAACCAAATGTGTTGCTCACTTCATAAAGAATGACACGTAATTCGTTATGCTCGTCGTAACAGAAATAAACACTCAGTGGATTAAATGTGTAACCGAGGATTCTGGGGTAACACAGTAATTTGATCCTGTAATCCTGAGCCGGTAGACCGCGTTTAAGTAATAAAGAGCGAATGTCCGTGTTGAGTTCTCCTGTACCCTGGCCGTGATCCTTCTCATGAAACGAGAATAGGTTGAAACGATTCACTGAAAACAATTTAAGTTTGTTTAGCTCAGCGAGTTCATCAAGATCGATAAGGAAAGAAAACACCCGGTAGATAAAACGATGTTGCACTGGTCGTAACCGGTGATGCATGACATTGCCTGCATAAATGCAACTGCTTAGTTCAGCCATGCAGCGCCTCTGGGGCAGGTGTAGCCGGATTAAGTGGAGGAGGAGAGCCTACGAAGATCCTGCTGTTTTTGTCTTTTAATAACCAGGGGCGAGGCACTCCACCAAGCTGTTCTGCTACGGCTAAACCTGCCTGTAAGCCATCCTCGTGGAAACCATATCCAAAGTAAGCACCACAGAACCAGGTGCGTTGCCTGCCTTGTAATTGCCAAAGTTCTTTTTGGGTGGTTGTGGCGTTTTTACCAAAGGTGGGGTGGTCGTAGAAAAAGGTTCTGATAATGGTGCCATCTTCGGGTTCCCGGATCGGGTTTAAAGATACGAAGATAGGTGTATCTGTCATCAGGGGTTGTAACTGATTCATCCAGTAGGTTACAGAGACTTGTTGCGACTCATCATGGCTTTCTTCCGATAGGTAATTCCAGCTGGACCAGGCTGCTTTACGTTTTGGCATCAGGGCTTTATCGGTGTGCAGGTAGGCGATATTGCGTTGATAGGGAAGCTGCTTTAATAAGCGCTTCTCTTCGTTGCTGGGTTCGTCCAGCAGAGCCAGGGCCTGATCTGAATGGCATGCCAGCACTACATCATCAAAATACTGCCGGTTACCGTGATGATCTTCGATAATGACCTGTTGGTCATTGCGAATAATCCGGTGAATTCGGCTATTCAACTGAATTTTACCCTCAAGGCTCTCTGCAAGTTTGGCAACGTAGTTCTTACTGCCGCCAACAACCGTTCGCCATTGTGGTCTGTCTTTGAGTTGAACCAAACCATGATTCTTGCAGAATTTCAGAAAACTGCTGGCCGGGTATTGCAACATCTTATCTACAGGCATAGACCATATGGCGGCCCCCATAGGTAATAGATGATTATGTATGAATTGATGTCCATAACGATGTCGGCTGAGCAGCTCACCTAGTGAAAGGGTGTCCAGATCAGGTTCCTGGAGCATGTTGTCTGATTCCCGGTAAAAACGCAGCAGGTCTGAAACCATTTTCCAGAATGTTGGTTTTAACAGGTTACGTCTCTGTGCTAGTAAGCCGTTGAGACCGGTACCGGAGTATTCCAGCTGACCTTGATTGATAGAGACCGCGAAAGACATATCTGTTTCACAGTTTTCTACTTCGAGGTGTTCAAAGAGCTTTACCAGATTTGGGTAGTTCACCGGGTTGAACACAATAAATCCGGTGTCCACATCTACAACGTTATTATCCATTTCAAAGGATACGGTGTTGGAATGCCCTCCGAGACGGTCATCTTTTTCAAAAAGGGTCACATCATGGTTTTTATTAAGTAACCAAGCACAACTGAGGCCGGTAATGCCTGAACCTACAATTGCGACTTTTTTTCTGCGAATGGCTGCTATAGTCATCGGATCGTCCATAATGATTGTTATATCCCTATTACGTGTGATCTGCCAGAAAAGATCACATAAGAGTAATTAGAAAGAGTGATCCAAATAATTGTGCCGACCGTAATGGAGCAATATGAAAAATACCGGATCGGGTGAAGATGTGGAAAATGTAGTTACCATGACTCAAATGAACAGCTCATCAGATTGGAGTGATCTGCTACAACAATTATCTGAGAGCAAAGATAAGAAACTTTATGTTCAGTTATTTCGGCATTTTGCACCTAAGGTCAAAGCGTACATCATACGACTGGGTCTGGTGGAAACTACTGCTGAAGAATTGATGCAGGAGACAATGCTTGCTGTTTGGAAAAAGGCTCATATGTATAACCGTTCCAAAGCTGCTGCGAGCACCTGGATTTTTACTCTGGCTCGAAACCAGAGCATTGATTGGATGCGTAAACAGAAATACCCGGAGTATTCGCTTGATGACTGGACAGAAGAACCTCAGGACCATCCCCATGAAGGTGAGAATATGGTGACTTCAGACCGGATGGAAAAAGCGATCAGTAAACTCCCAGAAAATCAGGCTCAAGTGCTGTATATGTCTTTTTTTGAGGGGCGATCACATTCTGATATCTCTGACCGTTTGGGTATTCCATTGGGAAGTGTTAAATCGAGGATACGTTTAGCCTCAGAGAAATTAAAAACGATGTGGAGGGATGGTGTATGAACATTAAACATCACCTTGATGAAGCAACCATGGTCAGTTATGCCGCAGGTTCGATGTCTCAGGCAATGGCGCTGGTTGTGGCTTGTCACATCTCTGTATGCCCGGCCTGCCGTGAACGTGTGAACCAATCTGAAGCCATAGGAGGCATGTTGCTGGATAGCCTGGATGAGGCTGTTATATCCAGTGATGCGTTGGATCAGGTACTGGCTTGCCTTGATAGTGAACCAGATCTGGAGCTGGAAGTGATATCAGCCCCGGCACCAGCACAAAGCCGTAAATCGTCTGACTGTATTCCAAGACCGCTTCAGGATTGTATCGGAAACTCCTTCGATGATCTGGAGTGGAAACGCATTGTGCCGGGGGTCTACTTTTACGAACTGCCTTATAAAACCGAAAAGGGTGGGGTATCCCGGTTGATGCGTATCGCCCCGGGTAAAGCAATGTTGCCCCATACACACAATGGCAATGAGCTTACGCTGATCCTGCAGGGCTCTTTCTCTGATGAGATGGGACGTTTTACTGCGGGTGATGTAGCTGACCTTGATAGTGAAATAGAGCATCAACCGCTGGTGGACAGCGATGTCGATTGCATCTGCCTTATTGCTACGGATGCACCGCTTAAATTCAGCACCTTGCTGGGCAAATTAGTTCAGCCGATGACAGGGTTCTGATAACTGAAATTCTGGGAGAACGTTATGGATAGCATGTCTGGGAAAAAGTTAATTCCGGTAGGAATAAGCTCCTGTCTTCTGGGAAATAAGGTGCGTTATGATGGCGGGCATAAACGTTCTAAGTATTGTTTGAATGTTTTGAGTGAATGCTTTGACTTAACACCTTTTTGTCCGGAAGTGGCTATTGGTTTAAGTACTCCACGGGAACCTATCCGGCTGGTGGGCAGTGCAGATTCCCCTCGAGTGGTGGGGGTTAAGAATCCTGATCTGGATGTTACTGATCAACTTATCGCCTATGCGAATACGGTTTCTGAAAATCAGAAGTCCCTGTGCGGATACATCTTGATGAAGGGTTCACCCAGTTGCGGTATGGAGCGAGTGAAGGTGTATCACGAAAACGGTATGCCAAATGAAGCTGGTTCCGGCGCTTACGCAGCGCAGATCATGCGAAATAATCCGGCCCTTCCCGTAGAAGAGGATGCAAGGCTGAATGATCCGGTCTTAAGAGAAAATTTTATAACCCGGGTGTTTGTATATTCCAGTTGGCAGGATGAGGTGATGCAATCACCTTCTCTTCATGAAGTTATCCAGTTTCACAGCAGGCATAAATATCAGCTGATGGCGCATAGTTATGAGGGTTATAAACAGCTGGGGCGTTATCTTGCTGATGAAGCCCCCAAAAAAGAGCTGGATGAAGTGCTCTCAGAATATATTCTCGCGTTAATGACACACCTTAAGAACCGCGCCAGTCGAAAAAGCCATACCAATACTTTGATGCACATAATGGGATATCTGAAACGCGATGTGGATGCGGATACCAAACAAGACCTGTTAGAAGCAATAGAGCAATACCGTTCCTCTCAGGTCCATTTGGTTGTGCCACTGACGTTGCTAAAACATTACCTAAAACGGCATGGCTCTGAATATATCCAGTCGCAAGCCTACCTTGACCCTTACCCTCATGAACTGGGTTTAAGGAACTATATCTGAATACTGTCTATATTGAAGGTATCGTCCGGTGAAGTTGGTTTGGTTTCGGAATGATCTACGGACGGGAGACCACAGCGCCCTCTACTCTGCATGCCAGAGCAACGCAGGGGAGGGCGTTCTCGCTGTAGCGGCGATCACTCCCACTCAATGGTTTCTTCAGGATGAATCCAAATGCAGGGTTCAATTTTGGTTGGCTAACCTGCAATCACTAAGTCAGCAGCTTTCCAAACTGAATATTCCCCTCAAAATAATATCTGTTCAGCGCAATGAAGAGCTTCCAGAGGCTTTTCTCAAACTCGCCCGTGAACATCAGGTCAGGGAACTCTACTTTAATCTTGAATACCCGGAATATGAACAAAGAAGAGATTCACAGGTCACCGCATTGTTGCAAAAGCAAGGTGTTCGGTGTCATTCATTTGATGCTGATCTGATTCTGGCGCCGGGTTCTGTCTTGAATCAAAAGGGCGAGGCATACAGGGTGTTTACTCCGTTCAGCCGTGCATGGAGAAAACAGTATTTACAGCAACTTCCAGGCCCTTTATCTGTTCCGTCAGTTCAGCTGGCAACCTCGATTTCACCGGATGAATTGCCTAGGAAAATTAACTATGCGAATAGATCCGGAGCCGAATGGATCATAGATCTATGGCCAACAGGTGAGGACGCTGCCAGACGCCAGCTACTGAACTTTGTTGCAGAAAAATTTGCCGCGTACAAAGAGCAAAGAGATATGCCTGGTGTGGAAGGTACCTCTGTATTATCGCCTTATCTTAGCGTTGGGGTTTTATCCAGTCGCCAGTGCATTGCGGCATTACATGCATATTCCAGTGCTCCTGATTGGTTTGATAGTCAATGGGTGACAGAGCTGATATGGCGTGAGTTTTATCGGCATTTATTGGTTCTGTTCCCGGAAATGAATCGGTTGAAGCCATTCAAACCTGAGGTAGAAGCAAAAATTGAATGGCAATCTAACCGCGAGATTTTCACTGCCTGGTGCCAAGGAGAAACCGGTTTTGCCATTGTAGATGCTGGAATGAAGCAGTTACTGGCAACGGGGTGGATGCACAACCGGGTCAGAATGATAACAGCGAGTTTTTTTACCAAACTCTTACGGCAGGATTGGCGAGCAGGCGCAGAGTATTTTATGCGGCACCTGATTGATGGTGATTTCGCATCTAATCTTGGAGGGTGGCAGTGGAGTGCATCCGTAGGTGCCGATGCTGCACCCTATTTCAGAATTTTTAATCCTATGAGGCAGGCTGAACGATTCGATGCGGGTGGCGATTACGTGTCATATTGGTTGCCAGAACTAAAAGGCCTTACTGCTGTTCAGCAGCATGACCCTTTGTTCAGTGTGGCAAGAGGTCGACCGGCCCCTATACTTGATTATCGTCAGGCGCGTGCTTTAAGCATCGAAACCTTTAACCAGAGATGACAGTTGCTAACTGTTAATTGAGAAATTCAGCACGGGTTCTGGCGTTGCCTTTAAAAATCCCACCTAATGCAGTGGTTTCCGTTTGCGAGTTAACATCCATTACACCGCGGGATTTAACGCAGTAATGAGTCGCATTGATGCTGACTGCCACATTGTCTGTTTCAAGTAGTGTTTGCAGGGCGATCAGAATTTGTTTGGTTAAGCGCTCTTGAACTTGAGGACGCTGACTGAAAAAACGTACCAGACGGTTAATTTTAGAGAGCCCGATAATTTTTTTATTGGGGATATAAGCGACCTTTGCCGTGCCGTCGATGGTTACAAAGTGATGCTCACAGGAGCTGAGTACACTTATATCTTTGACCTTGACCATTTCCTCCAGATCCATCTTATTTTCGATCATGGCTATTTGTGGGAAGTTCTCATAATCGAGCCCAGAAAAAATTTCATATACATACATCTTGGCGATGCGATGTGGAGTTTCTTCAAGACTGTCATCTTCGAGATTTAACCCAAGAGTTCCGACGACTTCTGTCATGAGGCTTTTGATGCGCTCATATTTCTGTTCCTGAGTCATGCCGGTATCAATTGTAGGGGTCTCTAGGCCTTTCTCAATCAGTTGGCTACGGACTGCAGCCGCCTCTGGGGAGATCATGGAATTATCCTTTATAACTTATAATAAGTGCCTGCTTAATCAGCATAGAGTGTTACGGAACAGACACATTAATAGATTAGTGTGCTTTGCAATTCTGTGGAAGCAATAATTTTATGGATAGGCTCATTCGCATGTTTTTTCAAAGCAAGAGCTATTAACGCCAGTCAGTGAGACCGTATCGTTGAAGAATTATGTCTAGTTCACCACTTTCCCTAAGCTTCTGAATCCCTTCGGAAAGGAGTCGTGCGTATTTATGTGACTCCGGTAGGGCGGGAGAGAACGTAATATACGAATGCTGGGGGGCATCTGTATGGCCTGCGGTTTTAAATTGATCCTGTAAACCCAGCGTTTGTGCGGTATACCAAAATACTGGATCGGCTTCTATCAGAGCATCAACGCGATTTCTGTTGAGCAGTTCTATACCTTTAGCAAGAGGGTGCCCGCTACTATTCAGCAATGATACATGAGTATTTTCGTTTTCCTGGATATATTCTCGCAGCTCATCACCGTAGTCATACCCGGAAATAGCAGCCAACTGAATAGCTTTCAACGACTGGACCCCATGATATGTCCAGGTGTTTTCCTTACGTACAAAAAAAGTATTTTTCAGGATAGAGAGTTCTTGTTCAGGAAAAATAAAATCCGGAGCGTCCCCTTTAAATGCGCCTATGATGCCATGGATGTTACCGACCCTTGCTTCACGAATTGCCCGCGACCAGGCCATAACTTTGTATTCCAGTGTATAGCCATGTTCAGAAAATACTTTGTCGGCAACCTCGATCATAAAACCGGGTTGTTCTGCTCCGGGTGAGCAATTGAAAGGGCACCACTCATCTGCGGCTATAGTGATCTTTTCTGCAAAAGCAGAGCTGGAAAATAGAAACAGCAAGACCACACTGGAGAAGATACGAACCAGAACCTGCATAACCAACCTATTAACTCATTACTCCATAGAGCCTAGTAGTAATAATCTATTTCGGCAACATGACCTTGGTTATAGAGGATGGTGTTAGCGATTGATGTAACGTTTATGTACCCGTTTGGTAATACCGGTAAACAGCGTACAAGGGACGGTGTCACAATGCTTGGAGACTTCAGACGCGGCTAAATTTTATCCCCATAACCCCACTTGAGAACCGGTTTTTGCCTCTGGTATATGGCTTAAATCAACGGTGAGCATATCCATGGAAACCCTTCCGGTAAGACGGCTTTGATGGCCATCAACTATGACCGATGTGCAATTTTTAGTGTGGCGTGGGTAGCCATCTGCATAACCCATTGCGACCGTTCCGACCTGCGTTGGGCGTTCACAGATCCAAGTGCGTCCATAGCCTATGGCATTACCTGGCTCGAGATCACGTACAGCGATTATTTCTGAGGTCAGGCTCATGGCTGGTTGGCGCTGCTCAGCCAGCGGCTGAGAATGGGCGAAAGGTGTTGCTCCGTAAAGCATGATGCCGGGTCGCAGTCGCTGCACGGCCCATGTATTGCTCCTAAAGAGTCACAAATGAAGATTTCTTAAGAATAATATCTACAAGTTTGCCCAGCATTTTTTGTCCGACTTTTTTTGACTCATCAGTGCTGCATAGCGCGCCGTTTAGACCCTTATTTAGGTGTTTTGTTTGTAATAGTGATTAAGCCTTAATGTTTTTATTTAATTGGGGTTTATCCCTGAATAAATTATTTTTTTGAAGCCAAATTCTGAGTTTTTTTGAATATTGTATTAATTACTTCTGTTGCTGGTGTTATGTGCTGTTTATTGGTCTGAACTCGTTGAAGCGGATGAGGAAGCTTGTTTAACGATATTAGGGCCGGCATCTAAAAGCAGTTCTCATTAAATGTCAGAAGTAAGGCTCAAGGAGCCCGGATAACTCTGTTATCCAGATAACTATAAATCTCACCAAGAGTGAAACAAACCTCATATAACACAATAAAATCGAGGAAAACTAATGGAAGCATTAACGAATCTGATTAGTCAGATTAACAGTATTGTTTGGGGACCAATGATGCTGGTTTTGATTCTGGGTGTAGGATTATTCCTGCAGCTGGGCTTAAAACTCATGCCTATTTTTAAGTTAGGCACAGGCTTCAAACTGATGTGGAGTGGTCGTCATGCGTCCGACTCTGACAAAAAAGAGGGTGAAATCTCTCCTTTCCAGGCACTGATGACAGCTATGTCTGCAACAGTGGGTACTGGTAACATTGCAGGCGTTGCAACGGCAGTATTTTTGGGTGGTCCTGGCGCACTTTTCTGGATGTGGTGTACCGCTCTTGTAGGTATGGCAACCAAATTCTCTGAAGCTGTTCTTGCTGTAAAATATCGCGAAGTGGATGAAAATGGCAACCATGTAGGTGGCCCGATGTATTACATCAAAAATGGCTTGGGTTCCAAGTGGGCCTGGATGGGCACAGCCTTCGCTATTTTTGGCACGATAGCCGGCTTTGGTATCGGTAATACAGTTCAGTCCAACTCTGTAGCAGCCGTTCTGGAAGCTAATTTTGCATTGCCAACCTGGGTAACAGGTGTTGTGTTGATGGTGCTTACAGCAGCAGTATTGCTGGGTGGTATCAAACGTATTGGTGCAGTTGCAGGTGCTTTGGTTCCATTAATGGCTATCAGCTATCTGGTTGCGGGCCTGGTTGTTCTGGCGATTAATGCTGACGCTATTCCAGCTGCATTGGATCTGATTTTCACCTATGCGTTTACTGAGTCTGCTGCCGAAGGTGGTTTTGCAGGAGCTGCGGTTTGGGCTGCAATTCGTTTTGGTGTAGCGCGTGGTGTGTTCTCTAACGAGGCTGGCCTGGGTTCTGCCCCAATTGCTCATGCAGCATCCCAGACAAAAGATCCTGTACGTCAGGGTTTGATCGCTATGCTGGGTACGTTCCTGGATACAATTATCATCTGTTCCATCACAGGTCTGGTTATTATTACTTCAGGTACATGGACCTCTGGTGAGTCGGGCGCGGCGTTAACATCAGCAGCCTTTGCCGATGCACTGCCAGGTGTAGGTAACTACATTGTTGCTATTGCTTTGGCGATCTTTGCCTTTACAACCATTCTGGGTTGGAGTGTTTATGGTGAGCGTTGTGCTGAATACCTGTTTGGTGTGAAGGTGATTATCCCATTCCGAATTTTGTGGATCATTGCTGTACCTGTGGGTACTTTAGTGAGCCTGGATTTCGTATGGCTTCTTGCAGATACGCTGAACGCTATGATGGCCATCCCTAACTTGATTGCGCTGGCTCTGCTGAGCCCTGTTGTATTCCGTCTTACTCGAGAATACTTCGAGACGCAGGCAACTGCATCTTTAGCTAAATAGTTGCTCTCAGCTCTTGTTTAAAAAGCGCCTTTTAAGGCGCTTTTTAATTTCGCCTCAGGCTGTTTTTTGAGACTTAGTATTCAAAGTATTGCTGAGGTAATCATGAAATACTTTTTCAGGAAGAGGTTTGCTGTAAAGATAACCCTGCAGTAGATCGCACCCCAAATTAGACAGGATACTTTCCTGATCAGTGTTTTCTACTCCTTCTGCTACAGTCTGCATTCGGAATTGTTTGCCAAGTAGAATCATTGTTTCGACGATTTTTCGGTCATCTTCAGTGTCGGCTTGATCTAACTGAGCGATAAAACTGCGGTCCAGTTTCAGGGTGTTTACGGGTAACTGTTTGAGATAATTCAAGGAGGAGTATCCAGTACCAAAATCATCTAAAGCGAAACGCACACCGGTGCTACTTATTTGCCTGATAATTGATATAGCTTCCTCGATATCCCCAAATATAGCGCTTTCTGTTATTTCTAGTTCAAGATGTTCGGCTGTCAGCCCTGACTTCTTGAGTGCTTTGGCAATTTTCTCTTGAAGTTTTGGATCTTGAAATTGTCGTGTGGAGATATTTACCGCGACACGGAGTTTTGTATTGAATTTGTGGTTGAGTTCCAGGCAGACTCTGCAGGCTTCTTCAAGAATCCATTCTCCCAGCTGAATAATCATGCCGGTTTCTTCCGCAATTTCGATAAAATCATCTGGTGATATGAGCCCTAACTGCGGATGATTCCATCGGATAAGTGATTCAAAACTGTGGATGTTGTGCGATGTTGTACAAATTTTTGGTTGATAATACAGCTCAAAATGTTTCTCTTTGATTGAGGTTTTCATTTCAATCTCAAGCTGTAAACGTTGATGAGCTTGTTGGTTCATCTCTTCTGTGAACAGCGCAAATTGTCCCCGACCAGCTTCTTTTGCACGATACATTGCGGTGTCTGCGTGATTACTCAGGGTCTCGTAACTGCTGCCGTCATTTGGGTAGATCGCGACACCAATACTCGAGTCAACGGAAACTTCCCGATCACATAGATTGATAGGTTTTCGAATCGTTTCCTGAATACGTTCAACAATGTCAGCTATGTAATCTACAGAATTCAGATCACTCAGAGAAATTATGAATTCATCTCCGCCTAATCGGGCGATGGTATGGCTGAAGTGACTGTTAAGAGGGTACATCAGATCTTCTGCTCGCAGTGAGGCTTCTAACCTTTCGGCAACTGTTTTAAGTAACTGATCTCCAGCTGCATGGCCTAATGAATCATTGATCAGTTTGAAGCGGTCAAGATCGATAAACAGAAGCGCGACTTTGTTGTTTTTACGCTTTGCCGATAATAATTTTTGTTCGACTCTCTCTCGGCATAACATTCTGTTTGGTAGGTGAGTCAACGGATCAAAGTGGGCTAACTTTTCCAACTCTGCTTCTTTACTTTTTAGGTCGCTAATATCAGTGAAAACACCTACATAATTGGTGATTAGGTCTTGTTCATTTACTACTGTATTGATGGTTAACCATTTAGGGTATAACTCGCCATTTTTTCTCCGGTCCCAGATCTCTCCTTTCC
The DNA here is from genome assembly GCA_050633685.1 of Neptuniibacter sp. Taxonomy (GTDB): domain Bacteria; phylum Pseudomonadota; class Gammaproteobacteria; order Pseudomonadales; family Balneatricaceae; genus Neptuniibacter. The sequence goes on along the minus strand of JBOEHA010000016.1, from coordinate 103,994 downwards.
AATAACCTGTTTGGTCAAGCTCTTCCCACATCTGCTGATAAAACTCTGCAGGATGCTGACCGGATTTGAATTTAGAGGGATTGGCTCCAATGATTTCATCGCGGTCATAACCTGTAATGCCACAATAGGCATCATTGACTTCAATGATGCGGTTTTTTGCGCTGGTGATTATCACGGCTTCACTGGTTGAGTGCAGTGCCTTTTGATATATTTAACTGCTCCTGAGACATCAGGTTCTGCGATATCTCTTGAATTAGTTTTTGATTTGTATCTTGTAACTGGGAAGTTCTTTGTTCAACACGCAGTTCAAGGTCTGATTTGATCTCGGAAAGCTCAGTAAGGGTATTGTTGAGTGCTACCTGCGTTTGTTTGTAGGTATTAAGCGCTGTCGCCATCTCTTTTATTTCAGGGGTATCATCCTTAGCTGGAATGTGAACACTCAGCTCCCCTTTGGCTAACCCAAGTAAACTTTTTCGAATAGCGGAGAGTGAATTGTCCACTCTTCCTGCTACGCCTGTATTCGCTTTAATTGTGATAACTACAAGAGCAAGGCCCAATATCACTAATAAAACAGAGGTGATGATGGTTTCATCGGCTGTAGCGCGCATCTCATTTTCTATCTGTTGCACGATGCTACTGGTTAACGCGGTGAGGAAGTGATTCACTTCAGCGGATTTTTTGACTTGATCCTGGATGATTTGGTGTGAGCTTGCAGGGTCATAAAAATACCGTTCCATCGCTATAGTTGAGGTGAGTAAGTAATCATTTAGAGCGTTGGTAAGCTCGTTGGTATTAATAACATGATCAGAATGATGTAATTCTAATTCGAGGTGTCCATCTGAAGAAATCTTTCCGATCTGGTTTATAAGCGAATGAATCTTATCCAGGTGAATTGTTGCTTCAGGGTAAGCCTGTTCAGGGGTCGTACTGGATGAATCAAAAAGTGTCAGAAGTTTAGAGTGTGTCTGTTCGAATTCTGACGAAATGTTGGAGATTTTGGTCAGAACTTGCATATCTTCTTGATGAAGATGATCGAACAGACTGCTGTAATTCAATATGACATAAATAAGAAGGCCAATAAGTAGACTGCTTGCTGCAATGAGAGATGCAGGGAAAAATTGTAAGCGTCTTTTAAGGCTGGCGTTCTTTAAAAAGTTCATAGAAACAATTCCAGACTCTGCCAGTCTGATGGTTTTATTGACCCTAAAAATTCAGGCGGGTGGTTATTCGAGGGGGTGAATACATAAACAGCCCCTTCAACCTGAGGCCATATCCCTGTTGCTTCTTTAAGGTTGCTGGTATGAGAAATAATGACTCTATTTCCACTCACTGGGATCGTTGAAAGCATATCTGCTAAGGCGGCTGTTTTGTTCTTACGTTCTTCGGGCGGCAGACCAATGGAATAAAATAAGTTGTTATCTATTTTGAAAGTATTGAAAGCGAGCTCAGCGGTGTCTTTACAGCGACAAAAAGGGCTTGAGATTACTTCTGATACGGGTATGGAATGCTTTGCAAACGACTGACCGACAAGAAGGGCTTCTTTACGACCTAGATCTGATAAGTTCCTCTGTTTCTCACAGTCTTTTAAGTCTATAGGGCGCGCATCTATTTGTTTTTTTATTGTCGATGCATGACGCATAAAGATAACCAATCCACCCTGTTTCATTTTGTCTATAAGCTGAATCTGTGATGTGTTTGGCTCAGCAGCAATTGTAGCTGGAATCCAGATAAGAAAAGCTATAAAAACAATGAAAAGGCCGTTTATGAGATCGACGGCCCTTAGGAAAAGTGGGGGATTCTTCATCTACTTTAAACTCGCTTATTTTTTTATTTAAGCATAGTTTAGAATCTGAAGATTGGGAGGAAAAAACTATATTTTTCTATAGGTTGGATGCAGACTATCCATTAAAGGGGTAAAGCCTGTTGTCTTCATCATCTTCACCTTCATCATTTATCCAGCGTAGAGCTTCTAGTAGCTGAGTCATCTTATAGTGACGAACCTCTCCTTGCATAAGAAGGTCTGCTACTTTACGCATCCAATCGGTCCACTTAGCATCGCCAACAATGGCTACCCGGTGGAAGTCATTGGCGTGTTTTGCGCCGAACTTTATATCTTCCCATAAAGCACCTGCTTCAAATCCTTCAAAATCAGGAGCGAAGGTAATTAGTAGTCGTACTTCGGGGTGGGTGTTTTTTACATGCTCAAAAAGGGGAAGGTATGTTTCTGTATAGTCCTGTGCAGTAAGTGTGCCGTTGGCTTGTAGGACGATAATATCACCGGTGGTTTCCGGAAGAACATAAAGCATATGCTACCTATAAATCACTCAATACTTTTGAGTATTATAAATCGATACATGCCTTAAGTATGTATGCGGTCACTGAAAAGGTGGGTTACATGTGGCTGACACGTTGCAAATATAAATCAGCAGTAATGCAGCTTTTTCTATTGGTAAACAAATCGTTCAGCTGGTCCCTTACATCTTCATCGGGGGTAACGGCTTGAGCTGTTACGGTCTGCATCGAATCTTGCTTAAGATACGTTGGAAGTAATGGGGAAACCTGTATGTAGGTTACATTCTCTTTGGTAAAAGAAACATAAAATTTATCATCGAGAGTTTGGGCTTTTTCTTCACCAATAACTGTACCGAAACGACAATAATTGTTTTGTTCAGCAGAAGCTTTGCCAGCAGCCGGGGATGCGAGAAGATCAGTAGGGTCCGCGCCATTTAGGATGGCACCAGTTTCTAACTGGCTTATTGGAGTTGAATGCACATATGTATCTCCTCCCAGATGCTCATAAGTCTTCTGGAAAGCAAATAGCGATACTGCTACAACAGATAAAAGAAGTCCTTTCGTACCCATACAGTCACACTAAGAATTATTCTTATTTTTTATTCAGCATAATGTCTAATAATTCTGGAGTAAAGAGTATGGGCTTTATAATTTGGAAAAACGCTAATTTGCCAACTTATGCACTGTCATGTGGCTTTTTTGTGACGTTCGAAGATGAATTAAGATGTTAGCGATAAAGGATTTCAGGCGGATATTTTAATTCGAGGCTAGTTCTGTCTGCTTTTTTCAGTTTTTTTACAACCAATCCATAAGAGCGATCAATTAAACGCTCAATCTCTTTCTCTGGCATGGAATTAATTAATACGACACTGATCCAGTGTTTTTTAGACATATGGTAAGCAGGAAGAACTTCCGGGAAAATATCCCTCAGCATTGAAGCTTCTTCTGGATTGCACTTCAGATTGAGGAAGGAACAACCTGCATACTGCTCACCTAATTCGGAGCCTTTATCATTACAGGTTGCCAGCAAGGCAAACATTTTATTTTTGATTTTATAAACGGTAACGCCTGGACCAAACGGATGGCTGGCCGAAACTTCTGGCAGGGATAAGCAGTTGGCGTGCGCAGTCTCTTTATCCATAATCATCTCTTTTAAGAATGTATACCATTGTAGCTACCATTCTGCAGAGTCGACGGGTGGACAGGGCATTTTCAGCCCTGCCCAGATCGGTTACAGCTTAAGTTTTCAGACCTGATACCATGGCGTCCAGTTGTTTTAATTGTCCGCTCATCTGATTGCCAATGGCAGCGGTTTGGTTAGCACTGTCCTGAGTACTGTCCGCGTATTCAGAGATACTGGCCAGATTGCTGGATATCTCTTGTACGGTGACTGATTGCTCTTCAGCAGCAGCGGCAATCTGAGTATTTAAAGCTGACATCTCTTCAACTGCTTTTTGTGCAGCATCCAATTCCACAGAAGTAATCTCTGATTGTTCGATACACAGAACTGCATTGTCCTGACCTTTCTGCATCACGCTGACAGCTCCTGTGGTTACAGATTGCAGCTTCTCCAGTAGCGCCTGAATATCCTCGGTAGAGGATTGAGTGCGTTGTGAGAGTGAACGAACTTCATCTGCTACCACGGCAAAACCACGACCGGATTCTCCAGCACGAGCTGCTTCGATGGCGGCATTGAGGGCGAGTAGGTTAGTTTGTTCTGCAATTCCACGGATATCGCTGAGCACTGAGCTTATTTTGTCTGTTTCTGTAACTAGAGATTCCAATTGCGTGGAGGCACTTTCTACATTGCCACTGAGTTGTTTGATGACATTGCTATTATCAGTCGCGGTGAGGGTCCCTTTCTGAACCTGCTTCAATACTTCATTACCCAAACGTGCAGCATGGTCAATAGATTGGGCAATTTCGGATGCCGCACCTGAAAGTTCATTCATGGAGTTTGTCACAAGATCGGTCTGGCGCTTTTGCTGCACAATTTGATCTCGAGTGGTTTCCATCAGCATGATGCTATTTTCAGATTGTCTTACCGTTTCATGGGAGGTATTTCGAATCGAATCGACCAGTTTGGTCAGCTTTTCCATTAGTTGATTAAAAGCGGACGCTGCTTCTGATGTTTCATTATTACCAACCACAGGGAGTCGTGCAGTAAGGTCGCTGTCACCCACGGCCAGTTCTTTCAGTTTCGCGCCCATAGCAACGATGGGAGCCGAGATCGATTTAGAAATGATGGCAGGTATGAGAATGCCCAGAATAAACGTTATGACAAAGAGAGCAGTAATGTATTTCTGTGCTTCTAGTTCATCGTGTTCAGCTTTGAGAGTGGAATCAAGGGTGAATTTTTGAACTTCTGCTAGGGCTGACACCAATTCATGATCAAGTTGGTCTTCCAGCTTAATAATATGTTCAACAGAGGAAACTGCGACTGATGCCTGATTAGCCAATACCTGATCAAAAAAAGCAAAGGCTTCTTTGTCGTATTCGGAGTGGTGTTGATCAATAATCAGAATGTTTTCCAGAATTGAGGCTGATTCTTTGCGGCCTTCTTCGCTGTGCGAGTGGGTGATCGCATGTTCAAGCTTCTTTTCCAGCTCTTTGAATTCCTTATCGACTTTTTCCGCTAATGTATGAAAGTCTGCACTGGTTTTTGCAATTTCATCCTGCTTATCTTCACCGTATTTTTGCGCGATAGATAAGGCCAGGCCGCGTTCAAATAAAACAGCCTGTTCTAATTGGTGTTGTGCAACCAGGGATAGTGCTTGTGATACTGGTAGATTTTCTTCGGCAATATCGATCAGTTCATTCCCGATCTTCTTCATCTGCAGGATGGCAAAACCGCCTACTACGGAGATTAATACCAAGTTTATCAAAGCCAGAATATAAACTCGGGTAGATATTTTTAAGGTATCCAATAACATTTGCCCCTCTCCTTACAACAGCACGAATTGTTTTTCGTATTTATTTATAGCCATTATTTTTATATGGTTTTTTTGTTAGATAACCTTATTTAAACGCTTGTTTATTAAGGTTTATCGAATATATAGGAAGCACTTCATCGGTACAATTAAAATGCAATAAAACAGGTTCAAATATACCTTCGGAAAATCCGTTGTATTTACAAAGATAAAAAATATTTCAGATCTGTTGTGCGGTGCACAAATGTGTGTATAAATAATAACCATATTATCTGAGTGTGACTCAGAGGGGGTCTGAAATGATTGATGTAGATGTGGTTACAGATGTAGATGAAGGTTATGCCCGGGATGTTCATGGCGTTTCCGGGGTGCTGGTGGACTGTTTTACTTTGGGAGTGATACCTAAAGGATCTGATGATTTATATTTCCCTGAGCCTTTCAGAAAAAATAACCTGGCTATTAGCTTTACGCAGGTGCTTGCTGATTTTATCTATGAATTTGCTGAAAAACATTACTACTGCAGCGAGGGTGATGAAATTTTACTGCTTTCCGCAAAAGTCGATTGTGATCAGATGGATGAAACGTCGATAATTTCCTCTTTTTTTGCTCGAGCTGAAGATGCTGTCAATTCAGGTGATTGCATTGTTATTAAGCGCCGAGAAGCGCTTGCTTCTGATTCAAATGAGCTCAGGCAGAGGGTTTGTCAGGATATTTATGCTCAAAATCATATCTATCTTAAAAATGCGGCTGAACGTCTCCCGTTTAAGGAACCGGATAACCTGAAAGAAGCTGTTTAGCATTTAACGTTTTTAGCGCAAATTAGGTTTTCCTATTAGCTTTATAACTTGGCCATCTAAATATAAGATGCGCACAGTTGGTTTTTAGGAAGATGTTATGAATAAGAGTGCTTTAACAAACTTTGCCGCATTGTTGGTGTTGTTCGCTGGTCTGGTTTCCGATGATCATATTTTACTCACAATTGGACTGTTTGCTTTGTCTGGAGCTGTTACAAACTGGCTAGCGATACATATGCTGTTTGAGCGGGTTCCTGGTCTTTATGGCTCAGGTGTTATTCCGGCCAGGTTTGAGGATTTCAAGCTGGGCATTAAGTCCCTGATGATGGAACAGTTTTTTACCGAGGAAAATATTGAGCGTTTTCTCAGTGCGGAGAATGGTCAGCAACCTGATCTGCATTTGGCTCCGGTAATTGAAAAGGTTGATTTTGCGCCGACATTTGATTCTCTCATTGCTGTTATCCAGTCCTCAAAACTTGGTGGTATGCTGGCCATGATTGGTGGTGTGGAAGTGCTTGAACCCCTGCGTGAACCTTTCGTTGCCAATATCAAAACCTCTATTGAAGATATAACTCGTGATGAGGCATTTATTGCACTTCTTAAGGAAGAGTTGGAGCAACCAGATGTTTTGGCCGAAATGCAGGGGAAAGTTGAAGTCGTAGTTCAGCAGAGACTGGATGAGCTAACACCGCAATTGGTGAAAGAAATTATTCAGAAAATGATTCGTGAACACCTGGGCTGGTTGGTGGTCTGGGGCGGCGTATTTGGCGGGCTTATCGGTTTGTTAGCTGCTTTTCTTGGCGTGTAAATTGTCAGCTTGATTTAGATACACCGTAAAAACTAAAAAGCCGCTTTGTACAAAGCGGCTTTTTAGTTAGAGCAGAATTAAACTAAAGCATCCAGCTTCTGTTTAAGAACCCCCTGAACCTGACCAGGGTTGGCTTTACCCTGAGACGCTTTCATAACCTGACCCATAAAGAATCCGATCATTTTGCCGCGTTTGTCTGGTTCTGCATTGATGTATTGTTCAACCTGAGGGCTGTTATTGGCGATTACTTCGTCGACAATTTTCTCGATTGCGCCGCTGTCTGTTACCTGCTTCAGACCTTTGGCTTCAATGATTTCGTCGGCACTACCGCCTTCATTCCACATTACTTCGAACACCTGCTTGGCGATCTTGCCAGAGATGGTGTTGTCTTTGATGCGTGCCAGCAGGCCGCCCAGTTGTTCGGCTGAAACGGGACTATCATTGATGCCAGTATCGTTTTGATTGAGCATTTTTGACAGCTCGCCCATCACCCAGTTCGCTGCAAGTTTGGCATCCTTGGAGGCTTTGGTGACGGTTTCAAAATAAGCGGCCATGTTATGGTCACTTGAGAGTACCGTAGCGTCGTACTCACTGAGTTTGTATTCCTCAATGAAACGAGCTTTACGCGCATCAGGCAGTTCTGGCAGGGTGGCACGAACCGCATCGATATAATCTTCATCAATGATGATCGGTAACAGATCCGGACAAGGGAAGTAACGGTAGTCGTTTGCTTCCTCTTTTGAGCGCATTTCACGCGTCTCGTTTTTATCTGCGTCATACAGGCGTGTCGCCTGAACAACACGGCCGCCATCTTCGATCAGATCAATCTGACGTTCTATTTCACCCACAATCGCTTTTTCAATAAAGCGGAAGGAGTTGATGTTTTTGGTCTCAGTACGGGTACCGAACTCTTCCTGACCTTTAGGCCGGATTGAAACGTTACAGTCACAGCGGAAAGAGCCTTCAGCCATGTTGCCGTCACAAATTCCCAGGCTGGTCACGATAGAGTGGATTTTACGTACGTATGCTACGGCTTCTTCTGCGCTGCGCATATCTGGCTCGGAGACAATTTCAAGCAGAGGTGTGCCTGCACGGTTTAGGTCGATTCCAGTCATGCCGGGGAATTCGCCGTGCAGAGATTTACCCGCATCTTCTTCCAGATGAGCTCGAGTAACTCCGATCCGTTTGTTGGTGCCATCTTCCAGTGTGATATCGATATGACCGATACCAACAATAGGGTGGAACAACTGGCTGGTCTGATAGCCTTTTGGCAGATCTGGGTAAAAATAGTTTTTGCGATCAAATACAGATTTGCGACCAATCTCAGCATCAACGGCCAAACCGAATTTTACGGCCATTCTCAGAGCTTCTTCATTGAACACGGGTAGTGTACCCGGCAGCGCAAGATCTACCGCGCAAGCTTGAGTGTTAGGCTCGCTACCAAAAGCTGTGCTGGCACCCGAAAAGATTTTGGATTTTGTCGCTAGTTGGGCATGGATTTCAAGCCCGATTACCGCTTCCCATTCCATAATTATTTAACCTCTCAGATACCTTGTGGTGACTGTGTGTGCCAATCCGTTGCCAGCTGGAATTGATGGGCAACATTTAGCAGCTTCTGTTCGGCAAAGTAGTCGCCAATGATTTGTAAACCTGTTGGTAAGCCGTTAACGGTGCCGCAAGGAACGGACATGCCTGGAAGGCCTGCTAAGTTCAGGGAGATGGTAAAGATATCTTCCATGTACATAGCTACAGGGTCTGAGGTTTTTTCACCGAGTTTAAACGCTGGGTGAGGTGTGGTCGGGCCCATGATGACATCTACTTCACTTAGCACTTTGGCAAAGTCATCGCGAATCAGTCGGCGAATCTGCTGGGCTTTATTGTAATAAGCATCGTAAAAGCCTTCAGATAGGGCGTAAGCGCCAATCATAATACGGCGTTTAACTTCCGGTCCGAATCCTTCGCCTCGGCTGCGTTTGTATAGATCTTCAAGATCAATCGGGTCTTCGCAACGATAACCGTAACGAACACCATCAAATCGGGATAGGTTCGAAGAGGCTTCAGCAGGCGCGATAATATAATAAGCCGGAATTGATAATGCGGTGTTTGGCAGGCTTACTTCTTTAACGATTGCACCCAGTTTTTCAAACTCTTTAATTGCGGCTTGGGTTCGTGCTGCAATGTCAGAGTCCAGATCATCCATAAAGAACTCTTTTGGCAGGCCAATTTTCAGGCCTTTCAGTGGGGCGTTCAGATCCGCAGTGTAGTCCGGTACTTCACGATCAACAGAGGTTGAATCGTTTTTGTCGAAGCCCGCCATCACATTCAGCATCATCGCTGCGTCTTCAGCGGTTTTTGTCATTGGACCGCCCTGATCCAGAGAGGATGCGAAGGCGATCATGCCAAAACGGGATACGCGACCATAAGTAGGTTTCAAGCCCGTGATACCGCAGAGAGCCGCCGGTTGACGAATGGAACCGCCAGTGTCGGTGCCTGTTGCAGCGGGTGCTAGCTGAGCTGCGACCGCAGCAGCAGAACCACCTGAAGAACCGCCAGGAACGCATTCGGTGTTCCAGGGGTTTTTAGCGGGCCCATAAAAACTGCTTTCGTTGGAGGAGCCCATAGCAAACTCGTCCATGTTGGTCTTACCCAGCATTACACCGCCAGCAGCATTGAATTTCTCTACGACTGTAGCGTTATAGGGCGAGATGAAGTTATCCAGCATTTTTGATGCACAGCTGGTGCGAACGCCCTGAGTACAGAAAATATCTTTGTGGGCAAAGGGTAAGCCAGTAAATGGGCCAGCGTTGCCTGTCGCTATCGCTTCATCTGCTGCTTTGGCCTGCGAAAGGGCCAGTTCTTCAGTAACAGTGATGTAACTGTTGTATTTGTCGTCTTCTGACTTAATTCGGTTCAGGTACGCCTGGGTCAGCTCAACACTGCTGAATTCACCAGATTTAAGCCCCTGAGCCAGTTCGGCTAATGTTTTGTCAAACATGGAATGCTTCCTTTAGAAATATTCTGGCTGCTATTTACTTGTTACGAGATCACTCAATAACTTTAGGAACCAGGAACAGGCCTTCTTCAACCTCAGGGGCAACTGCTTGTAGCTGCTCGCGCTGGTTTTCTTCGGTGACAACGTCACTTCGAAGGCGCTGTACAGCATCCAGAGGGTGAGCCATAGGTGATACATCAGAAGTATCCACCGCCTGCATCTGATCAACCAGATCCAGAATATTTGTCAGATTTTGCGCGTATTCAGGAGCGTCCTGTTCTTCAATTTGAAGGCGCGCCAGATGGGCAATTTTGTCCACATCAGAGCGGTCCAGAGACATAATTTACTCTCGCTTTTTGAGAAGGCTTTCAGTGAAAGCTGATAGGGAAAAAACCAAGAGCTGTAAGGTATCACATTGATAGATCATTCAGAAGGCTAATTGTCATTGTTATTTATGTTGAATTAGGTATTTACACCTTGCTCTAAGTGCCTGCCATTGTTAGAGTTACGTGTTTTCAGGATATAGCGGCTATACCTGCAGATTTCTTAGGACTCCCTGTACATGCTCAAGAAAATTCGTGGTCTTTTTTCCAGCGATCTGTCCATTGACCTGGGCACTGCAAACACACTGATATATGTGCGCGATAAGGATATTGTTCTGGATGAACCGTCCGTTGTTGCGATTCGTCAGACTGGTAATCAAAAATCCGTAGCAGCCGTTGGCGCTGATGCGAAGCGCATGCTGGGTCGTACTCCGGGGTCTATTACTGCAATCCGTCCAATGAAAGACGGTGTAATTGCAGATTTCCATGTAACGGAAAAGATGCTGCAATACTTCATCAGCAAAGTGCACGGAAATAATTTCCTGACACCGAGCCCTCGTGTATTGGTTTGTGTGCCTTGTAAATCGACACAGGTTGAACGTCGTGCGATCAAAGAATCTGCGATGGGTGCCGGCGCTCGTGAGGTTTACCTTATTGATGAGCCTATGGCGGCTGCAATTGGTGCAGGTCTGCCTGTAGACGAAGCCAGTGGTTCAATGGTTGTGGATATCGGTGGTGGTACAACTGAAATTGCGGTCATATCACTCAACGGTATTGTTTACGCTGATTCAGTTCGTCTTGGTGGCGACCGTTTTGATGAATACATTACAACCTATGTACGTCGCAACTACGGTAGCTTGATCGGCGACTCAACTGCAGAGCGGATCAAACAAGAGATCGGTACGGCTTACCCATCCACAGAAATGCGCGAAATCGATGTTCGAGGTCGTAATCTGGCTGAAGGCATTCCGCGGAGTTTTACGCTCAATAGTAATGAAATTCTGGAAGCGTTGCAGGAACCTCTTTCTGCAATTGTTCAGGCAGTAAAAAGTGCGTTGGAGCAATGTCCACCAGAATTGGCTTCGGATATTGCAGAGCGCGGAATTGTGCTTACCGGTGGTGGTGCACTGCTACGTAATATCGATCGATTGATCAGTGAAGAAACTGGTTTGCCAGTTATTGTTGCTGAAGATCCACTGACATGTGTGGCTCGAGGTGGCGGTCGAGCTTTAGAGCTTATCGATAAACATGGTTTTGAGCTGGTTAGTTATGACTAAGTCATGTTGTTGCATAATTTTGTTTTCATAAGTTCAAATACACACCTCCCGTATGTGGTCGCACATTGGGAGGTGAGCTATTAAAACCATCTTTCTAGGCCGTTCATCGAGCCGTTTCTTTATCTTTCTCCTGATACTGGCCTGTATTTTAATGGCTGCGGATCTGTATACCTCAAAGGTTCGCGACAGTCGTTCCTATTTGTCTCTGGTTTTAACCCCACTGCAATGGTTTGTAGATCTTCCAAGCCGTTTTGCGGGGGAAGTATCTGATGTGGTCGTAGACCGGGGTCTGTTGGTTAAAGAAAATGCCAAGCTTAAAGCTGATGCTTTAATTCTGGAGCGAAAGGTACAACTGAATGCCGCTCTGCGCCGGGAAAATGATCGTTTACGGGAATTAGTTGGCGGCAGCCTTCGTATTGATGAAGAGGTCGAACTGGTTGAGCTCATCGGTGTGAACCCAGACCCGTTTCAGCATCAGGTTATCATTGATCGAGGAAGTGAAAGCCAGGTTGTGATAGGTCAACCAGTGTTGGATGCTGGTGGTGTTATGGGGCAGGTGACAGAACTTTCCCACTATACTAGTCGGGTTATGCTGATTACCGATGCGCGGCATGCTCTGCCTGTTGAGCTTAATCGTAATGGATTTCGCAGTATTGCCTTAGGTAAGGGGCAATTGGACGAACTCGAATTAGAGCATGTGCCAGATACAGTGGATATCACTGTGGGTGATCTGATTGTTACATCCGGTTTAGGTGGACGTTTTCCAAGAGGTTATCCTGTCGCACTGGTGTCTGAAGTTATACGCGATCCAGGTCAACAGTTTGCCAAGGTTGTGATCAAACCAACCGCTATGCTGGATAAATCCAGGCATCTACTACTGGTGCAAATGCCTGTTAAGCCTCAAGAGCCTCTGATATTAGGAGAGGGTGATGAGTGAGGGTGGCCCGGCTCCTTCGAGTGGTGGCGGCCTCATAATATTTGCCACTTTCCTGGTTGGTCTCATGCTCAGTCAGATTCCACTGCCGCATGTGGTTGAGTGGGCGCGACCGGAATGGGTTGCCATGATTTTGATCTATTGGGTTATGGCTTTGCCGCATCGTGTTGGAATGGGAATGGCTTTTTTTCTTGGCTTGTTCCTGGATGTAATTAAAGGCAGTGTTTTAGGGCTTAATGCATTGTCATTGACTGTTATCGCCTTTGTAACACTTGTGCTGCATCAGCGTTTGCGAATGTTTCCGTTAGTGCAGCAATCCATGATGGTGATGGTTCTGGTGGGAATTAATCAACTGCTTTTTCACTGGATGCAGGCATTTACCGGTTATACCGGTGATAGTCTGATCTTCCTGCTGCCGTGTCTTGCCAGTGCTGTTTTATGGCCATGGCTGTTTATAACGTTGCGCGGGCTGCGGCGTATTTTCCGAATTCGGTAAGGATTTCTATGAACGCTCAGAATGATCTGATTCTGGCATCTGCTTCTCCACGGCGTAAGGAGTTGTTAAGCCAGATTGGGGTAAGGTTTAGCGTTAATCCTGTTGATATCTGCGAGGATGTTCTAGAAGCTGAAAGCCCTGAGGATTATGTCCTGCGGTTGGCCATAGAAAAGGCGAAAGTCTGTTTTAGTCTGACGGATGGGAGGCTGCCTGTCCTAGGATCAGATACAACCGTTGTATTTTCCGGGCAAATATTAGGTAAGCCAACAGATGAGCAGGAAGCAATTGCAACACTGATGAAACTTTCCGGTGGTGTCCATGAAGTACTTACCGCCATTGCAGTCGTAAATGCAGAACAAACGCTATATTCTGTGGTCAAAACCTCAGTTAAATTTAAAACACTGACTCCGGAAATCTGTAGGCGTTATTGGAAAACGGGTGAACCAGCCGATAAAGCCGGTGCTTATGGTATACAAGGTCTGGGTGCCGTATTTGTTGAAGAGATAAAAGGCAGTTATTCCGCCGTAGTTGGATTGCCGCTCTGTGAAACTTCTGCCTTGTTGCAGCAGGCAGGCGTTGAGATCTGGCATCAGGATGTTGTCTAAGGAAATATTATGGGCGAAGAGATACTGATTAACTTTACTCCTATGGAAACCCGTGTTGCGGTCATTGAGAATGGCATGCCGCAAGAGGTATATGTAGAACGGGTTAATCGCAGAGGGATTGTTGGAAATATCTATCAGGGTAAAGTGGTTAGGGTACTTCCGGGTATGCAGGCTGCGTTTGTTGATATCGGGCTTGAGCGCGCAGCTTTTATTCATGTGGAAGAGGTGCTTGCGCAAAATGCTACTCAGGAAGAAAAAACCAATGCTTCGATTGCCCACCTAGTTCGAGAAGGTCAGCCTTTGCTGGTTCAGGTCACTAAAGACCCTATTGGTACCAAAGGTGCTCGCCTTACCACCCATTTATCTATGCCTTCTCGATATCTTGTATTTATGCCCGGTAACCAGCATGTCGGCGTTTCGCAACGGATTGAAGATTCTGAAGAGCGTGATCGCCTGCGTCAGACGATCCAGGCTCTGGTTGAAGAAGAGGATGGTGAGCCTTCAGGTTTTATACTCAGGACAGTTTCCGAGGGTGCGGCTGAAGCGGAGTTAAGAGCCGATATTCAGTTTTTGCGCAGGTTATGGCTTTCTATTCAGGAGAAAATCAAAACTGCCAAAGCACCAAGTGTTATCTATGAGGATCTACCTCTGAACATGAGGGCGTTACGCGACATGGCTCATTCTGGCCTAGAGCGAATTCGAATTGATTCCAGAGAGACCTTTCACCGTGCCAAAGATTTTGTGCAGGCACTGGTGCCGGAAGTTTCAGATTCACTTGAATACTACCCCGGTGAGCGTCCGATTTTTGATCTCTTTAATGTTGAAGAGGAGATCCAGAAAGCACTGGGTAGAAAAGTTGAGCTTAAGTCGGGTGGCCACCTGATATTTGATCAAACTGAAGCCATGACGACAGTGGATGTGAATACTGGCGCTTTTGTAGGTCATAGAAATCTGGAAGAGACAATTTTTAAAACGAACCTGGAAGCGGCAACTGCAATCGGTCGACAATTGCGGTTACGAAATCTGGGTGGAATCATCATCATAGATTTCATTGATATGGAAGATGCTGATCACCAGCGTCAGGTGTTGCGTACTTTAGAGCGTGTTCTGGATAGAGATCATGCTAAGTGTAAAGTTACAGGGGTGTCTGAACTTGGCCTGGTGGAGATGACTCGTAAGAGAACCCGGGAAAGTCTTGAGCAGGTGTTATGTGGCGTTTGCTCTGAATGTCAGGGTCGAGGATCGATAAAAACACCGGAAACAGTCTGTTATGAAATTTTCCGTGAAATTCTCAGGCAACATCGAGCTTATGATACTGACAGCTACCTTGTGCTCGCGGCTCAAACCGTTGTGAATTATCTTTTGGAAGATGCATCAGATCATGTCGCAGAACTTGAAGCTTTCATCGGTAAAACAATACGTTTCCAAATCGAGCCCATGTATAACGCTGAAAGTTTCGACGTCGTACTTCGTTAACGGGATAAATCAGTGAAACGTCTTGCTCATTCACTTGCCTGGTACCTTTATTGGGTATTAGCCATTTTCCTCGCTTTGATTGCAGTCTTATTGATCAGTTTTAAGCTGTTTTTTGAAGATCTGGGTAGCTATAGGGCAGAAGTTCAGACGTTGCTCTCTGAGCGGTTGCAGGCGCGGGTACTATTGGGCGATATCAATGGTAGCTGGAATGGTTGGCGTCCAAATCTACAGGTCGACAGTCTCGTAATTGAACAGATGCAGGATCAACCCGGCTTTTCGGCCAGTGTGGTTAAAGCTCACATTGAAATAGACCCTGCACAATCCCTGACTGTTTTTCAGCCGGTCTTTTCTGTTTTCGATTTTGAGGGGCTCAAAGTTCGTTATGACCTCTCCAGTCAGCCTCAACGTCAAGAATCTGAAGAAATATCACAACAGAAGGCGAGTAGTAATCATCCAGTGTCTGATGCCGGGGCAGATCTTTTAACCCTGTTGTTACACCAATCAGATATCAATCTTGCAAAAACTCAGATCGAATTTGTCGCAAGAAATGGCGAAGTAATCTCAATCGCACCGATTCAACTGAAAATGCAACACGACGGTGCTATGCACCAATTACTGGTGAATGCGGATCTGGTGACACAAGCTGGCAATACCTCTTTGAGCTTTGTTGCCGAAGTAGAAGGAACCCCTTCCCGTGATGATGTGAATTTCTATCTGAGTATTGATCAACTGGATCATGAATTATTAAACCCCTGGTTAAAACTCACTGATCTGGCTCTGGATAATTTCGAAGGCACTCAACGGGTCTGGGGTAAAGTCCAAAAAGGAAAACTAACCTATTTAACCAGTGAAACATCGGTTAAGAATTTTAAATATCAGCAATATGAGCTCGAAGAATTTACTCTGCATACGGCTTTATTGCGGCGGGATCGTTCCTATCAGTTGCAGTTGACCGATTTTTACGTGTCTGGTGCCGACAAGCGTTTTAACTTGCCGCGGATTAGCCTGGACTTGGTGCGCAGCGGAAGCTCGATAGAACCTAAGGTGTTGATGGTCGATAAAATCGATCTGGAGTTACTGCAAAACTGGTTATCTGAGCAACCCTTCCTTCCCGGAGAAACAGGTAGCATTCTCAATACTTTTGCGCCTGTGGGTACTTTGGAAAATATACAGGTGACTTGGAAGGATCCAAAGGATTTAACTAGTTTCCAACTAGCTGCTGATCTTTCCCGGGTGGGTATTAATGCCTGGAATGATGTACCCGAATTAAAAGGGATTAATGGCCTTCTCACTGCGAATATAGATGGAGGTAAAATTCATCTGGTCAGCAGCGATTTTCTTATGGCCTATCCCACTTTATTCGCTGACAGGTGGCAATACAGCGGTGCTCAGGGAGTTATTGGCTGGCGTTTTGAAGATAAAGGAGTGGTTGTCGCCTCAGAGCTGTTGAATCTGTCCGATGAATACGTTTCAGCTGCAGGTCGATTCAGTATCTATCTGCCTTTTAGTCGCGATGAGCAGCCACTTCTGAACCTCCAGATAGGTATGCAATCCAGTGATGGTACTCAGGCGCGTTATTATATTCCGCCTCGTGAAGTGGGTGAAAAAACCTATGAGTGGTTGGTGGCAGCCATTAAAGAGGGTCACATAAAGCAGGCCGGCTTTATCCTGAATGGTGTGACTCGCTCTCGTTTATCTGATTACCAACTGCCTGTAGTCCAAATGTTCTTTAATTTGTCCGATGCCTCGTTTGCATATCAACCGGGTTGGCCTGAGATTAAAAAAGCGGATGCGTTTGTATTTTTCCGTAATGGTGAACTGATAGCCGAGGCAAAGGGTGGACAACTTTATGACTCTGATATTGACTTTGCCTGGGTACACTTGCCAAACACAAAAGATAAATTATTTGTGACGGGGGAAGTTAATGGTTTGGCATCTGATTTGCGGAAAGTGCTAACCGAAAGCCCATTAAGGGAAGAGGTGGGTGAGGATCTTAATGACTGGTCAATGACGGGTTCAGCTAACACTCTGCTCGATATTGAAATTCCTCTTTATAACCAAAAGCAACCTCGTGTTACGGTGCAGTCGTTTATTAAGGGCGGAGGTTTTGAGTCCAAACAGGACCGCATTAGCTTTACTGATATTAATGGTCTGGTCAGTTATCGCTCAGCAACAGGTCTGGGGGCTGAAGAGCTAACAGCCACATTGTTTGATCAACCGGTAAAGGCTCGAATCTCATCTTCTAAAAGTAAAACACAGGTTTATCTGGACAGTGCAATTGATACTGACAGCCTCAGGAAGTGGCTTGATTTAGACCTTCTGGCAATCATGTCTGGCACGTTAAAGTACAATGCGCGTTTGGATATGTGCCCAGGTAAGAGTTGTAACCAGTTAGTGATAGGTAGTGATCTTAAAGGTGTGGAAATTGATGCGCCTTCACCTTTAGGTAAATTAGCGGATCAGAAAGGCCAGTTGTCACTGGTGAGTGATTTGGGGCGTGGCTTCAAAGATGGACGCAGTGCGGTACGGTTGAATTTCGCCAATCAGTTACGTGGTGTAATGATCATGAATGATCAGCAGGTTGACCGGGCGCGTTTCCACCTTGGTGGAAACCGACCTAAAGTGCCTGAGCAGCCAGGTATATGGTTAGACGGTAAAGTTGCGTATCTCGATTACGACCAGCTTGAACGTTTTATGGATGAGGCTGGATTCACGGGTGACGACCCCAAGAATTCAACTAACGCAGAGCAATCAGAAAATATTCTAAAGTCTGTCAATCTGAATATTGACCAGTTTGTTTTTGATGAGATTTATCTGGAAGACCTGAGTGTACAGCTGACACCCGCTAAAGAGGGGTGGAATCTGCAGGCAAGTGGGCCAGAGTTGGCGGGAAGTTTGTTTATTCCAGATTCACAAAACTCAATCTACAACGTTGATCTTGATTACCTGGTGCTCAATACACCTGATAACGAAGATAAGCTTGAAGAACCTATACCAGAAGCTCCAGTTAAGGCTGAGGATTTACCCTTTGTTAACTTCAGTGTTAAGCAGTTAACCCTGAATGAAAAACCTATGGGGCAATGGAGTTTCGAGTTGGTTCCGATTGTTAACGGTGTGATTGTTGAAAACATAAAGGCCGATTTTCAAGGAGCATCGGCAAAAGGCGAAGTGCGTTGGAAGGATGATAATGATCAGAGGTCACATCTAACCTTACGTCTGGATGGCGATGATTTTGGCAAGGTCCTGGATGCCTGGGGAATGTCTAAGTTTCTGGAAACAAAAAGCCTAAAATCCTATCTGCAACTAAGTTGGGATGGTGCTCCCTGGGAGTTTAGCATTGCTAAAGCAGATGGAGAGGTCCAGTTTACAGCGAATAAAGGGCGTTTGTTGGATGTAGGGAATGCCGGTAATTTCCTCAGAGTCTTTGGCATACTTAATTTGCAATCCCTCGGCCGTCGTCTACGTCTGGATTTCTCAGACCTTTTTGAGTCGGGTGTGGCTTTTGATGAGATGAAAGCCAACTATGAAATTCAGAAGGGTGTCGCGACAACAACTGAGCCTTTTGTCATGGTTGGGCCGTCAGTGAATATGGCTATGCAGGGGTCTTTGGATCTGGATAAAGAAACCGTAGATAAGGATATCGAGGTTGCGATCCCTGTCACCGGTAATATTCCGTTGGTTAGTGTTCTGTTGGGTGCGCCTCAGGTAGCCGGAGCTGTGTTCCTGTTTGATAAGTTGATCGGTGACCCTTTGGCCAAGTTTTCTACCGTAAAATATCATATGTCCGGTGATTGGAGTGACCCTAAAATTGATGTTTACAATGCGAAAGAAGAGCAACAGAACCAGGTGGATGATCTGGAGTTAGGCAATGGCTAAAGTGGCAGTTGCTCAAATGCTTTCTGGAGAAGATTGGCAAGCCAATCTGGCCCAGGTAGAGGCTCTCGCTGAAGAGGCAGCTGAGCATGGAGCTGAACTTCTGCTTCTGCCAGAAAATTTTGCCATGCTTGATTCCAAGGCGCTGATTGAATTAGCTAAAGAGGAAAACGAATACCAGGTAATCACCGGGTTCATTGCAGCCTTAGCAAGCCGATTAAATATCTGGATCATCGCCGGCAGTTTGCCACTACTGAATAATTCAGAATATAAGGTGTTTGCCAGTTGCCTGGTGTTTAACTGTGACGGTCAACTTACAGACCGCTACGATAAAATTCATCTGTTTGACGTGGATGTTGCTGATACTCACGCTGTATACAGAGAATCAGATTTTATAGAACATGGTAAGGAACTGGTTGTTGCTGCAACGCCTTTAGGAAAAATCGGGTTATCCATCTGTTACGATTTACGTTTCCCTGAGCATTATCAAAAGTTGCGTTTGGGTGGTGCTGAAATATTGGTTGTGCCCTCAGCATTTACCTATGTGACTGGTGAGGCGCATTGGGAGGTGCTTCTCAGAGCCCGAGCGATAGAAACCCAGTGTTATGTGCTAGCGGCGAACCAAGGCGGGGAGCACAGTGAAAGCAGGAAAAGCTGGGGCCATAGCATGATTATCGATCCATGGGGAAAAGTGCTTGCGGAGAAACAAGAGCCTGGCCCGGGTGTGATCATCGCTGAAATTGAGGTGGATGAAATCCTGACCAGGCGAAAGGCTATGCCGATCATCGAGCATCGGCAGAAAGCGGGGTTTTAAACGCCCGCTAATTCCCGCAAATATTTGAACAGCTTTCTGGATGCCGCTGGGGGCTTGTTCTGCGACTGCTCTTTTTGAGCATTACGTATTAATTGCCTGATGTGCTGAATATCAGCGCTGGGGTATTCGGCCACGTATTCTTGTAATGCAGAGTTGCCATCAGTGATTAAACGGTCCCGCCAACGTTCTAATTTATGAAACACCTGAGTATGAGCCTGGTGTCCTGCCTCGAATAAACCAATAGCATGTTCTATTTCGTCGGCATCTTCGGTGCGTAGGATCTTACCAACGTATTGTAGGTGCCGTTTCTGTGCACCATGGGATTTAATGCGGTGGAATTCGTCAATAGCACTGCGTAATCTGCTGCTTAAGTCCAGTTTATCCAGTTGTTCCTGATTAAGTTTTGCCAGTTTTGCTCCCAGTTCCTGAAGAGCTTGCATCTGGCGTTTAACTTCAGTTTTGCTTAACCACTCTTCTTCAAGGTCATCTGTTTTCTGGTTTTCAAATTGGTCATTTTTGTTCATGCTGTATCTCAGGAATAGAAAACAGTAGCCAGGCCAAGGAAAGCAAAGAAGCCGACTACATCTGTTATTGTGGTTAATAAAACGCTGCCGGCCAGAGCCGGATCAATGCCCATGGATTTAAGTCCAACCGGTAAGAGTGTCCCTGCGATGGCTCCTGCAACCAGGTTAATGACTATGGCAAGAGCGATAATGATGCCGATATTTATATCCTGGAACCAGGCGGTTGCGATCACGGCAATGACTGCGGCCCAGAGTATGCCATTTAAGGTGCCTACAATCATTTCTCTATTGAGTAGCCAGCCCGCGTTGGAGCGTTCTACATGCCCTAGGGCCTGACCTCGGATGACCAAAGTCAGGGTCTGAGAGCCTGCGATGCCACCCATAGATGCGACGATGGGCATCAGCACTGCAAGTGCTACGACTTTTTCAATCGTGTCTTCAAATATGCCAATCACTGCTGATGCGATGAAGGCTGTCAGTAAGTTTATGCCCAGCCAGACAGCTCGTCTACGGGTGGTTTTCATTACTGGGGCAAAGGTGTCTTCATCTTCATCAAGGCCGGCCATGCTCATCAGAGAGTGGTCAGCATCTTCTCGGATAACGTCAACCACATCATCGATTGTGATACGTCCAAGTAGCTTTCCTTGATCATCAACGACAGGTGCAGAAACCAGATCGTGTTCTTCAAAGAGAAGAGCTACCTGATCATCTGGCATGCTGGCATTGATCGGTTCAATATCCGTGATCATTATTTCGCGAATAGTGATGGTTGGGTCGGACACCAGTAGTTTGGTCAATGGCAGTAAACCGATAAATGAGTCTTTTCGGCTAACCACAATCAAACTGTCTGTCATCTCAGGTATTTCATCATGACGGCGCATATAACGCAGTGCAGTCTCGATAGTGATGTCAGGCCGTACGGTCGTCGTATCGGTGTTCATCAGACCGCCGGCTGTATCTTCCGGATAGGAGAGTAGCTTTTCTACACGGCGAAGGTTCTGCTTGTCCATTATCTTCAGGGTTTCTTTCATAACCCTGTTTGGCAGCTGTTGCAGAACATCGACCATATCGTCGGATTCGAGGGATTCTGTAAGCGCTAGGACTTCTTCAGTATCCATGCGGCTGAGAATATCCGCCTGAATCTCATCACTCAGATGTTGAAGAACATCGGCTTCTAGGTCAGAAGAGACCAGGTTCCATAATATTTGTCGCTCTTTTGGTGGCGACTTTTCAATAATGCGGGCAACTTCCGTAGGACGAAGTGTGTTGTTCAGGGTAAAGCGGACCTGACGAAGTTCACCGCTATCCAGGGCTTCGTTAAGCTTATCAAGCTGTGACATGCTCTCATTTTGAGCCATGAGCTTCCCCGTTGTGACCAAAAGATTCTGCGCTGGAATTACCGACGAGAAATTATAGCGGATAGGCAGGGGGGGTATAAAGCTTATACTGCTTTATTCTTCTTCATCGAAACGGTTATTAATCAGTTCTTCGATGGCAGATAGGGCGTTTTCTTCGTCTGTCCCTGAGGTTGTGAAGGTTAGATAGGTGCCTTTGCATGCCGCCAGCATCATTACAGACATGATGCTTTTACCGTCAACTTCCCGTCCGTCTTTGCTGATTTTTATATCACATGAAAAACGCGAGGTTACAGATATTAGCTTAGCTGCTGCCCTTGCATGCAAACCTAATTTATTGATTATCAGTAATTCTTTTTCTTGCATGCTGGCTTAACCTAGTTCTCGGTGTCTTACATGGACATTATCCATAACACCGGAGAAATGAGAAGTAAGTTGTTCACACATGTAAACTGAGCGGTGTTGTCCGCCAGTACAACCTATGCCTATGGTTATATAACTGCGATTGTTATCTGCAAATCGTGGTAGCCAGCGTTCCAGAAAGGTTTGGATATCTGATTGCATCTCCTGAACCTCTGCAGAACTACCGAGAAAATCCTGGATCTGCTTTTCCTTGCCAGTGTATTGCCTCAGTTCCGGGACCCAGTGGGGGTTGGGTAATGCCCTGACATCAAAGACGAAATCAACATCCAGGGGAACACCGTGTTTGAATCCGAAAGATTCAAACTGAACTGAAAGGGTCTGTTCCTTGCGGTTGGCTACCCTGAGTTTTACCGTATCTCGCAACTCATAGAGTGACAGGTGGGTCGTATCCAAACGGATGTCTGCCATTACCGCAATAGGTTCAAGTAATCTGGATTCGGCTTGAATGGACTGTTGGAGGTTTTGGTGCTGATCGGATAATGGGTGCTTTCGCCGGGTTGAGCTGTAACGTTTGATCAGAACATCTTCGGAAGAGTCGAGGAATATTACTTCATATTCCGCCCAGTGTTCTTCTCTGAGTTTATCGATGATTTCCGGAAATTGGGACAGATTGCTGGAGAGGTTTCTGGCATCAATGCTCACCGCTATCTTATCCGGGTGATCAGGGTCCTGGCACATCTGCTCTACAAGATCAGGAAGCAGTAGGGCAGGTAGGTTGTCAATGCAGTAGAAGTCAATATCTTCAAGTGCCTGAAGCGCGGTACTTTTACCTGAGCCTGAGCGTCCGCTAATGACAACCAGTTTCATTTTTCATACCTCAGCCGCTGAGTTGGCAAATAGTTTTGTAAAGTTGTTCGTTACTTTCTGTGGCTCTTAGTTGTTCACGTACATCTTCACTGGAAAACAGTTCGGCAATTGCGGCAAGAGTTTGGAGGTGCTCTGAAGTGGCATCTTCAGGCACAACCAATGCAAAAATCAGATCCACAGGTTTGCGATCAATGGCATCGAAGTCAATTGGCGACTCAAGTTTGATCAGAAAACCAGTTGCGTTTTTACACTCTGCAAGTCGGCAGTGAGGGATGGCAATCCCATCCCCAATACCGGTACTGCCGAGTTTTTCGCGGCCATGTAATCCATTAAATACACAGGTACGGTCCATGTCAGATTGGTTTTCGGAGATCAGTTTTGAAACTGTCTCAAGAGTTCGTTTTTTACTACCCCCCTCCAGATTACAGAGTGTACTTGAGGGGGTTAAAAGTTCATGGACCAACATAAGGCATTTAATTAGTGATTATTTGTGGTTTTTAAGTTTTTCTTTGTGTTTGATGACCTGACGATCCAGTTTGTCAGTTACACCATCAATTGCAGCATACATATCTTCATGTTCATGAGTCGCATGAATCTGTGCGCCTGCAACATGCATCTCAACTTCAGCTTTTTGGCGCTGTTTTTCAACACTGAGAGTAACCTGAACGTTCGTAATATTGTCAAAATGACGTTCGATTTTTTCCATTTTTGCAAGTACATAGTCGTGCATGGATTCAGTCAGCTCAACATGATGGCCAGTGATATTAATCTGCATAGGTTTCTCCTACTCACAGTGACGATTATTTTTTTAATCGCCTGTTATTGTTATTCGTTTTATTAAACCAGACGTTTTCTCTCATTAGAAGGCGGAATGCCTAATGCTTCTCGGTACTTCGCGATGGTTCGGCGTGCAACTTTAAATCCTTGTTCATCTAAGAATTGTGCGATTTTGTTGTCACTTAATGGTTTAGCTGTGTTTTCAGCTTCAATCAGTTTTTTGATCAAAGCTCTAATCGCAGTGGAAGAAGCGGCTCCCCCGGTTGCTGTGCTGACATGGCTGGAGAAGAAATACTTCAGTTCAAATATGCCACGTGGGGTATGCATGAATTTCTGGGTTGTGACGCGTGAAATTGTTGATTCGTGCATCTCAACGGCTTCGGCAATATCATGCAAAACCATGGGCTTCATGCCTTCTTCACCATGATCAAGGAAGCCTGCCTGGCGTTTAATAATCTCATTAGAAACTTTTAACAGAGTTTCATTACGGCTTTGTAAACTTTTTATAAACCAGCGCGCTTCTTGTAGGTGATTCTTCAGATAGGTATTTTCTGAGCTGTTATCCGCACGTTTAACAAGGCCGGCATAATCTGAGTTAATGCGTAATTTCGGTGAGACTTCAGGGTTCAGGCGGACAGTCCACACGCCGCGTTCTTTGCTAACCAGTACATCCGGGATTACATATTCCGCTGCGGTATTGCTGATGTGAGAACCAGGTTTTGGATTTAATGTTTGTATCAGTTGAATAACCTGCTGTAGCTGAGGCTCTTTCAATCTAGTTTTGCGCATTAACTGTCGGTAATCATGGGTGCCCAGCAGTTTAATATGCTGCGTCACAACCTTTATTGCCTGCTCTCGCCAATCTGTTTCCGGCGCTAGTTGCATAAGTTGAATCTTTAAACATTCGCCCAGATCCCTGCAAGCCACGCCTGGCGGATCAAACTGCTGGACCCTATGGAGCACAGCTTCAACTTCATCCAGTTCAATTTCCTCTTCTAGTCCCGAACGGTGGGAATTGAAGTGGTCACGAATATCTTCCGTAGTTACGGTTAGGTATCCATCGGGGTTAATACCGTCGATGATGGATGTTGCGATCAGTCGATCCAGATCGCCCATAGGGGTCAGGTTTAATTGCCAGTCTAAATGATCCTGAAGTGTTTCTTCTGCGCTGTCATTTTGCTCAAAAGAATCCAGATCTTCTTTGCTTAGAGACGGGCCGGTGCTGGATTGGAAGGTGTCTTCCCAGTTACTGTCAGTTGACAGCTCTTCCGGAATACTTTCGTTCCAGTTGTCTTCGGGGGTTGCCGCATCATCAGCACTGTATTCGGTTTCAGTAGTACTTGAGTCGTTGTTGCTCTGTTCATTGCTCTCCTCAGCAAATTTCTCAGTGTTGTCTTTTTGCTGAGAGGCATCCGGAGTTGCTTCTTCTTCGGAGGTATCCAGCATGGGATTGCTTTCCAATGCTTCTTGGATCTCCTGTTGCAGATCAAGTGTTGAGAGCTGTAACAGGCGAATAGCCTGTTGCAGCTGCGGAGTCATTGTGAGCTGTTGCCCAATTTTTAGATGCAGAGCTTGTTTCATAATTAAACGGACAAAGCCCCTGAAAATACTACTGTCATATGCAAGTTATTCATTTCTCAAAGAGTAAACTGGTCGCCAAGATAAGCACTTCGAACTGATTCATTGTCCATGATCATTTCTGGCGTTCCTTTTGCAAGTATAGTTCCCTCACTAACAATATAGGCGTTTTCACAAATATCCAATGTTTCACGAACATTATGATCCGTGATCAGGATGCCAATTCCCTTTGATTGTAGATGACGAACAGTTTGTTTTATATCGTTAACTGATATTGGATCAACCCCGGCAAAGGGTTCATCCAGTAATACGAAGTCTGGTTCTGTCGCTAGTGCCCTTGCAATTTCTACGCGTCTACGTTCGCCACCAGACAAACTCATGCCTAAACTATTCCGAATATGGGTAATATGAAACTCTTCCAGAAGCTCTTCCATTTTCTGGTCAGCGCTGTGTTTGTTCAGGTCCTTGCGGGTTTCCAGGATCGCGGAAAGGTTATCTTTAACAGACAGCTTTCTGAAAATAGACGCTTCCTGTGGTAGATAGCCAATACCCTTTCTGGCACGCCCATGCATGGGTTGAGCAGTGATGTCTTCACCCTTGATGAATACCTGGCCTTTATCGGCTTGAACCAGACCGACAATCATGTAGAAACAGGTGGTTTTACCCGCCCCGTTGGGGCCCAGTAAGCCTACAATTTCGCCACTGTTAATCTGCAGTGAAACGTCTTTAACAACCTGTCTGCCTTTGTACTGCTTCGCAAGGTGCTGTGCTTCGAGCAAACTCATTAAATATCAGACCTTATTCTTTATTCTTGCTCTTTGGCTGGATCACCATGTTGACACGACCTTTCTCGGCATCAGCGGAGTTGTCCGTTGTGCCATACGCATCCACAATCGATTTGGCTAAGTCGTAAATGATCTTTTCACCCGTGAAGGTATCTTGTTCCTGAATGACTTTTGCCTGCTTGGTAAGCGTTAGCTTTTCATCGTCGATCATATACAGGATATGTAAGCCCCAGGCATCGCTAAAGGCTGAATCGACTTCTGGTTGTTGTCTGAAATGTGCAGGCTTGCCCAGAGCAATTAACTTTTCCACACCTTCGTCACCGCGATACATATCAACGTGATCAGCTTCTATCAGAATGGAGCCCTGAGTGATTACGACACTACCTTTATAAGTGGTTATACCGGTTTTGTCATTGATGCTAGCAGTGTCAGCCGTGATATGAATGGGTTGCTCTCGATCATCAGGTAAAGCCATGCTGTTCATGGAAAACAGGCTCATAGCTATGACCGGAATGGTCAGCAGATTAGTCCACTTCATGGTAGATACCTTTTACATTTGAGTGAAGGTTAAGTACCTGTTTTTCAAAATGTAAATCCATTCCTATCCCTTTTAAGTTACCACTGGTTGAGGAAATCGTTACGGGTTTGTCAGTTTCTGCAAAGTCTTTCTGAGGGTAGATCGTTAGCTGCTCAGTTAACAGTTTAGTTCCTGACTCTGAGGAGGGATTATCATGGACTATGACATTCCCTGCAAGATCTGTGCGAGAATTATCATCCCGAGTGATGCCTTTATCTGAGGTTATCTGGATCTTGCTGTCGTTTGAGCGGAAACTAATACTTTTTGGAGAGGTGAGGTAGTTTAATTCTGCTTGAGGGTCGTGCTCTATTTTAGCAGAGGTCATTGTGCGTGTAAGAGTGCCTGTTTCGTCCCACTCTCTAGTGTTTGCGTTGTCTACATAGTAATCGATCTTTCCGGTTAACTCGGAAATGTTACTGCTGGCCTCCTGGGGGGTACTGGTAAAGCCCCAATACAATAGAAAGGGCACCAGGATCAGGGCTGTAATGAGCAGTCTTAGTCGATTGCTTAACTCAAACATTTACAAATACTTTGCCAATAAGCTGTCTAATTTACCTTGAGCAGAAAGAATCTGCTCACAAAATTCACGAGCTGCGCCTTCTCCGCCTTTCCTTTCGGTGCACCAATCCGCATGTTCTTTGACGGCAGAATGTCCATTTGGAACGGTGGCTCCAAAAGCACAATGACGGATAGCAGAAAGATCAGGCCAGTCATCGCCAATATAAGCTGTGGTTTCAGCGCTATGATGGGTTACTTCCCAAAGTTCCTGCAAGGCGGTTAACTTATCTTCTCTGCCTTGCTGCAGATAATTTATACCCAAAGAACGGCTGCGCTGAATAACCTGAGGCGAACTGCGCCCGGTGATGATGGCTGTTTCGACACCAGATTCCATTAAAAGTTTTAGACCGAGGCCATCAAGCGTGTTGAATTGTTTAACTTCCTGGCCGTTGGGTAGAAACAACAGTTGGCCTGAGGTCAATATGCCATCAACATCAAATACAGCCAGCGTGATATTTTTTAACTTATCTTGAAGCTCCGCAATTGGCATTAGATTACCCCAGCTTTAAGTAGATCATGCATATTGAGTGCGCCTACAGGGTGATTATGTTCATCGGTCACAACCAGTGCATTGATTTTTTTATCTTCCATTATCTGGAGGCACTCCGCTGCCAGAATATCTCGGGTTACAGTGGTGCAGTTGGAAGTCATAACCTGATCAATTTTGATCTCATGTGGAGGCACATCCTGATCTAATGCGCGGCGTAGGTCGCCATCGGTAAAAATACCCAGAAGCTTATTTTCAGTGCTGACAACGGCGGTCATGCCTAAGCGCTTCTGGGTAACTTCGAGTAATGCTTCACGTAAAGAGCTGCCAGATAAGACTGATGGAATATCTTCATCAGTGTGCATGATGTCATTCACTTTTAATAACAAGCGTCGTCCAAGACTGCCGCCGGGGTGTGAAAAGGCGAAATCGTCGCTGCTAAAACCGCGTTCTTCAAGTAGGGCTATCGCCAGAGCGTCTCCCAGTACGAGTTGGGCTGTAGTACTGGATGTTGGAGCTAAACCTAACGGACAGGCTTCTTTTTCCACACCAATGTGAAGGTTGGCATCACCCGCTTCTGAAAGTGTCGATGCTGGGTTTGCTGTAATGCTGATCAAGGGGGTGTTCATACGCTTCAGCAGAGGTATTAAGGTGACCACTTCTGTGGTCTCGCCCGAATTAGACAGAGCTATGACAACATCTTTATTGGTTATCATCCCCAGATCGCCGTGACTGGCCTCCCCAGGGTGTACGAAGAATGATGGGGTGCCAGTGCTGGCAAGTGTTGCAGCGATTTTGCAGCCGATATGACCTGATTTTCCCATGCCTGTAATAATAACTCTGCCTGGACATTTAAGGATCAGTTCGCAGGCTCGATCAAAGTTTTGGTCCAGATGCGGTATGAGATCTGAAACGGCTTCAGCTTCCAGGCTGATTGTGCGTTTTGCGGACAGGATGAAATCAGATTGGGTCATGGGCTTATTCATTATTAGGCGATTGTCATAGTGTATAGTAGGAACAGATAACCTGCATAGGCGGTTGCAAGCAGCCCGCCTTCAAACCGACTTATCGAGGGTGGTTTTTGCCAGAGAGCAAAGGCCATTAATGCCAAGGTTAGGCCCAGCATAACTGCATAATCGCGGTAGAGTACCTCTGAGCCCATAGCTATAGGTGAAATAAAGCCGGGAACAGCCATTACCGCGGCTAAGTTGAATATGTTTGATCCCACAACATTGCCAATAGCTATGTCATGGTGATTTTTCAGGGCACTGGCTACTGAGGCGGCCAATTCTGGAAGGCTGGTGCCAATTGCAACAATTGTAAGACCGACAATCAGTTCGCTCACACCCATGCTATAGGCGATTTCGCTGGCGCCCCACACTAACAATTTAGAACTCCCGGCCAGAATCACTAGTCCTGTGATCAGCCAGAATGCGGCAATAGATGTTTTTAACTCAGGAAGTTCTTCCTCTTCCTCGCCTATCTGATCACCAGTGGAGGCATTTTTTTGAAAACGACTAAACAGATAGAGGCAGCCTATTAAACTGATCACCAGAATACAGCTATCGATTAGGCCAAGTTTTAGATCTATCAACAGGGCACCGGCAAGCAGTGTTACGCCTAATAATAATGGCAGTTCCTTCTTCAGTACTCCGGACTTTACGGGTAAGGGTGCTATTAATGCAGTGATACCTAACACTAACGCGATATTGGCGATATTAGAGCCAAGGGCATTACCAATCGCTAATTCTCCGGCATCGGAAGTCGAAGCCATAATGGATACCAGTATTTCAGGGGCTGAAGTACCAAACGAAACGATTGTCAGGCCTATCAACATTGGCGACATGCCAAAGTTCTTGGCAGTAGCTGCTGCGCCTATGACAAAGCGATCAGCACTCCAAACCAATAAAATCAATCCAGCAAGTAAAGCCAAAATCGGATATAGCATAGATTCCTAAGCTCCAGAAAAGAGAGGGGCTATTAAACCAGAATGCTAAAACTGTTTGAATCCGTTATGTGCGAGTTGTTATAGAATATTCACGTTTTTATGCTGAAATGGTATAGTTTGCAGCCTCAATTAAGAGCTGGGGCGACTGGTTAGGGGTACAGTCAGAAATACTGTGCGAAAATTTGGGGCATTTCACAGGAATGGAAACTGCCTGGATTTAATTTTAAACGGAATCTTATGAGCCAATTTGATGATGTCATCATTGACATCCAGCAACTCAGTTTTTCTCGTAGTGATCGACCGATATACCAAAATATTGATATCAAGATTCCGCGGGGTAAAATCACCGCGATTATGGGGCCTTCAGGCACGGGTAAGACCACTTTGTTAAAACTTATTGGTGGTCAGCTTAACCCCGACTCCGGGAAGATTTATGTAGACGGACAGAATATCCCAGCCCTTAACCGTAGGGAGCTGTTCGTTATCCGTGAACGCATGGGTATGTTGTTTCAGAGTGGCGCGTTGTTCACAGATATGTCGGTGTTTGAAAACGTAGCCTTCCCTCTTCGAGTCCATACCAAACTACCTGACGATATGATTCGTGACATTGTCCTTATGAAGCTTCAGGCCGTTGGATTGCGTGGCGCCAGAGATTTGATGCCGAGTGAACTTTCCGGTGGTATGGCACGCCGTGTGGCGTTAGCAAGAGCGATTGCACTTGATCCAGATATCGTTATGTATGATGAGCCCTTTACCGGACAAGACCCTATAGCGATGGGGGTATTGGTTAATTTGATTCGTCGTTTAAATCAATCCTTAGGGCACACAAGCATTATAGTGTCACATGATATTCAGGAAACTCTTGGTATAGCTGATTATATTTATCTGGTGGCGGATGCTTCGGTTATTGCACATGGCACACCTGAAGAGCTTAAACGTGTCGACTCACCGCAGGTAAGGCAGTTTATGGAAGGTTTACCGGATGGGCCAGTACCATTCCATTTTCCCGCTCAGGAATATAATGATGATCTGTTACAGAGGAGCGTGTAAATGGAAGCTCTGGCGCGTTTAGGTCGTGTAGGTCTGAGTAACCTGGCCTCTTTGGGGCGTTCGGGAACGATTTTATTCCAGTCTTTGGTTGCTCGTCCTCAGCCATTTACGATGTTCCCATTACTACTGCAACAGATCTATTTTGTTGGTGTTTTATCCCTAATCATCATTGTAGTTTCTGGGCTGTTTATCGGTATGGTTCTGGGTCTTCAGGGGTACACCATTCT
Organism: Neptuniibacter sp.; assembly: GCA_050633685.1. Lineage (GTDB taxonomy): Bacteria > Pseudomonadota > Gammaproteobacteria > Pseudomonadales > Balneatricaceae > Neptuniibacter. The sequence continues at coordinate 73,284 of JBOEHA010000016.1, read as the reverse complement.
TGTGGATTATGGCTCAGAACAAGCAGTAGGGCAGATGGTAGCGCTCAGTCTGGTTCGAGAGTTAGCACCTGTCGTAACTGCTTTGTTGTTTGCAGGACGGGCTGGCTCGGCTCTGACAGCGGAAATCGGGCTGATGAAAGCGACCGAACAGTTGTCCAGCCTGGAAATGATAGGTGTCGATCCTTTAAGGCGAATTATTGCGCCGAGGTTTTGGGCGGGTTTTATTTGTTTGCCAATATTGGCCGCGATTTTTTCCATCGTAGGTATCTACGGCGGAGCTCTGGTGAGTATTGAGTGGTTGGGAATTTATGACGGATCATTCTGGGCCAATATGCAAAACTCAGTGGATTTTTCTGAAGATGTATTAAACGGTTTGCTTAAATCGGTCGTCTTCGGCTTTGTTGTCACCTGGATCGCAGTGTTCCAGGGTTATGATTGTATTCCAACGTCGGAAGGCATCAGCCAGGCAACAACCAAAACAGTAGTCTATGCATCGTTGGCGGTGTTAGGGCTTGATTTTATTCTCACAGCTGTGATGTTCGGAGAAATATAATATGCGTATGCGGATCATGGAGATCAGCGTCGGAGCTTTTATTCTGGCAGGGATAATGGCGCTAGTAGGTCTGGCATTGAACGTTAGTGGCCTTTCAATGTCTAGTAGTGATGATACATATACAGTGTATGCACGTTTCGAAAATATCGGTGGCCTTACCGCACGTTCAAAAGTGACTATGTCAGGTGTATTGATCGGGCATGTTACCAATATCGATCTTGATAAAGATCAACTGGTAGCGCGGGTTGAAATGGAAATCTTCAACGATGTTGATTTCCTGTCTATTGATAGTTCTGCTTCAATACTGACCGCAGGGTTGCTGGGTGAAAAATATATCGGTGTATCGGTCGGTTTTGAAGAGGAAAGCATGCAGGCAGGTGATTACTTTGAAGACACCCAATCTGCACTCGTACTTGAAGACCTGGTCGGTAAGTTTTTGTTTAATGAGGTGAGTGAGTAAGAGTTATGTTGAATACTGGGTTATCGCTAATGCGATTCGCTACTGTGCTGATCATGCTGTTTACTTTCAGTGTGAATGCGCAGGCTAAGTGGGAAGAGGCGAGTGCAGTAATTGAAACTTCTACCCATGAGATGTTGAAAATTCTTGAGCATGAAGAGTTGCTTGTTGAAGAGCAGCAGGAGAACCTTCTCTCTGAGCTTGATATGGCTTTATCCCCGGTGGTTGATTTTGATTACATCTCCAAAGTGGTAATGGGTAAGTACTACCGAAAAGCTTCAGATGAAGAGCGCGCAGCCTTTTCCGGCGTGTTTAAAACGACATTGCTGAAAACGTACGCAAAAGCGATTGTTGGTTTCAAAATTGAAAAGTATGAAATTGTTCGTCCGCAAAAGAGAAGCCCTAGTCCCCAAAAACAGATTGTTAACGTAAATGTGTTTGCTGCTGACGGCACCAAATACTCTTTGGTTTATTACATGAAGAAAGGTGATGACGGCTGGCGTTTAGTGAATGCTCTATTGGATGGCATTAATTTACGTCTGACTTTTAAAAATCAGTTTGCGGACATGGTGCAGAAAAATCGTGGCGATGTCGGTGCGGTAATCTCCAGTTGGAAAGAGAAAGTAGACACAGGAAAGAGTGAAGCCTGATGACTGCTAAGGCGCTATTAACGTCTGACGGAATTATTCAACTTAGCGGGGAACTCAAGTTTCCGGTTGTTGTTCAGTTGCGAAAGGAGCTGGAGAGTCTTCTTGAATCTGTTTCTGATACTGTTCAGATCGATTTTTCCGGCGTGGTTGCCAGTGATAGCTCTGCATTATCTCTATGGATGTGTTGTTTACGGTATGTGGAGCCTCTGGGAGCCAAAATTGTGCCGGTAAATGTGCCAGAAGAGATGCTTCACTTTGCCGAAGTTGTAGGTTTGGACAAACACTTGGGGCAATAAACCAACGAACCTGGCAACTTCACTTTAAGGCGATGCTTGGCATCGCCTTTTTTGTTCCAATCCGGTATCATTCCGGCCTTGTTTTTAATCGATCAGGAGTTTCTGATGCAGGCTGAGCAGGTAAAGCAGATTCTGGAATCCCAACTGGAAAACTGTACCGTGACAACAGCGGGTGAAGGCTGTGATTTTCAGGTAACGGTTGTAGGCGAAATGTTTGAAGGGTTACGCCCGGTCAAATGTCAGCAGTTGGTCTACGCTTGTCTGAACGAATACATTGCTAACGGAACAATTCACGCTCTGACAATTAAAACTTTCACTCCTGCTCAGTGGGAAGCACAGCAGAGTTAACCTTTCTGGTCGGAATTATATGGATAAATTAATCATTACAGGCGGCGAACAGCTGAATGGCGAAGTTCGTATTTCTGGTGCTAAAAACTCAGCACTGCCTATTCTGGCGGCAACACTCTTAGCATCTGAGCCTGTTACTGTCTGCAACCTGCCTCATCTACATGATATTACGACCATGCTGGAGTTACTGCGCCGCATGGGAGTTGATCTTGTCATTGATGAAAAGCTGAATGTTGAAATAGACGCCGGTACCATTGATAAGCTTGTAGCGCCTTATGAATTGGTTAAAACCATGCGAGCTTCAATTCTGGTATTAGGTCCTATGGTTGCTCACTTTGGTGAAGCAGAAGTTTCCTTGCCTGGTGGTTGTGCAATTGGTTCTCGTCCAGTGGATCTGCATATTCAGGGTCTGCGGGCAATGGGTGCAGAAGTCGTTGTTGAAAACGGCTATATCCATGCCAAAACCAATGGTCGTCTAAAAGGTGCCCGGGTTTTCTTCGATACCGTTACGGTAACAGGCACAGAAAATATCCTGATGGCAGCGACACTGGCTGATGGTCAGAGTGTTATCGAAAACGCTGCAAGAGAACCTGAAGTTGTGGATCTGGCTGAATGTCTGATTGCTATGGGTGCTGATATTTCAGGCCATGGTACTGACACCATTGTGGTAAACGGTGTCGAGAAACTGCATGGCTGTAAATTCCCTGTGGTTGCGGACCGAATTGAAACAGGCACATACCTGGCGGCTGTCGCAGCAACACGTGGCAAAGTTAAGGTTAAGAATACCAACCCGAAAATTCTGGATGCGGTTTTGCAGAAGCTGGAAGAGGCGGGTGCCAAAATCACTACAGGTGAGGATTGGATTGAGTTGGATATGGAGGGGCGCCGTCCTAAAGCTGTAAATGTCACAACAGCGCCATACCCTGCATTTCCAACAGATATGCAAGCACAGTTTTCCGCAATGAACGCTGTTTCTGACGGTGTAAGCATCCTTAAAGAGACCATTTTTGAAAATCGTTTTATGCATATGCAGGAAATGATCAGAATGGGTGCCAAAATCAATATTGATGGCAACACTGCCGTCGTTGAAGGTGTGGAGCGGTTACAGGCTGCACCGGTTATGGCGACTGACCTTCGTGCCTCGGCAAGTCTGGTTATTGCAGCCTTGGTGGCTGATGGTGATACCACAATTGATCGTATTTACCATATCGATCGTGGTTATGAATGTATTGAAGAAAAACTGCAGTTATTGGGCGCACGCATTAAGCGTGTTCCAGGTTGATAAACAGGTATAGATAAAGCTATGAAGCAGCAACTTACGATTGCACTGTCCAAAGGACGTATCCTAAAAGAAACTCTGCCACTATTGGCAGATGCTGGTATTGTTCCGGCTGAGGATATACATAGCAGTCGTAAACTCATCTTTGATACGAATCATGACAACATTAAACTGGTTGTGATTCGGGCAACGGATGTTCCTACCTACGTTGAATACGGTGGTGCTGATATGGGCATCGCCGGTAAAGATGTACTTCTTGAACACGGAGCAGAGGGCTTGTATGAACCTCTGGATCTGAATATTTCTCGTTGCCAGTTGATGGTTGCCGGCCCTAAAAATGCGGAACCTGTAAAAGGTCGCATGAAAGTCGCAAGTAAGTTTGTCAACGTGACTCGTGATTATTTCGCTAAACAGGGTTGCCAGGTTGATATCATCAAACTTTATGGTGCTATGGAGCTTGCTCCGTTGATGGGCCTTGCAGATCGCATTGTAGATATCGTTGATACAGGTAATACCCTGAGAGCTAACGGTCTTGAGCCAATGGAACATATTGCGGATATCAGCTCACGTCTGGTTGTTGGTCAGCCATCCATGAAAATGAAACACCGTCAGATTCAGCCAATTCTGGATAAACTGGCTGAAGCAGTAGCACGTCGTGACGAGGAGGCATCCGTATGAGTGAACTGAAGATTAAACGTCTGGATTCGACACAGTCGGATTTTGCGGCCGAGATGGATCGGTTGTTAGCCTGGGAAGCAGTGTCAGACGGTAAGGTAAACTCTATCGTCAATGAAATTCTGGACCGTGTTCGTTCAGAAGGTGATGCAGCGGTAGTTGAATACACAAACCGTTTCGATAATACCTCTGTTACGAAAATGTCCGAGCTTGAAATGAGCAAGGAGAGGTTGCAGAACGCGCTGGATAACCTGCCTCAGGATCAACGTAAGTCTCTTGAGATTGCAGCTGAACGTGTACGCACTTATCACGAGCGCCAAAAAGTTGATTCCTGGCAATACACAGAAGCTGATGGCACCATGCTTGGGCAGAAAGTAACCCCCATGGATAAAGTGGGTCTCTATGTTCCAGGTGGTAAAGCAGCTTATCCATCATCTGTGTTGATGAATGCTATGCCTGCTAAGGTTGCTGGTGTACAAGAAATTATCATGGTTGTACCTACACCGGGTGGGGAAGTGAATGAGCTGGTACTTGCAGCAGCTTGCCTTGCAGGTGTAGATCGGGTTTTCTGCATTGGTGGAGCGCAAGCAGTAGCGGCTCTGGCTTATGGAACAGAAACTGTCCCGCAGGTAGATAAGATTGTAGGTCCAGGCAATATCTTTGTAGCCACAGCCAAGCGTGCTGTATTTGGTACAGTTGGTATCGATATGATCGCAGGCCCTTCCGAAATACTGGTTGTCTGTGATGGCAAAACCGATCCGGACTGGGTCGCTATGGATCTATTCTCTCAGGCTGAACACGATGAGGATGCACAGCCTATTCTGGTAACTCCGGATGCTGAGTTTATCGAAGCAGTTGAAAAGAGTATCGCTAAACTGTTGCCGACAATGGAGCGTAAGGAGATCATCGAAGTCTCTCTGCGTTTACGTGCTGCCTTGATTAAAGTTCAGGATATGGATGAAGCTATTGAGGTTTCCAACCGTATAGCACCAGAACACCTTGAGTTATCCGTTGAAAATCCTGAAGCCCTACTGCCGTCTATTCGTCATGCTGGCGCCATCTTTATGGGGCGTTACACAGCAGAAGCATTAGGTGATTATTGCGCCGGACCGAACCACGTATTGCCAACTTCAGGTACTGCTAGATTCTCATCGCCTCTAGGGGTTTATGATTTCCAGAAACGTTCTTCCCTGATCATGTTCTCAGAAGATGGTGCTTCTGAAATGGGTAAGGTGGCTTCTGTACTGGCTCGCGGTGAAAGTCTGACTGCACACGCACGTTCAGCAGAATATCGGATTAAAGACTGATTTCAAGCGCACTTAAAAAAGCCACCTTAAGGGTGGTTTTTTTTATTGATGATTTCATCTGGAAATAACGATGCTAATTTCTGCTTTTGGGACGTTCGCCAACGGTCGCAGTGAGTGATAACTTTTCCCCTTCCCGCAAGACAACGATTTCTGCAGTTTGATCTGGACGCAGGCGAGCAATATCAGACATTGATTGGCGACCATCTGATATTGGAACGCCATTTATAGAAAGCATTATATCTCCCGGTTGCAAACCACCCTGATGAGCAGGCCCATTGCGGAAAACTCCAGCAATGATCAACCCCTGCATTTTCTGTAACCCAAAAGACTCAGCCAGTTCCGGTGTCAGTTCCTGTATTTCGATGCCTAGCCAGCCACGGATAACTCGACCATATTGAATCAGGTCCCGCATGATCTGTTTAGTGAGTGTGGATGGAATGGCAAACCCAATACCTTGTGAGCCGCCCGATTTCGAAAAAATAGCAGTGTTAATGCCTATCAGATTGCCATAGGCATCTACCAGAGCGCCTCCTGAATTACCGGGGTTAATGGCGGCATCCGTTTGGATAAAATCTTCATAAGTATTGATACCGAGACTGTTTCTACCTGTCGCGCTCACAATCCCCATAGTTACGGTCTGACCTACACCAAATGGGTTGCCGATTGCGAGTACGACATCGCCGACATTGAGCTTATCTGAAGGGTACAGAGTGATTGTAGGTAAATCGGAAAGTTCGATCTTAAGAACTGCAAGATCCGTTTCCGGATCTGTGCCGATCACTTCAGCGGTTGCTTCGCGCCCATCCCGTAAAGCCACTACAATGCTGTCGGCATCTTGAATGACATGATTGTTGGTGACCAGATAGCCCTGCTCGCTGAGAATAACTCCGGAACCAAGGCTGGATTGCACGCGTTCACGTTGTGGAATGCTTTCAGCATCAAAAAAATTGCGGAAGAAAGGGTCATTAAACAAGGGGTGAACATTCTGCCTTACTACTGTACGGGTGTAGATGTTAACTACAGCGGGTGCGGCAACGGCAACGGCGTCTGCATATGAAACTGGCCCCGTACCCGGTTTAGACGGATATTGCCCCTGAGCTTCTTTTATTTCAATTGCCGGTTGTGTCTTATTGAGAAGGTTAGGAAACAGTTGCAGCAACAGGATTGCAACAAGTACACCGGACAAAACTGGCCAAAAAAGAAAATTAAGTTTACGCATCATCGTATACAGTAGTAGAAAAAACCATAAAGAATCATAGAATTATACGACCTCCTGAAACTTTGTGAATGGGAAAATGAAATGTCTGCTAATCTAACTGATCTAGTTTCGTACTTAGACGGAAAATTATCACCTGAAATGTTTCGGGATTACTGCCCAAATGGTTTACAGATTGAAGGTAAATCGGAGATAAATAAGATCGTATCAGGTGTAACGGCCTCACAGGCGTTAATTGATGAAGCCATTGCACAAAAGGCCGATCTGATTCTGGTACACCATGGTTTTTTCTGGAAAGGGGAGGATGAGTGTATAAAAGGGATGAAAAGAAAACGCATCAAAGCTTTACTGGATCATGATATTAGCCTGATCGCATATCACTTACCTCTGGATGCTCATCCAGAATTAGGTAACAACGCTCGCCTGGCACAGTTACTGGGTATATCTGTTACAGGTGGTTTGGAGCCAGAAAATCCTAGGAGTATCGGCAATGTCGGGTGTTTAGATGAAGCGATGAGCGTTGCTGAATTTTCGCAACTGTTGGCATCTAAACTGGGCAGACAGCCATTATCAATTGCCGGTGGTCAGCACAAAATTAAAACGGTGGCATGGTGTACCGGGGGCGCGCAAGGCTATATCGATAAAGCGCATCTATTGGGGGTTGATGCTTATGTTTCCGGGGAAGTATCTGAACAGACTTACCACAGTGCTATAGAAAATGGCATCCATTACTTTGCTGCGGGGCATCATGCTACAGAGCGCTATGGGGTACAGGCGGTAGGGAAAGATCTGGCGCTGCAATTTGGCTTACAGCACCAGTATGTGGAGATAGATAACCCTGTTTAAGCCGTTTGTTTCTCTGTTTTTTCAACCGGTACATCGGCTAGAGGGTCTGCTGTTTCTTCAGCTTCCTCTTTTTCTTTTAAACCGAAAGTTTCGGAAAGGGTGCCTTCTTCTTCTGGGTTCTTAGGTGCGTAATCCCTCGGAGGTTCAGGCGTTTCTGTCGCGGCTTCTTCTGGTTGATCCTCTGGTTCCTCGGTAGGTTCAGCCAGTTTGGGTTGCATAGCAGGCTCCAACGCCATATCTATTGCGCCTGGTTGGCATAGACCTTGTGCACCAGTAGCCAGATGTTCATGAACATCTTTGTAGCTGTTGGTTAGGTTGTTTACCAGTTCAGAAGTTTTTTCAAAATGCGTTGTTACTTCTGCTTTGTATTCTTCCAACTCTTTTTTTGTGTCTTCTAGCTGAGCTGCAATTTCTGCCTGATTATTGCCGCCACCTGAGCGTCCCATCAGATAACCTATGAGTGCTCCAACAACAAGAGCAGCGACACTGATAAGCCATAAATTTTCCACGAAGACTCCTTAATGTATTTATCGATATAACGTGTATTGAACGTCCAACAGCATAAATCAAAAGTACAGTTATGCCTATTGATTGCAACGATTGTGCGATCTATTGATCCAAAATTATATTGGATCAAAGTTGAGGGGGGATTGGCGGAGTAAAGAATTTTTAGCGCCTGCGTTGATGGTGGTTTTGTGCCTCTGTATGTAACTGGGATAGATAATCTATCTGTTCATGAAGAACACTGATTGCAACTGAGGCGTCTCGCTGCTTCATATTGTCCAAAATACGTTGGTGCTGATTAATAATAACCTCTCGAGCACGGTAGTGATAAGCGATCATATTGGCTACCGGCTGAAGCCCTTCAATCAAGGAATACATAACAAAACTCAGCATCCTGTTGCCGGTGGCGTCGACAATGGCGCGATGAAACTGCACATCCGCTGCACAAAAGTCTTCAGGGCTGATGGAGCTATCTTCCTGAACTCTGAGCGCCTTCTCCATGTTTTCAAGGTCTTCTGCTGTGGCATTTAAGCATGCCTGCTGGAAACAGAGAGTTTCTAATTCTTTTCGGCACGAGCTGAGTTCTTCCAGTGAGATTTCATTCATGCTGACAAACAATGTGGACGCTGTTATCAGGCTGTCGCTTAACTCGTTGGCATCTAATCGATTAACAAAGGTGCCTCCAGTTGGCCCGCGGCGTGACCGGATCAGATTCTTTGCAGCGAGCCTTTTGAGGGCTTCCCTGATCGTGGGCCTTGAAACTTGAAAGCGTTGCGCTAACTCCTCTTCAGTCGGCAGGCGATCATCTGCTTTCAAGGTGCCGTCAATAATCGCTTCTTGCAGCTGATCCGCAACTTGTTTGGATAAACTGACTTTTTTGAGAGGGGCTACATCCAGGCTCACAATATTCTCCACAGGTATTTGTTTTTTATTCTACATTGAGATGAGTAAAGAGGCAGGTTGTATTTTCTATTATACAATTATATATTTGTAATACAAATTAACAATTATAGGGTGGAGTGGGTGATGTTCAAAGCGTTAGTATTGAATCAAGAAGATGGTAAAACAATCTCCGCAGTACAGGATTTAGAATTAAAAGATCTGCCTGAAGGTGAAGTACTTATCAAAGTTGATTACTCGTCATTGAACTACAAAGATGGTTTGGCGATTACAGGCAAAGGTAAAATTATTCGTAACTTCCCAATGGTTCCGGGTATTGATTACGTCGGAACGGTCGAGGAGAGCTCAGATCAAAGATACCAGGCTGGTGATAAAGTTGTCTTAACCGGTTGGGGAGTGGGTGAAAACTTCTGGGGTGGATATTCTGAATATGCCAGAGCCAAAGCGGATTGGCTGGTGCCGCTGCCGGAAAATATGGATCCGGTAAGAACCATGCAGGTTGGCACTGCAGGTCTCACAGCTATGTTGTGTGTAATGGCATTGCAAGAAGGTGGTGTTACGCCAGAAAGTGGCCCTGTAATTGTCAGTGGTGCTGCAGGCGGTGTAGGTAGCGTAGCGGTTTCCATTCTTGCAGGTTTAGGTTATGAGGTTACGGCTATAACAGGGCGTCCAGAAACTGAAACTTACCTACGTTCATTAGGAGCTACAGACATTGTCAGCCGTGAAGAGATGGCGGAGAAGGCAAGACCTCTTGAAAAGCAGCGTTGGGCTGGCGCAGTAGATACGGTTGGAGATAATATCCTTGCCAGAATTATTGCGGAAACTAACTATGGTGGCGTGGTTACAGCCTGTGGATTGGCGGCTAGTTTCAAACTGCCATCAACGGTTATGCCGTTTATTCTGAGGAACGTACGACTGCAGGGTGTGGATTCAGTTAGTTGTCCGTTCGAACGTCGCCAGGAAGCGTGGCAGCGTCTGCAAAAGCAGTTACCGGAATCAGCATTAGGTGAAATCGCTCAGGTAATCTCTTTGGCTGAGTTGCCCGAGTATGCCGAGAAAATTACAGAAGGTCAGGTCAAAGGGCGTGTTGTCGTTGATTTAAACGCCTGATATCTTCCTCAGTAAATAAGGGGCATGGCCCCTTATTTATCCATAAAGTCCGTCTTTTCTGGGTCTGATCAGGATGCTGGTGTAGCGGGCCAGAAAAAGTGCCCATGCGCAGATCCATAACCCACCAGAAATATACATGACCGTCATGTGATCCAAAGGCAACAGATTAATGCTGCTTCGCACGACAGCTGCAGCTAGCATCAACACAAATGCAGTGATCACCAACTTGTTTATGGCCAGTTTCCGGCCCGTGTGACCTAGAGATACCCTGGCCATCATACCCAGAGTCATACCTCCAATAGCACCCACTGTAAAAGCATGAAATGCAATAGAGCGGCTAACGATTTCCAGCATAGTGAAACCATAAAGGGCAAAGCCTAACGCAATAAACAGATAGCTGAACTGCAGAATCCAAATCAAAGGGACGGATAAAATTGCATAACTATACCAGCCAAAACTGCGGCATAGATGCATAATAGCTAAAGCAAAGCTTGAGAATGCAATCAGGATAGTTTGATCGGTCAGGTTTATAAAAAGCCAAGCAATTGTGACTGGAATAATAGCTTTTTCAATTAGATTAAACTTGCTGCATTTCACTCCGTTTATGCCGCGTTCTGTAAAGAAAGGGATCACGCGTCCCCCGATCACGGTAATCAATAAAATCACCAAAAACAGGGCAAGTTTTGTTCCTGTCTCTACTCCGTTTTCTAGAAACTGATTCAGCTCTGCATGAATCAACAGGTTAGCTACAAAAAAAGCGATGAGAATTGGAATAAATATCAGGTTACGAAAATTTTTGGATCTGATGATGGGGATCGCCAGAGAAACGGCAAGTACCGGGATAAAACTGAGGTTAAGCAGAGCAATTAACCAATGCGGTGTTTCCGGAAGGAAAACCACAACACGTGCTGAAGCCCACAACAGGAAAAGTAAAGCTAAAGGCCAGCCATACAGTGTTTGAATGTTAGTCCAGTTACGAACGGCTGTGAGTAAAAAGCCTGCGATAATAGCCACCGCAAAGCCAAAAAGCATCTCGTGGCTATGCCAGATGTATGCGCTTTGATAATAGTTCACAGAGTTGCTTGTGCTGAGTAGGTGTAACCAGAAACCAATCAGCATAGCTGCGGAAACGGCTCCTCCTAGAAAAAAAGGCCGGAAACCTAAATTAAACAGTGAAAATGAATGAGGTGAGCGCTTTTCCTGTATCTGTATCATCGTTCAGGGCTCTTTGTTTGAAAATTGTAGACATAGTTGGAATTAAATAAAGGTGTATTAAAAATACATCTTTATTGTTTGGTTGCCAAGTCTCAACTTGAGGGTGATATTGAGCCAGATCAGTAAAGTAGGATTAGAGGTGCTTACTAAGATTCGTATTCTGACAGCACCTGATTTAAATCTGGTGGTATGATGAAGCTAAATTAAGCTTGTGCCCTACACTGATTCCAAAGCCATTGATCAATAAGAAGTGAGTATGAAGTACACAGAAACACTGCAGCAAATACATCAGGGGTTGGATAAACTCGGAGATCTTCCGGTATTCAGTGCAACGATGAACCGCATCCAGCAGATCAGTGCATCCGATGAGGGGGATGCAATGGCTTTGGCAGTGGCAATAATGAAAGACACAAGTTTATCCGCGAAAGTGCTAAAAGTTGCTAATTCCAGCGCTTATAACCGCAATAATAAGAATATTGCGGTTGTTTCCAGAGCGGTTGTCTTAATTGGCTTCAACAGTATTAAGAATATCTGTATCACGTTGAAGCTGATTGAAACCTTCCATGATGAGCACCCGGACCTGGATGTACCGGGAATGATGATGCGCCAGCTGCTAAGCGCCAGCCTAGCGAAAGAGTTTGCTCTAAAAAGTAATAAAAAAGTAGATCCTGAAGAGGCTTATATCTCTGCTTTGCTGTTTGGATTGGGTGAAATAATGGTTGCCTGTACTCTGCCCGACAAATACAGACGGATGCTGAGGATGCGTTCGCATAATGAAAAAAAATGGAGTTTGGTGCAAACAGAAGTTCTGGGCACTACATTCAGTGAACTTGGAAAAGAGATTGCTTTGGAATGGGGTTACCCACAAGAGGTACTTCATTCGATAGAACATCAGGATATTGCTGCTATAGATAAAAAGTCTGACTTTAATGAGACATTGCCGTCCTTAGCTAATGGCATGATCGAGCATTTGCTGGTTCAGAATAGTGCTGATGGTCAATCCTTTACTCATCTAATGGAATCGCTGTCTGAAGTGAGTGCCATTCCATTAGATGAGGTAGGTAATTCAACGCTTCAGTGCTTCAATAATGTGGCCAAACTCAGTCGTGATTATGGTTTAAAAAGTAAGTCACTTGTTCCTAAGTTTGTTGAAACGGGTGATGAAACCAAAGATGAGATGATTCGTCAGTTAGCATTTTTGGGGCACAGTGAAGCCGAAATGGATGAGCAGGAACTGGTCTCTGTAGATCAGCTTGAAACATCCATTAAGCAGGTTGAGCGTAGCCAAAAGCAGATTGAATACTTACAGAAACTGTCTGAGTTAATGGCGTCCGGCAATAAAATTCATGAGATTTTTAAACTTGTTATTTCAGCTCTTCAGGAGTGTGGAACCTTCGACCGTAGTATGTTGTGCTTATTAAGCTCAGGAGGCGAAAAGCTTTCTGTAAAACTTATTGAAGGTGAAAAGTTTGAAGATCTTCAGGGATATTTCGAAAGGAAGAAAAACGGCAAATCAGACGATCTTTTCTTCCGGATCATAAACAAGCGGGTTACCTTGTTGGTTAATGACCTTGATGAAGATGGTTGGGTGAAACGCCTACCGAAAAAGTTTGTTGAGCAGGTTAATTGTCAGGGCTTTGTTTTGATCCCACTGACGATGGGCAATCGGGTCATAGGAATGCTGTATTCTGATAAGATTAGAGGCTCAGAGGGGCTGTCTGAAGAAGACTTCAATCTATTTAATCAGTTTGCAACCCAGACCCGTGTCGCGCTTTCATATGCAGATTCCAAAGCCCGGCATTAACTGAGTAAAATATTTACTCAGTTGCACCTTTAACAAAAGACTTTGTGCTTTCCCAGGCATCTTTACTGACTTCTACGCCTTTATCGATGACATCACCGCTGGTTTCCACTGCGGTTTTAGCTCCAGACTCTGTTGAGCAGACGGCACGTTGTGCGACGCATTTGGATTTACAACCCAGTTCTGCAGCTTCATCGGTAAAGTATTTAACAGCACATTGTGTTTCACACAAGGTTTGTTCAGTTGCGCAGTCAGCCACTGCAAAAGGAGTTATAAACAAAGGCATAAGTGCCAGAAAATATATAGAAACTTTTTTCATATTAACGCTCTGTTTTAATACGTTGTGCTTTAGGTTTCCAGAGAATTTCTCCTTCGTCCTGTTCTTTTGCTATAAACCTTGCTGCGACAAACAGAAAGTCTGATAAGCGGTTCAGATAGGCTACCGCATACGGATTAACGCTTTCTGAATCAATTTCATCCAAGGCAATTATAACCCGTTCGGATCTTCTGCATACGGTGCGCGCAAGATGAATTTGAGATGTTGTTGCAGATCCCCCCGGTAGAATAAATTCCTTCAGGGGTGGAAGTACTGCATTGAATTGATCCAATGACTGTTCAAGTACGGTGATATCTTCCTGATTAATCACCTGATAGTTACTGTCAGCAACAGCAATTTCTCCACCTAAATCAAACAAGTGGTGCTGAACGTCTTGTAAAAAAGGTTTTAACTCCGAATCTCCAATACCTGACAGAATAAATCCAACCCAGCTGTTAAGTTCATCAACAACTCCAAGGGCTTCGATGCGTAAAGAGGATTTATGAACGCGGGAACCATTAGCCAGACTGGTTTGTCCTTGGTCACCTGAGCGGGTATAAATTTTTGTCAGTCGGTTTGGCATATCTTATTCTGCTAACATTCCAATATGAATAAGAGCCAAGTTTGAACGAAAGGTTCAAAGAAGAGAAGCGAGCAGAAGTAAAGATTCTGCTCGCAGTGGGCTTAACGGTCGAAATATTCTGCGAAATTTCTGACATCATGGGCTAGCTGATCAATCTTATCCGCAGTCTTTTCCATTTCCTGGAGGACTGCAGCACTGATCGCAGATTCAATCAACAGCGCTAATTCAGCCAGGTGACCTACGCCTAAATCATTGACCATGGCATCAGGCAGCATACCTTTGAACGATTCAACAACCTGCTGGGCGTGTTGGGTTTGCTTCATTGTCATTGTTACTACTCCTTGGCCTTATTTTTGTGTCGGGTTATCTTTTGTATGCACAGCGTTGCTGACAATCAGAGGGTCCGGTTGCAGTTCAATATCAGTGTTTTTATCCGGATAAGGCAAACTGCTCAGGAAATGGCGCATCGCATTCAAGCGAGCGCGTTTCTTATCGTTCGACTTGATTACGGTCCAGGGCGCATCCGCTGTATCTGTGTAGAAGAACATCGATTCTTTCGCTTCTGTGTAATCATCCCATTTATCCAGAGATGCCAGATCGATTGGTGAGAGTTTCCATTGTTTTAGAGGATCTACACGTCGCGCCTGAAAACGTCGGAATTGCTCTTCACGGCTTACCGAGAACCAGAACTTGAAGAACCGGATTCCGCTTCTGGTTAGCATTCGTTCCAGTTCTGGAGTCTGGCGCATGAACTCAAGGTATTCTGAAGGTGAGCAGAAGTTCATCACCTTTTCGACACCGGCACGGTTGTACCAGGAACGGTCAAACATAACGATTTCACCTTCGGTTGGAAGGTGGTTGATATAACGCTGAAAGTACCATTGACCTTTTTCCTGCTCATTGGGCTTTTCCAGAGCGACAACCCGGGAACCACGAGGGTTAAGGTGTTCCATCATTCGTTTAATGGTACCCCCTTTACCTGCGGCATCACGGCCTTCAAACAAAATGACAATCTTCTGGCCGGTTTCTCTTACCCAGTTCTGAACCTTAAGCAGTTCGATCTGCAGTTCTTTTTTACGCTTTTCATATTCACGGCGAGAGATCTTAGTGTCATAGGGATAGTCGCTGGCTTCGAAACTATCTGTAAGCTCCTGATCCAGTATCACAGATGGGCACTGCTGAGCCTGTTCTGCGGTCTGTGCAGTGTTTTGTACGTCGGTTTCCGGAGTCTGTAATTCCTGGTTCATAAGCTTTCCTCAGGTTGGTTATAAGTCATGCTTATGATTATCCTCCTATGGTGGTTATAGGGGGTGATATGGATCAAAAAAGTGGATGAAAAATAAGGAAATACTTTATTAGTGCAATCTCAGTTAGATACACTCATGCGTTTTTTTTATTTTTCTCAAATATTTAAGATTAGTGGGTGTTGGAATGGCATATTGTTCGGCTAATTTACAAAGATAGCCGGTGATTGCATCGATCTCAGTTGTCCGTCCAAGGCGAACATCTTGCATCATGGAGGAATAGTTATTGGCGGTAAGCTCTGCGACATCGCAGGCATGCTTAATTAACGGCTCTTTGAAGAGTTGAATTCCCGCTGCGTTCGCTACCGCTTCAACCTCGTGACATATTTGCGCCATTTCAGAAAGGTAATCCGGGTTTTTGATCAGCTCACCATTCTGGCACTGGTAGTTGGCAGTGAGCGGGTTGATAGCGCAGTTAATGGCGAGTTTGCACCATAGGGTTTGTTTAATATCGTCGTCCAGTTCAATCTTCAAAAAACCCCGGCCAAGTTCTTCCACCCAGTAGCTGTCTTTATCAGGATTTCCCAGCCGAGTGTAGCCTTTACCAGCATGAATCAGCTTAAAGGGTTCCTCCAGCCAGACACCATCAGTTGTGGAGGCCCAGACTATGTCAGCATCAGGGAGTTGGTCTGTTATCCATTGTTGGCTACCCATACCATTCTGCAGAACAATGACTCTTGCAGTATCAGAAATGCGCTGGCGGATGCTATTAAAGGCGATTTGAGTATCTTGTGCTTTAGTGGTTATGAGCAATTGTGATATCTGACTATTGTGATCAGCTAACTCAGCACTTGCAGGGTAGAGAGTGTCCTGAAGTAACAGGCCACCTTGCTCATTAAATTGAGCCAGTTTCTCTTCGGATCTAAGAATTAAGCTGACGGGGAACCCGGCGCTAATAAGGTGACAGGCCCAAAGGTTACCAATCGCTCCTGCTCCAAGAATATGCCAGGTGGCATTCATATATAGTGGGCTCCGATGACAAAGATTCTCTATACATTCTATTGTCCGTGAAATACATTTGCAGGTCAGCTAGAATCGCGAAAAAATTCAGGAGTAAAACTATGCCTTCATTCGATATTGTATCTGAACTGGATATGCACGAAGTGACCAACGCAGTAGATCAGTCCAACCGCGAGTTGCAGATGCGCTATGATTTTAAAGGTATTGATGCTCGTTTTGAATTAAATGAAAGTTCAGTAACACTAATTGCTGAGGTTGATTTCCAGTTACAGCAGATGCTGGATGTCTTGCGTACGAAAATGACAGGCCGAAAAATAGATATACGCTGTCTCGAGATTAAAGATCCGGAAACTGCAAATATGCGAGCTCGCCAAGAAGTGATTCTTAAACAAGGGCTTGATCAACCTTTTGCTAAGAAGATTGTAAAAATGGTTAAAGATGCAAAACTAAAAGTTCAATCACAGGTTCAGGGTGAGCAGGTTAGGGTGACCGGCAAAAAACGTGATGATTTGCAAAGTGTTATCGCTTTTTTACGCGAAGCTGAGTTAGAACTGCCTCTGCAATTTAACAACTTCAGGGACTAATTACCTTTACAGGAGGTGTCACACCTCCTGTAAACAATCCAAAAGAAAAAGCTCCTTTACCAGTTCTTGTGACGGAGTCTCTTCGAAATCTTCTATGCATATTTCTCCATTCTGAAAGCGTTTTGTTAGTGTATCTCCATGCCAGGACAGGATCGGTGTTCCTGTCGTTTTGTGAATCACTTTAAGGTATGGATTTTCTCTTTCAAACCATGCATCTATAAGGTAGGTCACTGTTATCTCTCCATGCGGTGTACTGGAGAACAATATATAGTGAAAGAAACTACATGTAAATGATATTGATTATCGTTTACTGTTTTTGTGTGCAAGGATAATTAATCCTAATACTGGTAAGCCCAGCAGTGATACACCGATAAAGAAGGGTTCGTAACCAAATGAATCAACAAAACCACCGGAAAAACCACCTAAGAATTTGGGAAAAAGCAGCATTACAGAACTGAATAAAGCGTATTGGGTCGCCGAATATTGAATATTGGTCAGGCTGGAAAGGTACGCAATGAAGGCAGCTGTGGCTATACCACCACTGAGATTATCCAGAGAGATAACCAGGGTGAGTGCTGCTGTATTGTGACCTATACTCGCTAGCCAGGCGAACAGAAGGTTGGTCAGTGAAACCATCAAAGCGCCTATGAACAAGATACGCATTACACCATAACGGTTCACCAGAATACCGCCCAATCCAGCGCCGACAATTGTCATTACAACGCCATAGATCTTAATAATTTGAGCAATCTCCTCTTTACTAAAGCCCATGTCCACATAAAAGACATTGGCGATAATTCCAAGGATTACGTCAGATATTCGATAAGTTCCGATCAGGGCAAGGATGATTAGCGCTTGAGAGCCGTAACGTCTAATAAAGTCAGTGAAGGGGCAAACGATTGCGATATAAGACCAGGCCAGGAAACGCGCAATAAAATCCGGTAGGTGAGCATAGTTTTCACTGAAGCTGATGACCTTTTCTCTTTGCTGAAGTGTTTCTTCATCCATTTCCACAGAGGCGGGTTCGGATATTACCAAAGTTGTGAACAGTCCAACTAACATGCAGGCCGCCATTGAAAGATAAGCGACTTTCCATGCTGCAGGGTCGTACAGATTACTGTCTGCCGCCGCCCAGGCTGCAACCGCCAGTGCGCCTGCTCCAGCTACAATCATTGCGATCCGGTAACCAGCCATATAGGTTGCTGCCATCGCCGCCTGTAGCCGCTCTCCTGCGGATTCAATCCTGTAGGCGTCAATAACGATGTCCTGTGTTGCGGAACTTAGAGCAACAACAATGGCAAGCATAGCCATGTGTTCCAGATCTAATAGGGGGTTCGCAAAGGCTAATCCTGAGAGGCTTATAATAAGAAGGCACTGCGAGGTGAACAGCCAGGCTCGCCTACGACCCAATAAAGCCGATAAAACAGGAATGCTGAGTCGGTCGACCAGGGGGGCCCAAAGCCATTTAAACCCATAAGCCAGACCGACCCAGGAAAAATACGTAATTAAACTTCTTTCTACACCGGCTTCTCGCAGCCAGAATGATAAGGTGCCAAACACCAGCAGTAAGGGTAAACCTGAGGAAAAGCCTAAAAAAAGTAACGTAATGGCTCTGGGATGGAGATAGACGCGGGCGCTCTGCAATAAACTCCCTGCACCGGAGTTAACCGTATTCATTCATTTTCTTGCCTGAAAAAGAGATGACCTATTGTCCACTCGGCAAAACAATAAGGCAACAAAAAAGGCCCGGTAAAACCGGGCCCGAAAGTTATGGCGAAACCTGCCCGAAGGGGGGAGGCAGGTTTTTGCTTAAACTTTATTAGAACTTGATGCGCATACCAGCAAGAACGTCAGTGTCATCAGTATCGTCTGTATCACTTACTTCAGCGAACAGAGAAACGTTTTTCTGAGCTGGGAACTTGTAAGTTACGTTAGCGTACCAAGTGTCCAGGTCATCACCGCCGTCTTCTTCGTAGTTAACGAAGCCAACTTTGATCTTAGTAGTTTTAGACGCTTTGAATGCAGCAACTAGGTTAGTTACTTCAGTATCCATGTTAGTGCTTTCGTCATCGGAAGAAGAGAAGTCTGCACCGATAGTCGCGAAACCAGCATCAAACTCAACGCTTACACCCCAAGTATCAATGTCAGTAGATGCATTCGCAGCTGTGTAAGTCTGGTAAGCAGCAGCAACAGTTACAGCGTCAAAGCCAGCTGTTACGAAGAAGTCAGTTGCTTCGCCGTTTTCAGAGTTTTCGCCATCAGCTTCCAGCTCGTGAGAAACGATTACTGTAGCAACGTCAAAGTCAGCTTCAACTTTAATTACGTCGTCACCGTCAGTTGCGATAGCGTCGAACATGTCTTCTTCAAGAGCAGTTTCGTATGCACCTTCAATACCGAACTCATAGCCAGCCAGGTTCTGTTTACCAACAGAAACTTTAACGCCGTGAGCAGCCAGACCTACGTATGCTTCTTCTAGTTTGTCGCCATCCTGCTTGTCTTCAGCAGCGTCTTTAAAACCAAAGTCCAGTTGGCCGAATGCTTTCAGACCGTTGCCCAGATCGTAAACAACAGAGTTTTTAATTTCCAGGTCGTCGAATTCAACTTCAGTGTCTTTAGATGCAGAAGCGTTGTCACGCAGCTGAACCTGCCAGTCACCTTTAATTTTAAAAGTCAGGCCTTTGTCGTCGTAAACAGTCGCAGCAGTTGCAGTGTTTGCAGTTACAGCAGCGATTGCAGCAGCCAGAATCAGCTTTTTCATTTTTTCTCTCCAGAGAGTTTAATAAAATAAATAATTGGTTAGTTAATTAACTTACTTGCTTATAAGCTCTATAAAAGAACGTCTGGTTTTTTCGTCAGCCTGGTTGTACCAGTAAATAAGCATATCCATCGCCATGTTTTTATTTTCTTTTACCTGGGAATGCGGGGATTTCCGGGCGTGCTTCACTTCTACAGGGCTGATTATTCTGGTTTTTGGCAGTGCAGCATTGGCATTGCTCAAATTGAATTCTTCAAGCTCATCTTCATAATCACGGCTTAGCTGAAAGCCTTCTTTTATTAGTAGAGCTGCCTTAAATGAGATTGCATTGCCATTTTGATCTATAAGGTTCCAGTTCAGGCTCTTTTCAAAGTTCTCTACATCACGCACGGATTTGATTTTTGGTGCATTCAGGTAAAGCTCGCTTGCATCTGTTGTGAACAAAATTACAGAAGGTTTAGTTACCTCCAGCTCAGAATCATCGCCAGGTTTAATCTCGGCTGTATAGTTAACCAGAATCTGATTCGTGCCTTTTGGTAAAAGGGCAGATGTCTTACTCGCAAACAAGCTATCGGACTCAACTTCTTCTCCATTCACCGCCAGAAGATTGATACCTTCACCAACCTCTAGTTTGACTTCAGCATATGAGTTGAAGCTGATGAGTGCTGAGACTAAAACCAGAGCGTTCGATAGAATTTTTTTAAGTTTAGCCAATGTGTTTTCCTGTTAAATCAATAAATAATCTTTGTTGCGGCGCAATAGTAGGTTTTAAATATGTCTATTTTGTTACGCTTTTTTTAAGAATTGTTAATTATTTGTTACAGGCGGGGTGGTCTTGGTTTTATGAGGTTTTTTTGGGTTTTTATCTGTGGGTGATTTTTTATTTAAAAGGCTGATTTAGATTTTTTATTATTTATAAAGAGGGTTTTTGTTGAATGGTAAATCAGAGTGGAGCTAGAAATATTAGTCATAAGCTGTTTTTAATATTCAATTAATTCAGCTTAGAAATTTATAGGTGACCAGGTTAAATCTTTGTATTCAAGTGATAGATTGCATGTACCACTTGCTTGTTTTTAACTTTTTTTTCATTGCTTTTTTTGCGAGAGGTTTTTTAAGATTATGCCATGGTGTTATTGCTCATTTGTGACGGATTTATGAATGGGCGGTATTTTTTATTTCTACCACTATGTTTATATAAATTTGCTAGTTACGGGGAATATTAAGTTTTGAAGAATTTTTCGTGTAAAGGCTTAAAATTTTCAAGCCTGTAACTGAATTTTAATTATCACTCTTTAGCGTTCCTGGGTTCTTAGAAGCAACGAGATTTCGCATAGAACAACAGCGGGTATTTCGGAGTTAATTCAATTTCCTATCTTATGGGTGAGAGATAAGGTGCAAAATGAGCTATAAAAATTCACATGACGCATGCAGCAATCTGACTGCAGAACAGGATTCGGATTTCACACAGATGATTGAGCGCGGTGTAAGCCGTCGCGGATTTATGGCAGGTATGGGCGCATTGGGTATTGGCGCTTTTATTGGCTTGTCTCCTATCTCTCAATCTGTACAGGCTGCTATGAAAGGTGTGAGCAGCAAACTGATTGGCTTTAAGCCAATCCCTGCCAGCACTGCCGATGCAGTTGTAGTTCCTGAAGGTTACAAGGTTTCTAATCTGATCTCTTGGGGCGACCCGATTTTTAAAGGTGCACCAGAGTTTGATCCGTCTGGCAAAGCGCCAGCATCTGCACAGGCTCAGCAGTTCGGGGATAATACCGATGGTATGTCACTGTTCCCGATCTCTGAAGATCGTGCAGTGATGGCTATCAATAATGAGTACACTAACAATGATCTGCTGTTTGACCATAAAGGTGAAAACATGACAGCAGATGATGTATTGAAAGCTCAGAATGCACACGGTGTTTCTGTCTTTGAGATCCAGAAAACAGCAAAAGGCTGGGCTGTTGATCGCGCCGGTAAACTGAACCGTCGTATCACTGCAAACACTCCTATGCAGCTGACAGGTCCTGCTGCAGGTCACGATCTGCTGAAAACTGCTGCGGATGCGAGTGGTACGGAAGTGCTGGGTACTTTCAATAACTGTGCAAACGGTGAAACACCTTGGGGTACGTACCTCACTTGTGAAGAAAACTTCCACAACTACTTTGGCACTGCAGATGAGTCATACGCAGTGCCTGCTGAGCAGAAACGTTACGGCATTAAGCCTGAAGATAAACGTTACCAGTGGAGCAAGTTTGACGAGCGTTTCGATCTGGCTAAAAACCCGAACGAACCAAACCGTCATGGTTGGGTTGTTGAAATCGATCCAATGGATCCAGAATCAAAACCTCTTAAGCGTACTGCTCTGGGTCGCTTCAAACATGAAAACGCTGCACTGATGATCGATAACAGTGGCCATGCCGTTGTGTATCTGGGTGATGATGAGCGCGGTGAGCACTTGTACAAGTTCGTATCTAAAGGTAAGTACGATGCCTCTAACAAAGCGGCTAATCGTAACTTGCTGGAAGAAGGTACTCTGTACGTTGCTAAGTTTGAAGCTGCAGATGGTGAGCTGAAAGGTAAAGGTCAGTGGTTGGAACTGACGTTTGGCAAAAATGGCCTGACAGCTGAAAACGGCTTTAACAACCAGGCAGAAATTCTGATCCATACTCGTCTTGCTGCTACTCAGGTGGGTGCAACGACTATGGACCGTCCAGAGTGGGTAGCGGTTCACCCGAACAAGATGAGCGCTTGCTGCACTCTGACTAACAACAAGCACCGTGGCAAAAAAGACAACCAGCCTGTAGGTGGGCCAAACCCACGTACAGGTAACAAATATGGACAAATTGTTCGTTGGACGCCGGTGAACGGTGATCATACTGCAGCAGAGTTCGAATGGGATCTGTATGTAGTTGCGGGTAACCCATCAGTGCATAAAGATGGCTTGAATGCGGGCAGCAACAATATCACTGCTGAAAACATGTTCAATAGCCCGGACGGTCTTGGCTTCGACAAGGCTGGACGCCTCTGGATCATGACTGATGGCAAATACTCCAACAAAGATGATTTTGCGGGTATGGGTAACAACCAGATTTTATGTGGTGATCCTGAAACAGGTGAAATTCATCGTTTCCTGGCTGGCCCAATCGCCGCTGAAGTTACTGGCCTGGCATTCTCTCCAGACTACAAAACAATGTTTGTCGGTATTCAGCACCCTGGAGAAAAAGGTAAGCCTTCACACTTCCCGGGTGGTGGTGACAGCAAGCCTCGTTCAACAGTGGTTATGGTAACTCGCGAAGATGGGGGTGTTATTGGTGCATAATGCATCGGTAAACAAGAGAAAGGGGCTTTAAGCCCCTTTTTTATTGTTCAGCGTTATTGAGTTTGAGGCATAAAAAAACCGGCAGAAGCCGGTTTTTTTATCGAAAAGTTTTCGATTAGATGCGCAGGCCACCATCAACCTCGAAGCAACGACCAGTGATGTAGTCGTTTTCAAGGATGAAGTTAACAGTAGAAGCGATCTCATCTGGTTTACCCAGACGCTTAGCAGGAATGCCCGCAGCAATTTTATCCAGTGCTTCAGGTTTCATGCTCATAACCATCTCAGTACCGATGTAACCCGGAGCGATAGACGCTGCACGGATACCGTAGCGAGCCAGTTCTTTAGCCCAGGTAACAGCCATAGCTTCAACACCTGCTTTAGTTGCAGTGTAGTTAGTCTGGCCCATGTTACCGGAACGAGAGATAGAAGAGATGTTGATGATGCAGCCTGGAACGCCCAGGTCGATCATCTGTGCAGCTGCTTCACGAGCACACAGGAATGTACCAGTCAGGTTAACATCCATAACCAGGTTCCACTGGTCCATAGACATCTTCTTAGCAACTTTACCAGTCTCGCGGTCTACTTTAAGGAACAGGCCATCACGAGTGATACCTGCATTGTTTACAAGGCCGTGAAGCGTGCCGAAATCAGCAACGATATCGGCAAACATTTTTTCTACTTCATCTTCTTTCGCAACGTTGCAGATGTATGCACGTGCTTCAACGCCTTTTTCCATGCAAAGGCCAACAGTAGTGTCCAGATCTTCCTGACTCAGATCCGCCAGCGCAAGTTTCGCGCCTTTAGCTGCAAGTTCAAGAGCCATTGCACGGCCAAGACCGCGTCCACCACCAGTTACAACAATTACTTTATCTTTGAGTTCCATTGAGGATTACCCTTAACTTCGGTTATCTCTTTTTTGTGCGATGCGTCATTGTTCAGAAAATAAACTTATCCCGCTTTTGCAAAAAAGTCTAGAACTCAATCAGTATCCTCTATTTATCAATAAGTTCTATATCCATTTGTATAGACACTTAAGTTTAGCTGGTGCGGTTGCTAACTATCTGAACAGATGGGTTTTTTTTGCAGTGCGTAAGATGATAGGTACTTTGGTATTAAGTCCCAACTTACAGTAGGGTTGAGGCCTTAAAGTGTTAATGCATTAGCCTTGTATGGTTGAAAAAAACGATTTAACCCCTACCTTACTAGGCATACTGATACGTTATCTAAGCCCTGAGGCCACCGATTCCATGAAGTTTTTATTTCTGTTGTTTATTGTCATTCCTATTGTTGAAATCACTATATTGATTAATGTAGGGGAAGCGATTGGTGCCTGGAATACTGTAGGCCTGGTGATTTTGTCCGCCTTTATTGGCGTTAATATGCTGCGTTATCAAAGCCTATCAACCTTGGCTCGTGCTCAGCAAAGAGCGAATCAGGGGGAGATTCCCGGTCAGGAAATGGTTGAGGGTATTGTGCTTGCCGTAGGTGGGGCACTACTGGTTACTCCAGGTTTCGTCACAGACGTAATTGGTTTCTGCTGTTTAATACCCTTCACCCGCCAGTCTCTTGCTAAAGCGCTCTTAAGTCGCTTTACAGTAATCGCAACGGAGCAGCGACACTCCGCCTCTGCTCAATTTTATTCACAAGATCCATTTTCAAATGCTTCTCAGGAACCGCATGAACGCCCCCGGAATGTTTCTCAGGGTGAGATCATTGATGGTGAGTATGAGCGCAAGGATTAATCAGCAATTTATTGCAAAAAAGTTGGCTAAAACTGTTGAATTAGTTTTATTTGCCCCAACTTAGCAGATCAAAGGGTACACAAGGTCAAAGGGCCAGCCCTGTAACTAACAAAAATAGTGATTTTGGTCAGACAAAGATCAGGAGAATAAATCATATGAAAATTCGTCCACTTCACGATCGTGTAGTTGTTCGCCGTAAAGAAGAAGAAGCTACTACTGCCAGTGGTATTGTCCTGCCGGGTTCCGCTCAGGAAAAACCAAATCAGGGTGAGGTAATAGCTGTAGGTGAAGGTCGTATTCTGAATAACGGTGAGCGTCAGGCTCTGACTGTTCAGGTTGGGGATACAGTACTGTTCGGTGGTTACGCGAATACAGTTAAAGTTGGCGGCGAAGAGCTGTTGATTCTGAGCGAAAACGAAATTTACGGTGTGCTGGAAGACTAATACCAGCTGGACTTTTCGTTTCTCGAACTTGCTTAAAGAATTTTTGATACAGGATTTTAACAATGTCTAAAGAAGTACTATTTGGTAACGACGCACGTCAGCGCATGCTCGCTGGTGTAAACATTCTGGCGGATGCAGTTAAAACAACGCTGGGCCCTAAAGGTCGCAACGTTGTTCTGGACAAGTCTTTTGGTGCTCCAACTGTAACTAAAGACGGTGTGTCTGTAGCGAAAGAGATCGAACTGGAAGATAAGTTCGAAAACATGGGCGCACAGATGGTTAAAGAAGTGGCGTCTCAGGCAAACGATGTTGCAGGTGACGGTACAACTACGGCTACTGTTCTAGCTCAGGCAATTGTAAACGAAGGCCTGAAATCAGTTGCTGCTGGCATGAACCCAATGGATCTGAAGCGTGGTATCGACAAAGCTGCTGCAGCGGTTGTTGAGCAGATTAAAGCGATGGCTGTTCCATGTGCCGACAACAAAGCGATTGCGCAGGTAGGTACTATCTCTGCTAACGCGGACACTCAGGTTGGCGAAATCATCGCTGAAGCGATGTCTAAAGTAGGTAAAGAAGGTGTTATCACTGTAGAAGAAGGTTCTGCACTGGATAACGAGCTGGATGTTGTAGAAGGTATGCAGTTTGACCGCGGTTACCTGTCCCCATACTTCATCAACAACCAGGACAACATGTCTGCTGAAGTTGAGCAGCCTTTCATTCTGTTGGTTGATAAAAAGATTTCGAACATCCGTGATCTGTTGCCAATTCTGGAGCAGGTTGCTAAAGCATCACGCCCACTGCTGATCATTGCTGAAGATGTTGAAGGTGAAGCGCTGGCTACACTGGTAGTCAACAACATGCGTGGCATCGTTAAAGTTGCGGCTGTTAAAGCTCCAGGCTTCGGCGATCGTCGTAAAGCGATGCTGGAAGATATTGCTATCCTGACTGGCGGTACAGTAATCTCTGAGGAAGTGGGTCTAACTCTGGAAGAAGCGTCTCTGGAGCAACTGGGCCAGGCGAAGCGTGTTTCTATCACTAAAGAAAACACAACTATCGTTGATGGTATTGGTGCTCCTGACAGCATCGAAGCACGTGTAAATCAGATTCGTGCACAGATGGAAGAAACTTCTTCTGATTACGATCGTGAAAAACTGCAAGAGCGTGTTGCTAAGCTGGCAGGCGGTGTTGCGGTAATCAAGGTTGGTGCTGCAACTGAAGTTGAGATGAAAGAGAAGAAAGCACGTGTTGAAGATGCTCTGCACGCAACTCGTGCAGCAGTAGAAGAAGGTGTAGTACCTGGCGGTGGAGTTGCCCTGATTCGTGCTATGGATAAAGTTAAGGATCTGAAAGGCGAAAATCACGATCAGAGCGTTGGTATTGAGCTTGCGTTCCGTGCGCTGGAAGCGCCACTGCGTCAGATCGTTGGCAACGCGGGTGAAGAAGGTTCTGTTATCGTATCTAACACACGTGAGAAAGGTGAAGGTAACTTCGGTTACAACGCTGCAACTGGTGAATACGGGGATATGATTGAAATGGGTATCCTTGATCCAGCTAAAGTTACTCGTTCTGCACTGCAGGCAGCGGCTTCTGTAGCAGGCCTGATGATCACTACTGAAGCGATGGTTGCAGACAAACCATCTGAAGGTGGTCCAGCTATGCCTGATATGGGCGGCATGGGCGGCATGGGTGGTATGGGCGGCATGATGTAATCATCCTTCCCTGATCCTGCTTAATTGCACAGAGAGCCCCGCACTTTGCGGGGCTTTTTGTTTTCCCATGTTTCTGCGTAAAATAGCAAAACTTTCAACTTCTGTATGAGTGTGTTCTGAACAATGAATCGCGATGATGAAAACCTGAATGTTCCTAATCTAGGGCCAGCAGAGCCTGTATCTGGTGCGCGCCCTGGTGCTGCTGTGGGAGCAAAATCTGCACCTCAGACAGAAGAACCTAGTCGTGGTGGAGGCATTGTTCAGTCTCTGGTGATTATCATCCTAATCGTCGCTGTATGTGCTTTAGGTTACTTCGGTTTTGATGTTTATCAGGCGCAACTAAAAGATGAAACCACTTTCCTCAAAGCTCAACAGCAAATGGAGCAGCTTCAGGCGTTGATTAAAAAGGCTGAAGAGGGCGCTGTTCAGTCAGGTGAAAAGCTTCAGGGGGATGTCTCATCTCTCGAGTCTTCTTTACGCGAGAAAGATAAAAAACTGGATTCAGAAATCGCCAAGTTATGGGTAATCGCTCACCAGAAAAATCAGCCTAAAATTGAACAGCAAAGTAAAGATATTGCAGCTCTGAAAAAGTCCTTAGGCGCGTTAGAAAAAGATAAAACCGCGCAACAAAAATCGATTAAATCTCTGCAAAGTACAATTAAAGCTCAGGAAAAACAGCTCAAAAGTGTCGCTGCGGCAAAAACAGAAATAGATGCTTTGCAGAAAGCAGTTAAAGCCGAAGTTGCCAAATTGAGTAAGCTTATTGCACGAGTAGAAACAGAAACACGTGCAAATACTGAATTCATGCAGGAACAGCAGGACGAGATGATCAAAACTCAAAGAGCGCTGACTGATCGCATTATTAAGCTTGAAGGTAAGAGCACAGCTGGCCTTGAGCGCAGAGTGAAGCTGAATGAGCAGGCCGTGAAAGCGTTTGATAGTACCCGTAGCCAGTTGAGTCAGGATCTGTTGTTTGTGAAACAAAAATTGAATAATTTGCAGTTGATGATAGAAAATAAGTAAATCTGGATAAAAAGTGATCACCTGAGGGTTCAGGTGATTGCTATGTCGCTGCCCAAAAGGCAAAATACACGATTCCTTTAAAAACCGGGATTGACTGAACCTCTATGAAAATCCGTGCTTTTTTTGCACTGACGCTGCCAGACTCCGTAGTAAGGTGGTTGGCCGATCACGCTGACACCTTGTGTGAGTTTGATCGTAAGACAGAGGTAACATGGGTAGACTCTGATCGTTACCACCTGACACTCTGTTTTTTAGGTGATATTGAACTGGATAAAGTGGATGAACTTGAACGTTGTGCACGCACTATGCTCAAGGAATTTACCTCTTTTCAGGTTCATATTAACCAGACAGAATTTTATAAGGTAAACA
The DNA here is from genome assembly GCA_050633685.1 of Neptuniibacter sp. Lineage (GTDB taxonomy): Bacteria > Pseudomonadota > Gammaproteobacteria > Pseudomonadales > Balneatricaceae > Neptuniibacter. The sequence continues at coordinate 45,020 of JBOEHA010000016.1, read as the reverse complement.
AGGGGTTATCACTAATCGCAGCGCTGCCTGATGTTAATGACGATCTTAATGATCTGCATAACGTAATGGCAGATGTAACTACACAAGCTGGGGTTAACTATAAAGATAAGGGATTTAAACCCCATATCACTTTAGGTCGGTTACCAGGAAAGAATAAATTTAAATCACCAGAAAAATGGCCGTCAGTTGACATGTTCAGTCTGGCGGACTCGGTAGTTCTGTTTCAGAGTAAAGTCTGTGAAGACAGTTCTATCTATACACCGCTATTTGAGATCCAACTTAAGGATCTGTCCTGATCTGAAATCAGCAAATAGTGCCTTTAGACTCAACAAAAGCCATCTCAACTATGCGTAATCCTGAACTTTTGTCCCCAGCCGGGACATTGAAGAATATGAAGTATGCCTTCGCTTATGGAGCGGATGCAGTCTATGCCGGACAACCCCGTTACAGCCTACGTGTGCGTAACAATGATTTTAATATGGATAACCTCCATGAGGGGATCGATCTGGCTCATAAACTGGGAAAGAAGTTTTTCCTTGCCAGTAATATTCTTCCGCACAACAGTAAACTTAAGACTTACATTGACGATCTGCGCCCGGTAATTGAGATGGGGCCAGATGCTCTGATCATGTCGGACCCGGGTCTGATCTATCTGGTTAAAGAGCATTTCCCGGATGTGCCGATTCACTTGTCAGTTCAGGCTAACACCATGAACTGGGCATCGGTTAAGTTCTGGCACTCGATGGGTGTGGAACGTGTCATTCTGTCCCGTGAATTGTCTTTGGATGAAGTAGAAGAGATTCGTCAGCGTTGCCCAGAGATGGAGATTGAAGTCTTTGTCCACGGTGCTCTGTGTATTGCATACTCTGGACGCTGTTTGCTTTCAGGTTATATCAATAAACGTGACCCTAACCAGGGTACCTGTACGAATACTTGTCGTTGGAAATACGATGCTCATGAAGCAAAAGTAGATGATTCAGGTGATGTGGTTCCCGTTGAACAGTTTGACCCGCAAGCGGAACCTGCTGTTGAAGAAGCACAGCCTGCTTTGGGTGCAGGTAAACCGACGGATCAGATTTTCCTGTTGCAGGAAGAAACCCGTCCAGGTGAGTACATGCCTGCGTTTGAAGATGAGCATGGTACTTATATCATGAACTCTAAAGACCTGCGTGCCATTCAGCACGTACATCGTCTGGCGGAGATTGGTGTGGATTCCTTGAAGATCGAAGGGCGTACCAAATCTCACTACTATGTTGCCCGTACAGCACAGGCTTATCGTAGAGCTATTGATGATGCAGTTGCAGGTAACCCATTTGATATGGCGCTAATGGATGAACTAGAAAACCTAGCGAGTCGTGGCTATACAGAAGGGTTCTACCGTCGCCATGTGCATGATGAGTATCAGAATTATGAAACGGGTAACTCTGTAGGGGTTCACCAGCAGTTTGTGGGTGAAGTTATGGGGTATGCTGATGGCATGTTGGAAATTGATGTTCGAAACCGTTTTCTTAAAGGCGATACACTTGAGCTGATGACCCCTCAGGGGAATCATAAATTCAAGCTGGATGAGATGATCAACAAAAAAGGCCAGTCAGCAGATGTTGCTCCTGGTTCTGGTCATGTCATGCGTATACCAATGAACCTGGAAGCGGATCCAACTTATGCATTGCTGATGCGCGATCTGCCAAATGCTCCGGCTTATTCCAGCCAGAAATAAGTGCCCCAATGTTGGCTGAGAAATACCTGTTCCGGCAAGCGCTGCGACCATTTTCATTTTCAGTGGCGCTGGTCGTTTGTCTGACAGGTATTCTGGCTGCAAATGCAGTCGAACAGATCAATCTGTTTATCGCCGTCTTAATCCTGGCTGCAGGTTTGTTACTGCAAGCCGGGGTTAATCTTATCAATGATTACTCAGACCTTAGCTTTCGGGCTGTAAAAACAGACGCTCAATCCTGCAAAAGAATTCGGCAGAATTTCCGCTTTGGATTGATCTGTTTGCTGGTGGCTGCGGTAATAGGCCTGTTCCTGATCTATCGGTCAGGGTGGGTACTGTTGCTCTATGCGGTTATCGGAATACTGGGAGCGCTGGGCTATACACTCGAGCCCGTGAACTACAAACGCCGCGGCTTGGCCGTTTTCTTGGTGTTTTGGCTCATGGGAGTGCTGATGGTTACAGGGTCGTACTATATTCTGACTCTGCAACTGAACTATGAGATTTTTCTGATCTCTGTACCCGTCAGTATTTATACTTCTCTGCTTTTGTTGAGTAATGAAATCCGGGATTACGAAAGCGATTCGGACGCAGGCATTAAAACCCTCTCTGTAAGAATCGGCTATGAGCGTGCAGAAAAATTGTATCTCATTCTGCTGGCGGCTATTTATGTCGGTGCTTTATCCGTTAGCTTTTTAACAACGCTCACTCACGCCTGGCTGGTGGTGTTTAGTTTACCCGTGGCGCTCTTGCCAATTAAATACATCCCATCAGCACCGGAAGACAGAAAACCGGTGACGCCTTTGACAGGTAAATCCTTTCTGCTCTTTGGCGTGTTGTACTGTCTGGCGTTAGTAATCTCCATTTAAGCTGTATCCATTTATCTCTATCAGGCTGGATGGGTGATAGCGACTAAATAACTACCTGTGCTGAACTGAATATACCTCCTTTTGGTGTATACTCATGCCCCAGATAAAACTCTCCTCAGAGAGAGTAAACATGGGTGATAGTTCAGTTATTCCGGTTCTTATGACTTTGGCTCTGGACTTTCAAATTCAAACCCTCCGACAAGAAGCTTTACTGGGAGTCTCCGAATGAGCGTAATCCGTCAAGACGATTTCATCAGTAGTGTTGCTGATTCACTGCAGTTTATCTCTTATTACCATCCGCTTGATTTTGTACAAGGTGTACATGAAGCCTATCTGAAAGAAGAAAATCCGGCTGCAAAAGATGCGATGGCGCAGATCCTGATTAACTCCCGTATGTGTGCTGAGGGTAAACGCCCAATCTGTCAGGATACGGGTATCGTAACGGTTTTCCTTAAAGTCGGTATGAACGTGCAGTGGGATGCAACCATGAGCGTTACCGATATGGTTAACGAAGGTGTGCGTCAGGCTTACACTCATCCTGATAATGTTTTGCGAGCTTCAATTCTTGCGGACCCTGCCGGCAAACGCCAGAACACTAAAGATAATACTCCTGCGGTTATCCACTATGAAATCGTAGAGGGTGATGAAGTCGAAGTTCACGTAGCCGCTAAAGGTGGTGGTTCTGAGAACAAATCTAAGATGGTTATGCTGAACCCATCTGACAGCATTGTGGACTGGGTAGTGAAAACTGTACCTACTATGGGTGCTGGCTGGTGTCCGCCAGGCATGCTGGGTATAGGTATTGGTGGTACTGCAGAGAAAGCCGCTGTTATGGCTAAAGAATCCCTGATGGATCCTATCGATATTCACGAATTGCGTGAGCGTGGACCTCAGAATCGTGTTGAAGAGCTGCGTCTGGAAATCATGGATGCAGTGAATGAACTGGGTATAGGTGCTCAGGGTCTGGGTGGTCTGACGACCGTAATGGACGTGAAGATTATGGATTACCCTACCCATGCCGCTTCTCTGCCTGTTTGCATGATCCCTAACTGTGCTGCCACTCGTCACACTCATTTCAAATTGAATGGTAACGGTCCAGCCGTTTTGACACCGCCAAGCCTGGATGACTGGCCGGAAGTTACCTTTGAAGTAGGCTCTAACACTCGTCGCGTTAATCTGGACGAGATCACTCCAGAAGATGTTAAAGATTGGAAAGTGGGTGAGACTGTTCTGTTGAACGGTAAAATGCTGACAGGCCGTGATGCAGCTCATAAGAAAATGGTTGAGATGCTGAACAATGGCGAAGAGCTGCCAGTAGATCTGAAAGGACGTTTCATCTACTACGTAGGCCCTGTTGATCCTGTACGTGAAGAAGTTGTGGGACCTGCGGGTCCAACTACATCCACTCGTATGGATAAGTTCACGCGTCAGGTAATCGAAAGCACAGGTCTTCTGGGCATGATCGGTAAATCTGAGCGTGGTCCAGTTGCAATCGAAGCGATCAAGGATAATGAAGCGGTTTATCTGATGGCTGTCGGTGGTGCTGCATACCTTGTATCTAAAGCGATCACAAACGCTGAAGTCATTGCCTTCCCAGAACTGGGTATGGAAGCTATCTACGAGTTTGAAGTTAAAGACATGCCGGTAACGGTAGCGGTGGATACTTCCGGTGAATCCGTGCATACAACGGGCCCTGCGAAATGGAAAGACATTATTGCAAAGCAGGCATAAACTGAATTATCAGTCGTAATTATAAAACGCAGCTTTTGGCTGCGTTTTTTTTGTTTTAAAACAATGGGTTGTTTTTTATATTAATACCAAGGTCGCATGTCGTTATACTTTGGTGCCGGTATCTCTAAACCCTGAGCGAGATCAAGTTTTGTGCGACGCAGCAGGCATATACTTACCCCAAGCTATTTGTTTTGCAATGGGGAAAGAATATGAAAACTAAACTGAGTTTGTTGTTAGCCGCTTCCATCTCATTTTCGTCGTCTGTAATGGCAGACTCTGAAGCAATGATGCAAGCTGCAGGTCAAGAGATTTTCAAAAAATGTTCTGCGTGTCACTCTTTGGACGAAAGTAAAAATGCTTTCGGCCCGAGCTTGATTGGAGTTTTTGGTCGTAAAGCTGCTTCTTTACCGCGTTTTGCTTACTCTGACGCACTTAAGGGTTCTGACATTACTTGGGATGAAGAAAATCTGCGTAAGTGGATTGCCGGTAATGATCAATTTGTTCCGGGTACACGCATGCGTCACGTAGAGATTACAGACAAGGCAGAGCAGGATTACCTGATCTCTTACCTGAAAACATTGAAGTAATTCGACTGATTGATAAAAGCCACGTTTTTACGTGGCTTTTTTTGTGGGAAAAGGGCAATTAGCTTTTTAGGGGGTGTAAAAAACCTTTCTTGTGCGGATGCACAAGAAAATGCTGAGCTGTAGATTGCTATGACGGTTATGAAGCGTCTAACAATTTCCGCTGTTCTGCCATGTAACGAGGCATTGGACCGGCATCTTCATAGATCTCTTCGCCATCTTCAATGCGTATGACTTTATTCCCCTGCACATAAGGCATTTTTGCTTCAAGCTCATTTAACGCTTCATGTATAAGAGTGGCGACCACATCGTCTTTGGATAACTGGTACATTCTGGCCAGAGCTTCCAATTTGATATCATCACCCTGATAGATAGATAGTGTCTCTACTTTTCTGCCATTTACTTTGCGAGCTCTGTTTTCCCACTCGTGAAGTAATCTGGATAAGCTTTCATTTCCCATTACAATTCCCCTTCAGCATTACTGTCATATTTCAGTTTAGATAGGTGCCATTGTATTGCCAGTTTAGATCTAATAATGTGGTGCAAATTTTTATTCGGCTAACAGGCCTTAACCTTCTATATCGACTGGTTGGAGCTGGAGTTTATAGAGCTAAGGAAAAACGTATGGCAAAAATTAAAATCCTTGTGGGTACGGTCTATGGGAATGCGTTGGAAGTAGCAGAGATGTGCCAACAAAAACTTTCTGAACAAGGCCACGAAGTTGAACTCTTTCGGCAACCGGATATTGAAGATATTCCTGTTGGGGTAACTGATACATTGCTGGTATGCACTTCAACGACAGGACAGGGTGAAATACCGGACAGTTTATTAAAACTTTATTGTCAGTTGAAAGACCGTTCCCCGTTAATGCCCGATACACGCTATGGAATTATCACTCTGGGGGATAGCTCTTACGATACATTTGCTGAAGCAGGCATGTTAATGGAGGCGTTATTACAGGAACTGCAACTTAAACGGGTGGGATCACCCTTAGTGATTGATGCCTGTGAGACCATGGCGCCTTGCGAAGAAGCGGAACCCTGGGTAGTTAGCTGGAGTGAGCTTCTTTCTGAATCTGCCTGAATGTGATGTTGATTCTGTTTGATTGGCAGCGCTTTGTTTTAGGTAAAGAGTGTTGCCAGTTCTTTTGTACCCCATGCCCCATCCAAAGTAGCGATCCAGAAGGAAGAATAACTTCCTGAATGTTGCTTGTTCGTTTCTTTTCTCTAAACAAAAAGCGCCTTTCTGCTCCAATAGAAAGGCTTGCAACAATGGGGTCTGGACCCAGTTCGGCTTCATTGTCCTGATGCCACCCCATGCTGTCATTACCATTGCGATAAAGATTTAGCAGTGCCGCATTAAATGTATGGCCACTGTACTCTTCGATTCTTTTTTTTATCATCGCAATGCTAGGGTGCCAGTTACATCCAATCATCTTTAGGCCGGAATAGGTGTACTGGACGCCAGGGTCTGCCATGAAATTTTGTAATCGAGGGATTTTTACCTGACGCCCAAACATGAAAATCTCATCTTGCTTCCAGTCGATTTCGACCAACAACTGTTCCAGTATGGCATTGGCTTCCAAATCTGACAGGAAGTTCTCCAATAACCAGCACTCAGCTGAGTGAAGAGGTAATTGTATGGGATTCAATCGTATACCTTTTGCATTTTGGTTGCTTAGTCAGACGAATAAACAGGTTTTGATAAATGATCTGAGGCTTCAACTAGAATGAGTAGAGCAAAAAAATGTGGAGGTGACCATGAGTGATGGAGCAAATCTTTCCCAAGAGGAGTGTGAGGCTTGTAAAGCCGGTGCTACAAAAGTTTCAGATATGGAGATAGAGGTATTGTTAGAAACATTGCCGGGCTGGGAGGTGGTAGAGGAGGAGGGGATCAAAATGTTGCATAAGCAATATACATTTCCGAATTTTGTAACCGCTCTGGCTTTTACTAATCGAATCGGTGAATTGGCTGAATCAGTTCAGCATCATCCGGATATTCTGACCTCTTGGGGTAAGGTCAAACTGATTTGGTATACCCATAAAATTGGTGGCTTGCACCGAAATGATTTTCGATGTGCTGCCAGAAGTGATCAGTTAGTTACCTAGAGCTACAACATACTGCTAGAATATGCGTTTCCTTTTTTTGGCGTGGAGTTGATAGAAAAATGGAGCGTAGATTCAGGTTGGTCCTGGCATGTCCCGATCGAGTTGGAATTGTGGCGATGGTGAGTAACTTTATCTCCAGTCACGGTGGTTCTATCTCCGATGCTAACCAGCATTCTGATACTACAACGGGCTGGTTTTTTATGCGTGTTGAAATCAGGGCTTCCACATTGCCATTTTCAATCGACGAATTGAAAGAGGCTTTCTCTCCAATTGCCAAGTCATTCAATATGGAATGGGACATATCCGATTCAGCATCACCTAAGAAGGTTGTGCTGATGGCGAGTAAGGAGTCCCATTGCCTGGCTGATCTGTTATACCGGTATCACGAAGGTGAGTTGGATTGCGAAATTGTCTGCGTAATCTCAAACCACGATGACCTGAGAAGCATGGTGGAGTGGCATAAGATTCCATATCACCACATCCCTGTAGATAAAGAGAATAAGCAGCCCCATTTCGATGAGGTGAACCGCCTTATCCGTGAATATGAAACAGACGTGGTTGTACTAGCTCGATATATGCAGATTCTACCCGAAGCGATCTGTAGTGATTATTCTCACCGAATTATCAATATTCATCATAGTTTTCTTCCCTCTTTTGCAGGGGCCAAACCATACCATCAGGCTCATGACCGTGGGGTAAAACTGATTGGTGCAACTTGTCATTACGTTACTCAGGAACTGGATGCTGGGCCTATCATTGATCAGGACGTAATTCGCATCAGCCACCGCGACTTACCAGAAGATATGGTGCGTCTGGGTCGGGATGTTGAAAAGACAGTTTTATCCAGAGGTCTGCGCTGGCATCTTGAGGATAAGATTCTGGTTCAGGGCAATAAAACAGTCGTATTCAATTAGTCTTTTGGTATGAGAGCTATTTGCTTGCGGAGAGCTTAGGATAGGTGTAAACATAATACCTATCTGGAGGCTCGATTCCTTGTAGGTATGGAGTTGGGCGATTATTCACCGGCAGATAACAGTTGCCGGTTTTGGAGGAATGATAATGTTAAGATCTGTGAAAGCTCAGGACTATATGTGTGAAGACCTGATCACATTCACCCCGGAAACTGATCTGTTCGTAGCAATTAATAAATTGCTTGATTACCGAATTACCGGTGCTCCAGTAATTGATGCAAATGGTGCTTTGGTTGGGCTGCTTTCTGAAGCAGACTGCTTAAAGGCCATTTTGACATTGACTTATCACGAGGAAGAGATGGGTGGTTATGTCGGTACCTATATGACTCCCGAAGTTCACACCGTCAATCATGATGCAGACATTATCAAAGTGGCTGAAGAGTTTATTCATAACAAACGTCGTCGCCTGCCAGTCGTAAAAGATGGTAAACTGATCGGCCAGATTAGTCGTCGTGATGTGTTGCGAGCAGTAGAACAGTTTGCAATGGATGGCTAACACAATGTTATCTGAAAAAGCCGCAGCGGGTCTGCGGCTTTTTTGTCCTTAAGGTATACTTTGCTCAATGAGTTATAAATTCCCTGAAGCCCCAATACTGTTATATCCATCACTTGCCGAACAAGTAGGGGTTGAGGCTGCTGTTTTAATGTCCCTTTACCAGCAGCAGTGGCAACGTATCCAGTCATTATCCAGTGGTAATGCTTCATCTGAACTGGTTTTATCCCGTAGCCAATGGCTTTCGATCTGTCGTTTCTGGGAGGAAGATACCCTAGCACAGCTGACCAGTGAACTGGTTGAGCATGGTCTTCTGGATGCCACTTATGCACGGGATGGTCGTGTATCCATTCGCTGTATTGAGTCTGCTGAGCAGGTTGAACACGCACCTATGCAAGAGCCGGCAGAAGAGCTAGTAGAAATGGTAAGTCGCCTCCCTGTTATTGAGGAAGTTCCCGAAGTGCCCGCTCAAGCCGAACCGGTTAGGCAAACGTTACCTGCTGAAACTTATGATACTCCCTATTACCCGGATGCCGAGGTAAATACTGATACGGTTATTAACCCCGGGCCAGCCCCAACCTTTGGTGGCAGTATTGGCTGGGCTAGAAAAGCGCATCAGTTAAGGACTGGGCAGTCAGATGAACTGCAGGCTAAATTTCGTCAGGAAGAGCAACTTCGTCAACAGCTGCAATCAATGGAGTTGGGCTGGCAACCTTCGCAAAATTTTTATGCGCTTTTACCCAGACATAATATTTCTATTCAGTTTGCACATAGTTGTCTGGATGAATTTGTGCTCTACTGGCTGGATAAGGATCGTAAAGAAACCAACTGGGATCAGAAGTTTCTCGGTTGGGTGAAAAGAGAATGGGTTCGAAAACAGACCGATGAAGGCCGCCAACAACGGTTAAGCAAAGAACAGCAGACAGGCTTTAGTAATGAAAACCCCCGCAGAGATACTCGCGAAAACAGAAAACGGGTTACCGCAGCAGTCATGGACATCAAAGACACCGACTGGTGATAAAGAGTCACCAAAGGCGTCCCCTCTTGAGCTGAGTGTCGAAGTAAAAACTCTGGTGAATATGATATTTGCCAGATTCATGGCGATTTACGGTCACAAATTTAAAAGTTGTTTTGAAACTCAGGATGAGATCCGCATTGCCAAGCGTGAATGGGCGTTGAGCCTGGAGGGCTACACGGAATCTGAGCTTGTGGCAGCCATCGACTACTGTAAAGAAAACAGCGCCTGGATGCCGACGATTTCAGAATTCCTGAAGGTATTACGTAACCTTACTGGTGATCATGGTCTGCCTACGGCAAAACATGCTTACGAAGAAGCGTGTTTGAATGCAGATCATGCTTCTACTTATCAGTGGACTCATCCAGCTATCTACCATGCGGGTAAAGCGACGGGTTGGTTCCGTTTGCGAACTGAAGATGAGCCTGATGTTTTCCCAGACTTTCGCTATAACTATGAGGTGATCTGTCGTCGGATTCGTCAGGGAGAAGAACTCTCGAATCCAGTGCCTGTAGCGCTCCCGGATAAGAGCGATAATACGTTGTTTACTTTTATCCAGGCCTGGGGAGAAGAACAAAACCTGAAGCCGGAAATCGCAAGCAAATGGTTGTTTTACCTCACAAAACCTAAAGGCAGCCAAGTGCGTGCCCGTTTCCAGAAACAGGCGCAGATCGAAGCAAATGCTTTCGGTATCGAGCTTCCGGATGATTACTCTTAAGGCTATCAATTAAACCGCTTTAGTTTTGTACTGTGCGGCTTCCAGGTTGTGTTTTTTCAGAAGCTTATAAAAATCGGTACGATTTCGCCCCGCAATCTGAGCTGCCTGGCTGACATTACCTTCCGTAATTTGTAATACCTTAATCAGATAACGACTTTCAAACTCGGCTCTGGCCTCATTGAAATTCGGAATAATCTCATCCTGATTTGTCAGCGCCCGATTAATAGCGGCATCAGAGATGATAGGTGTATTACTCAACGCTGTAACCTTTTCGATCACATTTTCCAACTGCCGGACATTTCCAGGCCATGCAGACTGCGCCAGAAGCTGCAAGGCTGAGCTGGAAATGCTTTTAACCTTAGGGTTATGGCGGCTGGCTGCCTGTTCAACAAAGTGTCTGGCTAAGGGAGGAATATCTTCAGGTCGTTCTGCCAGAGGTGGTAGGTGAAGGTTGACCACGTTAAGGCGGTAAAAAAGATCCTCGCGGAATTGGTTCTCCAGCATAGCCTGCTCAAGGTTGCGGTGCGTAGCTGAGATGACCCGGACATCCACAGGAATCGTTTCAGTGCTGCCAACAGGTCGGATTTGGCGCTCCTGTAATACTCGCAGTAATTTTACTTGCAGAGCGGATGGCATATCGCCAATTTCATCCAGAAATAATGTGCCGCCATTAGCTGCCTGAAATAAACCATCGTGACGACTGACCGCTCCGGTGAACGCGCCTTTGCTGTGGCCGAAAAGTTCAGATTCCAGCAGCTGTTCGGGTAAAGCACCACAGTTAATCGCAATAAAAGGTTTCTTATTTCTGGGGCTGGCATTATGGATCGCTTGTGCCAGAAGCTCTTTACCACTTCCGCTTGGGCCAGTTATCAGAACGCTGACATCCGAGCTGGCGATCTGTTCCGCTTCGCTGAGAATACCTTCCATAATCTGACTGCGGCTGATGATGTTTTTACGCCAATCGCCTTCGGAACGACTGGTTCCTGAAAGGGCTGATTGCAGGGTCAACATCAACTGTTCGCGGTCAATCGGTTTGGTTAGAAATCCGAACACACCTTTCTGAGTGGCGGTTACAGCTTCGGGGATTGAACCGTGTGCGGTAATGATGACCACCGGCAGTTGTGGGTATTGTTGCTGAGCCCTCGCGAACAGAGCCATACCATCCATGCCTTCCATTCTCAGATCAGTTAACAGTAGATCGATCTTGTCATCCAACAACTTTAATGCCGCTTCAGCGCTTTCCGCGCAGCTGATCTTATAACCACTGGCTTCCAGTCGCATGGATAAGAGTTTAAGCAGCGAAATATCATCATCAACCAGCAGGATATGCGGATTCATCAGTTATCCTCACGCTGTTGGTTAAGGTCAGATTCTATTTGGGTCAGGGCATCGATTTTAATCTGTAAAGACTGGTTTTTTTGCGCCAGTTTATCCTGTTCAGCGCGTAGCCATAGCAGAGCAGAGGTGTGTTGATTTCTTAGGTCTAGGTATTTATCACCTGCACAATCATCTTTGATATTTAACTTCAGCTTTGCATAGTGACGTTTTGCCTGTTGCAGCTGTTCAGTGGATGCGTAGGGAGAGGACATAAGCAGGGCGATCAGTGCCCGGTCTTTATTATCGATTGCGCTTTTAAGCAGGCTACTGCGTTTCTCCGGTGATTTCAGAAAACGCTTTTCTATACTCTGCATTCGAAACAGGGCTTGCGTACCTATTTCACAAGAAGGTTTGGGTGTCGTGAGGGGTGGAGTGACTCCCTGAATCTGGCAGCCTTGCAGCAGGAGTATTAATACAATACCCAGGTACTTAATCATGATCAGTTTCTCCATGCTGAGGAAGATAAATACGGAATCCAACCCGGTTGTTTATATTCAGTACAAGTTCGACCTTTGCACTAATTGATTCAGCTGCATCACGGACAATACTTAGGCCAATGCCTGAGCCTTTTACCGGTCCCTTACGGCGGTTATGCCCTTGAAAGAACGGTTCAAAAAGATGGGGAAGGTCTGCCTTGGGTATGGTGGGGCCATCATTGGTAATATCAATATGCACGTGCTCCGAATCTGACTTACAAATGATGACAAGTCTGCCCGATTCTGATCCATAAAGAGCGGCATTTGATACCAGGTTACTTAATATCCTAATCAACATTGCCCGGTCGGTATAAAAACTGGCATCGCTTTGTGGAAGTGAAACACGGATATCTTTTTGTTCCAACAAAAGCTTATAGGGTTCCAGAGATTCTGTGAGTATTGAACGCAGTTGTACTGTCTGCATCGTTACAGGTTCATGTTGGCTCAGACGACTGTAATCCAGCAGTTGTTCAATGAGTGTTTGCAGTTCACGTGAGTTTTTTTGCAGCAACAGTGCAATTTCCATCTGGTTCTCATTTAGCTCACCAGTGATCTGGTCCGCCAATAGATCGGAACCTTCACGAAGTGTCGTCAGAGGGGTTTTTAGCTCATGGGACATATGCCGTAGAAAACGCTGTTTCTCATTTTCAACTTCAGCCAGTCGTTCTGTGAGCCAATCCAGCTGCTGGTCAATGTGTATTAACTCATCCGGCCCGCCGACTTTCGCACCGGAGTATTCCTCGCCTGTTCCAAGCGCTCTGATACGGGCCGCCACTCTTTTTACCGGGCGGGTGATGGTAAGGCTGAAAAACAGAATCAGTAACGCTTCTATTGTCAGCAGTAAAATGGCTAGTGAGCTGAGTTGAGCCTGTGTTTGCTGTGCTGTTTCATTCAGGGCTTGTAAGCGACGATCAAGAATTAAATCAATTTGTTGATTCAGTGTTCGGGTAAAGCTTAAGAGGGAACTGTCTTCATGGACCTCAGTTTTTTCTATGGAGTCCAGTAAGGTTGTTATGGCTCTGCGGTTACCATCACTTGGCAGGATAAAGCTATGGACTGTCAGTTGCTGCTTATACTCTTGAACAAATTGCTCCAGACGTTGTTTGATCTCAGGTTTGGCAATAACCTGATACTGTCTGGCTGAACGGGTGATGTCTTCGGCTAACTGTTCAAGCTGCTGTCCCCTGCGGGTAACTTCCAATGCTTGTTGTGCGAGCACACGCCCCTGTGCCGACTGTTCTACAAGAGCATCAGTAGCGTAAAAAATCAGTATGCCAAATGGCGTTACTACAACCAGAAAAGAGAGCAATACTAATTGTTTGAGTGAGCTTAAGCGCCATGGTTGGCGGGTTTGCTTAGGCATTAATTGGACAACTTAGAAACCACAATCTATCTATTATCTCTTAAATGTCAGTTTCATGGTATTCACGATCAGTGATCCTCAATTGCAATAAAGTTAAGGCCAGAAGCATTAACTTCTGGCCATGTTAAAACAGAGCGGGCGGCTTGAAATGGTTTAGGATGCTCTGTTTTAACCAGCTTTTAAGGCTTTAAAGAGCCTGTAAAGCTGCCAGAACTACGTATTTACGTGCCTGAGTCGCTTCAACCTGTAGTTGAGAAAACTCATCCAGGCTCAGGAAACCGTCTTTGTTAGAGTCGATTTTCTCAAAACCTTTTACCAGAGCAGGGGAAACCTGAGCTTCCTGCTGGCTAACTTTACCATCCTGGTTTTTATCCAGTTGTTCGAAAATACGCGGTGTTTTTGACTCGGTTTCGCTGATGATTTCTGCTTTTGATTGTGGTGCTTCAACCGGCGTAGCTTCATTTGCAAATACATTGGATGAAGTCATAACAATTACTGCAGCACATGCAACAAGGTTTAAATTCATTGTGTTCTCCTAATGGCTTTAAAATTGGGGGAAATCTTTAAATTCATTAAGGTAATAACAAGAGCTGTGCCATGTTTTATAAATATATATAAAACAATGGGTTAGTTGGTTTTTTAAGGGGCTTTCATCTACGCGCCTGAGATAAGCGAATTTTTCAGGTTAAAACTGTCTCTTATTGGAGACAGAACTTGGTTATTAAATAGTCTTTGTCAATAAAATCAAAGGCTTAAAAGGTAGTTAATCGGCGACATCATTGCTGTGCTATTCAGGAAAAAGCGACACCCTAATACAACTGCGTATCAGGTTCAGCAATGACCGGGTTACTCAAACTACCGAGATGTTCAATCTCCACCGTTACACGATCACCTTCCTTCAAATAACCACGAGGTTTCATCTTTACACCCACGCCAGAGCATGTGCCAGTGGCAATCACATCACCGGGATAGAGGGTGCAGACGGTTGATAGGGTTTCAACCAGTTGGTAACAGTCAAAGATCAGGTGCCGGGTGTTCGAGTGTTGACGCAGTTCATCGTTAACCCAGGTTTTAAGCTCAAGATTGTGGGGATCTATCTCATCGGAGGTAACAATCCAGGGCCCCATAGGGCCGTGTGTATCGAATGACTTTCCCAGCGTCCATGTAGGAGATTTAACCTGCCAGTCACGGACAGAAACATCATTAACGATGGTAAAACCCGCAATCACCTCTGCTGCTTTCTCTTTAGGAACATGTCTGCATTGCTTTCCAATAACCAAAGCCAGTTCACCTTCGTAGTCCAGCTTTTCGGAAACTTTAGGCCGATGTATTGCAGCTTCAGGACCTACAATGCAGCTACTTTGTTTGTTAAATATGGTCGGAAAACTGGGCGTTTCAAGCCCGGTTTCCGCAATGTGATCGGCGTAATTCAGGCCTACGCCCAGGAATTTTTGTGGGTTTTGCACAGGAGCTAATAAGGTTACCTCAGCCAGCGGAATATCTCCTTTGCCTTGAAGCTGGATTAACTTCTTTTGCGCTTCCTGGCCGGCTTCGAGCAATAGTTTCATCTCTTGGGGTAAATCAGGGTTCAGCCAGCCTGGGGTGACTAAATTATTTTCCACCAGCCCTACGCCGGTTTTACCATGAAAAGAAAATGTCGCTATTTTCACGAATAAACTACCTGTTACTGAAACTATTTACTTGAACCGTACTCTATTCTAAAACACCTGTGAACAGCTGCCTGAGCAATATAGCGTTCCAAAGAGTAAGCAGGACAAACATAACGGGAGTAATGGATATGACTAAACTACATGGCTTTGTGTTTGTTGTGATTACGGGGGCCGTCACAAGTGGGGTTGCAGCAGCTGAAAAAGTTTTGATAGATGCCGGCCCTTTCCAAATGGGCTGCTCTGTTGGAGATACTGCCTGTGAAAATGATGAAGGGACCTCGGGTGGGGTGAGTGTTTCCGTGCCTGCTTTTATGATGGACAGTCACGAAGTATCAGTAAAAGAATATATGGCTTGTATTGGGGCAGGTAAATGTCAGCGCCCAAAAGATCATCAAAGAAACAAATACTGTAATGTCGGAGCGGAAGACAGAGGTGAGCACCCAGCAAACTGTGTTGACTGGCAAGAAGCACTAGATTACTGCAGTTGGCAGGGCGGGCGTCTTCCTTATGAAGCTGAATGGGAAAAAGCTGCACGGGCCAACAGTTTAAGTCGATATCCTTGGGGTGAAGTGGTCAGTTGTAAACACGCAATTCTGGATGACGGTGTCACTATGGGGTCTGTAGCAGATGAACCCGATGGCTGTGGAGAAGATCGTACCTGGCCAAGAGGGAGTCGGCAGGCGAATGCTTATGGACTGTTTGATATGCATGGCAATGCTGGAGAATGGACCATGAACTGGTATGCGAAAGATGCGTTGCAACGATATGCAAATGGCGACCTGTATGGACCGAACCAAGGTCGACAAAGGGTTGTTCGTGGCGGTTCCTGGGATGAAAACGTCAACAATCTCAGAAGTTCATTCCGAAATGTTAAACCGCCTATGAGTGGGCGCTCAATTTATGGCTCTATAGGGTTTCGCTGTGCTTATGATCTTAAATAAGGTCTCAATCTAAGCGTAGGTGAACAGTTTACTGCTCAGTTTATTTTTTTAACCTGGGTTTAGGCCATTGGATGTCAGGTATTAAACTGATAAAAGGTTGTTTGCCGCGAAAAACATGTAAACGGCCCTTATGCATCTGCCCAATACATTGTTCAATTGGGTCCAACAGAATCATGCATATTTCATCTTGACTCGGGGCAGGAATGCCGCCTGCCCGTTTTGAACCGGGTAATGCTTTCATTTCATTTTGCAGGGACGTGTATTGGCCATGGCTTATCATTCTGTTCAGGGTGTGACGATCCCATATTTCCGGTAGGGCTGATAGTGGTTCCAGAAGACCAATAGATTGCGGAGCTACCACACAGCGCTCACGACTGAAAAATTTCCGGGCTGAAAGATCCGTGTGCACCTTCAGCAGCGAGTTGTCCCTCACGTTGCTACTGAAGTCCATCTTTTCAATACCTGCAATAATGGCCTGTAAGTCCCAGTTGCAGGCTTTTATCAATCGCCATACGGGTTCCATACTGCTTCGCGAACCCAGACTGTATTTGATACTGTCCTGAACAATAGTGTCTTTTGGCAGTAAGGTTATTTTTAAAAATGTGGATTGGAAGTCCAGCAGGCACTCTGGTGATTCTATAAAGCAGTAGGCTGTTTCCCTGCGACAGAAAGCCATCCACTGCTCGCGGGTATTAAGTGAAGTTAATACAGGTATGATCACTAAGTTGCCTTAAGGTTACTGGTCAGTAGAACTGAATATTTACGGTAGACTAAAGTTTTATTATTTTACCGTGTACACTGCTTTTTTGTTCCGTTTATTCGGGCTTCGGATTATAGCTTATAGCAAAGGGTATGGATTATGAAACTGCTCAACCGTTCAGCGTTTGTTGTGTTACCGCGACAGCCGTTCGCTGACTGGACTAACAAACTCAATGTTGATGCCGATGGTTTGCATCAGCATCTCACCCTTGAGGAGCAGCGAAAAGAGGGGACGGTCTACCTGATAGATGAGGTGATTAATGAATCTGATTTTAATGATGCTCTGTCTTCCCAATGGTTGAAGATATTTCATAACGAGTTATCCGCATGGGATGAGTTGGGCGATTTTTGGCCCCATGAGCTTAGCTATGAATTATTTCGGCAATGGTTTGATGTGCACCATCAGATCATTGCGTTAGATCTAAGTGAACAGCCGCTTATGATGGCTGCATTGGATGAGTATTAAGTATTTACGGACTTGGTTATTACGGAGATATATCAATGGGGCACAGTGATAATTCTTTTGGCTTGCAGATGCACCCGATGCGAGAAAGTTTGTATGGTGAACTGCATTCCAGGCCTTTCCAGATCATCCCAAGTCCGGCTCGGGTGACCCATCTGGCTGTGATGTGCACACCGGATGAGAGTGTTAAACAATTTGAACACCTAAAAGAGCTATACCAACATTTTGGTGTAATGCCCCCTGAGCATGATGAACTGTGTTATCACGTAGATTTCGGAAAGTTGAGAGTGCGCCGTGAAAAACATATGGAGTTTGCGACTTACACCTTTATCAACACTGATATTGAACAAGGTGGTAATCCGTTTGAGGTGACAGGTTTGACTCCTGTCCCCGAGGAGTGGCTCAAAAAAATTCCAGGTGTTGTGATCTCAGCATTTCATGTGGGAATAGAGGATGCGCGGCAGACCCATGAACTGAATCTTCCATTGGTAAAACGCTTTTTTGAAGGGATGCGCTTGGTAGGCAGTAGCCCACAGGATGGTGATGCCCGGGTCTGGACGACTTTCCAGATACACAGTGACGGTTTTGGCCGCTTCCTTATGTATAACAAACAGATGAGTGACAGCCAGTTGGGTCGATTGACACAACGTTTAATGGAGATAGAAACTTATCGCATTATGGCTTTGTTATCTTTGCCGGTAGCGAGAGATATTAATCCGACGCTCGCAAAAATGGATCAAAAACTGGCGGATATTACAGACCATCTCGCCCATGAAGAGAATGTGGATGAAACTGAACTGCTGGCGAAATTGACCGACATGGCATCCTGGGTGGAAGATTGCCGGGCTAGAGCAACATTCCGTTTCAGCGCCACCTACGCCTACCATGAATTGGTTATAAAACGTCTGGAAGAGCTTAAGGAAGATGAAGTTTCAGGCCACTTAACGATCACCGAGTTTATGACCCGACGTTTAACACCGGCTGTCAGAACATGTGAAGCGATAAGTAAACGTCTGGAAGACCTTTCAAGGCGAATAGACCGCGTTGCAGATATGATGCGTACCCGTGTGGAGCTTTCGATACAGTCGCAAAATCAGGAACTTCTGGCATCAATGGATAAACGTTCCAAGGTTCAGTTGATGATGCAGCATACAGTAGAAGGATTATCTGTAGCCGCAATTAGCTACTACAGCATTGGCCTGATCAAATATCTGTTGGATGCTCTGTATAATAGTGGCGTGGATGTTAATAAAGACTTGGTTCTGGGTATTTCTGTCCCGGTAGTCATCGGTTTAGTTGCGTTTATCACACGTAAGATTCACAAACACTTCCTGGCGCTTGCGATGGGTAAAACTGACAAGGCTAAAAAGAGCAAAATAAATGACCATTGAAAATGTTATTCAGACAAAACTGCAAGATGGGTTGGCAATAGAACACTTGAATATCGAAAACGAAAGCCATATGCATTCAGGGCCAGCTATGGATACCCACTTTAAAGTCACGTTGGTATCTGATGATTTTGGTGGCAAACGCCTGGTGCAGCGTCATCAGATGATTTACGGGCTTTTGTCGCAGGAGATGCAAAATCCTATTCACGCTCTTTCTATGCATCTTTTTACCATTAAGGAATGGCAGGATCGAGCTGGATCAGTAGCCGCCTCGCCAAAATGTATGGGTGGGTCCAAAGCGGACAAATAGTCCGCTTATGAATGGTTTTTCTGCACACTTAAATGCACTAAGCAAAAAGAGATAACCTCGATAATGCTTTTCTGTAATAAGTAAGTGTTTAAAAATTGAGCTTATCTATTGTCAAAGCTGACACAATTAATAATACTGTCACTCAAGCTACGGTTACTACATAACCTTCTATAAGTCCTGAAGGAAACATGAGCAAAAATGAGCACTAGTGCAGCGAAAACAGTTTTTGGAATTATGCTTTTATCGGTAAGTTCTATCGTGACAGCAGAAGATGCTCTAGTAGCTAAGGCTATTGAACAGCAGGTTGACTCTGCGAATGATTGTCAAGAGCTTGCCTACGGAGTGGAACTGAAAAATTTCGATGCTGACAGGCTTTTCAGTGAGTGTGTTGAAAGACGTGCGATCCGAATAGCGATTGTGAAAAAATACGGTCCCGAAAAGTTAGGTAAGATTGATGTCATAGATAAGTTGGATGCATATTCCTATTTGGCGGAATCCCGTAATGATTTGGTACAAAAGGAAGCTTCTCTGCATATGACGGCTGCGGGCTCACAAAACTAGGCTAAAACCTCTTTTCTTCCCCTTGATTCAATAAATTTCTCAAGACCTGTAGTGTGTTCCTGCCTGTTCTTATTCTTCAGGTAGCACTATCTTAATTTACCCCTGATTTTTGGATAATGAGCGTTTGCTTTTGATGCTCGTCAATGTTTTCTTTCCCTCTCAGGAGGAGACTGAAACCAGTAGAAAGATAAATGTCTAAGGGGTACAAAATGATTAATGAGCATCATGATCTTATTCATGAATTTCCAGAACATCGTGAACGCATCCGTGAAATGAAAATGCAGGATGCACGTTTTTCCCGTCTGTTTGATGAATATCATGAAGTGACAAAAACAGTTGAGAAAATGGAAGCAGAAATTGAGCCTGTCTGTACCCGGACTGAAGAAGAGGTGAAGATGAAACGCCTCCAGTTGAAGGATGAACTGTACTCAATGCTTAAGGTTTAAGTAAAAACAGGTTCTTTAAAAGCCCGCTTTATGCGGGTTTTTTTGCGTCCGATTTTTTACAGTACGCGTATAATCATGTAGTTCAAAGTATTTAGGATCCTGTATGAAATACACCTGGAAGTACATTTTTGAAGTAGCGATGGAGCACCGAAAAGAGCTTATAAAAGCCAATATAATTGCTTTTATAGCCGCACTGGCTTCTGTGCCCCTGCCATTGTTTATGCCGCTGCTTGTGGATGAAGTACTTCTGGAGCAACCAGGATTCATTGTCGAAACACTGAACCCACTTTTTCCTGAGGCCTGGCATGGGCCGGTTTTTTATATCTCTGCCATTTTACTGCTTACTGTAGTCTTGCGTATTTTTTCACTGTTATTGAATGTATGGCAGGCAAGACAATTCACGATCATTTCTAAAGATGTGACTTACCGTATTCGCAAGGGTTTGCTGGAGCGTCTGAGAAAAATATCAATGGCAGAATATGAAACCCTGGGAAGCGGCACCGTGGCTTCTCACTTTGTCACTGATCTTGACACAATCGACCGTTTTCTCGGGAGTTCTTTGAGTCGTTTGTTGATAGCTTCACTGTCAATCACGGGTACTGCCATCATCCTGTTATGGATGCACTGGCAGTTAGCTTTATTCATTCTTTTTCTGAATCCGGTAGTGATCTATTTCACCACTGCGGTTGGTAAAAAAGTTAAACAACTTAAAGGCAAAGAGAATAAAGCCTTTGAACTGTTCCAGGCTGCGTTGAGTGAAACTCTGGATGGGATTCAACAGATCCGTGCCAGTAACCGCGAGCAGCATTACCTTTCGCGTCTGATACACAGTGCCCGTGATGTCCGTGACCGATCTACTGCTTTCGAGTGGAAAAGTGATGCAGCCAACCGCTTCAGTTTTTTAATCTTTATGGTTGGGGTTGACCTGTTCAGAGCATTATCGATGTTGATGGTTGTTTTCTCGGACCTTTCCATCGGTGAAATGATGGCCGTGTTCGGATATCTCTGGTTCATGATGGGGCCTGTACAAGAGATATTAGGGATGCAGTACAGCTGGTTTGGTGCCAAAGCAGCCTTGGCTCGTATCAATAATCTGATGGATGTGCGTGAAGAACCACAATATCCCCATGAACAAAATCCGTTTACGAACAAAAAAACGGTGTCTGTGCGCATGGATAACATTCATTTCGCTTATGGGGTCGGGCAGGAGGTGCTCAAAGGTGTATCTTTGGACATCCCAGCAGGACAGAAAATTGCTTTAGTTGGAGCCAGCGGCGGTGGTAAATCAACGCTTGTGCAGGTTTTGCTGGGTTTATATCCTGCAGAAACCGGAGAGATCTATTTTGATGGCGTATCGGTAAAAAAAATTGGTTTATCCTGCATTAGGGATCATGTTGAAACCGTATTGCAACACCCAGTGTTGTTTAATGGCACTGTCCGCAGCAACTTGATGATGGGGCGCGATTTTGATGACAACGAGCTTTGGCAAGCCCTGGAGGTGGCTCAGTTATCAGAATTCATAAAAGAGCAGGAAAAAGATCTGGATACGATGGTTGGCCGCCAGGGGATACGCCTTTCCGGTGGTCAGCGTCAGCGCCTTGCTGTTGCTAGAATGGTGTTGAGTGACCCTAAAGTGGTGATTTTGGATGAAGCAACTTCTGCTCTGGATACTGAAACGGAACAGGCGTTACATCAAGCCTTACAAACCTTCCTTGAGGGAAGAACCACCATCATCGTTGCTCACAGATTAAGTGCAGTCAAACAGGCCGATCATGTTTACGTATTTGAAGATGGAAAAATATGTGAACAGGGCGGTCATGATGAATTGATCAATAGTAATGGTTTATACGCAAGGCTTTACGGTGAGTATCAGTAAGGCTTTGCCTGGTACTGAACATGCGAAAGCAATACCCCTGGAGAGATGGTAATCAGTTCGAACTGATGGTGGATGGTGAGAATTTTTTCCCAGTAATGCTGGATGAAATTCGTAAAGCCCGTTACAGCCTTCTCTTGGAGTTTTATTTTGTAACCTCCGGGGTCGTGGCCGGTAAATTTATGGACGAACTTATCCAGGCGGCCCGTCGCGGGGTTATGGTCAAGCTGATCATTGATGGCTATGGTTCGTATAAGTTTTCCCGGGCAGATCGCTCTCTGCTTGAAGCCGCAGGGGTAGAAATCGTTGTTTATAACCCTCTTCACTTAAGTAAATTCACCCGAAATCTGGCGCGTGATCATCGTAAATTGCTGGTTGTTGACCAGAAGGTTGCGTTCATCGGAGGTACAGGGTTAAGCGATGTATACTTGTTAGCGGAAGAGCAGGGTTGCCCCTGGCATGAATTGATGGCCCGGATCAAAGGTCCAGTAGTGACGGATCTGGTCAATATGTATAACCAGCTATGGCAACGTTGTACAGCGCAGGTTCTTTCCTCTGGAGGTACTCTGGAGAAAAAAGGCGATACGCGTATTCGAGTGAGAACGGTACAGGGCTTTTATCAGCAGGATATTAAAGCCAGTTTTCTGAACCGTGTGAACAGTGCCGATGATAAGGTCTGGTTAATGACCGCCTATTTTCTGCCCTCATTTTCGATGCGCTATGCTTTAAGAAGGGCTGCTCAAAGAGGTGTGGATGTGCGATTGATCATAGCCGGTCCATACACCGATCAACCCTGGGTCTTTCATGCTTCAAAGCGTTATTACCGGAGGTTGTTGAGATCCGGGGTTAGAATTTATGAGTATCAGCCTCGTTTCCTGCATGCCAAGATGTCGGTCGTGGATCAATGGGGATCAATGGGTTCCTGTAATCTTGACCACTGGAACTTACGCTGGAATCTTGAAGCAAATATCGAACTGGATGATTCCGATGTTGTCCATGAGATGACGCGGGTTTTTCATAACGACCTGAACCATTGTCAGGAAGTGACCTACGAAGAGTGGGAAAAACGCCCCTGGCATAGAAAGTTAAAAGAAGTGATCTGGGCATGGATCAGTCATATGGTGCTGAAGATCAGATAAGAGGTAAGTCAGATGAAAAGTTTCACTATTGCTGTCGGTTTGATAATGACGGTCATGTTGAGCGGTTGTGTCAGCAACCTTAGCGGAACAACTTATTCAAGAAGTGAAGCGCGGCAGGTACAAAATGTTGAATATGGCGTTGTTGAATCGGCTATACCTGTGGTGCTTGAGGGTACAAACAGTGTAATAGGTACGGGTGCTGGAGCTGTTATAGGTGGTATCGCAGCCAGTAACATTGGCGGTGGTCGCGGTAAAGATATAGCAACTGTTTTAGGTGCTGTTGCCGGTGGCGTCGCGGGTAAAAATGCTGAAGAAGCCCTGACAAGAACCCAAGGGCAGGAAATTACGGTGCGTTTGCGTAGCGGCCGGGTAATATCTATTGTCCAGGAAGTGGCGGATGGTCCGATGTTTCAGGCGGGGGATCGAGTGCGTGTCTTAACGCATGGAGGCACCGCCCGGGTGACTTATTGAGATAAAAAAAGGGCCAATGGCCCTTTTTTTATTACTCATTTTTAATGTTCCCGTTATTTCTCTGGTGCATGGAAATAGAGGAAAAGATCAATCAACAACTCCGGGATTTGACCACACATCTCGGCACAGAGTTTTTCATCGTTGCGAATTTTGTTGATATCGTCTTCATCAAACAGGTCTGAAGCAACCATGATCGGCAGCAGCATCTCTGCTACATCCTGTTCAGTACCTTTGTTAAACCAAGCCTCCTCCTGAGTGAAAACGCCTTCCATAAACGCTTGCGACCACCAGGCAAGGGGAGAGATATCATCATCTTCTTCCGGGTCCAGAGAAAGTTCACATGGCAGCTCAATCTCACCATCGCTATAGAGGTTAGCGCCGATATCTGCATATAAGCGATTAAGTAGTGCAGTAATGGCCTGTTTTTGATCCTCAGAAGCCCATTTCGGTTCAGTATCAAACAACAGAGTTTGCAGGTCTGATTCTTCTAGGGGATTCGGGCTGATATTCAGGGCACAGAACAGGCCATGAGCACCGATCAGGTCAAGAGAATCCTCGGATACATGATCGGAGTATAGAAATTCTTCGAGCTGGTCTAGTTCATCGTCTGTCAGAGCATTATGCGATGTGAGAGTCATCAGTGTATGTCCAAAGCTGGTTTATGCGCTGATTTTATCCTTACTGGCTCTTTTTAGCAGTAGCTGTGTAAGAAATTTCTATTTCATGTGACAAGTTAAGCGGCATTCTGGATAATCCGCTGATGATTCAGAATGCACTTAAAATCCTGCAGGACACCTTTGGTTACGAACAATTTCGTGAACCTCAGGCTGCAGTTATCGAAAATATGCTGGAAGGGAAGGATGCCCTGGTTATCGTACCTACGGGGGGCGGTAAATCTCTGTGCTACCAATTGCCTGCCCTTATGCGTTCTGGAACGGCTATTGTTATCTCGCCTTTGATCGCTCTGATGCAGGATCAGGTAACTGCATTGTCACAATGGGGAATCCGTGCTGGTTGCCTCAATTCGTCAATGGACTTTGCACTGCTGAATGAAACCGAACACCAATTGCGTTCCGGTGATCTGGATCTGCTTTATATTGCTCCCGAGCGTTTGTTGCAGGAAAGAACCTTACATCTATTGCGACAGAGCGAGATCGCCCTTTTTGCCATTGATGAAGCTCATTGTGTTTCTCAGTGGGGGCATGATTTTCGCCCTGAATACCTGCAACTTAATCAACTGGGTACATTATTTCCCGGAGCCCCGCGGATTGCCCTGACTGCTACTGCAGACAAACGCACGCAGCAGGAGATCGTCGAGCGGTTGGATCTGAGTAATCCAACCTGTTTTATTCAGGGTTTTGACAGGCCGAATATACGTTATCGTATAGGCCAGAAAGACAGTGCAAAAAAACAACTGCTTAAATTTCTAAATGATGAACATCCAAAAGATTCCGGGATTGTGTATTGTCTTTCCCGCAAGC
This sequence comes from Neptuniibacter sp., assembly GCA_050633685.1. Lineage (GTDB taxonomy): Bacteria > Pseudomonadota > Gammaproteobacteria > Pseudomonadales > Balneatricaceae > Neptuniibacter. The sequence goes on along the minus strand of JBOEHA010000016.1, from coordinate 20,102 downwards.
GGGTAGAGGCGACTGCAGAGTGGTTATGTGAACAGGGGTTTAAAGCGCTTCCTTATCATGCGGGTTTAAGCCCTGATTTACGTCATCATCACCAACACCGTTTTCTTACCGAAGAAAATATTATTATGGTTGCGACCATCGCTTTTGGGATGGGGATTGATAAGCCGAATGTGCGCTTCGTTGCACATCTGGATCTGCCAAAAAGCATAGAGGCCTATTATCAGGAAACGGGCAGGGCCGGTAGGGATGGACTACCAGCAGATGCGTGGATGGTTTATGGCTTGCAGGATGTAATGTTTCTGCAGCAGATGCTCGAAAGCTCACAGGCTCCTCAGGAGCAGAAGGTTGTCGAAAGGCAAAAGCTTGAAGCCATGCTTGGGTTATGTGAAATCACCAGTTGTAGACGGCAGGTTTTGTTGAGCTATTTTGGTGAGAAGAACCATGAACCCTGTGGCAATTGTGATACCTGCCTTGAGCCTGTGCCTGTTTGGGACGGCACAGAATCGGCCCGCAAAGCAATCTCCGCAGTGTATCGTTCCGGTCAGAGCTTCGGGGTTAATCACGTTGTTGATATTCTGCTCGGCAAATCCAATGAGAAAACCACACGTTACCAGCATGAAAAGCTATCGACCTGGGGCATTGGTGCTGAGCTTGATAAGAACCAATGGCGATCGGTGTTCCGGCAGTTAGTAGCCAGAGGGATGCTGGGGGTGAATGTAGATCAACATGGCGTTTTGCATCTTACGGATAAATGCCGCCCTTTGTTAAGGGGTGAAGAAACGATTCAGTTACGCAGGGACCAAAGGCAGAGCACCCCCTATCGTAAAAATCAGGTACCGCAGAACAAACTGGCCGCAGATGAACATGCTCTCTGGAATGATCTTAAGGCCCTGCGTAAACGTTTATCAGAAGAGCAGGATCTGCCGCCATATGTGATCTTTCATGATGCGACCCTGATGGAGATGGTGATGTACCGCCCACAAACTCCACAACAATTCAGACGCCTGAACGGTGTGGGTGAGCGCAAGCTGGATCTCTATGGTGCCGACTTCCTCGAAGTTATTTCAGAGCATGAGACTATCGGTAAACCTGTCGAAAATACTCAAGCTGAAGAATCGTTAACGCTTTATAAAGCGGGAATGACGGTTGAACAGATCAGCCGTCAACAACATCTATCTATCAATGCGATTTATGGTCACTTGGCTCAATATATACGCAATGGTGAATTACAAGTCTCAGATGTGATTGTCCTGCCAGAAGAAGAATTTACCAACGTTGAGCAAGTTATGCTGGAATGCCAGGAGCAATTTGGTCAAGCAATTAAACCGGTCTACGAGGCTCTGGAAGGGGTGTATGAGATGGGTGTCCTTCGATGCATTAAAGCCGGGTTGGAGCAGTAGTGGCAGAAACAGGCACCCTGTTGGCGCTGTTTGTCAGTGGGTTTGTCTCCGCAACTCTCCTTCCGGGTGGCTCTGAAGCGCTTCTGGCCTGGCAATTATCCACTGGTGAATACAATGTTTGGGCATTGTGGCTTGCTGTGACTTCTGGCAATGCTTTAGGTGGTGTCTTTACCTTTGCTATGGGATGGGTCATTGCCAGCTATTACCCTTTAAAATCCTTACAAAAACCACAACACCAACGTGCACAGAAATGGCTCGATAAATACGGTCCATATTCACTCATACTGTCATGGGTGCCGATCATTGGAGACCCTTTGTGTTTAGTCGCGGGTTGGTTGAAGGTAAATATTTTTCTCAGTGTTCTGATGATCTGTATCGGAAAAGCAGTAAGATACCTGTTAATCGTGGGTATTTTTTAAAGGAAGGAGAGCTGTGGCCAAACGCAGTTTTTTTAGCCAACTCCGACTAGCTTTATTGCTTCTCTTATTACTGGTAGTGATCCTGAACAGCTGGTTATCCAAGGTACGAACTACCGATTGGCAGGAACCATTATGGGTTGCTGTTTACCCTATTAACGCGGATAAAAGAACGGATACGCAACTTTTCATCAATGCCCTTCAGGATGAGCATTTTGATGACATTGAGGGATTTTTCACCCGTGAAGCTTCCCTATATGGAGTCATTCTGGAAAAACCTTTGGAAGTGTTTCTGGCGCCAGAGGTTGAAGGGCAGCCACCCAAACCACCCCGGCAGGCAAGTATTCTCGAAAGTGTGATCTGGAGTCTTAAGTTACGATACTGGGCTTGGGGAAATGACAGCTGGAGCCTCCCGGCATCTCCGGATATAAAAATATATCTTCGTTTGTTTTCAACACAGAACACGCATGTTCTTGAGCATTCATTGGGTCTACAGAAAGGGATGATCGGTGTAGTAAACGGTTTTGCCAGTGTGGATTATCAGGCGCAGAATAATTTTGTAACAGTACATGAAATACTTCACACATTGGGGGCATCGGACAAGTATAACCTGCAAAACTTGCCCGTCTGGCCTGAAGGCTTTGCTGACCCTTATCAGGAACCTTTATATCCGCAATATCGTGCAGAAATCATGGGAGGGAGAATGCTCCAGTCAGAAAGTTTCGCATTGATCCCTGATAATCTCACTCAGGTCGTGGTCGGGCCGAAAACGGCAAAAGAGATCAACTGGCCATTAATCGTTGAGTAAGTAAGTTCTTGGTTTACTGAGCGCCGGTTGCTTTCAGAGCTTTAACGATATCCACTTCTAACTCTTCAAGTATCGCCTGAGCAGCACTTTCGGGATGTATCTGAGAAGGGCGCAGGAACATCAATTGTGTGACTCCTTCTTTATGTAAAAGAGTGACTGAAAGCGGGCACAATGCCGCCATTTCAGGGTCTCTGTTTACTACCTGATTGGCATACCACGGATTACAAAACACGAGACTACGGATCTCTTCAAAACCATTACGATTGTAATCGTCGCCCCAACGTTCTTTAAAGTGTGAAAGAGAATTCCCAATATTAGGTTCAAAAACGACAAAAAAACGGTGGTCTTCCAGAGACTGTCTTACCTGATCGTAATTGAATTCAAAATCACCCTGAAGCTGGAGTTTGAGCACGGGGGAGGCTTGCACCATTGACCCGAAGGTCAGAAACAAAACGATTGTTAACCACTTCTTAAAACTGGATATAAAATTCATATATTTCCTCTAAATGGGTGGCTGCGATGAGCAAGTGCTTTGCTGAAGTGTAAGCCTACATAGCATGTAGTATAATTGCGCCTCTCTTAACTTTAGGCAAGTCTAATTCAAAAAGCATGAGTGTCCAAAAATTAACACCTGAATCCGGTAGCGAGATTTCTGCAGATCAGAAGAAACTGAAAACTCGTATGAATAAACTTCAGAAACGACTCAGAAGAGAAATGGGTCGTGCGATTGAAGACTTCAAAATGGTTGAAGAGGGCGACAAGGTTATGGTCTGTCTCTCTGGGGGTAAGGATTCTTATGCGATGCTGGATATTCTGATGAATCTGCAGCGCAGTGCACCGGTTAACTTTGAATTGGTCGCGGTCAATCTGGACCAGAAACAGCCGGGTTTCCCAGAGCACGTTTTGCCTGAATACCTTTCTTCAATTGATGTTCCTTTCCATATTCTGGAAAGAGATACCTATTCTGTTGTGAAAGAGGTTGTACCAGAGGGGAAAACCACCTGCGCACTCTGTTCACGTCTCAGAAGAGGTTCACTGTACGGCTTTGCCGAAGAGATTGGTGCTAACAAGATCGCTTTAGGTCATCACCGCGATGACATATTGGAAACCTTGTTTCTGAATATGTTCTATGGCGGAAAATTGAAATCAATGCCTCCAAAGCTGGTTTCTGATGATGGCAAGAATATGGTGATCCGTCCGTTGGCTTATGCCCGTGAAAAAGATATTGCCGCCTACGCAGAGTTGAAAGAGTTTCCGATCATCCCATGTAATCTTTGTGGCTCGCAGGAGAACCTTCAGCGCCAGGTGATCAAAGAGATGCTGCAAGACTGGGATAAACGTTTTCCAGGGCGGATTGAAACCATGTTCCGTTCAATGCAGCATGTTGTTCCCTCGCATCTTGCGGATACTGAATTGTTCAACTTTAAAGGCTTACAGCATGGCTACCCTCATGGCATCGTACCGGGCAGTGATACCCCCGTACGTGAGGAGAGTGCACCGGATCTTGCGAACTCAGTTCAAAATTTCACACCGAACAAAATAGACGTTATTTCCGTCTCATGAGTTAAACGTCCGAATTTGTCGGATTTATGTCATTGCTGACATTTTTCTTTCGCGCCATACTCATCCTGAACCTTCATTGGAGAGTGTCGTGTGAAAACCATAGCAGCGTTTGCTTATCGCAATTGTCAGATACTTGATGTCACTGGGCCGATGCAGGTTTTTGCATCGGCTAATAAGGCTTTAGGTCATCAGGCCTATGTTCTTCAAATACTAGCTCTAGACAACTCACCAATTAAAACCAATTCAGGTATGCGCCTGATGCCGGATGCTATCTACAGTGATGCAAATGATATAGACACACTGTTTCTCGCCGGTGGTTTTGGAGTGAAAGACGTTGTAAAGGATGCCGATATCATTGCCTGGGTTGAACAACAGGCTGGAAAGGTCCGACGACTGGCTTCAGTATGCAGTGGCGCTTTTATTCTTGCTGAAGCGGGTTTGTTAACCGGGAAAAAAGCGGCAACTCATTGGTGTGCTTGTGACAAGCTAGCAGCAGGTTATGAGGATATTGATGTTGACTCCGATGCTATCTGGATCAATCAGGGTCATCTTTATACCTCAGCAGGCGTGACTTCGGGCATTGATCTTGCGCTAGCGTTAGTTGAAGAAGATTACGGTCACTCCATCTCCATGGAAGTTGCAAAAGAACTGGTGGTCTTTATGAAGCGACCGGGCGGCCAGGCGCAATACAGTAATCAGTTACAGGCGCAATCCAAAGCCACTGGGGTGGTTGCTGCAGCGGTGAATTATATCGAAAGTAATATCTCCTCAGACCTTTCTCTTGAGCGCTTAGCGGAAATTTGTTGTATCAGCGAACGTCACCTGTTCCGACTTTTTCAAAAGGAGATGGGATGCTCTCCTGCCAGATACCTTGAATCCAGTCGTCTGGATCTGGCGCAGAAGCTACTGACAGAAGGAACGCTTAATAATGAACAGGTGGCTCAGCGAACCGGAATGGGTTCCGGCGATAATCTAAGGCGTATTTTTTTGCGCCGGATAGGGATAACTCCAAGTGATTATAAAAAGCGCTTCGGAAAAACTCAGCAGGGAGCTCTTTAATGAACAGAAATGTACTGCTTTTATCCGTATGTCAGGCACTTTTAACAACCGGAAATGTACTGTTGGTTTCCGTAGTGGCTTTAATTGGTCAGAGTTTAACCAATGACCCTTCTTTAACAACATTTCCGGTTGCCACCCAGTTTATAGGGCTAATGTCTGCGACGATTCCAGCGTCCCTTATTATGAAACGTATTGGCCGGAAAAATGGTTTTTATCTTGGTAATACCGTAGGCATTCTGGGTGCAGTCGTATGTGTACAGGCCTTAAATACAGAACAGTTTTACCTGTTTTCATTTGGCACTTTTTTACTGGGTATCGGCATTGGCTTTGGAACTCTGTACCGATTCGCCGCTGTAGAAGTCTGCCCTGACGACCAAAAAAGCAGAGCCATCTCTTTTGTTATGGCGGGGGGAGTAATAGCCGCAGTATTGGGTCCTCAATTGGCAGTGTACAGTCAGAACCTGTTTGGCGAAACTCAGTTTTCTGGTGCTTTTGTTGGACTACTGGGTTTGTATTGTCTGGCTCTGGTCATGTTGTTTTTTACCGACCTCCCAACCAGTGCCGCTCATGAAAACACGCAGGAAGAGCAGCGCCCTTTGTTGGAAATTGTCAAACAACCGATCTTCGTTGTTGCTGTTGTTGTAGCGATGGTGAGTTATATGGTGATGAATCTGTTGATGACGGCGACTCCTCTTGCCATGGCCCGATGTGGGTACAGCTTTGCTGAGGCCGCACATGTGATTGAGTGGCATGTACTGGGCATGTTTCTACCCTCTTTTTTTACGGGAAACCTTATTGTCAGGTTTGGGCTATACAGGGTGATGACTGCCGGGGCAATCTGCATTTTGCTTTGTATCGGTATCAACCTGACGGGAACAAGTGAATGGCATTTCTGGGCTGCTTTATTGGTGTTAGGAGTCGGCTGGAACTTTATGTTTATCAGTTCAACTCAGCTGGTTACAAGCAGTTACAGGCCTTCTGAAAAAGCCAAAACCCAGGCGGCAAATGAGTTTTTAGTGTTTAGTATGGTGACAGTTTCAGCCCTGTCTTCAGGGTGGCTGGAGGCCAGTTATGGTTGGCAGGCGATGAATTGGATGATGCTTCCGCTGGTACTTTGGGCATTATCTGTTATGTTTTTTATAGGCAGTAAACAAAGTTCATCAACTGTAACTGTTTCTGGATAGCGAAAATGAACGGATTACCACAAATACTCACTGTTTATGCATCGTCTCCAATCGGTGTGAAACTGGAGGTGAATGACACGGCTGTTAAAGCATTTGGGGTGAGTACAATCAGTGAAATGAATCATCAACGCTGGACCGCTCAGCAGGGAGATGTCAGCGCTTTGGCGGAATTCCTTGGCAAGCAGGAGCAGCCCGTAGAAGTTTTTAGTCTCGCTTTGTATGAAGATGAACCTCAAGACGCTGTTGATATACAACCCTTTTCCCGCCCCCTAAAGGGTAGGCATTGTTTCTTTACTCAACAGGGTGAACTACCGGAAATCCATGACCGCAACCTTTATTCGATTGGTCATCATTGGCCTGTAGGATGTTCAGATCAGGAGAGAGCTTTTTGTGTTCTGCTGGAGCGAACGCTGACCTTATGGCATGAAGGTCGGCCGGATAATGAGTCAAGACTGGCTTTGATCTCAGATTATGGAGCACGGTTGGATCGGTTAGGTGCTCATAATTTTTCCTATTGGGATGGTGACTACCTGTTTGCATACAGCAGTAAGCGTGAAGAGGAGACCATACCTTTATGTTTTTATCAGTTGCATGAACACAGTGTCACTTTTGGTGATGGTCACCGACTTTCTATCAATGTAGAAGATGAAACAGATGTTGTAGTGGTGTCTAGTAATGATTTGATTTATGGTCTTGAAGCGAACCCAATTCCGCCAGGTACTGTAGCCTGTTTCAAATCAGGAAAATTGTTGGATCGCTGCGAACCTGTCGCCTTCTGGACGGCGGATAGTTGATACACTTACACTTATTTCCATAATAAATTTATCGGCATGCTGTAAATTAAAATGATTTATTCCTTCCGTTTTTGTTTTTTAAGCTACATTTAGAATGTATATGCTGTGTAAAAGGTATTTTCTGGGATATGGAATTCCATTCAGCGCGTTCTGTTTAAGTTGTTATGGCGCACCTTACTTACAATGATAAAAAATAATAATCAGCAAATTTCCTCCTCTATAACTGAGTTAACTCTGGATTCTGTAGATCCTGAAATTCTTGTTCAGGTGTTTGACCGTATTGCTCTGGCCACTTTTGTTTTAGATAAAAATCATGTGGTTGTGCATTGGAACAGTGCTATGGAAGCTTTGAGTGGACTTGATCGTTCTGAAATGATTGGTACAAAAGATCAGTGGCGCCCCTTTTATGCTTCCGCCAGGCCCTGTCTTGCAGATTTGATTCTGGAAGGTGGCCATGATGCGGATGTGGAACACTATTACACCAATAAATATATGAAGTCTGAATTAATTCCAGAAGCGTACGAAGCTGAGGATTTTTTCCCGGATTGCGGTAAAAATGGTGAGTGGCTGCATTTTACAGCGGCAAATATTAAAAACTCAAAAGGTGAAATCATCGGTGCCATCGAGACGCTGATGAATATTAGCGCTCGGAAAAAAGCGGAATTTGAGCTCATGGAACGGGAACGTATCTATAAGGAGCTGAGTATTACCGACAGTCTCACCGGTTTGCATAATTCCCGTCATTTCTATACAGAGCTTGAAAAGGCTCTGGAAACCTCCCGGCGTTATAACCACAAATTTACCATTTGTTTTTTTGATCTGGATGATTTTAAAAAACTCAATGACAACCATGGTCATTTAATGGGAGATAAAGTCCTCGAAACCTTTGGGGCTCTGGTGCGTTCCTCTTTACGTACATTAGATACCGGTTATCGCTATGGTGGTGAAGAGTTTGCTATTTTATTGCCTTCCACTGATTACGAGGGGGCATTTATAGTTGCTGAGCGCGTCAGAGAAAGTCTGAGTAACTACCAATTTAGGCTTAAAGATGAAGAAGTTATTAATAGTACCGTCAGCATCGGTGTGACAGAGTACAGGTCTGGAGACAGCGTAGAATCTATTATGAGTCGTGCCGATGAAGCCCTCTACAAAGCTAAACATCAAGGGGAAAACCGTGTTGTATCGGTTTAATCTTTCCTAAAGGCTTCCACTGTGTAATGATCGCATCGCACAGGAGGAAGAATGAAAAGTTATCTGTTTTCAACCGACAATGATCGAGGGGGAGTAATTCTCTGTGATATCGATTCACTGCCGGAAGCTGTTGAATACCTTAAGAACCGATTCAAAGGCGTTGTTCGAGTAGAACAGGGCCGTGATTATTGGTCTGAAGATGAAGGTTTCGGCAATATTGCGTTAGAAAACGAGTCCCCCGGGGTAGAAGGTCACACATAGAGGGCCTGCAAAAACCTTTTAAAGCATAATCCATTCTCCGCTGGGGACTTGGCATGTTTACTGATTTGAAAGGGTTTACCCGCCAAAGTTTTTCTGACAAAAATGGCGTAGTTGAGTAAAGTAGTCAGCTGATTTAGCGATCTGTGTCAGGGAACCGATGTTTCAGGTTTATCACTCCAATTCACTTTTGGTGCTTAAGGACCTACTGGTTGAGCTTATTCGTCGCTCGCCTCTGGAAGATCCTTTTATTTCAGAACAAATTCTTGTACAAAGCCCAGGCATGGCCCAATGGCTGAAGTTGGAGCTGGCCTCTGCGTCTGGCATCTCAGCTTCGGTGGATTTCCCTCTCCCAGCCTCATTTCTATGGTCATGTTTTTCTGAAACACTGGATGATGTTCCGGCCCGGTCTGCCTTCAACAAGGAGGCGATGGGATGGAAACTAATGCTTATCTTGCCGGAGTTGTTGAGTGAGGATGAGTTTGCACCCTTACGGCAATACCTTGAGGATGACCGGGACCAGTATCGGCTATACCAATTGTGTAACAAAATAGCGGATATCTTTGACCAGTACCTGGTGTACAGACCAGACTGGATTGCCGATTGGGAGCAGGGCGGAGGTCTGGCTGCACGTCGCCACCCCTGGCAGCCAATTCTATGGCGCGAATTGAAAGCATACACAGAGCTTAGAAAACAATCCCATTGGCACCGGGCAAATATGTTCGGGGCTTTTGTCTCTGTGCTTTCTTCAGGGAAAGAATTAAAGCGATTACCGCAACGACTATTTGTCTTTGGTATTTCGGCCTTACCCGATAATTTCATTCAGGCTTTGCAGGCGCTGGGCAAAAACATAGATGTCCACCTTATGGTCACCAATCCTTGTCAGTATTACTGGGGGGATATTGTTGATCAGACTCAGGTCGCAAAAGTTAACAGACAATGGTTCGCTAAAACTGAACTGGATTTTTCTGAATATGCGGAAGGTAACCCACTTCTGGCTTCGATGGGGAAGTTGGGAAGGGATTATCTGTTTCAGTTGCAGGAGTCCGGAATAGAAGAAGTTACAGCTTTTGCAGAACCGGAACGGGGCTCTCTGCTTAACTCAGTCCAACAGGATATTCTGGAGCTGGAAAACCCAGCGCGTTTTCCGGAAGACCCCTCAACAAGCAAGCATAAAAATACAGTTATTGATGGAGATAACTCTCTCGTATTACAAAGCTGCCACAGCCCTCTGAGGGAAGTGGAAATTCTGCATGATCAGTTACTGGAAATGTTTTCCAGCCAGCCTGAATTACAGCCACGGGATTTAATCGTCATGGTGCCAGATGTGGCGTCATATGCTCCTTACATTGAAGCTGTTTTTTCCAACGCTCCAGCCAGCCGTTATATTCCCTACTCAATTTCTGACCGAAGCAGCAGTCAGGAAAATCCTCTACTGCTAAATTTTGAAAAATTGCTGAAATTACAGGACAGCCGTTTTACGGTTTCGGATGTTCTGGAGTTGATGGAAGTTCCTGCAGTTCTGCATCGACTGGGTCTGAATGAGGATGATTTCCATCGGCTGCGATTATGGATATCCCAAACAAATATCCGTTGGGGGTTGGATGCCGACCACAGAGATTTATGGCAGTTGCCGTTGTTTGAACAAAACAGCTGGAGATTCGGCTTAAAGAGAATGTTAGCGGGTTATGCTTTGGGCGAGCAGGACGAACTGTGGCAGGGGATTGCGCCCTATTCCGAAATAGAAGGTCTGGATGCCGCGTTGTTGGGCAAACTCGCCGACTTTATAGATCTTCTGGAGCATACTAAAAATCGTTTTGAACAACCTATGCTGTTGCCGGACTGGATCGATGCAATTAACCAATTATTGGAACAGTATTATCTTCCGGATGAACAGGATGAAATAGCACTCTCTGCGATTCGCCAAACCCTTCAGAATTTGCATGAACAACTCTCGGATGCGGGTTATAGCGAGCCATTGACCCCAATTGTCATTGCTAATTATCTGATCGAGGGGATCAATAAGCAGAGTGCTTCCCAACGTTTTATGGTGGGTGCCGTAAATTTCTGTACGCTTATGCCGATGCGTTCAATCCCTTTCAAAGTTGTTTGCCTGTTGGGAATGAATGATGGTGCTTACCCGCGCAGTATTCCTCCGATTGGTTTTGATCTGATGAATGATTATCCGCGCCGGGGAGATCGTTCGCGTCGTGATGATGACCGCTATCTGTTTCTGGAAGCCTTGTTATCGGCCAGAGAGAAGTTGTACATCAGCTTTATCGGGCGCTCGGTAAAAGACAACAGCGAAAAAATCCCATCGGTTCTTGTGAGTGAACTGCTGGATTATGTTCAGAGTGGTTATGTACTTCCTGGAGATGAGGAAGAAACTGCTCTGAAAAGCGGCCAGAATCTTTTGCAAAAACTTGTATTGCAACATCCACTCACGGCTTTCAGTCCAGCTTATTTTGACGCGGAGAATACACAGTTATTCAGTTATGCTCAGGAGTGGCTACCAGCGGCAGGTGTGAATAATACTGTTGCTGGACAATTCATTACCTCACCACTGCCAGAAGAGATCCCGGAACAGATTGAGCTTTCAGCTTTGATCGGATTTCTTAAATCTCCTTGCCGAAGTTTCTTTAATCAACGGCTGAAAGTGTATTTTTACAGTCATGATATAGAAGCGGAAGACGAAGAACCTTTTGCACTGGATGGTTTAACTGCCTATCTGATCAAACAGGAGTATCTGGAAGCGGCTCTCGCAGGAGAAAGTCTGGATCTGATCGACCAAAGAATGGCTGCCGAGGGGACCTTTCCTGTCGGGCAAATGGGCTTAAATTCATTGCAGCGTATCCGGCACGATTGTGAGGTGCTGGCTGAAAAGATACTGCCATTGGCGCAGGGTGAACCACAAAGAGTAGAGGTTGATCTGCAACTGGGTGATACGCGTTTGCAGGGTTGGCTGGATAACTGCTATTCGGATCATTACCTGAGTTACCGCCCGGCCGATGTGAATGCACGTGATCGGTTATCCAGTTGGGTTATTCATCTTTGTATATGTGCAGCCGGAGGCTCATGCCGCAATACTGTATTCCGGGGTTTGTCGGGCAAAGTGTATTTCCGCACGGTGCCTAAAGAGCAGGCAGAGGAACTCCTTTGTAAACTGATTGATTTCTATGTCAGGGGGATGTCACAACCACAAGCCTTTGACGCCGCATGTGCCCATGAATACTTTGTGCAAATGAATAAAGACCCGGAAAAAGCAGCGGGTAAAGTCGAGGCCATTTTTTATGGTAGCGCCTTTAAGCAGGGGCTGATGAGTGATCTGTACTTTCGCCGCTGCTTTTCTGATTTCGACACTTTCTATGAGCAGTTTCTGGAGCAGGCGCAAACGGTCTACCAGCCATTAATGGCGTTTGCGGAGGAGGGCGGTGATGACTAATCTGCACACCCTTGAGCCTTTGACGTTTCCACTGCAGGGCCAGCAACTGATCGAGGCCAGTGCCGGCACCGGTAAAACCTATACGATTACTGCGCTGTATCTGCGTTTGCTGCTGGGGCAGGGGGATATTACTGACAAACCCCTGGGGCCAGACCAGATTCTGGTGGTGACTTTTACTGAAGCGGCTACGGAAGAACTCAGAGATCGAATCAGGCAGAAAATAGTTGATGCCCGATCGGCGTTTCTTGATCCCGAATTTGATGACGATGATCTGCTCAAGGCGATTAAATCCAAATGCAGTGACCCTGTAAAAGCTGCAAAGTTATTGGAACAAGCCGCCCGCCAGATGGACGAAGCCTCCATTTTTACCATTCATGGTTTTTGTCAGCGCATGTTGAAGCGTCATGCCTTCGAAAGTGGATCTCTGTTTGATAACGAATTAACTCAGGATGATCTGGAACTGATTCGCGGCGCAGTTCTGGATTTCTGGCGCAGCAATATCTATGGATTGGGTGCGCCGCTGGTGGAAGTCGTATCACAGTGCTGGAAAAGCCCGGAACAACTGCTGTTTGACGTGCGCGGCATTCTTAATCGGGCAGGATTACAGTTACAGCCGGATCTGGCTCATCTGGATTTACAGCAAGCCTATGAACAACGGCAGGAAGTGTTGTTGAGCTTTAAGCAAAGTTGGCTACAAAACGAAGATGATCTGTTCGCCCTTATTCAGGAGTCCGGTGTAAACAAACGCTCCTATTCCAAAGCCAGTCTGACTAAATGGCTGGAGCAGATCGACCAATATGCAGTTTCAGAGCAGCGCGAACCAGATAAAAAACTCCAGTCTGTTTTACAAAGATTCTCTCGATCAGTACTGTTTGAAAAAACCACAGGCAGCGCTGTGCCTGAACACCCTCTGTTTGAACAAATAGAGGGGGTGATGAACAGCAATGTTCCGGTTAAAGAAATACTCTTATCACGTGCGTTTAAAGAGGTATCTGAACGTTTAGATAAACTTAAGCAGCGTCTGCAAACACTGACGTTTGATGACCTTCTCAGCAACCTTTATGGTGCTCTGGAGCGAGATAAAAGCGGTATGCTGGCCCGTGCCATCCGAAAGCAGTTCCCGGTTGCGATGATTGATGAGTTTCAGGATACAGACCCATTACAGTACGGCATATTTTCCAGACTCTATGTGGACCCTTATAACTCTTCATTGGTTATGATTGGTGATCCAAAGCAGGCGATCTATTCCTTCCGTGGTGCGGATATTTTCACCTATATTCAGGCCCGGCGCTCAGTTTCCGATACTTATACGCTGGACACTAACTGGCGTTCTACCCGACCTATGGTCGACGCGGTAAATCAGTTGTTTCTGTCGGTCAGTTCACCCTTTATCTATGACCAGGACATAACCTTTCAGTCGGTTAAAGCGGCGAAAGGGGAGCAGCAACTTATGCTCCGGAATCATCCCGCACCCGCCATGACCTTCTGGTTAAATGAGCAGGATGAACCATTAAGCCGGAACCAATATCTGGCGCAGTATGCTAAAGCCACCGCAGCGGAGATCGATCATCTGTTGTCGGGGGGCACAATTAAAGGTGAAAAAGTAGTTGGCAGTGATATCGCTGTCCTTGTTCGTGACCGTAATGAAGCCGATGAGATTAAACGGGCCTTGTTGCAGTATGAGCACCCCAGCGTTTATCTGAGTAATCGTGATTCTGTTTTCAGTTCAGATACTGTCGTGGATCTGGCTCTACTGTTGCAGGCGATTGAAGATCCATCACAGGAAAGGGCTGTAAAGTCAGCTCTCGCAACGGACCTGCTTCAGCTGGATATGCAGCAACTTGATCAACTCAATTACGATGAAAACCTTTGGGAATCAGTACTGGTTGAGTTTTCGGATTACCGGGATGTCTGGTTGAAACAGGGCGTACTGCCGATGATTACCCGTCTGTTGCATAAGCGTAATCTGGCCGCAGAGATTCTTAGCCGTCCAGACGGAGAAAGAGTTCTCACCAATCTGTTGCATCTTGGCGAGCTATTGCAGAAAGCATCTGTACAGATAGATGGTATGACCGGCTTGAACCGGTGGCTGAATGATCAGATCGCTAATCCGTCCGGTGACAGTGATGATCAGGTACTGAGGCTGGAGAGCGAACGTAATCTGGTCACAATAGTTACAGTGCATAAGTCCAAAGGTCTGGAATATCCAATTGTTTTCCTGCCTTTTTCCAGCCTCTGTAAAGAAAGCAAAACTGCTTTATATCATGCCGACAACGGGGCGACCGTGCTTGATATCGCAGCTCAGGATGAATCTTTAGAAAAAGCGGAACAGGAGCGTCTGGCTGAAGACTTACGGCTTCTGTATGTCGCTCTGACTCGTTCGGTTTATAGCTGCTATGTGGGTATCAGCCATGTGAAAATCGGCAATGCTAAAAAGTCACGTCTGGCTGACAGTGCTCTTGGATATTTGTTGTTAAGTGGTGATAGAGAGTTAGGTCAGTCCTTGAATGAATTGCAGCAAAAGGCAGAATCAATCGAGATTGTAATTCCTCCTGAGCATGGCGCGCAGAAAGATATGTTTGCTCTGGATGATCAGGCCCCGGGACCATTAGCTGCCAAAGAATATTCAGGAACCATAGACCGAAACTGGCGGGTAAGCAGTTATTCCGCCTTGAGCAGACATAGTGGCGGACATGTTACGGAATTACCCGGTCTGGATCTTGAAGTTGTCGATGAAAGAACGCTGGTGGTAGATGAGTCCGCAAAAGAAGGCGTTAATATCTTTACCTTCCCCAAAGGAGCGAATGCCGGCACTTTCTTACACTCGGTTTTTGAAGAGATCAGTTTCAGTGGCTATTCAGATGATATTTACCACGAGCAACTGCAAACTCAATTACAACTTGCTGGTTATGATGAGCAGTGGTTGCCGGTTGTTCAGACCCTGATTCAAAATGTTCTAAACAGTGATCTGGATGGTCAGGGCATGCAGCTTGCGAAGATCAATGATAAGGATCGCCTCGTAGAGATGGAATTCATGCTCGCGGCTGATCAGGTGACCGTATCTGCGTTGGAGAGCCTGATTCGTCAACATGACCCTCTTTCAGCACGAGCTGCCCCGTTGGCATTCGAACCTCTACGAGGAATGCTGAAAGGTTTTATTGATCTGTTGTTCCGGGATGGTGAGCGGTATTACGTGCTGGATTATAAATCCAACCATCTGGGCTATGACCACGCGTGCTATGAAAATACAGCTCTGGAGCAGGCGATGGTTGAACATCGTTATGATCTGCAATACCTGCTCTATTCATTAGCTGTGCACCGGTTATTACGTCAAAGGATTCCTAATTATGACTATGAACGTCATTTTGGCGGTGTGTTTTATCTGTTTCTTCGGGGAATGAGCAGTGGCAAAAATACCGGTGTCTTCAGCTACCGACCGCCACAAATTCTGATTGAACAGATGGATGAACTCTTTTCAGCGGAAGGAAAGCCATTGATATGAGTGAAAACCAGATTCTCGCAACGCTCAAAAACTGGTCTGATCAGGGATTAATTCGTGCCGTTGACCATCAGTTTGCAAAGTTGTTCTCAGGCATTCAGGGTGATGCTTTACCGGACTCTTATGTCTTGTTGGCAGCACTGGTCAGTCATGAGCTTGCAGCGGGTAATGTATGCCTGCCAGTCAGGTTTTTATTAGAGCCTGCGGGGCATTGGCCAGCAGAAATGTTAGCTGTTATTGAGGAATATGACTGGTCGGATATTCAACTCTACCCAGAGTTGCTGAGTAATGGGGAAAAACCTACTCCTTTGATTCTTGATCAGCAGAGGTTCTATCTGTATCGCTATTGGCAATACGAAGTTGAAGTTGCAGAACAGGTGCAATTAAGGGCGCAGCGAACGGAGATAGATGACGCAGAATTACACCAATCACTGGATGAATTATTTCCAGCATTGACTGGCAGTACCGAGACTGACTGGCAGAAAGTTGCTGCTGCTATCGCCGTACAAAAACGGTTTGCTGTGATCAGTGGCGGCCCAGGAACAGGTAAAACCACAACGGTTATCAAGTTACTGGCGCTCTACTTGCGGCAAAAACTTGCTCAGGGACAAAAGGCCCAGATCAAACTTGCTGCTCCAACGGGTAAAGCCGCCGCCAGACTTTCAGAATCCATTAGCAGTGCTAAGGAACGCCTTAATCTGGACGAAGATCTGGTGAACCTTATTCCTGGCGAAGCGACTACCTTACATCGCCTGTTGGGAGTCATACCTAACAGCATCAAATTTCGTCATGATCGCAGTAATCCTTTACATCTGGACATGCTTGTTCTGGATGAGGCTTCAATGGTTGATCTGCCAATGATGGCCAGACTGCTGGCTGCGCTGCCAGAAAATGCTTGTTTAGTCTTGCTCGGGGATCGTGATCAATTAGCGTCTGTTGAGGCGGGAAGTGTATTAGGTGATATCTGCAGCTGGTCAGGAGATCTGCTGTATTCCGATCAACAAACCAACGCGTTGGAACACCTGAACTGCCTGCCCGCAGAGTCAAAGCATAGCAGCACCCAGGCAGGAATAGCTGACTGCCTCAGCCTGTTACGGAAAAGCTACCGATTTGATGAGCATAGCGGTATAGGGTTTCTGGCCAGAGCCGTTAATGCCGGGGATAGTGGAAACTTTCTTGAGGTCGTGAATCAGGGTTTTTCAGATCTGAACGTGATGCCTTTAAATCGTGAAAGCTACGAACAGATGCTGCAACGAGCGATTAGCTTTTATACTCAACTGATCCGCAAAATCAGAGAGGGTCTGGCCATTGAAGAGGTTCTTTCAGAACTCACTGATTTTCAGTTGTTGTGTGCGTTACGTGAGGGCCCTTACGGTGTCGGCGGATTGAACAAACGGATCAGGGAGGGGCTGCAGTCAAGAGGTCTCGTTCCGGAGGAGGGCAACTGGTATATCGGCAGGCCGGTAATGATCAGCCAGAATGATGCCGCTCTGAATCTGTTTAATGGTGATATTGGTATCACTCTGCCGGATGACAGCGGCCGACTCAAGGTCTGGTTCCAGCAAAACGGTGAACTTTGCTCTTATCTGCCAAGCAGGCTGCCTGAGCATGACACAGTTTATGCTATGACAATCCATAAGAGTCAGGGCTCAGAATTCACTGAAGTTGTCTTATTACTGCCTGCTGATGATCTGCCAGTGTTAAGTCGTGAGTTGCTGTATACAGCAATTACCAGAGCCAGGAAATCTCTAGAGATATTCGCCCCAAGCCAGTTGATAAAGGCGGCAATTGAGAGAAAGACAGAACGTTCGGGAGGGTTAGTTGAGCGCCTTTGGGGCTAACAAAAATAACCCAGCCTATAGCTGGGTCATTGCTTAACCGGTGTTTAGTTAGCGTCGATTGCGATAACGTCTTCTCAGCTCTTCTTCAGTTTCAATACGAATGAGCTGTGGTTTTTGCTTAAATGTGTTGCCCCAGATAAAGCTCATTACGAGAACTACAGCAACAGTGATAAGGGCCAGAATTATCATCATAAAGTACTCCTAAGCTGCATATTTCAGCTTTGACTGGATTACAGTATAGCTACGTTGAGTTAATTACTCTACGCTTCGCTTGCAGTAATACTCGATCGATAGTGTTTTACTGACCTGAAGCAGATATCAACTGCCTTAGGCCGTCGCCTCTTCCAGAAAAGCAGCCAGTTCGGTGTAGCCTCCGATGTGTTCTTGGCCATGAAAAACCTGAGGGACCGTGTCTACAGGTTTGCCAACAGTTTTTTCCAGGTCAGCTTTGCTAATGCCTTCTTTATGGATATCAATATAAATAAAGTTAAGATCTTTCATTTCGCAAAGCTCTTTTGCTCTTTTGCAGAAGCCACAACCTTCACGTCCAAAAATCGTTATACGTTTCATATTCTACCCTTTAGAAAAAATTCCATAATCATTATCTGGGTACATTAGAACAGGGAGCCTTAACCTGTGACCAATTGGATCTCTTAATTTTTACGATTGGTTTTTTTAATGGAACGGTTTTGAAGGGATTGTGAATAGTATTCCGCACTGCAAAAGAATGTTTAAACCATATGAAAATCAGGGCTTTTGGGGGTTGTCCCCAATGTTTGTGGATAACTCTGTCAACAACTGCATTTGATACGCACCTAAGCCCAATAGAATGGCGTATTAATCCAGATTGGTTAAAAAGTGTACAGTAATTTAACTGTCTGATTTATATATAAATTATGGTTTCCTAATGTTTAATTTGAACGAATATTAAAGAAAAAATAATTGCATAATTAATGTCATTAAAGCTTCATTTTATTTATAAAAATTTTGCTGCAAGTATAAAAAAACCGGGTAAAAACCCGGCTTTTATTCTGACTGTGTGCTTAGAACCAATCGTCTTTACGTTTTCTGCGCTTAGGGAAATAAGGCAGAATGAGTCCCAGAATGACACCGCCTAATGCGACCAGGCCACCGTGGGTAAACCAGCGCATCAGATTACTTTCGTCAGTGGATTCTATTTGAAAGTTCAGTTCTTTAATGGTGGCTTGTAGCTGCGCAACATTTTGAGTCAGAGAACTGTTTTCTTCTTTTAGCGAGTTTGATTCAGCCTGTAATTGCTCAATCTGTATCGATTGCTGTTTTACAAGAGACTGACTCTGTTCAAGGCTGCTTTGCAATTTTGGCAGCCTTACGGACAGACTGTCACCCCGGTCTACTGAGGTGTTTTCCACCCAGCCGATCTTGCCCTTAGGCATTCTGATCTGCACGTATTTGGATTTTGGGTCACGTTTAAGAATTTCGACCGCAGTACCACTCTTAATACGGGTGATAATTCTGTATTGGTTGCTCGGGCCATTGTGTACATAAACCATGGCATCGTCAGCAATATGGCCTTTTTCAGCTATGGCTGATGTTGAAACGAATAAAAATGTGATGATGAGAAGTAATTTTTTCATTGATACAGTTGTTTGAATGCTGGAAATTGTCATATTGTACGGATTATATTCTGTTCTTAACAGGGGCAAGTTAGTTATATATTGTTCTGAAACTGTTAAGCTTTCTCCTGCTTTAATCAGGCTCTTTTTAGACAAATCCTTTTGGGGAACATTATGGAAAATTTCTTTGATAGTTATGTCTTTCCTTGGGTAGTTGATATTGCGATTGCACTGGCGATTTTCTTCGTTGGTAAATGGGTTGCAAAACAACTGGTCAAACTTACGGAAAGACTGTTGCGCAAGGCTAAAGTTGAGGAGATGTTGGTTAACTTCGTCTCATCGATAGTTAATGTGCTGTTACTGCTGGTTGTCATTATTGCCGCACTGAATCATCTGGGTGTCGATACGACTTCATTGATTGCACTGGTAGGTGCTGCCGGTCTGGCTATTGGCTTGTCGCTACAGGATTCCCTGAAAAACTTTGCTGCAGGCGTGATGCTTGTGGTATTCAAGCCTTTCCGTGAAGGTGATTTTGTAGAGGTTGCTGGTAAAGCTGGTGTTGTAGAGCATATTCAGATTTTCAATACCATCATGCGTACGGGTGATAACCGTGAACTGATCATTCCAAACGGCGCTATTTATAGCGACGTAATTACCAACTACTCTGCGCGCGATACTCGTCGTGTTGATATGGTGTTTGGAATTGGCTATGACGATGATATCCGTAAAGCTAAACAGTTACTGACCGAAATAATCGAAGCGGATGAGCGAGTTTTAAAAGATCCTGCTCCAGTAGTTGCCGTTTCCGAACTGGCTGACAGCAGTGTTAACTTTGTTGTACGCCCTTGGGTTAATTCAGCGGATTACTGGGCTGTACTGTGGGATACCACTGAGGCCGTGAAGTTACGTTTTGATGAGGAAGGTATCAGTATTCCTTATCCACAAATGGACGTACATCTTCATAAAGAAGAGCAAGGCGCATAAGCTTGCGAACAAATAAAAAGCCCCTTAGGGGCTTTTTTTATGTCTGTGACCCGTCCTGAATAAGGTTG
>JBOEHA010000015.1:69675-94447 GCA_050633685.1 Neptuniibacter sp. | reverse complement strand
CTGTTTCTGGATGAGATCGAAAGCATGCCGATCAACTTTCAGATCAAACTGCTCCGGGTATTACAGGAACGCAAGCTGGAACGGGTCGGCTCCAACAAAGAGATCGAACTGGACCTATGGGTCATCGCCGCAACCAAAGAGAATCTGGCAGAAGCCTCTCAGGAAGGGCGTTTTCGCGAAGACCTATACTACCGCTTTAATGTAGTCGAACTGCACCTGCCCAAGCTTTGCCATCGTCGTGAAGATATCCCCCAGCTGTTTGAGTTTTTTGCCCGCAAAGCCGCTCTGCAATATGAGCGCGAATACCAGACACCCGATGAACAGGATCTTGCCTTGTTGATGGATTATGAATGGCCGGGCAACGTGCGTCAGTTACGCAATATCGCCGAACGTTATGTCTTAGGCATGGCGGATTCCCGCACAATCCGCGCGATTCTTGGACAAGGTGTTGATGATCACGAAGAGATACCCGTACAAAGCCTTTCCGACCGGATTGGCGCATTCGAACGCCAGGTCATAATGCAGGCCCTAAAACGCCATAAAGGCAGTATTCTGGCAGTAACCGAAGAACTGGATCTGCCTCGTAGAACGCTTAACAACAAGATGAAACAGTATGAGATTCATCGGCGGGATTATGTGAGTGGTTAGGTAAAACGGTCAGCACTTAGAAATGTTTGTAGCTTCCGCACCTACACTTTGCGGACCTTAGCTGGTGTGCGACTGATCACACCAGCTCATTACTACTGATATATCGTGCCATCATGCTTAATCCATCCATCTGCATGCCTCCCAGCAGGATCGTGGTGCGTCCAATGAACAACACCTCCTTTTGCATTCCACTCGTACTCTCCATGAAATTCAATTCGATCTCCCTCATACAAAGAATTAATCCTTGGGGCCAAATCGATATTGTGAGAAATAAGTAAAGTCTGACCTGAAGAGAGCCTAACGATGAACTTTTGGTGTCTGCTTCCTATTAAGTCATCTTCAAGGTTTCTGATTACTACGCCTGACCCTGTTACCTGAATATCACTTTGCTGATTTTCATAAGCGTTCGACAAAACATGATCGTTAGCAGAGCTTTCAGATTTCGTGCCATTTAGGAGGTTAGGGTTCGATTCAACTACCGAATATCCCACGAAGATTAAGGCAATTAGAAAAATTATGTTCTTCATACATTCCCTGTATGTAATTAATTGTGATTCAAGATAATACCTGAAAGTTTTTCTACAAAAAATCTGTTGCCATGTCCGCCAATGACACATTCCAACCTCTTACCCTAAACAAGTAAAATTCACTAACTGATTATCCAAAACCAATAATAGAGCCACTCTTTATTCTCACCCCATTCATCTCACTTATTTCCAAACTTCCCCAAACAAACCCTGTTTTTTGCTACTCGATTCACCATCAGAAACAAAAATAATTATTTTTTATTAGTCCATTCTCTGGTGACAGCTTGCTCTCCTAAAACCGCCCTTACTCACTGAAAAATATAAAGAAATCCTCCAATCACTCCGTGAATAACTAAAACATCCCACCACAAGTATCCGTTGATATTGATACATATTGTCTCATTTTGTATTGACACTTATTTTATTATCGATAACGATACACATCGTATCATTATCCGAAATCATAAAAATAACATTCATCTGGGCGCAACGCTGAGGTGAACGGAGTTCTGAAAAAATGAATAAATATTCAAAAGCTTTAGTAATGGGATTAAGTGCTACTGCACTTACATTGGGATCTGTCGGTCAGGTAAGTGCAGACGAGGAGACAATACGCTGGAAAGTTCAGGCGGTATTCGGTACTCACCTCCCTGGCCTGGGCGATCCGATCAAACAGATCTCTTCTCAGATCAAAACGGCTACTGACGGCCGTATTCAGTTCAAAGTCTATGAACCGGGTAAGCTGGTTCCGCCTTTTGGTATCACTGAAGCGATCAAAAACAAACAGCTAAATGCGGGTTATGCCTGGCTGGGTTATGACCAGGGCAAAATCCCTGCTGCGGCACTGCTAGCGGCGGCGCCATTTGGGATGGAGCCATGGGAATATGCGACTTGGTGGTATGAAGGTGAAGGCCAGAAACTGGCTGAAGACTTGTACGGAAAACATAATGTACACCCGGTCCTCTGTAGTGTAATTGGCCCTGAAACAGCGGGTTGGTTCACCAAAGAGATGAACAGCATCGAAGACTTTAAAGGTCTTAAAATCCGCTTCGCAGGTCTGGGCGGTAAGGTTCTGCAGAAAGCTGGTGCTTCGGTAACCGTTCTTCCGGGTGGTGAGATTTTCCCTGCTCTGGAGAAAGGCGCGATCGATGCGACGGAATTCTCCATGCCTGCAATCGACCAACTTCTGGGTTTCGATAAGGTTGCCAAAATCAACTACTTCCCGGGTTGGCACCAGACCTTCACCGCATCTCATCTACTGATCAACAAAGAGTCCTGGAACGAGTTGGAAGAGTCTACTCGCGCCATGATCGACACCACCTGTACTGCCGGTACTTTCCGTGCCCTGACCCGTGGCGAGTCCTTGCAGGGCCAAGTTATCGCAACCTTCCCGGAGAAAGGTGTTGAAGCGAAAACCGTTAACCGCGATCTGCTGCAAGACCTGAAGAAACTGACTGACGAAGTGATGAATGAAGTGGCGGCAAGCGATGCCGACTTCAAGAAGATCTACGAGTCTCAGCAGAACTTCATGACTGATTACCAGCGCTGGAAGCGTCTGGCGTACCTGCCTCGCAACTTCGAATAAGCGAACAATCTTAAATCCTAGTTTTAAGTTGTTTCACTCAGGGAGGGGTTCCCCCTCCCTTCTTTCAAGGGTGCGCTTGTATGAAGCTTGAAGATATCAGTACCGGATCTCCCGCGTACATTAACCCCGATGACCTGATTCATCACACGGCACTGCCAGAGACAAAAATATCCCTGATGTTTGATGCTCTGATCAAACGTGTGGGTGAGCTGTTCTCCTGGGTCTGGATTGTGCTGGTGGGTGTCATTATCAGCAACGTGGTCATGCGTTATGTGTTCCATAACGGCCTGATCGAATTCGAAGAGATTCAGTGGCACCTCTACTCACTGGGCTGGCTGATGGGACTCTCCTACTGCTTTGTCGCGGATGAACATGTGCGTGTTGATTTGATTCACGACCGTATGTCTCTGGTGACTCAAGCCTGGGTTGAGCTGCTCGGCATGTTGTTACTGCTGCTGCCATTTATCGCACTGGTGGTGATCTACGCCGTGCCGTTTGTGCTGTATTCCTGGGAGGTCAGTGAGATCTCCGATGCTCCGGGCGGTCTACCGTACCGCTGGGTGATTAAATCCGCTCTGCTTGCTGGCTTCGCGCTGCTGTTGTTGGCGTTTATCTCACGTTTTTCACGTGTCATCAGCCTGCTGCATTCCCGTTACATCAAGGGTATTAAACCTAAGGAGCTGAGCTATGGAAATTAATGAAATTCTCGCTCTGGCCATGTTCGGCAGCTTTATTTTGCTGCTGTTTACCGGCTTTCCGGTGGCATGGGTAATGGGCGGTGTCGCCGTACTTTTCTCATTTATCTCCATCATTATGGAGACTCAGTTTGACGCCTTTATAGGCATCGACTGGAACTACGTATCCATTGTGGTTCCAAGAATCTGGAACATCATGACCAACTGGGTACTGGTTGCCCTGCCCATGTTTGTATTTATGGGCATGATGCTGGACCGCTCCGGTGTTGCAGAAGACCTGATGTCCAACCTGTCAAAAATGTTTGGACAGGTTCGCGGCGGTCTTGCCGTTGCGGTGACCTTTGTGGGTCTGCTGCTGGCAGCATCTACCGGCATTATCGGTGCATCCGTTGTTCTGCTTGCAGTCTTAGGCGTCCCCCTGATGCTGCGTGATGGTTACAACAAAGAGCTGGCCTGCGGCACCGTTTGCTCAACCGGTACTCTGGGTATTCTGATTCCACCAAGCATTATGCTGGTAATGATGGGGGACCGTATCGGCGTGTCCGTAGGTGATCTGTTCCTCGGCGCCCTGTTCCCGGGCCTGATGCTGGCGACCATGTATGTGAGCTATATCTTTGCGGTAGGTTTCTTTAAACCTGCTCACGCACCCGTAGCACAGGATACGCAAAAGCTTTCCATCAGTATTTTTATTGGTGTGTTCAAAGCGGTGCTACCTACCGTTGCGCTGATCCTGGCGGTTCTCGGCTCAATCTTCTTTGGGATCGCAACCCCGACTGAGGCAGCGGGAGTGGGAGCGTTGGGCGCAACCCTTCTAGCATTCAGCAAAAAACGACTGACACTGGATGTATTAAAAGAGGTGGGGCGCGGTACAACCAAAACCACTGCTTTTATCTTTGCCCTGTTGTTGGGTGCTACGGCTTTTTCCCTGATCCTGCGTGGATTGGGGGGCGATGAGATGATCGAAGGCTTTCTGCATGGCCTGCCCTTTAGCCCTACCGGAATTGTTATCACGATCCTCGTCGTCACTTTTATTCTCGGCTTCTTCCTTGATTGGATTGAGCTGACCCTGATTATCCTGCCGCTGGTTGCGCCGGTGGTGGTTAATCTCGGATTTGATCTGGTTTGGTTCACGATTTTGTTTGCCGTCTGTCTGCAAACCTCATTCCTGACTCCTCCGGTTGGCTTTGCTTTGTTCTACCTGAAAGGCGTTGCGCCTGAAGGTGTGAACCTCGGCCACATCTACCGTGGAGTTATTCCTTTCATTCTTATTCAGCTGATCGGGCTGGCCGTGGTTTTCTACTGGGAAAACATTGTGCTTTGGCTACCCGCTATGGCGTACTCACAATAATTATATGGAGAGCAACATGTCTACACAGGTTATTTTGCCGCGAATCATGCAGGTAGGCGAAGATGCCTGCATGGAAATGCCTTCGGTTCTTCTGAGCCTGGGCTGCAAACGTCCCTTGATCATCACCGACAAAGTGATGGTGGATCTGGGTTATACGAAGAAGATTCAGGGTTTGCTGGAAAACCACATGATCTTCTGTGATGTCTTTGACGACACGGTTCCGGAACCCACAGTGCAATCGATTCAGGCCGGGGTAAACAAAGCCCATAACGGTAATTACGACTGCATCATCGCTCTGGGTGGTGGTAGCCCAATCGACAGTGCCAAAGCAATTTCGATTCTGGCTAAACATGGCGGTGAGATGCGTGATTATAAATTCCCGCGCATCGTCAACGAGCTGGGCCTGCCAATCATTGCGGTTCCTACAACAGCGGGTACCGGTTCAGAAGTGACCCGGTTTACTATTATTACTGATGAAACAACAGACGAGAAAATGCTCTGTGTGGGGATCGGTTATATGCCGGTTGCGGCACTGGTGGATTACAAACTCACCTGCACCTTACCACCGCGTATCACTGCGGATACCGGCATTGACGCACTGACTCATGCGATTGAAGCTTATGTCAGTAAAAAAGCTAATCCATACAGTGACTCACAAGCTCTGGAAGCGATGCGCCTTATCGGACCTAACCTGCGCCGCGTTTTCCACAACGGTGACGACAAGGAAGCACGCGAAGCAATGATGCTGGGATCTACTCTGGCTGGGGTCGCTTTTTCAAATGCCTCGGTTGCGATGGTTCACGGTTTAAGCCGCCCAATTGGGGCTTTCTTCCACGTGCCACACGGGCTCTCCAACGCCATGTTGCTGCCTGCTGTGACTCAGTTCTCTCTGGAAGCGGCTCCAGAACGTTATGCTGATTGTGCGAAAGCAATGGGTGTTGCCTCCTATGAAGATGATACCGAGACCGCAAATCGTAAACTGATTGAGGAATTACATGCATTGAATGATGAACTGCGCGTTCCTACAGTTGAGCAATTTGGAATAAACCGCAACGAATTTATAAGCGTTCAGAAAACCATGGCAGAACAAGCTCTGGCTTCTGGCTCGCCAGGTAACAACCCACGAGTTCCTTCCACTGAAGAGATTGTCGAGATTTACGAATCTCTTTGGGCTTAAGAATAAAAATTATTGATTACAGAATTAGAGGTAAAAAACATG
The DNA here is from genome assembly GCA_050633685.1 of Neptuniibacter sp. Taxonomy (GTDB): domain Bacteria; phylum Pseudomonadota; class Gammaproteobacteria; order Pseudomonadales; family Balneatricaceae; genus Neptuniibacter. Next base: position 88,425 of record JBOEHA010000015.1, on the reverse strand, counting down.
CCATTAATCGGACATTTTATTAACGGTAAAGTGATTGAAGACTCCAACCGCACGCAGGATGTATACAACCCTGCAACCGGTAAATCTGACAGTAAAGTAGCTCTGGCTACAGTTGAAACAGTTGAAGAAGCCATTGCAGCAGCTGAAGCCGCCTATCCAGAGTGGAGAGATACTCCAGCCATTAAACGTGCCCGCGTTATGTTCCGTTTCAAGGAACTGCTGGAACAACATGCCGACAAGATCTGTGAACTGATCGGGGCTGAGCATGGCAAAATCTGTCACGATGCAGCTGGCGAGCTACAGCGTGGTATTGAGAACGTTGAATACGCATGTGGCGTACCTGAACTACTCAAGGGTGAACATAGCAAAAACGTCGGCCCGAACATCGACTCCTGGAGCGAGTTCCAGCCACTAGGTGTTGTGGCAGGTATTACACCGTTCAACTTCCCGGTAATGGTACCACTGTGGATGTTCCCAATGGCGATCGCCTGCGGTAACACCTTCGTATTGAAACCGTCTGAGCGTGACCCAAGCTCAACTATGTATATTGCAGGCCTTTTACAAGAAGCAGGTTTACCAGATGGTGTCCTGAACGTTGTAAACGGTGACAAAGAAGCAGTGGATACCCTGCTGAATGATGAACGTGTTAAAGCTGTAAGCTTTGTAGGCTCCACCCCAATTGCTGAGTACATTTACTCTACAGCCAATGCCAATGGCAAACGTTGTCAGGCATTAGGCGGAGCGAAAAACCACGCGATTGTGATGCCAGATGCCGACATGGATAACGCCGTTAACCAACTGGTTGGAGCTGCGTTTGGTTCTTCTGGTGAGCGTTGTATGGCGCTTTCTGTAGCAGTAGCGGTAGGTGATGAAGCCGGTGATGCTCTGATTGAGAAAATGTCTGCCGCGATGGCGTCCTTAAAAGTAGGTGAGCCAACAGATGCCAACAATGATTTCGGCGCTCTGATTACTAAAGAGCACCGCGACAAGGTTGCCGGGTACATCACCAGCGCTGAAGAGCAGGGTGCAACCATTGTTGTTGATGGCCGTAACCCTGAAGTTCCGGGTTATGAAGGTGGTTTCTTTGTTGGCGGCACGCTTATCGATAATGTTACGCCAGAGATGGTGAGTTATCAGGAAGAGATCTTTGGTCCCGTTCTTCAGGTTATCCGTGTTAAAACCATGCAGGAAGCGATGGATCTGATCGATGCTCACGAATACGGTAACGGCACCTGTATCTTCACTCGTGACGGCGAAGCGGCTCGCTATTTCTCTGACCATATTCAGGTGGGCATGGTCGGTATTAACGTGCCTCTGCCAGTACCTGTTGCTTACCACAGCTTTGGTGGCTGGAAGCGTTCTCTGTTTGGTGATCTGCATGCTTATGGTCCGGATGCGGTACGTTTTTACACTAAGCGTAAAACAATCACACAACGCTGGCCTTCTGCCGGTGTGCGTGAAGGTGTGAACTTCTCTATGCCTACGATGAAGTAATCCTCTGCTCTGGCAGTACTTTTGGCTGCAGGAGTAAGCCGGAGGTTTTACAAGAAGGAAAGTTATGCGGTTTCGAAGGGGAACCGGATAACTTTCTGGTGTTATTGCTACACCGTTGACCTGTCTATGTAGCAGACATTGACCTGATGAAGTTCATCTAAAGTATGTGAATAACGCTTTTGTAAAACCCCGGTGAGCCCTGTAGTCTTTTTTAGCCTAATTGCTCAACGGTACCCATATGAAACCCGTAACTTTCGAGTCTTACCAGACCCATTCCGGAAGCTATATCAGTGTCATTAAACTGAATGCACCAAAAAGCCTGAACGCCCTGACGCTGGAGATGGTTGACCTGATTCAGGAACATCTGGACAGCGTTCGTTACAACAATGATGTTGTCGCTCTGGTACTGGACAGTGTGATCGATAAAGCGTTCTGTGCTGGCGGTGACGTGGTTTCAATTACTCAAGCCTGGAGCAAGAATGATGAGCAGTTGGCAAAAGATTTCTTCCAACGGGAATATAAACTCGATCGCGATATTCACCGTTATCCAAAACCCATTATCTGTTTAGCCAATGGCATTGTGATGGGCGGCGGTATGGGCCTGATGAATGGCTGCAGCCACCGGGTTGTGACTGAAACCACCTATATGGCCATGCCGGAAATATCCATAGGGCTGTTCCCTGATGTGGGAGGCAGTTGGTTCCTGAATCAGATTTCTAAGGGTATGGGGCTGTTTCTGGGTTTAACTGCTGCACCCATGAACGGTGCTGATGCGGCCTACCTTGGACTGGCGGATTATATGATCAGCACTGATCAAAAACAGCAGTTGATTGAGCGCTTAGTTAAGGCTGACTGGAGTAACCCTGCTCCTGAAACGATCAATCAGTTGTTATCAGAGATGCAAAGCGCTTCTTCAGAGCAATGCGCCCATGTACAATCGAACTGCAAACAGCACCATGAGCTGATCACAGCAGCAACCGCTCAAAAGACTCTGTCTGAAATTGTTCAGGCTATTCTGAGCATGGATGCAGATGATCGTTGGCTTCGCAAAGCTCAAGAGAATCTGGAATACGGCAGCCCTGTATCGGCATCGATCATCCACCAGCAGCTGCAGAAAACCACTGCAATGTCGTTGGAAGAGGTTTTCGAATTTGAATACAACCTGGTGCTGGCCTGCTGTAAGCAAGGCGATTTTGTGGAAGGTGTCCGGGCGTTACTGATAGATAAAGACCGTCAGCCAAACTGGCGTTATGAGTCGGTAGAGGCCATAGACCCGCAGTATATAAACAGTTTTTTTGCTTAATTAGGACCACCATGGCAGAACGCAGAGAAAAAGGCTCATCAATCACACGAGTGCTGGAGATCATCGAAGCTGTTGCTTGTGCAGATCACCCGTTAAGCCCTGCTGACCTCGCCGAAATGCTGGATATTCCTAAGCCTAGCGTGCACCGCCTTCTGCAACAACTGCAATCCAGTGGTTATCTACAGACCAATATGCGCGGCCTGTTGCTGCCAGATAAACGTTTACATACGATTTCACTGGGCGTTCTATACAGCAATCGTTATAAGAGTGTGCGTCAAACCATTCTGCAAAAGCTTTCTGCCGAGATTGGCGAAACTTGTGGTATCGCTATTCCAGACGGCATTGAAATGATTTATTACGATCGCCACCAATCCAACTGGCCTTTACAGATCAACCTACCGGTAGGTACCCGCACCCCAGTCTGGTGCACAGCAAGTGGTAAGTTATACCTGAGCACACTACAAGAATCACGACTACATAAAGTGATTGATAACCTCCCACTTGAGAAGATGGCCCGCAACACCATCGACAGCCGGCAAAAACTGAAAGACTCTCTGGCAGATATTCGCGAGACTGAAATTGGCATCGATAACGAAGAGTTTATTGATGGCATGGTCGCCTGCTCTGTTCCAGTAAAAGATCAGGATGGCAGACTGCTCGCTTGTCTTTTCACCCATGCACCCGTGATCAGAAAGAGTCTGGATGAACTGGTTAAATATGTCCCCCTAATGCATGAGTCTGCAAAATCTCTGGGAGAATTTGTAACTGAGCAATAGGGCTTTATTACTCAGGTTAATTCTTTATTTCCCCAACTGATCCAGCAGAGATTCTCAGCAACAGGATGGCTCTCAAATTGAGCCACCTGAATATTTTTCACCTCACAAAGTGTCATTCGGATCTAGGCTCTAAACAGAAGCTAAAGAATATGTCTTCTGCGGAGGGATATGATTAAGTGCTCACTACTTACATATTGCTTAGCTAGATGGTCTGGTACAAATTTGCGGAAATTAATGCCGCTCGGACTGTTTATGTTGCTGAGCTTTTCGGCTAACTCAGTTTATGCTGAGCCCTCTGCTTACGACCTGCCATACCTGGGAAATAACCTTACTCATTTTGATGAAGTTAATAATAAAAGAGCGGATACTGATGCAGCATTAGCCCAATATCTGAGGCAACTCACAACAAAACAGATATCAGAAAATACTACGATGTACCTCGACCCCACGGCGATCAAAATTGAAAGCAGCTATTCATCAAATATAAAAACAGAATTAAAAGCTGATAAAGATGGCGATGTGACCTTCACCTTTAAGTTTTCTTTTTAAACTAATACGCAGCTCCAACATCCAGGCACAGGTATAGAAGTCTGGAAAATTCTATAGAACGGGTAAAGAAAATTTTAAAAGGGGGCAGAAGCCCACACAGGGACCTGAAGAGGGCACCTGCAGGAGTAAGAATAGACTGTAAAAATGAAAGAGAGTGGCTAACCTACCACTCTCTGAATATTTCTTGTGCAGAACCCGCCAGCAGCAGCCATCCTATTGATACGCCTACACCCACACCAAACGCGGCTAAAAGAAGAAAAGCGTTCATTTGTTATCCCTTCTATTTTTATAATGTATTTACCTTGTATATACATTGTAGAAGAGAATCGTTATTTATCAAAAAGATGGAATTTCTGCTCTCCATGAATTCTGTTGTAACAAAGACGCTATTTACTGGTTTGAAATCCACAAGCTCTGGTAAGGCGCCAGCTCAATACTGTCATGCAGATTTGAGATCTCAACGCCTTTCAAAAGGTCTTTCCAATCATCGGTACTGATCAGGTTCAGATCCGACAGCAGCAGTTTTACCGGCTGGTCACTGATATTGTTGATACAGAAAATACTCTGTCTGCGATCTGGACTCTGGCGCCAGAAACCAAAAATATGCTCGCCTAAATGCAAGGTAAACTGGGTCGCATTCGGATGAAAAGCAGGCTGTTTTATTCTCAGGCTGATCAGGTCTTTCATCTCTGCAAAAATACGGCTGTGATGGCTGTTACTGTCTTGTAGCAGCTCCTTCAGCTCTGCATATTGCCAGTGATGACGGTTGATCGAACGGAAGTGATCTGTCGCGATGACGCGTTCATAATCATTACGCGACCCCAACAAACTCTGGAAGTAAATTCCCGGAATACCTTCCAATGCCAACATAATTCGATGAGCACAAAGGAAACGCTGTTCCGCTAAATCATCTTTGCCTTTATGCGTCCCCCTCAAAGCATCATATAAGGCGATGTTGATCTCATAGGGTTTGTTTACACCATTATCCAAGGTCCGCCATGAAACATGGCCGCCAAACGACTGCATGGTATCAATCAATTGATTGACTTCATCATCACTGAGAATGCCTTCCGCTGGCCTTAAGCCAATGCCGTCATGGGAGGCTATGAAATTAAAATAAGCGGTACCGTCCTGTGCCGGTGGCATGCTCATCATCCACTGGCGCAGATAAAAGCTCTCCCCTGTCATCAGTGCATGCAGCAGTAGAGGTGGTAGGGAGAAGTTGTATACGCAATGCGCCTCATTGGCATTACCGAAGTAAGAGAGATTTTCCCGGCTAGGAATATTGGTTTCGGTAATGATCATGGCATTCGGGACAGCGTACTCAATCAACGTACGCAGCAGCCTGACCACTTCATGGGTTTCTTCCAGATTAAGACTGGTTGTGCCTGGTTTTTTCCACAGAAAAGCAATCGCATCGAGACGGAATATGTTCACGCCCTGATCAAGGTAATGGCGGATAATCTTAGTAAACTCTTTCAATACCTCGGTATTACGGAAATCCAGATCAACCTGATCATGACTGAAAGTACACCAGACATGTTTTACTCCATCTGCCGTTTCCACTTCCCGCAGCAAAGGACTGGTTCGTGGTCTTACAACACTAGACAGGTCATCCTCTGGAGATGCAGTGAAGAAATAATCGTGTCCTTCCCCCTCTCCTTTTTGGAAATTTTCAAACCAGACACTACTGCCAGAACAATGGTTGATGACCAGGTCAGACATTAAACGGTATTCAGAAGATATTCTGCGGATATCTTCCCAGTTTCCAGCACTTTCCCTGACTTCATAGAAGTCTTCTACTGCAAAGCCATCATCAGAACTGTAGGGAAAATAAGGCAGAATATGTACGCCATTGATCATCCCTTCACAATCTTTCTTCAGAAACTTGTACAGTGTTTTTAATGCCGGTTCGCCGGGGTCATGCAGGGCATCCCCATAACCGATCATAATCACATCCTGCTGATCCCAGTGGTTCTGATGGGTAACCGGCTGTTCAGCGACTGATTCCAAACGCATCAGGGAGATTAATTCCTCAGTCAGAGCCGGGACATCAACACCTTCAATCTCTGCATAGATCAGATCAAGATGGTTTTTAACTGTAAACTGAAGTTGTTCTAATGCTTTGTTCACCAACGTTATCTCACCCTGCCATAAATTCTTTGTTGTCGAGTTCAACCGCTTCCACTAAACGATCAAAAACATCGGGCATAGCGCTAACCACACGGTTCCAGCTAGGAACAAATGGCTTCGCCATAGGTTTTGTAAGGAACTCATCACCTGCCGTCATAATGTTACGAGCAAACATTTCAACCGCTTCTTCCTCGCCATGAATATCCAGCGAAAGCCCATTCATCATCGCATCATTATGATAGGTTTCAACAAAATCGAGAGCGATACGGAAGTAAGTCGCCTTCAATGTACGGAAGGTTTCCGTATTGAAGGTATGCCCCTGGGTTGCCAGCTTACGGAATAAAGCTTTGGTAATATCGATCGACATCTTAGACAGACCCGCATTCGCATCTTCTAACGACAGGTCCTGATGCTTGTGATCATAACAATCGGCTATATCTACCTGGCACAAGCGGTTATTGGAATAATTGCGATGCATTTCCGACAGAACCCCAATCTCCAGCCCCCAGTCACTCGGGATACGGATATCATTCAGAACATCACGTCGGAATGAAAACTCCCCGGCGAGTGGGTAACGGAAACTGTCCATGTACTCAAGGTAACGGTTATCTCCAAACACTTTTTTCAGTGCTCGTAACAATGGGGTCACCAGCAAACGACTGACTCGACCGTTGATCTTACCGTCAGCCACTCGCGCATAAAAACCTTTACAGAATTCATAGTTAAACTGCGGATGAGCAACCGGATAGATTAGCCGTGCCAACATATCGCGGCTGTAAGTTGTAATATCGCAATCGTGCAGAGCAATTGATTCTGCGCGCCCGGATGCCAGTATATAACCCATGCAATACCATACATTGCGGCCTTTACCCGGTTCTCGCGGTGCCAACCCTAAGTCTTGGAGTTCGGCGTCTAATGCCCTAAGTCTTGGGCCATCGTTCCAGAGAACCCGGTGATGCTGAGGCAACTTACTAAAAAACTTCTTGGCATAACGATACTGCTCTTCATCCGCCCGATCTAAGCCAATAACAATTTGATCAAGATAGGGAGCCTGAGCAATTTCATCAACAATATTCGCCAGCGCCGGTCCTTCCAGTTCCGAAAATAGCGAGGGCAACAGAAGGCCAAGTGGACGTTTTTTACTAAAACGCACGAGATCCTCTTCAAGATCTTCCACAGGGCGGTCTGATAAATTATGCAGTGTTGTGATGATGCCATTCTGATAAAAATCGGCCATATAGGCTCCTTACTCGTCGCCGTCTAACGGCTTAGTCGAATCATTCGGCTGTTTTAAAAAGGGAGTCGACAGCTGCTTTATTGCGTCTGACCAACCTTGCGGGCCATAAGCATCTGTCTTAAGAATTTGTGCATGCTGGATTGCAGGGGGCTGATGTACTGGTGAATTGATCAAAACCGCCAGGTCGGATGCCTCAAGCATGGCAACATCATTATGGCTGTCACCTGCAGCCAGGGTTGTGAATTTGGATTGCGGATTTTCTCTCTGGTATTGTTCGGTTAACCAGCGCAATGCTTTACCTTTGTCACAACCACCCGTTATATGCAGGAATCGCCCACCTTGAAGAACCGTAGCACCCCGCTCTTCAAGCTGACGGATAAATATGTGTTTCCTCTCGTCACTGCCCAGCCAACGCAAAGGCTCACTAAAATCACGATCATTCGCTAGCGTGGCTGAGGCTTGATCCAGCCCTGTCATTTCAATAATCCCCTTAACCCCTGCCTGTTCGAAGGTTACAAACTCCTCTGAAAACTCATTGGCATACTCTTTTAGCAGCGACTGCCATGCAGCACGGGGCTTAGAAAACTGAAAACAATTAAAGCCATTTATTTGTGTACAACCGGCAGGAAGGGTTTGAAAGTAATCCGTAGGGATAAAGACCGCAGCACCATTTTCAACAATAAATGGATGATGGTTATTTAGATCTTCACGCAGACTGAGTAGCTCAGCACAGGTTTTACTAGTAACAGGAATAACTGGGATGGCATGCAGCTCTAACAGTTCAAGCATCGACTGCGCAGCAGCAAAGCTGTAACTGTAGTGATCCAATAATGAACCATCCAGATCAGTGAAAACCAGTAACTTTTGGTGCACTTCCATACAATTCCTAACCAATTTAGGGCAGATAAGCGCGGAGACTAAATTTACGCACCATAATCGTGCATTTTAATGATTATTAGCTCCCAACTTCAGGGCCTGTATCTGTATTTAGTATTAAGCTCAGCAGGAACCATGCCGGAATCCTCGTTTGTCACAACAGCTTAACAAGCCATTCCCATAAACAAGGGGAGCTGCATATAAAAAAAGCCGGCAAAAGCCGGCTTTGTGTTGAGTCGGGGTAGCTATACCTGACTCGAGGGAGTAAACAGATCGCAGAATATATCCTGCATATTCGCTCCGGCGAGGAAAGTTTGCTTACGCAATTTCTTAACCCGCTCTTCAGAACCACAGAAGTAAGCCCTGTAACCCTTGGTATCTGCTACTTTATCTTTGACGACTGCATTAAGATCACCCACAGCACAGCCAGCCGGTAAATCACCGTCTTCAAGTACCACAGGGGTGTATGTCAGGTTCGCAAACCTTTCGGCCAGGGCGTTCAGTTCATCAACCAGATACAGCCCCTCAGCACTTTTTGCTCCGGCCAAGAGTTGGATATCACCCGTATGACCACGTTGCAGCGCATCTCTTACAATGCCATACAGAGGTGCCAGCCCCGTGCCTGTAGCGGCCATAAGAACGGGTTGAGTCAGATCCGATTCAGTATAAAAGCAGTCCCCAAAAGGGCCCTGCATTTCAATTGATTCACCCACAACAAAGTCATTCAAAGCCCATTGACTGAACTGCCCGTCCGGAAAAATACGCAGCTGGAGTTCTACGTAATCATCCACACCAGGCACACTCGCAATGGAATATGAGCGGCATAACCCGTCGTGTCGCATCAAGTTTACATACTGCCCAGGAAGATAATCGAGCTCTGCATTAAGCCTTAATTGCAATACACTAGGGGTAAGCAACTGCTTACTTACAAGTACCGCTGGAACCGTCTTTGCCTCTGCACCTCGCTGGACGGTGATTGGCGCTTCGGGTTCACAACGACACGCAAGAAAGTAACCTTGCTGTTTTTGTGTGTCCTTTAATCCATTTTGAGCTGCAGCAGGAGGCGTTCCTTCTGTGGCCTGCAACATACAGCTCTGACAAGCGCCGGCACGACATGAATTAGGAATGTCATGACCGGCATCCAGCAAGGCTTCCAACAGGGTCGCCCCTTCCTTTACCGTTACATCCGCCTCTTCAAATCTGACGCTTACCATAGTCTTTCCCTTATCGATTCAATACGTCGTCACGTACGCTGTTACCAATGCCTGCAATCTCGGCAATATCTGACTCTGGTACACCCAGCTCTGTCAGTGTGCCCGCCAGATTTTCCAGAACCGCATCAAAATGCGTGTCATTCAGACCTTTAAGGTGTTTATGACCTTCACGCATATCCATACCGGTATAACTGTGTGGTCCGCCGAAAACCATGGTTAGGAAGGCTTTCTGTTTAGCCGCCTGACCGTCCATATCCACATCTTCGAAATAATGACTGATACGGTCATCAGCCAACACTTTGCGATAGAAAATATCTACAGCGGCATCAACTGCTGCTTCACCACCAATACGCTCATACAAGCTCATCTCTTTTTCCTCTTCTACTTCTGGGGCCTCGCCATCTTTAGGGCGATTTAATACATCATCACGTACGCTTTCTGCGATACCTGCGATTTCACCAATATCGTCGCCACCAACACCCAATTCAGTAAGTGTTGCTGCTAAATTCTCTACTACTGCATCAAAATGTGTGTCGTTCAGGCCTTTAAGATGTTTATGGCCTTCGCGCATGTCTTCACCGGTGTAATTGTTTGGGCCACCGAAAACCATGGTCAGAAAGGCTTTCTGTTTAGCCGCCTGTCCATCCATATCAACATCATCGAAGTAATGGCTGATTCGGTCATCCGCCAGAACTTTGCGATAAAAAATATCCACCGCAGCATCTACTGCTGCTTCACCGCCTACTCGTTCATACAAAGAGGCTTTGCACTTCCCGCCACCACCAAACAGTCCTTTCAACTTGCTAAAAAAACAACCCATAATTTGTTCCTCACTGTTCTACTTGAGAGAGCATGTAACCTACTGCAAAGCCGATTTCTTCATCAGATAAATCAGTAAAACCGCCTTTTGCAGGCATTAGCCCAAATCCATTGATGGCATGTTCGACTAGAACAGCTTTGCCCTGAGTCGCACGTTTCTGCCACATCTTTTTGTTACCAACGATTGGAGCACCATTGATGCTTTGCGCATGACACGCAAAGCACCGGCCCTCAACAATCTGTTTGCCTTTCTCCAATTCAGGAGAGAGCGAACTGGTTGTTGTGTCGTCTGAATTGCACCCAGATACCAGAAATGAAACCAGTATCAGGGTGAACAGCGACATCAGAGCACCGTTAAACATGAATGATTAGCCCCCTAGAGGAACACGAATTACTACACCACCCATGACATCGCCCATTTTAAAGTCTGTTTTAGGGCTGTCTTTGTGTCCGTTGTGGCAACTTACACATGCTTTAACGGACGCTACGTCAGCGTAAACTGCGGTGAAGTAATCTTTGCCGCCTAATGTTTCAGTGCCGTAGAAGTTTTTCCCTAGGTTTGTAGCAACATACTCCAGGCCTTCTTTCTCCATTGGTGTACGTGGCGCGTTTTGAGAGTTGATTGGCCAGATGGACTGAAGCGAGTATGTGAAATCGTCGGTTACATCTGAAACAGATTCATAACCCAGACGGAACATCTGAGCTGGTAGAGGTACACCATTGTCTACATCTTTCCAGTGCTCAACAGGCAGAACCGCATCAGCCCCTTTAGGACCCAAACGACCTACAATCAGCTTTGTGTAGTTGGTGCGGTCAGCATTCATAACGGCAAACAGTGCGTCAGTGTGTTTGCTGGGCTCAATGCCAACAGACTTAGCTTCTTCCTGACAACCCGTAATTGCCACTGCAGTTGCTGCTATTGCGGCAGCTAAAGTTACTTTTTTCAGCATAGTATTTTCCTCGTTCCCCAATTACTCATAAGTAAAAACTTGTTCTTTCTATTTTGCTTCTCGCTCCAAAACCATCTCTATGGAAGGGATGTGTTGAGCGGGCAGCCCGTTAAAATTGCTCTCAATAAGTGCAGGATCTGCCAACGCATCCAGACTGAATGCAACTGAGTGACAACTCATGCAAGCGGTTCGGATCATCTTCTCGTTGGGTCTCAAATTCATGTTCTGGTTGTGCTGAACTCGAACAACTTCTTCACCGAACTCTTTATGAACCTCACGCGGCATGTGACAGGTCGCACAACTTACGCCGCTTCCTTCTGGCAACTCGCCACTCTGTTCTTTTTTCCAGAGTTCAGCATGAGGTGAGGTTGCGTAATTCTGTGTATGTGTGTCGTTATGACAGCTGGTGCAGGCTTCAACCGCTGCCACTTTAGGTGCTGGGTTATGGGCATCGTGACAGCTGGAACAATCCAAACCGCTAAGATCCGCATCATCATGGAAAACCTTACGCCCCGTCGCCGGAGACATTTTCCCCAGGCCTTCGGCCAGCTTCATGCCGTGTTTGCCCTGCAAGAAGCCTTTCTCTTCGTTCTCATGACAGCTATTACATGCCGCCAGACCGGGATCATCCTGCCAAGGCTGACCCTGTGGCTCATGACAACTGGTACAGTTAACGCCAGCCTCTGCATGACCGCTTACAGCCCACTCCTGCAAATGTTCAGGAGAGGCGTTTGGGGCATCAGCATCATCAATGGTCAGGGATGTCTTACGTTCAAGAGCTTCTGTACCACTGCGCTCCAGCACCATCGCAACCGCTTTAACTTTTTCTCCATGACTGTTCTGCAGCAGGAAATCTTCGTATAGAGCACGATTGTCGTGATAGTTATGACAACCCGCTGAAGCACAGGTATCGAATTCCATCCCTTCATGGCTTGGACGATCTTCGGCGATCTCCGCATGGCACTCATAACAGAAATCTTCCGGCAGGGTCACACCCATCTCAAAGGTACGATCCTGTTTGTGCTCGCCATGGCAAGTTACACAACTGATGGCATTAATTTGTTCCAGACGATCCGCGTTTCTAGGATCGGTAAATTTCTTAATAGGGTGAGAGTCATGTGCAGCTTTTAACTCTTCCTGGTGACAGCCAAGACAAGCATCGTGAATCACTTCCTCACCACCAAAAGGTGAGGTATGACAGGTCTCACAACTCAGTTCGATCTGATGATGGCCATGAGTAGCATCACCGATCACAAAATTTGGCTTTTGTTCCTGAACAAACATTTCATAACCCAGCATGCCCGCAAGTCCGAAGCAGAGAGCCAACCAAACTAACCAGATAACAACTTTACGACTCATATCTGACGGCCCTTAGAAGTAATAAACACTGAGAATGTGGAAACTGAGAAGTGCCGGCAGTGGCCAGCTCAGGAGCAGATGCCCCCAGAAACCAATATTTCTGACCTGGCGACCAACAGAGGGCGACAGTTTGTACTGCATGCCGATAGCAATACTGACCAGAACACCCAGGAACGCCAGCAACAGGAAGTTGAACAACAACCACTGATTCAAGGACTGGCCGGCATTGAAGCCCGTGTGCACCAACAGCACAATCAGGCAGATGGAAGCCAGGGCAGTATGAAGAATTCGCCAGAAAGAGAAGGAGCCGATACGCAGAACTTTACTGCGTTTTTTTAATGACATCAGCATGCCAAGCACGGTCAGCCCCAGCAAAGTGAAGCCGGTGATCTGTTTGTACAACCCATCATTCCAAATCAGGTCCAGACGCAGTTCGTCCTGAACAGATTCACTGACAGTGAATGCGGGCACAAATATAAATGCTATCAATGCAGCTAAAACAGCAAGAGAAGTTCCCAGTAAACCATTACGATCAGGCTCTGCGGATTGAACAACTTCATTCCCGAGCATCTGTTGCACAACTGGTTTACAGCTACCACAAGTTGATGTCGCACCCGTTGCCTGCGCAATACGTTCTATGCTGCAGCAACCCTGTTCAATGGCAGCGCTTAAAGTGCCGCGCGAGACATTGTTACAGTTGCAGATAACCGCAGTTTCAGGCCAGTTTTCCGGACTATTGGACGAAGCACTCCAGAGGTTACCGGTCGTGCGGAAACGCAATTTCTGCCATGGTTTAAGCTTGCGTTTATGCGTCAGCAATTCCTGAATTCTGGGTATTTCATCCCAGTCACCAATAGAAATTGCACCCACTAACTGACCACGATTAAAAGCCAGTTTGCGATAACTACCATCCGAACAGGTATAACTCAGGAAGGTTTTCGGATCATGGGGTTGGTCATCATGAACATCACCCATGCTGAATACGGTTTCGCCTACGACCTTCAGCCGGGCGACACTGTACGATCCAAGATACTGACTGGACCCTTTGCAGATATGCTCAGCAGCGACAGCGGCTTGCTCAAAGCCCGGAGCAACCAAGCCATAAACTTTCTCTTTATGCTCAGCACACTCACCAATAGCATAGATATCCGGGTGTGACGTTTGCAGTTGATCATTTACACGAATGCCGCTGCCTACTTTTATCCAGGATTTACGCGCCAGATCGATATTGGGTTTGATACCCGCAGAAATTAATACAGTGTCACAGCTGATGACTTCGCCGTTTCGCAGAGCAACGCCTTCAACACGCTGTTCTCCGACTACACCTTTGACACCTTCGCCAACGATGATGCGGATACCCATCTCTTCCAGATTGTCCTGCAAGCGGCTCGCTGCAATATCATCAAGCTGCTGATTCATGATGCGGCCAGCCTGCTGAACCAGTGTGATATTGGTCATATTGCCCTGCATAGCACGGGCGGCTTCAAGACCTAATAAACCACCACCGACAACCACCAGATCTTTACAACGGGTAGTACGGGCTTTCAGCTTTTCCGCATCACGCATGTTCCTGAAGGTAAATACACCGTCAAGATCCACGCCGGGCACATGCGGCACATGGGCACGGGAACCCGTTGCCAGAATGAGTTTACTGTAAGGATATTCGTTACCTTCTGAATCGGTGACGGCTTTAGAATCAGGATCTATCGCTACAATATCTTTGAACAGGTAACTAAAATTCGGATCTTGTTCTAATTCGTCCAGAGGAAGCAGCAGGTTTTCAGAAGAATATTCACCTGCCAATAGAGAACTGAGTCGAACACGGTCATATGGTTTGTAAGGCTCATTACCAAACAAAATAACCGGAGCTTGCGACTTATTCTTGCGCAGCTCTTGTATAAAACGAAAACCAACAGGTCCAGCCCCAACAACGATGATGGGATGAACGCCATTACTCTCTTCTATATTCACCTTTGGAAGTGAATCGCTCATTTTTTAGCTCCCCCAGTGGTACCTCGACCTCTGAAAACTAAAAGAGCAAAAGCCTTGCCAAAAATGTTTTATTTACACATCTTTAAGGGATAATTATTTAATTTCAATAAGTTACCCCAATAAACCTTAGTATCTATAATATTTATATCATGTATTTCTAATGCACCAATAAGAAACCTGAGCAAAAAACATACATACTTTGTGCACCGCAATACGGCACAACAGGGCTCCCAAAAGAGTGCGTTTACACGTTTCTATGACTTTCAAAAAAGAATACGCACTAATATGTGGAACAACTTTGCAGTTCTGAAAATCTGCGATGCCGTTTAACTCAAACTTGAGCTATAAATTTTAAAAAACCGGCACTAATTTATAACCCTGAGCCTGCCAACCAATGAGGGAAATAAAGCCATCAGCCACAACAGATAGCTCCTGTGGCAAGGTCTTGTTATCGACCTTAAAAACCTCCGTTGCAATAGCACATACTTCGATCCTGACTCCACGTTTATGCAGTTCTTTTATACTGGCCTGAATCGAATCAAACTCTTTTTCATAATCAAAAGTCAGCTCTGGGTTTGCGGTTTTACTCAAAAACTTAACCGTGGGCCCAATCACTACCACAACCATTTCCGGTTCTACCTTCTGGCGCACCAAACCATCATATGTCCCGACAATCAGATCCATATAAAAAGCTGTTTTCTTAGCTGTTTGAAAATCAATCAGGAACACCGCTTTGGCAGTATTGATGCCATTTAAGGCAACTGCATCGTCGTAGGTTTCTTTAGCGGAGGTATTCAGGGAAAAAATTAATAAAAATAGTACAAGCAGAGGGCGTAATGCCCTGTAAAGATATGTCATGAAAAATACCCATGTTGTTTATGACGTTATCTTTCAGAAAACAACGGCATGCAACAACCACCATCAAAAACAGGCAAAAAGCACTAATTTAGACGACACTAAAGTAGAGTCGGCGCCCGGATATCTGAACTCCTTGCGGGCTGATGCAGAGTTACTTCATCAAAATATAGTCGCCGCGGAAGTTAAGGGTGATTTTGACGGTGTTATCTGAATTATTTTTCCAATACCAACCATGAGTGCCAGCGAAAGGTGTCGTTACAGCACCACTCGCACTGGTGTCTGTACCTATTTTATAGCTCTGGAAAAAGCCGGTTTTATCTCCTGCGGGCTCACCATGAAAGTCATAATAAAGCGTTCCTCCCTCAGCATTCCATTCATAGGCTAATAACTTACCCTTTGCCTGCATGACTTTATATTCCTTGTAGCCCTGCGGCGGGAGCTCAATCACTACGGCATCCTGCCATTCACGCGATTCGGCCTTAGCAGGCAAAGTCACCGTAGTTGTAGCCGCTGAGTCACTTGCGTGCGAGTAATCATGTAGCTGCATCAGAAACAGCAATAGCCCCATAGCCATCAAACCGGAGTTAGCCAAACGAGAGAATGGACGGAAACTTTCGCGCTCACGCCACATATGCAGAATCATCAACATTACGGCCAATGCAGCCAACTGCCCCAGTTCTATCCCGAGATTAAAGGTGATGATATTCAGGAGCAGGTTTTCGGCATCCAGTGGAAGTTCCTGCAAACGGGTGGATAAACCAAAACCATGAATTAATCCCAGACCCGTGATCATCGCCAACATGTTCGGAGCTTCAATTTTCAGATATTTCTGAAAACCACCCAAGTTGGTAAAGGCGATATAAGTAACACTTAGAGCAATCACAGCATCAATAAGATAGTAATTAATCTGAATACCCTGATAGGTCGCCAGAATCAGGGTAACACTGTGCCCCAGAGTGAAAGCAGTGACATATTTGGCAATATCCCGGAAGCTCTTCAGAAAAAAAACTATACCGAACACAAAAGCCAAATGATCATATCCGGACAACATATGGGTTGCCCCCAACCAGAGGTAACTTAAATTACCGCCCTCGATTATTGCCTGTTTTTCTTCTTCGGACATGCCATGAGAAAATACAAGTTGGGAGCAAACCAGACCTATCAGTACCAAAAGGAAAGCATAAAAGTTCTTCATGGGCTGTAAAAATAGTCCTGAGGTTGGAGCCTAGGAGGTGTAATAGAGTGGTACCGGGCTCAGGTACCGACACTACTTATTGTAGCCGATATATGAATAACTAGGAGAAGACAGGAGGTTTGGTCATCACCTCCTGGAACAGGAGTTATTTGATCACAAGGTCTGGCAACCAACGTTTAGCTCTGTCAATTTCGTCGCGCTCGCCTTCATTCATAGGAGGAGTATTAAGGTCATCAGGAGGAGACGCCAGCAGGTTCAGATCAACCGCTTCGGCAACACCTTTAATCACACCATCTTCAACTCTCATGTTGTAATAAACACCGTTCCAGAAGTTAGCACCAAACTCTTCAGGCTTTTTGAACATAAATAACAGATCATGGGACAGCCAGCTCAAATCATCGGCGGTTACAGTGTGAGGTTGCTTGTATGGATATGATAGATGGCACATCAGCTCAGGCCCCTCGAGACATTTCATCTCTTTCATAGAGAGAAAGTAGTCACGAAACTTGTCATGATCCATATGCAGTTTGTAACTGAAAGCATCAGCTTCGGCATGAAAGTGAACGCTGCCCACCTGAATCTCATTACCCTTTTTATCCAACAGGAAAATATGCTTTTTCCCATTTAATGCATCAGCAGATGCAAAACCAGCACTCATTATGCATATGAGTGCCAAGATCGATGTTCTTACTCGCTTAAGCATAAAAGACCTCGCCCTTTGTCAGCACCATTAATAGTATAGAATTTTAGTAGGTTATAAGGTTATAGCTATGATACTTGGGTATCGAATTAGTTCCGCGTTGAGTGAGAAAAGAAACTTTAATTGATGTCGGTAGCTATTCATCGGATTTGAATGTAGAACTAGATTACATACAAAGGAGTTTGATATGGGCGCATGCTGCGGCAATGATCATGAATTTGACGGTACTTCCAGAAAATACCGCCAAGCCCTGTGGTGGGTTATTGCCATCAATGCAACCATGTTCTTTGTAGAGATGGGTGCCAGCTTTCAGGCATCTTCACAGGCATTACAAGCGGATGCACTGGACTTCCTTGGTGACACCGCAACCTATTCGCTATCTCTTCTGGTGATTGGTCACTCACTACAAACCCGAAACAAAGCCGCGCTATTCAAAGCATTCAGCCTTTTGGTGATTGGCCTTGGGGTATTGGGTATGACAGTCTACCGTGTGCTTATAATGAAAACCCCGGAAGCATTCACTATGGGGAGCATTGGCGCTTTGGCATTTTCAGCCAATATCATCAGTGTGTTGATTCTGCTGCGATTCCGAAATGGCGATGCCAATGTCAGGTCAGTCTGGTTATGCAGTAGAAATGACGCAATCGGCAACCTTGCAGTCATTCTGGCAGCAGCCGGAGTTTGGCAAAGTCAGTCCGCATGGCCAGATCTGATTGTCGCGCTCATTATGGCAAGCCTGTTTATTTGGTCATCCGTCCAGATTGTTCAGCAGGTTAAACGTACAAGTACTGAATCGAAGTCAGAGACCGCCACGAAAAACTGCCATGACAAATAATGACATGACAACTATGTCATAACCCCAAAAAATTCAATTAGCAGCAAAACAAAAACGCTTATATAACAACAAGATAAGAAACACACCTCGTCTGGCACCGCCCTTGCAATATGCTGGATAAGCATATTTATCGGGAGACATATCATGAGTGCGTATCAAGAAGAAAATGTTGAAATGATTGGTGTTGTGCCATCTATCCTTATGGTACTTGTTGGCTTGGTCGTTGCGATTTTACCAGCACTAGTACAATTAGGTCTGTTGTTCGGCCAATAACCTCTGCGGGGCCGGTCAGGCCCTGCCCCTGCTTACCCATTCCACAGCTCTCAAAACAGCCACTGGCGTTAGCAAAGCACTTTTCCAACAGACAGCACTCAGCCTGAATTTGAGCTAACAAATTCTGAGATTAAGAAATACTAAAGGGAAAAATAAAGGACATAATTGGTGCAGATGGGGAGACTCG
>JBOEHA010000015.1:0-69583 GCA_050633685.1 Neptuniibacter sp. | reverse complement strand
CTACCAATTCCACCACATCTGCAAAAGTGGGGCGCATTATATAGACATGCATAATATTTGTGAAGGCTCATCACATTTATTTTTAAAACTTAAAAGCCTCTGTTCTCAACCCTCATACTGCTTATTTACTATTTTCACCTGCATACGTACTCATGAAACTCATATAAAATATAAAGCGCGGTATTTATTTAACATAGCGGTAACAGCAGTGAGAAAGATTTCTACTCCAATAGACAAAACAGTCGTGATGATTGTCGAAGACATGCAAGCCATGCGCATGATGGTAAAAACAACCTTAAAACATATGGGATTCAGGCACTTTGCAGAGTGTCCAAACGGTTACGAGGCCAGCAAACGTCTGAGACTCATGAACGTAGATCTGATTATCTGCGACTTTGACATGCCCGAGAAAAACGGCCTGGAACTACTTAAAGAGGTTCGTGCTGAAGAACGTACAAAAAACAAACCCTTCATTATGCTGACAGCCAATTCTTCTGCGAATTTGATCCACGAGTGCATATCTGCAGGGGTCGACAGCTATATGGTCAAACCATTCCAACCCCTGGCACTGTGCAAGAAAGTAAATTCCCTTTTACTCACTCCGGTAGAGAATATTGCCTGAATTATTTCAGGCAATGCTCAATATTATCCGCCAATCCCATTAGAAACCCCGTGTAGCCCTGCTCAGGCTCAATATCAATTGCCAGCGGATCCAGCTGCCCTTTATTGATATCCAAACCAGCGGTAATACGTTTCACAATTTTTGCCTCAAATTGAGGCTCACTGAACACGCACACTGCATCTTTACTTGTAATCAAAGATTGAACTTCAGCTACTTTTTTTGCTCCTGGGGCGTGCGAAGGGTCAAAAGTAAAATAGGCCAGCTGGTTCAAACCGTAATGCCCCACAAACAAGGAAAACGCATCATGAAAGACGATAAAGCCTTTATCTTTATGCGGTGCCAGCTGTGATTTAATGGACCGGTCCACATCGGTTACCTGCTGTTTGAACTCTGCAAAATTTGAGTCCAGCTCAGATTTCAGCTTAGGAAACAGTGTTACTAGTTCATCCCGGATAGCTTCCGCAGCAGAGATCATCAATACTGGGTCCAGCCAGATGTGCGGATCTGAATCGCCATGATCGTGATGGTGCTCATCGTCATGATGTTTTTCATGGTCATGGTGATCGTCTTCATGATGAGCTTCTTTATGATCATCATGGTCATCGTGTTTGTGGGCTTCTTCGTGCTCATGATGTTCAGTTTCATGATCATCATGATGCTCAGCCTCACCTCCCATCAACTGGATGACAGAGCTTTTTTGACGGTGCATCGTCTTCGTCAGGAATTGCTCCATGGCAGGACCAATCCAAACAACTAGATCCGTTTGCGCTAATTTACGCATATCCGATGGTTTGAGGTTATAGTGATGCGGAGAAGCGCCTTCGGGTATCAGCACTTCAACCTCACCTAAATCACCTACCAATTGTTGAGCCATAAGCTGAATAGGCTTAATACTGGCAACAATTTGAACCTTTTCAGCCGCAAAACTATTAAAGGAAAGACTTAGGCATAGGAGAGAGAATATAATTTTGTTCATTGGATTAATTACAGTCTAAAAATATTCGTTATAATATAACATAAAAATTTATCTGAATTATCATGTCGGAAAAACAATTAGGTTTTCATCCAGAGCACAATCATTCCCATTGCATTGAACATGCTATGGAGGATGCCCGCGCCATGTGTAAAGCCAGAGGGTTACGCTTCACACCTATACGTGAATTAGTTCTCAAAACTATCTGGCAAAGCCATAAACCTTTAGGTGCCTATGAGTTACTGCCGACACTGGCTGCATCAGGTTTTAATTCTGCACCTCCCACTGTCTACAGAGCACTGGAATTTCTACAGGAACAGGGCCTGGTACATCGCATCGCATTGCTGAACTCATTTATCGGCTGCCCACACCCGGAAAAAAACCACCAGGGCTGTTTTCTAATCTGCCGGGAATGTAATAACGCGGTGGAGATAGAAACCCAGCAGATAGAAGGCGCGCTAGAAAATCAGGCGAAAAAATACAATTTCATTCCCGAACAACAATCTATCGAAGTACTTGGCTTATGCCCAAACTGCCAAAAGGAAGCCTCTGAATGAGCATGGGGCATCAACCTCTCATAAAGCTTGAAGGTGTAAACCTGCATTTTGGTAAAAACCATGTACTTCAAGATATTACGACTGAGCTACACAAAGGCTGCATCACAACTCTGATCGGGCCCAACGGTGCGGGGAAAACCACTCTGGTGCGGGTAGTGCTTGGTTTGCTCAAACCTCAGAAGGGATCAATCTGGCGAGAAGAAAACTTACGCATTGGCTATATGCCACAAAAGCTTCAGATTGATAAAACCTTCCCCCTCACGGTGGAACGCTTTCTTGCTACCTCCCAATGCAAGGACAAACGATTAATACGTTCAGCCCTCGGCCATGTGGGTGCAGATAAATTACTAAAACAGTCGGTTCACAATCTATCCGGCGGTGAGATGCAGCGCATTCTGCTTGCTCGGGCACTTCTAAGAGATCCGCACCTGCTGGTGCTGGATGAGCCCGTACAAGGCGTTGATATCAATGGTCAGCTTGAACTCTATAACCTCATTACCGATATCAGGGATTCGCGAAATTGCGGAGTATTAATGGTCAGTCATGACCTGCATCTGGTTATGGCGGCAACCGATCATGTGGTTTGTATCAACCATCATATCTGCTGCTCCGGCCATCCTGAACATGTCACTAACGACCCCTCTTTCACTGAACTCTTTGGCGCAAAAGGCAGTGAACAACTTGCCATCTATAACCATCACCACAACCATCGACATAACGATCATGGTGATGTGATCCAGGATAGCTGCTGCAGCCATGAGGATAAGCAATAATGGCTGATTTTCTGCTGTTTGCTTTGCTTGGCGGTCTGGGTGTTGCCCTTGTTGCTGGTCCTCTGGGATCTTTTGTTGTCTGGCGGCGCATGGCCTATTTTGGTGACACTCTGGCCCACTCAGCCCTTTTGGGTGTATCCATTGGTTTCCTGATGGATATAAACCTTAATCTGGCCGTAATTATATGTTGTGTCGGGCTTTCTCTTGCTCTGGTTGCCATGCAGAAACAACGTCTTGTTGCCACAGATACTTTACTGGGCATTATGGCGCACAGTGCACTTTCTCTGGGTCTGGTTGCCGTTGCGGTGCTGGATATAAGAGTTGACCTTATGGCCTATCTGTTTGGCGACCTGCTGGCTATAGGCGCGGAGGATCTACTATGGATCTACCTTGGCGGAGCAATGGTTTTATTGCTGTTAAAGCTACTCTGGCAACCTCTTCTGGCAATCACCATTAATGAAGACCTGGCTCAGGTGGAGGGGGTTAACGTCCCTCTGATCCGCTTGATTCTGATGTTATTGATCGCCGTAGTAATCGCAATCGCCATGAAAATTGTTGGTCTATTACTGATTACATCACTGCTTATCATACCGGCAGCATCAGCCCGCAGGCTAGCACGCACCCCGGAACAGATGGCTTTCGGGGCGGCGGCAGTCGGCTGTTTATCAGTGCTGGGAGGGCTGACATTATCCTGGCACTTTGACACCCCAACCGGGCCCTCTGTCGTGGTTATGTCTTTATGTCTGTTTATCTTTCTGTACGCGCTTCCTTCTAAACAGCAGGCATGATTCAACCTTTACGTAAATACTGGCCCAGCCGGGATCAACACCAGCAGGTGTGGTCTTTGTCCTGGCCACTGATGCTCTCAAACATTACCGTGCCCATGCTTGGGCTGGTAGACACAGCGGTTATCGGTCATCTTCCTGAAAGCTACCACCTGGGTGCAGTTGCGGTTGGTAGCATGATTTTTTCCATACTTTATTGGTCGTTCGGATTCCTGCGCATGGGGACCACCGGAATGACCGCGCAAGCATACGGTGATGAGAACGGTGGTCTGAATCGTCAGTTGTTAGCTCAATCCATGATACTGGCGTTTGCGATCGGCTTTGTGTTGCTGCTGTTCCAGCAACCGATTATCCAGATCGCCCTACAACTCATGGATGCAGAAACCATTGTTGATGCCGAAGCCAGACGTTACAGCGAGATAAGGATTTTAGGGGCCCCGGCTGTACTCTGTAATTACGCAATCCTCGGCTGGTTTGTTGGCAATCAGAACACCCGTATTCCATTACTATTGCTGCTGGTTACAAACATCATGAATATGGTGCTGGATGTGATTGCCGTTTATGGTCTCGGCATGCATGCAGATGGCGTGGCGGCAGCAACAGTGTGTTCTGAGTATTTTGCTCTCGGACTCGGTGTATATCTGATCAGAAGACAACTCCGCAAAGTTCCCGGCCAACTTGAACTTGCCTGCCTCAACAGGCTTAAGGATTATCAAAACCTGATCGTCGTTAACCGATACCTTTTTGTACGCACCCTGCTTTTACTTGGCAGTCTGGCTTTTTTCACTGCACAAGGTGCCAAGCAGGGAACTGATATTCTTTCAGCCAATGCGGTGTTAC
Organism: Neptuniibacter sp.; assembly: GCA_050633685.1. Classification (GTDB taxonomy): domain Bacteria; phylum Pseudomonadota; class Gammaproteobacteria; order Pseudomonadales; family Balneatricaceae; genus Neptuniibacter. The sequence continues at coordinate 65,033 of JBOEHA010000015.1, read as the reverse complement.
TTAACTTCCTGATTCTGATCGCTAACTGCCTTGATGGTTTTGCCCATGCAACAGAAGCCTTGAGCGGTAAATATATCGGAGCCCGTAAGCTCAGAGAATTTTACCAATCAGTCACCAGCGCACTGCTTTGGTCCGTCGCCACTGCAGGTTTGTTAGCGCTTACTTTTTTCCTGTTTGGTGGTTTAATTATTGATTTGCTAACGGGGATTGAACAGGTCCGCTCAATCGCCAAAGAGTACCTGGCCTGGATAGTGTTACTGCCACTCATCGGAGTCTGGAGTTTCCTGCTCGATGGTATTTTTGTAGGTACTACCCAGTTCCGAGCAATGCAAAACACCATGCTGTTTACTATTTTTGTGGTTTTTTTGCCTTTGTGGTGGGCCACTCAAAGCATGGGAAACCACGGCCTGTGGCTGTCCCTTATGTCTGTTTTTGTGGCGCGAGCGGTATCTGGCGGCTATGTTTACTGGAAAATAAGTAAACAACAGCGCTGGTTACCCCATGATTAGTTTTTTACTCTCACTTTCGATGTTCAGCGCTCCTGTTGAGGTCGACCTATCTCTGTTAGAAATGCCCGACGGGCATAAAATAGAGGTTGTGGCACAAGCCCAAAATGTCAGACAACTGGCGCAATCGCATGATGGAACATTATTCGCAGGCAGTCGCCGCGCCGGGAATGTTTATGCCCTTGTTGATAAGAACCGAGATGGCAATTACGAATCGACTATTCTGATTAGTTCGGGGCTGAATATGCCTAGCGGCGTTGCCGTAAAAGGTAATGATCTTTATGTGGCAGAAGTGGAAAGAATTTTAGTTTTCAAAAACATTCTGCCCTTGGATGAAAACAACCTTCCACCAGCCACGGTTTACTTTGATCGACTCCCCAACAAACGCCATCACGGCTGGAAATATCTGAAGTTTGGACCTGATGGTCTACTGTATTTCAACATAGGTGCGCCCTGTAATATCTGCTTACCTGAACATCCCTTCGCAACCCTTGTCCGACTCACGGAAACGAAACGACTCGAAGTGATCGCTTCAGGAGTGAGAAACAGTGTAGGTTTTACCTGGAACCCCAACAGTAAAAAGATGTGGTTCACCGACAATGGCAGGGACCATTTGGGGGATGACCTTCCTTCAGATGAACTTAATCGTATAGACACTCTGAAGCAGCATTTTGGCTACCCTTACATGCACGCCAACAACGTTAACGACCCCATCTACGGTAAACAAAGGAATAACATAACCGTATCTCCCCCCGCATACGAACTAGGGGCTCACGTTGCTCCTCTGGGCCTGACCTTTTATACCGGTAACACCTTGCCTGAGAGCAATACCAACACCCTGTACGTCGCCGAACACGGCTCCTGGAATCGATCTGAGAAATCCGGCTACCGAATTGTTAAGCTACAAATAGAGAATGGAGAGGTGGTCAGCCACCAGCCCTTTATTCAGGGCTGGGTGCGGAATGAAGAATACTGGGGCCGCCCCAATGACATCATTGTCGATCAGGACGGTAGCCTGCTGATTTCAGATGATTACGCTGGAGTAGTCTATCGGATATCAGCGACTGAATAAGGCTAGATTAATTTACCTTCGATAAATTGACGATAGCGAATAATTTTTTCTGATTGCCCCTGATTATCGAGCCGATACTTATAATACTTTGCCCCTTCTCGATAGACACTCCGGCAACTAAAGGGTTTACCTTCCATCGCCAGGCAAATCTCAGATTTATCATTAATTTTCCAAAGTCCTTTACGCTGTTCCCAGTACCGTTCCTGTTCAACTCTGCCATCTGGATGGTAATAGGTAAAACTAGTGCTTCCTGATACAAGATTAAACGACTCTACTGTTTTTCCTGCGAACAAAGAGGAAATATCTTGAGCAGACAGTTGTTCAGGGTTTATTTTTTCCTGTTTTACCTGACACCCCATGAGCATTATCGCTACCAGAAAAACCCCGACCTTTTTTAAGCAACACATATTTTTTCCCTCCCAATCTCTTTCCAGAACGATTCAATATGGGACATCATTTCCCCTGAATCCGAACTTGCTTGAAAATCATGTCCAACACCTAGCAATTGTTTGTACTGAACCCTTGCATAAGCACTCTGTTGTTTTTGATGGTTAATAGCTTCCACCCAGTTCTCAGCTCTCTCTACCCTAGTTCGGCCTTGTTGAGCATCTAAGGCTTTAGATTTCCTTAAACTTTTCTCCCGCTTTAAATCCAGCTCCCCCACCATGACCAAAGTAGGTATTTTCATCATCTCTTCGAGCCTGAGCTTACCTAACCAAGCTGGCCATTTAGCTATCCCATAAGGGAATTCAATAGCAGGGTCAGGACAGGTGTACCAACCCGCGCTACAAAGCACTAATGACGCAACATTTTGCGGATACAGCATGGCGTAGCGATGGGCAAACTGAGCACCTCCTGAGTAACCGCAAAGGTGAACTTTCAGAAAGGGCTGTTGCAGCTGGACTTTCAAAGCAACCAAAAAAGTATTTAATTCGGTGTCTGCTCTCTGACTAGAGGAATCCTTGGCCAGCTGTTGGTATCGAGGGAAAGTAGTCCGACTAAACTCAGGGACTAACAGCCCACACCCCATTTTATCTGCAAGCTTTTTGTAGGCAGCTAATTGGCTCTTATACTCTCGGGATATACCATGTACCGCCACTATTAATCGATCCGGTTGATTTATATTCACTGGCATATAGATCCAAACCGGCAGCGCCCTGGCAGCAGGGATGACAACTCGTTTTTCAGTTCCTGGTACAGGCAGCATTATATTTCCCCCTTAACAAGAGGCGGCTGAAACAACACAACATTTTGACACCCTGACGGTTCCAGTTTGCGCTCAACAATTTTGTTGCCAAGATTCCATCGAGCTGTGTGATATCGAGCCAATTCAGGTATCTCTGTAGCGATAATGATCGCACCCTCAAAGCTTTCGAACAGATCTCCCAGAATGCTAATGATCTCAGGATCTTTCAGAGCGGGTTCATTATCAATCAGCAGCAGTTTTGGTTTCCGTAATAACGCTCTGGCAAGTTTAAATCTAAATGAAAAACCGTCTGGCACATTTCGGCCTGATTCCGAAATTAAAACCTGATCCAGCTCCTCGTTCTGGATTCTGGTGAGCTTTAAAATGTGGTCGGTGTATCCAGAATGTTCCTTGCGAGCGCCATAGAAAAGGTTGTCTCGGAGGCTTCCTTTGAGTAGCGGAAGTTCGGGGCTGATCAAGGATACTGTTTTACCCCATAAGGATGGATGGAACTTAGCGCTGTCCCGACCATTGAAAACCAGTTTTCCCTTGTCTAAAGGTAAAAGCCCAGCTAAAGCCATTAACAGCGAACTCTTTCCGACTCCCTGTCCACCTGTCAGCACAACACGTGCTGATTGTTCCAATTCTGCTGACAATGGGGCAAGGCGTTGCTCCACTTCAATTTTACGGAGTTTAATTTTAAGGGCCCTTGAAGGCAGTGCCCTGCGGCCATCAGAATCTTCTGGGGAACGATCAAAGAACCCAGAAAGCTTATCCACTGCAACTTGTTTCAATGTCCAAAGCTCATAGAGTCTGCTGAGTCTTCGCATCTGTGATAGAAGGTATAACCCAGCTGTCAGCAGTACAGCTATGGATTCAACAGAAATGATTCCTTGTGCTTGTAATTTCATTGCACTAATAAACAGGATAAAAACCGTTCCAAGTAGTGCCGCTTCATTAAAACCTCTAAGCAATGCAGAGACTTTTGCTTTAGTGATCTGATGTTTCAATAACCGTTTTGAGCGCTTACGAAACTGACGTTTTTCCTTACCCTTCTGATTAAAAGCTTTGATCAGATAAAACTGTCTTAGCTTCTCAGCAGTGGTACGGATCAAATTCCCCCGACTCTTTCTCGCTCGCTCGGAGGAGCTATAGAGAAAAGTTCCTATGTAATAATTGCTTGCTACTGTCACTAACAAACAAGGAATCAGGATTAAACCCATCGACCAGTGGATCTGGATCAACCCGGTTACTGCTATAAGTAACCAGACACTCAACACCGTCAGTGGAGCTAAACCCTGCACAACCCAATTCCGTATCGCACTCATATCATTAGTCAAACGCAGTAAAGTCGCCCCACCATTCAAAAGGTCTCGATCAGATGCGGGTAAACTGAGTGTAAATTCGAAAATCTGTTCTCTCAGCTGCATGACATAGTGCTGTGCAAATTTCTCTGCAATAAAGCGTTCAAGAAAACGCCCTATCGCTAAGATTAATATGACAGAAACCACACCCACACCCTGTGCAAGAGAGAGAACATACTCCCCTGACTCAACAAACGTTTTTGCCTCGTAAACTAAACCAAGAAAGCAAAGCGACTGTACAAGTCCGACAAGAATCAGAACGAGAAACAGGAACCAGCGTTGATTAGAAAGCGCAGCGGAGACCATTGGCCTGCTCCCTGGACAGAAGGTTCATCAAATAATTTGCCGTGTCCTGCCTTTGAAGTTCATCCAGTCGATATACGGGTAGGCCCAATTGCAAACTAACCTCTTCAGAAGTCAGTTCCGATCGTGTAAATAACCCCCCAAGACCGTGAACCGGAATACCTTGTTGTATTAACCGCTCACAACAATAAACCGCTGCCGTTGCACTATCTGCTGCGACAATAGCTCCTGAAATTTCTTTCAAAAACCGAGGGTCAGACAGCAGCTGTTGGTTGTCAGGTTGCAAAACACCATCAGCCACTTCGACGACCAAAACATCAGCACCATTTTGTTTTGCGTCCGACTTAATAATTCTTAACAAATCAATGAGCTTGTTGGCAGACAGGCCAACGGTACTGGGGTGACCATTATCGACAAAATCTCTAACACGATATGCACCTGCGTCCAGCATTTTCCAGTAATCCGGACCCGCCCCGGTTCCGGTCAATTTAGCGCCCGCGACTTTAAGACCTTCACGACTAAAACCCTTGATCGTTGAACACGCCATTGAGGTTTTGCCACTATTCATATCGCTTCCCAAGACCACCAGAACAGGAATTGATGCAGTATTGGGGTGAATGTAAGAAGGTTGCAGCTTCTTGTAATCGTTCAAATTCAGCTTTTTACCCGCCTGATCGATTAAAGTACCGATTAAAGTAATCTCTGTTGCGGGTTTAACTTGAGTACTTTTCCCAACTACATTTGCAGCAATGCCACCTGCTGCGACTAGATGACAGCTTCCCAACTCAGTGGGGGTAGTCGCATGAAATTGGTCTGTCGCATAACGATTTCCTGCCACCAATATCAATTCATCCCCTTTATAAAGATGAACCCTACGCCCTTCTGTATTTTCCAGTCGCCCATGCTGCCGGATTCTATCGACCCTTGCCAGAACCAAGTCTCCCTCTTCCGGAATTTGAGCAGAAAAAGAATGGGCATCATTCAGATTTACGTTTCTGGTGACAAAACTTCTTTTAGCGGAGTAAATACGAGACATGTGTCACCTCACTTTTCGTTTCTGATTGTGTAAACGGTTCGCGCAATACGCTCGCAGTCGCTTTTTCAGGAGAGAACACCTGTACCAGCTTCTTGCGCTTTTTCTCGCCTCTGGAATCGCGGTGCCTTCTATCTACGATCAGCCCCAATTTCGGCGAATATTTCAATCTGATCGTCTCTTTGGTTTTGGGCACAATTTCTTTATAAAAAACCCAACGAACACAGCTGTAGTCCTCTGTTTCTATACGCTTTTTACCTAACTTGAATTTGCCTTTACCTTCGTAAGAACACTGCCAGTATTTTTTACCACTGTTACTGGATGTCTTTTTCATCAATTCAAAGTCCACGACATCCCTATCCCCGTATGGTTTCAGGCGTTCCGGATGACCAAAAATAATACTGTGGCTAAACCCCTGAGATGGATCTGGAAACTTTTGGTAGCTTAATTCCGGTAGGTAAGGATATTTGGACCTTTTATACATTCGCTTGCGCTGATCCTGCCAAAGTGACCCATCGATCGTTTTCTCGATTAATTTCTCGACAGAACCATCAGAATAAATAGCCACAGAGCCAATTTGAGTGCTTGCTTGGCTGGATATGCTAATAACTAAAAGTAAACATGCAGTAAGTAGCCGAATCATGGCTGTAGTCCCCTTGGCTATTCAACTATGTTGTTTTGTACAGAAACATCGACTCTCAAACCTCCGAGGTCGCTGCTGCTGAAGTTTATTGTTCCGTTATAACTTTCGACAATCGCCTGGCATATTGATAAACCCAGACCGTCTCCCGGGCGCGCATTGTGTTCATCAATACGTGTTCCCCTTTGATTTATTTCTGTAAAGAATGCAGTTGGCACTCCGGGGCCATCATCTTCAATACAGATAGCAAACTGTTCACCTGTTGCTTTGATACTTAATTGCACTTGAGAGCTGGCGTATTTCCAGGCGTTATCCAAAAGGTTGCCTACCAACTCAAGCATGTCATCCCTATCAAACGGCAACTGTTCACTCTCTGAGTCATAAGTGAACCTAATATTTTTGTTATGAATTCGACTCAGCAAATCCTGTAAAACAGGTAGTTCTTCATCAACATTGAACAGGTTTCCAGGCATTGGGTTTCCAGATATACGGGCGCGTTTTAGTTCCGCATCAATTCGATCCTGTAATTGCCGAATAACCTTAGCCAAAGTTTCTTTTGCTTTCGGGTCATTCAGCTCAGAAGCAACAATCTGAAGTTCTTGCAATGGGCGTTTCAGCTCATGCGCAAGGTTTCCAACAGACATCCTTGAACGAGCGACCTGACGAGACGATCTATCCACCAATAAGTGAATTGAATTGACTAAAGCTGCTATTTCTTCAGGAACCTCATCAGGAAAGTTAAGCTGGCCGGATGTTCGGTTCTCTTTTAACGCTTCGTGAACAGGCACAAGCAGAGCAAAACCTTTGTTTAATACAGATCTCTGCCAAAGGATAAACACACAGGTAAACAGAATCAGAACAGCTGCAAGAAAGTACTCATAGGCTTTCTGTTTTTGATCAATATCGGAGATATCTTCTGCAATCCATAAGCTGAAAACTTCGCCTTGTTTAATAAAAGGTTGGTGATGTACCACCCAGAACTCCCCGTCAATCCAGAAATATAGGTAATCCTCAGTGTCCCCCTGAATAAAATCACCAGGGTCAACTTTCTTATCCCATAGTGATCTGGAACGTACTTCGCCACCATCCCATTGCAGAATAAAATAATGACCAGACCTTGCTCTCTGGTATACCGCCGGTAAAGCTTCAGCACTCACGCCCCATCCTGCATCTGACTGAGAGACCCCGGATACCAGACTCAAGGCATCATGCTGTAAACGTTCTACAACAATTTCATCGATGAGCAGGTGAATACTTTTGTGAATAATAAACATCAACACGAGAAGCAACGGCAACATCGCGAAGATCAGCCGGTATCTGATCCTTTTTTCCAATGAGAAGCTGACCTTCTCTGATGCCTGATTACTCATACATTAACCCTTAAGACGGTATCCCTGACCGCGCAGAGTCTCTATAAACTCTTTACCAAAACGCTGCCGTAGACGATTGATATAAACCTCAATGACATTGCTGTCACGAAGCTGTTCCTCTTCATAGACATGCTCACTCAATTGCGTTTTGGACATAATTTTTCCCGGATTAAGCATCAAATATCTAAGTAATTTAAACTCAATCCCAGTTAGTTCATGCTGACCACCTAAAGAATCCAGAGCACACTGGCTGTCTTGGTTTAACCGGATCCCTGCATGCTCTATGTCGGAAGAGGATTGACCAAACTTACGTCGAATCAATGCTTCCAAACGCGCAATAAGCTCTTCAACGTGATAGGGCTTACCTAAATAATCATCAGCTCCGGCTTTAAGTCCATCTACCCTCTCCTGCCAGGTATCCCGAGCAGTTAGCACTAGAACAGGGGTGTTATTTTTAGCGACTCTCATCTCTTGCAAGACTTCCAGACCGTTTTTTTTCGGTAGTCCTAAATCGAGGACTATCGCATCAAATTCCTCTTCGCGAATTTTGAATGCGCCGTCAATGCCATCCAATGCGACCTCTACCGCATAGCCAGCTCTGCTTAAAGCTGGTTTCAGGTTATTCACCTGAACTAAATCATCTTCCACCAAGAGTAAACGCATAGTTATTCTTCAAACTCTTCTCTGACCAGTTGGCCGGTAGCCGCATTTATTTCCAGTTCTACAACCAGATTTTCTTCCTTAAGAACCTCAAATTCATAAATCAGGGTTCCGTCGTCTTCACGTTCAAGTTCTATATCAAGTAAACGCGAATCTGATAAAACAGGGTGTAAACTTATTATTTCTGACAGAGGTAACACTTGCCCGGCATCCACCAGTGCTAGAGCATCATCCGCACCCAGACTTTCCGCTTTGCTTTCTGTAATTATCAGAAAGAGGCAGAAAAATAGGAAAATAGGTGCTCCAAAAGATCTCATCATTCACGATTACCAAAGCAGAATTAGCCAACTTTATAGCGGCAGTGTAGACAAGCTAACTTAAATGAAGCTTAAAAATGAGAGAAAATTTAAAAAGAGATGAGCTCGGTCAGAAAAGAGGCTGACCGAGCGAGTGAAAGGAACTAATGATCTTTACGCTCAGCCCCTGGGTTAGCTGTAAACAAGAGAGGTTTCGCTTCAGGTTCCAATTGTGGGGTTTGATCCCGGTTTACGCGCGTTTCTATCTCTTCAACGCCAGGGTCTGGTTCTCCATCCAGGCGCATGGAATCTTCATAATCACAACGAACACACTCTTTGTATTCCCGCTCCTCATCTCGGAAGGTACGGATGCAATCCATCTCACCACAACGGGGACAGACTGCACCGGCAATAAAACGCTTAACGACTTTCTTATTCTCACTCATACAGTGATCCCACTATGACGTAACAATGCATCAACTTCTGGTTCCCGGCCACGGAAGGCTACGAACAGTTCCATCGGTTCTTTGGCTCCCCCCATCTCCAGAATATTACTGCGGAAGTCATTACCCGTGCCCTGATCAAAGATGCCTTCCTCTTCAAAACGGGAAAATGCATCAGCTGAAAGGACTTCTGCCCACTTGTAACTGTAATAGCCCGCAGCATAACCACCAGCAAAAATATGGCTAAAACTATGCTGAAAACGATTGAACGCCGGAGGTGTTATCACTGCAACCTTGCTGCGCACGTCATTCAGCAGAGCCTGAACTTCTGTTTCGCCCGGTTGATATTCTCTATGCAAACGGAAATCAAACAGGGAGAACTCCAGTTGACGAACCATCATCATGCCAGACTGGAAGTTCTTTGCCGCCAACATCTTATCCAAGAGATCCTGCGGTAAAGGTTCACCAGTCTGATAATGCCCGGAGATCAGTTCCAGCGCTTCTGGCTCATAACACCAGTTTTCCAGGAACTGACTGGGCAGTTCCACGGCATCCCAGGCAACACCATTAATGCCACTGACATCTGCACATTCAATTTTGGTCAACATATGATGCAGGCCATGACCAAATTCATGGAACAGTGTGGTGACTTCGTTATGTGTCAATAATGCCGGATCGTCTCCCACTGGCGAGTTAAAGTTACACACCATGTAAGCCACTGGCAGTTGCAGAGCGCCATCATCAAGGCGGCGACGCACCCGGCAGTCATCCATCCATGCTCCACCCCGCTTTTTCTCACGGGCATACAGATCAAAGAAGAAGCGCGCGATTACCTGACCCTCACGGCTGATTTCAAACAAGCGCGCATCATCATGCCAGCGGTCAAACTCAGTCACCTCATTGATCTGAATATCAAACAGTTTGCCCGAAACAGCAAACAACCCTTCCAATGCTTTAGGCAGCGGGAAGTAAGGACGAATCTGCTCTTCAGAAATTGAGTATTTCGCCTGTTTCAGCTTCTCGCTGTAGTAGGCTAAGTCCCAAGCCTGCAGCTCTTTTACACCATATTCATCTCGTGCAAAATCACATAACTGCTGATAGTCACTCTTCGCTACCGGCAAACTTTTCTCAGCCAGATCATCCAGGAACTGGATAACCTGATCCGGGGTTTCAGCCATCTTTGTTGCCAGTGAATATTCGGCATAGTTATCAAAACCAAGCAGTTTGGCCAGCTCCAGACGCTGGTCCAGAATCTGTGCCATCACCTCACTGTTATCCCACTTACCTTCACCTGGCCCCTGATCCGAAGCACGGGTAGAAAACGCGGTATAAACTTCCTTACGCAATTCACGGTTGTCCGCATACGTAATTGCCGGCAGGTATGAAGGGAAGTCCAGTGTCAGTAACCAGCCATCTTTCTCTTTCGCTTCAGCCAACTGCTTAGCCGCAGCTAACGCCATAGGAGGTAAGCCGGACAGCTCCGTTTCATCTGTGATCAATTTATTCCAGTCATTACTGGCATCCAGCACATTTTCAGAGAACTTGGTCGTCAGTTCAGAGAGTTTCTGTTGCAACTCAGCATAACGCTGCTTATCCGCATCGTTCAGGGCGATGCCTGAGAGGCGGAAATCCCGCAGAGTGTTGTTGATAACTTTTTGCTGAGGTTCTGTGAGCTTTGCAAACCCTGCACTTTCAGAAAGTTGTTTAAATGCTTCATAGATCCCCTGGTTCTGTCCCATCTCAGTCCAGTACTGGGAAAGTTTTGGCAGGCAAGCATTGTATGCATCACGGAGCTCGTCACTGTTCACCACTGCATTCATGTGTGACACGGGAGACCAGGCTTTCGCCAGACGATCATTCATCTCTTCTAGCGGTGATACCAATGAATCCCAGCTTGGCTCAACCTGTTCGGAAACCAGTTTCGCTACAATTTCACGGTTGTCTGTAAGGATCTGATCAATTGCAGGTTCTATCTGTTCAACCTTAATCTGGCTGAAGGTTGGTAATAGCTGAGGCTCAAGCAAGGGGTTGCTCATTGTTGTGAACTCCTGAAAACCAATATCTGATCACTCTTAGATGGGTACAAAAGCATATTTTTCAATTACTACAGGCGCTAGAATGGACTAAAAAGAAACGTCCAGAGGTTGAGTTGTGAAAATTCGTACTTATCAGGGTATGGCACCAAAAATTGGTGAACGTGTTTTTGTCGATCCCAGTGCCGTTGTCCTGGGCGATGTAGAACTTGGAGATGATGTTTCTGTCTGGCCCCTTACGGTTATCCGTGGCGACATGCATCGTATCCGCATTGGTGCACGCACTAGTGTTCAGGATGGTTCTGTCTTGCATATTACTCATGCCGGCCCCTATAACCCCGATGGTTTTCCGCTGATCATCGGCGAGGATGTAACTATTGGTCATCAGGCAATGCTGCACGGCTGCACCGTCGGCAATCGGGTGTTGATTGGCATGGGCGCAATGGTTATGGACGGCGCGGTTATCGAGGATGAAGTTATTATCGGTGCGGGCTCCCTGGTGCCTCCAGGCAAAACACTGGAAAGTGGTTATCTATATGTTGGCCGCCCAGCTAAACAACAGCGCCCTCTTTCCGATAAAGAACGCTCCTTTTTCAGCTACACTGCTGGTAACTATGTGAAGTTAAAGGACAAGCACCTTGAAGAAGAATACGCTTCTGAATAAAAGTGTCTTCGCGGCATGTGTGCTTTTGCTTGCGGGTTGTGGGTATAACCACAACTCCAAGCCGAACGACTGGTTCAAACATCACAACCTACCGACGAATATCTCACCGCAAAATCTGACTTTGTGTACTAACTTCGGTTGTACGCAACAACGCACATCTTCTTTTTCAACAGATGAATGGAATCAAATTACAAACCTGTTCCAACCCTCTCCAGAAACCGCAGAGCAGGAGCGTAATCAAATAGCCAATGCCATCGCATTGATGGAGTCACAACAGGGACCAAAGGTCGGCACTCAAAACGACCTCGCTGAAAACGGTTTTGGCATCGGGGTTGAAGGCTCCCAGTTGGATTGTGTTGCGGAAACAAGCAATACCAGTATCTACCTCTCCCTGCTTGAAAGCGCTGAATTACTTAAATTCCACACTGTTACCGGGCATGCCCACCGTGGACCATTCACGCTAAACCTGCCTCACAATACTGCTACCATCAAAGAAAAATCCAGTGGAAAAGCTTTCGCTATAGATTCCTGGTACAACGAAAATGGCCAGCGCCCTTGGATTACACCGGTTGAAAATTGGCTGAGCGGAGCATCCCCTAACTAAACGAAGAATAATGGCACCTCCTTTTGCAATTATTGCAATACTATTAGCCAATACTTTCTCAAAAACTAAAGGCACTGAGCGTGTAATTGCGCAAGACTTCTGCTGCACTCGTAGTATCTTCAGTTATGTTGTCTGGATTGAAATTGAGGATGCGAATGTAGATCTGGAGCATTGATTGGGTGAGAACGCTACAATTTCTGCTGAATACGCTCTTGATGAAGAAGACGGCACAGTTACTGGTAACCGGGCCCTGGTTACAGAATTCTAAGTTATTAGAGATCTGTTGAATGACAGGCCGGTACTGACGTCCCCTTCAAACAGTCAGTACCGGCCGCCATAAAATAGGTAGCAGCGACCCGCCAAAAACCGACGTTATGACCGGTCGCTAATACGATATTCCCAGTGATAGTATCCGCAAAATAATCCTCTGAAAACCACTACTGCAATAAATTAGACTTATTGCTAGGCGGAATTCTCTGCCTTGGCCTGGGACACTTCGCGAAGCCTTTTCACAACCTGGGCATTGATACTACGCTGGGTAAAGGTTCCATCCTCTTTACGGCGGCCAGCTTTACGCCCCATTAGTATTTCCAAACACTCATCGACGTGAGCAACCGCGAAAACAGAAAATTTACCCAGTTTAACCGCTTCAACAACTTCAGCTTTCAGCATCAGGTTTCTGACGTTGGCTTTTGGAACTATCACGCCCTGCTGTCCATTTAGTCCACGGGCTTTGCAGAGGTTGAAAAAGCCTTCTATCTTCTCATTTACTCCGCCTATTGCCTGCACTTCACCATACTGGTTGATTGAACCTGTAGTCGCAAAGTTCTGGCTGATCGGAATGTGTGTCAAAGCAGAAAGCAGGGTGCAAACTTCTGCGAGCGAGGCACTGTCACCATCGACGAAACCATATGACTGCTCAAGAGCAATACTGGCTGAGATAGCGAGAGGGAAATCCTGAGCGTATTGATGGCCCAGAAAACCCGACAAGATCATAACGCCTTTCGAATGGATCGGCTGCCCCAGAGTGACTTCACGCTCAATATCAACAATACCCCGGTTGCCCGGATGTACTGTGGCTGTAATTCTTGCCGGTGTACCAAAGGCAACGTCGCCCACCTGCAAAACAGTCAGGCCATTAGCTTTACCTACAGCATCACCATCCGTATCGATCAAAACCGTCTCATTAAGGATACTTTCGGCGATCTTTTCAGACATTCTCGACGTACGACGTTCTTTTGCATTCAATGCCATCTCAACATGATCAGCATTGATCAACTCATCTTCCTCTTTGATCCGCTTAAAATCAGCCTCACAAAGCAGGTCAACTAACTCCCCAATATGTGCGGAAAGCTGTTCCTGGTTTTCAGCCTGTCTTGAACTGTGTTCCACAAGGCGGGCAACAGCTCGACGAGTCAAAGGTGCCAAACCTTCTTCATCTGCCAGGGTTTTCATTAAACGAGCATAACTTCGGATAGTTTGTGGCGTACGGTCGACATCTTCGTCAAAATCAACCACAACACGGAACATTTTCTCAAAGTCGTGATCCAACTCCTGCAACAGATAGTAGATATTCCTGCTACCTATGAGCACCACTTTAACATTGAGCGGTATCGCTTCCGGTGTCAGAGTAATAGTACTGATGCCGGTGTATTCACTGGCAGGACTTTCAATTCTGATTTCATGGGATTTTAAAGCACGTTTTAATGCTCCATAAACAAAAGGCTGCTCCAGCAGTTTTTCTGCTTCCATGACCAGATAGCCGCCGTTTGCTCTGTGCAATGCCCCCGGTCGTATCAGTTTGTATGAAGTCGACAACGCTCCCATCTCGGAGGTGTATTCAACACGGCCAAATAGGTTCTCATAGCTCGGATGAGCCTCATAAGTAACCGGTGCGCCCTTCACTTTGTCGTTATCAACCAGCAGGTTTACACCATAACTGCCTTCCATGTATTGCCTGCGCGAAGCATCAGTGACTGGTTCAAGCAGCTTTTCTTCGCCGACTATTTCACCACAGTTTTTGACCAGTGAGGTTTCCATCTCCGTTAGATAGTCGGCCACCGCAGAGATGTTGGCGTATTTGTCTTTGATCGGCTGAAATATAGGAGATACAGACTGACGAGCTGTATCACGGTCCAGGTTTTTCAGTTTCTCAGTAGCTTCACGACGCCATTGTGGCAACTCAGTCAAAGCATCATTTAACTGATCTTCAAGGTTTGCGATAGCTCGGGTGAATGCATCACGCACCTCTTCAGAGAGCTGGGAAAATACCGCTTCATCCATTGCCTGTCCTTCGGCGACAGGGGTAAAACCCACGCTACCAGCATCTCGGTAAACAGCAATACTGTGTTCACGGGCCTCTTTCTCAACGGTCTCAATGGCTTGATCGTAGTAACGATTTAGCTCACGTTCGATCTTACTCTTTTTTCTCTGATAAGAAGGGCTTTCAAATGCCGCAGGCATCTCGGCCAGTACCCGTTCAATAATATGTTTAATATCCCGCTTGAACTGAAGCGCTTTGCCGGCAGGGAACTGAATCGAAAGAGGGTGCCTGTTATCAGAAAGGTTGTTGAGATAAATCCAATCACCGGGTTTCTTTTCTTTCTTGGCAACAGCACGAAGGTTTTCCATTGCGAAGGAAAAGCGCCCCGTATGAGGGTTGCCCATCACAAACAGGTTATATCCCGGACGACGCATCCCGATACCAAAATCCATCGCTTCTATGGCCCGGTCCTGACCAAAAAAGCCGGAAAAGGGCTCGAGTGTAGACGTTGTTTTAAATGGAAGCAGTTCCGGGTCGCAACTACAATAGAGTTGCTCAGGTGAAAGTCGGGTTTCCGTTACCATTCAGGTACTCCCGCTGACGGCTGAAAAGGAGGCAGTTGATACTGCATTTTTATCAGTTATACGCCGCGGGTGCGTTGCATGCAAGTCTGAATTATATTTTTCACAAAACCATGTTTTGTATAAAAATCAACCAGTTAAGGAGTTTCTAATTTTATTGATTACAGCCTTGGAATCAGGCTCTACACCGCGCCATATCTGGAATGAAGCCGCAGCTTGTTCCACCAGCATACCCAGTCCATCCATGACTTTTTCAGCCCCATTTTCACTGGCCCATAGGCAAAATGCAGTAGGTTCTGCTGAGTACATCATGTCATAACACCAGGCACCTTCGGCCAGAAGCGTTGCCGAAATAGGCGGAACCTCGCCATTGAGGCTTGCGGCAGTGCCATTGATGACCAGATCAAAACATTCCTCCGGCAATGTATCATAACCACAACCTGAAACATCGCCTAAATCGCCAACCAGGTCAGCCAGTTCAACAGCCTTGGACGCGGTTCGATTTGCAATCACCAACTTGGATGGTTTTTCTTCAAGTACCGGCTGCAATACGCCTCTGACAGCACCACCAGCACCGAGAATTAAAACCTTTTTATTTTGAATCTCACCACCATGATTACGAACAATATCCCGTACCATGCCAATGCCATCTGTATTATCCCCACATAACTGACCCGCATCATTCTTGTAAAGGGTATTTACTGCTCCAGCCAGCTCAGCACGGGGGCTAAGGACTTCAGAAAGCTCCCAGGCATCCTGCTTAAAAGGTATCGTAATATTCAAACCCCGACCACTTCCGGAGAGGAAATCTGCTACATAATCGCTAAAGGAATCTTCCGGTACGCAAACCGCTTCATAAGTAAGATCCTGAGCTGTGTTTACTGCAAATGCTTTATGAATATCTGGCGATTTTGAGTGATTAATTGGGTTTCCGAAGACGGCATAACGGTCTGTCATTATAAAATCCTTTACATTGCACCAGGAATGTTAAGCTTCTAACCAGTTACGAGGTTTAAGGTAACGTTCGTACAAGACAGCTTCTTCAGTACCCGATTCTGGCTTCCAGTCATAACCCCATCTCACTTCTGGGGGTAAAGACATCAGGATCGACTCCGTTCTGCCACCGGATTGCAGACCAAACAAAGTGCCTCGGTCAAAAACCAGGTTAAATTCCACATACCTACCACGGCGATGTAGCTGAAAATCTTTTTGACGCTCACCAAATGGCTTATCTTTATTCCGTTCAACAATAGGGCGGTAAGCTTCTATATAAGCATCACCAATAGAGCGCATTAGAGCAAAACTCTTCTCAAATCCGTATTCATTCAGATCATCAAAAAACAAACCGCCAACACCACGCGGCTCATCACGGTGTTTCAGGTAGAAGTAATCGTCACACCATTCTTTAAAGTGTGGGTAAATATCTTCACCAAATGGATCACAGGCATTTTTTGCCGTTTGATGCCAATACTTACAATCTTCATCGTTGCCATAATAAGGGGTCAGATCAAAACCACCACCAAACCACCAGACCGGCTCTGAACCTTCTTTTTCAGCAATAAAAAAGCGCACATTGGCATGCGAAGTAGGGATATAAGGATTGTTTGGATGAATAACCAGCGAAACACCCATCGCCTGAAAAGTTCGCCCGGCCAGTTCAGGTCTATGGGCTGTAGCAGAGGCGGGCAGTTTATCTCCAAAGACATGGGAAAAATTAACACCACCTTTTTCAACGATTGCCCCATTTGCCAAAACCCGGGTACGACCACCGCCACCAGCTTCTCTGTCCCAGGAGTCTTCTTCAAATTTACCAGAGCCATCGACAGCTTCGAGCTGGTTACAAATATTGTCCTGAAGGCTCAGCAAATACTCTTTAACTGCATTAATATCTGGTGCGGACATATCTTAATCTCGTTTAATAATTATGCTCTGATCAATTGATTGGAGCGAAGGTCTCTGATCTGTGTTGGTTGTGCAAGTCCACCAAGCTTACCGGGCAATACATAATCTAACTTATCACCGAAGTAAGTCTTTACTTTCAATATATCCCTTGCTGGGTGATATTCTGATGGATTTGCAGAAGTTGAAACAATAAATGAGCCATATGATTTTGTTAGTTCTCTAACGCCGGAGTGAGCACTTACTCTTACAGCTACCGCTTGATGTTTTCCTTTAATCCAAGGGGGTATCAAACCTTTAGGGTCCGGAAGAATCCATGTAAAAGGGCCCGGCCAGTCAGCTGTCACCGTGGCGCGTTCTTCATCCGTTAAATCATCTAACAGGAACTCAATCTGAGACAGATCACCCGCAATTAAGACCAGACCTTTATGCATAGGTCTGCGTTTAATATTTAACAGGTGCTGTACTGCATCTTCATTGTAGGGATCACAACCCAGCCCCCAAACGGCTTCAGTCGGGTAGGCGATTACACCACCCTGACGAATTGCCTGTACAGATTGCTGGATATGCCACCAGGAATTATTCTGCTTAATACTCACGCTTATAACTTCTAATGAACTCTAAATTTCTGCAGCGTTAGAATTACCCTAACAGTCGGCAGATTGAACACTGTTCTATATTGTGTCAGAAAGAACGAATGGGTGAATTCTACAGACTTTACGCAAATACTGAATAGGCCTTAGAGCCTAATGTAGCCTCCCATGGACTGGGCGACCAAACCTTTCAATTCCAGGGAAACCAACAGTTGAGCAACCTCTTGCATCGCAAATCCGGTATTTATAATGATCTGATCCAGTTTTTGCAGCTCATATCCGATGCTATTCAGCAACACCTCTTCAGCGGCGCTCAGTTCCTCCGTCTGGGCTTTTTGTTCCTGCCCATGCTGTGGCATACCCTGACACTCAAAAACACCCAAAATCGGACTAATTTCCGCAATTATTTCCTCTGCCGACTCTACCAGATAAGCCCCTTCTCTTATCAACTTATGACAGCCTTTACTCAAAGGACTATTTAATGGCCCCGGTATAGCAAATACATCGCGATTTTGTTCAATAGCCATACGTGCGGTGATCAATGATCCGCTCTTGATCGCGGCTTCCACCACCAGAACGCCTGCACTCATACCACTGATAATTCGGTTTCTTTTAGGAAAGTTCGCAGCCAAAGGAGGGACATCAGGAAAGAACTCGGTGACCCACACGCCATGATTTTCCAGAATCTGATCAGCAAGTTTACGGTTTCTGGATGGGTATACCGCATCCATACCTCTGCCAAATACAGCGACAGTACTGCAATTGTGGTCCACACAGCCTTGATGAGCAGCGGCATCCACCCCCAAAGCAAGCCCGGAGTTAATGATTAAACCGTTTTGAGCCAGAAAAGCAGAAAAGCTGTAAGCGTTTCTTAAACCTGTCGTACTGGGATTACGACTGCCTACCATTGCCAACTGCGGAACATTCAATGCAGCTAAGTTACCCCGACAAAAGAGTACCGGTGGTGGGTCTGCAATTTCGCGAAGCAATTCCGGATATTCCGGAGCAGTGATAGGTAAGATCGCTGCGTCGGGTGTCTCGTTCAGCCACGCTAGTGCACGATCCACTTTACCGCGAATTGCAGAATTGGGTTCTCCGGAAACGGAGGTGAGGGCATTTATAGTTTGAGGTTTGAGACCAAGCCGTTGCAACTCAGTTTTATCAGCAGAAAGAAGCTTTTCCGGAGTCCATCCAGCTTCCCATAACCGCTTAACTGACAAAGCGCCCAATCCGGGCACTGCAGCAACGGTGATCCAGTCCTTTGGATCACCTGTCATATCATTTACCTGTTATGGTTCACGTACTTTATCGCCAATAGAGACTACATTAGAGCTCTGCAGAATCAGGCCGTAGCTCACTTTTTCGAACACTTTAAAGATCATCATTTCACCGGAACGCTCCGATGGCAGCTCAACCATTTCATTGGTGATAGGGTCTTTAATGAGTTCGCCTTTACGATAGGTCGCAAAAACATGGCCCGGCTCAAGCCCTTCACGAGCACCTCGGTTAATGGCAACCACGTTAAACTGACCGCCATCACGCACACCACTCAAAATAGAAAGAATCTCACCAGACACACCTTCAGGAGAAGGTGCAGGGTAGAAGATCGATTGAATACTGATCTCTTCGGTAGGTACGATGCGATCCTTAACCCGTGTTTCTTTGTTGGATTTAACCAAATCAAGAGTAATGACCTGATTCTCAGAACGTCCTACAACATCGCCTTCAGCAATAGTGACCATCTCGAAGCCCAGGAACTCTTCGGTTACTGGATCCACATACTTGTTAGATGCACGATAAACACCCTGGCGTCTTTGCTCAGCAAGAAGAGTACCGCGAGCATAGACACGGTCACCAGCACCAGCAATGATACGTTCATTTACGCCACCCAGAACATAAGGCGCTTTCTCCAGAATATCTTCGGAAAGCACACGGTTATCTTCGAGGAAGCTGATAATATCTTTTAGAGGAATCGCAGGAATGGCGTCATCCAGCGGACTGACACGGGCTCTAGGATAGATGCCACTATCACGCCGTACGCTCAACCTTGGTTTGCCATCGACCCAGGTCAGATAGATAACATCGCCAGGATAGATTAGATGAGGGTTATCAACCTGAGGGTTTATGCCCCAGACTTCAGGCCATTTCCATGGGCTTTTAAGGAAACGCCCCGAGATATGCCATAGAGTGTCACCTTTAACGACTACATACTCCTGTGGATGGTCATCGCGCAGAAGCAAGGTGTCTTTTCGTGTCTCTGCTTGTGCGGGCATAACTGCCAGCATTACCAGAGCCAAAATACCACAAAGCAAGTTTTTCATTTCCAGTTCCCTTGTTCTTTCCGCCCCTGTTTTCAAAAACAGAGAAAGCATGAAAGTAACGACAATGCATTGAGCGTTTCAATCAGTATAATATGCAGAATAATATTTTTCGCTATTCTTCTCGACAATATATAGCTAGAAACAGCTTATTACCGAGATGTGGCCCCCGAATATAGGCAAATAGAATTAAATCATGGCTAAGCTGACCATTCTGGAATACCCAGACACTAGATTACGTACCATAGCAGAACCTGTAGAAACCGTTGATGATGAGATACGTGCAGTCATCGATGATATGTTCGAAACCATGTACGCAGCACCCGGCATTGGTCTCGCAGCCACACAGGTGAATATCCATAAACAGATTGTCACCATCGACCTCTCGGAAGAGCAGAACGAACCTCTGGTAATGATTAACCCAGAATTTGAAGTGCTCGATGATGAAAAAGATAAATATCAGGAAGGCTGCCTTTCTGTCCCAGGCTTCTTTGAAGATGTCAGCCGACCTCAGAAGATTCTGCTTAAGGCGCTGAATTATGAAGGTGAAGCTTATGAACTTGAAGCTGAAGGCTTGCTGGCTGTCTGCATTCAGCATGAGCTTGACCATCTTAACGGCAAGCTGTTTGTCGATTATTTATCGATGCTGAAACGCAACCGCATAAAATCCAAGCTTGAAAAAATACATAAGCTTCAGGAAAAGCAGGCCTAAATACCTTAAGCATTTGCCACAGGCTTGCTGGTATACCCGCAGGCCTGTTTTTATTTGGAGAACTTAATGTCAGATCAACCGCTTCGTATTGTCTTTGCCGGCACGCCGCAATTTGCTGCAGATAATCTGAAAGCCATTCTGGACTCGGAACATGAGGTCATTGCGGTTTACACCCAGCCTGACAAAAAAGGCAAACGTAATCGCATGGCGCCAAGGCCGGTGAAAGACCTTGCCATTGAGAACAATATTCCGGTTTTCCAGCCTGAGACTCTAAAAACCGAAGAAGAAAAGCAAGTACTCGCTAACCTGAAAGCGGACATTATGGTGGTCGTTGCTTACGGAATGCTGCTGCCTAAAAACATTTTGGACACACCCCGCCTGGGCTGTATCAATGTTCACGGCTCAATCCTGCCGCGCTGGCGCGGAGCCGCACCCATTGAACGTTCAATGCTCGCCGGGGACACCGAAACAGGGGTCACCATCATGCAGATGGATGAGGGGCTCGACACTGGTGATATGTTATATATCGTTAAAACACCTATAGAACCCACAGACACCGCCGCCAGCATTTTCAGCCGTCTTGCCGAACTTGGCTGTGAAGCATTGGTTAAAACCTTAAAACAATTGCAACTGGGTACCACTACAGCAGAAGTTCAGGATAACAACCTTGCGACTTATGCTTCAAAGCTAAGCAAAGATGAAGGTGTTATCGACTGGAGCACTTCTGCAGATCAGATCGACCTACAGATACGGGCGCTCAGCCCACGTGTGGCCGTAACTTTCAAGCTGGGTGATGAGGCGATCAAATTGCTGGGCTGCGAGATGATCGAGGGCCAGGGTAAACCTGGTGAAATTCTGCCTTCTGATAAAAAAAGCATTGTCGTGGCCTGCGGTGAGGACGCGATCAAAATAACTCAGCTACAACTGCCTGGTAAGAAACCCATGGATACCGCAGCCGTACTGAATTCCAAGCGTGAGCAGTTCAGCGCTGGTGTAATACTGGGATAATTCAATGACCACCAATGTTCGCGCCCTTGCGGCTCAAGTTCTGACCCCACTACTGAAGAATAAAGGTTCTTTGAACACCCATTTTTCAGCTATTGAGCGCAAATGCCCAGAAAAGGACAGAGGGTTATTGCGCGAACTCTGTTACGGCACCATGCGTTACCACCCCCAGCTGAATTGCGTTATAAAGTTACTACAAAACCGTCCTTTCAAATTTCGCGACATCGATATCAAAGCAATTGTTTTGGTGGGTCTATACCAGCTACAGCACACCCGCATTCCTGAGCATGCGGCGATAAGCGAAAGTGTAGAGGCGTGCAGAGAACTGGATAAGGAATGGGCGGGCAAAGTTGTAAACGCTCTTCTGAGAAGATTCCAGCGTGAGCAAGTAGAGCTTATTGAGTACCTGTCTGATGATGACTCATATATTCATAATCATCCGGACTGGATGATCGCCAAGCTCAAAAATAACTGGCCCGAGCACTGGGAAGAGATCCTCTCAGCCAACAACCAACAAGCACCCCTGACCCTACGCGTTAATCAGCGCGCTACAGATCGTGACAGTTATCTACAGCAACTAATACCCGTTGTTGATGCCGATAAAACTGAGTTTAGTAAACACGGATTGCGTCTTGCGGCATCGGTTAATGTGGAATCTCTTCCCGGTTATTCAGTTGGCGCATTCAGTGTTCAGGATGAAGCCGCGCAACTATCTGCAGCACTTCTGGACCTTCAGCCTAAACAGCGGGTGCTTGATGCCTGCGCAGCTCCGGGTGGCAAGCTTTGTCATATCCTGGAAACAGAACCGGCGTTAACCTCTGTTGATGCAGTGGAGCTTGAAGAGAAACGAGCGGGGCGCATCAGAGAAAATTTGCAGCGGTTACGTCTCAAAGCCAACCTCATCATTGCTGATGCGGCAGAGCAAACATGGTGGGACGGTGCACAGTATGATCGCATCCTACTTGATGCGCCTTGTTCCGCTACCGGTGTTATTCGTCGTAACCCGGATATAAAATACCTGCGTCAAGGTGAGGATATTCATGAAATATCCAAGCTTCAGTACGCAATTCTTGAGAATTGTTGGTCAATGCTCAAGCCGGGTGGGAAGCTTTTGTATGCTACATGCTCTATTTTTCCACAGGAAAACGAGCGTCTGGTTGGCCGTTTTGTCAATCAGACGAGCAACGTACAACACCTGCCCATAGAAGCCGAGTGGGGGCTGGAACGTGAATATGGACGCCAGCTGTTTCCAAAGGAGAATGGTCACGATGGTTTCTACTATGCACTTTTGCAGAAAACAGAGTAAGCTCGGTTTAGATTTGTACAGCGGGAATAACCGCGCCACATAAGGCAGATCATGAAAATTATCATTCTTGGTGCCGGACAGGTAGGCGGCACACTGGCAGAAAACCTCGCCAACGAAGACAACGATATCACCATCGTTGATACAGACTCTGCGCGATTACGCGAGCTACAGGACCGTCTGGATATTCGTACCATAGAAGGCAAAGCCAGTTATCCATCCATTCTTGATCAGGCGGGTGCGCAGGACGCGGATATGCTCATCGCAGTGACAAACTCCGATGAAGTTAACATGATCGCCTGTCAGGTTGGACAGACTCTGTTTAACACACCTACCAAAATCGCCCGTGTTCGAGAACATGATTATCTGCGCAAAAATCAACAGATTTTCGGCGAGAAAGATATCCCGATTGATGTTCGTATCAGCCCGGAACTACTGGTTACAAAACATATAAAACGCCTGATCCAGCATCCTGGTGCCCTTCAGGTACTGGACTTTGCTGATGCCAAAGCCCAGCTTGTAGCCGTTAAAGCCTATTATGGCGGCCCGCTTGTAGGGCGTGAAATATCTTACCTGCGTTCGCATATGCCATCTGTGGATACCCGTGTAGCCGCCATATTCAGACGTGGTAGCCCGATTATTCCAAAAGGCGATACGGTGATAGAGGCCGATGATGAAGTGTTCTTCATTGCCGCACGTAAAGATATCCGCGCGGTAATGAGCGAATTACGACGCCTTGATAACCCCTATAAACGCATCATCATTGCCGGAGGCGGTAACATAGGTGCTCGTCTTGCAGAATCAATAGAGGGCGACTTCCGGGTCAAGATCATTGAGCGAAATATCCAACGCTGCAATATGCTGGCTCGTAATCTTGATAACACCATTGTTTTGCAGGGCAGCGCTTCGGATCGCGAACTGCTCATCGAAGAGAACATCGAAGACTGTGATGTTTTCTGCGCACTGACCAACGATGATGAAGCCAATATCATGGCATCAATGCTGGCCAAACGGCAGGGTGCTCGTACCGTAATGACCCTGATTAATAACCCTGCCTATGTAGATCTTGTGCAGGGCGGGGCAATTGATATTGCAATTTCACCTCAGCAAACCACCATCGGCGCCCTTCTGACGCATGTTCGTCGCGGTGATGTTGTAGCTGTTCACTCATTACGACGCGGGGCAGCGGAAGCACTTGAAGCCGTTGCACATGGTGATAAAGCTTCATCTAAGGTGGTTGGTCGAACAATTGAAGAGATCAGCCTGCCACCCGGAACAACGATTGGAGCAATCGTACGTAATGATGAAGTACTCATAGCTCACGATGATGTCATGGTAGAAAGTGGAGATCATGTGATTATGTTCCTGGTCGACAAAAAACGAATTACTGAAGTTGAGCGCCTGTTCCAGGTCGGCCTCACATTCTTCTAAGCAGATAGCGGAAGCAAACAGATGCATTACAAAGTTATTCTGCGAATTCTTGGCATATTGCTGATGATCTTCAGCATCGCCATGCTGCCACCGCTTGCTATCTCCTTCATCTATGCTGACGGAGCGGAACTGGCATTCATTGCCGCATTCCTCATCACTTTGATGACCGGTTTTTTTATCTGGATACCGGTGTATCGAATTAAACAGGATCTGCGAACCCGTGATGGGTTCTTAATCACAGTATTGTTCTGGTCGGTTCTTGGGCTGTTTGGGGCCTTCCCATTTATGCTTGCAGATGATCCCCATCTGACCTTTATCGATTCCCTGTTTGAATCCTTATCCGGCCTGACCACCACCGGAGCCACGGTTATTACAGGCATCGATCAACTACCTAAATCGATTCTGTTCTATCGTCAGGAACTGCAGTGGTTAGGTGGTATGGGTATCATCGTACTTGCAGTCGCAATTCTGCCAATGCTCGGTATCGGTGGTATGCAGCTTTATCGTGCAGAAACTCCTGGCCCAGTTAAAGATTCAAAGTTGACCCCACGCATTACAGAAACCGCAAAAGCCCTTTGGTATATCTATCTATCCCTGACCATCGCTTGTGCTGCCGGATACTGGATCGCAGGCATGGATCTGTTTGATGCAGTTAGCCATAGCTTTTCAACTGTAGCGATTGGAGGTTTTTCAACTCATGATGCCAGTATTGGTTATTTTGATTCTGTCGCTATTGAGGTCATCTGCATCTTCTTTATGACCATATCCGCAGTCAATTTTGGCCTGCACTTTTTTGCCTGGCGCCAGAAAACATTACTGCATTACATACAAGACCCGGAGTTTAAGTTTTACCTGCTAACACTGGTTATTATCACCCTGATCGCACTGTTTGCACTGGTAACAACTAAAACCTACGATCCCGATGAATCACTTAGAAAAGCCTCGTTTATGGTTGTATCCATAGCAACTACCACAGGTTTTGCTACAGCGGACTTCGCTCACTGGCCAGCGATGTTGCCATTCCTGCTCTTTGTTGCCGCATTCGCAGGCGGCTGCGCGGGTTCGACTGGTGGCGGCATGAAAGTAATCCGGGTGTTACTAATCCTGAAGCAGGGCTATCGTGAGATTCAGCGCCTTGTCCATCCCAACGCCATCATCCCAGTCAAACTGGGTAAAAAGCCGATCTCGGATAAAGTCCTTGAGGCTGTATGGGGTTTCTTCTCGGTTTACCTGATCGTGTTTGTAATCATGCTAATAGTCTTGCTTGCCACAGGCCTGGATCAGGTAACCGCCTGGTCTGCAGTTGGCGCAACCCTTAACAACCTTGGCCCTGGTTTGGGTGATGTATCTGCACACTATGGTGATCTGAATAACCCTGCTAAATGGGTTCTTTGTTTTGCTATGCTACTTGGCCGTTTGGAAGTATTCACGCTGCTGGTATTATTCACACCTGCATTCTGGAAACGATAAGACGAATCTTAATTCGCCCACAACCACTAATTCGAGAGCTAACCATGCGTTATACAGTTTATCTTTCTGGTGAGATTCACACCGATTGGCGAGACAAAATCAAAAAGGCGATCAATCAAAATGGTCTACCCATTGAAGTTCTAACGCCGAATACAGACCATGATTCCAGTGATGGTTGTGCTACAGAAATTCTGGGTCCTGAAGAGAAGAACTTCTGGACCGATCACAAGTCCGCAAAAATGAACACCATGCGCCACATGACCGCCATCAAGCGTGCTGACATTGTCATCGTGCGCTTTGGCGATAAATACCGTCAGTGGAATGCTGCGTTTGATGCGGGTTTCGCAATCGCTAATGGTAAGTCCCTGATCGTAGAACACGCTCCAGAACTGACCCACCCATTAAAAGAGATCGACGCTTGCGCGCATTCGGTTGCTGAAAATACTGAACAGGTTATCGAAACTCTCAAATACCTCTGCCTGGATTATTAATTCAGCACAACACGTTATTACTCTAAGGGCGGTTAAAAAAACCGCCTTTTTTCTTGAAAAACCACGCTTTCTCTACAATTTCTGCCTTTTTCCTGACACAGACTGATCATTTTTTGTTGTATAATTGCCGCCTTATTTTTCGGGCTAATTAGATGCTGCTATCACTCTCCTGTGATCAATAAAGCGGCATGTATCAAAAGGTGAACGCTGTGACTGACAAGGCGACCCCAGACGTAAGTACTTTTCAGGGTCTAATCCTTGCTCTGCAAGAATACTGGGCAGAGCAGGGCTGTGTAATTGTACAACCACTGGACATGGAGGTAGGTGCCGGCACCTTCCATCCAGCAACTTTCCTTCGTGCAATCGGACCGGAAACTTGGCGCTCAGCATATGTGCAGCCAAGCCGCCGCCCTACCGATGGTCGTTACGGTGAAAACCCTAACCGCCTGCAACACTATTATCAGTTTCAGGTTGTACTCAAACCTTCACCGGATAACATTCAGGAACTTTACCTGGGCTCTCTGGAGCGCATGGGTATCGATCTTGGCATTCACGACGTACGCTTCGTAGAAGACAACTGGGAGTCTCCAACACTAGGTGCCTGGGGTCTTGGTTGGGAAGTGTGGCTAAACGGCATGGAAGTAACTCAGTTTACCTATTTCCAGCAAGCCGGTGGCCTCGAGTGTTATCCAGTTACAGGTGAGATCACTTACGGCCTCGAGCGAATTGCAATGTACCTACAGGGCGTAGACAGTGTTTACGACCTAACCTGGGCGGTAAACCCAGATGGTTCTAAAGTGACTTACGGCGACGTATTCCACCAGAACGAAGTAGAGCAGTCTACATTCAACTTCGAACACGCAAACGTTGAAGAACTGTTCAAAACCTTCGACAACTGTGAAGCGGAATGCAACAAACTTCTTAAGCTTGAAACGCCATTGCCTCTGCCTGCTTATGAGCAGGTGCTGAAAGCATCCCATACGTTCAACCTTTTGGATGCGCGTCATGCCATCTCTGTAACTGAACGTCAGCGCTTTATTCTTCGTGTACGCACACTAGCCCGTGAAGTCGCACACGCATACTTTGATGCCCGCAAAGAACTGGGTTTCCCATTGGCACCAGAAGCCCTGCGTCAGGAAGTTCTGGCTAACTGCGAGGAGAGCAAATAATGGCACAACACGATTTTCTCGTTGAGCTGGGAACGGAAGAGTTACCACCTAAAGCTCTGAAAACACTATCTGATGCATTTACATCAGGCATCACATCTGGATTAAAAGAAGCCGGCGTTAATTTTGCTGACGTTAAAAGCTACGCATCTCCACGCCGCCTTGCTGTATTAATCAGTTCTCTTGATGACAAACAAGCTGACCGCGAAATTGAAAAGCGCGGCCCATCCGTAAAAGCACCAGAGAAAGCAGTTGAAGGTTTTGCCCGTTCTTGCGGCGTAACTGCGGATCAGTTAGAAAAAATTGAAACGGATAAAGGCGAATACTACAACTTCAAAAACACAGAAGAGGGCAAGGCAACTTCATCATTGCTTCCTTCTTTAGTTGAGATTTCACTTAACAAACTACCTATTCCAAAGCGCATGCGTTGGGGTGCATCTCGTGTTGAGTTTGTTCGTCCAGTTCATTGGCTGGTTATGCTGTTCGGTGATGAAGTGGTTGATTGTGAAATTCTTGGTTTAACATCTGGTCGCAAAACCCGTGGCCATCGCTTCCATTACAATCAGGATATAGAACTGATTGCACCCTCAGAATATGAGGAACGCTTAAAGAACCCAGGAATGGTTATCGCTGATTACGATGTTCGTAAAGCGATGATCAACGAGCAGGTTAAAGCTGAAGGCGATAAACTAAGCGCAGCGGCTCAAATCGACGAAGACTTACTGGATGAAGTGACAGCTCTGAATGAATGGCCTGTTGCTTTGACTGGTCGCTTTGAAGAGCGCTTCCTTGATGTTCCGGCAGAAGCTTTAGTGTCCTCAATGAAGGAACACCAGAAATACTTCCACCATCTGGACAACGAAGGCAACCTGCTTCCGAACTTCACAACCATCTGTAATATCGTTTCTAACGATCCGCAGCAGGTTATTGAAGGTAACGAAAAGGTAATTCGACCACGCCTTTCCGACGCTGCATTCTTCTTTGAAACTGACAAGAAGACAACGCTTGAATCCCGCGTTGAGAAACTTAAGACAATCGTCTTCCAGAAAGACCTTGGCACCGTTCATGACAAAGCAACACGCATCAGCGTTCTTGCAGGCAAGATAGCCAGCACCCTAAATCAGGACCAAGCAAAAGCAGAACGCGCAGGTTTGCTAGCTAAAACCGACCTGCTAACAGATATGGTTTATGAGTTCACCGATCTACAGGGCCTAATGGGTTACCACTACGCTCTACACGACGGTGAAGATACTGACGTAGCCCTGGCTCAAAACGAACAGTACATGCCTCGCTTTGCCGGTGATGAACTACCTCAGACAGAACCTGGCATTGCCATTGCCATTGCCGACCGTCTAGACACTCTTACAGGCCTGTTTGGTATTAACCAGCCACCAACAGGCTCCAAAGACCCATTCGCTCTTCGCCGTGCAGCACTAGGTGTTCTGCGCATTATCGTGGAACGTAACCTGGATCTGGACTTACGCGAGCTGCTAACAATCGCTGCAAACAACCACAACGAACTTGCAGCACGCGACGGCCTGGAAGATAAAGTCCTCGACTTTATGCTGGAACGTTTCCGCGCTTGGTACGAAGATGCAAACATCAATGCCGAAGTATTCCTATCAGTTCTGGCGCTAAAACCTAGCCGTCCCCTGGACTTTGATCGTCGCGTTAAAGCTGTCAGTCACTTCCGCTCGCTTGCTGAAGCAGACGCACTTGCTGCTGCAAACAAACGAGTTTCCAACATCCTTAACAAACAAGGTGTAACGGATATCGCTGATGTTCAACCAGGCCTCCTTAGCGAAGAAGCTGAAAAGAATCTGGCAGCCGCTATCGAAGAACAGAAAGCCAAGCTAGAGCCTCTATTCGCTGCTGGTGATTACCAGCAAGCGCTTGAATCACTCGCAAGCTTACGCTCAACTGTAGATTCATTCTTTGAAGATGTAATAGTTATGTCCGATGACGAGCAAGTTAAAAACAACCGCCTCGCACTCCTTAGCCAATTGCGCGCTCTCTTCCTTGGTGTAGCTGACATTTCTGTACTCGGATAATATTTAGCGATCAGATATTATAAAGCCGGCATCAGCCGGCTTTTTTGTTTCACGTGAAACGTGCAAATCTTTACCAGGCAATCAAATGAACACAACAATAGACCCCAGCAAACTAATAATTCTTGATCGAGATGGTGTCATTAACCAAGACTCAGATGAGTACGTAAAAAACGTAGATGAATGGATTCCTATACCAGGAAGCATTGAAGCTATAGCAGAGCTTTGCAGAAATGGTTACACAATTTGCATAGCTACCAACCAATCAGGACTTTCTCGCGGTTACTTCACAGAAACAACACTTAAACAAATGCATAAAAAACTAACTGATTTGGTAGAAGAGCAGGGAGGTGAAGTTCATTCAATATACTTCTGTCCACACGGCCCTGACGATAATTGCGATTGCAGAAAACCACTTCCAGGCATGTTTAAGCAAATAGCACTTCAGTTCAGCTTGAAAGATTTACGCAACGTAAGAACTGTCGGCGACAGCTTAAGAGACCTTCAAGCAGGAAAGGCGCTCGGTTGCGATACATTCCTTGTTGAGACTGGAAAAGGACAAAGAACACTAAACAGCGGAAAAGCTCTACCTGACAACACCAAGGTATTCAAAGACCTGAGAGAGTTTGCTGACAGCTTAATCCATTAAATTGTTTCACGTGAAACAAGATCCGGAGCGGCGGTCATGAGTTTCACGTGAAACATACGCAACAGAAGGGGATTGTTGCGCCTTAGAAAGAATAGCTGACTGCTATAGACAAGCTATCGTAATCTACCTCATTAGGGTTAATCTTTCCGGGAATAGCTACTTCAGGAAGGGGATCAAAGCTCACATCTTTAACCTGTACGTACTCACCTTTTACAGACCATGAATTATCAACCTGATACTCAAAGCCCGCACCGATACTTAATCCAACTTGATCAGTACTTCCGCTTCGCATAGGTGGTGCAAATGGGTAGCTGTTATGAATATCGAAATCCAACCATGTCGCACCGGCAATACCATAAACTGCAAACTTGTCTGTAACATCGACACCGGCTTTAAAGTTAATACCATAAGTTGATTCAAGCTCAAGCTGGGTTTGAAGCATATTGTTGATATTAGTTGTTTGCGCATTTTCAGCATTATAGAAAACTTCAGCTGCAACAAATGCATCATCAGTTACATGCATTTTGTAACCAAGAAAAATACCAGCAGCAACATCAGACTCTTCCGCGAACGTTGTAATACTCGGATTAGACACATCACCTGTATCACGTTGAAGCTCATGCCCAAACGTAGAACTCTGAACTTTAGCTCCTGCATAAAAACCATCAGCCGCCAGCGCATTCGCACCAAAACCAAGTGAACCAAACATTACTGCAGCAAGGCTTAAGCTCTTAGCTTTATTAACCATCATAATTTCCTTCTAAAAACAGGCGGATTAAACCCGCATAAAAATTGGAGAGAACAGCGCCAGTTTAGAGAAACAAGAAGAAGCAGTTATCCAGAATGCTTGCGGAATATTAAAAGAAACTATCAACAAAAATCACAACAACAAAACAATGCTCCCACCCCGTGATAACAAAGGAAATACCGTGATATTTATGTGAGATTTGTCAGATAGAATTTATTTACTTCCATGTTGTCATAGCTGAGACGTACCCGCTGTAAAGCTGGACAAGCACTGGAAGAGAACATTATGGAATACAAAAGAATCCTGATCATTGAAGACCAGGAAGAGATCGCGCAGATCTTACAGCTTCACCTGAGCGACCTGGGTGCTGTAGTTGAACATGCGAGAGATGGGCATGAAGGGCTGTACAAAAGCATGAACGATGACTGGGACATGATAATTATGGACATCCAGTTACCCGGGCCTTCAGGTCTTGAGATATGCAGAAAGCTCAGAAAAGAACATTATTACACCCCAATACTCTTGTTGACATCACGAGCCACTGAACTGGATAGAGTATTAGGCCTGGATCTCGGAGCCGATGATTACATAACTAAGCCATTCAGCATTATGGAATTGATTGCCAGGATCAAAGCGGTATTCAGAAGAGAAGCAGCTCTCAGAGAGAAGAACATACCAACCAGCGAACAAATCACGGTAGGTAGTTTGGTTGTAGATGATGCACTTCATCAGGTGGAGTTAAACGGCAAGGAGGTTGATCTTACCTCGCGTGAATTTTCTCTACTGAAATATTTTGCTAAACACCCGGGTCGGGTTTTTAAACGTTCTGAGCTACTGGATAACGTTTGGGGCTATGGACATGAAGGTTATGAGCATACGGTTAATTCACATATTAACCGCCTCAGATCAAAAATAGAGACCGACCCAAATAATCCAGAGATCATAGTTACTGTCTGGGGCGTGGGTTACAAACTTGAAGAAAAGACGCTATCGGCTTAAACCAGAGCTGAGAGGAAAAGAGAAAAATGGCAGTCCCATACTGGCTCAGAAGCCCTCTGAATACAAAGCTAACAATTGCACTTATCGGCATAATAATAATTTCTGGGCTGGGAATGCTTTTTAGTACTCAGTACTGGATGAATCGCTACCATGAAGAATCTACCCAGAAACTTAATGCCAGCATCGCCATGTACATTAACGATGAATACCAGCTTTTGTCCGGTGGGGAAAACGAAGTCAATCTGGAAGCCATTAAACAACTTTCCCAGCAGGCCATGGTGATAAACCCAATGGTTGAAGCCTACCTTCTGGATACCAATGGAGAAGTTATTGCCCACAGCCAACAAGGTAATCTTGAGAGATCTCGGATTAACCTAAGCCCAATAAAACTGTTTATAACCGGGAAGACAGACCTGCCAATCTATGCACAGGACCCAAAATCATTCAATAAACCCACCGTATTTTCCGCAACAGAATTACGAGTAGATGGACAATTACAAGGGTATCTCTATGTGGTTCTCGGAAGCAGCCTTTACGAAAACGTCTCAGCCTTAGTATCGAAAAGTTACAGTGCTAACATGATGATTATGAGCATAGCTCTAATCTCTTTGGTTGCACTTATCATGGGCGCGCTGGTTTTCAGAATGATACTGAGCAGACTACGTTCACTTACCCAGCAGATATGTAGCTTCACACAAGAACACAGCAGCAAGACAGTTTCATGTGAACAGGTACATATGCAAGCACATAACTCAGATGAAATAGGGCTGCTATCAGAAACATTTGAAGATATGTCCGATGAGATCAGAAGGCAGCTTCAGCTGCTCAAAGAAGCAGACCAAACCAGGAGGGAACTGATTTCTAATGTATCTCATGATCTGAGGACGCCACTGGCATCTATCCAAGGTTACCTTGAAACACTCATTATCAAAGATAACAAGCTGACAGAGGAGCAACGCAGATACTACCTTGATACAGCAATGCTCAGTTCAAAACGCTTGAGCGATCTTGTAAGTGAACTTTTCGAACTTTCAAAACTAGAGTCTCCCACCACATCTCCCAGTATAGAAACCTTCTCATTAACGGAGCTGATCTACGACACTATGCAGGAGTTTGAGCTGGAGCTTCATCGGAAAGAGATTAACTGGCAACTCAAAAGCCCCATGGAAAACGTTTCCGTAACAGCCGATATAAGTCTTATCCAAAGGGTATTTGAAAACCTCATCCGTAACGCGGTCGCTTATACGCCAACGCATGGCTCAATCACTTTGGAAATAGCACCTGACACAGAACAGAGGTTCAACCCCGTGAAAGTCCGGATAATTGATTCCGGAGCAGGTATCGCAGAAGAAGACCTGCCACATATTTTTAACCGCTTTTATGCAAACCCGGACAAAAGCAGAAAAGACTCAGAATCAAATGGCTTGGGACTGGCCATTGTGAAACGAATACTGGATCTGCATGAAAGTACCATCAGTGTAGAAAGTAAACCGAATCAGGGGACAATGTTCGTGTTTGAACTGCCTGCTGCAGCCTAACAAAACTGACACGAACATAAGACAGCATTCAATTCCTAACCACGATATAAAAGGTTTACAAAACTTTACGTGAACTGAAAATAACATTAGCTGTTTTAGATATATTGCGATGGTATGATCTCCGGAGGTGACAATGAAAGGAGTGAGCAATGAAGCAAGTGATTAAAATCGCCCTATGTTCTGCAATGATAGCAACCGTATCAATTCCTGCTGTTGCAGCAGAACCATTTGAAGATGAGATCAAAGCACGCCAGGGATACTACCAGGTGATCAAATATAACTTTGGTCTGCTGGGTGCGATGGTAAAAGGTAAAAAAGATTACGATGCTGCAATGGCTGACACAGCAGCTAAAAACATTCTGGCAATGAGCAAGCTGGATAACTCTCTGCTGTGGCCAAAAGGATCTGATAATTCAAAACTGGATAACACCCGTGCTAAACCGGGTATCTGGGAAAACTATCCAGACATTAAAGAAAAGAGTGGCAACTGGAAGGCAGCGGTAGAGACTCTGGCAGGCGAAGCAGGCAATGGTCTGGACGCGCTGAAAGGCAGTTTCGGTCCAGTAGGTAAGGCGTGTAAAGCCTGCCACGATGATTACAAAGCTAAGTAATCAATAACGAATGTAACAATTAAAGGCCTCATCAGAGGCCTTTTCGTTTTCTTGCGAGTATCCATAGTCATGAGTTCAATGATAAAAGTATGGGATATCCCAACACGACTGTTCCACTGGTTACTGGTAGTACTTTTTGTATTCCTGATCGTCAGCGGTGAAAGCGATGACCTGATGGAGTTCCATTTCTATGCGGGCTACCTACTATCGGGATTAATTTTGTTTCGAGTGTTATGGGGATTTCTCGGAACAAAGTACGCAAGGTTTACTTCATTCCAACTTAACCCGTTTGAAGCGTTCTCTTACACAAAAGGATTGTTAAAAGCTCAGCACACTTCCCAATACGGACACACGCCAGCCGGCAGCGTAATGGTCATTGTGTTGTTGATAATGCTGGCAGTGCAGTTACTGACCGGCATGATGTCCACCGACGATATTATCTGGAACGGGCCACTCTACAGTTATGTCGATGACGAGACTGCAGGCATAGCAGGTGAGATCCACGAAATCATTCAGCTCCTGCTACAGATCATCGTTGGCATTCACGTACTGGCGATCATCCTCTACAAAGTGAAATTTAAAGAAGCGCTGGTTCCTGCCATGATCCATGGTAAGAAACCCAGGCAGGGAGATGAGCCAGAAAGGGAAGGAATTAGCTGGATAAAATTAATCGCAGCCGGGATTCCTTCAGCCGGATTAACATATTACCTGTTTACCCTACCAATCTGATTCTGGTTTTGAACAAGAACTGAAATTTAAACGCCAGCTTAGATTGAAATGAAAACTTAGAAATAAAAAGCCCGACACAAACTGCCGGGCTTTTTTATAGGTTAGTTACTGATTAACGAATCAGGCAGAGCCTCGTAGTTGCTCAGCAGCCGTGACCATGTTTTTCAAAGCCGGAATCACCTCATCCCAGTTACGAGTCTTCAAACCACAATCAGGGTTCACCCATAACCGCTCAGCAGGAATTCGCTCAGCCGCACGTTGCATTAGCTTCACCATTTGTTCCACAGGCGGAATGTTAGGAGAATGGATATCATAAACACCCGGACCAATCTCGTTCGGGTATTCGTACTCCTCAAACACATCCAGTAGCTCCATATCAGAGCGCGACGTTTCTATGGTAATTACATCCGCATCCATCTGCGCAATCGAATCAATGATGTCATTGAATTCGGAATAACACATATGCGTATGAATCTGAGTTTCATCCTTCACGCCGTTAGCCGTAATACGGAAAGATTCTACAGCCCAGTCCAGATATGTTTTCCAGTCATCTTGACGCAGCGGTAATCCTTCACGCAGAGCAGCTTCATCAATCTGAATAACATTCACACCCGCAGTTTCAAGGTCCAAAACCTCATCACGAATAGCCAGAGCCAGCTGTAAACAGCTTTGACTACGAGGTTGATCATTACGAACAAAGGACCAGTTCAGAATCGTCACCGGGCCTGTCAGCATACCTTTCATCGGTTTGTCAGTGAGACTCTGTGCGTATGATGTCCAGCGCACGGTCATCGCTTCCGGACGGGTGATGTCACCAAAAAGAATCGGCGGTTTCACACAACGGGAGCCATAAGACTGAACCCAGCCATACTGGCTGAAGGCATAACCCTCCAGTTGCTGGCCAAAGTATTCGACCATGTCATTACGTTCTGCTTCACCATGCACCAGCACATCCAGACCCAGCTTTTCCTGCTCATCAACAGCACGTTTAATTTCAGCTTCCATCTGCTCAATGTAATGCGCTTCGGAAAGCTGGCCTTTTTTATGTTCCAGGCGC
Organism: Neptuniibacter sp.; assembly: GCA_050633685.1. Taxonomy (GTDB): domain Bacteria; phylum Pseudomonadota; class Gammaproteobacteria; order Pseudomonadales; family Balneatricaceae; genus Neptuniibacter. The sequence continues at coordinate 29,248 of JBOEHA010000015.1, read as the reverse complement.
GCCTTACGTATCTCGGCAGTTTGCGGGAAGGAACCAATGGTCGTAGTAGGGTAGGTCGGTAGTTTCAGAAGCGAAGACTGCAGCTCAGCACGCTTTTCATATGAGCTTTGACGTTTACCCAGCGCCGCAGTTATACAATCCACAGCAGCTTTCACTTCTGGCTTATGCACACGCTGTGAAGACTTACGATTCAGGATCGCCTGGTGGTTATTCTCCAGTGCATCAAGAACAGCAGAACGGCCCTGGTTAATCGCAGCACCCAATACAGAAAGCTCGGTAAGTTTCTGCTTAGCAAACGCCAGCCAGGTGAAGACTTCAGGATCAAAACCGGATTCCTGATCCAGATCCACAGGTACATGCAGGAGGGAGCAGGAAGGAGCAATCCACAGACGATCCTGAAGTTTTTCAGCAATGGGTTCCAGCCAATCCAGCACCGCATTCAGATCGCTCTTCCAGATATTACGCCCATCAATCACCCCCAGAGAAAGCACCTTATCTTCTGGTAGAGCAGAACAAAGCTGATCAACTTCATGTCGACCACGTACTGCATCCAAGTGCAGACCCGCTACAGGAAGATTTACAGCCAGCTGTAGGTTATCCCGTAATTCACCAAAATAAGTTGTCAGCAGGAGCTGAGCACGGCTCTTGGACAACAATGCATAAGCCTTCTCATAGGCCTGTTGCCAGTCACTATCCAAATCCATAACCAGAGCCGGTTCATCAATCTGTACCCACTCAGCCCCTGCATCCACCAGTTTATCCAACAACAACTGATAAGCAGGTAGCAGCGTATCCAGCAACTGAATACGCTCAGAGGCATCCTTTTCCTTACATAACCAAAGGTACGTCACCGGACCAATAATCACCGGCTTGGCGTTTACACCTTGCTGCAAGGCTTCTGAGTACTGTGTCAGTAAGCGCTCTGGGTTAAGAGTAAATACCGTACATTCAGTGACTTCCGGAACGATGTAGTGGTAGTTGGTATCAAACCACTTAGTCATCTCACCGGCATGAACACAGGTTAGTGAGGACTCATTAGCTGAACGCCCGCGAGCAACACGGAAGTAATTGTCCAGTTCGCTTCCTTGTAACCCTGAAACGCGCTCTGGCAGATTTCCCAATGTGAAACTCATATCCAGAACCTGATCATAAAATGAAAAATCACCCACCGGCACTAGATCGAGTTTTGATTGCAACTGCCAATGAGTTTTACGCAGATCAGTCGCTGTAGCTTGTAATTCGTCGGCCGATGTTTCGCCTCTCCAGAAACACTCCAGGGCAAATTTAAGCTGTCGCTGGTTACCTATACGTGGGAAGCCAAGGTTGTGTAGTAATGCCATTCATCTTTCTCCAAAAATTTTTCACTAGGATAAAGAAGCGTATTCATGAAAAATAATGGTCCTTTCTCATCAACCTATTAGCATTTGTCATAGTTCAGAAATGATTGAAAGAACTCACCTAAAAATTCTTAGAGAGATAAACCGTCAGGGCTCACTGACCGCCGCTGCAGATAAACTTTGTCTGACCCAGTCGGCACTCAGCCATACCATTAAAAAACTGGAGGAACTATCAGGATGCGCTTTATGGGAGAAAAAGGGCAGGAATATCCATCTGACTCAGGCAGGGGCGTTTTTGTTAAAAGAAGCAGAACGGATTCTGCCGCAGCTGGAGCGAATCGATAGCAAACTCAAAGAGTTTGCTAACAACGAGATCGGCACACTGCATATAGGAATGGAGTGCCACCCCTGTTACCAGTGGTTAACCAAGGTCTCAGCTTCCTACCTTGAACAGTTTCAAGGAATCGATCTGGATGTGAAGCAACGATTTCAATTTGGCGGTATGGCAGCCCTGTTTAACCATGATATTGACCTGTTGGTAACACCCGACCCAATCCAGATGAAAGCGATCCATTTTGAACCCGTGTTTCCATACGAATTAGTATTAGTGGTTAGCCAACACAACCCCTTATCAGAAAAAGGGCTCGTATACCCACAGGATCTGTCGGAAGAGGTTTTGATAACCTATCCGGTTGAACCATCTCGTCTGGATATCTACCAACAATTTCTGACACCTGGTAACTGTAGACCGCGTAAACACAAAACTCTGGAAACAACAGAGATCATTCTGCAAATGGTTGCAGCCAACCGTGGCGTTACTGCATTACCCCTCTGGTTAGCTGATGAGTACACAGAAACATTGCCAATCAAATCTATACGTTTAGGCGAAAAAGGGATTCATAAGCAGATCCATCTCGGTATGCGTAGCAGCGACAGAAATAACAAACCGGTTCAGGCATTTGTGGATCTCGCTAAAGAAAGCACCTTACATGCGTAGGGTTTATCGGTACGAATAATATTTCAAAAATATTACGTTGTAGAAATCACCAGCTATACTGCAATGAATAATAAAAAATCTATGCTGCGCACTGCTGTGTCAAATGAGAAAAATAATTTCAAAAATCGGACGCATTGGTATTATTCTGGCCGTCACAGTCATATCGATTGTGCTGTCGGTGCTTATTAGTTTCTGTGTAATGGTACTGACAGGTGCTAGCGAAGAAACCTATAAGATTGCTTATATCATCTCGATCCTCTGCCCAGCGCTTATTGCCCCTCTGGTCACCTGGTACCTGATTGGTTTGTTACTGAAACTGAATAAACTTGAACAGAAACAACGCGAACTCGCCACTTACGACGATCTGACAGGCACCATGAACCGCCGTGCTTTCTTTGAGAACTTCCACACTCTGAAGAAAATTGCAGAACGCCAACGTAGCCACCTAACCCTTGCCTATATCGATATAGATGACTTTAAAGCCATCAACGATAGATACGGGCACGTGGTAGGTGATGCCGTACTGAAATCATTTGCGGGAACCCTCAAGGAAAGCGCAAGAGGCAGCGATATCATTGCCCGAATCGGAGGAGAGGAGTTTGCAGTGCTTCTGCCAGATACGGATATTCAAGGTGCTTACTCCATCCTTGAACGAATAAGAACCCAGATATCAGCACGAGCACTCACCATCGATGAACATACTATCAATCTCAGCATCAGCATCGGTCTAACTCACTACCAGAAAGAAACTGAATTGGTAGTTGAACAACTAATTAAACAAGCAGACCAGGCCCTCTATCAGGCAAAATCCGAAGGCAAAAACTGCATCGTACAATACGCCTGATCCAAAAATGACAAGCGAAGCATCTGGCTAGCATTAGTTACAAAGCTATACTCATTATGAGTATTTGAGGTAGAAGGGTAGTTCATTGAATACACAGGAAATTAAATCTGCTATTGCTCAATGGGCTAGCGCTTTTTCTATGCCGACTTCCCTAGAGATATGTAGCCTTTATGCTGAAGATGCAGTGTTAATGGGTACACTTTCACCTTTCTATCGAAATACCCCTGAGTTGATTAAAGAGTACTTTGACAGCCTGTTCCACCAAAAAGAACGCACGGTAGAGATAACAGATATTAACGTACAGACCTATGCTGATACCGCGACCTGCAGTGGCTTGTATACCTTCCACTGGAAAAGCCATGATGAGCACCGGGTAAACCTTGAGGCCCGCTTTACCTTTGTACTGGTAAGGCAGTCAGAAAGATGGTTAATCGTTCATCAACACTCTTCGGCTTTACCCAAAAATCATATCTCCATTCGTTCAGGCAGTTAATTGAAACTCTGATTTTAATAAATCATGACAACAAAAAACCCGCATAGTGCGGGTTTTCAAGTTAGCAAGCATTCACTTACTAATTACACATCCAGGTTTGCAACCTGCAGCGCATTGGCTTCAATAAAGTTTCTGCGAGGTTCTACTTCATCACCCATCAGGGTAGTAAATAGCTGGTCTGCTGCTATTGCATCCTCAATAGTTACCTGAAGCATACGGCGCGAATCCGGGTCCATTGTAGTTTCCCACAGCTGGTCTGGGTTCATCTCTCCCAGTCCCTTATAGCGCTGGATGTAGTGGCCACGGCGGGAAAGGTCTAACAGCCAGTTCAGGCCTTCTTCAAAGTCGGTGATCTCTTTAGTACGCTCACCACGTTGCAGATAAGCACCTTCCTCCAACAAGCCGGAGAGTGTTTCTGACATGGTCGACATAGTTGTGTATTCACGTGAAGCAAAGAACTCTTCGTTTAGAATATAATCATGTGCAACACCGTGTTGAAGCATAACTACTTTGGCTACAAAGTTACTGTGCTCTTTATCTTCCTCAACAAGGCACTGGTAGCTGATCGCTTTGTCGGAATAAACCGCCAGGGCATCGTCAAACTTGTCACACCAGTCCGCTACGGTTGCCTGATCAGTCATACCATCACGTGGGAATGCAGGTACGTCCAGCAGAGACTTAAGCATGGCGTAAGGATATACACGGGACATACGATTGATAGTGCGGATCACTGCACGATACTGGTAAACCAACTCTTCTAGTTTCTCACCACCGATTCCCGGTGCATCTGCGTTCACGTGCAGAGTTGTGCCATCAAGCGCACCCTGCAGCAGGTAGGAGTCCAGCGCTTCGTCATCTTTCAAGTACTGTTCCTGCTTACCTTTTTTGATCTTATACAGCGGTGGCTGTGCGATATAAATATAACCGCGTTCGATCAGCTCAGGCATCTGACGGAAGAAGAAGGTCAGCAGCAGGGTGCGGATGTGCGATCCATCCACGTCGGCATCGGTCATGATGATGATGTGGTGGTAACGCAGTTTATCCGGGTTGTACTCATCTCGACCAATACCACAACCCAGTGCGGTAATCAGAGTGCCAACTTCAGCCGAGCTGAGCATCTTGTCGAAACGCGCTTTCTCTACGTTAAGGATCTTACCTTTCAGAGGCAGGATCGCCTGTGTCTTACGAGCACGGCCCTGTTTCGCCGATCCCCCCGCAGAATCACCCTCCACTAAGTAGATTTCGGAAAGCGCCGGGTCTTTCTCCTGACAGTCTGCCAACTTACCCGGCAGGCCTGCGATATCCAGTGCGCCTTTACGGCGAGTCATTTCTCGGGCTTTACGTGCTGCTTCACGGGCACGGGCCGCATCGATCATCTTGGAAACGACCGATTTAGCTTCCTGCGGATTTTCCTGCAGGTACTCACCCAGGCGTTCACCCATAGTCTGCTCAACCGCAGACTTCACTTCAGAGGAGACCAGTTTGTCTTTGGTCTGAGAAGAGAACTTAGGGTCTGGCACTTTAACGGAGATGATCGCGGTAAGACCTTCACGGCTGTCATCACCAGTGGTGCTGATCTTACCGCCTTTGTTCAGGCCTTCATTTTCAATGTAGTTGTTCAGGGAGCGGGTCAGTGCCGCTCGGAAACCTGATAGGTGGGTACCACCATCACGCTGTGGAATGTTGTTAGTAAAGCTATGAATGCTTTCCTGATAACTATCGTTCCACTGCATAGCCACTTCTACTGCGACACCGGTTTCGTGCTCAGCGGTAAAGTGGAAAATCTTATTAACCGTGGTTTTATTGGTATTCAAATACTCAACAAACGCGCTCAAACCACCTTCGTATTCAAATACTTCTTCTGCAGCGGTGCGCTCATCTTTAAGAACAATACGTACGCCAGAGTTCAGGAAGGAGAGTTCACGCAGACGTTTTGCCAAAATATCAAACTTAAAGGAAACGTTGGTGAATGTGTCTTCAGAGGGCCAGAAGCGAACCATGGTACCGCTGCTATCAGTTTCACCTACAACAGAAAGTGGCGTTTCCGGCTCACCATGGTGATAAACCTGCTCATGCACTTGGCCGTTACGACGAATAGTCATCTTCAGCTTTACAGAAAGGGCGTTTACTACTGAGACACCCACACCGTGCAGACCACCGGAGACTTTATAACTGTTATCGTCAAACTTACCGCCAGCGTGCAGGACAGTCATGATTACTTCGGCAGCTGAAACACCTTCTTCTTCGTGTATGTCGGTTGGGATACCTCGGCCATTATCCGAAACGGTGATACTCTCGTCCGGGTGAATAATTACCTTAATCTCACTACAGTGACCCGCCAGCGCCTCGTCTATGGAGTTATCCACGACCTCAAACACCATATGGTGCAGACCTGTACCGTCGTCAGTATCACCGATGTACATGCCTGGGCGTTTCCTTACCGCATCAAGACCTTTAAGGACCTTGATACTGGAAGAATCGTAGTTTTGATTGTCTTCGCCGCTCATCCAACTCTCCTAACGTTCCCGTTACATTGGCGCAACAATGTTGCCCTCTGCGATACGGAAAGTAGCTTTTTCCGTTTGCTGATGCCAGAAGCCGTTTAAGGCACTGCCATCTACACAAGTTATAAAACACTGGTTAGAACTTTGTTCTAACACTTTGCAGAACAGTTCTCCGTGCGCACTATCCAGTTCTGATGGAAGATCATCAATCAGATAGATGCATGGCCGACTGTTCATACGTTGGAACAATGCTCCCTGCGCAAGCTTAAGAGCACTGACCACTAATTTTTTCTGTCCGCGTGAAAGACGTTCCGCTGCGCTGTGGCCATCCACCTTAAGGCGGATATCTGCTCGTTGCGGTCCGTTTCCGGTAAACCCTTGTCGCAGGTCCCGTTCAAAGTTGGTAGCAAGTATCTCTTCCAACCCGCGTTTTTGATCCCAGCCGCAGCTGAAACCAAGTTCAATCTGCATCTCATCCAGCAGCTCTGAAACGACCTTTTCAAACTCAGGTTTGAGCAGGCTCAGATACTCCTGACGAAGCCGGGTTAGCTGGTCTGAAAAAGCGATAAATTCACGATCCCAAACCTGACGTAACTGGTTGTCAATCTTACCACATTTCAGCAGGGTATTACGCTGTTTTAATACCCTTTTAAAACCTCTCCAGAGCTGAATAAAGGCTTTATCTGCATGAAACACGCCCCAGTCCAGAAATTGCCGTCGAATTGCAGGTGAACCCTCCAGAATCAAGAAGGTATCTGAGTTAATCACCTGCAGTGGTATCAGTTCTGCAAGGGTAGAAATATCAATGTCTGAGCCTTCATAACGCACCCGTGCTTCGCCCTCAACCGGGCGCTCAACACCCAGAGACTGTTTCAAGCCCTGGCAGAGAGGATCAATTGCAGCATGCACCACGCTACTGAACTGTTCATTCTGCACCAGGTGACGGGTTTTGTTGGTACGAAAAGAGCGGGTCAGCCCCAGAACATTAATTGCTTCCAGAATACTGGTTTTACCGCTGCCATTTTCACCACAAATAATATTGATCGCAGGGGAGGGCTCAATACTGATTGAGCTGATATTTCGCAGGTGCTGGATCTGGAGTTTAGATATGGACATCAGTTAGATATAAAACGGGGCCTGCAAGAGGCCCCGAATCGATAATCGTACATGCAATTACATACGCATTGGCATGACAACGTAAAGATTTTCCGGCTCATCAAAGCCTTCAACCAGTGCGCTGGAATTAGAATCAGATAAAGTAAGGCGAACAACATCTGAATTCAGGATTGAAAGACAATCCAGTAGGTAGTTTACGTTGAAACCAACCTCCAGGCTGTCACCTTCATAATCGACAGCGAGACTCTCTTCCGCTTCTTCCTGCTCAGGGTTATTCGCCATAACCTGCAGATAACCGTTGGTAAGTGCCAAACGCACACCACGGTATTTTTCGTTAGACAAAATCGCGATACGGCTCAATACCTGACGCAACTCCATTCTGTCACTAAGCAGAATCTTGTCGCCATTTTTCGGAATAACGCGCTCATAATCCGGGAACTTGCCATCAACAAGTTTAGAAGTGAAGGTAAAGTCACCAACATGTGCACGAATATGGCTGGAACCTATAACCAGTTTCAGCTCTTCATCACCACTCTGAAGCAAACGTGCCAGCTCAAGAATACCTTTACGCGGCACGATGATCTGATGCTGCATACCTTCCGGAGCTTCAACCTCAGCGATACTGGTCGCCAGACGGTGACCATCAGTAGAAACAGAGCGTAATTGACCTTCTGTGATCTCAAGCAGCATGCCGTTCAGGTAATAACGTACATCCTGTTGTGCCATAGAAAATCCGGTTTTATCAATCAGATTTCTTAGCTGATGCTGAAGCAGTGAAATTTCCAGAGTTTCCGGACTGTCTTCAACATTCGGGAATTCAGTAGCAGGCAAAGTGGAGAGGGTAAAGCGGCTTCGGCCAGCTTTAATCACCATTTTCTGACCGGTCAGCGTCAGTTCAATACGCGCAGTGTCCGGAAGTGATTTACAAATATCCATCAGCTTACGTGCTGGGACGGTTACTGAGCCTGGTTCAGCCGGCTCATCCAGTGTTACACGCCCGACCAGTTCAACCTCAAGGTCTGTACCGGTCATGGACAGCTGATCCCCTTCAGCAACCAGCAGAATATTGGATAACACCGGTAATGTCTGTCGGCGTTCTACAACACCCGCAACCAGTTGGAGCGGTTTAATCAGTGCTTCACGTGAGATGACAAATTTCATCGTTTCCCCACCTACCTTATATAAGCCGGTCCATTTTGGCCGGTAACCTTACGCCGTAAGATGACGTAGTAAATTCTGATAATCTTCTCTGATATCCGTATCACTTTCCCGCAGCTCCTTTATCTTACGACAAGCATGGAGCACTGTGGTGTGATCACGACCTCCGAACGCATCCCCAATCTCAGGCAAACTGTGATTGGTAAGCTCTTTGGAAAGACTCATCGCAACCTGACGAGGTCTTGCCACAGAACGACTGCGTCGTTTAGACAACAGATCGGAAACCTTAATCTTATAGTAATCGGCCACAACCCGTTGAATATTATCAATACTAACCTGTTTATCCTGCAAAGCCAGCAGGTCTTTAAGAGATTCTTTAATAAAAGGTGTAGTAATTGGGCTACCAGTGAAATGAGCGTTGGCTATAACACGTTTTAAAGCGCCTTCAAGCTCACGTACATTGGATCTGATCTTTTGCGCCAGGAAGAAAGCAGCATCATCCGGCAGGCGTACACGCGCCTCATCCGCTTTCTTCATCAAAATTGCAACTCGGGTTTCCAGTTCCGGTGGTTCGATGGCTACAGTGAGCCCCCAACCAAAACGGGATTTAAGACGCTCTTCCACACCGTTGATCTCTTTTGGATAACGGTCACTGGTCAGAATCATCTGTTGCCCCCCCTCAAGTAGGGCATTAAATGTGTGGAAAAACTCTTCCTGGGAGCGCTCTTTACCCGCAAAGAATTGGATATCATCGATCAAAAGGGCATCAACTGAACGGTAATAGCGCTTAAAATCGTTGATCGCGTTCAATTGCAAAGCTTTAACCATATCTGCGACAAAACGCTCAGAATGCAAATACACAATCTTTGCATTCGGATTGCGCTTTAGCATTTCGTTGCCGACGGCATGCATTAAGTGAGTTTTACCCAGACCAACACCACCGTATATAAACAGCGGGTTATAGGAAACACCTGGATTATCACCGACCTGACGCGCGGCAGCTAAAGCCAACTGGTTAGATTTACCCTGTACAAAGCTTTCAAAAGTAAAAGAGTGATTCAGGCTCGACTGATGATGTTTCAAGCCACCTTCAACATTGACGGTACGCTCTGCTGGATCAGAAACCGTCGCAGCTGGGGGTAAAATAATTTGTGATGAAGCACTTTCCAGCACCTGCTGAGGAATGTTTATCTCTGCCGATTCTTCACTACCTGGAATAAAGGCTGCTGTTGGATCCACTATAGGTGATCGTGGTGCAACAGGCTCATGATGGACAGAACGCGGCATAGCCGAAACCGGAGGTGTCGACCTTACTGGCTGCTGTGTCTGAATTCTTGGGCGAGGTGTAAACGCTTTATTATTCGCCACTTCAAGAGAAACTTCGGTAGAGATGTCGCCTGAAACATCACAGACAACCTGACGGATACGAGAAAGGAATTTGTCATTAACCCAATCACGAACAAAACGGTTAGGTGCAACCAGCACCAGTTGTTCATTACTCTCCGCAGAAACCTGCAAAGGTCTGATCCAGGTATTGTACTGTTGGGCCGGAAATTCCGCTTGTAAACTGCTTAAGCAGCGGGCCCAGAGTTCCTTTGACATACAGGAGAAGCCTTTCTCTACCATTGTTATTGTTTATTAGTGTCTTGCTGGCTATGGAAAACAGGGTGAAAACACAAAAGCAAAATGAAGATGCTTGGCGATGATTCAGCTTGGTACCAGAAGAACATCTGATTCTAACCAGATCACTCGAACTTATCCACAGTAAAACAACTCTTTTTTAATAATTTTACGCAATTGTAATATCTTACAAACTCCTTATATTGCGCGGGCTTCAGGCTGAGGCCTGACTACTTATATTCAGGCTAACCACAAATAAGCCACCAGTTATCCCAAACTTTATACACCTGATAAGTTATGAAAATGTAATAAAAGATGGACTTTATCCACAGAATTAACAGACTTAATAACAAATACACTGTATATTTGCGCAATTCTCAGAGCGTTTTAGCGGGTGCAAAACCCGTACTGAACCCCTTAAGAACACCTTTATCAGTAAAAAACGCAAATATTCACAAAAATAGATTGAACCGAGAGAGCAAATTCACTAGAATTTCGCCCTCTCAATTTTTGGACGTGGTATTTATTACTACGTTATTTGTTAAACAACGCGTTGGCAGGACTGACCGATGAAAAGAACATTTCAACCAAGCGTACTTAAGCGTAAACGCACACACGGCTTCCGCTCCCGCATGGCTACTAAAGCTGGCCGTCAGGTGATTAACCGTCGTCGCGCTAAAGGCCGTAAGCGCCTTTCTGCTTAAGACTGGCTTAGACGGTCTGGTTGTTTGAATGACCGAATTCAAATACCCGCGCAGGTTACGTTTGTTAACCGGCAGGGATTTTCAGTATGTATTTGATAATGCACAACTGAAAGTACCAGACCAAACTATCCTAATCCTCGCTCGCCCTAATAATCTAGGCCATTCCCGGCTTGGGTTTGTAATTTCCAAAAAAAATATTCGTCAAGCGGTGAAACGTAACCGTGTTCGGCGTATCATTCGCGAATCTTTTCGTCTGAACCAACATAATTTACCAGAAGTGGATATGATCATTCTTGCCAGACAAGGTCTGGGAGAGATGGAAAACGATCAGATTCAGAAGCTGATAAAGAAATGCTGGTCGCGAATGATAAATAAATCAAAAAAGCTAAAGAAAACCTGATTGGTCCTTAACCTATGGATGTACAGCGTATAATTCTTATTGGAGCACTATGTTTGATCAGCTATCTGCTGGTGCTGCAATGGAACCAAGACTATGGTCTGCCGCCTGAAACTCAGGAAGTAACCACTTCTGTTTCGGCTTATGATAGTCAACCCGTTAACTCTGAACTGCCACAAGCCGAAGAAACAGCACAAACTGGTGATGTTCCGGCAACTGCACAGCAGGCAGCAACTCAGGCTCAATTAATCAGTGTTAAAACTGATGTCCTGGATGTTCTCATCGATACCAAAGGTGGTGACATTATCCAGGTAGCACTGCCTGCGTATAAAGCCACTCTGGGTTCAGAACTACCGTTTGTCCTGCTTGAGCAGACAACTAACCGTACCTATGTTTCTCAAAGTGGGCTGGTTGGCAAAAACGGTCCAGACGCTAGCCCCGAAGGCCGCCCAACTTATACTGTTGCTCAGAATGAATTTAATCTGAGCGATCAAGATAATTTGGCTGTGGATCTATCCTTCACAGATGCTAACGGCGTTGTCATCACTAAACGCTACATCTTTACAAAAGGCTCATATGAAGTAGGTCTGGAATTTGTTGTTAACAACCAATCCCAGCAGCAGTGGTCCGCAAGCCTGTTTGGCCAGATTAAACGTGACCGCAGTGAAGACCCTACTTCAATGACAGATATGGGCATGCAATCTTATCTGGGTGCCGTGTTCTCTACTGCTGAAGATCCTTATCAAAAGATCGACTTTGATGATATGGATGAAGAACAGTTTAAGAAGCGTTCTCCGGATGGCTGGGTTGCGATGTCTCAGCATTACTTCCTGAGCGCATGGATTCCTGCGCCAGGTGCTGAATACAGCTACCAGTCCCGTAAGCTGAATGGTAACTATATTGCTGGCTTCCTGTCTCCTGACTTCCTGGTAAATGCAGGTGAGAGCAAAACTGTAAGCGCTAACTTCTATGTAGGTCCTAAGATTCAGGAGTATATGGAACAAGCACAGGAAAACCTGAAACTGACAGTAGACTACGGCTGGCTGTGGTGGGTCGCTTCACCACTGTATTGGTTGCTGACTAAAGTTTACAGCTTCCTGGGTAACTGGGGTCTGGCAATTATTGGTGTCACCGTTCTGGTTAAGCTGGCCCTGTTCCAATTGAACGCAAAAGCCTTCAAGTCCATGGCTAAAATGCGTAAGTTTGGACCTGAGATGACTCGTCTGAAAGAGTTGTACGGCGACGATCGTCAAAAAATGTCTCAGGAAATGATGAAGCTTTACCAGAAGGAAAAGATTAATCCTCTGGGTGGTTGTCTGCCAATCGTTGCGCAGATGCCTATCTTCATTGCTCTGTACTGGGTACTGATGGAATCTGTGGATTTACGCCATGCTGAATTCCTCTATCTGGCCGACCTTTCGGTTAAAGACCCTTACTTCATTCTGCCTATCATCATGGGTGCGAGTATGTTTATTCAGCAGATGCTGAACCCGACTCCTCCAGACCCAATGCAGGCTAAGATCATGAAGATGCTGCCAATTATGTTCACATTCTTCTTCCTGTGGTTCCCTGCAGGTCTGACTCTGTACTGGGTTGTGAACAACATTCTGTCAATTGCTCAGCAATACGTGATCAATAAACAGATAGAAAACTCCTGACCGCCTTAGTTCAACTCAGGCCGGAGTAAAAATATAAAAACCGCTACAGTGCTAGCGGTTTTTTTGTACCTGAGTTTTATGCCTGTTGCGGTAGAAATGCTAAAATTCGCCAAAATCAGTTAAGCCGGAACCCGATATGACACTTGCCAACAACGATACCATTACCGCACAAGCTACACCGCCAGGTAGAGGTGGGGTTGGTATAGTCAGGATATCCGGCCCACTGGCAAAGCAGATATCTGAGCAGATCGTTAAAACAGAACTTAAACCAAGGTACGCTTATTACGGTGCCTTTTATGACGGTTCTGATAAGGAGATCGATCAGGGCATTGCTATCTTTTTCCCCGGACCCAACTCATTTACCGGAGAAGATGTGCTTGAGCTTCAGGGGCATGGCGGTCCGGTCATTATGGACATTCTGTTACGTCGTGTTGTTGAATCGGGTGCCAGACTTGCCAATCCCGGTGAATTCTCTGAACGTGCTTTCCTGAATGACAAACTGGATCTGACCCAGGCAGAAGCGATTGCTGACCTGATTGACTCCAGCTCTGAACAAGCTGCCAGATGCGCCCTTAAATCCCTTCAGGGTGCTTTCTCTAACCGAGTACATCAACTCGTAGAATCATTAACTCAACTCCGAATATACGTTGAAGCAGCCATAGACTTCCCAGAGGAGGAGATTGATTTCCTCGCAGATGGAAAGGTGGCTGGAGATCTGGAAGCAATCATCAACCAATTGATGGATGTGAAGCAGGAAGCCCGGCAGGGTAGTCTGATTCGTGAAGGAATGAACGTAGTCATTGCTGGTAGACCCAATGCCGGTAAATCCAGTTTGTTAAACGCACTGGCAGGCAAAGACTCTGCCATAGTCACTGATATTGCCGGAACTACACGCGATGTTCTGAGAGAACATATACATATCGATGGTATGCCTCTGCACATTATCGATACAGCAGGTCTTCGTGATGCCCCGGATGAAGTTGAACGCATCGGCATTAATCGAGCCTGGGAAGAGATTCAGAAAGCAGACCGAGTCTTGCTTATGGTCGACAGCACCACAACAGCGACGGATGATCCTGAACAAATCTGGCCAGAATTTGTTAATAAGTTAGAAGATAAGAGCAAAATCACCGTAATTCGCAACAAATGCGATCTTACCGATGAAAAACCCACTATTGGGGAACATCACGGGCATACCCTTATCTCTCTTTCAGCCAAAGCAGATATTGGTATTGATCACTTACGCCAGCACCTGAAAGATTGCATGGGCTACGCTAATACAACAGAAGGGGGGTTCCTCGCCAGACGTCGCCACATCGATGCGCTTAACCGTGCAGAAAGCCTCTTGCTTACCGGTCAGGATCAACTGCTTGGCTGTGGGGCTGGAGAGCTACTCGCTGAGGACCTACGACAAGCTCAACAACACCTGAGTGAAATCACCGGGGAATTCAGCTCAGACGACCTTCTGGGTCGTATCTTCAGCTCTTTCTGTATTGGTAAATAGCTAAAGGCCTGGAATACTTAATATATCAAATTTATATCTGATTATATTTATTATTTGAATCATTTACTGATCCTTTTACTTATATCATACATTCAAGCTTTAGGCATAAAACGTTTCAAAAATTTATTCATACCCTTGAAAATATATACTCTATCTTCAACTTGAATCTTCTTTTCCCTACAATCTCTATCAAACAAAAAGCTCAATTACTGATTTTTATATTAAACTATTCATATCAATATTTGATTCAATAGTTATATATAAAAACATACCGTATCCGCACTTTTAAGCTATAGCAGAAAATAAAACTGAAACACCAATAAACTACAAACCTATTGATATTTAATATAAAAATTACTATTAAGTTTATTAATAGATTTGATTAATAATAAATAATAGCATCAAATATTAAGCCGCTTAAACAAAATACCATATACAGGCTATACTTTAGATCCAGAAGAAATTATCGGTGCTAGGATTCCGATCTCTTTAATTTAAAAATATTTCATTACTTTTAAGCATCAATGAACATAAGCAACCCCAGATTAGTTAAGTTTGATTAATGATCCTTTAAGAACTACTATTAGGATCAATTATCAATCTGAATAAATTATTATGACAACTGATAACTGGATTTGGGAACAACAGGACTGGCCTGGACTTCACTGGCAGGAAGAACAGCTTTCAGCCGCTTTAAAGCAGCTTTACTTTCTGTCAGGTCAAATACACTGCTTAAACGCTCTGTTATCTCCCAAAGAAAGACAACATTTGTCTTATTACAACCTCATTGAATCTGTAGGAAAGCAACGGAAATCAATCCGCCAGCAACTAAGTTCATCTCTTAAGCTTCAGCTCGAACTACCTATAGAAGATACAGCGATACAGAGCCTGCATTCACAAAAGTGGGCAGAAGTAATTATCGATTCCTGCACCAATCACGATAAGGCTTTTACCTTGGAAAGATTGGTTGAATGGCATCAAGCTATTCAAAAGGAAGAAAGTAGCCAGTTACGTCAGGGTAAAGACAACGATGGCACCGTTAAAGTCCTGTTCGAACTGATTGATCTTGCCGAATGGTTTAACCACTCAGACAACGATGATATCGACCCTCTTATTCGTATTGCGGTTTCATACTTGCGAATGGCCTGCATAAAACCATTTAACAGTCACAATACCGAAATCTGTCGCATGTTTGGGAACCTGGCGTTGAACCAATCAATGCCTATAGATATACCTTTATATATAGATCCAGTTTTTATTTCAGATGAAAACAGTGACTATCTGAAGCAGCTGGATAACGCTCGCCGCGGAAATACAGACATCAGTGAGTGGATCGCATATTTCCTGGAAGTCATAAAACTCACTTTAGAAAAAAGTTTAAACAACCTGATGCAAAGCCAGAAGCAGCCTGAATACTGGTTAAAGGTGGCAGAATGTGGTCTGAGCAGTATTCAGGTTGATGCCCTGAAAGGGTTGTTTAATAACCCTGATCCTAAAGCCAGCATCAGCGCATCCGAATATCAGAAATTTACTGGTGTGAGTAAACCCAGTGCCACACGCCACTTGGCAGAAATGTTGTCTAAAGGCTGCATTATTAAACTTGGTGCAGGTGGAAGAAGTACCCGTTACAGGCTGAACCTAGAAAACTCCTCCCTATTGAGTTAGTTATCTTTCCTGAACCTGAAAATTAACTCAATCCACTATCTATCTGAAAATGTGGTGCATTTCTTCTTTTTCTACAGAAGAAAACCAACTTATCATCACCTTATCCACAAATTTATTGTTTGAATTTTTGTAATTATTCTGAGATTAACTCAGACACAACCTCTCAAAAGAAATTAAAAAAGCTTATTTATCAATAGATTAATAGAATTCCATCTATATAAATAAACAAAACTCAATTTTCCCCTTAAATCGACGTAAAAAGATATCTACAGAAGCTGTGCATAAACTGTATAACAGAAGTACCTTAAGCTATGTGTAAATCTGTGGTTAACTTGTTCTGTGGAAAAGTCGACTAGTTACACACAAATTAATCATAACAATTCCAAAGTTTAGAAGCAGCTTGGAAAGAGGTTTATCATTAATCTAATTATATGAAACTTAAAGGAAATATTTAGTTATCAACTGATTTCTATCTACCTATTAATAACAACAATAACTAAAAAACATATATATTTTCTTTATTTATATAATCTATATAACTAAGGAAAAGAGTTGCTTAAAAATTGATCATTCCTAAGCGTGCAATGTAACTGTATAATCAGCGGCCTTTTTCCAAATAGATCTGCGCCTCGTTTGAACTAGCAGATCACTATTCTTTTATTGAGGTAACAACAGGTGGATTTTCCAACCCGTTATGACGTTATTGTTATCGGTGGTGGTCATGCCGGTACGGAAGCAGCTTTAGCATCAGCAAGAACCGGTGCAAAGACGCTACTGTTAACCCATAACATTGAGACACTTGGTCAGATGTCATGTAACCCTGCAATTGGAGGGATTGGCAAAAGCCACCTGGTAAAAGAGATAGATGCTCTTGATGGAGCAATGGCGGTTGCAACTGACAAAGGCGGTATTCAATTCAGAACGTTGAATTCCAGAAAAGGACCAGCAGTAAGAGCAACACGTGCCCAGGCCGACAGGATTCTTTATAAAGCGGCAATACGTGAAATACTGGAAAACCAACCCAATCTTGAGATATTTCAACAATCTGCTGATGACCTGATTGTTGAGGGTGAAACCGTTAAGGGTGTAGTAACCCAAACAGGTATCCGTTTTCATTCCACTTCTGTCGTCCTGACTGCAGGCACATTCCTTGGCGGAGTGATTCATATTGGCTTGGAAAACCATTCTGGAGGTCGTGCAGGTGATCCCCCATCCATAGCGTTGGCAGATCGTTTACGTGAACTGCCATTCAGGGTTGATCGTCTAAAGACCGGAACGCCTCCTCGTATTGATGCTCGTAGTGTCGATTTTTCAGTTATGCAGGAACAACCCGGTGATACACCGACACCGGTGATGTCTTACATGGGCAAGTTGAGTGATCACCCACAACAGATCAGTTGCTATATCACCCATACCAATGAACGAACTCACGATATTCTGCGCAGTGGTTTAGATCGTTCACCGATGTATACCGGCGTAATTGAAGGGGTAGGACCACGTTATTGCCCATCCATTGAAGATAAAATTATGCGTTTTGCTGATAAGGATCAGCATCAGGTGTTTGTTGAACCTGAGGGTCTTACCACGCATGAGCTGTATCCCAATGGGATATCTACCAGTCTGCCATTTGATATCCAGCTCGCGGCGGTACGTTCAATTCGCGGTTTTGAAAATGCACATATCGTTCGACCGGGTTACGCGATTGAGTACGATTTCTTCAATCCACAAGATCTGAAACACACCCTGGAAACCAAATACATGAACGGCCTCTATTTTGCTGGGCAGATCAACGGTACTACAGGTTACGAAGAAGCCGGTGCACAGGGGTTATTGGCGGGTGCGAATGCAGCCTTGCGAGCGCTTGAGAAAGATCAATGGTATCCACGCCGCGATGAAGCTTATATCGGCGTGTTGGTTGATGATCTGATTACACTGGGAACATCTGAACCTTATCGTATGTTTACCAGCCGTGCTGAATATCGTTTGATTCTGCGTGAAGACAACGCTGATCTGCGTCTCACCGAAAAAGGTCGTGAACTTGGACTGATCGGAGACGAGCGTTGGCAGGCATTCTGCGAAAAACGCGAAGCAATTGAGCAGGAGCAGCAGCGTTTAAAAGAAACCTGGATTCAGCCAAATACCGAAGAAGCCAATGAACTGGCTCCGAAACTGAAAACACCGCTTTCACGTGAATACAATCTGGCTGATTTGTTAAAACGTCCTGAGTTGGTATACAGCGATATTGCTCACCTGAAAGGTGAAGCGGTTGAAGATGATCAGGTTGCCGAGCAGGTCGAGATACAAAACAAATACGCCGGTTATATCGACCGTCAGAAAGATGAAATCGAACAGATGCGTCGTCAAGAAAATACACCTCTGCCTGATGGTTTTGATTATGAGCAGGTGGGTGGTCTTTCAAATGAGTTGAAAGCAAAATTGAAAGAGGTTCAGCCTCAGACGATCTCCCAGGCTTCCCGTATTCAGGGTATGACCCCTGCGGCGATCTCATTGTTACTTGTCTATCTCAAGAAACATCAAATGACAAAAGGTAAGGTTGCCAGCTGATGCAGCAGATATCTGAACAACAACTGGAAACTGCACTGAAGAAGGGCATATCCGAGCTTGATCTGGATCTGTCAGAGGAAAAAATCAATAAATTGATTAACTACCTCAACTTACTGATCAAATGGAATAAGGCTTATAACCTGACCGCTGTTCGTGATCCATTGGAGATGGTTAACCGTCACCTGATCGACAGCCTGAGTATTGTTCCTTACGTTGATGCAAAACGGATAATTGACGTTGGTAGCGGTCCGGGTTTACCTGGAATCCCCCTGGCTATCTGTTATCCGGAGATGGATGTTACAACGTTGGACAGTAATGGTAAGAAAACCCGTTTCCAACTGCAGGCAAAAACGGAGTTTGGACTGGATAATCTAACCGTTATCAATAAACGCGTAGAAAATTGCGACTTTGAACCGTTTGATCAGGTAATATCCCGAGCGTTTGCATCCTTAGAGGATATGATCAACTGGACGCATCAGCTTTGTAAAAAAGATGGTGTTTTTCTTGCAATGAAAGGTCTGTATCCTGAGGAAGAACTATCAGCACTGCCTGATGGTTATGAACTTAAAATCTGTCACCGACTCAATGTTCCGGGGACAGACGGGGAAAGGCATCTGCTAGTTTTAGGGAGACGCTAGGCGTGGCAAAGATCCTGACGATCACAAACCAGAAAGGCGGCGTAGGTAAAACAACTACCTGCGTGAATCTGGCTGCTTCATTAGCTGCTACCAAAAAACGTATATTGCTTGTGGATCTGGATCCGCAGGGTAACGCGAGTATGGGCAGCGGAGTGGATAAACACACTCTGGAAAACACGGTTTACGAAGTTTTGACAGATAAGGTCAAAATTCAGGAAGCGATTATCAAGGATACACCCGCAGGTTACGATTTGATTGGATCAAATGGTGACCTGACTGCAGCTGAAGTAGAGCTGCTGCAGATTCCACGACGGGAATTTCGTCTCAAAATGGCGCTGATGGAAGTCAGTGAGGATTACGATTTTGTTCTGATTGATAATCCACCGTCTCTTAATCTACTGACAGTCAATGCATTGGCTTCTTCAGCTGGTGTCATAATTCCTATGCAGTGTGAATATTATGCCCTTGAGGGAATATCAGCACTGATTGGTACGATCGATAAGATCAACAAGCGACTTAATCCGGCTTTGAAGATTGAGGGTATACTGCGCACCATGTTTGATCCGCGCATGAGCCTGACTAAAGATGTTTCTACACACCTGGTGGAGTATTTTGGCGATAAAGTATATCGCACAGTTATTCCGCGCAATGTACGTTTAGCTGAAGCACCAAGCCATGGTTTACCAGCATTACTCTATGATAAAAACTCTCGTGGAGCTGTAGCCTATCTGGCTCTGGCCGGTGAGTTGATCCGTCGTACACAGATCGAAGAAAAAGAACAGTCAGAAAAAAAAGAACAGTCACAGGAAGCATAATCAATGGCTAAGAAGCGTGGGCTTGGAAAAGGTCTGGATGCACTGCTATCCAGCGTAAGTGATGTAGAAGAAAAGGTTTCAGTTAAAGAAGCTCAACAACTGGAAGGCTTTCGTTTACTCCCCGTTGATGTCATTCAGCGTGGTCGTTACCAGCCACGTAGAGATATAGACCCGCAGGCATTGGAAGAGTTATCCAACTCCATCCGTGCTCAGGGTGTTATGCAACCCATCGTAGTTCGACCTATTGATTCAGATCGGTACGAGATCATTGCTGGTGAACGTCGCTGGCGCGCATCTCAGATGGCCGACCTGACAGAAATTCCAACCATCATCAAAGATGTTCCTGATGAAGCGGCCATTGCGATGGCCCTGATTGAGAATATTCAGCGCGAAAACCTTAACCCGATTGAAGAAGCGATCTCTTTGCAACGCCTGCAGGATGAGTTTGAACTGACTCAGCAGGAAGTAGCAGACGCGGTAGGTAAATCACGCTCGGCGGTTACCAATCTTTTGCGTTTGATCAATCTGACGGATGAAGTGAAAAAGATGCTTGAATACGGTGATCTGGAAATGGGTCATGCGCGAGCGTTATTAACCCTAGAAGAAGAACAACAGATTCAGGTAGCTCAGGAAGTTGCTGGTAAAGGCCTTTCTGTTCGTCAGACAGAAGTTCTGGTTAAAAAGGTTCAGCAGGGTGAAGAACCTAAGGCTGAAAAAGTTAAACCAGAGCCCGACCCGAAAATTGCAGAACTGGAAGGTGAACTTTCATTGCGTTTTGCTAGCAAGGTGGCCATTTCTCAGAACGCTAAAGGCCGCGGAAAAATCACAATTAATTACGATGATGCCGAATCGCTGGAAAATATTCTGCAACTCTTGAAATAAGGATTTAACAGCAGATTTACAGCAAAAGCAGTACTTTAGCATTGTTCTAATGCTGACTTAGCGCAATTACTGCTACGACATTAGTGCAAATGCGTGATATGACGGTTGTTTCGTTACGCCTAAGCTCATATAATCGGCACGCATTTTGGGGTAGGAATGCTCCGAAATAGAGCAAATCGGGACTTGATGTTACATAAGGTTGCGGGATCAATGACAGTGAACAAGGGGAACCGTAGACACGGTGTTCATAGTCAGAAAAATCGTAATCGGATATTTAAAATTTTCCTGATACAAGCAGGGATATGTGTTCTCTTGAGCGCTTTTCTTTTGCTGCATAGCCACAACACGGCTTTGTCTGCACTGCTTGGGGGCAGTTTATATCTGCTGCCAAACCTCTATTTCGCACATCGGGCGTTAAACTTTCGAGAGAAAGAAAGCGCAAGACGAGCACTCGCCGAAATGTACATGAGCCAAATATGGAAAATGGGAATAAGTATTCTGGCATTTGCCGCAGTATTTATTCTGGTTCAACCTCTGAACCCATTTTCCTTATTTGGCACATTCATACTGATGCAGATCGTTGGTTGGATCGCACAGATGAAACTAAATAACAGATTCCTGAAACTTTGAACGAGAGAAACTGAGAATGGCTGGCGGAAGCGGAACTATCACATCCTCAGAGTATATATCCCACCACCTGACAAACCTTACGTTTGGCAATCATCCTGTTAATGGCTTGAGCTTTGCTCACAGTTCGCAGGAAGCTGCTGAAATGGGTTTCTGGGCAATCAACGTTGACACAATGGGCTGGTCTATTGCACTTGGTCTGCTGTTTACTTGGTTGTTCCGTAAAGTAGCTAAAACTGCTACTTCTGGTGTTCCGGGTAGTACTCAAAACTTTGTTGAAACTATCATCGAGTTTATCGATGACAACGTTAAAGGAATCTTCCATCACAAGAATCCTCTTATTGCCCCTCTGGCATTGACGATTTTTGTCTGGATCTTCCTTATGAACACGATGGACCTGGTCCCAGTTGACTGGATTCCATTTATCGCCTCAGAAATGGGTATCCATTTCATGAAGGTGGTACCGACTACAGATGTAAATGCGACAGCTGGCATGGCTTTGAGCGTATTTGCACTGATTATTTATTACAGCATCAAACAGAAAGGTCTTGGCGGTTTCCTTGCCGAGCTATCTTTCCAGCCTTTGGGCAAAGCGATGCTACCTTTTAACCTGTTCCTGGAAATTGTTGGCCTAATCGCTAAGCCTGTATCACTGGCACTGCGACTGTTCGGTAACATGTATGCGGGCGAGATGATCTTTATCCTGATCGCTATTCTTCCGTTCTGGGCACAGTGGGTACTATCCGTACCTTGGGCAATCTTCCATATTCTTGTAATCACGCTACAGGCGTTCATCTTCATGGTCCTGACGATTGTATATCTGGCCATGGCTTATGATCACCACTAAGCACTGAATACTGAATAGAAGAACGAAAAACCGATTTTTTTAAAACTTTCAATTTAAACTTTAAAACTTAATTGGAGAAATAACTGATGGAAATGGCATTGCTATACATCGCTGGTGCGCTGATGATGGGTCTGGGCGCAGTTGGTGCAGCTGTAGGTATCGGTATCCTGGGTGGTAAATTCCTGGAAGGCGCTGCTCGTCAGCCTGAACTGATTCCTCTGCTACGTACGCAGTTCTTCATCGTAATGGGTCTGGTAGACGCGGTTCCTATGATCGGTGTTGGTCTGGGTCTGTACGTACTGTTCGCTGTTGCGTAAGTAACTACAAGTCTAAGAGTAATACGACTTGTCGATTAACTTAATCAACCGCGAGAGGTAATGGCGTGAATATCAATCTAACCATCATTGGTCAGGCCATCGCATTCGCTATTTTTGTAATGTTCTGCATGAAGTATGTGTGGCCGCCAATTACGGCTGCACTGGCAGAGCGCAAAAAGAAGATTGCTGAAGGTCTGGACGCTGCTGACCGTGCTGAGCGCGATTTACAGCTGGCTCAAGAAAAAGCCACTGAAAACATGCGTAAAGGCAAAGAAGAAGCAGCCGCCATCATTGAACAGGCCAACAAGCGGGCTAACCAAATCATCGATGAAGCTAAAGAGAAAGCTCTAGAAGAAGCTAACCGTGTTAAAGCGGCTAAAGAAGCTGAACTTGAGCAAGAAGTTAACCAGGCACGCGAAGCATTGCGTGGTCAGGTAGCTACTCTAGCGCTTGCTGGTGCTGAAAAAGTACTGGAAGCATCTATCGATGAAGCGGCACACGCGCAGCTTGTTGAAAAACTGGCCGCTGAGCTTTAAAGCGAGGTTTAACGATGGCTGAAGTCAACACTGTCGCTCGGCCTTATACCAAAGCTGCTTTTGAGTATGCGATGGATAAGGGTAACCTCGATCAGTGGTCCGCTACACTGGCTCTTGCTGCAGCTGCAGCAGAAGATGAGAAAGTAGCGCGTGTACTGGGTAACCCTGCACTGACAGATACGCAGAAAGCTGACCTTATGGTGAGCATTTGTGAAGACGCAGATGACGCGGGTAAGAATTTCCTTAAGCTGCTTGCTGAGAACAAACGTTTGGCTCTGTTACCAGAGATCAGCGCTCAGTTTGCAAAACTGAAAGCAGATCAGGAGAAGTCACTGGATATTAAAGTGACAACTGCCTTTGAACTGCAGGATGAGCAGCAGGAAAAACTTGCTCAGGCACTGAAAACTAAACTGGGTCGTGACGTAGCTCTGACCGCTGAAGTAGATAAATCTATCTTAGGTGGTGTAGTGGTTCGTACTGACGACTTGGTGATCGACGGCTCCGTTCGCGCGCGACTCGCGAAGTTGGCCGAAGCGATGAATTCCTAGGGGAATAAAAGCATGCAGCAACTGAATCCTTCTGAGATCAGTGAGATTCTCAAGAAGCGCATCGACACACTCGATGTGACTTCAGAAGCCCGTAATGAGGGCACTGTAGTGAGCGTTTCCGATGGTATCATTACGATCCACGGTCTTGCTGACGTTATGTACGGGGAAATGATCGAATTCCCTGGCGGTATTTACGGTATGGCGCTTAACCTTGAGCGTGACTCCGTTGGTGCTGTTGTACTGGGTGATTACCAGGGTCTGGTAGAGGGTGCGACTGCACGCTGTACTGGTCGAATCCTGGAAGTACCAATTGGTCCGGAACTGCAGGGTCGTGTAGTAGACGCTCTGGGTAACCCGATCGATGGGAAAGGCCCTATTGAAACTAAACTGACTGACGCTGTAGAAAAGGTTGCACCTGGTGTAATCGAGCGTCAGGGCGTAGATCAGCCAGTTCAGACTGGTCTGAAAGCGATCGACTCCATGGTTCCAATCGGTCGCGGTCAGCGTGAGCTTATCATCGGTGACCGTCAGATTGGTAAATCTGCAGTAGCGATCGACGCTATCATCAACCAGAAAGATACCGGCGTTAAATGTATCTACGTAGCAGTAGGCCAGAAACAGTCTACTATCGCTAACGTTGTACGTAAGCTGGAAGAGCACGGCGCAATGGATCACACGATCGTTGTTGCAGCTGGTGCAGCCGATCCTGCAGCGATGCAGTTCCTGGCTCCTTACTCTGGTTGTACTATGGGTGAATACTTCCGTGACCGCGGTGAAGACGCTCTGATCATCTATGATGATCTGACTAAACAGGCTTGGGCTTATCGTCAGATTTCCCTGCTGTTGCGCCGTCCACCAGGTCGTGAAGCATACCCAGGTGACGTATTTTACTTGCACTCTCGTCTACTTGAGCGTGCTGCGCGTGTTAACGCTGACTACGTTGAGAAGTTTACTAACGGTGAAGTTAAGGGCCAGACTGGTTCTCTGACATCTCTGCCAGTAATCGAAACTCAAGGTGGTGACGTATCCGCATTCGTACCAACAAACGTAATCTCCATCACTGACGGTCAGATCTTCTTGGAATCCGACCTGTTCAACTCTGGTATCCGTCCAGCGATCAACGCTGGTCTGTCAGTATCCCGAGTAGGTGGTGCAGCTCAGACTAAAATCATCAAGAAGCTGGGTGGCGGTGTTCGTCTGGCACTTGCACAGTATCGTGAACTGGCGGCATTCGCACAGTTTGCTTCTGACCTTGATGACGCTACTCGTGCCCAGCTGGAGCACGGTCAGTCTGTAACTGAGCTGATGAAGCAGAAACAGTACTCTCCAATGTCTATCGCTGAGATGGGTCTGAGTCTGTACGCTGCCAACGAAGGTTACCTGAAAGATGTAGAACTGAACAAAGTTCTGGACTTTGAATCTGCATTGATTGCGTTCTTCAACAGCGAATACGCTGACCTGATGAACGATATCAACGCTACTGGCAGCTACTCTGATGAGATTGCTGCACAGTTCAAAGCCGGTATCGAAAAGTTCAAGTCTACACAAGCTTGGTAAGAACTCGTTTAGAGTGAGTGATCTGCATGGAAACTCATGCAGATCTAACACAAAGCTAAATAGGCGGAACTATGGCAGTCGGAAAAGAGATTAAGACAAAAATTGCGAGTGTGCAGAGCACTAGGAAGATTACCAGTGCCATGGAAATGGTTGCTGCTTCCAAGATGCGTAGAGCACAGGATCGCATGGAGTCTTCTCGCCCGTACGCGCGGAGTATCCGTGGTGTTATTCAGCACCTGGCCAAGTCAAACCCTGAGTACAAACACTTGTACATGCAGGAACGTGAGACTAAACGTGTTGGTTTTGTAGTAGTAGCAACCGACCGTGGCTTGTGTGGTGGATTGAACGTTAACGCGTTCAAAGCAGCTGTTAAAAGCATGAAAGAGTACCATGACCAGGGCGTCGAAATTGATGTCTGTGCGCTGGGTAGCAAAGCCTCATCGTTCTTTAAGAACTATGGCGGTAATGTTGTTGCAGCAAAAACTCACCTGGGTGATGCGCCGGAAGTGGCGGATCTCATCGGTGCAGTTAAGGTCATGCTGGATGCTTATGATGAAGGCAAGCTGGACAAACTGTACATTGTGTCAAACGACTTCGTTAACACAATGACGCAGCAGCCTGCAGTCTCTCAGGTGCTTCCACTGATGGCAGAAGAAGACGAAGACAAGCTCAATCATCATTGGGACTACATCTATGAACCGGATGCAAGAGAGCTGTTAAACGGCTTATTGATTCGTTACGTAGAGTCCCTGGTCTATCAGGCCGTGGTTGAGAACAATGCCTGTGAGCAGGCAGCACGTATGCTGGCGATGAAGAATGCAACAGACAACGCTGGCGATATGATCAACGAGCTTGAAATGATATACAACAAGGCTCGTCAGGCCGCGATTACTCAGGAAATTTCTGAGATCGTTGGTGGTGCTGCAGCTGTTTAATACAGGTCACAGGTTAAATAAATAGAGGATCCGAACATGAGTAGCGGAACTATTGTTCAGATTATCGGTGCGGTAGTAGACGTGGAATTTCCACGTGATTCAGTACCGAAGGTATACGACGCTCTGACCGTAACTAAAAACGGTCTGACGCTGGAAGTTCAGCAACAGCTGGGCGACGGTGTTGTTCGTGCGATCGCAATGGGCCAGACTGAAGGCGTTAGCCGTGGTCAGGACGTTGCAAACACTGGTGCGCCAGTTTCTGTACCTGTTGGTACAGCAACACTGGGTCGTATCATGGACGTACTGGGTAACCCAATTGATGAGTGTGGCGAGATCGGTGAAGAAGAGCGTATGCCTATCCACCGTAAAGCGCCATCTTATGACGAACAAGCAGCGTCCAACGAACTGCTGGAAACTGGTATCAAGGTAATCGACCTGGTATGCCCGTTTGCGAAAGGTGGTAAAGTTGGTCTGTTTGGTGGTGCAGGTGTAGGTAAAACAGTAAACATGATGGAGCTGATCCGTAACATCGCGATCGAGCACTCAGGTTTCTCTGTATTTGCCGGCGTAGGTGAGCGTACTCGTGAGGGTAACGACTTCTACTACGAGATGAAAGAATCCAACGTACTGGATAAAGTATCTCTGGTTTACGGACAGATGAATGAGCCTCCAGGTAACCGTCTGCGTGTAGCGCTGACTGGCCTGACAATGGCTGAGAAATTCCGTGACGAAGGTCGTGACGTACTGTTGTTCGTAGACAACATCTATCGTTACACACTGGCGGGTACTGAAGTATCAGCACTGCTGGGTCGTATGCCTTCAGCGGTAGGTTACCAGCCAACACTGGCGGAAGAGATGGGTGTTCTTCAGGAACGTATCACTTCTACTAAGACGGGTTCTATCACGTCTATCCAGGCGGTATACGTACCTGCGGATGACTTGACTGACCCATCTCCAGCGACAACCTTCTCTCACCTTGACGCAACAGTAGTACTGTCTCGTCAGATTGCAGAGCTGGGTATCTACCCTGCGGTTGACCCACTGGATTCAACGTCTCGTCAGCTGGACCCACTGGTTATCGGTACTGAGCATTATGAAATTGCTCGTCAGGTACAGGGTGTACTGCAGCGTTATAAAGAGCTGAAAGACATCATCGCAATCCTGGGTATGGACGAACTGTCTGAAGAAGATAAGTCTCTGGTAGCACGTGCTCGTAAAATGCAGCGCTTCCTGTCTCAGCCTTTCTTCGTAGCTGAAGTATTCACCGGTTCTCCTGGTAAATACGTGCCACTGAAAGAAACTATCAGCGGCTTTAAAGGCATCCTGGAAGGCCAGTACGACGATCTGCCAGAGCAGGCGTTCTACATGGTCGGTGGTATCGACGAAGCGATCGAGAAAGCTAAAGGCATGTAATTGCCTTTAGCTAACCTTTACGAGGTATAAATATGGCTATGACTGTTCATTGCGACATCGTAAGTGCTGAAGAAGAAATCTTCTCTGGCCTGATCGAATTCGTATCCGTAACAGGTAGCCTGGGTGACCTGGGTGTATACCCGGGCCACGCTCCGCTTCTGACGGAACTGAAACCAGGCCCTGTCGAGCTACGCAAACAGGGTGGCGAACAGGATATCTTTTACGTTTCCGGTGGCTTCTTTGAAGTGCAGCCGCACAAGATCAGCATTCTTGCAGACACTGCTCTGCACGCAGCTGACCTTGATGAAGCAGCAGCTCAGGAAGCACAGAAACATGCTGAACAGGCGATGGCTGATCAAACTGCAGAGTTCGAATACTCTAAAGCAGCAAGTCAGCTGGCCGAAGCTGCAGCTCAGCTTCGTACCCTACAGCAGATTCGTAAGAAACTGGGTCGTTAAGACTCTGTCCTTACAATCCACAGTTCAAAAGGCAACCTTCGGGTTGCCTTTTTTGTTTATGGCGTAGCCATAAATAAAAAAGGCAGCACGCAAGCGTTCGAAGAACGCGAAGCTACGAGCACGGCTGCGCCTACGAGTAACGAGAACGCTGCTTCGCAGCTGCTAGGAAAAGCTACAAGCGCGTTGTGCACTAAAACCGGATATATAGCTTGGCAACTAGCGATTACTGCTTGTACATTAATTCCAAACACATAATAAATTTAGTTTGTTAGTTAGCCGTAGATGAGAAGTGGTTTTAAGGAATTAGTAACCTTTTTATAAATTCTTAAGAACAAAAGTGAAATGATCAGCTCTAAACAATATTTAAGCCAAACTGAGCACGCACTTCAAAGTATGTTTGATTCAATTACTCATTATTCAGAATTAATAAAAATGAGTATCCCGCCAATGAAGGTAATTCGTCATAGCGGTAAAGCGGGGGAATTTGAAGAGAAATATGAGGCTTGGAGGACTCAACCAAATATTCAGCAAGACCTCGAATTCGCAGAATATGCCAGAGAAGAGTATCAGGCAAGCCTCTTTTCTATGCATGTGATATCTGGATCCATTTTACAAATAGCGTGTAAATATATTGAGTTATATTCAACCAAAACAGAATTTGATGAGGACATTAAGTACCTATATGAAGGTTGTAAACCACGAGCAATATCCAAATTAGCCAAGTATGCAGTTGGAGATAAACTCAGGGGAGTTCCAATCGGCTTGATTATTTATTCAGGTCGTAATCAATATAACCATATTGAAGAAAATGGTGAGTTAACTAATGTTGTGAACATTAATGTTTTTAGAGCATTGGCAACTAACCACGAATACGGTGACTTTACTGATCCTGCTTTTGACCTGAACAATGACTCTATAATTGCTTATTCATCAAATATTCGTGCTCTATTAGGCTGGGACAACTACTCAAGATTTCTTGGAGACATGAGATCTTTATTTGAAGCTCGATAAATGGGGATAGGCAAATGGCAAGGCAAATGGTGTCAGAGTAAATTAAACCCCCGATATAACCTCACATCTTGGGTTTTAGGTTTTCCTAGATGATTGGACTCC
>JBOEHA010000014.1:0-251197 GCA_050633685.1 Neptuniibacter sp. | reverse complement strand
AACCTATATCAGGACTAGACAGGCAATGGGATTAGCCTGGGTATTTGCGCTGTGTTGGACCCGTATAAAGCTGGCGTGGACGGCCAATTTTATTCGGGCTGCTGTGGAATTCACTCCAGTGAGAGATCCAGCCGATGGTACGAGACAGGGCGAAGATCACTGTAAACATGTTGGTTGGGATGCCAATAGCTTTCAGGATGATGCCGGAGTAGAAGTCTACGTTCGGGTACAGCTTACGTGCTGCGAAATACTCATCTTCAACAGCGATCTGCTCAAGGCGTTTCGCAATCTTCAGAAGAGGATCGTTTTCGAGACCTAGTTCAGCCAGTACTTCGTCACAGGATTTTTTCATAACTCGAGCGCGTGGGTCAAAGTTACGATATACGCGGTGACCAAAGCCCATCAGGCGGAATGGGTCGTTAGGATCTTTCGCTTTAGCAACAAACTCGTCAATTCTTGATTCGTCACCAATCTCTTCCAGCATGTTCAGAACGGCTTCGTTAGCACCTCCGTGAGCAGGTCCCCAAAGTGCAGCGATACCAGAAGCGATACATGCAAATGGGTTAGCGCCGGAAGAACCAGCTAGTCGAACGGTAGACGTTGAAGCGTTTTGTTCATGGTCTGCATGCAGAACAAAAATACGATCCATTGCTTTCTCAAGGATCGGATTGACCTGGTACTCTTCACAAGGTGTTCCGAACATCATGTGCAGGAAGTTGCCCGCGTAGCTCAGGTCGTTGCGAGGGTACATGAACGGCTGGCCGTTGGAGTATTTGAAGCACATTGCAGCAATCGTTGGCATTTTTGCAATCAAGCGAATTGCGCACACTTCACGATGGTGTTCATCGTTGATGTCCAGGGAATCATGGTAGAAAGAGGACAGGGCGCCTACAACGCCGCACATGATCGCCATTGGGTGTGCGTCACGACGGAAGCCGTTGTAGAAATGGCTTAGCTGTTCGTGAACCATTGTGTGGTTCTTGATTGTGCCAACAAATTTTTCTTTTTGTTCAGCAGTTGGTAGCTCGCCATTAAGCAGCAGGTAGCAAACTTCCATGTAGTCTGATTTTTCAGCCAATTCGTCAATTGGGTAGCCGCCGTGAAGAAGTACACCTTTTCCGCCGTCAATGAATGTAATGGCGGACTCGCATGCTGCGGTAGACACAAAGCCTGGATCGTATGTGAAGAGGCCGTTGCCAGTCAGTGGGCGCACATCGATGACATCTGGACCTAATGTACCTGAATATACTGGTAGCTCAATCGCTTCATCCAGACCGTCGACAGTTAATTGTGCTTTTTTATCAGCCATTAAAAGGCTCCTATCATTATGTTTTAATTCTGTTTTGACTTTTTCGATAGTCAGATCTAAGAGTCTCGGCCCGATTTAAGGACCCCCACAATATAGAGTCTCAGAAAAGTTTGTCAATCAGACTAACCGGGCTCGTTGCCGCAATGCAACAAAACAACAGGAAGTTTTAACAAGTTTCTTTAAATGACAGAATAATCATTTGGTTGTACGACTTTTGATATTGGCCGAGAGTGCTAGACAAAAGGCGAAGTTGTGTGCGATTGCGTTGTATTGTCAAGGTGAAATGCTTATACTCTCGCTCCGAAGTTTATCTCTTTCTCCTGACTGAGTATGAGTGTAGCTCATAAATATTCAGGTACTTGAAGGATAACCTTCAGAGAGCGAGGTACTTATCTTCCAACACTTCCGAGCAACCGAGCCCTGCAAAGGGGCCGCAAAGTGTGAACAAGAGCCGTGAATAAGAAAAGACCTGTAAACTTAGATCTTCGAACAATCAAGCAGCCGCTACCGGCGATTACATCCATCCTGCATCGTGCAACAGGTGTGGCACTCTTTTTTGGTGCCGTATTTGCTTTGTATGCATTGGGTTTGTCGCTGGAATCAGAAGCGGGCTTCAATGAAGCAGTTGATATGTTTGAAAATGGCTTCTTAGCGAAGCTTATAGCGTGGGGAAGTGTTTCAGCATTGCTGTATCATTTCTTCGCTGGTATCAAACACCTGGTAATGGATTTTGGCCACTGTGAAGAATTAGAAAGTGGTCAAATGGCAGCAAAAGTGACCTTAGGTCTGGCTGCTGTAGCAGTCCTCATTTCGGGAGTATGGATATGGTAACTAGTATTACTAGCTTTGGCCGTAGTGGCCTTTATGACTGGATGATTCAGCGAGTAACTGCTGTCGTTCTGGCTTTATACACAATCTTCATGATTGGTTATCTGGCATTCGGTGCTGAACTGACTTACGAAATGTGGTCAGAATTATTCCAGTGCACTGCAATGCGTATCTTTACCCTTCTGGCACTGCTGTCTTTTGCTGCGCACGTATGGATTGGTCTGTGGTCTGTTTCCACTGACTACATTAAACCAACTGGTTTCCGTTTCGTGTTTCAGTCTGTATGTGGTCTGGTGACGTTTATTTACGTCGTTTGGGGCATTCAGATTCTGTGGGGTATTTAAAATATGTCTAAACTACGTACGCTTACTTTTGACGCGATTGTTGTCGGTGGCGGTGGTGCAGGCATGCGTGCTGCACTTCAGCTGGCGCAGAGTGGTCTGAACACTGCCTGTGTTACAAAAGTATTCCCAACCCGTTCCCACACTGTGTCCGCGCAGGGTGGTATTACTTGTGCTATCGCAAGTGCTGACCCAAATGATGACTGGCGTTGGCACATGTACGATACCGTTAAAGGTTCCGATTACATCGGTGACCAGGACGCTATCGAATACATGTGTTCTGTTGGTCCTCAGGCGGTATTTGAGCTGGACCATATGGGTCTGCCATTCTCCCGTACTGAAACTGGTCGTATCTATCAGCGTCCATTCGGTGGTCAGTCTAAGAATTTTGGTGAAGGTGGTCAGGCTGCACGTACTTGTGCTGCGGCAGACCGTACTGGTCACGCACTGCTTCATGCTCTGTATCAGGGTAATATGAAAGCAGGTACTACCTTCCTGAACGAATGGTATGCAGTGGATCTGGTTAAAAACGATGATGGCGCAGTTGTAGGCTGTATCGCTATCTGTATCGAAACTGGTGAGACTGTTTACATCAAGGCTAAAGCAACTGTACTGGCGACAGGCGGTGCTGGCCGTATCTACTCTTCTACTACTAACGCTCTTATCAATACCGGTGACGGTATGGGTATGTCGCTGCGTGCAGGTGTTCCTGCCCAGGATATGGAGATGTGGCAGTTCCACCCAACCGGTATAGCTGGTGCGGGTGTACTTGTTACTGAAGGTTGTCGTGGTGAAGGTGGTTACCTGATCAATAAAGACGGTGAGCGCTTCATGGAGCGTTATGCTCCAAACGCTAAAGACTTGGCCGGACGTGACGTTGTTGCACGTTCTATGATTCTAGAAATTCTAGAAGGTCGTGGCTGTGGTGAAGATGGCGATCATGTTTACCTGAAGATGGATCATCTGGGTGAGGAAGTTCTGCATTCTCGTCTGCCTGGTATCTGTGAACTTTCTAAGACATTCGCAGCGACTGACCCGGTTGTTAAGCCGATTCCAGTTGTACCTACTTGTCATTATCAGATGGGTGGTGTTGCTACGAATATCGGTGGACAGGCTATTGCTCCTGATAAAGATGGTAACGATTCTATCGTTGATGGTCTTTATGCTTGTGGTGAGGTTGCTTGTGTGTCTGTACACGGTGCAAACCGTCTGGGCGGTAACTCGCTTCTTGACCTTGTTGTATTTGGTCGTGCCGCTGGTATGCAGATTGAACAGCAGATGCGCGATGGTTACGAAGTGGCTAATGCTACAGAAGAAAACATCGAAGCCGCTATGACTCGCTTGAACCGTCTGAATAATTCTACTGGCGGTGAGAGTGTTGCTGAAGTTCGTAAAGAGCTGCAGAGCACTATGCAGTTGTACTTCGGTGTATTCCGTGACGGCGAAAGCATGCAGAAAGGTCTTGAATTGCTGAGAGGCATTCGCGAGAAGATTAATAACCTTCACCTTGAAGACAAGAGTCAGGCATTCAATACTGCGCGTATTGAAGCGCTTGAGCTTGAAAACCTGTTTGAGGTTGCTGAAGCTACGGCTATTGCTGCGGAAGAGCGTAAAGAATCTCGTGGTGCTCACGCACGTAACGACTTTACTGATCGTGATGACGAGAACTGGCTGTGCCACTCTGTCTACTTCCCTGCGGATAAAACCATTGGTAAGCGTGCAGTTAACTTTGCACCTAAAACAATGGAACCATTCCCACCTAAAACACGTACTTACTAAGGGGCTTCTATCATGTTGGTTAGTGTATATCGCTACAATCCTGAAACAGACGATGCTCCTTTCATGCAGGATATCCACATCGATATTCCTGGTGGTAAGGACATCATGGTGCTGGACCTGTTACAACTTCTGAAGGACAAAGATCCGTCTCTGGCGTATCGTCGTTCATGTCGTGAAGGTGTATGTGGTTCTGATGGTATGAACATGAATGGCCTTAACGGCCTGGCGTGTATCACACCTTTGTCTGCAGTTGTTAAAGATGACAAGCTGGTTCTGCGTCCGCTGCCTGGTCTTCCGGTTATCCGTGACCTGGTTGTAGATATGACTCAGTTCTACAAAGCATACGAGAAGATCAAGCCGTTCTTGATCAATGATACTCCACCACCTGCGATTGAGCGTCTTCAGTCTCCTGAAGATCGTGCTGAGCTTGATGGTCTGTATGAGTGTATCTTGTGTGCATGCTGTTCTACGTCTTGTCCGTCATTCTGGTGGAATCCTGATAAGTTCATCGGTCCATCTGGTCTGCTGCAAGCCTACCGCTTCCTGGCAGACAGTCGAGACACTGCTACTGAGGAGCGTCTGGCTGATCTGGATGATCCGTTCAGCGTCTTCCGCTGCCATGGCATCATGAACTGTGTGAATGTTTGTCCGAAAGGCCTTAACCCAACTAAGGCAATCGGGAAAATTCGCAACATGTTGCTATCGCAAGCAACCTAAGAAAACCAAGCGGTGCCAAATGGCACCGCTTTTTTTTGCTTGTGACAATCAAAAAATAAGTTTTTTACAAAAAAAAACAGGGTTATTCCCAAAAAGAATTATATAAAGCTTGGTTTTAAAAGCTTTAATATAGCATTCCCGAGACAGGACTATCTGTTTGATCGGGATTTATAAAAGGTAACTCAAAGAGGGGTGGCTGATTCGGGAGGATTCCTGTTGCGGCTTACCAAACCCCCAGAGCCAGGGTGATCAAGAATGCAAGAAGGCATCATGGATCTCATGTGGAAGAATGCACACCTTTACGGTGGCAACCTTTCATACGTTGAAGAACTGTACGAAACATACCTGATGGATCCGAATGCGATTCCTCAGGAGTGGCGAGAAGAATTCGATAAACTACCGAAGGTAGGTGAAAATCTGACACAGGATGTGCCGCATTCTGCCATCAGAGATCATTTTCTTTATCTTTCAAAAAATCAGAAACGTGGTGCGCCAGTTGCTGTCAGCTCAGTAAGTTCTGAGCATGAGAAAAAGCAGGTGCGTGTGTTGCGTATGATCAATGCGTACCGTGTACGTGGGCATCAGATTGCTAATATCGACCCTCTGGGTATGATGCAACGTGAAGACGTACCGGATCTTGATCTGCGTTTTCATGAGCTTTCCGAAGCTGATCACGATACTGTTTTCCAGCTGGGCTCTCTGTTCTTCGGTCCAGAAGAAGCACCACTGAAAGACATTATTGCCGACCTTAAGAAAACTTACTGTACAACAGTAGGTGCTGAGTATATGCATATTGTAGATACTCAGGAAAAACGTTGGTTGCAGTCTAGGATTGAGCCAGTACGCTCCCACCCGGAAGCCCCTCTAGAGAAGAAAAAGATGATCCTTGAGCGCCTGACGGCTGCTGAAGGTCTTGAGAAATATCTGGGTTCTCGTTATGCCGGTGCTAAGCGTTTCGGTCTTGAGGGCGGCGAGTCAATGATCGTTGCTCTTAATACACTGATTCAGCGCGCAGGTAAGCAGGGCGCTAAAGAAGTTGTTATCGGCATGGCTCACCGTGGCCGTCTGAATACATTAGTTAACATCTTTGGTAAAAATCCTGCAGAGTTGTTCGACGAGTTCGAGGGTAAGAAGACATTAGATACCTCAGGTGACGTTAAGTACCACCAAGGTTTCTCATCTAACGTTGAAACCGTTGGCGGTGAAGTTCACATCGCAATGGCGTTTAACCCATCTCACCTTGAGATTGCTGCTCCGGTTGTTGAAGGTTCTGTGCGAGCACGTCAGGACCGTCGTGAAGACCCTGTGGGTGACACAGTTGTGCCTGTTAACATCCACGGTGACCAGGCTTTCTGTGGTCAGGGTGTTGTAATGGAGACATTCCAGATGTCTCAGACCCGTGCTTATAAGACGGGCGGTACTATTCATATTGTTGTGAACAACCAGGTTGGATTCACAACATCTAAACAGGAAGACTCCCGTTCTACTGAGTATTCTACTGATGTAGCGAAGATGATTCAGGCTCCAATTTTCCATGTAAATGGTGATGACCCTGAAGCCGTGCGTTTTGTAACTCAGTTGGCGGTCGACTACCGTAACGAATTTAAGAAAGACGTTGTTATCGATCTGTTCTGCTACCGCCGTCGTGGCCATAACGAAGCGGATGAGCCATCTGGTACACAGCCACTGATGTACGCTCAGATCAAGAAACAGAAAACAACACGTGAACTCTATGCTCAACAGCTAATCTCAGAAGGTGTTCTCACCGCTGAAGAAAGCAAAGAGATGGAAAAAGAGTACCGCAAGCTGTTGGAAAACGGTGAGCACGTGGTGAAATCTCTGGTTCACGAACCAAATGCAGAACTCTTTGTCGACTGGAAACCATATCTGGGTCACGACTGGTCATTTGATTGCCCTGAAACTAAGGTTGACCTGAAGTTGCTTCAGGAACTGGGTGACAAAATTTGTCAGATTCCGGAAGGCTTTGCAGTACAGCGTCAGGTTCAGAAAATTATTGATGACCGTAAGCGTATGGCTCATGGTGCGATGGAACTGAACTGGGGTATGGCTGAATCTTTGGCTTATGCTTCTATTCTGGCTGAAGGCTATCCAGTACGTATTACTGGTCAGGATGTTGGCCGTGGTACATTCTCCCACCGTCATGCTGTATTACATGATCAGAAAACAGCAGATACTTATCTGCCGTTGGATAACTTGTCAGAAGAACAGCCACGCTTAACTCTGCATGATTCTTTCCTGTCTGAGGAAGCTGTACTGGCATTTGAATACGGCTACGCGACTACCATGCCAAACGCACTGGTAATCTGGGAAGCTCAATTCGGCGACTTCGCCAACGGTGCTCAGGTAGTAATTGACCAGTTCATCACTTCTGGTGAGCACAAATGGCAGCGTCTGTGTGGCCTGACTATGCTTCTGCCTCATGGCTTTGAAGGTCAGGGACCAGAACACTCTTCTGCTCGTCTTGAGCGTTACCTGCAATTGTGTGCAGAACACAATATTCAGGTTGTTACACCAACGACTCCAGCTCAGATTTTCCATCTACTGCGTCGTCAGGTCGTACGCCCTCTGCGTAAGCCTCTGGTGGTTATGTCTCCTAAGAGCTTGCTGCGTCATAAGCAGGCAACTTCAACACTTGAAGATCTGGCTGAAGGTTCATTCCAGCCAATCATCGGTGAAACAGACAGCCTTGAACCGAAGAAGGTGAAACGTCTGGTTCTTTGTGGCGGTAAGGTCTATTACGACTTGTATAACCGTCGTGCGGAGCTGGAGAAGGAAGATGTTGCAATTGTTCGTATTGAACAGTTGTACCCATTCCCAGAAGAGCAACTGACTGAGGCCATTGCTGAATATACAAACCTGGACTCTGTGGTTTGGTGTCAGGAAGAGCCATTGAATCAGGGCGCATGGTACTCAATGCAGCACCATATGCGTCATGTCATGCAGAAGCACGACAGTAAATTGCATCTGGAGGGGGTTGCCCGTCCAGCATCTGCAGCGCCAGCGGTAGGATACATTTCCGTTCACGCTGAGCAGCAAGAAACTTTAGTTAACGAAGCACTCAACGGTTGATCAGGCGATTAACCATTAATTAACTAATCGCCTGATGGTGATAACGATAAAGGAAAAAACATGTCCATCGAAATCAAAGCGCCAACTTTCCCGGAATCTGTAGCAGACGGCACAATTGCAACATGGCACAAACAGCCTGGTGAAGCTTGTTCAGCCGACGACCTGATTGTTGATATCGAAACTGACAAAGTTGTACTTGAAGTAGTTGCTCCAGAAGATGGTGTAATCGCAGAAGTTCTAAAAGGTGAAGGTGATACTGTCCTGAGTGACGAAGTAATCGCTAAATTCGAAGCAGGTGCTGCGGGTGCATCTGCTCCGGCCGCGGCTGAAGAAACAGCTTCTGCTGGCGATGCTGAGAAAGTAGGCCCTGCAGCGCGTAAGCTGATTGAAGAAAATGGTCTGGATGCATCTCAGATCCCTGGTACAGGTAAAAATGGCGGCATCACAAAAGATGACGTTGTTAACTTTATGAAAAATGGTGCTAAAGCAGCTCCTGCTCCTGCAGCAGCGCCAGCTGCAGCCGCTGCGCCAGCGCCAGCTGCAGCTGCACCAATCAACGTTCCAGCAGGTGAGCGAGTTGAAAAACGCGTACCTATGACGCGTCTGCGTGCAACCATTGCTAAGCGTCTGGTTGAAGCTCAGCAGAGCGCTGCAATGCTGACTACTTATAACGAAGTGAACATGAAGCCGGTTATGGAACTGCGTAAGCAGTACAAAGACCTGTTTGAGAAAACTCATAACGGCACGCGTCTGGGCTTTATGTCTTTCTTTGTTAAAGCTGCAACTGAAGCGCTGAAGAAATTCCCAGCAGTAAACGCATCTATCGATGGTAACGATATGGTTTACCACGGTTATCAGGATATTGGTGTAGCGGTTTCTACAGACCGTGGCCTGATGGTACCTGTTCTGCGTGATACAGATGTAATGAGCCTGGCTGATGTTGAAGCGACTATCGCTGACTTTGGTAAGCGTGGTCGTGAAGGCAAGCTGGGTATGGAAGATATGCAGGGTGGTACGTTCACAATCACTAACGGTGGTGTGTTCGGTTCCCTGATGTCTACTCCAATCCTGAATCCGCCACAGACTGCGATTCTTGGTATGCACAAGATTCAGGAACGCCCTATGGCGGTTAATGGTCAGGTAGAGATTCTGCCGATGATGTATCTGGCCCTGTCATACGATCATCGTATGATCGATGGTAAGGAAGCTGTACAATTCCTGGTGACTATCAAAGATCTTCTGGAAGATCCTGCACGTATGCTCCTGGAAGTCTAAGTCGACCCTCAATAACAGAGTGAAGATAGGATAAAAAATGTCTGATAAATTTGACGTAATTGTCATTGGTGCAGGCCCTGGTGGTTATGTTGCTGCGATTCGTGCAGCACAGCTCGGGTTGAAAACTGCATGTGTTGAGAAATGGGTAGACGATAAAGGCGCTGCGGTACTGGGTGGTACCTGTCTGAATGTTGGGTGTATCCCATCTAAAGCACTGCTGGAGTCTACGCATCAATTCCATAACGCTCAGCATGCAAACGTGCATGGCATCCAGGTTGGCGGTGACGTCACTATGGATGTTAAAGCTATGGTTGCGCGTAAGGACAAGATTGTTGGCAACCTAACAGGCGGTATTACTGGTCTGTTTAAAGCTAATGGCGTAACCCTGCTGCAGGGTGCAGGTAAACTGCACGGTGGTAAAAAGGTTGAAGTAACGGCTGCTGATGGTACTTCAACTACTTACGATGCTGAGAACGTAATTCTGGCTTCTGGTTCTGTTCCTGTAGAGATTCCGCCAGCGCCGCTGACAGAAAATCTGATTCTGGACAACGCTGGTGCTCTGGATATCGATGAAACACCAAAACGTCTGGGTGTCATCGGTGCCGGTGTTATTGGCCTGGAAATGGGTTCTGTATGGGCTCGTTTGGGTACTGAAGTTACTGTTCTCGAAGCAATGGATGATTTCCTGGCTTTGGCGGATAAGGACGTTGCTAAAGAAGCAGCGAAATTGTTCAAGAAGCAGAAGCTGGACATCAAATTAGGTGCTCGTTGTACTGGAACTGAAATCATCGACGGTAAGGAAGTGAAAGTTACATACACTGACTCCGAAGGTGATAAAGAGATCATTGTAGATAAGCTGATTGTAGCTGTTGGTCGTAAGCCACAGACTAATGGCTTGTTAGCTGACGATTCAGGTGTGTCTCTGGATGAGCGTGGATTCATTTTTGTTAATGAACAGTGCCAGACAGGTGTGCCAGGCGTATTTGCAATCGGTGATTCTGTGCGCGGCCCAATGCTTGCGCATAAGGCTTCTGAAGAAGGCATCATGGTAGCGGACATCATTGCTGGCCATCATGCACAGTTGAACTACGATGTTATTCCAAACATCATCTATACCCATCCAGAATTAGCTTGGGTAGGTAAAACCGAACAGGAACTCAAAGCAGAAGGCGTGAAGGTAAAAGTGGGTAAATTCCCATTTGCAGCTTCCGGCCGTGCGATGGCTGCTAACGAAACTGAAGGTTTCGTTAAGATCATTGCCTGCGAAGAGACTGATCGCATCCTTGGCTGTCACATGGTAGGCGCTATCGCGTCTGAACTGATTGGCCAGGCTGCAATTGCTATGGAATTCTGCTCAACAGCAGAAGACCTGCAGCTGACTGTATTTGCTCACCCAACAGTGAGTGAAGCTGTTCACGAAGCTGCTTTGGCAGTTGACGGGCACGCTATTCATATGGCGAACCGTAAAAAACGCTAATTATTAGCGTAAACAAGATTCGGCTGGTTGCTTAAAAGGCTCCAGCCGTTTTAGCACAACTTGTTGTTGATCCAACAGGGCTGCTACGGGAGCACATCAGACTTCCGGTGCAGGTAAATTATTAGTGACAACACAACGGATTAGAGCATGAATCTTCATGAGTACCAGGGTAAACAGCTGTTTGCCGAATATGGTCTGCCGGTATCCAAAGGGTACGCTGTAGATACTCCAGAAGCGGCTGCTGAAGCTGCAGAGAAAATTGGTGGTGACAAGTGGGTTGTTAAAACTCAGGTTCACGCGGGTGGTCGTGGTAAAGCTGGCGGTGTAAAGCTGGTTGACTCTCCTGCAGAAGCGCAGGAGTTTGCTGCGAACTGGTTGGGTAAAAACCTTGTTACCTATCAGACTGACGCGAACGGTCAGCCTGTTTCTAAAATTTTGGTTGAAGACTGCACGGATATCGCCAACGAGCTGTATCTGGGTGCGGTTGTAGACCGTTCTTCACGTCGTATCGTTTTCATGGCATCTACTGAAGGTGGTGTTGAGATCGAGAAAGTTGCTGAAGAAACTCCAGAAAAGATTCTGAAAGCAACCGTTGATCCACTGACAGGTGCACAGCCATATCAGGGCCGCGAACTGGCGTTCAAGCTGGGTCTTGAAGGCGATCAGATCAAGCAGTTTGTAAAAATCTTCCTGGGTCTGGCTCAGATGTTCCAGGAAAAAGATTTGGCACTGCTAGAGATCAACCCTCTGGTTATCACTGATGAAGGTAACCTGCACTGTCTGGACGCTAAAGTAGCGATCGATGGCAATGCGGTATACCGTCATAAAGACCTGCAGGCTATGGAAGATCCATCTCAGGAAGATGAGCGTGAAGCACGTGCTGCCGAGTGGGATCTGAACTACGTTGCTCTGGATGGCAGCATTGGTTGTATGGTTAACGGTGCTGGTTTGGCAATGGGTACGATGGATATCGTATCTCTGCATGGCGGATTCCCAGCCAACTTCCTGGACGTAGGTGGCGGTGCAACTAAAGAGCGTGTTACTGAAGCGTTCAAAATCATCCTTGAAGATGACAAAGTTAAAGCCGTACTGGTTAACATCTTTGGTGGTATCGTACGTTGCGACCTGATTGCTGAAGGTATTATCGGTGCAGTTAAAGAGGTAGGCGTAGAAGTACCTGTAGTTGTACGTCTGGAAGGTAACAACGCAGAGCTGGGTTCTCAGCTTCTGTCTGAGTCTGGTTTGGCGATCATTGCGGCTACCAGCCTGACTGATGCTGCTGTTCAGGCAGTTAAAGCAGCGGAGGGTAAATAATGTCCGTTTTGATTAATAAAGACACCAAAGTAATCTGTCAGGGTTTCACTGGTGGTCAGGGTACCTTCCACTCTGAGCAAGCGATTGCTTACGGCACTAAAATGGTTGGTGGTGTAACTCCAGGTAAAGGCGGCACTACTCACCTGGGTTTGCCTGTATTCAACACTGTTGCTGAAGCCGTTGAAGAAACTGGTGCTGAAGCATCTGTTATCTACGTTCCAGCGCCTTTCTGTAAGGATTCTATCCTGGAAGCAGCTAACGGTGGCATCAAGCTGATCGTTTGTATCACTGAGCACATCCCGGTAATGGATATGCTTGAGTGTA
Organism: Neptuniibacter sp.; assembly: GCA_050633685.1. GTDB lineage: Bacteria > Pseudomonadota > Gammaproteobacteria > Pseudomonadales > Balneatricaceae > Neptuniibacter. Next base: position 238,743 of record JBOEHA010000014.1, on the reverse strand, counting down.
AAGTTAAGTGTGACGAGCTGGGCGTACGCCTGATCGGTCCAAACTGCCCGGGTGTTATCACTCCAGGCGAATGTAAGATCGGCATCATGCCTGGTCACATCCACCTGCCAGGTAAAGTAGGTATCGTTTCCCGTTCTGGTACTCTGACTTATGAAGCTGTTAAGCAGACTACAGACGCTGGTTTCGGTCAGTCTACTTGTGTTGGTATCGGTGGTGACCCGATTCCAGGTTCTAACTTCATCGATATTCTGGAAATGTTCCAGAACGATCCACAGACTGAAGCGATTGTAATGATCGGTGAGATCGGTGGTTCGGCTGAAGAAGAAGCAGCTGAATTCATTAAAGCAAATGTTACTAAGCCTGTTGTTTCTTACATTGCGGGTGTAACAGCTCCTGCTGGTAAGCGCATGGGTCACGCGGGTGCAATCATCTCTGGCGGTAAAGGTACTGCTGATGAGAAATTTGCTGCTCTGGAAGATGCAGGTGTTAAGACTGTACGTTCCCTGGCGCAGATTGGTGATGCACTGAAAGAAGTAACTGGCTGGTAAGCTCGGTTTTACTTCCAAGAGTAAAAAAGGCAGCGTAAGCTGCCTTTTTTGTTTCTATGACTTGGACAATAGATATTTCAGCGATTAAGCTCATAACAAAATCTTTATATTCCAGTCAGTTAACAAGGATGCCCTTATGAATAAGAAACTCATTATCGGTGGTGCAGTTGGATTTTTTGTGTTTCTTCTTGTCGCTGCGGGAGGCTTCTTTGGTTACATGATGTTTTCGAAACTGTCGGAATATCAAAAGCTGGGAAACTTAACTGAGATTAAACAACTCAGTAAAGAACATGAAGAAATACTTAAGAAACAGAAAGAAACCGACAGTAAAATGGAAAGCTTACACAAGGAGTTTTCTGTTTACCGGGCTAAAACCGTATCAGCAGCAGTCAAACGTGCTGAACGAAAAGTTGAAACGATTTCAGCTTCTTTCACTCCTTTATCGGGAGCTTATGTGATTGCTGCGACCGCGACACAAGAACAATTAGAAATTTGCCAAGACATCCAGGCTCTAATTCAGTTTGAAATGAAATACTTTGAAACCTCTGATCCGACCTTATTGATGCAGCAGGAAGAGGTATGTGGAACATTTATAGAGGAAAAAATTCTCCCTCTATTTAAATATCAGATGCTCAGGGTTAGAGCCAGCCTTACTGGCTCTTTGGGTCATCTTCGCCCGGAAGCCGAGCAAAAATTTAAAGATGCTCAGGATCTTCTTAAGCGCTGGGAAGTTCCAGTGAACCCTGAGTTAGATAAATATATTCGCTTTTAATATTTAAAGACAAATTGTTCATGCGCGTTCTGTTTTGTTCATTGGTTTAGTTTTTGCAGGTATTTAGTCATGGATGGACTGTTTTCGCGGCTACCTATTAAAGAACGCTTCAATCATCAGGGTCATACTACGAAGTACAGCAGGCAGTTATGGCTGGCAATAGCTATATGCCTCTTTTTGGTGCTTGATTGTTCTATTTTAGGGATTAACTTCTATATCACTGTGCAGGTTGAAAAAGATGCTCAGGCAATCAATGTATCTGGTCGTCAGAGGATGTTATCTCAACGTCTTACAAAAGTACTGTTGATGATGGAGCAGGAAGCTACAAGGAACTCTGAACATATTGCTGAACTAAAGCATGTATATGAGCTGTTTAGTTCGACACTCTATGCCTTTGATCAAGGAGGCTGGATTACTGGCGGTGATGGTTTAGAGTATCGTTTTGAGGCGATCAGTGATGAGTTAGCTCAACAGTATATTGATGATACCAAGCGCTACTTTGCCCCGATTGCTGAACCAGTCAGTATGCTGCTTGATAACAATTATACAGAAGATAATTTGCAGTTTGCTTTGGAGGCAGCAGAAGCTAATAACCTTAAAATTCTGGAATTAATGAACAGCCTGACATATCGAATGGAGCAGTTGTCAAAGACCAAGACACTCTCGTTACGCTGGATTCAAACAGTTGCTTTCTTTTTTGCCATTCTGAATTTTATTGTCATTATTTTGATCTATCACAAGCGTTCACGTCTGGCAGAGGGACAGGTCGATAACTTTCTAAGTTTGGTTAATAGTGCCGCGACTTCCATTATTGTTATGGATGCTAAAAGACGTATATTAATGGCGAATGAGATGACTCTGGAGATGTTTGGCTATGATCAGAAACAGTTTAATTCTCTAACTGAAGCTGAATTGTTTATAGACCATTATGATAACCGCTTTGCTTTAACGGCTGATGGTGTGGAGGTCAGGGTGGAGGTGACGGAAAAGAGCTTCTCCATTCATGATAGCCAATTTATTATCCTCACGGTAAATGATATTACCAGTTATACAGATGAGCAGGAGCGTCTGGCTTATCTGGCTAATCATGATGCACTAACGGGTTTAGTTAATAGAAGAGCTTTGTTTGATAGGCTGGACCTTGAGATATTGCATGCTAAACGTTCAGAGCAGAAGTTAGCGGTTTTGTTTTTAGATCTTGATGGTTTTAAGCCGGTGAATGACAGGTATGGTCATCTAGCAGGTGATGATTTGCTTAAGCAGCTTGCACAAAGAATCGGTAAGTGTGTTCGGGAAACTGATACGGTTTCACGTTATGGTGGCGACGAATTCGTCATTGTGATCACTGGAATTAACAGTGAAAGTGACATAACTAAGTGTAAACAGGATATTGGCGTTGTTTTTGAACAGTCATTTATTACTAGTGGTGAGCAGATTAAACTAGGCTGCAGTTTAGGAATGGCTGTATACCCGGAGGATGCTCAAACTTCTGGTGACTTGATAGAACTTGCGGATAAAAGAATGTATCAACAAAAGCGTTATCCAGATAATTTATCCGAACAATAAAATTAAATAATTATATGGGCATGGAAGCCTTCATACGGTTGTTGGAGTAGTACAGATTATGAGTTTAAAAATTTTCCCGTATTTTCAGCCCATTGTTGAAACAGCGACGGGTCGTATTGCTGGTTATGAGGCTCTGGCTCGTATGGAAGATGAGTCGGGCAATGTTGTTTCTGCAGGTAAGGTTTTTTCAGATGACAGCATTCCTGTTAAAGAACGAATTGAGATTGACCGCGATGTAAGATTGCAGGCTTTGGAAGCGTTGTCAGACCTTCCCGAAGATACTTTTTTAAGTATTAACATTTCACCGGAGTGGTTGCAGTTTCTGGAATCTCTGGATGATCTGCCCACTCTGAAAATGATGAAACAGGTTGCAGGTGATCCGCAGAGAATTGTCATAGAAATTACTGAGCTAGATGGTGAACTCGAGATCATTGAACGTTTGGTTGAGCGTTATAGAGAGGAAGGAGTCAGGGTTGCTATTGATGATTTTGGCTCAGGCTTTTCGCAGCTCGATCGAATCGAATTACTAAAGCCGGATATCATTAAACTGGATATGATGTTCCTTAAAAAAGGAGCGATGAATTCCAGGGGGGCATCCATGGTTCAAATGCTCGGTGAAATGGCTTCTAAACTAGGCAGTAAGGTCCTATGTGAAGGTGTTGAGACTGACGAAGAATATTATCTGGCGCTCAGTTGTAATGCGGTCTTTGTGCAAGGCTTTCTGTTCTCCGAGGCCACTGCCGAACTACAAAACCCTGATTCAACCTGCAAAAAAGTTAAAGACCTGTTGAGTCACTTTCGTGATCGGGCCATTGATGCTACTTCCAGAAATCATTGGCGTGCAGATAAAATCAAGAATGAATTGTTAGCCCTCAGAGAGGTTCTGCGAGCCTCAGATAATGATGATGATCTACAACACTTCATTGCTGCGGATAATCTGATTCGTTTTTATATCTGTGATCGATTGGGTAACCAAATCTCCCCGAACTTTGAAAACAGTGAAAGAGGCTGGATCAAAGATGAAAAGCATCGTGGTTATAACTGGAGTTGGCGCCCATACTTTTTTGAGTTGTTAGGTTCATCGGATATGCGTAATCGCATGGTGTTCTCAGAACCGTATCAGGATATTCACAGTGGTCAGCGTGCTCAGACGGCGGTACTGTTTGTTGATGATCAACGAATTCTGTTGGCAGATTTGGTAGATGAGCAGGGCAGTAGTGACCTGTTCTCAGGTTTTGGGGCGATGCCAGCGAGTTGGATCCCAGATATAGAATAATCTGAGGCTAAAGTTAGTTTTGCAGTTCTTTGAGAAGAAGGCTATAGGATTTATCCTTCTTCTCAGTTTGATGCAGCTTAATGATCTGATAACCAAGTTCAGGTGCAAACCAAATAAAGGTTTCACGGTTTTTCTTACTGTCCCTTAAGCGTTTTACCCGAATTGATTCAAAGGTGCCAATTGGCGCTTCGATCACTTCTTTACCATCCACTATGAATTTATACTGTTTCAACTTACCGCCATCGGCGACTGTGTAATTAAACTCTTGTAATCCCCGTGCAAGGTCCTGCTGTAACAGTAACTGGTAACTCAGTTTATCCTGAACACCCTCTCTAATATCCATTTTCCAGGGTTTGTTCTCGACATCATTCGTGACTTTTAGGTTTTCCCAGTCGAAACTTATATCTGCAATTCGCTTTTTGCCGAGAACGCTCTGTTTGAAGTGATAGTTCAGAGGTTTAATCTGTTGATCTTGCCATTGGAACTGGCTGGATTCATAGACACTGGCGAACATAGCAGAGGCTTTGGATTCAAATGTCCATCCGCCTGTTTCATTAGCTTGCAGCTTTCGCACTGTACTTCCAGTTAGAGAGATGCCGCTTTTCCAGTCTACTTCGTAAGAGGCTGTGAAAGGGGTAAGGGAAAGAGTTTCAGGTGTGCTTGCAGCAAATGCCGAGTTTTGAACAGCAGTAATCAAAATTAAGCCGTTAATAAAGAATTTTAAACCAGGCATTTGGTGCTCCTTACTCGCCACTCTCCAGTTGGTAGCCACTTGCTGGGAGGAGGGCATTATCAAATTTTACACCTTCGGGTGTCCATTGAAGCTTGTCTGCACAGAACCATTCTACCGCCAGTGGATAGATCTGGTGTTCAACTTTATGCACTTTTTGTTGCAAGCTGTCTGCATTATCATCCATATCTATGCTGACTTTACCCTGAACAGCGAGTGGACCACCGTCTAATTCTTCGGTTACAAAGTGAACAGTACAGCCATGCTCCAGATCACCGGATTCCAACGCGCGTTGGTGAGTGTGCAATCCCTTGTACTTGGGCAGTAGGGATGGGTGGATATTAAACATCCGGCCTTCATAGTGCCTTACAAACTCAGGCGTCAGAATTCTCATAAAACCAGCGAGAACGATCAGGTCGGGCTTATATTCATCGATCTTTGCAATCATGGCCTGGTCAAAGGCTTCGCGGCTTTCAAATTCCGTATGTTTTAGAATCAGGGCAGGGATGTTAGCTTTACGTGCTCTTTCCAGACCAAAGGCATCTGCTTTGTTGCTTAGGACTGCTTCGATGCGGCCATTAATCTGGCCCGCATCGATAGCATCCATAATTGCCTGGAGATTAGAACCACTTCCTGAGATCAGGACAACGATTCGTTTACTCATGTAGCTGATTACGCTCCCAGGCCGGCAAGTTCTACTTGTTCTTCGCCTGCAGAAGCAGCGGCGATTTCACCGATTACCCAGGCATCTTCACCTGCCTCGGACAACAGTTTCAAAGCTTCCTCCTGCTTATCAGCGGGCACAGCGATAACCATGCCTACGCCGCAGTTGAATGTACGGTACATTTCCGTAGCTTCTACGTTGCCTTGCTGTTGCAGCCAGTTAAATACTGCAGGCATCTGCCAGGATTGGGTGTCGATTACAGCTTTAGCGCTTTCCGGAAGAACACGTGGGATGTTCTCAAGCAGACCACCACCTGTGATATGCGAAAGAGCATTGACCTGTGATTCTTTGATCAGTTTCAGTAATGATTTTACATAGATGCGTGTAGGAGCCATCAGCGCATCTGCCAGAGGCTTGCCATCCAGATCTGCAGTCAGTTCAGTGCCGCTGACTTCCAGAATTTTACGAATTAGAGAGTAGCCGTTTGAGTGAGGGCCTGAAGATGCCAGGCCGATCAGCGTATCGCCCACTTTAACCTTGCTGCCGTCGATAATGTCATCTTCTTCGACAACACCGGTACAGAAACCAGCAAGATCGTAATCTTCGCCTTCATACATGCCTGGCATCTCAGCTGTTTCACCACCAACCAGTGCTGCTCCTGCAAGCTCACAGCCTTTACCAATGCCGGTTACAACATCAGCTGCTGTATCAACATTGAGTTTGCCTGTTGCGTAGTAATCAAGGAAGAGCAGGGGTTCTGCACCAGCAACGATCAGGTCGTTGACACACATAGCCACCAGGTCGATACCGATAGTATCGTGCTTGCCAAGATCCATCGCCAGTCTTAGCTTGGTTCCGACGCCGTCAGTACCTGATACAAGTACGGGCTTTTTATACCCCTCTGGGATACGGCACAGAGCGCCAAAGCCACCCAGGCCCCCCATAACTTCAGGGCGAGACGTGCTTTTAGCAACGCCTTTAATTCTATCAACCAGGGCATTGCCAGCATCGATATCGACGCCCGCATCTTTATAGCTCAGAGAGCTGTTTTCAGAACCAGTAGACATGGAGCAATAAACCTTTCATGTGCAAGGAAAGTAGGAAGAAAATAATGCGCGTATTCTACAGTTTCTCGCTGCCGAATACACTCATCTGGATAATGAATATGAAATATTTATATTGGATGGTACAGTTACTTCATTTTTAGATTTGGAAAATTTCGGGCGTAATTAATGGACTTCCAAAGGATAGTAGTAACGGCTTTATTCGTTGTCTTCGCAAATGTAGGCATGGCTGCTTCTATTGAAAATTTGTATCAGGCGACGATTTCTGTGCCAGCAGAGCAAGCGGGGAAACCAAATTCAAGCCAGCTATCTGATGGTCTGCTTCAGGTTTTGGTAAAAGTCGCCGGTCGTTCAGATCTGCTTGGTAACCCTACTATAGATGCGCAGTTACCCGTTGCTCAAGATTACCTGCAACAGTTTAGCTATCAGTCAGTTACGGATGCTGCCGCAACGCAGACTCTGATTCTTGATTATAATTCTATTGCGATAAACGGCCTGATTAAGCACGCCGGAATAAAGCCTTTGGGAGTTCAGCGTCCGGTATTGTTACTCTGGTTAGCGAATGATCAAGGTGGACAACAGCAGTTTTTGATGGCTGATTCGGCGGTGGTTCAAGCGTTTAAGAGTGAAGCTCAGCGTAGAGGTTTACCGGTACAGTTGCCTATCTTTGACCTTGAAGATCAGACTGCTTTGCCTGTAAGTGATTTATGGGGGTTATTTGAATCCTCCATCCAGAAAGCATCTGCACGATACCTCCCGGATGCGGTACTTGCTGGAAGGTTCCAGGTCTCTGAATCTGGTTTCAATCAAGTGGAGTGGGTCATTATAGATGGTCAGTCTCCACAAAGGCGTTCTACAGCTGGAACACTGGAACAAGTTATACCTGAGTTAGTCAATGCCTCTGCCGACCAGTTGTTTCGCCCAATCGTTGCCCCTGTGAGTTATAACCTCAGCCATTATCAATCCGGTATTGAGATAAAATTCAGTAATATCGCAAGGTTCTCTGATTATATTCAGATAACTGACTATCTACGTTCCTTGCCTGTAGTGAAAACTCTAAAACCCGAGATTATTGTGGGCAGTGATACAACGGTCAGACTTGAACTTGATGGCACAACGGAACTATTAAAACAGTCTTTAGCGCTTGAACCACGCCTTCAGGCACTGGATGTTACATACAGTGATGATGGATCAGAAATACTCCACTACTACTGGCAGGAATGACCAGAAAGGAAGCAGGCATGTCTGAATCACAACGTTGGTTTTTTCTTATAGTTGCGTTAGTTTCAGGGGGACTTATTTATCTCCTGTCTCCCATTCTTACACCTTTTCTGGTTGGCGCTTTGCTGGCTTATCTTGCAGACCCTATAGCCGATCGCCTCGAAGAGGCCGGCCTTTCGCGTGCGGTTTCGGTTATTATTGTATTCATTGTTATGTCGGCATTAGTATTTCTGCTGTTCCTTTTATTTATACCGAAACTGGGTCTGCAGCTGCAGATTCTCATAGAGCGTATTCCCCAGGCCATTCAACTTGTTGAACAGCAGGTGATGCCGTGGTTGATAACTACCTTTAGCCTTGATCCGGCCATGTTCGATTTCGCACATATTAAAACTCTGATACTGGGTGATCTGCAGAAAACCGGTGATGTTATGGCTCAGTTAGTGGGAGGTCTCACACGCTCAGGGGTGGCCATCGCTGCTTGGATTGCAAATTTGGTACTGATCCCGGTAGTTACATTTTATCTACTGCGTGATTGGGATGTGATGATCGAAAAAGTGAAGCATCTTCTGCCACGCAATGTAGAGCCGAAAGTATCCCTGTGGGCTTCAGAATGCGATGAAGTACTTGGGGCTTTTATGAAAGGGCAACTCCTTGTGATGTTTGCTTTGGGAGCAGTTTACTCAATAGGATTATGGATCGTTGGACTTGATCTGGCGCTATTGGTTGGTATGATCGCTGGCCTTGCCAGTATCGTCCCCTATATGGGGTTCATTATTGGAATTGTCGTCGCGGGTATTGCGGCATTCATGCAGTTTAATGATCCCATTGTTTTAGGGTATGTGGGCGTTGTATTTATAGTCGGCCAGCTACTGGAAGGAATGTTGTTAACGCCACTGCTGGTAGGTGACCGAATAGGTTTACACCCGGTAGCGGTGATTTTTGCCATTATGGCGGGCGGGCAGTTATTTGGCTTTGTCGGTATCCTGCTTGCATTGCCTGTAGCTGCAGTAATTATGGTATTGCTTCGTCATCTGCATGACGGCTACAAAAGTAGCTCTCTATATGGTTCTGAGAACCACACGATTATTGAAAACCAGAACTCTGAGTAAATGACTACAGAACAACCTTTTCAAATTCCGCTCTCTGTTAGTTTGCGTGATGATGCTCGTTTTGAAAATTTTTTTGAGCAAGGCAATGAGCTTGTTTGTGAAAATCTGAAAAAAATGGCCCGGGGAACGGGTGAGCAGTTTATCTACCTTTGGGGCTCACAGGGTGTTGGATGTAGTCATCTGCTCCAGGCCACTTGCCATGCAGCAGAGCCAGAAGGCCGTAGCGCAGCTTATTTGCCCCTTAATGAACTAGTTCATCTCGATGGCAATGTGTTGGAGGGTATGGAATTCCTGGATCTGGTCTGTCTGGATAACCTTCAGGCCATTGCCGGAAATGCCGAATGGGAAGAGGCTGTATTCCATTTCTTTAATCGTATTCGGGAGCTGGGCAATCATCTGATCGTTGCAGCACCCGCTTCTCCACGTAATCTTGGCATTGTTCTTCCGGATCTGACCTCCAGATTAAGCTGGGGAGTGGCGATTCAGTTGCAGGAACTGGATGATGAGTTAAAGCTTAAAGCTATTCAGATGCGGGCCGGTTTACGCGGCCTTGAATTTACCGACGAGGTTGGCCGATTTTTGCTCTATCATACCAGTAGGAATATGAATGATCTGACTCAGTTACTTGAACAACTGGATCAGGCATCATTAAGTGCAAAGCGCAAAGTAACCATCCCATTTATCAAGGAAGTACTGGGCCTTTGACGCAATTGTATTACCCTGATAGCTATAGCTGTTTATTTAATATAATTGTCATCCTTTTTGTTTTACGCTTAATGCACAATACGCCCATCGAAAATGGGTTGTACCTGCGAGGTGAAGTATGTCCAAGCACTTAACTGAAAAGTTTGCCAAAAAGCTTGAGAAAGAAGGTATTCAGGTAAAGGATAATGGAATACGTTTTACCGTGACCCATCTGAACGGGAAAGGGAAAGTTCTCGGTAGGGACTGGTATAAAGGTTATGTGGGTATTACAGATAAACGCCTGGCGCTGGTGTCTGAGGGTACTAAGTTTCTTAATATCAAACGTGGCGATGAACGTTTCGATTCTGCGCAGTTTGTTGAGGATAATGTCGCCTGTCTGGAAGTGAAATATCTGAAAGAACCGGACAGTAAGCGCAGCCTTGTTTTCCATATCTACACCAGCAAGGCGCACGAAATACTCAAGCGCTTGGAAAAAATCACCTGATTCAAGTAAATCAAGGCAGCTGAATTGATTACAATCACCAGCTTGCAATGAATCGAATCCTCTATCATTATGCCGCTTTTATAGCGGCATTTTCCTGTGTATCAAATACTGCATCAAACTTCAGATTTTCTGGTAATTAACAAATTGCCGGGTGTAAGTGTGCATAAAGATCAGACCGAATCAGGTTTGGTTATGGCGATTAAAAAGGATCTTGGCTTACAGTCTCTGTATATGGTGCACCGACTGGATAAAGAGACCTCTGGCCTTATAGTCTTCGCGCTTAACTCTGATGTTGCGGCAGAGTTGGCAGAACAGTTTCGAAATCGTGAGATAGAAAAATATTATCTTGCACTTTCTGATCGAAAGCCCAGACGAAAACAAGGTGCTATTGTTGGCGATATGGAGAAATCTCGTCGGGGCGCCTGGAAGTTGCTGCATAGTAAAAAAAATCCGGCAAAAACTCAGTTTTTAAGTGTCTCGGTTGCACCGGGTTTAAGGCTGTTTTTGGTCAAACCTGCAACCGGTAAAACGCATCAGATCCGGGTGGCGCTGAAAAGTGAAGGGGCTCCTATACTAGGGGATGTTCTGTACAGTTCTTCAAAAGCGGATCGGATGTATCTGCATGCATTCTCTTTGGCGTTTAAGATTAACAATGAGCCTTTCAGGTTCTATTGCATGCCGGCAATAGGGGAAAAATTTGATCAGAACTGTCTGGAGTTGATCGTCGAGAAGTATAATCAGCCAGAGACTTTAAACTGGCCCAATATTTAGAAAGTGGAAAATATGACTGAAAGTGAACGTATTGAGCGGGACTTTAATGCTCGTGATGAAGAAGAGAAAAAAGCTTTTCTAGAACAAACCTGGTGTAACCAATGTCAGGAAGTGAACTTAGGTATGATAGAACCGGTGGAATACGAGCAAAACGACACGGTTTTTATTGAAGGTAAGTGTGCTAAATGTGGCGGCATTATTCTTACTGAACTGACAGACGATGAGTTTTAGGAGAAGTTAATTGTCAGCTGAGTTTGAAAATCGATTTGGTGGTACCCGCAGGCTGTATGGAATGGATACGGTAGACCGGTTTAGAGAATCACATATCTGTGTAATAGGTATAGGTGGAGTGGGGTCCTGGGTTGCTGAAGCGTTAGCAAGGACCGCAATAGGCAAGATTACTCTAATCGATCTGGATGATATCTGTATTACGAATACTAACCGTCAAATTCATGCTGTTAAAGGTAATGTCGGGCGCTCAAAAACTGAGGCGATGGCAGAGCGGATAAAGCTGATTAACCCGGAGTGTGAAGTCATAGAGATTGAGGACTTCATAACCCGGGACAACATCCCCGAACTGATCAGTTCTGACTTTGATTATGTGATTGATGCAATTGATAGTGTGAAGGAAAAAGCTGCGTTAATTGCTCATTGTTCCTACCATAAAATTCCGGTAATCACGGTTGGTGGAGCCGGAGGGCAAACAGACCCTACCAAAATTACGATCGCGGATTTAGCGAAAACTAATCACGATCCACTTGCCGCTAAGGTTAGATCGTTCTTAAGGAGGCATTATCGATTCAGTAAAAGTGGCCGCCGCTTCTCGGTTGACTGTGTTTATTCAACCGAGCAACTTGTTTATCCGCAACCAGATGGCACGGTCTGCGCGCAAAAAAGTATTGTAGATGGTAACACCCGACTTGATTGTGCCGGAGGTTTCGGTGCATCGACCTGTGTGACTGCAACCTTTGGTTTTGCTGCAGTTGCCCGTGTACTTGAAAAAATGCAACAGCGTTGGGAAAGGGAGAGTAGTTTAAGTGAAGTTTAGGTTTTGTTATGCGTAGTCAGATCCACAACTAAATTATTCACCTCCCGGAAAGAGCGGGCCATATCTCTGGCCAGATTCATGACCAAAATGCCAAACTCCATTGGGGCATGAAGGTGAAACTCATGAAATAATTCGCTATCAACATTCAGAATAAGGCTCGGTTCAGCTGCCAGAGCCTTTCCTACTCTTTCATGTAAAGCGATCATGCTGACGAAGCCTATCTGCTCACCTTGCGAATAGTTGCGAATATAAGCGTACTGACCTTCGTGATATTTATAATATTCCAGTGAGCCTTTAAGAATGACAAAGAAGCTATCTCCCCGGTCTCCGTGAAGAAACAGTTCATCACCGTTTTTAAGACTGAATAATTCACCATGCTCCAGCAACCAGAGTATTTCAGGCTCCGACAAGGCACCGAAAACCGAGTGATGAGTACAATCCACTAAATTGACTTGTTTTAAGATGTCATCGACTGTTTTTTTCTGCATGGGTCAACAATATGGCTGATAAATGGGAAAGAAATATTAATCCTTTCAAGTATTACCTATAGGGTAAATTATAGTCCCAGTTCTTTCTTTGGGGTAAAAAAAGCCCCTCAAAAGAGGGGCTAAAAAAGCGTTAACTCATGGCGAGGCCAGAGTTGAAGATGGGATGCAGATGAGCTTTTCAACTACCACATGTCCTTGGTAGGTAAAAGCATCAATTGCATTATCAGTATGGCGCTCAATTGTGCGCTGCAAAATTAAACTTTAGTACAGGATTTAATAGGTTAAAGGTATAAAAAAACACACTTTTTGCGCCGCAAAATAAGGGTTTCTACCTATTTTTAACCGGTTTTAGCTGTTTTTGAGCTGAAGTCGGAAAAGTGAATTTGCCTTTCTCACAGATTTTATTCGATGATCTGTCCACTTTCTGTACGGAAAGGGTGCCATTCATAAGTCCCCATAATCCGGACCTCTTTAGCAAAGAAATCCAGTTCCTGCAGAGCGTATTTCATCGCTTTCTCTTCAGGGTGCCCTTCAACATCAAGGTGGAAGCTGGTTGCAGTCATGGAATCGGAAGCCATATAGCTTTCCAGTTTCAGCATGTTGACACCATTGGTTGAGAATCCCCCCAAGGCTTTATACAGTGCTGCAGGGATGTTTCTGACCGTAAACATTATGGACGTCATGAAACGTACATTTTGTTCTAGCTTGGGCATATGGCTATCCCGGGCCAGAATCATAAAACGTGTGGTATTACCGGTTTTATCCTGAAAGTTCTCTTTTAAAATCGAAAGATCATACAGCTCAGCAGCAAGGCTGGAGGCGATTGCTGCACGCGTTGGATCATTGGATTGACTGATCTCTTCAGCAGCACCTGCTGTATCCAGGCTGGCGATCGGCTCTAGGCCCATTTCATTGATATGCTCGTCACACTGAGCAAGTGCCTGCGGGTGAGATGTAACCGTTTTTACTGTCTCTTCAGTTCCGCCTTTAGGAACCAGTAAGCAGTGATTGACTGGCTCAAAATGTTCCCCAACGATGTGTAGTTTCGTTTTAGGCATTAAACGATAAATTTCTTCCACTCGTCCCGCTGTTGAGTTTTCAAGTGGGATCATTGCGAGCCTTGCCTGACCTCTCTCAACCATAAACATCGCGTCTGCAAAGGTTGTGCAAGCATATGCTTCAAGTTCTGGGTGAGCTTTGCGGCATGAAAGATGCGAGTATGCTCCTGGTACACCCTGATACGCGATTATCGCTGGTAGATTGGTCATTACTTTTTGTCATTGGGTCTATTAAAGTGGAGGCATATTATTACACAGTCGCAGGTTTGCAGAAACTCTGATACTGTCCGCTCTCGTTTTAAAAGCTCTTAATTTGTTATGACCCCGGAAAGAACGCAAAAACTACTTAAGGTACTGCATCGCCGCCAACCCGATCTTTCATTAATTGCTGATCAGGTGAATAAGCCACGTAATTTATCCGCTTTGATCCGCAACTGTGATGCAGTGGGTATCCACTCCGTTCATACAGTCGTACCTAAAGAAGGTTATCGAACCTATAGAGGTACAGCGAAAGGTAGTGATTATTATGTCAAAACTCTTCATCATACTAACGTTTTATCTGCGATAGAATGCGTGAAATCTAAAGGGATGAAGGTTGTAGCCGCTCATTTCAGTGATCGTGCAGAGGATTATAGAGAGTTTGATTACACCCAGCCCTGTGCCTTATTGATGGGAGCAGAAAAGCAGGGAGTGAGTGCAGAAGCGGCTGCACAGGCAGATGCTCACGTGGTCATTCCTATGATGGGTATGGTGAGTTCCCTTAATGTTTCAACTGCGGCAGGAATTATACTCAACGAAGCTCAGTATCAGCGAAAGAGTGCAGGTCTCTATGAAGTAAACCGCCTAGAGCCGGAAGAGATACGTACATGCCTTTTTGAGTGGGGAAATAGAGATCTTGCTAAGTATTGTCGGGAGAATGACCTGGCATATCCTCCTTTAAACGATATAGGTGACGTTATCGATGCGCCCGGTTGGTATAAGCGGGTAAGAGAAGGTCAGGCAGAAAAGTTTAAATGGCAGAATGTAGCATACTAGAATTTCTTGTATGTAAGCCAGCAGATTACTGATTTTCGGTCTACACTGTATTGGCATTTCAGAAACAAAATTACCATTTGATTGTCATAGTCTTTGATTATTACACGAAATGCGGTCAACGGTGCGGGCTTTGCTACCAGCGAGGCACTGCCCGCACCATCTTCTTCAAGCTATTTGCCTTCATAAAAACCTATCTATATTCTTTTTGATTCTTCCTATAGTCAGTGATTAAACAGCTTCTGAAATGAACCTCACACGAGAAAACAGTAGTACACACAGTCAGGCCGCGAAACGAATCTATGATTTCGTTGTCGTCGGTGGAGGGATTCTTGGAATGTCTACAGCCTGGCAATTGCAAAGCAAGTATCCGGATAAATCTGTTCTTGTTCTGGAGAAAGAAAGTGGGGTTGCCCAGCATCAGACTGGACATAATTCGGGAGTCATTCATGCAGGTGTGTATTACAAACCCGGCAGTTTAAAAGCCCTCTTTTGTAAAGAGGGCAATACAGCGACTAAACAGTTTTGTACGGAACATGGCATTGCATTTGATGAGTGCGGCAAGCTTTTGGTTGCGACTAATGCCAAAGAGCTGGAGCGCATGCAGGATTTGGTAACCCGCTGTGCCGAAAATGGCATCGAGATTGAGGTTCTGGATCAGCAGAAACTCCGTGAGAGAGAACCCAATATAACGGGTCTGGGGGCCATCTTTGTTCCTTCCACCGGTATTGTTAATTACACTCAGATCACTGAAAAGATGGCTGAGCTGGTGGAGCTTAATAATGGAACCGTTCGTTTTAATACTGAGGTTAAGGGGCTTGAAGAGTTTGTTGATAGGGTAACCGTGTTTACTGACAAAGGACGGTTTCAAGCCCGCTATCTGGTGGCATGCAGCGGTTTGCACTCTGACTCAATGGTAAAAATGATGGGACTGAAGCCCGAGTTTCGAATCATACCGTTTCGTGGTGAATACTTCCTTTTGAAAAGTCAGCATAACCAAATTGTCAATCATCTGATCTATCCAATCCCCGATCCTGACTTGCCTTTTCTGGGGGTTCATCTAACCCGCATGGTCGATGGCACTGTCACAGTAGGCCCAAATGCTGTACTTGCTTTTAGGCGTGAAGGTTATAAAAAAACGGATATCAGTGTTTTTGAAACTCTCGGTATGTTTTTCTTCCCTGGGTTGATAAAGCTGGTTTTAAAGCATTTCAAAGCGACAATGAATGAACTAAAAAACTCCTGTTCCAAATCCGGATATCTGAAACTGGTGCAGAAGTATTGCCCTTCCTTGGAAGTGGGTGATCTTGCAGATTATCCTTCCGGCATTAGAGCTCAGGCTGTGATGCGTAATGGCGACGTAGTGGATGATTTTTTGTTTATGAACAGTAGCCGTTGCCTTGCTGTGTGTAATGCGCCATCACCTGCGGCTACTTCAGCGATACCCATTGGAAAACACATTATTGACCAACTAGCTAAACAGGTGATGGATTAGGGAATACCGGGCCGCCAACCCTTACCGGATTCTTCCATTAGATGTTCATAAACCCAGCGATATTAGGATGCAGCCACTGGTTTCAAAGTTGGTTATGTAACCGGGCCATTTCACTGGGACGAACAGCTTTCCAATAGTGCTTGCTCCAGTAAGGGTTATCCAATCGGCTCAGTGTGACTCCTATACTGGTTGAAGCGTGGAGAAAAACACCGTCCTCAACGTAAATGCCAACATGTCGCTGTTTGGTGCCGTTGGTTTGAAATAAAACCAGATCACCAGCTTGCAGAGAGGAGGGGTGAATTGACTCGCCATAATAGGCTTGCCCTTTGGTGGTTCGGGGAAGATGGATACCAAACTGTTGGCGGTATGTAAGCTTAGTAAAAGCGGAGCAATCAACGCCATCCTGGGTTTCTCCTCCTAATCTATAGGGGGTACCCTGCCAACTCTGGTGTTGAGATAACAGAGCGCGGCTGACCTCTGTATCACCCTTAACGTTGATATGTGAAGTGTTAGGTTTAGTTTGGCTCATACACCCTGAGAGCAATAGGGTTAAGACCGCAGTAAATAAAAAGACACCTAATTTCATATCATTTCCCTCAAGTCACATTGTAAACAGTATAACCCGGTCTAATATTTACTAAAGCTTAAAAGAGATTGGTTTCTGTTGAGAAGTTGCCTATCATGCGCAGCTCAATTTTCCCGCTTAGATAATAGTTGTTCAATGACCGAAGAATTCCAGATAGGCCAGCGTTGGTATAGTTACCCGGAAGCAGAGTTAGGGCTGGGTATTGTTAAAGAGTTGGTGGATCGTCGTATAGTGATGATTTTTCCCGCAACCGGGGAAGAACGTACCTATGCAGAAAGCAATGCGCCCTTGAGCCGGATTATCTACCCGGTAGGGGATCTGATAGCTGACGATGAAGGAATGCGGATTACGGTCACAGAGCATGAGTATTCTTCTGGGTGCGTCATTTATATTGGTCAGGACGAACAAGGTACTGAACAACTAATACACGAAGCTTCTTTAGAAAGCTCAGTACATTTCAGTAAGCCTTATGAGCGATTGTTTGCAGGCCAGATAGATAAGCTCAGCCATTACGAATTACGACTTGAAACGCTGAAGCATCTACACAAGCATCAACAGTCTCCGGCCTATGGGTTGATCGGGCCGCGTGTCCAGTATCTTCCACATCAATTTTATATCGCATCAGAAGTAGGTAAGCGTATCTCCCCCAGGGTTTTACTTGCGGATGAAGTGGGATTGGGTAAAACCATTGAGGCGGGACTGATTTTACATCAGCAGATTATCTCTGGTTTAGCTTCAAGAGCTTTGATTGTTGTTCCGGATAGTTTGGTTTTCCAGTGGTTGGTTGAGATGTTACGTCGTTTCAATCTGCATTTTTCAATCATGGATGAGAACCGTTGCGCTGAAGCTGAGAGCAATCCATTTGAAACAGTACAGTTAGCACTATGCCCTCTGTCCTTGTTTACCAAAGAACAGAAATATCTTGATCAGGCAGTTGATGCCGGATGGGACCTGATGGTTGTTGATGAAGCACACCATCTGGGCTGGAGTGAAGAGGCTGCAAGTCATAGTTATGTTTGCATTGAGACTCTTGCTCGAGAAGTTAAGGGACTACTCCTGCTAACTGCCACCCCTGAACAGCTAGGTATTGAAAGCCATTTTGCGCGATTGCGTTTGCTCGACCCGGATCGTTACTACGATTTGCAGAAATTTATAGACGAAGAAAAGGATTTCCAGCGGGTTAATCAACTGATTGAAATTATCAAAGACCCTGAGCAGTGGCGTGAAGCGCTTCAAGATACTGAATTTAAGGAACTGCTACATCACTATCTTGGAGATGATATAGCCGATAAGTTAGAACAAAATCGAGCAAGTGGTGAATGCCCAAAGGCCATGATCGATGAAATGGTTTCTACGTTGTTGGATCAACACGGCACTGGGCGCGTGCTGTTCCGTAATACTAGAGACAGTGTGGAGGGCTTTCCTCAGCGTAAGTTACATACTTATAAGCTGTCTATGCCGGAGGCTTATTCAGACCTGCTCTCTGACGCGACAATGGAAAAGCGGTTACATCCTGAAACACTGATTGCTGGTGGCGAAACGGTCGAGTGGTTAACCATTGATAACCGTGCGGATTGGTTGATCAATTGGTTAGAAGGTTACCGTGGCGAAAAAGTACTGGTTATCTGCGCACACGCTCAAACAGCAATTACGTTGGAAAAACAGCTGCGTTTGTTTGAAGGTAAACGTACAGCACTTTTCCATGAAGGTATGAGCCTGCTGGAAAGAGACAGGGCTGCGGCTTATTTCTCTGATGCTGATGAAGGCGCTCAGCTCTTGATCTGTTCCGAAATAGGCAGTGAAGGCCGCAACTTCCAGTTCGCACATCACATGGTGATGTTTGACTTGCCGATGAATCCAGATCTTTTGGAACAGCGTATTGGTCGTTTGGATCGTATAGGTCAGTTACGTGATGTGAACATTCATGTTCCTTACTTTGAAACCAGCTCACAGGAAGTATTGTTACGTTGGTATCGTGAAGGTTTGGGAGCATTTGAACAGGTCTGTCCGACTGGTCAGCCGTTGATGCAGCAATATGCATCTCAACTGCACTTATGCATGGAAAACCCAACAGACCAGCCTGCCGTAGATAAATTGATCTTTGAGACAGCTCAGTCTCAGAGTGAGCTTCTGGATGAGCTACAGAAGGGGCGTGACCGACTACTTGAACTCAATTCCTGTGATCCGGATCAGGCGGAGCAGATTCTGGAAGAGGTTGAAGAGGTGAGCCAGTCCAGTGCACTGGCTTCTTATATGGGAAGAGTTTTCGATCATTTTGGAATTGATCAGGACAGTACTGGCACAAATGGTGTAGTGCTTCATCCCAGTGATCATATGCTAACAAGTCACTTCCCTTGTTTGCCGGAAGATGGCATGACGGCTACCTTCCAGCGCACTGAAGCGCTTTCTAGAGAAGATATGCACTTTCTGACCTGGGAACATCCAATGGTGTCCGGTGCGATGGAGATGATGCTTGAAGGCAGTTATGGTAGCTCTTCACTCTGCACAATGAAGTTGTTGCCATTAAAAGCTGGCAGCATTCTGGTTGAAGCTGTATTTAGGGTTCATTGTATTGCGGATCGAAAATTACAGCTGCAACGCTACTTGCCAGAAGCCTGCATCCGAAAGGTTATGGGTACGGATGGCGCTGATCTAACAGAAGTGATCACCGAAAAACACTTTGCAGCACTGGGTAAACGCGTTGGGAAAAACATAGCGTTTAACCTTGTGAAACATGCACGGGATGAGATCTCATCTCTCAGTACTAAGCTTGAACAGCAGATTGCTGAGATAGAACAAAAGCTGTTCAGTGAAGCCAGAGAAGAAGTCGAACTTCAGCATAAGCGTGAGAAGGACAGACTCATCCAGCTGGCTAAGATCAATCCCAATATTCGTAAAGAGGAAATTGACGCGATGGATCTTCATCTGAAAGAGCTGGTGGCGGCGATTGATACTGCTACATTAAAGATGGATGCTATTCGTGTTGCCATTGTGACGCACGATTAACAAATAAATTTGGCCTAATCGATTTACACTCGATTCAGCCCGACTAAAATAAACTAAATTCCAACAAGGTAAAGGAGAGTAAATGGCTGGCAACTTCAGTAACCGCCGCTCCGGCTATAAGAAAAAGCCGAGCTTATCGGGTCGAGGTATCCTGGAACAAGTAGAGACCGAGGGGCCTTTTACTGAGTGGGTGGGTATGCCTCCATACTATATCCATAATATATCTGTTGAAGGTGAGAGCTATTCCTACCTATCACCTGATAAAGAGTTGGAAATTGAGATCGGTAAGAAAGTGACCTTCCGGTACAAAGAAACCGCAAAAGGCAAATTTATCGACAAACGTTCTCTAGGGGTTGTTATTGATCCTAGTGAACTTGGATACTGAGCTACACCGTTACAAAAGAAGCAGCCTGAGGGCTGCTTTTTTATTTCATTTTGTCGCTAGGTGAAACCTGAATTCCTCGTCTATTCTGAAAGAAAAATAAAAAAAGAGGGATAGTTATGTTTCAGGAATTTAAGCACATCCGTCTTCAGGAAATTGCTGAAGTTGATTTCATCATGTCACCGGAGCTGTCTAACAAAAATATTTCCCTTCACAGTCCTGCAGCAGATACATTAACTGACTTTACCAAAGTTACTCCTGTTATGGTTCAGGAGTCCATGCCCATAGAAGATGCCATGGCCCACATGAAAAGCCAGCATGTGAGGTTGTTGTTTGTAGTAGACAGTCACCAGAACTTTTCCGGAATTGTAACCGCAGCAGATCTGCAGGGAAGAAAAGTTATGGCCTTTATGCAGCGTGATGGCGTGAGCCGGGATCAGGTACAGATCCGCCACATAATGCTCAGTAAACTTCATATTAGAGCTCTGACTTATGCTCAGATTAAAGAAGCGAAAGTAGGGGATATAATGCTGACACTTAAAGGCTCTGGTGCACAGCATGTTGTGGTTGTGGATGAAAGTACCGCCGGAGTCATGCGTGTGAGAGGTATCATCTCATCCAGTGATATTTCCAGATGTTTGAAGATTGGATTTGATGTTATGTATGAAGCAAAAAGCTTCGCCGAAATTGAAAAAATCGTATCTCAGGGCGGCGAAATCTAAGTGTGGAAATAGTGCCTGGAGCACAAGGAATAGGTGTGTAATATATTCTGGCTTAATGGCAATATCCTGACTATACTTCGCGCCTATTTTTTCTCTCGCTCTTTTTTGGACATGTCTGAAAGATGAAATTACCACCGCCTTTTAGCCCTGATGCAGCCTCTAAACTTGAACAATTAATTGCTTCAAAACCTACGCCATTTCTGGCTCTGGATCTGTCTGTCATTAAAA
Organism: Neptuniibacter sp.; assembly: GCA_050633685.1. Lineage (GTDB taxonomy): Bacteria > Pseudomonadota > Gammaproteobacteria > Pseudomonadales > Balneatricaceae > Neptuniibacter. The sequence continues at coordinate 217,788 of JBOEHA010000014.1, read as the reverse complement.
AGCGTTACGATGAACTGGTGGGGGGCTTTCCTGATGCTGAGATTTATTATGCGGTGAAAGCAAACCCTGCAGATGAAGTCATTGAATTATTGGCTAATTCCGGTTCTAGCTTTGATATCGCTTCAATACAGGAATTGGATAAAGTTCTTAAGTTTGGTGTTTCCCCGGAACGAATCAGCTATGGCAATACTATTAAGAAGGCTTCAGCGGTTAAGTATTTTTTTGACCGAGGAGTAAGGCTTTATGCAACAGATTCAGAAGCCGATCTCATCAGCCTGTCTAAAAATGCACCAGGCTCCAAAGTGTATATCAGGATTCTGACCGATGGATCGGAAGGAGCGGACTGGCCTCTGTCACGTAAGTTTGGTTGCAACCCAGAAATGGCAGTTGAGTTGGCGGTTATGGCACGCGATTTGGGCCTAGTCCCCTATGGTGTATCTTTCCATGTTGGGTCACAGCAACGTGATATCGATGTCTGGGATGGTGCTATCGCTAAGGTTAAAGTGATCATTGATCGACTCAAACAGGACTACGGTATAACCATCAGTATGGTTAATATGGGGGGCGGTTTTCCGGCCAATTATCTTCTGAAAACCAATGATTTTTCTACCTATGCTGAAGAGATCACCCGTTTTTTTAAAGAGGACTTTGGGGATGATGCACCCAAACTGATCCTCGAGCCAGGTAGATCACTGGTTGGGGATGCGGGTGTCATTGTGTCAGAGGTTGTCTTGATCTCTCGTAAGTCAGCGACGGCCCTTGAACGCTGGGTATATACTGATGTTGGGGTGTTTAATGGATTGATTGAGACTCTGGGTGAAGCGATCAAATATCATGTATCCACGGATAAAGAGGGTGAAGTTGATGAGGTTATACTGGCCGGACCGACTTGCGACAGTCTTGATATCATGTACGAGCACCACAAGTATGAACTGCCGTTGTCGTTGGAAATAGGCGATCATATCTTTTGGTACTCTACCGGTGCTTACACTACCAGTTACAGCTCAATAGAATTTAATGGATTCCCGCCATTGGAATACCATGTTATTTAAGTTTGCCCGGTGCGACGACCAGAGTCAGAAATATTAATTATAAAAACAGGTTGTCCGCTTTCGTTCAAACAGCTATCTTTTTGATAGTTTGATAGTTTTCTAGTTTTCTAGTTTTGTCATGGAGAAAGGTGGATGTCCGATAAACAGACTCAAGCACGCTTAGAAGCGCTACTGAATGCTACCTCAGATGTGGTGATGGTAATTGAGCCGGTTACAGGTTTAATTATGTCTTGTTCTGCAGGGGGCTCCACCTGGATTGATGTTGACTCTGTGACAGGTCGTAAGCTGGACGAAATATTTCCTGCGGACATTACCTCCACAATTACCGCCTCCGCGGTTAAAGCCGTTGAAAAGAAAAAAGTAAAGCAGGCTGAACTGCAGTTACGCCCTGAACATAACCCCGCCTTAAAAGAACAGGGGTTGAAAGAAACAAAATGGGTAGAATTGCGCTGTAAAGGTGCTGGAAGTGAATGTGTGGTTGTCTTTAGGGATATCACAGCGCAGCGTCGCTTAGAGCGTCAGGTAACCAGTCAGGCCCAGAGAGACCCATTAACAGGTGCCTATAACCGTAGAGCGTTAAAACCTGTTCTGGACCAGGCAGTTGCTCAAGCTCAACGTTATGACTGGGTGTGTAGCCTTATGGTTATTGATGTCGACCATTTCAGCCAGATAAACGATGACTATTCCTGGGATTGTGGTGATCAGATCCTGCAACAGTTGGTAACCTCCATACATGGCATGAAGCGAACTTCGGACTTCCTGGCAAGGTATTCCGATGACCAGTTCGTTATGTTTATGCCAGAGACTAATCATGAGCAGGGAATGGCTGCAGGTAACCGTGTCAGACGCTTGATGGAAGAGATGGAAATTCCGTACTCTGCAGGTGATGTAAGGTTTACTGTAAGCGTTGGAGTAGCGGCACTTAATGGTCCTGAAGATGATGCCGACAATATGTTAAGACGTGCTAGCGAAAATTTGTTTATCGCTAAACAAAGTGGCAGTAACAGGGTCGAAGGTGACGAATGACTTGGCTGAACCTGATTGTAAAAAGGGAGCTTTTGCTCCCTTTTTTATGAGATCAGAATTTCATAAGCATTGCGGATCTGAATAAATGTATCGGCATCACCGCCCTTATCTGGATGGTGTCTGGCAGCTAGGTTTTTAAATTTTGTTTTGATCTCTTTATGGCTAGCTTGAGCACTGAGGCCGAGCAATTTAAGAGCATCAGATCGTTTATCTATAGCGTAATACTTAATCCAGAATTCATCTAAAAGCTGTTCTACAGATTGCTGGCTCATCTCAATTAGATTGCTCCACTCCAGATAATATTCCTTCAACTTAGCGTTTGAATTATCCGTGCTAGGATGAACAGAAGTGTCGCCACCGGTGCATTTTTTAAGAAATATTCTGGTCGCACTGATATTGAGTTGTGTTCCATCTTCTTCCCAATAACAATCTTGCAACTTGTACAGTGCATTCATAATTAAAAAGTGTTTTTTGAATAAAGATAATTCATCAGTTCCGTCTACACTTTTGATGCATTCATTGTGCATTTCGAGATGCTTCATAAGCTCAAATTCGTTGAAGCCCTGTGATTGAGAATCAATGAAATTTTTAATTTCATGCTGCAATAGAGATGTATTCAAGTTTTTGCTCAAAATGTTTCAAACGACCGTTTAGCTTGGTTTTTAAATGCTTTTACCATACTGATCAATAGTATAAATTACCCTTATATTAAGAATGGTTAATGCACTGTAAAAATAAGAATAATCATGTTTATGGTAGCATTTATCAGAGTCAACTACTGGGTTATTAGTGGTCTTGAATATGGTATAGAGGCCACAAATAACCTGTAATTGAGAGTAAATCATACAATTTTTAGTCTTGTATCAATAATTAACCGCTGAAACTATATTTTTTGGTACTTCTTGCTGGCAGGAATAACTTTATTATTAACTGATAGCTTGAAAAGTTTAATGGTATTTCAAGGTTTGCGATCTAAAATATAAACAGGCGAAATTATTTTTTTGTTTGAATTTTGTCTGTGCAAGGTATGCCTGTTTTAACAGGGCATCGTTCGCGAGGGAATGTTTAGTGCAAGACATGGCGGTAGTGCTCAATAGTTTGAAAGGGCATTCGATATCAGAAAACACCTCTATACTGGCAATAGAATACAATTGGGATCGTCTCTTAGGCGAAATTGAGGATTTATTAAGCCAGGTGGGGTTCTCTTACTTTTCTTATTCAGTGACGATGTGTCGGCAAATGGGCGCAGGCTTTGATCTGGATAGAATGATACATATGACCAATGCCAGAGAGATTGCTGGTTCGTTACCGGCAGCTGTCGTAACGGAGTATTTTGACAGTATTTCTGTGCAGGATCCTGCAATTGAAATGCTTTCTCAACAAAAAAGCCCGTTGGTCGTTAATTCATCTTCGGTGTCAAGTTGTTCGGTAGCGGATTCTTTCTGGGAGAAAAAGGGCATCAGGTCCAGAGTATATCTGCCGGTGGAAAGTAGAAATTCAGATTACTGGTTTCATTATTTTGGTTTGTACCACGAGCTGGGTGATGAAGAATTCGGTAACCTGTTTTCTGAAATTGAGAATTGGTTAGTTCCTGCTTTGAATCGATACCATCGTTTGTTGCAGACTGTATGTGAGAAAGATCAGAACCCTTTTTTACAACATGAAATTCTGTCTCCGACTTGCTTGGATATACTGAAAATGACGTCACAAGGTATGCCTGTGAAAAGTATCGCGGACAAACTAAAGCTGACGGAAGAAGGTATTACCTACCATATAACACGTGCAAAACGAATATTTGGTGCGCGCAACAAAACTCACTTGATTGCAATTTTGTATGATGTGGGTTTGATGTAATGCTGGATGCTGCCAGCATCAATTTCATGATGTCTGGCAGCAGTGCTGATGATTCGTAGGAAAGAAGTCTGAGCTTTCTGTAGAGGGCCGTTCATTAGCAATAGCGGGTATTTTCGGTTCATCTTTTATTTCACCACCACTAATAATTTCCCATTCGTCGTTGTGCTTGTGAAGATAAGCATAACAACAGCAGCACTTATAAAGCTCACTTCCCTTAAGCTCACTGATTTTCTTCAATGCTGTGTGTGCTTTGTTTTGTAGCACCAAGTCGTAACAAAGTGAACATGCCTTTTCCATAACGAGTACCTCCTTGAGCATTGCTCTCTAGCGTATGTAAAAATTAGCACAGTCCGTCCGGTTACGGTGTAAGAAAAATTCCTATTTTTTGTAGTTATAACGATTTTTCTTCAGAGGATTGGTTTGGTATTTCTGATCAAAATTGAGCTATCATAGACGCAAAATTCACATGGGTTGAAATACGTAGCTGATAGGTCGGTGCAGACTGTTTGGTTCCGGCTCTCCCCTTATTTATGGGTATAAGACATGCAAATTGCTGAAAAACAGGTTGTTTCAATCCACTACACATTGAAAGATTCTGAAGGAAATATACTGGACTCTTCTAATGGCCAGGAACCACTTCCTTTTCTTTGTGGCGCTAACAATATTGTCCCGGGGCTGGAAAATGCTCTTCTGGGCAAGAGCGTCGGTGACAAACTGGATGTAGTTGTACAACCTGAAGAAGGTTATGGCGAAGTACGTGCCGACCTTGTGCAAAAAGTAGATCGTGCCAATTTTCAAGGAATTGATGATATTCAGGTGGGTATGCAGTTTATGGCGGAAGCACCATGGGGACAGCAGCCTGTTACAGTCACTAAGGTGGAAGATGATGGTGTGACACTTGATGGCAATCACCCACTGGCAGGTCAAGTGCTTGCATTCAGCGTAGAAGTTACGGAAATCCGAGCGGCTAAGGAAGATGAAATGCAGCATGGACATGTTCATACTGAAGGGTGTGATCACCAGCACTGATTCAGGTTATGAATAAAAAAGCCCGGTTCTTACCGGGTTTTTTTATGCGCAAAAATATTAAATTTGGCTAAGCTTAATTTTACTGAAATGGAGGGTTTAGCTATGAATGTAGAGCAATTGGCAACAGCCAACCACGATCACTCTCTGAAAGGAGTTAACTTTATCGAATCGGGTTCCGGGCCGATTGTTATTGAAGCGGAGTTCAAGCAGAGTGGGGAACTGCACAAAGAGCTGATCAAAAACGCAGCCGGAAGTGTAATAACCTGCAAGAACCTTAAGGAAGGTTATGATTTATGCCTGAAAGCAGGTATTCATAACGCAAATCTGGTGCAAATTATTCCTGATGATGAGGTCTGTCAATCTTCCTATGCAGATTATCACCGTGAATTAATCCCTTTGAAGTTCTAGTAGGGTATCCGAACTTTGTGAGAAGCTTACTCTCTAAGAACGCAGAATGAATTTCTGGGTATTGGTTGATTGTTGGAGAGGCATGAATGAGGGATAAGCTGGAACAATTGGTCGATTCTGTAGGGAGCGTTCTCTACGGTAAAGATCTAAAAGTCAGGCAGGCCTTAACCTGCTTACTTAGTGGCGGACACCTTCTCATAGAAGATCTGCCAGGAATGGGAAAAACTACACTTTCACATGCTCTTGCACAGGTGCTGGGGTTTGACTACCAGCGTGTGCAATTTACCAGTGATATGCTGCCTGCGGATATTCTTGGGGCCTCTATCTTCGATTCCTCAAAGGCTGCTTTTGAATTCCATAAAGGGTCCGTGTTTACTCAACTGCTGCTCGCAGATGAAATAAACCGAACAACGCCAAAAACACAAAGTGCTTTGCTTGAAGCGATGGAGGAGCGACAGGTCACTATCGAAGGAGAAACCTACCAACTTCCACAGCCATTTTTTGTGATCGCTACGCAAAATCCGGTATCTCAATACGGTACATTTCCATTGCCTGAATCGCAACTAGACCGTTTTTTAATGCGAATTGAACTGGGGTACCCTTCTCCTGAAGCAGAACGTGAATTACTGATCGGTGGCGATGTCAGAAGTAAGATCGCAGATCTGTCAGTTTGTCTCAGAGTTAATGAACTTACAGAGATAAAAAACTTGTGCGCGCAGGTAAAAGCTTCGGGCAGCTTAATTGATTATTTGCAACGTTTAGTGAAATACAGCAGGGATTCCTCCGAATTTGAATACGGCATCTCTCCTCGTGGTAGCCTGGCTCTTTTAACAGCATCTAAAACCTGGGCTTACCTGCATGGCAGGGATTATGTGATACCAGAAGATATACAAAGTCTCATGGGGCCAGTTATAGGTCATAGACTGCGCTCTGCGGAGGATTTGTCAGAACATGGTGGTATGGCTTTAATCTGGAAGTTACTCAACGAAGTGGACGTAGTGGGGTAGCTGATGTTTGGCGCCGTCACTCAGCCAATTACTGCAGCATTTCAACGCTGGGCATCAAAACGTCGACCCACAGGAACTCAATTTGAGCTGAATCAAAAGCGGATTTTTATCTTCCCTACCGCGGCTGGTTGGGCCTATCTGCTGTTATGTATCATCGTTTTCCTTGTCGGAACTAACTATCAGAATAACCTCATTCATGCAGTGGTGTATTTTCTCATCGCTATAGGTGTTTTGTGCATTCATTACACGTTTTTAAATCTTTCTGGCCTGCGTATATCTACTCTGAAAGGTTATAACTGCTATGAAGGTGAACTTGCCGAATTTTCAATAAAACTGAGTTCGGTTACCAATCGGAGTTATTACGGCGTTCAGCTGAGCTGGAAAGGGGAAGAACCTTTTGATTCAGGCCTAGAAGGTGGGGAGGAAACTACGCTTAAACTCTATGCCAGATCGTATAAAAGAGGTCGTTTAAAACCGGGATCTCTATTAGTAGAAACCCGCTACCCTTTTGGGCTTCTCAGAGCCTGGAGTTGGCTGGAACCAGACGTATCTGTTTTAGTGTACCCAAAACCAATTAAAGGCAGGCTGCCAGAGTTTGAGGGTGAAAGTGAACAGTTAGGTAAGGATCGCACGGGGGATGATTTTTCGGGGCTGGATGAATATCAACCCGGTGATTCCAGTCGCAGAATAGCCTGGAAACATTTTGCTCAGGGGAGGGGGTTGTTAACCAAAAGGTATGTTGGAAATACCGATAAGCGTTTTTGGCTGGATTGGGATGGCTGGCCTGAATTGGGTTTGGAAAAAAAGCTTTCAGTCATATGCTATTGGGCACAACAGTTGGAGCATCAGGATGTTGAATACGGGCTACGTATTCCTGGAACTTCCATAGCACCGAGTGCCGGTCCTGCACATCTCGAAAAAGTATTGATCTCTCTGGCTAATTATCCGGGAACTGGTCAAGGGATTGAACCATGAAACATGATCAGTTAGCCAGAACATCGCTACTCTGGCAGCTATTAGCCATTGTTTTTCCGGTCCTGCCGCATCTGTCTCATTTACCAATATGGGTGCCTTTTTTACTCATATTCAGTATCGGTTGGAGAAGTATGGTGTTCCTGGGACGGTGGTCTTTTCCAAAATGGTACGTTCGTGCTGCACTGGTCCTTCTTTCTGCTATTGCGGTGGTTGTTAGTTATAAAAGCGGCGGAGGTATCAGCTCCACGGTTGCTTTATTAGTCACTGGCTTTGGTCTTAAGTCATTGGAAATGTACAAAAAGCGTGATGCTCTTGTGGTGATCTTTGTGGCTTATCTGGTTTCTGCGACAGCTTTTCTGTTCAATCAAAGCATCCTAATGGCTGTTTATGTATTTATCGCTTTACTGGTGTGCACCACTTCTTTATTAACGGTTAATTTAAGAAAAGAGGTTAAATTCAGTGTTCCATTAAGGAGAACCGCGCTTTTGGTGTTACCCGCAATTCCCCTGATGTTGGTTCTGTTTATCCTAGTGCCAAGGATTGGGCCTTTATGGCAGATGGGACTTGATACTTCAGCGGCCAAAACCGGGTTGTCCGAGCAAATGTCGCCTGGCGATATCACTCAGTTGACCCGTTCTGCCGAAATCGCTTTCAGGGTTAGTTTTGAAGGGGAAGTACCGGAACAGAAGCAACTATACTGGCGTGCCATAGTCTTGAACGATTTTGACGGGCGTACCTGGTATAACGATACGCTCCCTTCTGATTTGAAGGCTTTGCCATCTGGCTTGAATAGAACGACTACCCCAATAGGTTACGAACTTATTCTGGAGGCCAGTGATCGAAAATATATCCCGGTTCTTGAACACCTTGCTCAACTGCCTTCTGGCTTAAAGCTTAGTAGCGATTTAACACTCTCTGCCCCGGCTAAACTACGCCAGCGCACTCAATATAATTTGCAATCTTATCTGGTTAATCAGATTCAAACAGGGGGCAATCTGCTGAGCCATAGTCGACAGTTAATTCTTCCTGAAGGCAATGACAAAGCAAAAATACTGGCCCGGCGCTGGTGGCAGGAAACCGGAGATACCGATGCCTACCTTAACAAGCTTCTGCAGAAATTTAATCGTGAGTTTGTTTATACCCTTAAACCTGCACGTTTAGGATTGGATCCAATAGATCAGTTTTTATTTCAGACTCAGGAGGGTTTTTGCGGCCACTTTTCCAGTGCAACCGCTTTTATGTTGCGTGCGGTCGGTATACCTGCACGTGTAGTTACAGGTTATCAAGGTGGAGAGCTAAATCCGTTTGAAAATTACCTATTAGTAAGGCAATACGATGCCCATGCATGGGTTGAATACTGGACTGAACAATCAGGCTGGATACGAATTGACCCAACAGCTTATGTCGCTCCGGAAAGAATAGAGCAGACCTCTGATGAGATTCTTGGTAACGAAGAACAGTTTTTAGCGGATAACCCATTTTTATCTACCGCAATCTTAAATAAGGGGTGGTTGTTGGCAATCCGCTTACGAATGGAAGCATTAAACTATGGCTGGCAGCGCTGGGTTTTGGGTTACCACCATCAACAGAATTCTTTCTTGTCAGAAATTTTTGGTCAAATAACACCTTTAAAGTTAGCCCTGTTGCTTCTTATTCCTTTTGCAGTCGTCATCGCTGCAACAACAATCATGATACTAAAAACGAATGTGCCTTCGAGACTAGACCCAGTGGATCGCGCAATCATGAAATTATCGGATCATCTGTACAAACAAGGGTTGCAGCGGAAACCCGGAGAAACAGTTCAAAACTATTGCAAAAGGGTTGCAGATATTCGGGAGGAAATTGCTACATTATTGCTACAAATCGGCGGTTTATATGAGCAGATTCGTTATGCGGATGGTGATACAGAAGAAACTCAGATTAGGCTCAAAAAGCTGGTTAAAGCATGTTGTAAAGAGTTCTGACTTCAGTTTTTTAGGCTATTGAGTGTTTCTCTTAACGCCGGAATACAGTCATCGTAAAACCAGGGGTTCTTTTTTAACCAGATCTGGTTGCGAGGCGAAGGGTGGGGCAGTGGGAAATACGGCGTTGGGCATTCTTCGAAATGGCGGACACGCTGAGTCAATGTTTTGTGCTCTTTCATCAAACCTTGTTGCAGCAGATAGTAATTCTGAGCGTACTGCCCTATCAGAAGGACTAATTCCAGCCTCTGCAGTTTTTGTAAGACCCTATCGTGCCATAGTGGTGCGCATTCAGGTCGCGGTGGAAGATCTCCAGACTTGCCTTTACCTGGGTAACAGAAACCCATAGGCATAATGGCAACCTTATGAGCGTCATAGAATTCGTCTTTATCCATTTGAAACCATTCCCGAAGACGGTCTCCACTGGGGTCATTCCAAGGTACTCCGGTTTGATGAACTCGGGAGCCTGGTGCCTGACCAATTATCAAAATTCTTGCACTACTCTGTGCCTGTATAACTGGTCTTGGCCCTTGTGGCAGAAACTTTTCACAGACCTGACATTGTTCTATTTCCTCAATCAGCTTTTTCATTTGGGTTTTTCCCTTTCAAGGAGTTGTGCAGGTAGAATGATTAGCTAGTTAATTGAGATGTCTAACTCCATGGATCATAACAATCTTCCTTATCAGGTAGTACGTAGCAAACGTAGAAAAACAGCCCAGATAAGTGTCAAAGCAGAAAAAATTGAGGTCCGAATTCCTGAGTGGGTGTCAGATCAATGGGTTGATCAATGGATTTCCGAGCGGGCACGCTGGATTCAAAAAAAATGGAATGACGTTAATCAGTCGTCTCAAGAATTTCGAATTGAAATAAAACCTGGCGCATTAATTCCTTATCTTGGAAAAAATTATCAACTCTTATGGCAAGAGGGTAAGCGCTCTGGCATTCGTGTTGTTGGAGATAGGATTCTGGTGACGATCAGTAATCGTTCAACAAAACCCGTAGAAAATCGGGTTAAATCCACCTTGGAAGGGTGGTATAAAAAACAAGCGGATGTAGTGATAAAAGAACGTTTACAGCATTGGCAGTCAGAAATGGAACTTAACTGCACTTCTTTTAAAACAAAAGCTTACAAGCGTCGTTGGGGAAGCTGTTCTTCAAGTGGGGAGATCTCATTTAACTGGAAACTTATTTTTGCTACACAGGATTTGATCGATTATGTGGTGGTTCACGAGATAGCGCACCTGCAACATATGAACCACAGTAAGTCCTTCTGGTTTTTGGTCGAAAGCTATTGCCCACAATGGAAAAACTATAGAAAGGAACTGAATAAAAGAGCGGCTTGGTTGGAGTGGTGAGTGAATAGGTTTGCATTACTACGCAGCTGTGGTAGTTTTTTCGTTAATTCATAGTCTTATTTTATATTGAGCACTTTAATTTAAACTATGATATCCCAGAGGGATCGAAAAAATGCATATTGGATATGCAGCAGTTTATAAAAATAATGAGAGCGAAAATGAGCCTTTATTCGAGTGTAGAGAAAGCACTTTTCAATACGCTTACCAAAAAAATTGTTGGTAATGTGTTGTTCCTGCTTCTTCCCCATGTAGTTCTGTTAGTTATCGGCTTCTATCATTTTGAAAAGCTGGAAGCTTACTTCAATGATGTTAACGCGGGTACTTTACCTGTAGATGTTTTGGAAGGTCACCTTTCTACTTTCTGGACCTATGGATTAATCACGGTAGCCTTTGCGTTGATTACGGGCATCGGAACGATTTTCTTCATGCGACATCTGTTCCTGCGTCCCATTAATGAAATTACCAATGTTCTGAAAGCCATTAAAGAAAATGATGGTGATATCTCTGCAACATTGCCTGAATACACCCATGACGAAATTTCAGATATGGCGGAAAGTTATAATGGCTTTTCGACCAGTCTCAAATCTATGATTGCAGAGAGCCGCAGGCGCAGTGTAAATGTTGCGTTGTGCTCAACCCGCCTGCAAAAAATTCTTAGTGAGGCTCAGGGTTCTGCGAATAAGCAGGAAGAGCAAGCACAGAAAGTATTCCAATCCAGTCAGGAGGCAACTCAGGCAATTGATAATATTGCTGAGAGTACCCTGCAAATTTCTGAGAGAAACTCTAAAAACCTGGACGAGATCCGAACATCCAGTAATGAGCTGGGCAGGGTGCAACAACAGGTTGGTGCTATTCGTGAACAAGTTACGGATTTTCAGGATACTGTACATCAGCTTGAAAATAACTCGAAAAATATCACTGATATTCTCGGGATGGTTAAAGACTTTTCTGATCAAACCAATCTACTGGCTCTGAATGCCTCAATTGAGGCAGCAAGGGCAGGTGAAGCGGGTCGCGGCTTCTCTGTAGTTGCAGATGAGGTTCGTAACCTTTCTCAGAAAGTGAGCACTGCAACCAGTGAGATAGACGAAAATATCAGCCAGATGTCTTCATTGGTTAACCGTACAGGTACCAGTGCAGTAACTATTCTGGATTATGTCGGTTCAACAGAAGAATTTATTGGTAGTACCAATCAGCAGTTTGATGGTCTTGTTCATGACTTTGAAGAGCTTAACAGCCAACTGAGTAGTATCAGCGCTGCGATTGATGAGCTGGCGTACACTAACCGTGAATCTCATAATCATGTAACTGAGATAACAAACATCTCTACATCCATGCATGGCGAGATCGAAGAATCACAGCGTTACTCCGAACAGCTTGAGCATTCCACAGAAGAAACACAGGAACTCCTGTCTCGATTTATTATTGGCTACGGTGCCTTCGAGGGAATGATCCAGACAGGTCGTGGATGGTCGCAACAGGTTCAGGCTGCGTTGGAAGATCTGTCTAACAGAGGATGTAATTTGTTCGACCAGAATTATGTCCGTACAAATGAAGGCCAGCGTCCTGAAAAATATGACACCAGTTATGCGGATCAGTATGAAGGTTTGATGCGTCCGTTATTTGATAGCTTCACAGCTGAACGTCCAGAGTTTATCTATGCAATTGCGGTAGACCGAAATGGTTATGCTGCAGCTCACCATACAAAAGTCTCTGAACGCATCACAGGTAATTTTGATATCGATAATGCTAAGAGTCGTAACCGTAGAATTTTTGCCGGTAACCGGGCAGAAGTACGACGTGCGAGTTCTACAGCTCCGTTCCTATTGCAGACATTTATAAGGGATACGGGTGAGATTCTGAATGACTTGTCGATTCCGCTATATATCAATGGTCAGCACTGGGGGGCATTGAGTATGGGCTTTAGCCCTCAAAGTCTACTGGACGATAAAAAGAACTAATAAAAAACGCGGCTTAGGCCGCGTTTTTTAATCCGCTAAATTTTACAGCTCAGCGTCTGTAACCAACTGTTCAATCAATTGCTTAACCATATCGTAGGAGAGTGGCTTATTGCAGATGGCAGAGACACCGGCGCTTTGCACTGCAGCAAGACGGCTTTCGTTTTGTTCACTGGTAATCATCAGGATAGGCACGGTAGGCTGTTCGCTGTGATTACGGACGTGTTCTGTTAACTCCTGACCATCAATATTGGGCATATTGTAATCGGTAATGATGAGATCAAATCGGTGCCCATCATTGATCAGCTGTAAGGCTTCAGCTCCATCTTTAGCTGTTTCAATTGCTTTGATAGACAGTGATTCCAGCATCTGTTGAATATATTTTCGAGACATTGAGCTGTCATCCACCACCAGGACAGATAATGCTTCGTATTCTTCGTTATCGGTCTCAGTCTCATTATCACTGATGTAATGAAGCGTGCTGCGAAGTGCTGTTGCCATCTCTTCTCGGCTGAATGGTTTAGGCAAGATGGCAATAGCACCGGCCTGTCGGATAGGCTCCAGATAACGGTAGTGGGTCTCAGATGAGATTAAAAGGAAGGTCACCTGCTCCAGTGAGCCTAAACCGCGCATCTGAGTAATCAGATCGGTTCCAGTCATATCTGGAAGGTGCATCGAAGAAAGCACAATATCCGGTGGAGAGGAAAGCATATGCTCCAACGCCGGTTTTGCCTCTTCAAATTCCTCAATATGTTCAATACCGAAGCTGTTCAAATGTCCAATGATTATGTGTCGTTGAACTTTTGAGGGCTCAATTACGGTGACGTATAAATTATTTAATTCCATATCCCACTACTCAAAGCACTGAACTTGGATGAAAAAATTGTTCAGTGATAAACACAGATTAGACAAATAATGACAGAGAAGATAATGGCATTAAACCCTTTCTCGTAATATTCATCTAATAATCCGTATTTATTTTTGTTTAGATAAAGTTCATTAACTAATTGTTTTAATGAGAAAATGTAATTTTCATTAGCTCCAGATTAGACTTATTTCTCTATGAGAGCTGGTTTTTTTTAGCTTTAACAGTAATTTCTAATATTTGTGATTGATCTGAATCAGTAAAGTTCGCAGTTTAAATACCCATGAAATTACATCGGGCGTAGCATTAATGTTGAAAGCACCGAATAGGCATTAGGTGTAGTTTAGTTACTGAGATATAGGTGGTTCTCATGTGTCCAAATGGTAATGCTGATCTCACTCGGAGTCTGATCATAAACTCTGCCATCCAGATTATTGGTCAGGATGGTTTGAGTGCTTTGACCGCAGGCAGGCTGATTGAGCAAGCGGGCATCAGTAAAGGTGGTTTGTACCATCATTTCAGGACCATGCAGGAAGTGGAGATTGAGGTGCTTGAGCGCCTTCTGCAAAACCTGACAATGGAAGTTAATGCATACCCGGATCCTACTTCACATGAGGAATTTTTGGGGTGTTTAGAGAAAATGCTTTTTGATTATCTGATCGAAAATGCAGAAAACTCAAAGGCACTGTTCGCCTTCATGTCTGAAGCTGCGTATAACCCGAAAGTTAAAGTGTTGCTTCGCAATCTTTCAGATGATTTGATTTTGAACTGGCAAAGACAGCTGGCGATTTTGAGCCCTGCAGTATCAGCCGCCAGCTTGAATAATACAGCTCAGATCATCTCTACAGTGCATATAGGTTTGATGACCCGTTTCTTTATCACTGAAGATCAAACCAGCCTCAGGCTCTATTGGCGTGGTTGTAAAGGTATGTTGGAAGGCTTGCTGGGCATTGTCCATGGCTACGAAAAGCCTGCTGGAAAGGTTGTGAAGGACCTTATGACAGGAACCGTTTCTTGAGCGCTTTTCCCAGTTCAGCTAACTTCCTGACTATGTTCTGTGAGTAGCTCTGCAAAGTCTGCGGCGTTTTCGACGGCATACAGTTCTAATTTTTCAGAATCATGTTGCAGGTAGATCGTAACAACCGGCATAAAGTTTTCCTGATGCTGGTTGATCTCTTTGATCTGTCTAAAGGTAATCCGTTGCTCCAGTTCTTTCTGAGGTATTTTTACCAGGAGAGATTTTGGGGACATGGTGACAGACAGGTGTTTATTCTCTTCATAAACTTTGCTCAGATGGCTCTTATACCAACTGACCAGAATTAATCCTGCTCCCAATGGGGCCAGCAGATAGATCTTAGAAAGATCCATCATCATCAACATCAATGCAGCCCCTACAAACCCCATTTGAAGGTTGGTGAACAGGGTGGTTTTCTTCTCAATTAATGCTTTGTCCAAACGAAATTCTGTCTTACTCACAGGTATCCTCCTAAGCTGTGAAGAGTCTTACCTGAATAAAATCGCTTTGCAATATTACATTTGGCTTGTTCGTATATGAGTGATGTCTTATATTTGGTTGTATTCATATTCGAATCAGGCATAGGTCGAAAGATGGGAAAGAATAATTACAAGAAAATCATTCTGGGTGTGATCAGTTTATGTTTCAGTGCAGAGATAATAGCTGCCAGCCCTGCCGATAAGTATCCCGAATCGCTGCTTTACAGTAAGCCTGTGAAAGTGGCTGAAGACGTTTGGTCTTCAATAGGTGCTACACAGTATTACAGTTATGAAAATGCAGGCCACAACAACAATTTATCCTTTGTAATAGGAAATGAGTCCATTTTGGTGGTTAATGGCGGAGCTTCATATCTTCTTGCCAAGGCGTTGCATGATGAAATTAAAAAAATATCTAAGCTTCCGGTGAAATATGTTGTTGATGAGAATGGTCAGTCCCATGCTGTATTAGGGAATGGCTATTGGAAAGAGCAGGGCGCAACAATTATCGCTCATGAGGGAGCCATCGAAGAGATAGAAGAAAAGGGTCTTAACGGTTTAGATACGCTCAAAGGAATTATCCAAGAGAGGGCACAGGGGACTGAACTTGTTGAAATTGATAAAACCTTTGAAGAAAGTATGGAGCTTGAATTAGGCGGGCTCACAGTGGAGCTATTGTATCTGGGGCCAGCACATTCGCCCGGTGATATTACAGTCCATATTCCGGAGCGGCAGGTAATAATAGCAGGAGATATGGCTTTTCATCAGAGAATGCTGCCAATATTCCCGGATACAGATACTGCTTCATGGTTGGAAACCTGGCACGAATCGTTTACACCTTTATCTGAAGGTAAAACGATAATTCCAGGACACGGAGAGGCAACAGATTTTGCAACTGTTGATAAGTGGACCCGGGGTTATCTGGAATATCTGCGGAGCAAAGTGGCAGCTCTTCTTGAAGAGGGAGGGGCGCTTGAAGATGCGTATAAAATTGACCAATCACCCTATGCTCATCTTGAAACTTATGACCTTCTTGCAGGGAAAAACGCAGGTAGGGTGTTTGAAGCGATGGAGTTTGAATAGAAAACTCTGAACTTAGTGTTCAAAAAATAACCTATATTAAAAGTAACTAAATGATATGACGAAGTTCCGGCTCCTGTTTTTGTATAGGGCTGGGTTTTCGTTAAATTCATGAGGGGGCTTTGTGAGATCAGGTTATTTAATTCTATTATGGGCACTATTTTCCCCTACCGTACAGGGTTTAGAGGTGATCTACTCGGATGCCAAACACTCGGCACTGGTACAGGAACTTATTCAGCAAATAGAGCCCATTCTTATTGAGCTGGATTCTGAAGAGCAGCAGAGGCTGGCTCATGTAACAATAAAAGTTGTTCCCAACCTAATGGCGTCAGATATTGCTTTGTCATTGGGCGGTAAAATTCCAAGAGTCCTGATCAGTGATCAATTTATTCAGGGACTGAGTGCTTATTCCGAAGCTTATGTTGTGGCTCTTCATCGTCAGGCCCCGGATTTCCCCGAACAATATTTCCATCACTACTTTTGGGATAACCATCCGGACTTTTCCGGAACAGAAGTTGACTCTCCGGTACATTTTTCCAAAACAGACCCTCGTTATAAAAGAATTTTAACGGATCGAAAGAATGAGCTGCTTCAAAGTGCGCTTATGGACATCATCCTGCATGAGTTAGGGCATCATGCGAAGAGAGCTTTCTATAACTACAAAGCCTCTTTTTTCGTCAAGCAGGAGATGGAACAGTTAGCCGATGATTGGGCATTGGGTATTAGAGATAGTCACTTTCCTGAACTGGACCCAATAGGTCGTTTGTTATCCATTGCTTTTATCTTTGAGCGTGACAGATGGTCGATGTTGTCGGGTGATACTAACTACCCGCGTATGATTACCTGGATAGCCGATAATGCAGATTCTGTTTGTGAAGATGCAATTGCAGATCATGTTCGGAATTTTTGCAGCCAGCTAGAGAAAAATATAGATGTATATTTTTCAGCTCGGGCGGAATCTGCATACCGGGATCGTGTTGATCAGGGTGATGGTTATGCTACTTTTCCACTGGCTCAAATATTGTTAAAAAAGAACCGTTACTACACTGCTTGTAGATACTTCAAGGAAAGTCAGGACCGCGGAAATATTAAACGCGCTGCGGTATATGTTGCATGGTGTTATATGAATGGATTCCTGCAACCCTCACCACCGGATGCACAGATTCTGGCTCTTACCAATTACCGTGATGCCATGATGTACGGTTATACGGATACTCAACAATACATTGAATCACTGAATCAAAACTATTTGATCCAGTGATTCAGACTTTCTCAAACATTCCTTAGCTTTGAACTTTAAAGAATTCTACCTTCTCGTTTAAGTGTTTAGCTTTTTCGGACATTACTTGGCTGGAAGATGTTGCTTCTTCTACCAAGGCGGCATTCTGTTGTGTCATGCCATCCATGCTAGAGATAGCGCTGTTGACCTGACCAATACCGCTACTTTGCTCACGGCAGGCTTGTGCAATGCCTTCTATTGCATCGGATACCTGCTCAACAGAGGTAATAATTTCTTCCAGTGCTTCCCCTGAGGTATGGACATGTTCTTTACCCGATTCCACTTTGCTCAGGCTGTTTAAGATCAGATCCTTGATCTCTTTGGCTGATGAAGAGGTACGTTGTGAAAGGTTTCTAACCTCGCCAGCAACCACTGCAAACCCTCGTCCTTGTTCACCTGCGCGAGCAGCCTCAACAGAAGCGTTGAGCGCCAGCAGGTTAGTCTGGAAAGCAATTTCATCAATAACGTTAACGATATCTGCAATTTTAGCGCTGGCTTCACTGATTTCTGACATGGAGTTAATGGCCTCTGAAATAATATCTCCGCCGTTACGAGCTTTTTCCATAGCTTGTTTCGCTTGCGCATTGGCTTCTGCAGCATTTTGAGCAGTATTGGAAACACTGGCGTTCATCTCTTCCATGCTGGCAGCTGTTTCTTCAAGGTTGCTTGCCTGTTGATCCGTTCTCTCACCCAGATCATTCGTACCTGATGCAATCTCTTCAGCGGTGGTTTTAACCTCATTTGAAGTGACTTTGATCTGTTCAAGAATTTCAGTCAGTTTAGCAACCGTTGCATTCGCATTTTCTTTTAGCTCACCAAAGGCTCCCTGATAATCGCGTTCAATGTTTACAGTAAGGTCACCTGTGGACATACCAGAAAGGACTAAATTCATATCTTTAATCACGTCATCGGCAATTTCTACCAGTGAGTTAACGCCAGTGCTCATGGTGCCGTAAAAACCGGCTTCTTCATTAAGTGATATTCGATTGCTTAAATCACCTTCTTTAGCGGCATTAACTATTCGAGCAACTTCTTCCTGAATTAGAACTTCCTGAGTTAGGTCCTGCCATTCAACCACGGTACCTAACCTTTCCCCTTCATCGGTAATTACAGGATTTGCAATAACCCGCATATGGAGCTCACCTAAGCGGATATCAGATGAATAAGTAGAGTTGAGTTTTTCAAGCAGGGCTCTTTGGTGGCTTGGGTCTTTATGAAACACATCAATGCTTTTTCCCAGCAACTGATTCGCAGAGAAATTTGGCAATGCCTGCTGGATTTTACTTTCAAGTTCTGTGAAAAGCTTAGTAGCAGAATCGTTAAGATAGATGATGTCATAGTTGAGATCCGCCATCATGATTTTTGAGCTAACTTTATCCAGTGATTGTTTGACTCGACCTATCTCTTTGGCTTTTTGCTTGTCGCTTTCAATCTGAGCTTTTAGGTTATCTCGCATCGTTAACATCGACGCCAGTACACCAATGGGTTTGTCAGTGTTATCAATTTTAAGGTTGAGGTTGCCGCGTGAAATATCGAGAGCAATTTTATTGATTAATGTCGGATCTCCACCAAGTTGAGCTATTACTCCTTTAACAAACCGGGTGGAGACAAAGGCAATAATGATTGAAACCAGTACGGCCAGAATAACACCAACCCATTGAACTTTGGACACTGCCTGCATCGCTTCAGCTTCATCAATTTCAGCTAGAATCACCCAATCGAAGCCTTCAATATCTACAGGTGAATATGAGGAGAGTACAGGCACGCCACGATAATCAGGGAAAATACTGGTGCCTGATTTCCCCGCCAAAGCTTGTTTAACACCGGAGGTGTCAACCTGCTGGTGAAGAAGAGTCGGTTCATCGGTAAATCGGGACTGGCTTCTCATCAGCAGATCTTTACCAACCAGATAACTCTCTCCGGATTCACCCAGTCCTTCCGCTGTTTGCATTACGCCATTGATACGATCTACAGGCATCTGAAAGATCAGGACTCCAAGTAATTCACCTTCTGTGATTACTGGAACGCTGATAAATGAAGCCGCTGCATTGTATGAAGGAAGGTAAGGTTCAAAATCCTCAACAAAGGTCTGTTGTGGCTGGCCGGAATCTCTTGCCGCTTTGAAAACACGGGCAAAGTTTGTATTGCTGTATGGACCGCTTAACAGGCTGGTGGCGTAATCCAGTTCTTTAAATACTGAATAAACGATATAACCATTTTCGGGTTCAACCAGGAAAATATCGTAATAGCCAAATTTATCGAGATAATTACTGAAGATAGAATGGTATTTACTATGAAACTCATCGTATTGAGATCCAGTTCCAGCTGTCTTCAACTCTACCTTTTCACCTAATGGGTTCGGGTTTGCCGCTATATATTGATACTGGGCAACAATAGAAGCAGGTTCTGTAGGAATGAGTTGCGAAAAATCAGTGGTTGAGCCGGTTTGAGACCTGAATTCTTGAGCAAAATCGTTTTCGTAATACTCTGTGACTTTTTCTTTGAATTGGGAGATTTCGGCAAAAGAATATTTGTCACTATTATCGAAAGAGTCATCGAAGTATTCCATGGCTTCAATCACTGTCATGCTTTCAGAAAAGGTTTTGATCTGATCCTGAATCTGCACAAAATAATTTTCTATCTGGTGCTGTTTACTTACCCGTAACGATTTGAGCTGGTCAAAGGCGCGCTCTTCAAGAGCATTTGCAGCTAGCTGTTCAATAATAATAAGAGTAATCAGAAGTGGAACCAGACCGACGCAGAGCATGGTCAGAGTGAGTTTGCCCTTAAGTTGCATATTATTCATTATTTATCCTACTGCTGATTTCTTAGGGATGAAAAACTACCAGATACCGCACTCTTATGGTGCGCTGAAATATGCTTAATTCATTAATTTATAAGTACTATTTGTATATTTTTTATTGCGGTTAAGTCAATGGTGCACAGTTAGTCTTTTAGGATAAAAATATGCCTTTCTATATCTCAATACATAATAAGCATAGAATTCATAAACACATTTATTCTATGAGTATCACCACTCTTTTTTAAATTACTCTGTAGAACTAAGGCCTAATTTCTATTTAAGTTAAAGCTAATATTCTACATTAGAATTTAGCTTCTGGATTAATATCAGCGATGAAGATTACGGTTAAACAACTGGTACAGCAGGCTTATCAAGAGATCGAAACTATATCTGCAGAGCAGGCCATCAAACTTTATGAAAATCAGGATGTTTTGATAGTAGATATAAGAGATATTCGTGAATTAGAAAGGGAGGGTCGCATTCCTGGTTCTTTTCATGCCCCTAGAGGAATGCTGGAGTTTTGGGCCGACCCAGAAAGTCCTTATCACCATGAACAGTTTGCCTGTGATAAAAAACTTGTGTTGCATTGTGCAAAAGGCTGGCGCTCAGCTTTGGGTACTAAAACATTGCAGGATATGGGTATGGAAAAGATCTGTCATTTTGATGGTGGTTTTGAAGCCTGGAAAGAATGTGGCGGACCTGTCGAAACGTTGTAATACTCAGAAGAATAGGAGCCTTAGAATCTCAAGGCTCCCTTATTGATCAAAGCTACGAGTAATTATCTCAGGTAGTTTTTACTGATATCTTTAAACAGTTCAGTACCCGATTTTTGTAACCATTCGAATGCAACCATCTCTTTACTGACTACATAAATACCGCACTGACGCATTCTTTCCAGCGCGAGTGCTTTATCTTCAGGGTCCCTTGAAGAGACACAGTCTGCTACTACATAAACTTCACGCGCCTGCTGTTTCAACTGAATCGCTGTTTGCAGAACACAAACATGCGCTTCCATGCCGGTTATGACGACCTGATTTGGGCGTAAAGAATTTATTTTTTCGTTGCATCCTGGTTCAGACATACATGAGAAAAAGGTTTTCTCCATTATGCCGCTCTCAGGTATCACCTCTGCAAGTTCTTTGATCGTGTGACCTAACCCTTGCGGGTACTGCTCACTGGTCAAAACAGGGACGTCTGTTTTTAGAGCAATCTCAGTCAGCCATCGGGTGTTTTCGATCAGTTGTTCAGACTGATTTACAGCAGGGACCAGCTTTTCCTGAATATCAACGATTAAAAGACAGGATTTGTTCGGGTGGATTAGCATTTCTTTCCTCTCTTTCGATTAGATTGGGTTTTCAGGGATATCATCGGTATTAATCGCTTCCGCTGGTAGCAGCGAGTAATGAGCTGGCCAGTATTCCTGAACTATAGGCCCGTCAGAAGCTAAAGTGTGGCAGGTGTTGAGCATCGGTGGCGGGTTATTCTCCGCTTTATAATATTGCTCCTGAACTTCCCGTTCCTGATGAGTTGCCTGAAAAGCGGTCGTTCCTAATGGTCCGAGTAATTCCAGCAAGTGAGTGCAGCCCTTTACACCGGCAAACAACTCTTTGGTTTTGCGGGTAAAACCACTGGCGATCTGTAAACCGACCAGTTTCTGATAAGCACCGGCTATGTTCTTGCAGCAGTTAAACGGGGTGTAGTCCATACACGCAACCGCATCCAGAATATTCAGATCCATATCGACAGTGATACGTATCGACATACCGTGTAGGGGTTCTCCGGCCGGAATAATACCGTTATCGCGGTCTCGAAAGTCCATAGAGAAGGTTTTTGTGTCGATTAAATGAGCTTCAATATCCCAAAGTCCATCTTCACGCTTATAGCCCTCGCAGATTACCCGCCGGGTATGTTTAAGCGTACGATTGCTGGGTGATGGTAGCGGCATAAACAGGTGTACTTAATATAAGGTTGAAAGAGTATGCATTTTACGGGCAAAGCTATCTGAGCGCACGAGACATTAGTGGAAAATAACTAACAAAAAGAGCAGCCAAGGCTGCTCTTTATCCACAAAAGCAGGAATATCTATTCGTACATTGCCTGCATGGACTCCTGAGTCCAGTCAAGGCTTGCTCTATAGGCTTTGTCGTACATAGGGCCGTCAAAATCCAATGGTAACAGGTCCCAATCGCCGTTTTCATAGTTCACGACGTTACGCAGAACTTTACCTATATCACCCTGACCCATAGTCACGGCGTCCTTGATATCATCACCAAGCGGCACCTGTTCCAGCATAGCTTCACGCTCAATATCGAGCAGCGCATGCAAACCAGACATCATGCCGGCCATAAAAAAACTGCCCTGATTGGGTTTTTTCAAAGCAATTGCGATCTCTTCACACATGCGGCCCCGAACCAGAAGCGAGCGGGTCAGTTCCTGAGGTTTATCTTTGGATGACGACATGGCAATCAAAGTCGCCCACTTTTTCACCTGCTCAAGCCCCAGAAGCACAATTGCCTGAGCTATCGATTCCACTTGGCGAACAAGGTGATAACCGGCTGAGTTTACAATCCGAAGCAGCTTATAGGTAAGAGCTGGATCTCGAATGATTAACTCTTCGAGTGCTTCTGGTGTTGCTTTAGGGTTTTGCAGTTCTTGAATTAGTTGCATCAGAGCAACCTGGCTACTGCCGATTTTTTTGCCTTTGATTAGCTTTGGTTTGCTGAGAAAGTGCCCTTGAAAAAGTTTGAAGCCAAGAGTTACACACTCTTCAAGCTTCTCATATGTTTCTATCTTCTCTGCAAGTAAAGTCACTTTTTGTTTTTTAAGGTGCTCTACCTGCTCGGCAAGTTCTTCACTGCTGTGTTCCATTACGTCGACTTTGACGATTTTGCAGTATTTCAGGATTTCATCGAATTTCGGGCTGTACACGAAATCATCCAGAGCCATGCGGTAGCCTTCAGCATGAAGTGCTTTTACCGCATCAATAACTTCTTGATCCGGTTCAATGTCTTCGAGAATTTCGAGAACAATATGTTTCTTGGAAAATTCAGGTAGGTTTTTACCGACAAGTAGATCACGGGGCAGGTTTATAAAAGCAGGCACCCGTTTTTGTTCACCTGAATCAGAGATGCTGGTAAAGGCGTTCAGTATTACTTCGCTTGTCGCTTCAGAACCAGAGAATAATGCGTGTTCCTGTGCATCTTCTGTTCTGTAAAGCAGCTCGTACGCCACTACTTTTTGATGGCTATCAAAAATTGGCTGGCGAGCCATTAACACTTGTGAGCTATCAACGTTGTCCATAATAAATGGATAGTCCCATACAGCTGTCGAATGATTTTAGTCTACCACCGTAAAATCACAGAGGCAGCATCAATTTTAGTAGAATCTAAAGTATTTAGCAGACTATTCAATTCGAACAAAAATCTGAGCATACAGTATAATATTCACCGAATTTGAAAATAGGACGAATAGATGGGTATTAACTGGTTTCCGGGGCATATGCATAAAGCCCGGAAAGAGATAGCTAAGGTGATGGATGAGGTTGACGTTATCATCGAAGTATTAGATGCACGTCTGCCGCAATCCAGTGAAAACCCGTTGGTTGATACTCTGCGAAAAGGTAAACCTGCTATAAAGCTTTTGAACAAAAGCGATCTTGCTGACGATACGAAAACTCAGCAGTGGCTCGATTACTTTAATAGCCTGCCAGATACCAAAGCGATGGCTTTGGAGCATACTCAGAAAAAACAGATAAATCGTATTGCGGAGTTGTGCAAACAGATGGTTCCGTCGCGCTCCTCATCCGGACGTCCGGTACGTGCCATGATTATGGGAATCCCGAACGTAGGGAAATCGACTCTGATTAATGCTCTGCTCGGGCGTAAAATTGCCAAGGTCGGTAATGAGCCTGCTGTAACGAAAAGTCAGACCCGGTTTACCACTAAAAATGGTATGGCGCTTTCTGACACCCCGGGAATTCTATGGCCAAAAATTGAAGATCCCGAGTCTGGTTACCGTCTGGCTGCCAGTGGAGCGATTAAAGATACGGCAATAGAGCATGAGGATGTTGCGATTTTTGCCGCTGGATTTATGAAAACTGATTACCCTGAGCGCTTGTTTGAACGCTTTAAATTCAAAGAGATACCGGACACATCTGAAGCTGTTTTAGATGAGATCGGTCGCCGTCGGGGTTGCCTCAAACCGGGTGGCATTATAGACCGTAACAAAGCGTCTACGCTGTTATTAAATGAGATCCGTTCCGGTAAACTGGGTAAGCTCAGTTTTGAAACCGTCGCTGAATGGGATGAAAAACGCCGTCTGGCAGAAGAACAACGTTTGCTGGAAGAAGCACAGCAGGCAGAAGCAGAACAGAATAAGGTTGATTAAGAATGCCACGTATTAAAAAAAGCCGTAAAGCTAAGGGGTTTATCGACGACAGCGGCCCAAGCCGTCAGGAGCGTCTGGCTGACCCGGAAAGTTACGACAGCCGCAAACGCAAAGCGCTTGAAGAGAAAAAGAAGAAACATAAATCCGTTTATGAAAAGAAACGCGAAGCTGAAAAAGCAGACAAAAATAAAAATGCTCAGTCAGAGCGTAAAACTCGTCTTGCGGATAAAATTCGTCAGCTGAATAAAGACAAAGAACAGAAAGAACAGAATTAATTTCTGTTTTATTGAGTATATTTAGTTCAAAATTTGATCAATTCGGTTTGCTCTTCTACGTTTACTGAAAACAGTAATTCAGTTAAAGGAGAGCAAACATGTCCCATTCTCCTGTTCACCGTGCTGGTGATGAGCCTCTAAAAGTTACCCTAGCAGCTGGGAAAACCTACGCTTGGTGTGCCTGTGGACGTTCTACAAGTCAGCCATTTTGTGATGGGTCGCACCAAGGTACAGGTATTGATCCCGTAGTCTTTACCGCAGAAGAGGACAGTGAAGTCTGGCTCTGTATGTGTAAACAAACTGGTGGTCCACCGCTTTGTGATGGTAGCCATAAAAACTGATCCCGACAGTATATGCCTATGTTAAGATAGCGCGCTTTAAAACGGGCGGAGCGCGTAAGTGGAACAGTTCGACGTTGTCATCATTGGTGCAGGGGCTTCAGGCCTTATGTGTGCTGCCACGGCAGGTTATCGTGGACGCTCCGTTCTGGTGTTAGAACACACTGCAAAAATAGGCCGCAAAATTCTTATGTCGGGTGGTGGTCGCTGTAATTTCACCAACATACATAACACTCCAGCCAATTTCCTTTCTGCAAATCCGCATTTCTGTAAATCAGCTTTAAGCCGTTATAAGGCTCAGGACTTTATTGATCTGGTTGATCGTCACGGTGTTGAGTATCACGAAAAAACCTTAGGACAACTTTTCTGTAATGACAGCAGCAAAGAGATTCTTCAGGTTTTGCTGACAGAGTGCGAGTGGGCAGGTAATGAGATTCGTACGAATGTCACCGTAAAGAAGATAACTCCTCAGGAGTCGGCGTATATTCTACAAACCTCAACGGGAGCAATTCAGGCAAAATCCGTTGTTGTCGCCACAGGCGGATTATCTATTCCGAACGGCGGAGCAACCAGCTTTGCTTATGATATTGCTGAGCAGTTTGACCTCAAAATACTGCCGCGTACGGCAGCTTTGGTACCGTTTACGCTGCAACCCAAAGACAAGGAGTTACTTAAAGAACTCTCTGGCGTTTCCCATCGTATCCGAGCAACCATTGGCAAAATAAGTTTTGTTGAGAACATGCTGTTTACTCATCGGGGCTTGAGTGGTCCAGCCATTTTACAGATCTCCTCCTACTGGCAACCGGGTGGTGACGTTGAAATAGACCTGTTTCCAGATTTTGATCTTCTTACTTGGCTTAAAGAGCAACGAGAAACCCGGCCCAAAGCAGAAATAACAACAGTAATGGCTCAACAGATGAGTAAACGTATGTCGCAAATTCTCTGCCAGCTGTTTGGGTTCAGCGGCATGATGGGGAACCTATCCAACAAAGAGCTGGATGTGATCAATACAGCGTTCAGGCAGTGGAAAGTGAAACCATCTGGTACAGAAGGCTACCGTACTGCAGAGGTCACTCTGGGCGGAATTGATACCAATGAGATTAATCAGAAAACCATGGAAACGAAGAACTCAGCGGGTTTGTACTTTATCGGTGAATGTCTGGATGTAACCGGCCATCTGGGTGGACATAACTTCCAATGGGCTTGGGCATCGGGTTTTGCCGCAGGTCAGGTTGTTTAGAGAGTAGAAAGATTTACAACCGAGATGATTCATCACTTTCCATAACTATGTTTCCCTATCAATGAGGGTTACAGGTACTTCATCCAACTAACGAAATATTTAAAAAGGAGCCGGCAGATGGTGCTGTTCTTTCCGATTCAACAAGAGCTTGATTGTATTAATGGCAGTGGTCATATTCTCGGTAAGATAAAGTTTGATGTATTGAAAGACGAGCATATATTCTTCCCTGAAAATGAATCAATAGCCTTATCGAGTGAAGAAGAATCAAATATTGCAGATAGGTTAGCAGGGCTTGATTCAGGCAAGTATTCAATTTCGATGCAAGATGATGATTAATCAATCAGGCATAGCCGCCATCTTATTTCGCTGGTGTATGGTTTTGTCTTTGTTTTACATCACTCGATGATTTTGGTTGTTAAAGAATAATTAAAAGGGGATATCGCGATGTCCAGAGAAGACTACGAAAACGGTTTAAAAGTTCGCACGGAAGTCATGGGTGACGCGTTTGTTCAGAAGGCCATAGATAACACCAACGAAACCACTCAGGATCTGCAGGATTGGATAAATGAACATGCCTGGGGCAGTACTTGGCAACGTGAAGGGCTGCCTCGTAGTACTCGTTCTCTGGTAACCATTGCAATGTTGGCTGCGTTGAAGGCTCCCACTGAGTTAAAAGGACACGTTCGTGGGGCTTTGAATAATGGTTGTACGCCAGAGGAGATCAAAGAGGTATTACTTCACTCAATTGTCTATTGTGGTGCGCCTGCGGCTCAGGAAGCGTTTCGTGCTGCTAAAGAAGTTCTTGAAGAGTACCAAGCAAAGTAAATAAAAATTGTTTTCAAGGCTAAATTTTTTAGGCGCACTGATGCTCAACCAGTGTTTCCAAACGGCCAAAAGCGACTAAGCTTGGCAGGTAGATGATCCTGACTTTAATGCCCTGAGGTTTGAGTTTTGAGGCTACAACCAACCTGCAAACGTGACCCGCATAATCCAGATCACCTTGTGAACGTCGAATAACCCCAACCTGAAGAATGTTTTCGCTATCCCAGTGGGCGTCAGCCGCCACAGGGTCATTTGGGCTGTTCAGATAATCCGCTACAAGGCGGTGCTTTTTACCAAAATCTTTAGCTGGTTTCTGGTTTTTTCCTGTGATCTCTTCAGTACGAATATCATCATTACTGTAGTAACTATCCGCAGGTTTATCCTCTGTCATGAAAAAGGTTTTTGCGCCAACCTGTGTACTCAGAGTCAGCAAAATGGCGACAGTTATATGCGTGAATCGGGTGAAAAATTTCTCATGCGTATTACAAGCCATTCCCAAAATCCCTATTGTTTGTATAGCTAAAATTTAGCGCGAAAAAATGGTGATTTAAAGAATAAGTTTATTAAAGTTTTAACTATGTTCAGTTGCTTGAAATGGATTCATCTAGAAGAGAGGAGATGCTGATTGATGTCAGATCTCACTGGCGGGTGGTATATCTGAAAATACACTGTTTTCCATCCAGCTGGTTACGTTACTGATAAGTGCTGTAGGGCCTATCAGTTGAAGCTTTTTATCGCGGACTGCAGTTTTGTAACTCATATCGCCCATCCAGATTTCAACCATCGTTCGCAGGTCGGTGTTAAACCAGATATCTACCTCTTTACCCGGATCTACCGTACAGACATCAATACCGGCTTCAGACACCATAATCCACCATTTTGAGAGCTGTAATTGATCGCTGAAGTTAAAGCAAATTGTGGTATCGCTACCGGGTAACTTTTCCGGGTTAATACTGCGTTCCAGATAGAGCATTAACAGCTCTATATCCAGTTCGGAATCAGCAATCTGACCACGGGTCCAACGCATACCCCATTCGCCAATCTGTTGAATGATTGGTGCCAGCTCTTTCCCTTGTTCGGTCAGGAAATACTCATAACCCCGTTGGCCCTGGATCTTCTTGCGAATTATCAAACCGTTTTCGGTGAGTTCGTTCAGACGTTTAGTCAGAACAGTTGGGGAGATGGATGCTAGCCCGCGCTGAAAATCATTGAACCGTTTCCCACCCACCAGTAACTCGCGGATGATCAAAAAAGTCCACTTTTCACAAAGGAGTTCGGATGCTTTAGCCACAGGGCAGAATTGTAAGTAAGCCATCTTGATTCTTATTAACTACATTTTCCGTAGTTAGGTGCTACGGATTTCATAGCATCCTTTGTGCTCCCGGGAATTTAGTATCCAGAATCCTAAAAAAATAACTCATGGAGCAATAACAGATGCCAAAATTTATTATCGAACGTGACCTTCCAAATATAGGTGAAGCGGATCAGGCAAGTCTAAGTGCCGCTGCTGAAAAGTCAAATGCTGTGTTATCTGCTATGCAATCTGAAGATAAAGATATCCAGTGGCAGCACAGCTATGTTGCAGGCGATAAAACCTTCTGTGTTTATGAATGCGCAAATGAAGAGCTGATTCATGAGCATTCAGAACGCAGCGGCTTTCCGGCAAATTCGATCACTGAAGTAAAAAATCAAATCGACCCATCAACTGCCGGGGTTTGAGGTCATTCATCCAGTAGGGCACACACGCAACTGATCCACATTAGCATCGGTTGTCGTGCCCCGACACTGTACTTAAGGCCCCATATAACAGGCCTTAAATATACTTATGGTTGATAACGCTTATCTCTAGCATTAACAAAAAAATAATAACCAGAACAGAGCCATGTTCAGTAAAAATATCAGTATTGCTGCGTTGTTAAAGAGTGCAATTTCGTTGCTGTGTTTGTGGGTGCTGACGTTCTCAACACTGCTTCACGCCGGGGTTATGTCTAAAGAGGATATGATCAAAGCGTTTCCATCACCCTATGTCGTCGGTGATAAAGATCCTGATCTGCCCATCTGGCCTATATACCAACAGATCTCTACAGATACGCCATTGGTGGCCTATGCCTTTGAATCTATTGACCTGGCGGCCGTGCCGGGGTTTGCCGGCATACCATATAACCTGCTGGTGGCTATTGATCCGAATGGCACCTTTATTGATGTGCGGGTTCTCTCACATCACGAACCCGTATTTCTGGAAGGGTTGGGCGAAAAGCCATTAATTGATTTTGCCAAACAGTACACCGGCATTTCACTAATGCAGAACGTAAAGATTGATGCGAAATCAGCCAAAGCAACCGGGAACACAGCAAACGCGTATATAGATGGCGTGACTAAAGCCACAGCCTCAGTACGTATCTTCAATCAATCGGTTTTAGCGGCTTCGCTCAAAGTTGCCCGTGAAAAGCTGGGTTTTGCCAAAGGCCGTGATCCGGATCTAATCGCCCGTCTGGATATGGAAAAGTTTGAATCCATGAGCTGGGATCAACTGCTGGAAGAGGGCTTAATCGAAAGATTCCATTTTACGAATGCGGATATTGAGAAACAGTTTATTGATTCTGCAGGTGAAGGGTTAGACGAAGAAGCACTGGAATCGCCACAAGAAACCTTTATCGAACTTTATGTGGCTAATCTGACCGTACCCAGCGTTGGCCGAAACCTATTATTGCCCAAATCCTGGGAATACCTTAACGAAAGCATAAACACCCATGATCAGGTGATTTTAGTATTGGGGCAGGGGCGTTATTCTTTTGTGGGTGAAGATTTCGTGCGCGGAAAAATTCCGGAACGACTCAGCCTGCATCAGGCAGAACTACCTATTGAGATTCGGGACTTTGACCTCAGCGACCGACTGGATCTGTTTGAACTGGAATATCAGCTTAAGCTGCCAGAAGCCTTGCAGGAGTATGAATGGAAAGCGTTCCATGTGCTCGCCCAATCCGGTCTGGACCCGGCGTACCCAGCGGAATTTGAACTGCAGGTCAATCGCCAGAAAGGCATGTTGTTTCCAGAGAACATCAACAGAACTTTAGATGTGAAAACGGTCATGCCGGATGACTATTACATTGAGGCAGAATCGGATAACAAAACCTGGCACAGCCTCTGGGCGGGGCGCACGATTGATATCGTAATTCTACTCATTGGATTAACGATCCTGACAGTGGTGTTGATCCGCTATTCACTCCTGACCAAAGGTCAGCAGCACCTGAAATGGTTCCGACCACTCTACATGGTGTATACCTTAGTGTTTATCGGCTGGTATGCGCAGGGTCAGTTATCCATCGTCAACATCACCGGGATTCTGCAAGCATGGCTGGCCGGTCGCAGTCTGGAGTTTTTCCTCTATGACCCGATGACAGTCATCCTCTGGGCGTACATTGGTTTAACCTTCTTCTTCTGGGGTAGAGGTACATTCTGCGGTTGGCTCTGCCCGTTTGGAGCCCTTCAGGAACTGATCGGTAAAGTCATGGCGTTTGCCAAACTACCGCAACTCAAAATATCCGCAAAACTGGATGCCCGCCTGAAATGGCTCAAGTACGTTGTGTTGCTGTTTATTCTGGTTGTGGCGGTGGTTTCAGTACCTCTTACCGGCACAGTAGTAGAGATCGAGCCGTTCAAAACCAGTATCACTTTGATCTTTGATCGCTCTTGGCCGTTTGTGCTCTGGGCGGTTGTGCTCTTAGCGCTCAGTTTGTTTGTTTACAAGGGTTACTGCCGCTACATCTGCCCACTCGGTGCTGGCATGGCCGTGTTTGGGAAGCTGCGTTTCTACAAATGGCTACCACGCCGTGAAGAATGTGGTTCCCCCTGCCAGTTGTGCAACAAAAAGTGCGAGTATCAGGCGATCGAACCCAGTGGGAAAATCGATTACGACGAATGCTTCCAGTGCCTCGATTGTGTGGTTATCTACGATGACGATAAACAGTGTGTACCGCTCATTGTAGAGAAACGAGGCGGGCGTAAGCTTAAAGTTAAGCAGGTGGGTTAATTGGGAGGGGGCAGGTTCAAACCTGCCCCCTATGATGATCTACATTAAGCAATAGCTGCTCACTTCACACTGTTGTATCCTAACTCTCAGCTTGTAAGACAGTTTCTGCGTGACAAGGAGTTAGTACGTGGCCATTCCCGATTTTCAATCCTGTATGCGTCCTTTACTGGTGGCAGTAAAGGATCAGGGCATTCATCAGTTTCAAGATACTATCCAGAAAGTTTGTGAATACTTTGAACTCACTGATGAAGAACGTAGAGAGAAGCTTCCCTCTGGTAAGCAAACCTATATCAAAAATCGCTTAGCTTGGGCCAGAACCTACATGAACAAGGCGGGTTTAACACATGCGCCTGGGCGTGGTCAGATTCAGATAACAGGACGTGGTTTACAGGCTTTGCAAGAATGCCCTGAAAGGGTAGATGTTAAATACCTGCGCCAATATCCCGAGTTTTTAGAATTCCATACAGCAAAACCTAACTCTTCTAAGAATACGGACTGCTCTGTTTTAGAAGAAAAATTATCCGACAATACCGACCCCCAAGAACGCCTAGAAGAAGCTTACGCTGAAATCCAAAACAGCCTGGCAGATGAATTATTGGAAACGGTTAAACAGCAAACACCAGATTTTCTAGAAAGACTCGTTGTACAGCTCTTAAAAGCGATGGGTTATGGCGGTTGGAGTGAAAAATCGGGATCGGCTACCCAATACACCGCAGACGGCGGTATTGATGGCGTTATTAACGAAGATCCACTCGGTTTAGACACCATCTATCTACAAGCAAAACGCTATACCGATAACAGTGTAGGCCGCCCAGATATCCAAGCTTTTGTTGGCGCACTGGAGATGAAGCGTGCACGTAAAGGCGTGTTTATCACTACTAGCCAGTTCAGCCGGGAAGCACTTGAATACTGTCAGCTCATCGAGAAAAAGGTTGTTCTTATTGATGGCAGAAAGCTTGCTCAATTGATGATCCAATACGGCTTGGGCGTATCAATTCAACAAACCTATGAAGTAAAAGCAGTCGATACTGATTTCTTCAATGAGTGATCGAAACGAGTCATCGATTTACAGGATGTAGAGCATGGACAAAAAGCAACTTAGTGAAGCCGATATTATCAGTAAATTCATATTGCCCGCTATTCTCAACGCAGGCTGGGATGACATACTGCAAATCAGGCAAGAAGTTAAGCTAAGAGACGGTAAGGTCATTGTTCGTGGCAATATCGGTATGCGTACCGCGGTTAAATCTGCTGATATTGTACTGTATCACAAACCTAATATTCCGCTGGCGGTTGTCGAAGCCAAAGCCAATAAGCACGAAATAGGCAAAGGCATGCAGCAAGGCTTGGATTATGCGCGGCTGTTAGATGTCCCCTTTATTTTTGCCAGTAACGGCGATGGTTTTATCTTTCATGATAAAACGGCGCCTGCCAATGGAGGCCAGCTAGAAACGGAAATCAGTCTGGATGAGTTTCCTTCACCGCAAGCGTTGCACGCTAAGTTAAACGCCTTTAAGTCTTATACCCCTGATCAGCTCACTTACCTTGAGCAAGACTATTATGACGATGGCACTGATAAAGCGCCGCGCTATTATCAGTTACAAGCGGTTAATAAAACCATAGAAGCTATTTCACAAGGTGAAAAACGCATTCTATTGGTGATGGCCACAGGTGTGGGCAAGACTTACACCGCTTTTCAAATTGCATGGCGTTTATGGAAAGCAAAAAAAGCCAAGCGTATTCTATTTCTTGCCGATCGCAATGTATTAATCGACGACCCTAAGCGCAAAGACTTTCAGCCTTTTGGCGAAGCCATGACCAAAATTACGGGGCGTAAAGTCGATCCAGCCTACGAAGTGCATTTAGGGATTTATCAGGCACTGACTGGCCCCGAAGAGCATCAGAAAGCGTTTAAAGGTGTATCTAAAGATTTCTTCGATTTAATCGTAATTGATGAGTGCCACCGAGGCAGCGCCGACGAAGACAGCGCATGGCGAGAGATCTTAGAATACTTTGATTCAGCAACTCAAATAGGCTTAACCGCCACTCCAAAAGAGACTAACGAAGTTTCCAATATCGATTACTTTGGTGAGGCGGTGTATACCTACTCGCTTAAAGAGGGCATAGAAGATGGCTTCTTATCGCCCTACAAAGTCATTCGTGTAGATATCGATATAGATGCTCAAGGCTTCCGCCCAGAGAAAGGTCAACTCGATAAAAACGGTAATCTGATTAAAGACCGAATCTACAACCAAAAAGATTTCGATCGAACGCTTATTATTGATGAGCGCACTCAGCTGGTGGCAGAAACGATTACCGCGTACCTAAAGCGCACAGACCCTATGGCAAAAACCATTGTCTTCTGTAATGACATCAACCATGCGGAACGTATGCGCCGTGCTTTGGTGAATTTAAACCCAGAACAGATTGCCATAAACGAAAAATATGTCATGAAGATCACCGGCGATGATGAGTTAGGTAAAAACCAGCTCGAAAACTTTATGAACCCCAAAAAACCTTACCCCGTTATAGCGACGACATCGGAGCTTATGACGACAGGGGTAGACGCCAAAACCTGCAAGCTCATTGTGCTTGATCAGAACATACAATCCATGACCAAGTTCAAGCAAATTATCGGTCGTGGCACCCGTATCGATGACAAGCTAAATAAGCTTTGGTTTACCATTCTCGATTTTAAAAAAGCCACTGAGCTATTTGCCGATGAACGCTTTGATGGCATCCCTGAGCAGATAATGGAGAAAACCACCGACGATATCATCAGCGGTGAAGGAAATATCAATGATGAGACAGTCGCTGATGGGGGAGAGAGCTCAGAAGAATTTGAGGGTTTAGGTACTCAAGACGGGATAGGTGAAGTGCCGGGTGAGTATGATTCCGGTACAAACGGTAATGAACAAGCATGGCCAGATGGCCCGATAAACGATGACGATGAAAAAGAAGCGTTTATCAAATATCACATTAGCGGCGTAACCGTTAAAAAACTAGCCGAGCGTGTGCAGTATTACGATTCCGACGGCAAGCTCGTGACCGAATCGTTTAAAGACTACACCCGTAAAACCGTAAAGCAGCAATTTAGCTCGCTGGATGACTTTATTACCAAATGGCACGCCACTGAGCGCAAACAAGCGATCATCGACGAGCTCGCTGCTGCCGGTGTTATCTGGGAGGCTTTGGAAGAAGATGTCAGTCGCGACTTAGACCCCTTCGACCTGATCTGTCATGTAGCGTTCGACCAGCCACCGCTAACCCGAAAAGAGCGGGCTAACAATGTTAAAAAACGTAACTATTTTGGTAAATACAGTGAAACCGCACAGCAAGTGCTCAATAGCCTGTTAGAGAAATATGAAAACAGCGGTGTAACTGAAATAGAATCTAAGCAAGTGCTTAAGGTCACCCCGTTTGATAAGATCGGCCGTCCCCTAGAGATCAAAAAGAACGCCTTTGGGGGCAAAGAGCAATACGAGCAAGCGATCAGTGAATTAGAAGACGCGCTCTACCAATCCAGTGACGAGTTCGAGCCACAAAGCGCCTAGCAAACCATAGTTAATGTTTACGGTTAGGCCTCCAGAATTTATAACGAGAAACTTCATGTCTATATCCAGCGCAATTAAATCCATTCAAGATATCATGCGTAAAGACGCTGGGGTCGATGGCGATGCCCAACGCCTAGGCCAACTCTCTTGGTTATTGTTTTTAAAAATATTTGATGCCCAAGAAGAGGAGCTAGAAGACGAGCAAGACAACTACACCGCGCCGATTCCAGAAGCCTATCTATGGCGTAACTGGGCAGCAGACAGTCAAGGGATTACCGGTGATGAGCTATTAGAGTTTGTGAACAACAAACTCATACAAGATCTTAAAAACCTAACCGCACCCATTAATAAAAACCCGCGCGGTTATGTGGCGAAAGAAGCCTTTAGTGATGCCTTCAACTACATGAAAAACGGCACACTGTTGCGTCAGGTGATTAACAAGCTAAACGAGATCGATTTTACCAACTCTCAAGAGCGTCATCTGTTTGGTGATCTATACGAGCAGATCCTAAAAGACCTGCAAAGTGCCGGTAACGCAGGGGAGTTTTATACACCACGTGCGGTAACGCGGTTTATTGTGCAAATGATCAACCCGCAGCTGGGTGAAACGGTACTCGATC
This sequence comes from Neptuniibacter sp., assembly GCA_050633685.1. Classification (GTDB taxonomy): domain Bacteria; phylum Pseudomonadota; class Gammaproteobacteria; order Pseudomonadales; family Balneatricaceae; genus Neptuniibacter. The sequence goes on along the minus strand of JBOEHA010000014.1, from coordinate 182,380 downwards.
CAGCTTGTGGCACCGGCGGCTTTTTGGCTTGCACAGTAGATACCTTAAAAGCCCAAGTCACAGATTCTGAAGGCCAGCAGCAGCTACAAGACTCAGTGCGCGGGGTAGAGAAAAAACAGCTACCGCATCTGTTATGTACCACTAATATGCTGCTGCACGGCATCGAAGTGCCGAAGAATATTCGCCACGACAATACCCTTAATAAGGCGCTCTCCAGCTTAGATGACGATGATATGGTCGATGTGGTGGTCTCTAACCCTCCCTTTGGTGGCACCGAAGAGGACGGTATCGAAAAGAACTTTCCCGCCGAATACCAAACTCGTGAAACGGCCGATCTTTTTTTGCAATATATTATCGAAGTGCTTAATGGCGAGTTGCATACAAATGGTGCTTCGCAAGGTAAGCGCGGCAGAGCGGCCGTGGTACTGCCAGACGGTACACTGTTTGGTGAAGGCGTAAAAACCAAAATCAAAAAGCTATTACTGGAAGAGTGTAATTTGCACACCTTAGTGCGCCTTCCTAACTCTGTGTTCGCGCCTTATACCAGTATTAAGACTAATATCCTGTTCTTCGAAAAAGGCGAACCCACCCAAGATATCTGGTATTACGAAGTGCCTCTGCCTAAAGGCGTTAAAGCCTTTAACAAAACCAAACCTATGAAGCTGGAAGACTTTTCCGCTTGTACTGATTGGTGGGGTGAGGGCAACAGCCTGACCGATAAGATCAAACGCCAAAACCGTCAGGAAAATGAGTTTGCTTGGAAGGTCGGTATCGATGAGATTATCGAGCGTAACTACAACCTCGATATCAAGAATCCCCACGTAGAAGAACAGATCGTCCATGACCCTGAAGAGCTCCTAGTGCAATACCAGCAACAGCAGCAGGAGATCGGCGAACTACGTAATCAGATCAAAGATATCTTGGCCGACGCTCTCGCACCCTCTAATTCCTCCAATAAAACGCGAGGAAACGCTTAATGGGATCGGACGTTCAAACCCTAATTACCGAGCATATTGATCTCTGGACCTCCGCTATTCAGAAGAAGAAAAGCGCAGGCCGTGGTAGCAGTAAAAAGCACAGCCTTTACGGTATTAAAAAACTGCGTGAACTGATTTTGGAGCTGGCGGTAAGGGGAAAGTTGGTACCGCAAGATCCGAATGATGAACCGGCTTCAGTGTTATTGGAGCGGATCGCTGAAGAGCGGGATCAGTTAGTTAAAGAGAAGAAGATAAAGAAGCAAAAAAAACTTCCTGAAATATCTGTAGATGAGATTCCTTTTCCACTACCAGCTGGATGGGTGTTTTCACGTTTGGGAGAGTTGATTAATTCAATACAAAGCGGTGGTACTCCAAGTAAAAGACAGCCTGAATTTTGGGAGGGTGATATACCTTGGGCCAGTGTAAAAGACCTTGGTGTACACAGGGTAATCAATGATACCCAAGACCATATAACTCAAGAAGGTTTAGATGCCGGAAGCAAGCTTGCTAATGAAGGCGATATTCTTATTTGCACCAGAATGGGCTTAGGTAAAATCGCAGTATGTGGAAGGCCTATTGCCATTAATCAGGATTTGAAAGCTGTCAAACTAAGCACTTCAATGGACTTGGATTTCTTCCTTGTAGCCTACTCCACACTGAAAATAGAAGGGACTGGTACGACCGTTGCCGGGATCAAACAGGAAGAGCTTTTAAATTATCCATTGGGTATTCCACCCGTAACGGAGCAGAAAAGGATAGTAGCCAAAGTCGATGAACTAATGGCTCTCTGCGATCAGTTAGAAGAGCAAACAGAGAACAACATCACTTCCCATCAGGTTCTGGTTGAAACCCTGTTAGGTACACTCACCCAAAGCCAGAATGCTGATGAATTATCCGAGAATTGGCAAAGGCTTGCAGAGCATTTCGATACCCTCTTCACTACAGAACATAGCATTGATCAGCTAAAGCAAACTATCCTGCAATTAGCTGTGATGGGTAAGCTCGTACCGCAAGATCCGAATGATGAACCTGCTTCGGTTTTGTTGGAACGGATTGCTACTGAGAAAGAGCAGCTGATTAAAGATAAAAAGATTAAGAAGCAGAAACCGCTGCCGTCGATTATTGAGGATGAGAAGCTTTTTGGTCTACCGAAAGGATGGGAATGGACGAGGTTTGGTGAGATTTTTTTTGACTTAAAATACGGTACATCTGAAAAGTCTGATTATGGAATCGATGGTCAGCCTATTTTACGAATTCCAAATGTGGTCAATGGGTATGTTTCAACGAAAGATCTGAAGTTTTCAAAGTTATCAGAAAAGGCAGCGTTGGACCTTAAGTTGAGTATTGGAGATTTATTGATCATTCGATCAAATGGTAGTGTAAGTATCGTAGGAAAAAGTACAGTCATTGATCGTGAAATGTCAGGATTTGGATATGCTGGGTATCTTGTTCGAGCGAGATTGCCGCAAGAAATGGTTTTGCCCAGACTGATTAAGCTAATGTTGGATTCGAGCTTTGTAAGGGAGCAAATTGAAAAGCCTGTTCGAACGACTTCAGGAGTGAAAAACGTTAATTCAACCGAATTGGGCCAACTTAAAATGCCGGTAATGTCTTTGCCTGAACAACACCGTATCGTAGCCAAAGTTGACCAATTAATACTCCTCTGCGATCAGCTCAAAGCCCGTTTGCAAGAGTCTCAACAAACCCAGCTCTCCCTTGCCGAAGCAATAACGGATCAAGCGCTACAGGGATGAGTGTTACTCAGGTAAGCATTAAGAGGAATGGATGTCCTACGATAAACCTTGGATTAGTTATCTAGAACAACTACAACAGCTTAAAGCGCGGGGCCTTGTCGTTACCGACGATGAACGTGCTTTAGCCTATTTAGAGCGCATAGGTTACTACCGTTTAAGCGGTTATTGGTACTCATTCCGCGAGCGTACCGGGGCTTACTGCCCGCTACACGCGCAAGGCCGCAAGAAGTTTAAGCGTGGCAAAACCGATCACCTAACGCTGGATGAGTTTAAAGCGGATGCAAGCTTTCAGCAGGCTGTTGATCTGTATGTGTTTGATAAGCGCCTGCGCCTGTTAGTGTTGGATGCCCTGGAACGAATCGAAGTAGGCTTGCGGGTAGATATCGCCCATACCCTTGGCGGGCTTGATCCACTGGCTTATCTAAAACCAGAGCTTCTGCACGATGAATTTTCCCTGCTGATTGATCAACAAACCGGTTTAACCCCATTGCACCGCTGGCAGGAAAAACAAGCACGGTTAATTAATCGCTCCGGTGAAGCTTTTATTCAACACAATAAAGCCAAGTATGGTTTACCCTTGCCGATCTGGATCGCTTGCGAGGTGTGGGATTTTGGCACGCTGTCACATTTGTTTGCCGGGATGCGTACTCAAGAGCAAGATGAGATCTCCAGTAAATATGGCATCGCTAACGGTCGTGTATTTGCCTCGTGGTTAAGAAGCCTTAACTATCTGCGTAATGTTTGCGCTCACCATAGCCGCCTGTGGAACCGCAATATATTGGAACAACCGAAAAAACCAAACCGCGGTGAGGCTACATTGTTTGTAGAGGCGTGGGGCAATGGCCATATTCAGGCAAGGCCTTTTTTAGTGTTTTGTATTGCTCAGTTTCTACTTCAAACAATCAACCCTTCATCAAGCTGGTGGCAGAGATTAACGGATCTTTTACATGACTTTCCTGAGCTTGAAACGCTCGATTTAAACCTGAAAGGGATGGGAGTTATTGACGGTTGGGATACCTGGGATTGGAATAACGGACAATAAAAAACCCCTAAGCAGTAATCCTGCAAAGCAGTCTCACCGAAAGGGGCCGTGTTGTTGGTAATTATGCAGGCAACTAAATCTTTGTCAACCAATGGATCGCCATCTTTCCGAATAGAGTGGGCAATAGAAACTAGATATTTAATTTATTCTTAAGTGTTAAGTAGTGAGATGAGTTTTATGATTCGATGGTTGTTATTTGTTCTTCTATTCAGTGGCGTTTTTGTTTCTTGGCTTGTATCGCAGCAGCAATTCGACCTGCCTTCAGTTGAATATGGTGGCATTAATGCTTCTGAAGCCTCTGTACGCCTATATGAAAAAGCTGATAGTAACTCTAGGGTGTTGGCGCATTTGGCCCCGGGCTCTTTTGCGATTTACTTGTTTTCTGGTGAAACAGGGAAATGGCATTACCTCCAGTACGATGATCGTGAATTAGCCGTCTATGGTAAACGCATCACATTAGATTATGTTCGTATAGCTGAACGCTGGGTATTTTCTGTTGATCAAGTACAGAGCTTTTCTATCGGCAGTGGCTTATTAGCCATGTTGTTACTTTTTGTCTTAGGTTTTGGTAGTAGAAAACCCGCAAATCAAAACGTGTTAACTCCATCGAAGGTGTATTCAGAAGAGGAAGTGAAAAGGGCCCTCAAACAGAAAAAACAGCAAATGCAGGCTGAACACGAGCGTGAGTTGTTACAGATAAATCAACAAGCTAAACAAACGCTGGAGAATGAATTTAAACGTTTGAAGAAAGAATTAGAGATAGAGGCAAATAAGAAATACCAGCCAACGCTCGAAGGTATGAGGAAATCCTACAGTGCTTTGGAAGCTATGCATCGAAAATTACAAGCTTTAAGCAAACAAGACATTACAAATGCTTGAGTCTTTGATGTCGATCTGAGACATGTGAATTTAGAAAGTATCCTTAAAGGTAGGCTTTTTGAGCAGTGTATCGCTACCTGCATGCAGGATGTAATGGGTTATACGATTGAATCATGGACACCAGATAAGGGCTTTTTGAGTGGGATTTATGTGAAGGCTAATAAAGACCCTGATCTACTGTTAATTAGCCCAACCGGTAAGCGTATAGCTATTGAGTGTAAATTCCGGTCAGATTTTTATAGAAGTGGTGATCGAGAATCGATTACTTGGTCTCAAATGCGTAGGGCATATGATTATATGAAATATGGGGACGAAAAAGGGGTAACTGTGTTTTTAGCACTTGGTGTTGGTGGTAGTGCAAAGTCTCCTAAGCATGTTTATTTAGTTCCTATTTCTACCTTAATGAAAAAACAGTTTTCTTCTGAACGGTTAATTAAGAATAAGAAACACTTTGCTACGACAAAATCTAAATTAGATCGTTGGCTTGTGAATGTTACATCGGGCCAAGGGATTAATGAGCGACTGGGTGTGTGAGCTAAAGGGGTCAAAGCCTTTTTTTCGTTCTTTTTTCAAGGGAAATTGTAAAAAGCCCTATTCAACAATCAGTTAATTGGTTTTCTGGTAAGGGTTTTATCTTTATGAGATAAAAAGTATCTAAGGTTGTGCGAGCAGGGAATGCTATGAGTGAGAAATCTTTATTTGTTGAAGAGCTGAGTAATCAAGAAAGGCATTTAGGTGGCGAGCTCTCCGTTTTGCGGATGCCATATAATTATCAGAAAGTTACGGTTAAACAAGTTTTAGAAGGCTTCTTACTTTCGTCACATCGTCCTTACATTGTTACTGGTTATACCTCGTTAAAAAAGCTTGTTCAGTTTTTATCGCAAATTTCTGATCAGGCTCAAGTTCAATTACTGCTTGGTAATGAACCAAGCCCATCAAGTCCCCATGCTTATAAAGTTCGAAAGCAAAGCTTCCCCCATGAAGTAGAAGAGTACTGGTTAGGGCAGGGATTTTCATTACGACAAAGTTTAGAGCTGGTAACTGCACTAAAGCGTTTTGATAATGATCAGGTCGATGCGCAGTACTTAGATATCCCAGGCCGTATGCTACATGCCAAGATCTATATTGCTGAAGACAATGTGATGATCGGATCGTCTAACTTTTCCGCCAATGGTTTAGAAAAGAACTTAGAAGGTAATGTTTGTTTTAAAAAAACTGAAAATGAAGAAGAGGCCAAGCGTTACGAAGAGATTAAGTTTTTTGCCGATTGGCTTTGGGAGCATGATGAAGCCCAAGATTATACGGCCGAATTAAGCCTGTTACTTGGGAAGCTATTGCGGACAGTTACGTGGAAGGAATCGCTTGCGCGAGCCTGTGCTGAGCTATTAGAAGGGCATTGGGCGGACGAGTATTTAGAATCAACCTTACCTATAGATAATACTAAGATATGGCCTAGTCAGCGCAAGGGCGCTGCTCAAGCACTTTGTATTCTGGATCAATTGGGAAGTGTTTTGCTGGCGGATGCAACGGGGTCTGGAAAAACGCGATTGGGGTCTTTGTTACTACGAGCTATGCATGATCGTGTATGGAAAAAAGGCAGGGCAAGAACGAGTTCTTTCACTACGTTGGTTTGCCCTCCCGGCGTGAAAGATAATTGGGAAATGGAAACGGCTAGACAAGGGTTGCAGATTACGCCTTTTTCTCAAGGCGTGTTGAGTAACCCTAAATCAGGCAGCAAATCTGAGATTTTGGAAAATAACCTGAAACTAGCGCAAATATTGTGTGTAGATGAGGCTCATAATTTTCTAAATGAAAAATCTAATAGAACAAAATTTTTGCTTAGAAATATGGCTGATCACGTTATTTTGCAAACGGCGACACCTATAAATAAGGGGGCAAGTGATCTGCTTTCGCTAATTAATATTCTAGGGGCGGATAATTTTGACTCGGATAGTATTAAAGGTTTTAACCGCTATCTGTCGAGAAAGAACAAAGATCCTGCACTTAGGGATGAACACCTTAAGAAATTACGCAAAGAGATAGGTCGATTTAGTATTCGTAGAACGAAGGCTGACTTTAATGAAATGATTTCAAAGCAGCCAGAACTCTATTGTGATGAGCATAATAGAACATGTCATTACCCCACCCATAATGCGCTCTCGTATGAGACAGGTGAAAGTAAGAGTGCGATTCATATTGCCCGGGAGATTCGATCACTGACAGCAAGGTTACAAGGGGTAGGGTACATACATAAACTTATATCGCCCAGCAAAGAACTGTTGGAAAAGTATTCCCCTAGTGAGCTTGTTAACTGGCGTATATCAATGGCCAAGGCTGCTTCTGTTTATCATGTGATGTCGCATCTTAGGTCATCAAAGGCTGCTGTTTTAAAGCATCTTGAAGGCAGCGAAGGTAAAGGAAACAAGTCTAAAGGCATAATTCGTAAATTACAGGATATAGCTGGGCAGGCCCCTAAGTGTAGTTTTGATGATATTGATGAGATACCTGCTTGGATAAGATCTGATGAAGCGCATATGTTGGCGGCTCAAGCTGATATAGCTATTTATAAAGAGATTGTTCATTTGGTTGGAATGATGGATTGCAGCCGAGAGGAAACAAAGGCCCGGAAATTGGTCGATCTTATTAATAAAGATGGCCATGAAATCGTATTAGCCTTTGACCGGCACCCGGCTACACTTTTTGATTTGAGTGAAAGAATCAAAGCAGTTGATCAATCTATTGTGGTGCTTATTGGGACAGGCAGTACTGATAACAAACGAACATTAGAAGAGCGCTTGAAGCCAACCCTTCACTCCAATAACCAAAAGCTAGTTGTTCTGTGTTCAGATGCGATGTCTGAAGGCTTAAATTTCCAGCAGTCTTCAACCGTTGTAAATTTAGATATGCCTTCAGTCGTTAGGTTGCTTGAGCAGCGTGTAGGTCGTATTGATCGGATGGATAGTATCCATGCTGAAATTGATGTGTATTGGCCTTTGGACTCAGCTGAGTTTGCATTGAGGTCTGATGACAAGCTTATTGAACGGCATGGCACCGTCGATGCGCTGCTTGGTTCTAATGTGCCGTTACCTGAAGCTTTTTCTGGGCAAAATTCTTCAGTGGTCGATTATCAAGGAATCATCTCTGAGCATGAAGAAAAAGCAGATACCTGGGATGGGCTAGAAGATGCCTTTGTGCCGATTAGAAGATTAATTGGCAAGCAGGGTTTGGTCGGTCAGGATCAATATGATCAGGTAGCCATACATACTCAGGATATAAAGGTAAGACTTACCGTTTTAGATAGTTTTTACCCATGGGCTTTCTTCTGTATTAGGGGGGACAAGTACAGTGCCCCTAAGTGGGTATTTATTGAAGAGGATAATAGTTCAATTGAAACTGATTTTGAGGTCATTTCAGAAAAATTGCTTGAACGTTTACAAGATGTTCCTGAAAAGCAGTCAGCTCTGATTGATCAAAAAACTCAATTACAATTAGATCGATATCTTGATCAAGTAGCTTCTTTGGAACGGTCATTACTACCTAAGCGTAAACAGGTTGCATTAGAGCAAATGCGAACAATTTTGTGTGCCTATCAGAGGCTGCTGGAGCTGGATCGTTCTGATAGCGAGCTGATTAGTAATTGGCTCAAGGTTTTAGAGGGCGGTTCTAACCGGATGAAGTCAGTTGACTGGAATAGTATTGCAGAGCAATGGTTAGAGCTTATTAGGCCATATTGGTATGACGAGCTTAGCCGGAATAAAACTAAACGCGCCGTAAGGCTTAAAGATATAGAAAGTAAGCTTATCACCGAGCCTATTCCAATAGAGAGTATTCGAAAGAACTTCAGCGAACTGATAAGCGCTCCTTCAATAGAGGACCGTATTGTGGCATGTATTGTTAGTCGGGTTATTTGATTATAAGAGCTAAAGGGGTACAAGCCATTTAGGTGTTTTATCCTTTATAGTGTTAGAAAAGTCACTTAAGCGTCTACAAGTAAGATAAATAAAATAGTTTGAGTACAGGTTTATAGCGCTCAATGGCAATGATTCTTGTAGGTAATTAATAAAATCATTTCGTTATTTAAGGGACAAGTTTCTGACAAACGGCCTCTAATCTACTATCATTGCTATCGAAAAGAGGCAGAGTGCAATGAACACAGCGGTTACAACTTCAGTAGAAAGCTATATTAAGCATCGGCGAAAAGGCGAAGCGATTACGCGTGAGCAAATTCTTAGCCATGTTATGGCGAGTGAGCCTGCGGTTGATCAGGCTATCTCCCGTATTGCAAAGGCACAGAAATTAACCCGGATTACCGCAGGGGTTTATGTGCGCCCAAAAGAGAGTCGCTTTGGTGAGCTGCCACCCTCAATCCCAAGTATTATCAAGTCGCTTGAACAAAAACATAAGGCTGTCATTGTCCCAGCGGGCGCAAAAGCGGCCAATGAATTAGGGCTTTCAACTCAATTACCTATGCAGCTGTCTTATGTCAGCAATAAGCGTATTACTCAGTTTTATGTAGGCAAAAAACTTTTAAAATTTGAATACAAAAAAGCGTTACCTGAGAAAGTAAGTCACAATGTTGCGCTACTGTACTCTGCGATGAGTTATATAGGAAAAACTGAGTCTGTAAAGAACTTTGAAAAATTAGAGAGTTTTTACAAGCGATTAAACAACAGTCAGCAGCGCCAGTTTGAGCTAATGACATCTGGTAAGTTGAAATGGATGCATCGATTATTTAAGGAAGAAGCGAATGGAAGCGTTTCAAAAGTTAAACAAGGAAGAGAAAGGGCAGGCCTTTGCCGCAGCCGGTAACCAACTTGGGTTGCCTGCTTATATCATAGAAAAAGATTTTCACGTCACTGTAGTTCTTGGTTGTTTATTTGGCCCTATCTGGCAGCAATTAAAAGCTGGTAATACCCACGACCCTTTCGTATTTAAAGGGGGAACGACACTCAGCAAGGTTTATTCTGTTATTGAACGGATGTCTGAAGACATCGACCTTGCACTGAGCATGTCCTTTTTAGGTTACCCAGAGCCTGATCAAGAGTCCCCTAATCAGCGTGAGAAAAAACGATTACCCCACCTTAAAAAGGCCGCTGAAACCTTCACTCAAAACAAGTTGCTTAGCATGTTACAAACCGAGCTGGATAAAGCGGCGGAGGGGTATTCAGTTTCGATTGCCGTAGATACTGAAGATGCATTGGTAGTCAATTACCCGAAACTCTGTGAAGAATATGATGCCGATGCTTATATAAAACCACGGGTATTAGTTGAGAGCGGAGGGCGAGCCGCTCAGCTTCCTAATGCTTGGCATATGATCAAGCCAATGGTTGCGTCCGTTGCGGAGGAGGCTAATGTTGAAACCAACGTCATGACATTAAGCATTAACCGCACATTCTTTGAGAAAGTCACAGCGGTTCATGCCTTTATTAACCAGAAAAAAATCGAAAGCAGAAGCTCAAGACATCTATACGATATAGTTAAAATTGCTCTATCTCACCCAGAGGTAGTTACTGATACAGCCATGCTTGTTTCTGTTGTTGAGCATAAGAAAAAGTATTTTAGAGCCGGTGCCGCTAAATATGATTTAGCCACGCAAGCTGAGTTAAGGCTAGTGCCCGCAACTGAAGAGCAATATAAAGCTTTCATTAATGACTGGGGTAAGATGCAGGATATGTTTGCTGATTCGCCCCCTGTATTCTCAGAGCTAATTTCACAGTTAGACAGGCTGGAACGATTAATTAACTGTTGTGTTACTTTTCCTGCAGATAAAGTTATAGATTTATTAATTGAGCATGACATTAACTATGAGCTAATCGCTAAAATCTATCCTTTGTTACGATCACACAATATCAATAATGCTCATTCTATAAGTCTTAGACTGAGTAATATGAAGAAGTCTACTTCCCAAGACAATTGGGATAGTGAAATGCGAGAAATACTTCAAAGTTGTATTAATTAAAGTTATTCAGATCAAAGCCCTTTTCTATTAGTAGGGCATGGTCCGCTCTTATATTTCTCCCAAAAACAATTTTAAACACTAGACAGTACCCAATATGAGTACTATGGTTCCCATATTGGGTACTTTTGGAGTTTGTGATGTTAGCTTCGAATATCGGCAATGCGCTTTTTACTAAAGCACAACAAAATCTATTAGGGTTGCTTTATGGTAATCCAGATAAAAGCTTTTATCTGAATGAAATTGCGCGCACAGCAGCGATGGGCAAAGGCGCTATCACGCGTGAGTTAGCTAAACTGTCAGACGCTGGAATACTTACGATTACTAAGCAGGGTAATCAAAATCATTATCAGGCTAATCGCGATTGCCCAATTTATGGTGAGCTTAAGCAAATTGTACTTAAAACATTTGGCATCAAAGGTGTTTTGCAGTCGGGATTGGCTGAATTATTACAGGGTGTCGACCAAGCATTCATTTATGGTTCTGTTGCGAAGGGAGAGGAGCATGTTGCCAGTGACATTGATCTGATGCTAGTAGGTGATGATTTAAGCTATAGTGAGGTGATGGAGAGAATCGAGCCCCTCGAGACACAGTTACATCGTCAGATTAACCCAACAATTTACACGCGGGAGGAGTTTTCTCAACGTATTGCTGAAGGACAGAATTTTTTATCGAAGGTGATGGCGCAACCCAGAGTTGATTTACTGCAAGGATAGCAGGAGGAAATATGAAGGAACTGGACAATCTGGTAAAGATTAATCAAATGAAAGTTGAGCCACCCGATAAGAAAGAGTTTGAAGGTATGCTTCGCGCGGGTGATACAAAACTGAAAGATTCTCAAATACCTGGGTTGAGTGAAGATAGTCAGTTTTCATTAGCTTATAGCGCGGCTCATGCCTTTGCTTTAGCTGCCTTACGTTGGCACGGATATAGATCAGATAGTCGTTATCTGGTGTTTCAGTGTTTAGGTCATACCTTAGGGCTGAGTAAAGCTAAGTGGCGAGTATTAGATAAATGCCACAAAGTGAGAAACCTTGCAGAGTATGAGGGGCATTTAGAGATAAACCCCCAGCTTCTTTCTGAATTAATGAGTATCACTATGGAAATACAAGGCCTTTTGGAGCAATTGCCTCCGATTCGATAAGGTTTTGTTGAATTGGTTAGCTCATTTATTTATTACACCAAACAAACCGTTTTTAACGGCTGAGTTGTTCATTGGGAGGCAGGTCATGAGTTGTCTGGGGACAGAGAAAACCTGTCCCCGTTAAGCTTTTTTATTACCCAATCCAAAACGGCTTACTTGCTTCCATGTTGGCCTGCTCGTTACTTAGTCCAACATCTTTCAACTGTTCATTACTTAACTTCGCCAGCGCTTTACGAGTGCGGTAGTTTTGCTCCCACTGTTTCAAAATAAGAGGAAGTTTTTTCCAATTAATTGCCGGAAGAGGATAACTATTTCTTATCTCTTTTGATGGCTGAAAACTTTCATATACTTGAGTGCTCATCTTTGTATCCTCCGTTAGTGGATTAATTTATGGGTATTATTGGCCTTGTGTTGCTATAGTGGCAAACGATATAAATTTAATTTCAGTTAAGAAAAACTTAAGTTATGGATCGTTTACCTCCTCTTAAAGCGTTAAGGGTTTTCCAGGTGGCTGCTGAAACAGGCAGTTTTAAGCTTGCGGCAGAGAAGCTCTTTGTTACCCAGGCTGCAGTGAGTCAGCAGATTCGGCTATTGGAAGAGTTTTTTTCGGAGCAGCTGTTCAGTCGTTTAAATCGTGAAGTGCGGTTAACACCTGCGGGTGTGCGTCTTTTGCCACATGTACAAGATGCTTTTGGTGCAATAGAACAGGGTTGTAGGGTTTTGGCTGCAGACCCTGCACCTAATCAATTGAAGATTACCTCTTTGCCATCTTTTGCCGCCCGCTGGTTAATTCCGCGTTTGGGGTCATTCCAACAAGCCTATCCGCAGTACAGTTGTTTGGTGTCTACCTCCTGTGATCTGCATGATTTCAGTGATGACAGTCAGGATCTGGCAATCCGGTTTAGTTCTGGAGGAGACGCGGGATTAGAGGAAAGAATACTGACGGAGGATTACATACTTCCGGTTTGTCATCCGCTGCTGTTGCAGGAAATTGAGAGCGGTCAGAAAAAACTGAGTGAGTTGCCTGTACTGATTGATGATTCGCCAGAACTGAAAGAGATTAACTCATCATTTAAACAGCTCTGCGGTGGCCAAAACCAAGTGGTTTTGCAGTTACTGGATTCCAGCTTACAGGTTGATGCGGCCCTTAACGGGCAGGGTGTGGCACCTGTTCGCTTCAGTCTTATTTATGAGTACATTCAGCGTGGGCATTTAGTTTGTACTTTGCCTTATTATTGGTATTCGCCTTATGCAAACTATCTTGTTGCTCCAGGCAGTCATTTTGAGCGGCCAAAAGTCGCTGCATTTAGCCGTTGGATTTCGGAGCAAGCCCAGACTATTGATATACATTGGGAAGCGTTTAAAAAAGAGTCGGGTGTGGTGCCGCTGAACTCTAAGGTTTAACGTTTTTTTTTAGTTTGTCTGCGATGGGTGCAGAATTATCTAATGCCTCCATTCAGGAAGGCCGCGCACCATTTTCAGGTCGTTAATCAGGGATAACACTTGCCAGCTTTCCAATGGGAAGTGAATGTCCTCATTATCTTCACCGTATTTCTTTTTCAGCATGCGGGCTTCTTCTGTATTGAAGTCGAACAGCCCGAGTCCTTTCATGCCCCAGCCAGAGAATAGGCGGCTATCGATTAGGTCAAAAGAGATTAGCTGGATATTTGAATGCCTAGAGTCACTGACAATTTTCATAAATAGTTTGTTCACAGTTTCATACTTACCTTCAATCACCTGTAGAAAACTGTGTTCTGTAGCGAGCAAGACACCTGTAATGCCTTGAACTTCATTGTTTTGTTCACTCTGAACAAGAATTTCCCGGACTTTCTCCCAGTTCAGAGAGGTGGTTGGCTGACTTTTGTAGATTAAACGGTACATGATCATATGCCTTTGTTGTTTCTACTATTCTCATACGTTGATCTCGAATATCTGGATTGATTGAGTTGCTGATTAAATCATAAGCACCACTGGCATGATGTGTGCTCTTTAAGGATGCATATGTATTTTTTGTGCGGCTTTGTTTTTCTAACTTATTGAAAGTTAATGAAAATAAGGCCTATATGTTTTATTTAATTTGCTGGCGCTGATCTGTTGTGGTGCAGTGCTTGCACTTTTATTGTGCTTTATGGGGTCGAATGTCAGCTTCTCAGCGGATTTTTAAAGAGCGTCGGCACTACAATAAGTGGGTGGCCGATCAGACGCTTGAAGATTACGCTCTGCGTTTTACTGCAGTAAAAGGCCGTCGTATGACCATTGCGCGGGTGGGTATGACAGCCCTAGGCGCCAGTTCTTTTCTTGCACTTGAAGGCCTGGCCGCAGCAGTGACTTTGACCTATGGGTTTACCAATACATTCTGGGCGATGTTGTCTGTTTGTATTGTGTTGTTTATTACTGGATTTCCCATTGCCTATTACTGCGCCAAACATGGTCTGGATATTGACCTATTAACCCGTGGGGCTGGTTTTGGCTATCTCGGATCTACAATCACTTCTCTGATTTACGCCTCCTTTACCTTTATCTTCTTTGCTATTGAGGCTGCGATACTGGCCTCGGCGATCCATGCCTTATTTGGCATACCTTTGTTTATTGGTTATCTGCTTTGTGCCATAGCGGTGATTCCGATTGTGACACACGGTATTACGGCCATCAGTAAGTTCCAGGTGGGTACTCAGTTTATCTGGCTGGCACTGCAGATATCTGCGTTGGTGGTTATTGTTTATTTCGAGTTTGAGCGTCTGGATGACTGGCAGAATTTTTCGGTACCGGGAGTTGAACACAGTAACGAGTTTAACTGGGTTCTGTTTGGTTCTGCCGCCTCGGTATTGTTTGCGCTGATGGCGCAGATAGGGGAGCAAGCGGATTACCTGCGTTTTATGCCGCCCAAAACCGAAAAAAATAAGAAAGAGTGGTGGTTCTGGTTAACCCTGTCCGGGCCCGGTTGGGTTTGGATCGGTTTTATAAAGATGTTGCTGGGTTCTTTCCTGGCTTATCTTGCGTATGTCAGCCTTGTTCCGTTCGATCAGGCGACAGACCCGACCTACATGTACCAGCATGTATTCCTACTATTAACCGGTTCTCCTGCTATATCCCTTATTCTGGCAGCGGTAATGGTGATTCTGTGCCAGATGAAGATCAACGTAACTAATGCTTACGCAGGTTCCATCGCCTGGTCGAACTTCTTTTCCCGATTGACTCATAGTCATCCAGGTCGAGTTGTCTGGTTGGTATTTAATGTGACCATTGCCTTGATTTTGATGGAGCTTGGAATTTACCAGGCGCTTGAAGCGATTCTGGGCAGTTTCGCAATCCTTGCGGTGAGCTGGCTGGGCTCTCTTTCAGCTGATCTGATGATCAATAAACCTCTGGGTTTAAGTCCGTCTTATGTCGAGTTTAAACGTGCGCATCTGTATGACATAAACCCCGTGGGTACAGGATCTATGCTGATCTCCACCGTTGTAGGGTTAACCTCATTTATGGGGTTTTATGGCGAAGAGGCGAAACACCTATGTCACTTTATTACCTTAGCCAGTACCTTTGTTTGCGTGCCTTTGATCGCGTTTTTAACCGGGGGTAAATTTTATCTGGCACGACAGTCCCATGAGTTGAAGGTTTTCACCGATGCTGAACCCCCTCACCCGGCGGGTAGAGTCGATATTCAGTGTGGGATATGTGAGAACAGTTTTGAGCATGAGGATATGAGTTTTTGTCCGGCTTACCAACAGCCGATCTGTTCATTGTGTTGTTCACTGGATGTTCGTTGTCTGGATAGTTGTAAACCTAAAATGGGTTTGTCCCACCGGTTACTGCGCTGGCTCTATGGGGTTTTACCCGCCCGAGCAGTTCGTACTATTTATTCCCGTTTGGGACGTTTCTTTGGCATGGTTGTTTGCATCAATCTGTTGCTGGCGGGTTTGTTATTGTTGATCAATAGCCAGATGACGGTCACAACGGCGGCAGAAGAACTCCTGCTGGATCGTATATTCATTGCAGTGTTTATTTCATTATCTATCGCATCTTGGGTTGTATGCTGGCTGTTCCTGCTGGCTCATGAAAGCCGTATCACTGCGCAGAAAGAATCGAACCGGCAAAGCCTTAAACTGACTCGGGAAATTGACGCGCATGAGCAGACAGATCGTGAACTACAGGAAGCAAAAGAGTTTGCAGAAAGTGCTAACGAAGCGAAAAGCCGCTACCTAACCGGGATCAGTCATGAGTTGCGTACCCCTCTACAATCCATACTCGGTTATGCCCAGTTACTGGGCGATAAAGAGGAGGTGGCAGATGAACACAAACGTGGCCTTAAAATTATCCATCGCAGTGGCCAGTATCTGACCGATCTTATCGAAGGCCTGCTGGATATCTCTAAGATTGAAGCGGGCCGTTTGGATATCTACCGCAATCAGGTGAAGTTGCCTGAGTTGATTGATCAGCTTGCACAGATGTTCAGTGTGGAAGCAGAGAAGAAAAACCTTAAGCTGCATTGTCATATTCACAATCCACTGCCAGATTTGGTGATCACTGATGAGAAACGTCTGCGTCAGATTTTAATCAACTTGCTTTCGAATGCGGTGAAATATACCCCGGAGGGGCAGGTGGATTTTGATATTAGTTACCGTAATCAGGTGGCTGAATTCCGCATCAGTGATACGGGCCCCGGAATTGATGATGAAAGCCTTAAACGCATTTTTGATCCGTTCGAGCGAGTTAGAAATCATGAAACTGCTCACCTGCCCGGCACGGGGTTAGGTCTCACCATCGTTAAATTGCTTACCGAAATTATGGGTGGTGACCTCCAGGTTGATAGCCGTAAAGGGCAGGGCTCAGAATTTAAAGTCAGCATGATGTTGCCCTGGGTGGATGCCGCGCAGGTCGATGAAAGCAGTAAACAAACTGTGATTGGCTATGCAGGCTTTCAGCGTACCGTTTGTATCGTTGATGATGATCCTGTGTTGCGTGGACTGTTAGCAGATCTGTTATCGCCGTTGGGCTTTAAAGTGGTTGAGGCACATGATGGTCATAGCTGTCTGGCTCTGATTAATGAAACTCATCCAGATATGTTTATTCTGGATATTTCGATGCCGGGTATGAGTGGGCTGGAACTGGCCCGTGAGCTTCGGAATTCGGGTATTTCTGTCCCTGTGATAATGCTTTCTGCTGATGCTCAGGAATATAACCAAAACCCTGAATACCAAGAAGATTATGACGATTATCTTGTGAAACCCGTCAGCAACCAACTACTACTGGAAAAAGTGGGGGTTTATCTTGAACTGGATTGGATTACCCGTAATGATGGCGCTGTGTTGCAAAAGCCAGAGCTAACAAAGAGTGAACCTCTTTCAGCAGGCACACCACAGCGTACCCCATTGCCTAAACATAGTCTGATGCTGGAACTCAAAGCCTATGCAGAGATGGGTTATCAAAAAGGCGTCAATAATGTGCTCAGTCAGATACAGACTGAACAACTTTTAAGCGAAGAAAACTTCACCTACCTACAACAACTGAGTCATGCTTTTCAGTTTGAGAAATTAGCGCAGCATATAGAGGCAAATTCAGTATGAACCCGGGTCTTGCAAAGGAAATTGTATTGGTGGTTGATGACTCTCCAGATGCTTTGAGTCTCATCAATGATGCTCTGGAAAGTGCTGGAATGGATGTACTGGTCGCGCTAGAGGGACGGCAGGCATTAACAATCGCTTCACGGATACGCCCGGATATTATCCTTCTGGACGCGATTATGCCGCATATGGACGGTTTTGAAACATGCCGCGCTCTTAAGGCAGATCCAACCCTAAAAAATATCCCAGTCATATTTATGACCGGCCTTACAGATACTCAGGATATTGTTAAAGGTCTGGAAACAGGCGGGGTCGATTATTTAACCAAACCGATTAATCCCAGTGAATTGCTTGCCAGAATGAAAGTGCATCTGGCAAATGCGCGTCAGACCGTCAGTGTTCAATCGGCATTGGATAGCAGTGGTCAGCATCTGCTTACTGTAGATCAGGCTGGATTATTACGTTGGGCGACACCGCAGGCACACGCACTGTTCGCAAAGGCAGAAGTCTCTCAGGAATGGCTTGAAACTGAAATGAAGACTCAGATCTGCCAGTGGTTTGGTCTAGGGAATTTAACATCTGAAAGTGAGATCAAACTACAGGGCAGTGACTATCCGTTAGAACTTAAATTTGTAGCGGCTCAGGATGATGGTGATCTGCTACTTAAATTAATCGACGGAAACCGCCCTACAGGCTCTGACCTGCTTAAATCCAAATTAGAGATTACCGATCGGGAATCAGAAGTTCTGTACTGGATTGCTAACGGTAAAACTAACCGTGAAATTGCAGAAATTCTGGATATGAGTCCCAGGACAGTGAATAAACACCTCGAGCAGCTGTTTCCTAAGCTGGGTGTGGAAAACCGTACCGCTGCTGCAGGTGTGGCGTTACGTTTGCTGGCTGTAGAGTAAAAATTAACCGGGAATATTTCCTAAGTTTTTGTTATTTATTACTGTTTTAATGTTTTAATGTTTTTGTAATATATTGGTCATCTAATTAGGGAGTACAGTAAATTACAGGAGGTTCTTCGCTTCATGAGATATTTTCTCCTGCTGGCTATTTTTTTGTCATTGCCACGGGTAGGTTTCTCCGCAGATGAAAAACCTCTCGAATTTTATGTAGTCCATTATCCGCCTTACGAAATCATAGATATTTCTGGTGAAATCTATGGTATCGACGTGGATGTTACTAAGGCAGCGTTTACTGCGGTAGGTATACCTATTGAAGTTAAAACCGCTCCCTGGAAACGAATTCTTAAAAATATCGAATATGGAAGAATTCCCGGAACTATTACCTGTTCCAAGCGTCCGGGTCGTGAACTGTACATGGATTACAGCGATCCCATCAGTCATGCTCAGCAAGTGGTATTTTCTGCCGTCAGTACGCCAGTATCTTCTCTGAATAATTTTGAGAATATTGCAGACTATACTGTAACAGTGGTGGATGGATGGGGAATTCAGAAGGAACTCGACATTGCTGGAATTGATCATTTGCCCACCGTTGATGTCGCCAGCGGAATTAACGCTATAGTTTACAGAGATGTGGAACTTTTCTATAACGGTTACTTAACCACGCAGTATCAGGCAAAGCAGATGGGGCTTGAGAATCAAATCAAAGTGAGTTTTCTTGAAGATCGGGGAAAGACAGATTTTCATGTTTGCTTCAGCAAATCTTATTCGGACTCTCGTGATTTAAAACAACTTTTTAATAAAGGGCTAACTATTATTAAGAAAAATGGAGTTTTTGACGCCATTTATCAGCGTTATGTCCATAAGGAACTGAGTAGAAGGTGATCCTATGGCGTTGAGATTCAGGCATAACATTGCATACAAACAAGCCCGGTCAGTTTTGTTGATTGCGATTGTTCTTGGCTCAATTTCTACCGCCATTCAGATCTATCTGGATCTTATTCAGGAAAACAAAAGCTCCCTTGAAAGTGTGCAAAGGGTGGTTTCTTTGCATAAAGATGCTGCGTCTTCAGCTGTTTATCGACTGGATGGCGCTTCTGCTCACATCGTCACGGATGCGCTCATCAGCCATCCAGCTATCTATAATGCGGAATTACGAGATGATTTTGGTGACATTATCGCCTCCAGTTTCCACGAACCTCAGACGGAAAGTAATTTTCTGATCCGCCTTGCCGCTGAAGAGTTCAATATCAATACGCATGTTGAAGAAAAACTGATTATTGAAAACAGTGTTAAAACCGGCACCTTATATGTCGATATAGATAAGGTTTATATTGCCAGTGACTTTACCGGGCGTGCGGTAGCCAGCATGTTACTTGGGTTCTTACATGCTGTGGTAATGGCTCTTGCGTTACTTATTTTCTTTTACCGTTATCTGTCACGGCCTATTGTAGATATTGCTAACTGGATCGGACAGCTAGGCCGTGACAAACAAATCGACACGCTTCCTTACAAATCAGAGGATGAGCTTGGATATCTGGTAAAGGACTTTTCAGATCTCTGGCAGGATCGCCAGCAGAAAAATCTGCAGCTGAACTCTTCCGTTGCAGAACTTTCTCGAAGTGAGCGCTTTTCACGGTCGTTAATGGATAATGCCGGGGATGCGATGTTCCTCTGTGATACAGCTACAAGGATTATTCGACTGAATAATCAGGCGGAGAAATTACTGGGACGCATTAACGAAAATTTAATGAACGAGCCTTTGTCTCAATTTAGTCATCAGTTCTCTGACCAGACTTTAACCGCGTTTTATACCTTAATCATCAATGATGAAGTGACGACCTACGAAGATGAATTTATCACAGATGAAGGTTTGGTCCCGGTTGAAGTCAGAGCCAACAGAATCAATCTGGATGACACTGACTATATCTTGCTGACAGCTCGTGATATTAGCCTAAGAAAAGAAGCTGAAAAGCAGATTCATGAGTTGGCTTATTTCGACCCGCTTACTAAATTGCCCAACCGTCGTTTATTTACCGACAGGCTCTCATCTGCAATAGAACTGCATAAAGAAAATGGCAGTTTTGGTGTGGTTCTTTACCTTGATCTGGACCGCTTTAAAACCATTAATGATTCTCTTGGTCATGGTATTGGTGATGAGATTTTATGCCTAATTGCTAAGCGTCTTGAAAATGTACTACCAGCAAAAGCTACCTGTGCCCGATTTGGTGGCGATGAGTTTGTATTGCTTCTGCCAGAGACTGCGGAAACAGAAGAATTATGTGCTGAATATTCAGCTCATCTCTCCCAGAAAGTTCTGTCAGTTCTTTCGATGCCTTACGAAATTGAAGGGCAACAACTCTACAGCAGTACAAGTATTGGATTAGCAATATTTCCGGATGAAAATCTACAATCGGAAGACTTTTTACGCCAGGCAGATACTGCTTTGTATCGGGCTAAGTCTCTTGGGCGCAATGGTTTCCAATTCTTTGATCAGGAGATGCAGTCTTCGGCTCAGGAGAGGTTGCAGATTGAGAAGGGATTACATCAGGCGGTAGATAACGGTGAGTTTGAACTCTGGTTCCAACCTCAATACAGCAGCAATCTTGAAATGCTCGGTGCTGAAAGTCTGATACGCTGGAACCATCCTGATGGTCATGTGATTATGCCCGGCCAGTTTATACAGGTGGCTGAAGAGAGTGGTCAGATAGTAGAAATAGGGAACTGGATTCTTCAGGATGCGATTGAAAAACTCGCGAGTTGGATAGAGCAGGGGTTGCCCGAAAGTTTCTCCCGTTTAGCCGTCAATATAAGCCCGATGCAGTTCATGCAGGTGGATTTTGTCAGCAATGTGTTCCGTACTCTGGAAAAGTGGAATGTTCCGGGTTCCATGCTAGAGCTGGAAATTACCGAAAATATGCTGCTGAACAATTTTGAAGTAGCCCAGAAAAAGATGGGCTTGTTAAAGCAAAGAGGCATTACCTTCGCCATAGATGACTTTGGTACCGGTTACTCTTCACTTAAATACCTGCAACATCTGCCACTGGATATTTTGAAAATTGATCGTTCTTTTGTAACCGATATTCGCCCCGGTTCTGAAGACGCAGCGATTGTTGAAGTTATTATCGCAACTGCTGAAAAGCTTAACCTGTCCGTTATTGCCGAAGGGGTAGAAACCGTCGAAGAACGAGATGTTCTCTGCCAATTAGGCTGCCACTGTTATCAAGGCTATTTCTATTCGAAACCCTTGCGAGAAGATGCCTTTATTGCGCAATTGACTCATCCGATTACGGTTGAGTAACTCCTTGTTTATTAATTGCTTTTAGTCTTTATACGTCAAATGACGTATATGCCTGCGTCAATCACCCGATACCCCTGATAGCTGCACTCGAATACTCTGGATTCAGTACTTAGCTAAATAAGTAGTTAATTTTCGGATAAATCCAAGAGATATCGGAAGGGGCAAAAATGAAACTAAAAACATTAGCAGCAGGTGTAGCGCTTTCTATGGGCGCATCACTGGTAAGTTTTACAGCCATGGCAGAAGAAACCATCAAGGTAGGTGTACTGCACTCCCTGTCCGGGACAATGGCAATTTCTGAAACAACGCTTAAAGATACAGTGTTGATGATGATCGAAGAGCAGAACAAACAAGGCGGTCTGCTGGGTAAAAAACTGGAACCTGTTGTTGTAGACCCAGCGTCTAACTGGCCCCTGTTTGCAGAAAAAACACGAGAACTACTGACTAAAGAGAAAGTAGATGTAATCTTTGGTTGCTGGACTTCAGTTTCTCGTAAGTCAGTTCTACCTGTTATCGAAGAACTGAACGGTCTGATGTTCTACCCAGTACAGTACGAAGGTGAAGAGTCTTCTAAAAACGTTTTCTATACGGGTGCAGCGCCAAACCAGCAGGCAGTTCCTGCGGTTGATTACCTGATGAACGATATCGGTGTTGAGCGTTGGGTTCTGGCAGGTACAGACTATGTTTACCCGCGTACAACTAACAAAATTCTGGAAGCGTACCTGGAAGCAAAAGGTGTTGCGCCAGAAGATATCATGGTCAACTACACGCCTTTCGGTCACTCTGACTGGCAGTCAATTGTTTCAGACATTAAAAAGTTTGGTAGTGAAGGTAAGAAAACTGCGGTTGTCTCTACAATCAACGGTGATGCCAACGTTCCTTTCTACAAAGAGCTGGGTAACCAGGGCGTTTCAGCGGAAGACATTCCTGTCGTAGCTTTCTCTGTAGGTGAAGAAGAACTGTCCGGTATTGACACTAAACCTCTGGTTGGCCATCTGGCTGCATGGAACTATTTCCAGAGCGTAGATGATCAAACTAACGAAGCATTTATCCAGAAATGGAAAGGTTTCACCAGCGAAGAGCGTGTAACTAACGATCCGATGGAAGCAACATATATTGGCTTCAACATGTGGGTAAATGCAGTTAAACAGGCTGGCACTACTGAAGTTGATGCAGTTGAACAAGCTATGATTGGTCAGGAAACTCCTAACCTGACTGGTGGTGTTGCAGTTATGAACAAAAACCACCATCTGAGTAAGCCAGTTCTTATTGGTGAAATCCAGGAAGATGGTCAGTTCGAAGTGGTTTGGGAAACTGAAAGTGTTGTTCAGGGTGATGCTTGGTCGGATTATCTGCCAGGTTCTAAAGACCTGATCGCAGACTGGACTGATCCGGTTAAGTGCGGTAACTACAACACTGAAACTAAGACGTGTTCTGGTCAGAACTACTAAGACTGGCAGAGCATAGTGTGAGTGCAGGAGTGTGCGAAAGTTTTGATCGTTCCTAGCTAGCGCACTCCTTCTACAGGCTCTGTCGGTGAATGCCGCAGAGCCTTTCTATTTTCCTGAACTACTGGCCCAAGAATAATTACATCCCCCCAGTTTGGTTCGCATAGGAGAGATTACGTGAGACAACTTTTAGCTGTTTTGTACTGCTTAATTGCATTGTCATCTGTCTCCGTACAGGCCAATGAGCAGACACAGTTTGATCAGGAATCCCAGGCGCTGATGCAGCAACTGGTGTCGGTCAAACTTTCTAAAACACTTCCCGTACTTGAGCAGTTGGTTGAACAGGGCGGAGCCGATATGCTGCCACTTTTTCAAACCATGCTGGCAGGCAAACTTTATTACATTAAATCCAGTAAAGAGATTGTTGCTGTAGAAAAACAAAATGGTGAATACCATCTTTCTAACGTGTTCAGCGGCGAATCGCTCGGTACGAAAAGTAAAAAAGAAATTAAGAAAATACGCGTAAATAACACATTACGAGTATTCCTGCGTAAATCAATCGCAGGCTTACAGATTCAACATCCTGATTCTGAAAAACGCTTAATTGCCGTTAAAGATCTATACGGCAGCCTTTCTAAGGATACTGTAGAAACGTTGAGATCTGCGTATACCACAGAACAAGACAGCGACGTTAAGAGTGCGATGGAACTGGCGTTTGCCCTGTTTGATGTAAGCAGCCCGGATCGTGACACCCGCTACGCAGCTGTGAAAGCTATGAGTGGCAGTTTGGAAAACGACGCCCGAAACGCATTAACTTCCGTAGTTCAAAACGAAAGTGATGAGAAGATCAAAGCAACAGCAGAAAAAGCTTTAAAGAAGATCAATGAACGCATTGAATTTTACGATTTTGTAGACCAGCTATTTTTCGGCCTCAGCCTTGGATCTGTATTACTGCTGGCAGCTATTGGTCTGGCGATCACCTTCGGTGTGATGGGTGTGATTAATATGGCCCATGGCGAAATGATCATGTTGGGTGCATACACGACCTATGTGATTCAGCTGATCATGCCTAACCATATTGAATATTCTTTATTTGTGGCCGTTCCTGCAGCCTTTATCGTATCGGGGCTGGTAGGTATTCTGATTGAGCGAGGGGTCATCCGATTCCTGCATGGTCGTCCGCTGGAAACGCTCTTAGCGACTTTCGGTATCAGCCTGATCTTACAGCAGTTGGTCAGAACAGTATTTTCTCCACTCAACCGTCAGGTGGAATCACCTACTTGGATGAGTGGTACTTTAGATATTAACCCCGTGCTGAGTCTTACCCTCAACCGTCTCTACATCCTGGCGTTTGCTCTGTTAGTGTTTGGTTTGTTGTTACTTATTCTGCGCAGAACTTCGCTGGGTTTGAACGTTCGGGCTGTGTCACAAAACCGCAGTATGGCGAAAGCTATGGGGATTAGAACCGACTGGGTGGATGCGATGACGTTTGGTCTGGGATCAGGCATTGCTGGTATTGCTGGTGTTGCATTGAGTCAGTTGACTAATGTTGGACCGAATCTGGGGCAGGCGTACATCATCGACTCATTTATGGTCGTGGTATTTGGCGGAGTAGGTAACCTTTGGGGAACATTAGTAGCAGCGTTCTCTCTTGGTGTTGCCAATAAATTCCTTGAGCCTGTCACGGGTTCTGTTCTTGCCAGTATTTTGGTGCTCGTCTTTATCATTCTGTTTATACAGAAAAAACCGAAAGGGTTGTTCCCTCAGAAAGGGAGGGCTGCAGAATGAGCCAGTTATTAAAATTCACCCGTTTGCATGGTGATAGCAAAGTCGCACCTTTTGTCGCTATATTGGTAATTGTCACCTTCTTGGCTTCAATTGGTAATCTGGTGATGCCAGAAGATTCTATCTTCTATGTCAGTACTTACACCATCACCTTGCTGGGTAAATACCTGTGTTACGCCATGCTTGCTTTGGCTGTAGATGTAATTTGGGGTTATTGTGGCATTCTCAGTCTGGGTCACGGTGCTTTTTTTGCCCTGGGCGGCTATGCCATGGGCATGTACCTGATGCGTCAGATCGGTGACCGTGGTGTATACGGTAACCCGGAACTACCAGATTTCATGGTTTTCCTTAACTGGACTGAACTGCCTTGGTTCTGGCAAGGCTTTGATCAGTTTTGGTTTGCTATGTTAATGGTGCTTCTTGTGCCTGGCGTACTGGCTTTTATCTTTGGCTGGTTGGCTTTTCGATCCCGGGTAACTGGCGTATACCTGTCAATAATGACTCAGGCTCTGACCTATGCACTGCTTCTGGCCTTTTTCCGAAATGAGATGGGTTTTGGTGGTAACAACGGCCTGACCGACTTTAAGGATATTTTAGGCTTTGATCTGAAATCCGATACTACCCGAGTCGTATTATTTGCCACTACAGCGTTCTTCCTCGGGGCTGCATTTATCGTCAGTCATAAAATTCTTAAGTCCCGGATGGGTAAAGTGATTGTAGCGATCCGCGATGGTGAAAGTCGCAGCCGCTTTTTGGGCTATCGCACCGAGCGTTATAAAGTCTGGTTGTTTGTGTATTCAGCCATGCTGGCCGGAATCGCAGGTGCTTTGTATGTGCCACAGGTGGGGATTATCAACCCCGGCGAGTTCTCTCCATTAAACTCCATTGAGATCGTAATCTGGGTTGCAGTTGGTGGGCGCGGTACGCTTATTGGTGCAATCGTGGGTGCTTTGTTGGTGAACTACGCTAAAACCAAGTTCACAGCCATTATGCCGGAAGGTTGGTTGTTTGCATTAGGTGCACTCTTTGTATTTGTAACTCTATTTCTTCCGCAAGGACTGGTTGGCTTGTTCAAAAAAATCACTAATAGAAAAGATGCTGATCCGACACAGCAAGCTGAAAAGGAGGCCAAAGCATGAGTACACTGGATAACGTACGTGAAGTAATGCGTCGTGATCGTGTCTGGTCTTTCCTTCAGGAAGATCATACAGAGGTAGATGTCTCCCATGATGTCATTCTTTATGTTGAAGGTTTGAACCTGAGTTTCGATGGTTTCAAAGCTCTGAACGATCTCAACCTCTATGTTAATGATGGTGAATTACGCTGCCTTATTGGTGCCAACGGTGCGGGTAAAACCACGTTGATGGATGTCATTACAGGTAAAACAACACCGGATAGTGGCACTGTTTATTTTGGACAGACACTGAACCTGCTTCAGCATGATGAGGCGGATATTGCCAATATGGGTATCGGTCGCAAGTTTCAGAAACCTACGGTTTTCGAGGCACATACAGTGTTTGATAACCTGGAGCTTTCACTGAAACAACATAAGGCGGTGATGGCGACGTTGTTTGCACGGCTTACTCCAAGCGAAATAGACCGGATCGATGAAGTGCTGAAAATCATCGGCCTTAAAGAGCAGCGCTTTATGCTCGCAGGCGCTCTGTCACACGGACAGAAACAGTGGCTCGAGATCGGCATGTTGTTGATGGCTGAACCGCGTTTGTTATTGGTGGATGAGCCAGTAGCAGGTATGACTGCTCAGGAAACAGAGCGAACTGCTGAACTGCTGACCTCTCTGGCGGGTGAACACACCGTGATTGTGGTTGAACATGATATGGAGTTTGTTCGAAGCATTGCTCGAACTGTGACGGTTCTGCACCAGGGATCCGTTCTGGCTGAAGGTACTATGGATCAGGTACAGAATAACCCCGATGTCATCGAAGTTTATTTGGGAGAAGCGCCATGATCGAAATTAACCAGGTAAATCAGCGTTATGGCGGCACGCAGATTCTTTGGGATCTGGATCTGAACATTGAACAAGGTTCCTGTACCTGCATTATGGGTCGTAACGGGGTTGGTAAAACCACACTGCTTAAATGTTTGATGGGTTTGCTGCCGGTGGAAAAGGGTGAGATCCTTCTTGACGGCGAACCATTGCAAAGCAAACCTGCTGAGTTCCGGGCACCCGCAGGCATTGGTTACGTTCCTCAGGGCCGTGATATCTTTCCCATGCTCACTGTGGAAGAGAACTTGCGCATTGGTCTGCCGATTCGAAAGGATAAAGCTAAAGAAATACCGGAAAAAATCTTTGAACTGTTCCCGGTGTTAAAAGAGATGTTGCATCGTCGTGGAGGAGACCTGTCAGGTGGTCAACAGCAACAATTGGCTATAGGCAGGGCGCTGGTGATTGAGCCCAAAGTTCTGATTCTGGATGAGCCTAATGAAGGTATTCAACCCAATATTGTTCAGCAGATAGGTGATGTTATTCTCAAACTGAATGAGGAAGAGGGCTTGACCGTTATTCTCGTAGAGCAGAAACTGGGCTTTGCCCGTCGTGTCGGAAAAGAGTTCCGGCTGATGGAGAAAGGTCGGGTTGTCGCCAGCGACAAAATGGCTAATTTAAGTGAAGAACTGATTAAACAATATCTGGCCGTTTAAGGGGACTGGCATATGAATCAGTTGGTCAACCCAATGATCGACACAGAATCTCGCTGGAAAGCGGAGCTGCATCTGGGTTTGGCAAACAGCGCAAGGGGCACGGTACTGAAACAGTGCCGTCACCTTGGCCCTCTGTATGTGCAAAAACCGTTCTATCCTGAAGGACGTGAACTGGCGCATATCTACCTGTTACATCCTCCAGGGGGCATGGTCTCCGGGGATGATCTACATATTTCCGTTTCGACTTCACCACAGGCTCAGTGCCTTGTGACAACGCCCGGTGCCGGGCGAGTTTACCGGGCACGTCCTGATAGAACCCTGCAAAAACAGAAGATTGAATTGCATCTTGAAGCAAACAGCACACTGGAATGGTTACCCCTGGAAACCATCATTTATCCAGATGCCTGTACTGACCTGACCACAGATATTCACCTAGCAGAAAACAGTTCTGTGATCGCGTGGGAGGTGACCTGTTTTGGTTTAACCGCCAGTGGTGAGCCGTTTAAAACCGGTGAGGTTAGCCAACGTTTTCAAGTCTTTAGAGAGGGTCGATTGAAACTGCGTGAACGTTTGCAGTTAAATCCTGAAAAAGACCGCTTTCTGCAGGCGCGAGCGGGACTAAACAACTGCTCTGTAAATGGCCTGATGCTGGCTGGCCCATTTGACCAGCCAGAAGAAACAGAAACACTGTTGAGCCAATTGCGTGACTGCTGTGAAGCGATAGATGTGTTGGCCGCTGTGACTCTGAATGATGAATTTATCCAAGTGCGCTATCTGGGTGATTGCTCAGAACAGGCACGCAAACTATTTACCCAATGCTGGACATTGATCCGCCCTGAGCTACTCAACCGAGAAGGTTGTGAGCCGCGGATCTGGGCAACCTAACAAACATAAGAAGAAGCAGGAACGCTTATGGAACTGTTACCAAGAGAGAAAGATAAGCTACTCGTGTTTACCGCTGCATTATTAGCTGAGCGTCGACTTAATCGGGGGCTTAAACTCAATTACCCGGAAGCGATGGCTTATATCACCATGGAAATTATCGAAGGTGCCCGCGATGGTAAAACCGTGGCAGAGTTGATGAGCTACGGTAAAAGTCTGCTCACAGCTGAGCAGGTGATGGATGGTGTACCTGAACTGATTCATGAAGTTCAGGTTGAAGCGACCTTTCCGGACGGTACCAAACTGGTGACCGTACATAACCCAATCAGCTGAGGTAGATGAAGATGATTCCAGGAGAGATTCAGGCTGCCGAAGGCAGTATCGTCCTCAATGAAGGGCGAAAAACCATCACCCTTAGAGTTGAAAACAGCGGTGACCGACCGGTTCAAATTGGCTCGCATTACCACTTCTATGAAGTAAATCCTGCGCTTAATTTTGACCGTGAAGCGACCAAAGGTTTTCGCTTGAACATCGCATCCGGTACCGCCGTGCGCTTTGAACCGGGTCAGGGCAGGGAAGTAGAACTGGTGGAATATGCAGGCAGCAAAACTGTGTACGGATTCCGTGGAGATGTAATGGGCAAAGTAGAGGAGGACAACTAATGAGTTCTTCTAATAAAACAATGGACAGAACAAGCTACGCACAGATGTTCGGACCGACAACAGGCGACCGTGTGCGTCTGGGTGATACCGAAATCTGGATTGAGGTCGAGAAGGATTACACCACTTACGGCGATGAAGTGAAGTTCGGCGGTGGCAAGGTGATCCGGGACGGTATGGGTCAAAGTCAGGTGACTAACGAAATCGCCGTGGATTTGGTAATCACCAACGCTTTGATCTTAGATCACTGGGGCATCGTAAAGGCCGATGTTGGTATTAAAGAAGGCCGCATTTACAAAATTGGTAAAGCGGGCAACCCGGATATTCAGGATAACGTGGATATCATCATAGGCCCCGGTACGGAAGTTATTGCTGGCGAAGGCTCGATTCTTACAGCGGGTGGCATTGATGCCCATATCCACTTTATCTGCCCACAACAGATTGAAGAAGCGCTGATGTCTGGCGTCACGACCATGATCGGTGGTGGAACTGGCCCAGCAACCGGCACTAATGCCACTACTTGTACACCGGGTCCATGGAACATCGGTAAGATGCTGCAAGCAACAGACAGTATGCCGATGAACCTAGGCTTTTTGGGTAAAGGTAATGCCAGCCTGCCAGAAGCATTGGAAGAACAGTTAGAAGCGGGCGCTTGCGGTCTGAAACTTCACGAAGACTGGGGAACAACACCCGCAGCGATTGATTGCTGCCTGAGTGTGGCTGAGAAGTACGATGTTCAGGTTGCCATCCACACGGACACTCTGAACGAATCCGGTTTTGTAGATGACACCATTGGAGCCTTTAAAAATCGTGTAATCCACACCTACCACACAGAGGGTGCAGGTGGCGGTCACGCACCCGACATTATCCGGGCCTGCGCTTATCCAAATGTAATGCCATCTTCAACTAACCCAACCCGTCCATACACGCACAATACGGTGGATGAGCACTTGGATATGTTGATGGTTTGTCACCATCTGGACAGCAACATCCCTGAGGATGTCGCTTTTGCTGATTCTCGTATCCGTAAGGAAACCATTGCAGCAGAAGATATCTTCCATGACCGGGGTGCCTTCAGCATGATCTCGTCCGACTCACAGGCGATGGGCCGAGTTGGTGAGGTGGTCACCCGTACATGGCAGACTGCACACAAAATGAAAACCCAGTTTGGTTTGCTGGCTGAAGACAGCGAACTGGGAGCTGATAACTTCCGTGCTAAGCGTTATATCGCCAAGTACACCATCAACCCAGCCATTACCCATGGTATCTCCCATGAGGTTGGTTCGATTGAGTCCGGTAAACTGGCGGACCTGGTTCTTTGGAAACCCGCATTCTTTGGAGTGAAGCCGTCTCTGATTATCAAAGGCGGCATGATTGCAGCGGCGCAGATGGGTGATCCAAACGCATCTATTCCAACACCGCAGCCGGTTCACTATCGACCAATGTTTGGTTCCTTTGGACAGGCTCCTGCGAAAACTTCAGTGACTTTTGTCAGTCAGGCATCCTTAGATAACAACGTAGGTGAAGAACTGGGATTGCAGCGCAAACTGGTGGCCTGTAGCAATACCCGAAATATTACCAAATCCGATATGGTTCATAATGGTTGGATGCCGGATATCACAGTCGATCCACAAACCTATGAGGTTCGCGCAGACGGTGAACTTCTGACCTGTGAACCGGCTAAAGAACTGCCACTGGCTCAGCTTTACACACTCTTTTAAAAGGTGATAAATGATAGAAGTATATGAACGACTGGGTACTCACTGCCATAGAGAAGCAGGTCAGGTTGTAGTGTTGACTCATGAGCAGAGAGATAAAGGTCGCCTTAAACTCACCAGTGAATCTGGTGAAGAAGTACGCGTATTTCTTGAGCGCGGTAAGCCTTTACTGGTGGGTGAATACCTTAAATCCGCGTGTGGCCAATACATTCGTGTTGAAGGTGCAGTAGAAGAGGTAGCACATGCCTCCTGTGATGACTGGCACACCTTTGCACGTGCCTGTTATCACCTGGGAAATCGCCACACTAAGGTTGAGGTGGGCGAGCGTTGGTTGCGGATTAAACCGGATCATGTGCTGGAAGAGATGTTGGCCTTATTAGGTTTGGTAATCAGTCACGAACAAACCGTTTTTGTACCGGAATCCGGAGCATACAGTCATGGTCATCACCACCACTGATTCCAGTCTGATTCGTCTGATGCAGCTATGCAGCGTCAGTTTGCCTGTGGGGGGGTATACCTTCTCACAAGGCTTGGAATACGCCATCGACAGTGGTTGGCTACGTAAACAGGATCAAGTCCGGGACTGGCTAGAGATGCAGCTTCTGCATTCGGTGTCACAGGTGGATCTGCCCTTGTTACGGATGCTAATGCAGGCAGCGGAGCAGAGTGATTGGCAGGAGGTTGTTCGACTTAATGATTTGATATTAGCCTGTCGTGAAACCAAAGAGTTGCGTCTAACCGACACCGCCATGGGTGAAGCGCTGGTACGCTTACTGAATAGCCTTGAAGTGCCACAACCTTTTGAACATGGCCCTCGGGCAGAGGATGTCAGCTTTGTCAGTATGTTTGCTATAGCTGCGAGCCACTGGGGTATTAATTACAACACCGCCGCACTTGGCTTTAGCTGGGCATGGCTGGAGAATCAGGTTGCTGCGGCGACTAAGTTAGTGCCTTTGGGGCAGACACAGTCACAGATTCTTCTGGGTGAACTGCAACCCTTTATCAGCGAAGCCATTAGCATGGCGGAAAAGATAGAAGAAGAGCAGGTCGGTTCAGGACTTCCGGCATTATCGATTGCCAGCGCCCTGCACGAACAACAGTATTCACGCCTGTTCCGTTCATAACTGGAAAGGCAAGAAACAGAGTTTAGAGAGAGTTAATAAGAATATGAGTAAGCCAAAACAGACATTACGCGTAGGAGTGGGTGGTCCAGTAGGTTCCGGTAAGACGGCTCTGCTACGTTCTTTGTGTGCAGCAATGAAAGAGCACTACGACATTGCGGTTGTTACCAACGATATTTACACTCAGGAAGATGCCAAGTTTCTGACAGAACATGAAGCGTTGAGCGCAGACCGTATTATCGGCGTTGAAACGGGTGGCTGCCCGCACACGGCGATTCGTGAAGATGCCTCAATGAATCTTGCCGCAATCGATCAACTTAAAGATCGCCATGGCGAACTGGATGTGGTCTTTGTTGAAAGTGGTGGCGATAACCTGAGCGCAACATTCAGCCCGGAACTGTCCGACCTGACCATCTATGTTATCGATGTGTCTGCTGGGGATAAAATCCCTCGTAAGGGTGGGCCGGGCATTACTAAGTCAGATCTGCTGATCATCAACAAGATCGATCTGGCCCCACTGGTCGGTGCGTCTCTTGAGGTGATGGACCGCGACGCGAAAAAAATGCGTGGCGAACGCCCGTTTGTGTTTGCCAATCTGAAACAAGCTAAGGGATTGGATGATATTATCCAGTTCATCGTTACTGAAGGTATGCTGGAAGCTAAGCAACTGCCGCCAGCCAAAGCCGTCGTCTGAATTTTTGAAGGGAGTTTATTTATGAAATCTGTATTCACAAAAGTAACTGCTGTCGCTGCTGCTGTTATCGCAACACCTGCATTGGCTCACTCAGAACATAACAACATGCTCAGTGGTTTCGTTCATTTTATGACAGAACCTGATCACCTTGGGGTTTCTGCACTGGTTGCCACAGCCATTATTTTTTCTGTGCGTAAGGTTTTAGCTAAACGTTCCTAATAGCTTCTTGGCCCAGCTGGTGATGCCGGTTGGGTTTCTTCATACCTTTAACCCTCCATGGTTATCATCCTTGTCTTGAAATGTTTTGTTATATTCAGGGAGAGCCAAGGGGCATTTTTCTCATACTATTTTTCACCAAATACTGAACCAGATCAAAAAGCTCTCAATAAATTTTCCTATCTTCAAACGATAATGGTTGAGGCTGCTACAGTTAGCTTGGATTCAAGTAATTTTTAATTACAAAGGATTGTTCAGAAGTAAGTAGGTGCAAGCCGAATGAATGATTTTGAGATTTTCCAAACTCTTTTGGGTAACCTGGATTGTCATGAATCCAGAATCAATTTTATTACTAAAATCATCAATACTATTCCAGACCCAGTTTTCGTGAAAGACCGTGAGCATCGATGGTTGGTGCTGAATGATGCTTTGTGCGAATTTATCGGGATGCCCAGAGAAGCACTCATTGGTAAAACTGATTATGACTTTTTCCCTAAGGAAGAAGCCGATATCTTCTGGCAGAAAGACGATGAAGTGTTCAGGACTGGTCAGGAAAATATTAACGAAGAATCCATTACCGACTCTAATGGAGTAGCGCACATATTCTCGACCAGAAAAGCGATTTTCCAGGAGCAGACAACTGGACAGCAATTTCTGGTGGGAACTATCCGCGATTTTACTGAGTTAAGAAAAACAGAAGAAAAATTGAAAGCTGCGGTTGATGAACTTCAAAAAATATCCAATACAGATCCTCTCACTGGCTTAAGTAACAGACGTCATATGCTGGCTGTTGCTGAACAGGAAATCAAAATTGCACAAAGGCAACATCGTGCAGTTCTTCTATTGTTCATAGATATTAATGGGTTGAAGATCATTAACGACAAATACGGGCACATTGAAGGTGATATAGCCATCAGACAAGTGGCCAACTTACTGAAAGACAACTTCCGTGATTCTGATGTGATCGCCAGAATTGGAGGCGATGAATTTGTCGTTTTAGCGTTTGATGTTAAGCATGAACAAATTGAACAAGCCACCCATCGCTTTTATGAAGCGATCGATCACTTTAACGCAACATCGGATGCTGAACATACACTCTCGGTGAGTGTAGGTAGTTCTTGTTCTGAGCCTGGTGATGATATTTCAATTTATACTCTCTTGGATAGAGCGGACAACGCCATGTATCGGGTGAAAGCCCAGTTTAAAAAGCACGAAGTATGATACGACCTAACTCAGGATATAGATTGAATAAGAGATTATTGATAAATAAACACTGAATGTGTAGTTGGTAAGAAGGGTGTTTATATAACGAAAAAAGGCCGCACAAAGTGCGGCCAAAGACCGAATAAAACTGGATTATTTAATAAACAGCATTTCCGAATATTTCGGGAATGGCCACGCGGTGTCAGCAACAAGTGTTTCCAACAAGTCAGCGTTTTCCCTGATGCTATCCATTAATGAGCGGATTTCACCTGCACAGAATTTCATATGATCTTCTACTGTTGGGAAACCGTGCTCAGCAATAGCTCCGGAAAGTTTGTCCACGTCCTTCATCATATCGTCCGCAGCACTCGCGACCTTTTTCGCTAGGCTGTTGTCCAGAGTTACACCGACTTCCGCAGCAGTAGCTATGGTGGACGTGAGTTCAGAAAGATAGGTCGCTGCTGCCGGGTAGATAGAAGTAGTAGCCATGTCGATCACCAGCTTCGCTTCTACCTCAATCGACAGAATGTATTGTTCAGAATACACTTCGTAACGGCTTTCAAGTTCTACAGGTGTTAATACACCAGTGCTTTCAAATAGCTTAATCACCGACTCTTCTTGCAGAGCTGGCAAAGCGTCAGCAGTCGTTGGGATGTTTTTCAGGCCACGTTCTTCAACTGCCATTTTGTGCCACTCTTCTGAGTAGCCGTCACCACCAAAGATTACGTTACCGTGCTCATCCATTAGCTCTTTAAGAACAGCGATTACAGCATTCGTTTTATCGGCACCAGACGATAAAGCAGCTTCAAGCTTAGTGGCAATCCAATCCAGAGAATCAGCCAGCATCGTGTTCATGGCTACCAGCGGACCAGAGACCGATTGCGATGAACCTACCGCCCTGAATTCAAAACGGTTACCTGTAAATGCGAAGGGGGATGTACGGTTACGATCGCCTGGGTCACGGGTGAAAGTGAGAATCTGGGATAGGCCTAGATCCATAACTCCACCGCATTCTGTCGGCTGAAGGTTACCGTCCTGAATGTCTTTGAACACTTTCTCCAGCTGGTCACCCAGATACACGGAAAGAATAGCAGGAGGTGCTTCGTTAGCTCCCAGACGATGATCGTTGGAGGCTGATGCAATGACTGCACGTAGTAGCGGTCCAAACATATGTACGCCACGGATCACTGCACCACAGAACAGTAGGAATTCCAGGTTTTCTTCTGGAGTGTTACCAGGGTCAAGCAGGTTACCTTGTGTTGAGTTACCCACAGACCAGTTCACGTGCTTACCAGAGCCGTTGACGCCCGCAAATGGTTTTTCGTGAAGCAGAGCCAGGAATCCATGTTTTTTAGCGGTATTTTTCATCACAGTCATCAACAGTTGTTGATGATCTGCTGCAACATTGGCCGCTTCAAAATAAGGTGCAATTTCAAATTGCCCCGGCGCAACTTCGTTATGGTGGGTTTTTGCAGGAATACCCAGTTTAAATAATTGGTCTTCGAAATCCTGCATAAATACTTGAACGCGCTCAGGAATTGCGCCGAAGTAATGATCATCGAACTGTTGCCCTTTGGCTGGCGCAGCACCAAACAACGTGCGACCTGCCAGTAACAGGTCAGGACGACTGTTGGCAAAATTCTCATCAACCAGGAAGTATTCCTGCTCAGCACCACAACTGGAATTAAGCGTTGCGATTTCTGTTTCGCCCATTAATGCCAGCACTTTTTTAGCGGCTTTATCCATAGCGGCATTAGAGCGTAAAAGCGGTATTTTTTTATCCAGTGCTTCGCCAGTCCAAGACATGAAAACACTCGGTATCATCAGTGTGGCACCGTTTGCCGTGTTCATGATGTAAGCTGGGCTGGTTGGATCCCATGCGGTATAACCACGCGCGGCATTGGTCATACGTAGGCTACCATTAGGGAATGACGAACCGTCCGGTTCCCCCTTAATTAATAAGCTGCCTGTAAATTCTGTAATCGCGTTACCATCGGCATTTGTAACAATGAAACCGTCATGCTTTTCGGCTGTTGCGTTGGTCATCGGATAGAAAATATGCGAAAAGAATTTCGCGCCCTTTGACATTGCCCAGTCTTTCATTGCCGCAGCAACAACATCTGCTGTCGCAGGATCAAGCGGTGAACCGGTTTGCACGGTTTTTTTCATTGCTTTAAAAGCGTTTTTGGAAAGAGCTTCTTCCATAGTAGCGAGGTTGAAAACATCACTCGCCCAGATGCTGCTTAACGAATCCGGCATATCTGTCTGCTTAGATGTGCCATTACTGATTGCATTGATTGCTGACAATCTTGATGCGTTACCACTCATTCTTTTACCCCTACAAAATTATTCAATACTTTGAATAAATACATCCGGCATGCTTAAGACTCCCCCAAGAACGCAGATGCCCCATGATTTCTAACAAAGCAATTTAGAGCCCAATAAGAACGAAGAATCAAAAATAGTCTTCAACCTATTGTTTATTAATAAGTTAAAAAATGTTTTTTGGAGGCGAATGAAATGTGGATGAATCTGAAAGCACTGAAATAAAGCGTTTATAAAAAAGCAATATTCACGTTGCCCGATAATGAGCATAAAACTTTGAAGAGAAGAAAGTTAAGCTCGGTTGGATAGGTAGGTGGTGTGTAGAGAGGCTAGCGCTGCTATTTGATCGCAGCTCTATATATAATTAAGCACCACTCTATGTCAGGAATCTAAACGTGTTTGCTCAACCGATAAAACCCTCTGCCCAATTGGAACAACTCTTTGAGATTGCTCAGGCAGCTCATGTTTCTATTCAGCGTGATTTTGAGAATATAGACCCGCTTATTGGGGTCAGTCAGAACATGCGGGCCAGTGGCATTCCAGCAGATGTGATGACAGTGGACTGTTTACGGACCCGTCGCAGAATAATCTTCATATTACATGACCATCAGCCAGATACACTGAATTACCAATTTACGGAGATGGACACTGATCCAGCTTCAGAATTTCAACGCCTTTCAGTAACTAAGATGACGGAGAAGAAATTCTATGAATGGGTAACTGATTATTTTCAGGCTTAAGTTTGCTTAACAAATAACTGTTCTGAAATATTGAACTTTTTACTATAAGGCAAAAGTCATCAGGTACCACAGAAGGTTCGGTAGTGACGGTCTCCATCTGTAGGAGCGTCCTGAAATTGCTGTGTAGATTCAAGTTCTTTGTACGGTGATTTAAGCACCTTAAGAAATGCTTCTGCTTCCGAAGTACTCCCATCCAGCACGCAGCTCTGGATAACGGCTTCCATATGATGGTTTCGAGGAATGACAACAGGGTTGTTGGAGCGCATTCTGTTATAAACTACCGAATCATTCTGGCTTTGTTTTTCCAGTCTTGTTTTCCAACGACCATACCAGTCTCCTAACAGGTTTTTCGCTACTGTATCTTGTTCTGCTGAATGAATGCTCTCGGTTAACAAATTGAATGTTTGGGTGTAATCCATTGCGTTTTTACGCATTAGATCGAGTAGATCATCAAGCAGGCTTTGATCGTCATCGTTGATTATGTCTAAACCGATTTTTCTGCCAAGCATTGTAAAGTAATGTTGTTTAAAGCTTTCTGCAAAGGTCCCAAGCAGTTTTTGAGCTATTTCCTGAGCTTTAGATGAATCTTCATCAAACAACGGCAGTAAACATTCGGCCAAGCGAGCCATATTCCATTGAGCAATTTGTGGTTGATGACCAAACCGATAGCGGCCATTAACATCAATTGAGCTGAACACAGTATCTGGATTATATGCGTTCATCATTGCGCAGGGGCCATAATCGATCGTTTCACCGCTTATGGTCGTATTATCAGTATTCATTACACCGTGAATAAAGCCAACACGCATCCATTCGCAGATCAATTCGATTTGCTTTTGAATAACCGCTGAGTAAAAGCTGGCATAACGTTCTGGTCCTGACAGTTCTTTCAATTCAGGATAGTGACGTTCAATGGCATAGTTACATAAGAGTTCCACAGCATCGACATCACCTTGAACAGCAAAATACTCAAAAGTACCTACGCGTAAATGGCTGGAAGCGACTCTGGTTACAACTGCACCGGGTTTTACGCCCTCACGAACAACTGGGTCACCAGTTGTGACTACGGCAAGTGCCTGAGTTGTCGGCACTCTCAGAGCATGCATTGCCTCACTCATTATAAATTCACGAACGGCAGGCCCAAGTGCACAACGACCATCACCTCTGCGGGAATAAAGGGTAGGGCCAGAGCCTTTTAATTGGATATCCAGAGTGCCATTCTCAGTGTCAACCTCTCCTAGCAGGTGAGCGCGACCATCCCCAAGGCGGGGATTCAGCTGTCCGAACTGGTGACCGGTGTAAGCTAAAGCGATAGAGGTTGATCCCGAAAAGATTTTGTTGCCTGAAAAGTATTGGCTAAGCGCTTCTGTATCCTGTGTTAATGCTTCTGGCAATCCCAGCTCATCTGCCAATCTGTGATTCCAAAGGAACAGATTTGGGTCTGATACAGGTGTTGGGTCAATTCTTTGGAAGAACTCTTCACCTAAGGCTAGGTAGCTATTTTTAAGGATCATCGGTGGCTCTGTTAGATTACTTTGCAATTGTTAACATAGCTTAAACCAATTTAGCGCATCACTGTGTCATGATTTAGATAATTGTCGGATATAAGCCTTACAATCAGTCTATCGCTTTTAACGTTATATGGAATTGCAACGGGTTAGGAGAAGGATAATGCATATAGCTGATCAATTAAGCAGATCAATCATGACGGGTATAAAAGTGCTAGCAAGGCAGCTATGTATCATCGTCGCACTGCTGGTTTCTACTTCAGGTTATGCAGAGACTGAATTCAGATTACTGGCTGATGTGCCTTACGGCAAGCATTCTTTACAAACGATAGATGTATACCTACCAAAAACTGAGGTTAAGGCAGCGCCTGTAATTTTTATGGTACATGGCGGGGCTTGGCGTGTGGGGGATAAATCGTCAAGAGCGGTGGTGAAGAATAAAGTTAACTTCTGGGTGCCCCGGGGGATTATTTTTATTTCGGTTAACAACCGTTTGCTTCCAGAGGCTGATCCAATAACTCAACAACAGGATGTGGCTAGGGCTCTAGCGTTTGCGCAGGAGAAGGCCCAGTTATGGGGTGGCTCAGCGGATAAATTTATTTTGATGGGTCACTCAGCGGGAGCGCATTTAGTTTCCTTGCTATCGGTGAATAAACCGAAAGTAAATTCGAAAAATATTAAGCCTTGGAAAGCCACAATCGCTCTGGATTCGGCTGCGTTGGATGTTGTAGAAATTATGGATTCTAAACGCGTTGCGCGTTTTTATCGTGAGGCGTTTGGGGCGAATGTTACATACTGGGAAAAGGCTTCACCCTATCATCAGCTAGAAAATGAAATTCCACCATTTCTGGCGGTTTGTTCGTCACAGCGTAAAGATGGCGCCTGTGATCAGGCTGAAAAGTTTGTAAGAAAAGTTCAGAGGAAAAAAGGCGTTGCCAAAGTGCTCCCCGTAGATTTATCCCACAGGCAAGTAAATGCAGAACTAGGAAAAACCAATGCTTATACAGCGGAGGTCGATCGGTTTATAAAGCAGGCTTTGAAATAGCGATATCTGATAGCTTTTTACAGCATCTGTCAGTTAATTGTTTTATGCTCTGCTTTTCACTCAATTGGCGCACTACACCCATGACAACAGAGATTGATGCAATTCTAAAGATGAATGAAGAACA
The DNA here is from genome assembly GCA_050633685.1 of Neptuniibacter sp. Taxonomy (GTDB): domain Bacteria; phylum Pseudomonadota; class Gammaproteobacteria; order Pseudomonadales; family Balneatricaceae; genus Neptuniibacter. Next base: position 142,732 of record JBOEHA010000014.1, on the reverse strand, counting down.
GTTGTTTTCAAATTTTGTGACAGAAGCTGTGATTCAAAAAAAGATCTGGATTCTGACTGATCATTACGGTTGTGTGATGCTTAATACAGAAGATGAGGATTGTGTACCCGTCTGGCCGAATGAAACATTGGCAGAAGCCTGGGCGACGGATGAATGGAGTGAGTGCAAACCCGAAGCTATTTCTTTGGAAAAATGGCACAGCCACTGGACACCCGGATTAGAAGAGGATGGTTTTGCTGTTGTTATTTGTCCAGTTGAGGGACAAGAGGGGATTGTGATTTATGCGGATGATTTGGATAAATCATTGACTAAAAAAGCCCGCAAACAATCTGATAAGGCCTAAGAACTACTTTGGTGTGCGGATGAAACCTTCAGAAATTGGTGAAGCATACGATCAGATTGTCCACAAATGGACGGATGAGAAGTTTAACCGCGAGAATGGCGTCGAAGCGCACAAGCGTGCCTTGGCTTTCCTGAAAGAGGGGAAATCGGCGTTGGATGCTGGCTGCGGCTGTACCGGGCGTTTCTTTGATCTGTTGATTGAGAATGGCCTAACCCCTGAGGGGATAGATATCTCCGAAAAGATGGTTGAACTTGTCTCTGAAAAATACCCGGATCTTAACATTCATCATGCTGATATCTGCCAATGGCAGCCTTCCAGGCAATACGATTTTATTACCGCTTGGGACAGCATCTGGCATGTGCCACTTGAGGAAAAAGAGAACCTGATTCGTAAATTATGTCAGGCGCTGACACCCGGAGGGGTGTTTATCTTTTCTACAGGCGGCGTTGATGCTCCAGAGTTCATTACGGACGATACAATGGGACCGACCGTGTATTACTCAACACTAGGCATTCCTAAGTATCTTGAGGTGATTGCAGATGAAAGCTGTATCTGCCGTCATCTTGAATATGATCAGTATCCTGAGTTGCATCTGTATTTGATTGTTCAGAAAGCAGATTAACCTCTTATTCTGCGAACCCTGAATGACCGCCCTTTAAGTTTTCCATTTTCCAGCTTTTTCAATGCAGCTGATGATGAGGCTCGTTTAACCGCAACATAAGCGCTGAAGTCAAAGATATTAATCTTACCGACTTCTTTGCCGTCAATGCCATTCTGGCCAGTCAGCGCGCCCAGAATATCGCCGGGGCGTACTTTTTGTTTGCGGCCACCATCGATTTGCAGAGTCGTCATAGGCGGCTGATAGCCCGGAGATTGCAATGCGGATGCATCGGGCAGGGCTTCTGCTGTTATCTCTTTATCCAAATAATCTTCGAGAGCGATCATTTTGTGCGCTTCGCGATCACTAAAGAAGGTAAACGCTAAACCACTGCGTCCTGCTCGTCCTGTACGACCAATACGATGTACATGAACTTCAGGATCATGGGCAAGATGATAGTTGACCACGGCTTCTACGGACTCAATATCCAGCCCTCGTGCGGCTACGTCTGTAGCCACTAGAATTGAGGCACTTTGATTACTGAAGCGAACCAGAATCTGGTCTCTTTCTCTCTGCTCAAGGTCCCCATGCAGAGCCACAGAACTGAGACCGCAGCTACGCAGTGAGTCTGCTACGGCCTGAGTTTCTTTTTTGGTATTACAGAAAACGACAGCGGATTGCGGGCGGTAGTGTAATAGCAGAAGCTGCAGAGCGCGCAGGCGTTCATCATTCCCCTTAACCTGATAGAAGTGTTGTTCAATACTGCTGTTATCATGATCGCCAGCCACTTTTACAGTGACAGGTTTGTACATCAGCTTGGCAGCAATTGCCTCGATCTGTTCCGGGTAAGTGGCACTGAACAAAAGGTTTTGTCGTTTCTTAGGTAGGTAACTCATTATCGCATCAAGAGAGGCCTGAAAACCCATATCCAGCATGCGGTCAGCTTCGTCGAGCACGAAGGTGTGAAGGTCATCCAGCTTTAAACGTTCCTTGCGTAGATGTTCTTCAATACGCCCAGGTGTTCCCACAACAATATGCGCACCGTGCTCAAGTGAACCGATTTGAGGCCCAAAGGGCATACCACCACAAAGTGTAAGAATCTTAATGTTGTGGATTGAACGTGCAAGTTTGCGCAGTTCTTTTGTTACCTGATCTGCCAGCTCACGAGTAGGGCAGAGTATTAACCCTTGAATTCGGAAACGTTTTACATCCAGTTTGTCCAGCAAGCCAAGTCCGAAGGCAGCAGTTTTACCCGAACCCGTTTTGGCTTGTGCAATAACATCATGACCTTTTAGGACCTGAGGCAAACTCTCCGCCTGGATAGGGGTCATCTGTTCATAGCCCAGAGACGTGAGGTTTTTAACCAGTGCCTGGTTTAGTTTAAGGGATGAAAATGATGACTTACTCAAGGGAAATTCCTACTCGAAAAAAGGCGATTTAATAGAGAGAATCATATTAAAAGATTCTCTCTATTACACATGTTAATTAGTGGGTCAGCTTTGATTAGCGAACGGCTGCAGTGTTCTGCGTCGGACGTTTACGTACGCGGCGCACGCTGGGTTTATTCGTTGGCGACGACGATGGTGACTTCTGAGCTGAATTGTTTTGACCGGATGCACTTCGTTGCGGCTTATTCCCGGGTTTAGCCTGGCCAGTTTTCCGGGTATTTTCGCCCTGAGTTCTGGAATCGCTGCTTTTATGAGTTTTGTTTTTGCCCTGAGGTTTATGGCCGCGAGCATTTTCACCGGAACGTTGACCATCGCGATGGCCTTTTGCCGCTGATTTAGCATTGCTGTTGTTATTTGGCTTTTTGCGTCTGTTGCCTGAATTCGATTTTTTTCGTGCAGGGTTAGACTTCAGGTTTGACTCAGGTAATCCATGAACAGGATCAAAGCCTTCAATGACTTCCCTATCCAGTAGTTTGCCAATCAGTCGTTCAATCGCTTGTAGTTGATCCACTTCATCAGCACTTACTAGTGATACTGCCTGACCAGTGGCGCCAGCACGTCCGGTACGACCAATACGGTGTACATAATCTTCGGCGACATTAGGCAGATCGAAATTAACAACTTGTGGAAGCTGATCGATATCCAGACCGCGGGCAGCAATATCTGTAGCGACCATGACTTTAACCGTGCCACGTTTGAAATCAGCAAGGGCCTTTGTGCGAGCTCCCTGGCTTTTGTTGCCATGAATAGCGGTAGCAGGAACACCTGCGTTTTCAATCTGACGTGTGAGTTTATTGGCACCATGTTTGGTGCGAGAGAACACAAGTACCTGTTCCCAATTATTATCTTTTATCAGCTTTATCAGCAGTGCGGATTTTTGCTTCTTGTCGACCGGGCTGATCCACTGTTTGATATTGTCAGACGTAGAGTTAACCGGAGTAACTGAAATCTCTACAGGGTTGTTAACCAGGCCTTGGGCCAGCTTCCGTATCTGGTTAGAAAATGTGGCAGAGAACAGTAAGTTTTGGCGCTGTTTCGGCAATACAGCCAGAATTCTTTTTATATCATGGATGAAACCCATATCGAGCATACGATCTGCTTCATCCAGTACCAGCACTTCAAGGTCGCTGAATTTAACAACACCCTGTTTATACAGGTCTAACAAACGTCCGGGCGTTGCGACAAGAATATCCACTCCACCACGCAGTTTAGTGATTTGTGGATTAATTTTAACGCCACCAAATACAACTTGGGAACGTAATGGAAGGTTTACAGAATACTCTCTAACACTCTCAGCGACTTGAGCTGCCAGCTCGCGCGTGGGTGTAAGAATCAAGGCACGTACATGCCCACGTTTTGCCGGTGTACCCTGACTTAATCGTTCTAAAATAGGGAGTGTAAATCCGGCGGTTTTACCCGTTCCGGTTTGGGCCGCAGCCATCAGGTCATGGCCTTCAATTACGGCAGGTATTGATTGAGCCTGTATAGGTGAAGGCGTGTTGTAGCCTTTGCTCTTTACAGCATCAAGAATAGGGCTGGATAAGCCCAGATCAGTAAAATTCATTGTGGTCTCTTTGGCGAAAGGCGATATACCGTCCAGTCTGTAGAAAACTACAGAGTTAAATCGCGAAATAAATCAATTTGCAGCAAAGAGACTCACACTGAACGTGGTGAGCAGATAGGCAACAGGATGTTTCCACTGCTGAATCAGATCTTGATCTGCTTTCAACAGCTCATTGCATGGTATGAAATTATGGGCGGATTATATCACATCGATACATTCAACGGATATCAATTCCGATATGAGATTGAAAACTCATCGGATGAGTGGAAATTGACACTTTTCAGTGATTTTCATGTGTCAGATTACGCTGATTTTTGATGATTGAATTTGATAGGTAATCCCTCAAGCTGTTGAACTTAGGTGTATTGTCCTTTGGTATTGGTTATGGCACTTCTTTTGCTTTGTTGATCCATTAACAAATATAAGAAAAGTACAAGAGTGCTGTAGATGAAAAAAACAATAGGTCTTAAATTAGGCGGGTGCTTTTTACTCACCCTTGCTGTACTGCTACTAAGCAGCCTTTATGCTCTAAATGGCGTCACCAAAATCAGGCAAACACTGGAACAGATAGCAGGGGAAGCCTGGACAACATCTGATAGTGCTTCCCTGTTGAGCCTTAATGTGAATCAGGTGAGTGGATTGTTACGCAGTAGTCTCTCTTATCAAGAGGTTATTCCTGAAGAGATACTTCTGAAAGTTGAAGATCACTTAGAGCGCTCCCTTACCGCACTGGATAGCCTTAACACCGGCTCCTATCAACAACAAAGTCAGATACTCAGCCAGTTACTAAATCAATTCATTGAATTAAAGAACCAGGTTATATCTGAGCATACTGGATACGTGGAAGCTATCGAGCAAAGCCAGCTAGGTGTGACAAAGTTTAATACTTACATGAAACGTCTGGGCTTATATTCTAATTATCAAATATCAAGTCTTGAAGATGCTTTCCAACGAAATCAGGTGAATTCATGGAGTGGGGATGTTGAAGATAAATGGAATTTTGTGATCGCTATTTATAGCTCCAGAATTTCATTAGGTAAAACGGTTTCAGCGTTACAAAGACAACTGCAATCCTCGTTACCGGCTCAAGAAGCTGAATTGGTGAATGATGCGATGATGGAACTGGAAGAAGGGCTGGAGGAAATTGTTCATTCTAAACTGGCCAGCAACACCATCAATAGCGGAGATTGGAAAGGTAAAAGTTATTCTGATACGGCTAAGGCTTTGTTGAACACGCATAAACAACTCACCAACAATGTGCAGGATAAGCAACAGCAATTTTTACAAACGCGAGATACCTTACTGACACTGGTTTCTTCTTTAGAGCTGCAAAGTGGCGCTTTGAGAGAGGTTATTGATGCTGAAGTAAGCGGCCAAACTGAAACCGCGGTTGCCAAGGCGAATCTGTTAAACAGCAGTATGATTGCAAGTTTGCCTATTGGTGTATTACTTACGCTGATCGCAATCTGGTTAAGCTTTCGGATGGTGATACACCCAGTGAAAAATGCCAGTTTCCAAATGGCTGAGATCGCAACGGGCGAAGGTGACCTTAGCGTCAGATTACCTGTTAAAGGTGATGATGAAATATCCACCCTGGCAAAAAATTTCAACTGCTTTGTGTCGCGTATTTCTGAGACCGTCAGTACGGTTTCTAAAAGCAGCCTCAACCTGGTCGAAACGTCTGAGATTCTTAAAAATAACTCAGGTGCAACATTAACTGCTGTTGAACTTCAGAATCAGGAGTGTGAACAGGCGGTTTCTTCCATGGCAGAAATTAATGAGACCGTAAACGATATTGCCACCAATGCCAGTTCGGCTGCACAGTGTAGTGAATCGATCCAAAATAGTACGAGCGAGGGTCGGTCTCTGGTCACGAATAATAAAGATGCAACGGAAAAACTCTCTGAAGAGATACGCTTAGCAACCGAAGTGATCTCAAACCTTGCAGAGGAGAGTAGCAAGGTGGGCAGCATTATCACGGTAATTCAAGGGATTGCTGAACAGACCAACCTTTTGGCTTTGAATGCTGCAATTGAAGCTGCCAGAGCAGGTGATCATGGCCGTGGTTTTGCTGTGGTTGCTGATGAGGTACGTGCATTATCACACAGCACTCAGAATGCTACTGAGGAAATCCGGGAGCTTATTGATACATTGCAATTAAAAGCATCAGAAGCGGTCAATGTGATGAAAGGGGGGCAAGAGCTGGCTGGAAAAAATGTTCAGTTATCAGAACAGGTTCACTCTTTGATTGAACGTATGTCAGTGGAGGTGGATCAAATCAATCAGCTTAACTTGTTAATAGCGACCGCTACCGAAGAACAGGCGCATGTCACATCCCTGACTAAAGATAGCTTGCAAAGGATTGGCATTGCAGCCGGAGAAACAGCGGAATCAGCCAGAAGTAATTCATCTATCAGTAGTCGACTTGAGGAACAAGCGGCAGTCATGCAACAGATGCTTACGCAATTTCGTACCTGAACCCGATTCAGGTGCGATTTCTGAACTATATTGATCTTATTGCCAATGAGAAATCGATATGAAGCTGCGTTGTATTCTGCTTTTTCTAACCCTGTTTAGTTGCCTGACGGCTTTGGTCGGGGTGTTTTTCTTTTACCAACAATCGGTCAATTCCAATATAGCTAGAGAAGAGCAATCCGCTGAGACCACTGCTCGGCTTATTGCAGTGAAACTGGATACGGCTATAGAAAGCTTTATTAAGGCCAGCAGGACTCTTTCATCTTTACCGGACATAGTAGGGACCATGTCCGAATATGACGAACAGGGTTATATAAAAAGTAAATTCCTGCTTTATCAATTTTGTGACAAGGGGCAGGCGAGCCTGTGTTACTTACTCAAGCCGGATGGTTTGACGGTGGTGGATAACCGTGGTCCTGACCAAAACTCTTTAGAAGGTAACAACTACACATTTCGGCCCTATTTCAGTGAAGCTCTGAAACAGGGGGGCTATGTTTATGCAGCATTAGGGACTGTGACTAAAAAAAGGGGACTGTATTTCAGTCGTCGTATTGAAAACGAAGATGCCGCTACACTGGGTGTAGCGGTAATTAAAGTCTCTATGGAATACCTTGAGTCTGAGATTAACAACTTTGAAGGCACTGCGGTTTTAATTAATCCTGATGGAATTATCTTCTCAAGTAGCGATAAAAACTGGGAAATGAGTTCATTGTGGCCCATTTCCAAAGCGCGTATGAGCGAAATTATTGCATCAAATCAATTCGGAACTAATCCGATTCCTTCTCTCGGTTTTCTTAAAGAAATCAAACAGCAACGCCTCTACAGTAATAATCACAGTGATGTCTTTATCGTCGGTCAGTCTGACCTGAAAACCATACCGGGCTGGCAGTTACTCTATCTTGATCGATCCCCTAAGTTCTTTTGGCTCGACGATATGGTAGTACCTCTTGTTTCCTTAATGTTTTTTTTGGCGTCTGCCGCATCTTTGATGCTATATAGAGTGGGTACCAGAGATCTGAAATCCCTTAGGGAGACTGAGCAGGAGCTGCAGAGCAGTGAACAGCGACTTAGACAGCTTGCCGAACTGACGAATGAAGGTGTTTTGATCCATAAAGACGGCATTATTCTGGATACAAATAATGCGGCAGCGGAGATATTTGATTATCCGGAAGTGGATCTAATCGGAAAAGATATTTGGAGTCTGATGGCTGTCGAATGTGTTTCTACCGCTCATCACAACATGACTACCGGTTACGAACGTCCTTATGACCTTGAGGGAAAAAGATACGGAGGTGAGATTTTTCCAATGGAAATCTGTGCCCGGGACAGTGAACGAAAAGGAGAAAAGGTCAGTGTTTGTTGTATTCGGGATCTTTCACAGAGTAAATCATTGGTGATTGATAGACTGAACTTTTCCATTGATGATGCTGAAAAAAATGGATGTTCTTTTGCCGTGGTTTATATAGATCTGGACAGCTTTAAACGATTCAATGACAGCCTTGGCCATCAATTTGGTGATAAATTATTAACAGCTACTGCCAGGCGTTTGCGTTGTGGTTTAGAAGGGCAAGACAGCCTTATACGTCACGGCGGTGATGAATTTATTATTTTGTTGCAGAACTTTGGCACCTCCGGACAGCTTTTCCAATCAGTTGAACGTTTACATAATCTCTTTAACGACGAATTTGTGGTTGATGAACATCGGGTTTCGGTTTCGGCTACTTTTGGTATCTCTATTTTCCCTCAACATGGTCATAGCGCCAGTGGTTTGTTACAAAATGCTGAATTAGCGATGTATCGGTGCCGTGAAAACGGTACCCAGGGATTCTTTGCATTTTATTCTGAGGATATGAGTCGTATAGCCGGGTATAAACTGGAAATGGAACAGTATCTGAGGAGAGCACTCGAAAATGAGGAATTGTTGCTGAATTATCAACCTGTCTATACCTATCAAAATGGTGTGACTGAGTTGGTATCTGCAGAGGTATTAGTCCGTTGGCAATCTGAAGCTTTGGGCTTTGTCGGCCCTGATAAATTTATTCCCATTGCTGAAAATACGGGACTGATTGTTGAAATTGGTAATTGGATAATTAATACAGCGTGTAAACAAGGGGCTGATTGGCTGGCTAAAGGTTATCCACCATTCCAGTTGGCTATTAACATTTCGCCAAGGCAATTAAGACAGTACGATTTTATTGATGTTTTACAGGAAATTCTTCGACAAACGGAATATCCTGCAGAACTTCTTTGTATGGAAATCACAGAGGGGATTCTGCTCGAAGATGACCAGTATGCCCAATATATACTGACTCAGATAAAAGGCCTGGGGATCTCTCTGGCAATTGATGATTTTGGTACCGGTTATTCCTCTCTTTCGTATCTGAAGCGATACCCTTTCGATCTATTGAAAATTGACCGTGCTTTTGTGAAAGATTTACATATTGATAAAAGTCACAATCAATTGGTGAAGGCTTGTGTATTAATGGCTCACGGATTAAATCTGGAAGTGGTAGCTGAAGGGGTTGAAACTGAGGAACAACTTGAGTTTTTAGCTGAACAGTCCTGTGATTTTTATCAGGGGTATCATCTAAACCGACCAATGCCAGCACAGTCGTTTGAAAAGTTGCTCAGTGCAGACGAGCCGGCTGTTGGGAATCTTTAATCCCACTCATCATTATTTTGTCTCAGGGTGACAGTCACTTACAATAACGCCTCTTTCTGAAGGTGGATCTCTTTGTGCGTTCTATATACAACCCATGGTTTATTGTTGCTGCTGCGGTACTGATTCTTGCAAGTAATGTGGGGATCAGGCAAACCACTGGGTTGATGTTGCCAGAAATCAGCCTGTCTCTGAACGAGCCAGTATCTGATCTTGCATTTGGCTTTGGTGTTCAAAATCTGCTTTGGGGAGCTGTAGCGCCTTTTGCAGGCATGATGGCAGAACGCTTTGGCACTGTTAGGGTGTTACAGGCAGGCGGGATCATCTATTTGGCAGGTATGTTATTAGCGGCCTTTGCTGAAAATGGCTGGGTGTTTTTTATCGCTAATGCTGTGCTGGTTGGGGTGGGTGTAGGCGCAACTACATTTCCAATTGTTCTTGCTGCGGTCAGTCGAAGGTTCCCTGCCTCTCGCCGTACATTTGCCTTGGGTGTGACCAGTGCCGGCGGATCTTTGGGGCAGTTTATCTATGCCGTTTTATTAGGGCTTATCGATCCGTTTTTTGATTGGTCAGATATATTCCTGATCTTTTCACTCACTCTTATCACTATTTTGGGTTTATCTGTGTTCCTCAGAGAAGAGGAGACACCTGAAATCAGATCATCTTCGATGTTTGATCTGGGAGCGATTAGGGAGGCCTTCAGGTGTAGGGAGTATGTACTTCTTAATCTTGGCTTCTTTGTCTGTGGCTTCCATATAGCATTGCTCACAGTACATATGGCAGGTGTTGTTAATTACTGTGGATTACCGCCAGAAGTCTCTGCTAATTCGCTGGCAGTCATTGGCCTGGCTAATGTTATAGGTGTCATAGCTGCGGGTTGGGCAGGGGATCGATGGCATAAACCCTGGCTGCTGACTTTGATCTACTGGCTCAGAGCCTGTTTGATCATGTGCCTGTTGATTATACCTCCGCAGACAGAGCTGTTTTATCTGTTTTCAGTAGCAATGGGTGTTTTATGGCTCTCAACAGTACCACTAACAAGCGGAACAGTGGTGCAGATCTTTGGTACTAAGAATCTTGCATCACTGTTTGGTATTGTTATGTTCAGCCATCAAATAGGTGCTTTCTTTGGTAGCTGGTGGTCAGGTTTGATTTTTGACCAATCCGGTTCATATGAATGGGCTTTGATTCTCAGCGCCGCTTTAGGGTTGTTTGCAGCTGCTGTACACCTTCCTATAACTCCTTCAAAACTAAGCCGTTTTCAGGCGGCTTAATTCTTCTGAAAAATACTTGAAAATATATTCAACTATTTTGCAATCAAATTGACTAATTAGTCGTCATTAAGACATGAGTGGCCGCTCAGCTTGTATCTGACTTACCTGTGGTAAGTGCAAAAACAACATTCGCTATTTGCGGGGAATTTTCAAGATGAACAACAAGACTTTGATTACAGCTACTTTTATTGGCCTGACGACTGTTGCAACAGCGGCGAATGCCGTACCTGATGCACCAAAAAACTGGGAAAAATGTGCAGGTATTGCCAAAACAGGCATGAATGATTGTGGTGCGCTGGACGGCTCTCATGGCTGCGCTGGGCAAGCTAAAGGTGATAACCAGGACACTGAGTGGGTATATGTGCCTGAAGGTCAGTGCGCCAAAATTACTGGTGGTGTTGTCGCTAAAGTTAAGCCTGCTAAATAAGGCTGGTTATGACTAACTTCGGTTGTCACGGTGCAGGCTTAGGCCTGCGCACGCCTCACCTTAGAGAGATCCTCAGGGATCAACCCGATGTGCCCTGGTTTGAGATTCATATTTGTAATTACTTGGGAGGGGGTCTTAGTAAAGCATTACTGGAAGAGGTTAATGAGCGTTATCCGCTGAGTTTCCATGGGGTAAATCTTAATTTGGCAGGGGTTGAGCCATTTGATCGGGATTACTTGCAACGCCTGAAGAAATCGGTGGATTACCTAAATCCTGCGATGGTATCTGAGCATGCTTGTTTTACAGCAATTAATGGCATTCATTTTCATGACCTGATGCCTGTGCCTTTTACTCAAGAGGCAGTCGTGCATCTTGCGGGTCGTATATCAATCATTCAGGACCTGTTAGGCAGGCAGATTATGATTGAAAACCTTTCACGCTATTACCGATACGATGAAAGTGAAATGAGTGAAGGGGAATTTATGGCTGCAGTCAGTGAAGAGGCTGATTGTGGTTTGTTGCTTGATCTTAATAACGCTTACGTCAACCAGCGCAATCTGGGCGAGTCCTTGTCTGGCTTTATTTCAGAACTGCCTCTGGATCGAATTGGTGAAATCCATCTTGCCGGTTTTACTGAGCAGGATGGTCAATTGATCGATACGCATGGCAGTCCTGTTTGCGAAGATGTCTGGCAGGCGTTCAGGTGTTTTAATCGACTTAAATCAGCGGTACCGACTTTAATTGAGTGGGATAACAATCTACCTGAATTTTCAGTGTTAATGGAACAGAGGCAGATCGCTCAGAATATTCTGGATCAATATCAGGATATGGAGAAGGCAGTATGACGCCGCAAGAATATGCTGACAGCCTCCAGAATTTTTCCACTCTGGTGCTTACCGACGATTTACAGGTTCAGCCTTACAGAAATAATTTTGTTGGCGTACATGCCTCATCACTGACCAATACGTTTCTGTATACGGTTGAATTGTTAGGTGAGCAAGCTGTTTCTGCCTTATCCAATGTTTATGCTCAGCACTATCCTGCTGAGCATTGGGACCTGAACCTATACGGATCATCACTCCCGGAATTCCTTCACGCACAACAGTATGGACCTAGAACACGCGCTTACAACTGGGTATTAATATCTGAGGTCGCACGGCTTGAATATCTTATTGCACTGCAATACTACGCTGACTCAGATCTAGAGCATGGTGGTGAAAAACTTAGTATTGAACTTGAGGCTTTGGCGAGCCAGTCCGAAGAGTTTTTTCTGCGCTTAAACCAATTGCATCCGTATCTGCGAACTTCAGTAGATGTGATCGGTGCAAGCCACTTGTGTGTCTGGAGAGAAGATATTCAGGTGTTTTTAGGAGTGGCTGTTGCCGATTGAATTTAAAACATGGATAAGTTTTTAGATCCGGATCAACTAGAGTCGTTGTTTCAATATGCGATGGTACTCAGTAATAAGCGCGAAGATGCCTGTGATTTGCTGCAGTCAGCGGTTGAGTCATATCTGATTCGAATACAGCGCGGCAAAGAGGTGATTGAAAACCCACCTGCTTACATACGTACTATGATTCGCAATCGCTTTATCGATCATTATCGTCATGCTCAAAAATGGCAGGTAGAGTCTTATGAAGAGATGAATGTTTATGATATCTCCACTGTAAACCTTGAGGAGATCACCATCAGCGGAAAAGAGTTGGAAGCCCTATGGTCAAAGCTTTCAATTCATGAAAGGGATATTCTTTATCATTGGGCTGTGCTGGGGTATAGCACGGACGAAATCTGCGCTTTATTTGAAATTCCCAGGGGGACTTTCTTATCCAAAATGCACAGACTTAGAAAACGTTTTCGTCAGGAGAAAGAGCTTTTATCAGCACGGGGGGTAAAGGCATGAAGGAAAATTACATGAATACAACCCGTCCGCTGAAGGAACAGATCAGGCTTAAAGCTACACAGGAAAAGCTTGATGAATCAGAGGTGCTCAGACTCATCGAGATGCAAACGGACATCCTTTCTCAAGAAACAGGGAAGGGTTCTATTAATGGTCCCTTTTCACATAGATTTGCGGCAATGCTTGCATCCGTTTTGGTTATGGTCATGTTAACTGCTTTTCTATGGCAGGATAATGATCGTACCAAACTGCAGAGTATTGCGTTTGAAGTTGCTGGTAATCATATTAAGCAGCGCCCTATGGAACTACATGCCCAATCGATGGATCAGGTAAAGATCTTCTTTAAAGAGTTGGATTTCTCCCCAACAAACTCAGACCATTTGTTATCTCAGTTTGCTTTGGCAGAGTCGAATCTTATGGGGGCACGGTATTGCTCTATAAAAGGCGTTACTGCGGCGCAATTACGTTATCAGGAAAGCGCAAATACCCACAGTACCTTATATGAGGTAGGTTATGATTCTGATTTATATGGTTATATCCCTGATATCTCACAAGATGAGGCGCCTCAAACGCTTATGGTTAAAGGGGTAAAGGTAACAATCTGGCTTGAGAAAGGGTTGTTAATGGCTCTTGTAGAGGATATTTAAGGGTGGCAACCTATTTAAAGTCGATCAGTTCCACTTCAAAAATCAGGGTCGAGCCTGCTGGGATAATCGCTACTGAACCGTCACCATAGGCAAGTTCAGCGGGGATGAAAAAACGAAATTTATCGCCTTTTGACATAAGCTGTAAACCTTCGGTCCAGCCTGTGATTACCTGATTAAGCCCAAACTCAATAGCTTCCCCTCGTTCTACCGAGCTATCAAATACACGGCCATCTATCAGCGTACCGTGATAGTGTACCTTTACCTTGGAAGTAGCAGAGGGGGTTGCACCTTCCTCTTCTTTTGCAAGTATTTCGTATTGCAGGCCAGAAGAGGTCTCTATGATGCCCTCTTTATTTCTGTTCTTTTCAAGAAACTCCTTTCCTGCAGCTTTATTCAAAGCAGCATGTTGCTTGTTTTTTTGCAGGGTGCGGAAAATAAAAAAAACAGCAATAACAAGTAGAATCGGTAATAGAAGTTCCATAAAAGCCTTAATACTCAGATCAGAAAGTCAGGTTCTCAGTCTAATCCGAAACACATGATTTTGGGAAGGTTAAACCACTCATGCGTTCGCATGAAGATAACTGTGTAGAGGAGAGAGATTCTGTATGCGCTTATTCAGAATTTCATTTGGCTCTTTACTGATCTGGGCCAGATTGAAATAGAGGTAATCCTGTAACCATAACTGATATAACTGTAACCACTCACACATATGTGCTTCTAAAGAAGTTAGATCCGGTTCAAGGCCAGCTTCGAGATCGTATTCATTAAAGAGAATGCCATCGTTATAGTCTTTAAAAGTAGGTTTGTGAGGTATAAAACTTTCTACACAGACCTGATCCTTAAAAACAGAATTTAACAGTAAGCTGATGCGACCAACTGAGAGAGGACCGTGAAAATGCTGCATGGCTGAACTGACTTCCTCGTTGGTACAGTGCAGAGTTTTATCTTTAAACATCAACGCAGCGATTGAGCCATTAATTCGGAAGATTGCTTCAATTTCTCGTTCCAGGTTCTGAAGATACTTAGCTTTACGTTTAGCTGGTTCCAGTTCCGAAAGCATATTCAGGTAGAAATGATCTAGGCTCTGCACAAAGGCATCATCAGTTTTTAGTGCAGATGACAGGTCTTCGATAGGCTCCGCAATAGGGAAATGTTTTAGCGGTGGGAACTCCTCACTTCCCAAACGATAGATAGACATAGTTATAACTCCAAACGGCAAAAAGTATTGATTAATTTGTATACAGCAATCAGGGTGCCAGTTAGGCTAACTTATTGTTTTAAAATAAGTGGGAGGTTTGGAAGTGAAGGAAGTCAGGGAGAAGGTGGCATTGCATTGCCTCAGTTAATGAAAGGTTTTGCCGCCGGATTTTAGAAAAGGGTGCATCCGCGCTCTTTAGGAAATAATTGGGCTGTGCAAATTAAAATTGTATCCTGCCGATAGAATAACTATAAGGGGATCAACTTTTAGCTCGCCCAGATTTTTGCCATGAAGTTCAAAATCAGAGTTGAATCGTTATTGTTCAATTAAACTTATTTATTATTTAGACCAGGATTATCGATGAAGGTGAAAAGTTACAACATCCACTTAGATGCAATAGTGTGTTTTTTCGTTTTATTGCTGGTCTCTATAGGTGGGAATATATGGTTGCTTCAGCAGTACAATGCCGCTGCAGATCAAAATGTAAGACAATCATTGAGTATCATGGTTAATGAAATGAATTTAGATTCTCAACAGAACTATATAAAGAAACTTCAGAGTGAGTGTAGTGTTGATCTGCAAGCTAAGGAGCAATAAACAAGAGGGCTGTTGAGTAATACTGGGGATAATTAAAAGGACGCTTTAGCGTCCTTTTAATTATAGTTTCACGAAGGTGAGTCTAAGAGGTGATCAACCTTCAATTAACTCCAGCGCTGCCGCTTCAATGTCAGCATCGTAATAAGCCATACCCAGTTTATTCAGGTAATCCATACGCTCGGCTTTCATTAGATCAATTTCAGGCGCTTCAATGTTGTTTTCATCATAGATACCAGCCAGATAAGCCAGATAGGCTTCGCCTTCTTTAACCATTAGTAGGCTGGCTGCGCCCACATCAGTTTTTACTTTGTCGTTCAGTTCTGCTGGCAGCGTCACAGAAAACACAACAGGTTGCTCTTCACCTTCAATACGTACGCTACGGTTGCGAACCGTCTGTTGTGCCCAGTAGTAAGCTAGCTCTTTGCTTTGAGTTAGAAATACAGGTTCGATTGTTTCTGTGTAGCTGTTACCGATGGTTGCCATTGTTTGTTTTGCAGCTTGATTTAAAGCTTTATCACCGGAGCGCTTCAGGCCCTGCTCTTTGATTGAATCGACCAGCGCTGAGGATGTGCCGTGATACCAGGTGTTGCTGGTGGCAAAACCTTGTTCGGTTAACAGATCTTTAGCGTCTTTAAGAAAAGTAGGTGTAGTCATAGTCAAAATCACTTAATCAGATTGCAGTGGAAAGCAGCGCGGATTCTAACGTAAAAAAACAATTGATTCCTTCACTGCTTTCGCTATTACAGTTTTTCTCGTTGTTACGTGAAAGGCTACAAAATTATAGTACCTTAAAACATCATTGGCGGATGCCAATGTAAGGCAGTAATACTAAGCGCATTTCGCAAAATGCGCTTAGTATTACGAGCAGATACAAAAAAGGCAGCTTTTCAGCTGCCTTTTGCTCTTATAAAGAGTGCTTAGTTGAACTGGTTAGAAGTGTTTTTCGCACCACCAGCTTTCAGAGCGTTCTCACCAGCAAAGTATTCTTTGTGGTCGTCGCCGATGTCAGAACCAGACATGTTCTGGTGCTTAACACATGCGATACCCTGACGGATCTCTTTACGCTGTACGCCTTCAACGTAACCCAGCATAGCTTTGTCACCGAAGTACTCTTTAGCCAGGTTATCAACAGACAGTGCAGTTGTGTGATAAGTAGGCAGAGTGATCAGGTGGTGGAATACGTTTGCTTCGCGAGCAGTATCAGCCTGGAACGTACGTACACGAGCGTCAGCAGCGTCAGACAGTTCAGAACCGTCGTATTCAGCAGACATCAGGTTAGCACGATCGTAACCAGAAACGTCTTTGCCTTCAGCTTCCCAAGCATCGAAAGTCTGCTGACGGAAGTTCAGAGTCCAGTTGAAAGATGGAGAGTTGTTGTAAACCAGTTTCGCATCTGGGTGTACTTTACGTACGTCGTCCATCATGCCTTTGATTTCGTGAACTGTTGGAACTGCAGTTTCGATCCACAAAAGGTCAGCACCTGCATTGATAGCTTCGATACAATCGAATACGCAACGCTCATGACCAGTACCCTGACGGAACTGGTACAGACCAGATGGCAGACGCTTAGGACGAACCAGTTTGCCGTCACGGCTGATCAGTACGTCGCCTTCGTTAGTGTCTTCTGGAGCAACTTCTTCAACGTCCAGGTAAGAGTTGTAAACGTCACCTTGGTCGCCTGGCTCTTTAACAACAGCGATTTCTTTAGTCAGGCCAGCACCTTCAGAGTCAGTACGTGCAACGATAACACCGTCATCAACACCCAGCTCAAGGAAAGCGTAACGCAGAGCGCGCAGTTTAGCGTGGAAGTCAGAATGTGGAACAGTTACTTTACCGTCCTGGTGACCACACTGCTTCTCGTCAGCAACCTGGTTTTCGATCTGCAGGCAGCATGCGCCAGCTTCGATCATCTGCTTAGCCATCAGGTAAGTCGCTTCAGCGTTACCGAAACCAGCATCGATATCAGCAACGATTGGCACTACGTGAGTTTCGTGGTTATCGATCTGATCCTGGATAGCAGCTTCTTTAGCTGAATCGCCAGCTTCACGAGCTTTGTCCAGTTCACGGAACAGGCCACCCAGTTCACGAGCGTCAGCCTGGCGCAGGAATGTGTACAGTTCGTTAACAAGAGAAGCTACAGAAGTTTTCTCGTGCATAGACTGGTCTGGCAGAGGACCGAAGTCAGAACGCAGAGCAGCAACCATCCAACCAGACAGGTACAGGTAACGACGTTCAGTTGAACCGAAGTGTTTTTTGATAGAGATCAGTTTCTGCTGACCAACAAAACCGTGCCAGCAACCCAGAGACTGAGTGTACTTAGTTTTGTCTTTGTCGAACTCAGCCATGTCACGGCGCATGATACCAGCAGTGTACTTAGCGATATCCAGACCAGTTTTGAATTTGTTCTGTGCACGCATACGAGCAGCAGATTCTGGGTTGATTGCATCCCAAGGGCTACCAGCTTCAGTTTTCAGAGCTGCGATTGATTCGATGTCTTGATTCAGTGTAGACATGGTCATTCCTTCCTGTTTTTTTTGCCAGCCAGTGAATCGGCTAACGCTTAAAAAGTTTCGACGTTCATTCTATGCCTCGTTAAAACATAATTGAAATAAATGAATGTTATTTGTGGTATTTATTATGTGAATAAGGGCGTGTTAATATTCTATATCTTTGAAATTAATCGGTAGCTTCATGAATCTGGATAAGATCGATCTCAACTTACTGGTATATCTTGATGTATTACTTAGAGAGCGGAACGTAACGCGCTCGGCAAGTTTGCTGGGCATTACACAGCCAGCGATGAGTAATGGCTTAAGGCGTTTGCGTGAGACTTTCGGAGATCCACTGCTTGTTCGTACGAGTGAAGGCATGGTTCCAACTGAAAGGGCTCAAGCATTACAGCCTATGTTGCGACAAATACTGGCGTCAGTGGAACAGGTAATCGAACCCACTACGGATTTTGATGCCAGTTCCAGTGATCGCGTTTTCCGCATTATGACCAGTGATTACGGCGAAGCGACATTAATGCCGAGACTCTTAAAACGCTTACGTAAAGAAGCACCGGACATCGTTCTGGATATCCTGACGCCCAGTGATATGAGTTTTCAGGAAGTAGAGCAGGGGTTGGTTGATCTGGTAATTAACCGTTTTGATACCATGCCACAATCATTCCATCAGCGTACCTTATGGCGTGATAGTTTCTCTTGTCTTTTCAGTGTTGATAATTCGATCTCTCATGATTTCAGGCTGGAAACATACCTCAATGCCAAACATGTCTGGGTAAGTAAGACCGGTATGGGTGCGGGTATGGGGATTACGCCTAAAGACACTAAACGTTTAGGTTGGGTGGATGAAGCGCTTGAGAGAATTGGACAGAAACGTCATATCACAGTATTTACCCGCCATTATCAATCCGCTGCGATGTTAGCGGAACAGAAGGGTCTGGTTGCGACAATCCCAAGTAAAGCTGCCGCCGCGCAATCAATGAATCCTAGATTGGTAATAAAAAAACCTCCGTTTGAAGTGCCTGATTTCGAGTTCAAAATGGCATGGAGTCCGTTATTGCAGCATAACCATGCCCATCAATGGATTCGTAGAGTCATTACCGAGGTGGCTCAAAATACCGGTTAAGACAGTTACAGATATACCATTTTCAGTCTTTTGTTGTTCCCCCTCAATTTTTGAGGCTTTCTCTAAGCGAGAAGGGCCTCCCTTTCCTATACTCAACTATACACAAATCCGCCTCGTTCAATATTTGTTAATCCTGAGCAATAAGAGAGTCCAGGTTTCGTTATATGAAAGTAACGCTTAATGTCAGTACACAATTATTAATTGTGATTCTTATTGCCACAACGTTGGTTGTGGCTGGCGTCTCCAACTATCTTCTTTTCCAAACAGCGTTTGTTCAGGAAACAAACCGTTTGCAACAATTGGCAAAAAGTCAGGCTCGACTGATGGAAGCCGTGGCTGAATTTGATGAACGTTACAGTGTTTATGCTTATCAGGGGGATGCGGAAGAGGCTACGTTGTCCCAAATCAAACAAGCTCTGGACAATTATGATGGTTTGGGCGAGTCCGGAGAACTAATTTTGGCTAAGAAACACGAAAGCCATATTTCGTTTCTCCTGAATCACCGTCATGACACTCATGATGATCATTCCGGGCATTCAACGATAGCTATTGGTAGCGATAAAGCCGTACCTATGCAGTTAGCTCTTGCTGGCGAGTCTGGAACTATTGTTGCCTCAGATTATCGCGGCGTTGAAGTACTGGCTGCTTTTGAACCTGTTAAGAAATTGGAGTACGGGATAGTTGCAAAAATTGATCTTAATGAGATCTATGCCCCCTTTATTAACTCTTTTTTAATCAGTATGGCCATAGGCGCATTAATAATTGCGGCAGGGGCTTTGAGTTTTTACCGGATAATTAACCCACTAATTTTGCGTATTACTAAAAGTGAAAGTGATCTGCGCCTTATTCTGAACTCCGCCGAAGAAGGTATTTTTGGAGTTGATCTGCAAGGGGAATGTATTTTTGCAAACGCGGCTTGTTTGAGGATGTTGGGGTATACGGAGCCTGAGGAGTTTCTTGGTAAACATATGCATGAACTGATTCATCACCATCACGCTGATGGCCGCTTCTACGATATTTCTGACTGTAGTTTGATGAAAGCTCTAGAGGAAGAACAACCGGCAGTGATCAATGATGAGGTGTATTGGAAAAAAGATGGCAGCTCTTTTTTTACTGAGTCTCGTATATACCCCATGTATGAACGTAGCAAATGTTGTGGCGGGGTGATTATGTTTGTCGATATTACTCAGAGCAAACAGGCTGAAGAAAGCCAGCGCCTGGCAGCATCGGTGTATAACAATGTACAGGAAGGGATTCTGGTCACCGACGCGGATGCAAATATTGTTTCTGTTAATCGGGCATTTACATTGATTACCGGTTATTCCATTGAAGAAGTGATTGGGAAAAACCCGCGATTACTGAATTCAGGCAAGCAGGGACGTGAGTTTTATCAACAGATGTGGGATGCACTGAAACAAAAAGGGCTTTGGAAAGGGGAAATCTGGAATAGAAATAAACATGGGGAAATTTATCCGCAATGGGAGACTATTTCTGCTGTAAAAGCAGAAAGTGGTCGTGTGCTTAACTATGTAGCTGCGTTTTCAGATATCACTCCACTTAAGGTCAGTCATGAGCGTATGGAGTTCCTGGCACACCATGACCCGCTAACAGGTTTGCCAAACAGATTGCTGTTTAATGCCCGTCTTGATTTATCTATACAGAATGCTCGACGAAAAGGTCGCCAGGTAGCAGTGCTTATGATGGATTTGGATGGATTTAAAGCTGTTAACGATACTTTGGGGCATCAGGTTGGTGATCAGCTGTTACAGCAGGTGTCCTCGCGATTAAGTGGCCAGGTCAGAGAGGAAGATACAGTGACGCGTTTGGGAGGAGATGAATTTGCTCTGGTCTTATACGATATTGGCAACGAATATAATGCTGAAAGTGTGGCGGGTAATATCCTGGAAAATATAAAAAGGACTTATTATCTGGAAGATGAAGAAGTGCATATCAGCTGCAGTATTGGAGTGAGTATGTTTCCGGAACATTTTCACACACGCGAAAACTTGTTAGAAGCAGCGGATAAAGCGATGTATGCCGCTAAACACAAAGGCAAGGGGTGTGTGCAAAGCTTCTCTCTATTGCATTAGCTACGTCTATAATTAGAAATACCCTTTATTAAGATTACAGGGACCTTGTGCGTTTGTGCAGTTGTAGGGATCTATATGATTACTCGGAATGATAAGTTTATCTTGTTGGTATTTATCCCCAATTTTCCCGGGGAAAATCAATGCTAAACCGCTTTCTACATTATTATTTTTCCTTTGCTTGTCTCTTTCTTTTCTGTGAAGCGGTTTTTGCTGAACGTAAAGATAGGATTCTGGTTTTGCATTCCTATCACCAGGGATTAGAGTGGAGTGACAATATATCTCGCGGTATTCGTTCGGTATTTAACCCTTTAAGTGAACGGTATGAGGTTCATTATGAATACCTGGATACTAAGAGAAATTCGGGTCAAGCGTATACAGATCAGCTGCTAAAATTTGTTTCATCAAAATACAAAACTACGGAATATAAGGCGATTATTGTTTCTGATAATAACGCGCTGAACATGCTTAACCATAGGCAAATCTCTTTTGTAGGTAACCCACCGGTGATTTTCTGTGGTATCAATAATTTTACAAAAGACCTGATCGATCAGTTGCCAAATGCTGCCGGAGTGGTGGAAAAAGCAGATCACCAATCCAACATTGATCTAATTAAAAGATTACATCCACAAAGTTCACGAATCACTATCATCCTTGACCAAACGCCTACTGGAGATGCCATCAGAGCTGAACTCGTTCCGGTTGAAGTCATGTATCCAGACCTGGAATTTAATTTTCTCCGGAACTTCACCCTTGAAGAAATTGACGATTTACTAAGCACCTTGGGAGATGATGAGCCAATATATCTTCTGACTTTCAACCGGGACCGTAACAATCAATTTATCTCTTATACAGAAGGCATTGAGATGTTGAATAAAAGTGCCAAAGGTCCGATTTACGGTGCTTGGGACTTTTACATGGGCAAAGGCTTGGTAGGTGGTCGGATTGTGTCTGGTTATCTGCAAGGGGAAAAGGCCGCTGAGCTTACACTGCAAGTACTTGACGGAGATTCACAAAACGGCTCCAGAGTTATCGCAGAAACACCTACCCAATATATGTTTGATCATCGCTATATGGAACAACATGGAGTAGAGGTTTCTGCTTTACCATCTGAAAGTGAAGTTCTTTACAGCCCTGAGCCTGTTTATAAACGCTATAAGACTCTTCTTCTTGTTGTTTCTATGATCTCACTTGCCGCTGTTCTGGTTCTGTTATGGAAGTTTAGAACCCAGAAAGTGTTATTGAGGGATCGAGTCGAGCACGGAAAAAACCTTGAACGAATGGTGTATGAACGCACGATGGAGTTGGAGATATCCAATAGTAAATTACAGCAGTTGTCTAACCTTGATGGACTTACACAGTTATACAACCGCAGGTACTTTGATGATGCCCTTGAGAAAGAGATTAAGCGCTGCCAGCGTACAGCAACCCCTTTGTCATTGTTGATGTGCGATATAGATTTCTTTAAAAAATATAATGATACATACGGTCATCTGGTGGGAGATGACTGTATTAAGATTGTTGCGGACGCTATCCAGACAAGTTGTAATCGAGTTGCAGATGTCGCTGCCCGGTATGGCGGGGAAGAGTTTACGGCAATCTTACCCGGCACAGATTCAGTAGGCGCCGCTGAAATTGCTAACAATATACAGCGAGCGCTTGCCGCTAAAAAAATTCCTTTCGAACATTCAGTACTGAATGATCAGGTAACTCTGAGTATAGGTATTGTTACTGTACGCCCGACAATAGATTCACGACCTGATGATTTGATCGCGTTTGCGGATCATGCCTTATATGAAAGTAAGCATAACGGCCGAAACAGAATAACAGTGTATAAACCCGAGCAGTGATAGCTTCTACTATTATTAGTCATCGAGAAAGTAGATAGAGCCCTGTTTAAGTAAAATACCCAACAATTTGATATTTTCTTCAGTAGGTTCAATCTGCTCCAGATATAACTCGCTGCACAATTGTTGTGCTAATTCATGCTGCGGATTGGAGCAGTTATGCACTTCGCCATCATAAAATAAAAACATATGTCCATCCTGTTGATGGAATGCCAGCCTGGAACCTTCTGTACGACTGAGTGGCACCTGATTTTTCAGAAAACTCTGGATCTGATCCGGCGTCATCTCAATATTCTGGTCGATATTTTGTTCAGGGTTTTTCGGTTCAGTCATAAGCTGACCAAACCACTTGGCTAATTCCCAAGGGTGATTGAGGTAACTGTTTAAAATTTCCGTCACTTGCTGTATCGCAGCCGGAGTTATTTCTCCAGGGTTGGACTGCGCCTTAAGGCCAGGGTCTGAGTATCGGTCTTCAGCTTTTGAAAGTGCTGTAACCTGGTTGGCTAAACCCTCAAAAATTTCCTGATGGGAAGGAGCACGGAAACCAATAGAGTAGGTCATACAATCATTCCCAACCCCATAACCGTTGTGGCCAACTCTTGGGGGCAAGTAGAGCATATCACCAGGATTAAGGTCCCAGGATTCTTCAGGTTGCCATTCAGGAAGGATCATTACCGGTGTATCTGGGCGTCGAGGTGAATCTTCTCCATAAATGCCTCCCACTTCCCAGCGCCGGGTGCCGGATGCCTGAACCAAAAAAACGTCATAGTTATCATAATGGGGGCCAACACCACCGCCATCTGCTGCGTAGCTGATCATCAGGTCATCCAGACGCCAGCTTGGGATGAAATTGAATTGTGATACAAATTCAGCAGCTTCAGGTAACCAGTGATCAACTGACTGGACCAGAAGGGTCCAGTTTTTCTCTGGTAGCTTAGAGAATATTTCTTCTTCGAAAGGACCGTGTTGTAATTGCCAGTCTGTGCCATCGTCTGATTGTGTGATCAGGCGTGATTCAATCTCTTCTTCAAGTGCAAGGCCTGCTAACTCCTCAGCGGAAACCGGAGGTACAAAGTCAGGAAAAGCGTTTCTGATGAGTAAAGGTTTTTTCTGCCAGTAATCACGCAGAAAGACCTCAAGACTGATGTCGCCTAATGGCAAAGTATTCACTAGTCGATTAACTCCAATAGTTGTTCAATGGCATCTTCCATTTCGGCATACACTTTACGCTTGTCACGGTTTGCCAAAGCTGCGAGGCGATTATTTCCAACTTTGTTGATGCATTGTTGGAGGGTCCTGGCGCACTCGCGTATGCCTACCATGTTGTATCCGACTTTTTTGGACTGCTTATTAACCGCTTCCAGGTTTTTTTTCAGGTCATCGGCTTGTTGAATCAGACTCTCAAAATTAGCTTCCATATCTCTTCTCGTCATTAGTGGGGGATTTCCCCTTAGTCATTCTTCTTTTCAACGGTTTCTTCAACAGATGTGAGAATCCCGCGTAACATATTCAGCTCAGTACGTTCCGGTCTGGAGCGATTAAAAAATCTCCGAAGTTTCTCCAATACTTTGCCTTCATGTTGGGGGACTATGAAATTAGTCATTCGCAGTACTTTCTCCAGATGTTCGTAAAAAAGAGAGATCTCCTTTTGACGAGGATACTCCTCCTCAACCTTTTTATAGCTCTTATTTTCAGCGGCCATAAAGATTTCGTAACACAGCAATTGAATCGCTTGTGAGACATTTAAGACGGGGTATTCTGGATTGGCTGGTATATAGACATGGATATTACACTTTTGCAGTTCATGGTTATGTAATCCCATAGTTTCTCTGCCGAAAACCAATGCTACTTGCCCAGAATTAGCTTCACCGACTATCTGTTCAGCACCTTCTCGGGCCGGCAACAGTGGCAGGTCAAAAGTTCTTTGTGTTCTGGCACTGGTGCCTATTACCAACTGGCAGTCTGCAATGGCCTCTTCAAGCGAACTTACAACGATTGCGTTTTCAAGTAAGTCTTTTGCACCCGCAGCGCGAGAATCGGCTTCTTTGCTTGGGAAAATTTCAGGTTCAACCAGATAAAGCTGGCTTAAGCCCATATTTTTCATGGCTCTGGCAGCAGCGCCAATATTACCAGGGTGGAAGGTGTTGATTAAAACGACTCTGATGTTGTCTAACATTGGATCTCTATAATGCCTGTAGGAAAACAGCAGACATTATAGTGAGCGTTCTCCTAATGTAGAAGCTCACTATTGAGAAAGAAGATGTTTCTTATGTGCCCCAGCTTCGAACAGGGCCTACATCAACATGCACAAAATCGCTGCGGGTATAAAGGCCAACGCCACCGGTGCGCATAAACATAGAGGCTTTATGCAGGTCTTTGATATCTACACCAGGGATACGAATATCAATAGCTTGCCCTTTCAAGTGGTAGCTTCTTTTCGCGACTTTATGACCTTTACTGCGCAGCATTTCATTGGTGGCTGGTGAGCGGTAAGCAGAAATAACATGAATCTGCTTGTTGTTAAATTGCTGTTGCAGGTCATGTAAGAGCATTAAAAGTTTCGTATCCATACCGATGACCTGATCGTTACGATGGTCACGTAGCAGGTAGTTTAATGCATTCAATCCATCATGATCGAAGGTGCCTGCATGATAAAACGGACTGGCTATGGATTCGCCTGTATGGAGATTTAACAGAGAGAGGTTGTGCTCAGTTTCGGAATGGATTTTTGCGAAGCTGGTTTTCGGTAAAGCGGTTAAGGCTGCTGAGCCTCCTAATACTTTCAAGAACTTACGTCTTGAACTACACGTTCGATCTGACATTAAAATACACTGCAATTCTGGCTGATAACGAATGTGATTATGCCGGATCTAATACTTTTTGTATATATTTTGATCAGTATGAGGTGATGAAGATTTCTTGTGCAGATCCATTTTTTAATTGGCTCAGTTCATACCGATCCCTTCGATATAGATCATCTCGAAAATTTAGATTACCTGTTTCATCGACCCAGCTGGTCCAATAGGTGACGTAGAGTTTGATCGGTTTTTGTAGCTTAACTCGTGTGGTTTTGGTTCTGGAGAAAAGATCATCAACCTCTGTTAAGGGAAGCTGGTTACTCATTCGTAATAATGCGTCTGCCAATTTGCGGGGTTGTTCCACTCTAATGCAGCCAGAACTGAAGGCGCGTTTATCTTCACTGAATAAGCTTTTCGCAGATGTGTCATGAAGATAAACAGAATAGGGACCATTGGTGAGGAATTTGACTTTACCTAAGGTATTGGCTTCTCCTGGGGGTTCCCAAAGTCTTTGATAGCTTTCCCCTTTATACATCTTTTCCAGATCGACCTCTGCTGCGGGGATTAGCTTCCTTTGAGCTCCCCAGCCGGTTACTACCTTAAGGTTCTTTTTGTCCAGATAGCCGGGGTCTTCTTTATAAATGGGTAATATATCTTTGTATGCAATGCTCTTAGGTACATACCAGGAAGGATTGACCACAACACGGTTGACTTCTGTCGTAAAGATCGGGGTTTTGCGTTTTCTCTTACCGACTATGGTTTTCATCGTCAGTGTTTCGATGCCGTGATCAATCAGGTGAAGTTTATAATCTGGAACATTAACCTGAATAAACTGGTCGTTTTCAGGTTGGAAACTATTCATTCTATAGATGTTCAGGAGTATCTGTTCTGATCGTGCAAAAGGCGTGATATTAAGTTGTCTACGTGTTGCAGGACCTAAAATCCCATCAGCCTTATTTCCATGCCTTTTCTGGAATCGTATTAACGCATGATGGAGTTCGAGATCAAATAAGGGAGATTGTTTTTCATTGAGTGTTTCTTTCAGATCCCCTAGATGTATAAGCATCTCTCGCAGCACTGGAATCTGCTGGTGGTAGTCCCCAAAGCTTAATAACCTGGTTTTTTTTAGAATGGGCCAGGTCACATTCATTGAAAGCTCTTCCAGTTTACTCATTTCAGAATGAAGTTGGTCCAACTGAACCTGTAAATGGTGTTGAGTTTCAGGAGCACTTTCTAATTGTGTATGAGATGTATCTGTTTGGAGTTGCTCAGAGAGTTGAGCAGGAGGTGCGAATGCAAGTTGTTCAGACGCAAAGGCATGTTCATTGGTTGAAACCAAGACAAGAACACAGCAGTTGAGTAAATATTTGAACTTATCCATTCTAAGAACCCCCTCCATTGATAAAAAATCAGGGGTCCACTAAGTACAGATCTCAGAATGGTATTTTGCAAGAAAAGCAGATGAAGGTTTTTCAATTACAACGTCTGAAATATTCAGGCGTTGTTAATTAAGTAGATTTGGATCTTCAGATTTATTGCGATTTTATCCAGAGGAAAAGGACAGGCTTTCAGTGAAGCTTATTTATCAGAGGGCTCTTTGGATTTAAGTGCTTCCTGATTTTTGTAGTATTCATCTTCGTAGTAGCGGCCTTTGACGTTTAACCGTTTTTCGATCCAACGGTTGTAGCGTGTCCAGATAAAAAAGCCGGGTGTCATCATGATCATAATGCCAAGCATTAGTGCTGAACCAGCAAAGCGTTCAGGAACCAGTAGAATGATCCAGTCCAGGAACCCTGAGTAACGGCCAAAGTAATACCAGGCAATAAGCCCCAGAAAACCGGCGCCCACTGCGATATGGTGATGAAGTTTGTTGTGATTTGATTCAGTCATGTTTTGAAAGGTTAAATACTATCTTCAGCTGCTTGTTTACGTTGACGCGCTTGGCTTTCAAATATCTGTCGGGCGAGGATCATACGGCAGTTTTCCGGCATTTGCACAAATTCAGCCCTGGTTTGGAAACGGCCATCATCCTGAGGTGCGCTGCGTAAGCAGATTGCGTATAAAATGAGTCCGATACAAGATTCTGGAAAGACCAGCTTCATTGAAAAATAGACACCAGTCTCATACTGGTCATCAGATGTAAATTGTAAGCCGCCCTCTGAAATATTAACTTCCTGAATAGCTGCACTGCTGACAGTCATGTCATCTGAAGCGATCGCCTGTGCGATCCGTTCAATTTTGTCGTTCATGATATTCAGGACAGAGGCTAGGTTTGGATCTTTTTCGGTTACTTTTCTCATCAGTTGCGCACTGGCAGAATCCATCTGCTGGAGTTCGCTCAGTAAGAGGAAGTTTGGTGATACGCCAAATTGACTGGGTTGCGGATGGTCGCTGATTTCTTCCTGAGAAATAACTTTTAGTTCCAGGGAGATACGTTGGTCGATCCGAAAAAACTGCCGGCGATCCTGATCCTGCATCATTGCCTCGCTATACCTGTATAACTACGTAGGCTGAGTATAACCAAGATCTGAAAATATAGAAGCGGTATTCTTGCTTGATTCGTATTGCTTCTGAGCATCTTTGTTATCATGTGAATGACGTATTTACGTTGCTCTTCCTTTAGTTAACTGTTGCTTGTAATTAATTGTTATTTTTACTCATTCTGGTTTCTGTGCTTTAATCGCGGCCATGTTTAAGCCCTTATCTATTTTTATCGGATTGCGTTATACGGCTGCGAAGCGGAGCAATCATTTCATCTCTTTTATCTCTCTGGCCTCAATGTTAGGGCTGATGCTTGGCGTCGCTGCACTCATCGTTGTGCTTTCGGTCATGAATGGTTTTGACCGCGAACTTAAACAGCGGATTTTAGGCATGGTTCCTCACGCTTCAATACTGGGTTACGGTAAACCTATTGAAAACTGGCCTGAGCTGATCCAACAGATTGAGAATCGGGATGATGTTATAGCCGCTGCACCATTTATTCAGGCGCAAGGAATGTTAACGAGCAGGGGGGTTGTCAGGGGTGCCCTGATTAACGGGATTGATCCTGAACTGGAGAAAAATGTCTCCATACTTGGGAAACATATTACGCAGGGATCACTGGATGCTCTCAACGAACAGAAATTCGGTATTGTTCTTGGGGATTTGTTAGCTCGTTACCTAGGAGCCCGTGTTGGCGATAAAATCACTCTGGTTATGCCTGAAGCCTCAGTCAGTGTTGCGGGTGTGGTTCCCAGATTGAAACGCTTCACTGTCGTTGGCGTTTTTGAAGTAGGGGCCGAGCTGGATGCCAATCTGGCCTACATTAACCTGAACGATGCGGCCAAAATAAAACGCATGAATCAGGGTGTCGAAGGGATACGCCTAAAATTCGAAGATCTGTTTTCTGCTCCTCAGAAATCCAGAGATATAGCAAATACTCTGGATGGTTACTACAGCGCTTCCGACTGGACCCGTACTCACGGTAACCTTTTTCAGGCCATCCAGTTAGAAAAGAAAATGATCGGCCTTTTACTGTTCCTGATTGTGTTGGTGGCCGCATTTAATATTGTTTCTACGTTGGTGATGGTTGTAACGGATAAGAAAGCAGATGTGGCCATTTTAAGGACATTAGGAGCTACACCGGGACGCATCATGCGTATCTTTATGGTTCAAGGAACGGTTATCGGAGTATTGGGTACAGCTCTGGGAACCCTGCTAGGGGTGACACTGGCTTTGACCATATCTGACTTAATTGCCTGGATCGAAAATGTTCTAAACATACAGTTCCTAAATGCTGATGTTTATTTTATTAGCTACTTACCATCTGAGCTGCATTGGCCTGACGTTTTTGTCATCACCTGCACGGCTCTTATAATCAGTTTCTTGGCGACTATCTATCCTGCTTGGCGGGCATCTAAAACTCATCCGGCTGAGGCTTTACGATATGAGTGATTTGGTCTTAAAAGCGGAAGCTGTATCAAAATCTTATAAAGATGCAGGCACCGAAGTAAAGGTTCTTTCCGATCTGGATTTCTCGCTCGCAAGTGGCGAACAGATGGCTATTATTGGAGCATCTGGTTCTGGTAAAAGTACTCTACTTAATATTCTGGGTGGTTTAGATACACCGACTTCTGGAACTGTATCTATAAATGGTGAGAACCTTCACGCAGGCAATGAGCAGCGCAGAGCAGAGATTCGAAACAGTACCTTAGGTTTTGTTTATCAGTTTCATCATTTGTTGCCGGAGTTTAGTGCATTGGAAAACGTTTCAATACCGCTTCTCATGCGTTCAATGCCTCTTGAAGAGGTCAAGGCTCAAGCAGAGGAGGTGTTAACGGCGGTGGGTTTGTCATCGCGGATATCCCACAAACCGGCTCAACTCAGTGGTGGTGAACGTCAGCGTGTTGCAATTGCCAGAGCGCTAGTGGGTAAGCCTTCGGTTGTATTAATGGATGAGCCAACAGGTAACCTGGACAGAAATACTGCACAAAGTGTGCAGGCATTGATTGACAAATTGAACAGTGAATTTGGAATTGCATTTGTGCTAGTGACACATGATCCGGAGTTGGCTAACAAAACCGGAAGGGTTGTGGAGCTGGTGGATGGAAAATTGGTCAACTGCTAGCTTTTAAACGGCTGAGTTTCAGAAACTCAGTTTTAGGAAGGTTTGTTCTTCTGGCCGCGTTTTTTCCAGCTGCGATTAACATGCCATGCCCAAAACCATTGGATTAAAAAGTATCCAGCTATACCAAACACCAGTCCGCATAAGATCGATCCAAACAACAGTGGCCACCATATAAGAGTTATGCTGGAACTGAGCCACTCCATAGACATCTCAAATTCTACTCCCTCTCCCTTACCAATGAAGAAATCTCCAACTAGGTAGGTGAAATAAAATATAGGGGGCATAGTGATAGGGTTGGTCAACCAGACCAGACCGATTGAAATAGGCAGGTTGCTATGTATAACGATTGCCAGCACAGCCACAAGAAGCATCTGTAAGGGGATGGGCATAAAGGCACAGAACAGACCTATCAGAAACGCACGCGAGACTGATTTTCTGGTGAGGTGCCATAAGTTAGGATCATGAATGTAGCTCCCTAACCAGCCCAAATACTTATTGTCTTTGAGCTTCTTCTCATCTGGCATGTATTTTTTTATTAGTTTGCGTGGCATCTTCTGGATTACTTATTATG
The DNA here is from genome assembly GCA_050633685.1 of Neptuniibacter sp. Lineage (GTDB taxonomy): Bacteria > Pseudomonadota > Gammaproteobacteria > Pseudomonadales > Balneatricaceae > Neptuniibacter. The sequence goes on along the minus strand of JBOEHA010000014.1, from coordinate 112,066 downwards.
GGGCAGCAAACACGGAAAATTAATGAACCGTATACACTAAGATAGCTGGCCTTCAGCACTTGTGTTCCGGTTCGTAAGTATTATGCCCCTTACAATTAGCTAAGCCAAGGAAACTAAAGGATGAGATCATGGATGATCTTCTTTGTAGCTGGTGTTGCTTCAGCAACCTGGCAAAAGGAACTTATACCCCTGTTCGGTTGCATTTCTATTGCACTGGTATTGCCTGGACTGTATTTCTTAACTCGCATTAAGCATTTTAGTGTTATTGCCAGTTTTATGATGGGTTTTCTGTACACGTCTTTGTGGGGGCATTGGCAGTTAGATCATCGTCTGCCGCATGAACTTCTCCGTAGTGATTGGATTGTCAGTGGGGAGGTATTAGGTATTCCTCACAACCAGGATGGAACAACCCGTTTCAGTTTAAAGATTTCCAAAATCGCCTCTCTAAACAATCAGCAAACTTCGAGTCCGCCGTTAAGAAAAATTCGCTTAAGCTGGTTTTCCCCCAGCGTTGAATTGGAAGGCGGTGAGAAATTTACGGCGGTGGTGCGGTTAAAACCACCGCATAGTTTGTTGAACCCAGAAGGTTTTGATTATGAACGTTGGTTGATGGTGAGGGGGATTGATGCCACCGGATATGTAAGGGAATTCAGGTCGGTTGAAGCTACTCAGGGTTTCTCATTTTCGAGGTTACGTAATGCCATAAACGATCAGATTAAAGCACAGCATGAACTTCACCAGGTGCGATCAATGTTAACTGCTTTAATCACGGGAGATAAAAGCCTGCTTACAGATGAGGATTGGGTCGCTTTAAAAGAGAGTGGCACAGTGCACCTTGCTGTCATCAGTGGGCTGCACATTGGCTTCATGGCTTTTGTTGGATGGTGGTTAGGCCGGTTGTTCGGCTTCTTATGTAGTGGTACTTCTCAGAGAGCGCTGCCATATCTTATGGCGATGTTACTTTCAGGCCTGTATATGATGATTGCTGGGGCAGACTTACCTGCGCAACGTGCATTTATTATGGTCAGTTTGCTAATGCTGTCTGGTTGGAAACTCATCTCTGTAAGCCACTGGGATCGCTGGTGGGTAGCAATGGTTGGCGTATTGGTTTTCTCGCCTCTGGCAATATGGGAAACCGGCTTTTGGCTTTCATTTGGGGCCGTGGCCTGTTTGTTATGGTGTGGTCAGGCATATCAAATGCGTTGGCAGGATGGCCTTAAACTGCAGTTCCTGTTACTCGCTGGTATGTTGCCTTTGTATCTGATCTTCTTTTCCGCGTTTTCATTAGTGGCTCCTCTGGTAAATTTAGTTGCAATCCCCTTGGTAGCGATTGTCGTCCCATTAGAGTTCATCGATCTGCTTGGCGTTGGTTTTATTTCTCCTGTGATTGAATATTTGGTTATTACTTTTTGGTGGCTGGTAGATCTTAGTCGTTCGTTTGATTGGGCGTATCTAGAGGTAATCGATTGGCAGTTATCATCATTACTTTTACTTATGCTTGCTGCTGTTGTGGTGTTGCTGCCCTCAGGAATCATTCCAAAATATGTTGCGTTGTTTCTGCTTTTTCCACTTCTATTGGGTACTGATCAAAAAACCGTTCATGAATTCAACGCCAAAGTGTTTGATGTGGGGCAGGGTTTGGCTGTTCTCATAGAAATTGATCAGTATAGGCTGCTATATGATACAGGGCCTTCCTACCGAAATGGTGGTAATGCTTTTGAGCGAGCGATAAGTCCCTATTTGCGTGATAGGGGTATTCATCACATAGATCACTTAATTTTAAGTCATAACGATAATGACCATGTGGGTGGCTATCCGGCGATAGAAAAGGATCTTAGGATCAGTCAGCTGATTACCTCTTTCGATACGTTTGCGAAACACCAGAGGTGTAAAGCTGGAGATCACTGGTCTGTTGGCAGCGTTAATTTTACCTTCCTGTCAGGTAACGCTGGCAATAAGGACAATAACCGTTCATGTGTGTTACTGGTTGAGACTCCCGCTTGTAGCTTATTGTTGCCGGGGGATATAGAGAGCGAAATTGAGCATAATCTTTCAATTAAAGCTCCGGTGACATGGTTGATTGCTGCTCATCATGGCAGTCGTACTTCGACAAGCCTGGAATTTTTAGATAAAACACAGCCTGAAGTCATTATATTCAGTGCTGGTTATGGAAATGCATTTAACCACCCTCATCCAGATGTGGTAGAACGTTCTCGTCAGTCAGGAGCTAAAGTGTTTTCAACAGCCTTGAATGGTGCAGTTCTAATGAATAGTAATGCTGAAAATGGATGTGAAACAAGAGTAATCCGGCAGGACAAAAAACGTTTCTGGAGATCGTTTCAGGCTCTGTGATAGAGTAGCGCGAAGTTAGAGGAGAAATTACTGTGTTAGAACTTTTGCAATCTGGCGGATGGTTGATGATACCAATCATCGCGTGCTCTGTTATTGCACTGGCAATCTGTCTTGAACGCCTATGGACGCTGAGGCCATCCCGAATAGCACCCCCGGGGTTGTTGGCTGAGGTTTGGGTACATATCAAAGAGCGCAGCATCACAACAGATAAGTTGCGTGAGCTGAAGCGCGGCAGCCCCCTGGGTCAGATCCTGGTGGCAGGCTTAAATAATGCCTCTCATGGTCGTGAGATCATGAAAGAGAGTATTCAGGAATCCGCAGGGCAGGTAGTGCATGAGCTTGAGCGTTTCCTGAACCCTCTGGGAACAATTGCAGCCATTACTCCACTTCTTGGCCTTCTGGGTACGGTTATTGGCATGATTAAGGTTTTCACTGAAATCATGATTCAAGGTACGGGAAATGCCAATGTCTTGGCTGGTGGTATTTCCGAAGCGCTTATTACAACAGCGGCGGGCTTGACTATTGCAATCCCTGCGCTGATTTTTCACCGCTTCTTCCAGCGCAGAATTGATTCTCTGGTTGTGACCATGGAACAGGAAACTGTCAAGCTTATCGAAGTAATGCATGGCGAACGTGATATTGATATTGAATAACGGAGAAATCACGTGAAGTTTCCAAGACAAAACCAGGAAGAGGTCAATGTCAATCTGACTCCGTTGATTGATGTGGTGTTTTTGTTACTGATTTTCTTCATGGTTTCAACAACATTTACCAAAGAAACGCATCTTGAAGTAGACCTTCCAGAAGCTAATGGTGATGCCACAGTAACAGAAGATCTGATCCTTGAAATTCTGATAACAGATGAAGGTAATTACAGCGTTAATGGTAAAGCTCTGGTCAATACTCAGGCTGAAACGCTGCATCTGGCACTGAAGAAAATTGCTGGTGATAAGCGTGATATGCCTTTGATTATTACAGCAGATGCTCAAACGCCGCATCAGGCTGTGGTGACAGCGATGGATGTTTCCGGTCGTCTGGGATTTGAAAAATTAAGCATAACCACTCGTGAGCCCGGAGCTGAATGAATTGGCTCGAAAACCGGTGGTATAGCGATAAACCGGCCCCTTGTTGGTTGCTACCCTTTGAATGTATTTATCGCCGACTATCACGACGGATCAGTGATAAAGCTAAGCAAGACAGCTGGCAAGCACATATACCCGTTATAGTGGTGGGCAATATCAGTGTCGGTGGCACTGGAAAAACGCCATTGGCGATAACTTTAGTATCGCTATTTAAACAATGGGGATATAAACCTGGAATCATTAGCCGTGGTTATAAAAGTTCAGCTCCTGAATATCCATATATGATTCATCAAGGCTCGTCACCGGCTGAAGCTGGTGATGAACCTTATCTGCTTTACCATCGTTGCCAGTGCCCTGTTGTCATTGATCCCGACCGAACTTCAGCTGCCAGATTGATGTTGCAAGAAACTGATTGTGATCTGATTATCAGCGATGATGGCTTGCAGCATTACAAGTTGGATCGTGATGTTGAAATCGTAGTTGTTGATGGGCAAAGGGGGCTGGGAAATAATCATTGTCTGCCAGCGGGCCCGCTTCGTGAAGGGGGCGAGAGGCTGGAAAGCGTGGATTATATTATTTCGAACGGTCCGATCATTAAACCTCTTGAAACCAGTAACCCTAAGTGCTTTGAAATGGTTCTTGAGCCTCTTCAATTTCAACATTGTTCAGATATTAGTGAAACCAGATCTTTGGAAGCTTTTAATGATCAAACGGTTCATGGTGTTGCTGGTATCGGTAATCCAGATCGTTTTTTTAAAACGCTGAAACAGCATGCTGGTGTGGATGTTGTTCCCCATGCGATGCCGGATCATCATAAATACTCCATTGAGGATATCTCATTCAAAGATGATCTTCCGGTCATTATGACTGAAAAAGATGCCGTTAAGATCAAAGAAATTGCGGGTGATGAGCATTGGTATCTGGAAGTTTCGGCTGTGCTGCCGGATAATTTCGTTTCTCAGCTGCGAGAAAAGCTGGAAACTGTTAAAGAACATAAAGGTATTTTAAAGAATGGATAAGAAACTATTAGATATTCTGGTTTGCCCTGTTACTAAGACACCGCTGGAATATAACAAAGAGACAAATGAGCTGTTTGCCAGAGCCAGCGGTCTTGCTTATCCAATACGTGACGATATTCCCGTGTTGCTTGAAAATGAGGCCAGAGAATTAACCTTAGAAGAACGCGAAGCTAAATAAGGAATTGTCATGGGATTCTCTGTCATTATTCCTGCACGTTTTGCATCCAGCCGTTTTCCGGGTAAGCCGCTTGCTAGCTTGCAAGGTAAGCCAATGATTCAGCATGTTTATGAGCGAGCCTGCCAAAGTGAGGCTGACCGCATTCTCGTTGCTACGGATGATCAGCGTATTGCTGATGTGGCTACAGGGTTCGGTGCTGAGGTATGTATGACTTCGCCAGATCATCCTTCAGGCACAGACCGCTTACAGCAAGTTGTTAAAGACCAAGGCTACTATGCTGATGATATTGTGGTGAACGTGCAGGGTGACGAGCCTATGATCCCACCTAGAATTATCAATCAGGTTGCACACAATCTGATGGCAGAGCCTGAGGCCAGTATTGCAACATTGAGTGAGCCAATTGAGGACGTTGCATCCCTATTAAATCCGAATGTGGTTAAGGTGGTTAAGGATGTTCGTGGGATGGCTCTGTATTTCAGTCGAGCTCCGATTCCATGGCCACGTGATAGTTTTCATGCGGATTCAGAAAAAGCAGAGATGCCTATGGAATTTAACTGGCAACGCCATATCGGTATTTATGCCTACCGCGTAAAGCTTTTGAATGACTTTGTTAAATGGCCTCCGGCACCCTTGGAAGAAACCGAATGCCTGGAGCAGCTTCGGGCTATGTGGAATGGCGCACGTATTCATGTTGCTGAAGCAGATGAGCAACCACCTACGGGTGTAGATACGCCTGAAGATCTGGCGCGTTTAGAGAAAATGCTGAGCGGAGCTTCCTGATAGTGATCAAAGTCTTGTTTGTCTGCCTGGGAAATATATGCCGCTCACCAACTGCGCATGGTGTATTTCAGACAATGGTTGAAGATCAGGGATTAGCGGACAGTATTTTGGTTGATTCAGCTGGCACTGCTGCCTATCACGTTGGCAATCCACCGGATTCAAGATCTGCTGCGACTGCCCGTAAGCGCGGGTATGACCTGTCTAACTTGAGAGCCAGGCAGGCTGTTGAGACGGACTTCAGTGATTTTGATTTTATTCTGGCCATGGATGAAAGCAATCTTATGAATCTGCGTAGCCTCAAACCCCATAATTACTCCGGCCATCTGGGTTTGTTTCTGGATTTTTCACCAGAACCGGAAAGTGAGGTGCCTGATCCTTATTACGGGGGCGATACAGGTTTTGAGCATGTTCTGAACCTGGTTGAGTCAGCATCAGAAGGGTTGTTAGAACAGATCAAGAGGGAATGTTTGTGATTACCTGGATTGAAAATGCTGATTTAAGCGCGAAAAATAGTCTGGGTTTTCAGGTAACCGCTGAACGTTTTATTGCAGTAGAAACGCTGGAACATCTTGAGCTGGCATTGAACGATGTCGAACAGAACAATTGGCCTTTGTTGATTCTGGGTGGTGGAAGTAACCTTGTATTAAAAAGTTTTATTCCTGGGGCTGTTATTGGTGTAAGTCTGCGGGGCATTAATGTTCTTGCAGATAATGAGTCAGATGCCATTGTTGAAGTAGGTGCAGGTGAAAACTGGCATCAATTCATTGGTCGCTTGCTTGAGATGGGTTTGCATGGTTTGGAAAATCTCGCCTTAATACCCGGTAATGTTGGGGCCGCCCCAGTGCAGAATATAGGTGCTTATGGGGTGGAGCTTTCCGATTGTTTCCATAGCCTTACCGCCTATGATCGTGAAAGGGGTGAGCTTGTACAGTTAAGTAAAAAGGACTGCCGCTTTGGTTATCGGGATAGCTTGTTTAAGTCAGGTGAGCCTGGAAGATATATCATATGGCAGGTTCGGTTTAAGCTCAGTACCGTGTATTCGCCTAACCTTTCTTATCGGGGTTTAAAGGATTACATTGAGCAGCAGGGCATCATCTCTCCACAGTCTCATGATGTGTATCGGGCTGTTTGTGAAATAAGACAGTCCAAATTACCCACACCGGATCAGATTGGAAATGTGGGTAGTTTCTTTGAGAACCCTCTTGTCACTGAATCAAAATACCAGCAGCTTAAGCAGCAATTCCCTGATCTGATTGCCCACCCTGATTCGTCTGGTTTTTATAAGCTGGCGGCGGGCTGGTTGATCGACCAGGCTGGCTGGAAAGGGTACAAGGCTGCCAAGGTAGGTGTTTACGATAAGCAGGCCCTGGTTTTGATCAATCTGGGGGAAGGTGATGCCGATTCTCTCTTGAAGCTGGCTAAGTCTATTAAAGAATCTGTTCTCCAAAAGTTCGCAGTTGAGCTTAGGATTGAACCAAGAATCTATCCAGCGTAACCAGCTATTCTTTTCACTCCCTTATTTCAGGTAGTTTCTACTGCCTGAAAGCCTTCCTCAGATTAACTTTAGTCAATCAATCTATTCCTCTAAACAGTATCTGTATTAATCTTTGGTTTAATGTGGTTATAGCAGGGATTGTCGACAATCTCAGGGTTTTTCTATGTTAATAGGGATCTGTGCAGGGTTGATTGTTAACTATTTCTCGCCTGTTGCAGCTGCTTATAAACCTTTTGTCTTAGATAAATCTGTTTTTAACTCAGTTAGAGTGTGTCAACAAATTCGCGGAAGTGTCTACAATAATAATATAGCTTCCATCATAACGACTGACCGTTAACTTATAATAAAGGGCCTCAATACATGTCCTATCAAGCAGAGTATTCGAAATCTATCGAAACCCCTGAGCTTTTCTGGGGAGAGAAAGCACAAGACCTGGCATGGTTTAAACAACCCGAAAAGATCCTTTCACAGGACGCTAATGGTATTCATCGCTGGTTTGCGGATGGCGAAATGAATACTTCTTATTTGGCGCTGGATTACCATGTAGAAAACGGGTTGGCAGATAATGATGCAATTATTTACGACTCTCCTGTAACTGGTACAAAAAGAAAGATCACTTATCGCGAATTGCGTGATGATGTGGCGAAGTTTGCAGGTGTACTCAAAGCACAGGGTGTAGAGAAGGGCGACCGTGTCGTTGTTTATATGCCAATGGTGCCAGAAGCATTGGTTGCAATGCTGGCAGTAGCTCGCCTTGGTGCAATTCACTCTGTAGTGTTCGGTGGCTTTGCACCACATGAATTGGCAGTGAGAATTGATGATGCAGAACCAAAAGTTATTGTTTCTGCATCATGCGGCATTGAGATCTCAAAAGTGATCGAATACAAGCCGATGCTGGATCAGGCGATTGAAAAATCAGCTCATAAGCCAGATGCGTGCGTCATTCTTCAGCGCCCACAGGCTGAAGCTTCAATGGTTGATGGTCGTGATATTGACTGGACTGAAGCAATGGCTACGGCAGAGCCCGCTGAGCCAGTACCAGTAAAGGGTACAGATCCGCTTTATATTCTTTACACTTCTGGTACTACAGGTAAACCGAAAGGTGTTGTTCGTGATAACGGCGGCCACGCTGTAGCGATGAAGTATTCTATGAAATCAATCTACAACGTAAAGCCTGGTGATGTTTTCTGGGCTGCTTCGGACGTGGGTTGGGTTGTGGGGCATTCCTATATTGTTTATGGGCCTCTTCTCGCTGGTTGCACCACAATTGTTTATGAAGGTAAGCCTGTTCGTACTCCTGATGCGGGTGCGTTCTGGCGTGTTTGTGAAGAGTACAAAGCTAAAGTGTTGTTCTCTGCTCCAACCGCTTTCCGTGCGATCAAAAAAGAAGATCCGGAAGGTAAACTGCTGGAAAACTACGATCTGTCTAATCTGGATACGATCTTCATGGCAGGTGAGCGTCTTGATCCTCCAACATATCACTGGACAATGGAAGTAACGGGTAAGCCGGTTATTGATCACTGGTGGCAGACTGAAACAGGTTGGGCTATCTGCGGCAATATGACAGGTATCGAAACATTAGAGCCTAAAGCGGGTTCTGCAACTGTTCCGGTAACGGGTTTTAATGTTCAGATTCTTGATCCGGAAGGTAATGAGCTGCCTGCAGGCGAGCAGGGGGCTATCGCAATTAAGCTTCCAATGCCACCAAGCTGCCTACCGACCGTATGGGGTGATTTTGAGCGTTTCCGTACAGGTTATCTGACTGATTTCCCAGGATACTATTGCTCGGGTGATGGCGGTTACAAAGATGAAGATGGTTACGTGTTCATCATGGGGCGTACTGATGACGTAATTAATGTTGCGGGACACCGTCTTTCTACGGGTGAGATGGAAGAGATCGTTGCAGGCCATAACGCGGTTGCTGAATGCGCCGTAATTGGTGTTAATGATGCTCTGAAAGGCCAGCAGCCAATTGGCTTTGTATTACTTAAAGACGGCATTGAGATCTCCGACGAAGATTTAGAGGCGGAATTGGTTGCACTGGTTCGTAAGGAGATTGGTGCGGTTGCCTGCTTCAAGAAAGCGGTTGTAGTTGATCGTTTACCTAAGACCCGTTCTGGCAAAATTCTGCGTAAACTGATGCGTCAGATTGCGGATGGACAGGATTACTCCGTACCATCAACCATTGATGATCCAACCAGTCTTTCTGTGATGGAAGATGTGATGGGTCGCATCGGTCTTATCTCGAAGTAATCTGCAAAAAAGAGTATTACCCTTAGCTCTGTGCAAGCGGTCTTCGGACCGCATTTTTTCAGGCAGAAGGGTTCAATAAAAAACCGCCTTAGGGCGGTTTTTTATTTGTTCTCGTCGTCGGAAACTTTCATCAGGATCCAGTCCAGCACTATGTTGGGAAGTATGCGTTTGAGTGCTGCGAATAGCCAGGTAGGAAATGTTACATAATACCGTGCTTTGGGTTTTTGGCTTTCAAGGGCATGTATAAGAGGCTTTAATACTGCTTCAGGGCCGAGTGTAAATGGATCTTTTTTCCTTTCTGTTTGCTGTTTCGCAAGTCTGCGTTCAACGGCTTCATAAACCTGTTGATGGGCGCTGCCCTCAATGGTGATATTTTGCTTAAATGCTTTATGGGCGTTTTGTCTGAATAAACTTTCTATCGGACCAGGTTCTATCAGGCTGACAAAAATATTACTTCCGTGGAGTTCCTGGCGTAGCGTGTCGGTGAGACCCTCTAGGGCAAATTTCGAGGCATTGTAAGCGCCTCTGTATTTAAGTGTGATGAGTCCGAGTACAGAGCTGTTCTGGATGATTCTGCCATGCCCTTGGTTGCGCATTATCCGAATAGATTTGCTGGTTAGTTCGTGAGTTCCGAAAAGGTTCGTTTCGAACTGTTGGCGCAGAACGTCTCTACTGAGATCTTCAACAGCGCCTGGCTGGCCATATGCACCGTTATTAAACAGGGCATCAAGCTTACCGTTGGTTTGCTTTAATACCCATTTCAGGGCGTCGTCGATAGATTTACTGTCACTAAGATCAAGCCGGTATGCATTCAGGCCTTCCTTTTGCAGCCTGCTAACGTCTGTATCATTGCGTGAGGTTGCAAAAACCTGATAGCCGCTCTTCTGTAATTCTTTGGCGCAGTAATAACCAATGCCACTGGAGCAGCCGGTGACTAAGATTGTTTTCATCGTAATTTATCGCTAGATCCCAGTGAAAAGATATTGTTTTGCAGATGCACAGAATGCCTGAAACTGGACTATACTTAAAGGTATGCAGAAGCTTCCTGAAAAGGTCAGGAAAACTCAAAAGATGGATAGGCAATACATATAAACAAAAAAGATTAGATTTTTCGTTCCAAAGTACCATATATGAGGAGCGGTAGCCTTTCTATTATCCTTGTTGTATTAACCATTAAATAACAAAAAAGAGGACGCACACAATGTGGACTAAGCCAGCTTATAAAGATCTTCGCATCGGTTTTGAAGTAACTATGTACTTCGCAAACCGTTAATAGAGAGATCTGTTGATGATTTTCTGAATTACCCCGGCATCTGTCGGGGTAATTCATCTTGGAAGGAACCAAATATAAACTCTGCATGATGCACCTCATCCTCCCCCTGTAGGCAACAGGACTTCAGACGGTTAAAGATAATAACAATGAAAGTACAAGTATTAGGCTCCGCTGCCGGTGGTGGTTTTCCTCAGTGGAACTGTAACTGCAGCAACTGTGCCGGGTTCAGAGCTGGCACGCTCAACGCAAAATCTCGCACCCAATCTTCTATTACTGTCAGTGTTGACGGTGAGAACTGGATTCTGTTTAACACTTCGCCCGATATTCGTGAGCAGCTGGCTAATTTTGGCCCTATGCAGCCGAATCGTGCGATTCGTGACACGGGTATTTCAGCGATCGTTTATATGGACAGTCAGATTGACCATACAACGGGCCTGCTGATGTTGCGTGAAGGTTGTCCGCATAACATCTGGTGTACCGAGATGGTTGAGCAGGATCTGAGTACGGGCTTCCCAACTTTTAACATGCTGAAACACTGGAATGGCGGTAATAACATTAACCGTATTCCAATTGGTGAGAACGAAAACAGTTTCGTGATTCCGCAAGTACCGGAACTGAAACTGACTGCAGTGCCGCTGTTGAGCAGTGCACCGCCGTATTCACCACACCGTGACGACCCCCATCCAGGTGATAATATCGGTATCCATATCGAAGATACCCGGACGGGCAAAACTCTGTTCTATGCACCTGGTTTAGGCCAGATTGAACCTCACCTGCGTCCTTATATGGAAAACGCTGATGTACTGATGGTGGATGGCACCATCTGGACGGAAGATGAGCTGATCACTTCCGGTGTCGGCGATAAGTTAGGCGTAGCGATGGGGCATCTGCCGCAATCAGGCGAGGGTGGCATGATTGAGTATCTGGATACGCTGGAAAAACCGCGCAAGATACTTATCCATATCAACAACACCAACCCGATTCTGGATGAAGATTCAGCAGAGCGTGCGGAAGTAGAGTCGCACGGAATTGAAGTATCTTACGACGGCATGTCGATCGAGCTTTAATCCCTCTGGGGGTTCGTGGAATAGAATAAAAAGGCTAAGTGTATTATGAGTAGTCAAGCAAACGAACAGTTACCAATGAGCCGGGATGAATTTGAAGCGGCGTTAAGAGCTAAAGGTGATTTTTATCACACGCAGCACCCTTATCATATTGCTATGTATGACGGTAAAAGCACGCCGGAACAGATCCGCGGCTGGGTAGCCAATCGTTTTTATTATCAAATAAGCATTCCAGTGAAAGATGCTGCGATTATGGCAAATTGCCCAGATCGAGATGTTCGCAGGCATTGGGTACAGCGTGTTCTGGATCACGATGGTTATGAAGGCGCAGAAGGTGGCATTGAGGCGTGGTTACGCCTGGGTGAGGCAGTGGGTCTTACTCGTGAAGAGATCCTTTCTGGTGAGCATGTATTGCCGGGGGTTCGCTTTGCAGTGGATGCTTATATCAATTTTGCTCGTCGTGCCACTTGGCAGGAAGCGGCAAGTTCATCACTAACTGAACTTTTCGCGCCTACGATTCATCAGAACCGTCTGGATACCTGGCCGCAGCATTATCCATGGATCAAAGAAGAAGGTTATCAGTACTTCCGTAACCGTCTTACCGAAGCGCGCCGTGATGTGAAACACGGTTTGGATATTACTCTGGACCATTACACTACGCGTCAGCAGCAGGATCGTATGCTGGAGATTCTTCAGTTTAAGCTGGATGTTCTCTGGACTATGCTAGATGCCATGACGATGGCCTATGAAATGGATCGCCCGCCATATCACACAGTTACCAGTGATAAGGTGTATCACCGGGGTCTGTTTAATGAGTGAACAGACAACCTCAGTTAATACTCAGGTCGAGCCGGATATGATTCCGGCTCTTAACAAGATGTTCCGATTTCAGTGGGAGAAAGCACAGGACTGTTACGTTTTGCTCTATCCTGAAGGTATGATCCAACTGAATGGGCCCGCAGGTGAAATTCTTGCTCTGGTAGATGGTGAACGCAGCGTTCAGGCGATCACTGATGCATTGCAGGCTAAGTTTCCAGATGCGGGTGATATCAGTGCCGATATTCTGGAATTCCTTGGAGGCGCTTATGAGCAACACTGGATCACCCTGTAGCGCTCAGCCACAGCTGAACAGCGGAGCGACTACACAGAACGATGACAAAAGCCACGGTCAGCCACTCTGGTTGCTGGCCGAGCTGACCTACAAATGTCCTTTGCAGTGTCCGTACTGCTCAAACCCGCTCGACTTTGCCGATTTCGGTGGTGAGCTGACCACTCAGCAATGGTTGGATGTTTTTCAGCAGGGGCGTGAACTGGGCGCCGTACAGCTGGGCTTTTCGGGTGGCGAGCCCTTAGTTCGACAGGATCTGATCGAACTAATCGGTGGTGCCAATGAAATGGGGTACTACACCAACCTGATCACTTCCGGTGTTGGTCTTAATGAACGCAAAATGGCTGAGTTCCACAAAGCCGGGCTTGAGCATATTCAGGTGAGTTTCCAGGCCAGTGATGAATCGGTTAACAATATGTTGGCGGGTTCGAAAAAAGCTTTTGATCAGAAACTGAAGATGGCGCGTGAGGTTAAAGCTCAGGGTTACCCTATGGTGCTGAACTTTGTTACCCATCGTCACAACATTGACCGTATTGATCGCATCATTGAACTCTGTGTTGAGCTGGAAGCGGACTATGTGGAGCTTGCCACCTGCCAGTATTATGGCTGGGCGCATGAAAATGTTGAGCAGCTTCTGCCAACTCAGGCGCAACTGGAAAGGGCAGAGCGCATAACCAATGAATATCGGGACAAGCTTGCAGCGGAAGGCAATCCAATTAAGCTGATCTTCGTAACCCCAGATTACTACGAGGAGCGGCCAAAGCGTTGCATGAATGGCTGGGGTGAAGTCTTCCTGACGGTTACACCGGATGGAAAAGCGTTACCTTGCCACAGTGCGCGTATGTTACCGATCGACTTCCCGAGCGTTACGGAAATGAGTTTAAAAGAGATCTGGGATGACAGCCCTGGCTTTAACTACTTCCGTGGCAAAGGCTGGATGAAAGAGCCTTGTCGAAGCTGTGATGAGCAGGATGATGATCTGGGTGGCTGTCACTGTCAGGCGTATATGCTGACGGGTGATATGCACAATGCGGATCCCGTGTGCAGCAAGTCTCCGGATCATCACAAGATTCTGGAAGCCAGAAAGCAGGCTGAATCTGTGGTCAATAATCCGGATCAATTTCACTACCGCAATGAACGTAATTCTAAGGTATTTGCCAAAGGTGGTTAGTTTTACTCTTGTATAGCGATGCTTGAACAAAGAATAATAGGGATCAATTTGATCCCTTTTTTATTGGTTAATTATGAAAGAAATTAAGCCCGGTTTCTGGCAGTCAGAGCTTACAGAAGAGCAAGCCATAAGTGCCTCCATTGATTACAGTCAGTTACGGTGTTCCGATGAGGGTGATCTTTACTGGGTAGAGCAGCGGCCTGACCAACAAGGACGGAATCTCATTTGCCGTTATAGCGGAGGCGTTGTAACTGAGCTGACAGCTGATGGTTTCAGTGTGCAAAGCAAGGTTCATGAATACGGCGGAAGGGGCTGGTGTTTAATAGGGGAACGTTTAGCTTTTGTTAATGCTATTGATCAGCAGTTGTATCTTCAGTCCGCTTATAAAAGTGAGCAGCCAGAGCAGCTTACTAAATCGAAACTATCCAGATTTATTGAGCCCGTTTGGGATAAAAAACGTAACAGGTTGATCGCTGTTGAAGAGCTTCATGGTGGTAAAGAAGTTATCAATCGCCTTGTCTCAGTCGATATCAATACAGGGGCGCTTGATGTTTTACATCAGGAGCATGACTTTTATGCTTACCCTGAAATCTCTGGAACCGACGAATATTTGGCATTTGTAGGTTGGAATCACCCTGAGCAGCCATGGACCAGTACTCAGCTGTATATCGCTGAATTTGATGAAACGGGTGAGTTGTTTCACTGCGAAGTCATAGCTGGGGCTATGGGTGGTGAATCCGTTTCTCAGCCGTGTTTTCATACAGAAGACCGGCTTAGTTATATTTCAGATAGATCAGGTTGGTGGAATATCTACACCTGCTCATTTAGTGGGGAGCTTGCACATCATCTGAACGTGAAAGCGGATATGATGCCAGCGCCCTGGCAATCTGGTCTATCAAGTTATGTTGTTACTGAAGATGGTTTAGTTTGGGTAGAGCAGCTTCACGATGGTGCTAAGTTAAAGTACGCTGACAAGGACATAACACCTTCTGGCTATACGCAATTCAGGTCTTTATCAGTATTTAATGGTCGGGTGTTTTGTGTGGCAGCAGGCCCGGACAAATTACCTCAGGTTATATCCATTGCAAAGGGCGATCTGAAGGTTGCTGTTATCTCCGCTAACACCTCTCCATTATGTAAATCTGAATGCTCAAGTCCCGTTCCTATGGAGTTCGGGCAGAAAGATAAGAGTTATGGGTATTTCTATCCGGCTAAGAATTCTGCATATCACTTAGAGGAACATACTCCTGTTGTGGTGTTCCTGCATGGAGGGCCTACTGCGAGTACTTATCCGGTACTTAACCTGAAAATCCAATACTGGACCCATAGAGGTTTTGCCGTACTGGATCTGAATTACCGCGGCAGCAGTGGTTACGGTAGGGATTACAGAATGGCTCTGCATCAAAAGTGGGGAGAGATTGAGATAGAAGATATTCGGGTTTCTCTTCAGCAGCTGAGTAAAGAGGGGAAGATAGACCCTGACGCTATTTTTATTCGTGGCAATAGCTCCGGAGGGTACAGCGCTCTTAATGCTATGTCTGAGCTGGACTGCTTTGCAGGCGGTGCCAGTTTATATGGTGTTACAGACCCTCTTTCACTTACGTCTGCTACTCATAAGTTTGAGTCCAGATATCTGGATTGGTTAATAGGTGATCCTGAGAGGGATCGAGCCCGTTACTATGAATTGGCTCCGGTAAATAAAGCGGAACATATCTCATGCCCTGTGATCTTCTTTCAAGGTGAATTAGATCGTGTTGTAGTACCAGATCAGACTAGGCAGATGATCGAAAGATTAAAGCAAAAGCAATTAACAATTGAAGCTGTATTTTTTGAAGATGAAGCTCATGGTTTCAGAAAGAGGGACAATCAGATAAAGGTTCTTAAAGAAGAGCTCGGTTTTTACCAGAAGGTAATGGGGGGTTAATTGCCCCGGCTTATTATAGGCAAAAAAAAGCCTGCAGAAGCAGGCGAAGTACGACGGTTAGAGCTCTTAGATAGATACTCAAAATGCCAGAGTGGATGTAAAGAATCAGATGCATTCCTTAATGATTTAATTATCCAGAATTGCCAGGGTTAATACCTTTCTGCAACAGGAGGAAATTGACTAATACTTTAGCAGTGGGGCTTTATATTTAATGAGGCTGGCTTTGGGATGGGTTGCTTATTATGCAAGCTGTATCAAGATAGGAAGATAATGTGTGATACAAAAAAATTGACCGCAGCTCTGTGAAGGGGGGGCAGAGTTGCGGCCAACGTATAGCTTATTACTTACTTAATCTTAGGATTAGTAAGTGATAACAGCACCGATTGCAAACTGATCAGTGTCGTTGTTAGCTGAGCTATCGTACATGTCGTATTCAGCTACCAGAATCAGGTTGCTGTTTACGTTGTAGAAGTAAGCGATAGAATCCAGCTCATTTTCAGATGCTGCATTTGTATCAGTCTCACCGTGAGACAGTACGATGCGGTGGCCGTTTGCAGAGTAAGAAGCCTGTACCAGGTAGCCGTCAGATTCAACGCTGCTGCCTACTGTGCGATCAGCAAGAACTGAGCTGATGCCTTCTTGGTCGAAGCCAGAAGCTGTCAGCTGGAAGCCACCCATGTTAACGCGCGCGCCGAAGGCAATGCCTTCTACGCTGCCACCGTCAACATTGGATTCGCCGGAAGCGGCACCAATCCAAGCGTTGAATTTGCCGCCATCAAAATCAGTAGCATAAGTCAGTTCGGCTTCAAATCTAGCGTCTTCGCCAACACCTGAAGTAACTTCTGAGGCTTGCTGTAAACCGTCAGAGTTAGCGTCTGTCCAGTAAGATGTGCCTTCACCGTTATCTGGATCCAGTATACCAACTGCCAGCTGGAAGCCGTTAGATACAGGTGAACGGTAAGTGATCTGTGCATTAGGAGTAGCGTATGGGTAACCGATAGAGATGTTACCGAATGTTACGCCGCCAGTGTTTGGCATTGGCAGACCAGTACCCAGAAGCAGCTCGTCAGAGAAGATGTTTGTACGAGCGTACAGACCGAAGTCTTTACCGAACAGTACCTGACCGAAATCACCGTCTACAGTTCCGTAGAACTGACGAACATCGATAGCAGTATCAGTAACGTTGTTTGTACCGTCGTTGATAGTAATCCAGAAAGAAGAGCGACCGCCCAGTTTCAGATCGTCCATCTGTTTAGTTACGTTAAAACCGATCCAGTTAGGCAGGAAGCCCATGCGAACACGGTTAGAATCGCCTGTAGTGTCATCGTCAGTGTTAACGTAGAAAGCATTGAATAGGCCATCAACAGCAAAAGTTGTGTTGTCCTGGTTGTACAGTTCGATAGCTGCGCTAGCCTGTACACTCATGCCCATTGCTACTGCTGCTGCAAGCAGCTTAGCTTTATTATTTTTCATGTCGCCCCCGATATTACGGATTGTTTTATTGTTAAACGATGGAGCGATTATTAAGATTGGGCAGTAGTTAAGAATCCGGCAATGGGCGGTTTGTTTTTGAACCTTGGTGCCGTACTACTTTTACTAACAATGGGTGTGCCGATAAGGTGTTGAAGGATGAGTACTAAGGGTTTGCTACTGGGAGTACTACTGAAGTTAGTGTTTTTTACGCGAATGCGTTATCGTGTGTAGCACCGAATTATAAGACAAAAGTGTTGCTGAATTCTTACAGTTTTTGTTACTGGAATCAAAGCAGCATGGATAAAAGATGAATGCTCCATATTGATAACTAGAGAGCAGCGCTTAATGAGTAGTGACATTTCAAACCTGAGAAAGTTCGTATCTCCCGAAATTATTTTTGGCGTGGGAGCTCGTCATTCCGTTTCTAACTATGCAAAAAGCTTTGGTGCCAAAAAGGTATTGCTGGTTTCTGATCCAGGGGTTACTCAAGCGGGCTGGTTAAAAGATGTATCCGATACCTTAACCGAAGCTGGCATTGAACATGTATCTTTCATCGATGTATCACCAAACCCAAGAGCTGATGAAGTCATGCAGGGGGTGGAGGTCTATCGGGAGAACAATTGCAATGTCATTGTTGCAGTTGGTGGCGGCAGCCCAATGGACTGTGCTAAAGGCATAGGTATTGTCAGTTCTAATGGCAGGCATATTCTTGACTTCGAAGGGATAGATACAATTAATGTAGCTATTCCGCCACTTATTTTTATCCCTACAACAGCAGGGACCTCTGCCGATGTTTCTCAGTTTGCCATAATTTCCGATCCGGTAGAAAAAGTAAAAATATCGATTGTCAGTAAATCAGTAGTGCCGGATGTGGCTTTGATCGATCCCGAAACGACCATGACAATGGATCCTTTCCTAAGTGCCTGTACGGGAATAGATGCCATGGTGCATGCGATTGAGGCGTTTGTTTCGACAGGAGCAGGTCCTTTAACGGATATGCATGCTCTAGATGCAATGAAGCTGATCAATGAAAACATTGCAGGCCTGGTAAGCAATCCAATGGATCTGCAGCTGAGAGAGCAGGTTATGCTCGGCTCCATGAAAGCGGGGCTCGCTTTTTCAAATGCAATCCTCGGCGCCGTGCATGCCATGTCTCATAGTTTAGGCGGCTATCTGGATCTGCCTCATGGGTTGTGTAATGCGATGCTACTCGAGCATGTCATTAATTATAATTTCAAAGATGCTGAGGATCGCTTCAAAGTAGTGGCCAATGCCCTCAAGCTTGAAATAGCAGGTTTAAATTCTAAGCAGGTTCAGAATAAATTAATTCAGCATGTGATTAATTTGAAAGCGGAGGTTGGGCTGTCGCAGAAACTGAAAGAAAGCGGTGTTGCCGCGTGCGATATTCCATTTCTTTCCGAACATGCCATTCTGGATCCCTGCATGCTGACAAATCCCAGGAAATCCAATAAGCGCGACGTAGCAGTGGTTTATGAAGAAGCACTCTGATATGGATGATGAGGCAGTTGCCAGCCTGTTAGGTCTTGGTAACCATTCAACACGTAAAAGTTATTACCCAGAGCTGGTTGATAAGCTCGAAGAGCTTGAGGAAGAGAAAAATCGTTATAAATGGCTCTTTGAAAATGCACTCCACGGAATTTTTCAGGCAGAGCTGGAAGGCCGGGTTATCAGTGCGAACCCATCCATCGCCAGAATTTGTGGTTACTCCTCATTAGATAACTTTCTTTCATCTATTACCCATATCGGTGAACACTTATTTGCTGATCAAATCTGTTATGAGCGATTTTGTTTCCAGTTGAAAAAGTGTGGCAGTGTCAGAGCCATGGAGGCTACATTTCAAACCGATGCTGGTCAGGTAATACATGTTGCGATCAACGCGTTATTGAAGAAAAGTGAAGATCAAAGCCCACTCATTATTGAGGCATTTGTACAGGATGTGACCGAAAGGAAGAATGCCCAGAATAAGTTGAAGCAGCTGAATGAAGAACTGGAAACCAGGGTGCAGAACAGAACTCAGGAACTGGTTTCTTTAAACGATAAGCTGTGGCAAGAGATAAGGGATAGAGAGCATATTCAACAGGAGCTTAAAATTGCCAAGGATCAGGCTGTTCAGGCTAACAACAGTAAAGATAAGTATCTTGCCGCGGCAAGTCATGATCTTTTGCAGCCAATGAATGCGGCAAGGTTGCTCATATCTGCACTCAGAGAACGTGAGTTACCTAAAGATGATTCTACTCTGGTGGAAAGGGTGCATTTGGCTCTGGATAATGCAGAAGAACTTCTAACAGATCTGTTAGATATTTCTAAGTTGGATCAGCAGGCTGTAAAGCCTGATATCAGTGAGTTTCATCTCAATCAAATTCTGTCCAGCCTCACGACTGAATTTCAACCCGTAGCTGAAAGTAAGGGGTTGGAACTGGTTTATATGGAGTGTTCTGCTTGTATCCGTAGCGACTCCCGACTTCTGGTCAGAATTATCAGAAACTTTATCAGTAATGCGATTCGTTATACGGACAGTGGTAGGGTCATAGTGGGTTGTCGAAGGAAGCCTGAAGGAATCTCTATCCAAATCTGGGATACGGGGGAGGGTATCCCGGCAGATAAGATTGAACATATCTTTCAAGAGTTTCATCAGCTGGACAGAGATAAGGGAAAGGATCGACAAGGCGTAGGTTTAGGTCTCGCTATTGTTGATCGGATTGCAAAGATTCTTGAGCACCCGTTAACAGTCCACTCGATTGAGGGTAAAGGCTCTTTTTTTACTGTTGAGGTGCCTATTGCTAAGCGGCTGGATAATAAATGGGAAAAGCCTTCTATTTCTCAGGCAGTTCCGGATCTTGTTGCAGGCACAAGCGTCCTGGTTATTGATAATGAAGAAAATATTCTCGTAAGTATGTATGCCCTTCTGCAGCAGTGGGGCTGTAATGTGATGATTGCGACTACAGCTAAAGAGGCCATTCAGCTTTGCCGGGAAGATTGTTTTATTCCTGAAATCATTCTCGCTGATTATCATCTGGATGATAACGCCATAGGAACAGATGCTATTAAAGAACTTCGCAAAGAGTTTAATCAGGAAATTCCCGGTGTCATGTTAACCGCTGATAGAAGCACAGAGTGTAGGCAGATGTTTCGGTCTATGGGGTTGCCGGTACTCAATAAACCGGTTAAACCTGGAAAACTCAGGGCATTAATTACCCATCTAAAGTGATTTTATATAATCATACTAAAGTTTATGTTTGTTTTTTATTTAAAATAAAACAAGTGGTTATGCTTGTGTTAATGGTATTTAAATAAGGGTCTGAAGTAGTATTTTTGTATTTATTCTTAAGTCTTAGAATTGTGCTTGACCCTGCTTGGAGAATAATAAAATGGGCGCCGAATCAAATTTTAAGACCGCCTCTAGTTTTAGTTCCGACCCTTTTGCAGCTGCTAGAGAATTAAAGCAGCAGTTATCTGACCCTCAAATCAGTTTTATCCTTTTCTTTTGCTCTGCCGAATATGATCTGGATAATTTGGCTTCAGCATTAAATAACGAATTCAAAGAGATACCACTAACCGGTTGTACAACTGCTGGTGAAATCACTTCTCAGGGCTATGGGCAGGGCTGTATAACAGCGATTGGCTTTAAGCTTGCGGGATTCGCAATTGAAGCAGCTCTCATTGAAAGTCTGGATGAATTCAGCTTAACGGACGCGCAGATGGTTGTTGAACAGCTTATTGCGGGTTGTCGAAAACACGAAATTGCCCTCATCAAAGGCAATACTTTTGCGCTCACGCTGTTTGATGGTCTCTCTATTCAGGAAGAAAATGTGCTGGTCGCTCTGAACTCGGCCTTAGGCAGTATTCCTAACTTTGGTGGATCTGCCGGCGATGACCGGCACCTGGCTAAAACCCATGTGTTTTATAAAGAAGAATTCCATACGGGTGCCGGAGTAGTCATGCTGGTAAATACAATTTATGACTTCCAGGTATTTAGTACTCATCATATGACCAGCCTTGGTGAAAAACTCATCGTTACAGAAGCTGATGCTGATGCGCGATGTGTTTATGAATTGAACGCTGAACCCGCTGCCAAAGAGTATGCCCGGGTTATTGGTATACCTGTTGAAGACCTTAATCATGAAGTATTCGCCCTTAACCCAATCGCGGTAAAAATAGGAGATGAATATTTTGTTCGCTCGATTCAGCAAGTAAATGAAGATCTGAGCCTGAAATTCTATTGCGCTGTTGAAAATGGAATTGTGATGACGGTTATGGAACCGGCTGAAATGACCTCTGATCTCATTCAAAAGCTGGATGGTATTCGCAAAAAAATAGGTGAGCCACAGTTGATTATCGGTTGTGACTGTTTTTTGAGAAAACTGGAATCTGAGCTTTTAGGTTATAAGGATTCCGTATCAGACCTGCTTAAAAATAATAATGTCATTGGTTTCAATACCTATGGTGAGCAGATGGAAGGTATGCATATTAACCAGACATTCACAGGGGTAGCTCTGGGGAGAAATCTGGATGCAGGATAGCTCACTAAATGCACGCTTGGTTGCCCTAGAAGAAGAAAACCGCAAACTCAGAAAGATTAATAAAGTTCTGGTTGAGCGCGTGGAGTCTGGCAGTGCACAGGGAACGAATGCATATTCAGCTTTTGAACATTCAGTGGTGCTGGCGGAGCAGGTTCGGGAAAGAACTGAAGCGCTTAACATGGTTCTTTCAGAGCTTAAAAGCAGCCACCGCGCGCTTAAGCAAGCAAATGAACTGGCTGCACTGGCGAATCAGCGCCTGATTGATGCGATCGAGAGTATCTCTGATGCGTTTGTGCTTTTTGATGCTGACCGCAAGATTGTACAGTTTAACAGTAAATTCAGTTCTGTCTGGAAATCTACGGGTCTCTGTATTGAAACCGGTACAACGATTCAGGATATCACCCGGCTGGCCAAAGAAAGCGGCCTGATTGCTGAAGAATACCCATCCTCGAATATTGGCAGTACAGTTTATCGTCTTTCAGATGGACGATGGGTGCAGATGAGTGAGCGGCCGACCCAGGATGGTGGTTTGGTAATTCTTTATACAGATATTACCGCTCTGAAAGAACGGGAAACGGCTCAGCGAGAGTATGAATTAGCAGAAAAAACAGAGCTTCTTCAGCGTACAGTCGATAACTTATCTCAGGGTGTTGTACTTGTGAATCCAGAGGGAACTGTGGAGCTTTGGAATGATCGCTTCCTTAATTTAACGGGGGTTGAAGCCTCACTGGTTGAAGATCAGCCGCCCTTTGCTGCTTTAATGCTTGATAACCATGCAATTTTGCAACATGCGTTGACTGCGGCACAGCAAGGTGAAGTACTTGCATCCGAGCAACGAGGGGAGAGCGGTCAGGTTATTGAGGTCAGGACCCATCCGATGCCTCAGGGTGGATTTGTAAACACCTACACTGATATTACTGAGCGCCATCAATATGCAGAGAGCCTCAGACAAAATGAACAATGGATCAGGTTGATAACTGATAACGTGCCTGCATTGATCGCTTATCTGGATCAGGGTTTGCACTATCGCTTCGCTAACAAAGTTTATGAAGAGTGGTTTGGAAAACAGCATGGTGCTTTAAATGGTGAAAGCATTCATAGCGTGTACACCGATGAGCAGTTCAATGAACTTAAACCTTACATTGAACGGGTTCTGTCTGGTGAAAACGTCACGTTCGAGGTGTGGCAAACCAATGTTGCTCAAGAACCTCGTTATCTATTGAAATCATATGTCGCCAATAAAGATCAGTATGGTAATACTGACGGCTTCTTCGTAATGATTCGGGATATCACAGAGCGCAGGCGTTCAGCGGAAGCGCTTAAATTGTCTCACCAATTGCTTGAGCAGCGAGTTGAAGAACGTACTTCAGAATTAACCGAGCTGAATGAGCAGCTTCGCTCTGAGATTGAAGAACGTGCAGGTGTCGAAGCTCGTTTACGTGAAGCGAAACTGGAAGCGGATCAGGCTAACTTATCTAAAACTAAGTTCCTTGCGGCGGTCAGTCATGACTTGTTGCAACCGTTAAATGCTGCAAGGTTGTTCTCGGGAGCACTGGCAGAGAAAATCGAAGAGGATCATCATCAATCTCTAGCGCGATCAGTTTCAAACTCGCTGGATGATGTTGAATCACTCCTAAGAACTCTTGTTGATATCTCCAAACTGGACGCAGGCGTAGTAAAACCTGATGTGGTCTCTTTCTGTATTCAGAGTTTGTTTGAAACCCTTTCAGCTGAATATCGTGAATTAGCCAACGCTGAAGGTTTGGATTTCAGATATGTTAACTGCCGGGTTGTTGTGAAGTCTGATTCCCAGTTATTGGCTCGAATTCTCAGAAATTTCCTGACCAATGCTATTCGCTATACTAAAAACGGAAAGGTTCTTCTTGGGTGCCGACGACGTGATGGCAAGTTGTTGATACAGGTTTGGGATACAGGGAGTGGTATTCCAGAAGAGCAGATCGGTGAAGTTTTTCAGGAATTTAAGCGCCTTAAAAAAGATCAGCCCGGGCAGGATAAAGGCCTTGGTTTAGGTCTTGCCATTGTAGATAAAATTTCCAGTGTGCTTGGTCATGAGATCAGTGTTCAATCTATAGAGCATAAAGGCTCGGTCTTCTCGGTAGAGGTTCCTTTTGGGGTCCCTGCTCAACCTATGGAGGCTTCCGGCCCTCATATGCCTATAGCTACAAACAATTTATGTGGCGTGAATATCTGGTTAATCGATAATGATGAAGATATTTGCCGGGCAATGGATACTCTGCTGAGTGGTTGGGGCTGTAATGTCACCACTGCTTATTCTGTGACAGATCTTGCAGAGAAAGTGGAGTTTGATGAAGATCCAGTTGATTTGCTGATTGCTGATTATCATCTTGATAATGATGAAAATGGTATAGATGCGGCGAAAATTGTTACAGCCGAGGTGTCCCAGCATTTACCTGTGCTAATGATTACTGCCAATTACAGTCAGGAATTGAATCAGGAAATCCGTGATTTAGGCTATCAGTTGGTAAATAAACCAATTAAACCTCTGAAGCTTAAAACCATGCTTATCCACATGCTTGAAACATCGGGTTTATAAGCACTAAAAAGCCCCGCATCGGCGGGGCTTTTTAGTGTAAATTGTGGAGGTATATTTTACAGGTTAATTTTTCCTGTCAGCATCGCTACCAACTCATCAATTTTAATATCTTGTTTTTCTTCCTCTCTGCGGCCTTTGTATTCAAGTGTTCCTGCTTCGATACCACGAGGTGAAATAACAACACGGTGCGGAATTCCCATTAGCTCCATATCTGCAAATTTAACGCCTGGGCTGGTCTTTTTATCACGATCGTCAAGAATAACGTCATAACCGGCTTGGCGTAGCTCCTGATACAGATTATCGGTGAGTTCTTTTACTTCAGCCGATTTGTCATATTGCATAGGAATCAGGGCAATATGGAATGGTGCAATTGCATCAGGCCAGATAATGCCATTTTCATCATTATTCTGTTCGATGGCAGCAGCGATTACTCGAGTAACACCGATACCGTAACAGCCCATATCCATGGTTGCTGTCTTACCATTCTGGTCCAGGACTTCTGCTTTGAGTGCTGCAGAATATTTTTGACCCAACTGGAATATATGTCCGACTTCAATACCGCGTTTAATAACCAGAGAACCCTGACCACATGGGCTAGGGTCACCTTCGATGACATTACGAATATCGGCAACTTCAGGTAGGTCTACATCACGATTCCAGTTAATCCCGAACAGATGTTTACCATCTATGTTTGCACCGGCACTGAAATCACTGGTTTTGGCAACTGTGCGATCAACTATACAAGGTATGTTAAGACCAACAGGGCCAAGTGAACCAGGGCCTGCACCGATCAGTGCACGGATATCTTCTTCTGATGCAAACTCCAGTGGTGATGCTACTTCAGAAAGCTTTTCTGCCTTAATTTCATTCAGTTCGTGATCACCGCGAACCAGAAGTGCGACAAATTCAGATTCGCTCTCATCTGAAGCTTTAACGATCAGAGTTTTGACCGTTTTCTCAATTGGTTGACTAAACTGTTCTACCAGTTCATCGATTGTTTTTGCATTTGGGGTAGCGACTGTTGTCATTTCAACAGAAGGAGCTGCAAGTTCACCTTCAGGTGAAAGCGCTTCTGCCAACTCAACATTTGCTGCGTAATCGCTGCTATCAGAAAAAGCGATATCATCTTCACCAGATTCTGCTAGTACATGAAACTCATGAGAAGTTGCACCGCCAATTGAACCTGTATCAGCCAGCACTGGACGGAAATCCAAGCCCAGACGACTGAAAATATTAGTGTAGGTCTGGTGCATTACATCATAAGTTTCTTGTAGTGATTCCTGGCCGACATGGAAAGAGTATGCATCCTTCATTATGAATTCCCGGGAACGCATTACACCGAAGCGTGGACGGATTTCATCGCGGAATTTAGTCTGAATCTGATAAAAGTTAGCTGGTAATTGTTTGTAACTTTTAATCTCTCTACGGATCAGATCTGTAATAACTTCTTCATGAGTAGGGCCAACGCAGAATTCACGATTATGACGATCGTTAACTCGCAGTAGTTCCGGACCGTATAGCTCCCAACGTCCTGATTCTTGCCAAAGTTCAGCCGGCTGAATAGCAGGCATCAGAACTTCCATAGCACCAGAATTATCCATCTCTTCCCGAACAATACGTTCAACTTTGCGTAAGGTACGAAGCCCCAGAGGCAGCCAGTTATAAAGACCTGACGCTACTTTTCGGATTAAACCAGCACGTAACATTAATTGATGGCTGATCACTTCCGCATCAGATGGCGTTTCTTTAACTGTGGAGATGAGAAATTGGCTTGTGCGCATTATATGTAACTCAATCGATTCAAATTCTGTTTAAAGTCGCAACATTGTAGGGGGCTGTAGATTAACTGCCAAGTAAAATTCAGGCCTGTTTCAAGATTACTTCCCGTTGAGGGAAAGGTATCTCGATCTTTGCTTCTTTCAGTGCATTGAGGACGGCCAGATTAACCTGATACTGAATCTCAAAATAACGGTCTGTTGGTATCCAATACCGGTATGCAATATTGATGGATGAATCTGCAAAAGCTTCAATACCAACTTGTGGCGTTGGGGTGGAGGTGATCTCTTCAAAACCTTTTAGGGCAGAAACAATGACTTCAATCGCCTGTTCCGGCTGGTTGTGATAACTGATACCCACAGATGCCTCAACTATTTTGTATTCAAATGAATTAACAATCACTTCACCCACAATGTGTTTATTAGGGATAGTGATCATCTCTCCATCTTCATTTGAAAGTACCGTGTATGCGAGTCTGATTTCAGTGACGATGCCTGAGATACCGTTGATATCGATGGTATTACCGACAACAAAGGGTCGGGTGAGAATGATCGTGAATCCAGCACCATAGTTTGAAAATACACCCTGTAGGGCGAGTCCTGCACTCAGTGAAATGGCACCAATGGCTGCAACAAAAGGAGCAACACTGATACCAAATTTGCCAAGGCAGATAACCAGTACCATGGCGACAATCAGTAATTTTGTCGTACTGGCGATAAATAAGGCCAGGGTGACATCAACATTATGTTTATTACAAATTTTAAGGGCCAGTTGCGAAACCCAGCGGGCGACAAGAAGACCTATAAGAAAAATGATGATGGCGCCAATTACATGAAAACTGTAATTGACAAAAAAATCGATGACGAGGTTGGTTAGCCGGGTGATGGTTTCCAGCTCTTTTTGAATTTCTTGCTCCATGAGAAAAATACCCGCTCAGAAGTTAAGCGGGTATCCTTTCAGAATCTTCTACAAAAGCAAAGAGTTCGTTGAGTTGTTTTTCATTAAAAACAGGAATGCCATTGCGCATCAGTTCAGCTGCTGCAACGCCTGAGCCTTCCACTAGTTTTCCGGAAAAATTACCATCAAAGATTCGTTGGTTACCACAGGAGGGGCTTTTTGCTTTCATTAGGGCGCAACTAACACGCTCCCGCTGAGCGATTTCCAGCGTTTTTTCAGCACCGGTAAGAAATTGTGGAGTGACATCTTCACCCGTCTGAGTGGTGATTAGAATTGGAAATTTGCACTGAGTTTCAGCGGCGGGGCGCGGGATTTCCATTCCTCCTGCAATTTCCGGACAGATAGGAACGAGTCGTCCTTCTTCTCTCCAGCGTTTAAGGACCGGGTGATCAATTAGATGGTGGCCACCATCATAACGGACCTTATCGCCCAGCATGCATGCGCTTATTAATATTTTTTTCATGTTTCGTTGTAATTGTTTTTATTTTGGGCACATTCTACCCAGCGGAAAAAACTTAGCAATCAACTAAAGTATTAACCTTTGAAAAAAAATGACTCGGATCAAAAAAACAGAACAATAGAAAAAACTTAATTTGATAAAGTCGCAGATTTCTTGACCAGTATTGCCAGATTGTCGCAGTCCATTTTCCGCATAACTCTGGATCTGTGTACTTCAACTGTTTTGGGGCTGATTTCCAAAGTTTCAGCGACTTCTTTGTTGGAAAGGCCTGAAACGACCAACTGCATTACTTCTTTTTCACGTCGGCTAAGGCTTTCAAAATGCCTTTTAACAATGGCAAGTTGGGATTCATGTTCAGATATTTCACCCGCTTGGCATAGGCATTGATTAATCACACGAATTAGATGTTCGTCGTCAAAAGGTTTTTCGATGAAGTCCTGAGCACCTTGTTTCATTGCACGAACGGCGATCGGAATATCCCCGTGACCCGAAATCATGATCACAGGCATGTTGATGTTTTTTTCTCGGATCAGTTTCAACGCTGCCAGTCCATTGATATCTGGCATCCTGACATCAAGAAGAATACAACCTGTCTCGTTGTTATAGGTTTCTAAAAAAGTTCTAGCAGAAGAATAACCACAGGTGTTGATGTTTTCTGCTTGCAATAGCCAGTGCACAGACTCCCTGAATCCATCATCATCGTCGATAATAAATACGGTGTTTTGATCGGGGAGTGTCATGATTTTTCCTCTACAGGTAAACGGATTTTGAATTCTGTACCTGTTACCCCATCACTTTCAACCCAAATCTGCCCACTATGATTTTCAATAATCGTTCTTGAGATGGGTAATCCCATGCCAAGGCCATATGACTTGGAGGTTTGGAAGGGTTCAAAAACCGATTGCTGTGCATCTTCCGAAATTCCGCCTGCGGTATCAGTGACCGTTATTTGAATGTGTCCAGAATTATATTTCGTGGAAACGGCAACCGGTCTTAGTGCTTTATGCGTGTGATTATAAGCTTCAATTGAATTACGAATGATATTTAACAGAACCTGTTCAATCTGGATCTTATCGGCATAAAGGTGAGGCATGTTTTTACTCAAGTCATACTCAAAACTAATACCATTGTTTTTAGCTTCCTGAGACAAGAAGTCACAAACGTTTTGGCAAGACTTGTTAATAGAAAACAGGGTTTGTTTTGAATCATTTTTACGCACAAAACTACGTAACCTTTTTATAATCTCAGATGCGCGTTTAGCCTGTTTAGCGATTAGGTCCATTGCTTCAGTGACGATTTCATCGTTGTATGTGCTTGTGTCTTTGAGTCTGCGTTTTGTGCCTCTGCAATAGTTAATTATTGCTGCCATGGGTTGATTAAGCTCATGAGCTAAACCAGTAGCCATCTCTCCAACAGAGAGATATCTCGACATATGGGTGATTTCCTGCTGCTGTATATTGGCTTGTTTTTCAGCTAACTTTTGTTGAGTAATGTCTCTGGCTATAAGTGTGTAGTATTCAACTTCAGGCGATTCAGATTTATTCCTGTTATGGTGCCCAATGATCTCTCTTACTTCCGCATGTTTATTGTCATTTATAGGGTGGGGAAGTTGCATCTGTACACTGCCTAGCCATTTGCCAACTTTACCGGCTGTCTCCAGTGCAGGTTTGATTACGTCTTTATAATCATTCGGATTGAATAAACTCATCAGGTTTATTTCATGCTCTGGAAAACTCGGGAATTCGAATGTACTCAGGCAGGATTCATTCATATAGGTGAGGATCTGATCATCGTGATTACAGAACATAATCATGTCTGATGATGCTTCAACGACTCGTGCTAAACGACGAGTTGCTTGTTCAGCGATTTCCCTTTCAGAAACATCCCTTGAGACGCAGATTATTTCTTTAGGTGTCCCTTGATCATCCCGGATAGTACGGCTGGTGGTTTCAAACCAAACATAATAGCCGTCCTTGTGTTTAATTCGATGAACGTTAGTGTAAATACCTTGGCGGTATATAACTGATTCAGCTCGTTGTTTAAGATTGTCAGCATCTTCAGGATGAATCTGCTCATAACTGGAAGTGCCAACTAGCTCTTCTGGCTTGTAGCCCAATAACTTTTCGCACGCAGGGCTTACATCAATATAGATCCAATCAGGAGTGGCCGTATGGCGCGAAAGCATGTCTGTTGAATGCTCGAACATCTGGCGATAGCGAGCGGCTTCTGTGGTACATCGGGTCAGCTCAGAATCATCTGACATGGTGTCTGTGTCCGTCATTTCTCTTAAGCTTAATGATGGACTTAGAATTAAAGAAAGGGAAATAAAATAACAGCCCCGTTAAATTTAACGAAGCTGTTTGGTTCAAGGTTAAGCGCCGCGTTTATCAACCATGAATGTGGCAGCGCCGGTAGCAACCAGCTTATCGCCAACATGTACTTCAGTTGAGCATTTTACGCGTCTTCTGCGAGAATCGATTTCAAGAACCGTCACTGTCGCCTTGGCGGTATCACCAATAAATACAGGTGCTTTGAATTTTACCGACTGGTCCACATAAATTGCACCAGGGCCAGGTAACTTAGTTCCCGCAACTGTTGAGATTAGTGCTGCGCTAAACATACCGTGAACGATACGCTTACCAAACATAGTGGTCTTCGCATAATCGTCGTTGATATGAACGGGATTAGTATCACCTGAAATGCCTGCAAATAGGCAGACGTCTGCATCGGTAATCGTTTTGGCAAAGCTATCGCTCATGCCGACTTCTAAATCTTCCAGATAATAACCATGAATTTCCTGCATGGAGCTATTCCTATACGCAAAGGTCGAATTAACAAAGTAAGTCAGCATGATACTAAAGTGCTGGCCGATTGGCAGCAGTATACTGATTAAGTGTGTCAAAAGCTTTGCTGTAAACTTTTAAATAAATCCTGTATCTTAGCGCCTTATTTTCCCAAAGAAACAATGGATTTGAGACACGATAAATCATGATTATCAAACCAAAAATTCGCGGCTTTATTTGTACAACAACACACCCAACAGGCTGTGCTGCCAATGTTCGTGAACAGATAGCTTACACGCAAGAACAAGGCTCAATTAAAGGTGGGCCAAAACGTGTGCTGGTTATAGGAGCATCAAGTGGATATGGGTTGTCATCTCGTATTGCTGCTGCTTTTGGTTGTGATGCAGCAACTATCGGTGTCTTTTTTGAAAAACCGGGTACCGAGCGTAAGCCTGGAACTGCGGGTTGGTATAATTCTGCAGCGTTTGATGCTGAAGCAAAAGCAGCAGGTTTGTATTCTAAAAGCCTGAATGGTGATGCGTTTTCTCATGAAGCAAAAGCAAAAACCATTGATCTAATCAAAGAAGATATGGGTCAGGTGGATCTTGTTGTTTATTCTCTGGCATCGCCTGTACGTAAGCTCCCTGATTCTGGTGAGCTGGTTCGTTCATGCCTGAAGCCTATTGGTCAGCCATACAAGTCTACCGCTATTGATACCAATAAAGATGTCATTATCGACGCTGAAGTCGAGCCGGCAACAGAGGAAGAGATTGCGGCGACTGTTACCGTAATGGGTGGCGAAGACTGGGAACTATGGATGAATGCACTTGGTGATGCAGGTGTACTGGCTGAGGGATGTAAATCTGTAGCTTATTCTTACATTGGTTCCGATATCACTTGGCCAATATATTGGGATGGTGCGTTAGGTAAAGCGAAACAGGACCTTGATCGTGCCGCTTCAGAGATTGACGCAAAACTGAAACAGCAGGGCGGTCAGGCTAATATTGGCGTTTTGAAATCAGTTGTAACGCAAGCAAGTTCAGCGATTCCAGTAATGCCTTTGTATCTGGCTATGTGCTTTAAAGTGATGCGGGCAAAAGGTCTTCATGAAGGCTGTATGGAACAGGTTCAGCGTTTATTTGCGACAGGTTTATATGGAACTACAGCGGAAATTGATGATAGTAACCGCTTCCGTATGGATGACTGGGAGCTTAAGGATGAAGTTCAAAACGCCTGCAGAGAGATCTGGCCGGAAGTTACATCAGAGAATTTATTCGATATTACTGATTATCAGCTTTATAAAGATGAGTTTCTGAAATTGTTTGGTTTTGGTATTGAATCAATCGATTATGAAGCAGATGTGGATACAGTTGCCGATTTTGATGTTGCTGATATTTAAGAACTGATTTATCTTAGAAGAGTCAGCACATAAGATCTTAGTGCTGGCCTTTTTTATTATATAACGTCATCGATGACGAACTTTCTTGATAAACATGAAAGAATAAAAGGATTTAATTTTGAATTATCGACATATTTTTCGTGTCTTTTTCTTCCTCGCAGTATTTCTGTCTGTAGCTGGCTGTCAGTCGACAAGTGTTCGCCAAGCTGGAACAACCCAGATAACAATCGAAGACAATGGGTTGAGCAGGATTTCAGATAAGACTCAGGTCATAATCCAGATTAAATCTGGTGAAAGTATTCTGGAAACTTCGAAATTCAATGGGTTGGCTCCTCTCCCTTATACTTTTACACCGAGTCCGGTTTCTGAAAATAGCTCACTGACGGCTCTTGTTTCTGTAACTTTTGCAGATGAAGTTATCCTTCGTGCAGAGAAGAAACTGATACCCAACCAAATGAATAGCATTAGTTTTCAACGAACTGATTCGGATACAAAAGACGAAAGTTATTGGGCAGCGGTCGATGTTGCAGGCCGAGGAATCCCACCGGATGTATCCACAACCATCGCTTTGAGGGGGCAGGGCAAGATTACAGGCTTCGCCGGTTGTAATCAGTACCGTGGCTTTTATCGAACAGTATCTTCACTCATCGTGTTTGATGAGATTGAAAGCACGAGCAATATTTGCGCAAATCCGGTGATGTATCATGAAAACCGCTATTTTAAATTCCTAAAGTCTGTAGAGATTTTTCATCTGGATAATGACCAGTTGATGCTTTACACATCCGAAAGTGACAAGCCTATCGTCTTCACTCGTATCGATAAGCAGGAAATTCTGCTCTCTCTTGGAAAGACTAACTCTAAATAGAGCTGTGACATTGACTGTGTTTCTGGGAAAATAGCCTTTTCCCAGAAACTTGTAGTCAAATGATTCGTACCGCGCCTGATCTATTCTCATATCCTAAATACTGGGCCGAGTGTTTTGGACCAGCCCCTTTCCTTCCAACCAGTCGCGAGGAGATGGACTCTCTGGGTTGGGATAGTTGTGATGTAATCCTGGTTACCGGTGATGCTTATGTTGATCACCCCAGTTTCGGAATGGCCGTTGTTGGTAGGGTGCTTGAAGCCCAGGGTTTCAGGGTAGGGATTATCAGTCAGCCTGATTGGACTAGTGCAGAACCTTTTAAAGAATTGGGTAAACCAAATCTGTACTTTGGGGTTACTGCTGGGAATATGGATTCCCTAATAAACCGTTATACGGCTGATAAGCGTATCCGTCATGATGATGCGTATACCCCTGGCGGTAACGGTGGTAAAAGGCCTGACCGAGCGGTCATTGTCTATAGTCAACGCTGCAAAGAAGCTTATAAAGATGTTCCTGTTGTCCTAGGTGGCATAGAGGCCAGTCTCCGCAGAATTGCTCAGTATGACTATTGGAGTGATAAGGTTCGGCGCTCAGTTTTATTCGATGCTACCGCTGATATTCTCTTATACGGAAATGCAGAGAGGGCAGTAGTCGAATTAACTCTGCGCTTAGCCGCAGGTGAACCAATTGACCAAATAGATGATCTGCGTGGAACAGCAATTCTGAAGAATGATGTTCCTGAAGGTTACATTGAAGTAGATTCCACTCGGATCGACTGGCCGGGTTCAATCGATAAACTGCCTAACCCTTATGAGTATGATCATAGTGCTGAGTGCGATAAAAAAGAAACAAGTGATAATGACGAAGCTCAGCCCCTGAGAATAATTCCTGCCCCATTAAAAGGTAAGGAGAAACTTCCTGATCATACATACATTAGGTTGCCTTCCTTTGAGAAAGTGTCTAAAGATTCAGCCCTTTATGCGCATGCATCAAGAGTCCTTCATCAGGAATCAAACCCTCATAACGCTCGGTTATTACTGCAGAAACATGGTAATCGAGAGCTTTGGGTGAACCCGCCTGCCATACCTCTTGAAACACATGAGATGGATAAAGTGTTTGATCTTCCATACCAGAGGATTCCACACCCGCGATATGGGCAGGCAAAGATACCCGCCTACGATATGATTAAGTTTTCAATCAATATCATGCGTGGGTGTTTTGGAGGCTGTACATTTTGTTCAATCACTGAGCATGAGGGGCGGATTATACAAAGTCGTTCCCATGAGTCAGTACTTAATGAAATTGAAGAGATCAGGGATAAGGTTCCCGGTTTTACCGGTGCAATTTCGGATCTGGGTGGTCCTACATCTAATATGTACCATTTAAACTGTAAAGACCCTGATATACAGGCGTCTTGCAGAAAGCTTTCCTGCGTATATCCGACTATTTGCTCTAATCTTGATACAGACCACAGTCCAACAACCGAACTGTACAGAAAAGCCCGTAAAGTAAAGGGTGTCCACACGGTTTCTATCTCTTCCGGATTAAGATATGACCTTGCTGTTGAGGACCCGGAATATGTCAAAGAGCTGGTGACTTATCATGTGGGTGGTTACCTCAAGATTGCTCCGGAGCACAGCGAAGAGGGCACTCTGTCTAAAATGATGAAGCCGGGGATGGGGACTTATGATGCATTCAAAAACATGTTTGATAAGTTTTCGGCTGAAGCTGGTAAAAAACAGTATTTAATTCCGTATTTTATTGCTGCTCACCCGGGTTGTGAAGATGAAGATATGGTTAAGCTGGCCCAATGGCTGAAGAACAATGAATTCAAAGTAGATCAGGTTCAAACGTTTTATCCATCTCCTATGTCGTTGGCTACAGCGATGTATCACTCGGATAAGAATCCACTTAAGCAGGTGACTTATAAGAGTGAAAAACTTTACACCCCTAAAAATGATAAGCAAAGGAAAGTTCAGAAGGCTTTGTTGCGCTACCACGATCCCCAGAATTGGGATGTGCTCAGAGATGCTTTATCTGATATGGGGTATCAGGAATTAATTGGAGACAGTTCAAGCTGTCTTGTTCCGGCAAAAGAAAAAGAGCAGAGCTGTTCAGATAAAAAGAAAAACAGTAGGGGGCGTAGTCCAGGAGTGGCGCAACCTACTGAAAGAAATAAACCGAAAACTGCTAATCGGAAACAACAGACCAAACGTAAGCATCCAGTAAAAGGGAAAAAAGCGCAGCAGAGAAGCGTAAAAAAGCGTTGACTGGTACTAGGGCGAGGGTTTGATATATTGAATTAAATCTATAATTGTAATTATTTTCTATACGGGCCCCACATATGATGTATTTTGCTTATGGCTCGAATATGAGTTTGCAACGTATTAAATATAGATTACCTAACACTCGGTTATTGGGAGTGGCGGTGTTGCCTTACTTCCAGTTACGTTTTCATAAAAAAGGAACCGATGGGTCTGCGAAAGCAGATGCGCTTTTTACCGGCAGAGCTGAAGACCAGATGTTTGGTGCACTTTATCAGTTATCGGATAGTGAGTTATGTCACCTTGATCGAGTTGAAGACTGCGGTGTTGGATACGAAAGGAAAGAGGTTGAAGTTTGGGCTGAGGACGAAAAGCATTCAGCCTGGACTTATTGCGCGCTTCATATCGATAGAAGCCTGAAGCCCTTTGATTGGTATCATCAACATGTTCTAAGAGGGGCTGAGCAGCTTGGTTTGCCAAACAGTTATATAGAGCGGATCAAAAGTTTTTCTGCTTGCGCAGATGGCGACATAATCAGGGTAGAAAGAGAGATATCTATTTATCGCAACTAATAAATCAGGAAGGGCAGGAGTAGATTGCGCTTCCGGTTTTCTAATGTACTATGAAGAAAACAGCTGTAGTAACAGCAGTGTGTTGATAGAATGTCGCAGTAATCTTCATTCATTAAGATGGGTATTTGAATATCCTTAAGGGAGGGCTCAGTATGACTGCAAGTGAAAAGGTTCATCCTAAATTTATCGAAGCAATGGAAAAGCTTAGTGCTATGAGTGAAGAGGAACGCCTCTCTGAGAAGAACAAGGAGTTATTCGAGCAGGCAATGAATTATGCGCCATTGGATATACAGCCGAAACTGGTAGCAATACGGAAAAAGTACGACGATCTGCATTAATTTAAACCAGTAATTACGCATAAAAAAACGCCGCTATTGCGGCGTTTTTTTATATTTGAACTCTAGTGCGAATGAAGTTCCTTGCTCCATAAGTAATGGCTTGGCTTTTCAGAATCATCCGGCATGGAACTAACGAAAGATTCATTGCACATATATCCAAAACTGCTTATAAACTCGCTGTTTTTTTCAGCAATATTTTCCGCGATATCGTCTAGGAATGACGCGGCTTCATCATCAAGCAGATGAAAATTATCCAGTATCTCTTTAATATCGGCAAACGCCATCTCAATACTTGCATAAGCCATGTTCATGAATTGATCCAGAGCTTTGTGTTCTGTTAATTCCGGATGTAATTCAAAATACGTCCTGAATACCTCAGTGGTCAGAGTCACTACCTTGTCCGAAATTGAATGCATAGATAGCTCTTGTCCAGGCTCTAAAAATGAGTCTAAAGATGTTTTACCTAAATCTTCTTCAAAGACGTGGTTGAAATGGAAAATAATCGCCTGGAAAAGCAACTCCAGATTGTTATTTCCTATGCTGGACTGTTGTGATTTAAATCTTTGTTTATAGCTTGATCTGTTGGTTTCTCTGCTGATGACTACGGATGAATCTGTTGCTACTGCATTTTTTTGATTTCTCTTCCCTATCAGCGTGGAGTGTTGTGCTCGCTTATAGATTTCCATGAGTGTCTCCACAGCTTATGAAAATGTTGCTGATATTAAGTATCGTGCAATTTTTTATAAGTTGACTGATTTATATTCATTGTTCGCGGGAGTTTATTTCAAAATTTTCAAACATAAATTTTGAAATGCTGCTTACTAAGCGGAATTACTGATTTTGTAGCAAGAAATAGCAATTTTACTTATACAATACTGATGCAATAATCCTATCTAACAGGGAATAATCGTTGATCAATTACATTATGCTGAGAAAAATCACGTATTTAACTCTACTGGTTGCGTTACTGGGTGGGTGTTCATCTTTATCAAAGGAAAAGCGTTTAGATGAAGGTCAGCAAGTGTCGTTTGGGAATAGTGTTCAGCTTCTATCTACGCTTGCTGATGAAGTCAGGGAAACTTCAGGTCTGGCTCAGAGCAAAGGATTGCTTTGGACTATCAACGACAGTGGTGATGGCCCCTATCTTTATGCTGTGGATAAACAGTTTGAATTACAGAAAAAAATCTTTGTATCAAATGCGGAAAATATAGATTGGGAAGAGTTGGCTCAGGATGAAGAGTACCTCTATGTTGCCGATTGTGGAAATAACCGTGGTTATCGTCAAAAACTGCAGATTTATAAGGTTCGCTGGGATCAGTTAGAACGTATCGACACAAACTCAGGTGGAAGTGTTACAGCTGAAACGCTTACCTTTGAATATAAAGACAGGGGAAAAGAAAACGGCGCTAAAGATCATAACTACGACTGTGAAGCGGTGGCGTCAGTCGGTAATGAGCTCTGGGTTTTTACCAAAAATCGCAGAGATCAAAAAACCAACCTCTACCGTTTAAATAAACATAAAGCATTTCAGAGTGTGGCCTCATCATCCGTCTTTGATGTGGGTGGTTTAATCACCGCAGCAGATTATGTTCGAGAAACAAATTATCTGGTCTTAATGGGCTATGAAAAAAATTATATATTCGGCCAATCTTTTATTTGGTTGGTTCCGCTGATTCAAGATGCTCCATTACAACCAGATTGGTCACGAGCCCAGTACCACAAACTCAGTATTTATGCTCAATGGGAGGCGATCCTTTGGGATCGATTTGGAGCGCATATCAAGCTCTTGCTGACTTCGGAGAAAAGCCCGCTACTCGATGTTTCAATAGGGGAAATTAGGGTGGGTTTGCCTGGTTCAGCTTCTTCGATGGAGAAATAACTGTCAGCTCAGGTAAATTTCCCTATAATATTGCCCCTTTCAAAGCCTCAGAATAGTTTAAGTACACAAGACATGCTGCAAATCTACAACACGCTAAGTAAAACCAAAGCACCTTTTGAACCCCTCGAAGAGGGTAAAATTAAAATGTATGTTTGTGGAGTGACAGTTTATGACTTCTGTCATATCGGTCATGCACGTGTCATGGTTGCTTTTGATGTCATTACACGTTTTTTACGCTCGCAGGGTTGGGATGTGGAATACGTACGCAACATCACTGATGTTGATGACAAAATTATCAAGCGCGCAGCTGAGAATGGTGAAGAGCCCCAGCAACTGACCGAGCGCATGATTGCAGCCATGCACGAGGATGAGACTTCTCTTTCAGTACTTAGACCGGATCAGGAACCCCGTGCGACTGCGCATATTGGAGACATCATTAATCTGGTTCAAACGTTGGTGGATAAAGGTTATGCCTATCCAGCTCAGAACGGTGATGTGTATTACCGTGTTGAGAAATTTGCTGAGTACGGAAAGTTAACCAACAAGAATGTAGATGAACTGCGATCCGGCGCACGTGTTGAGGTTGAACAAGCTAAAGAAAGCCCTCTGGACTTTGTATTGTGGAAATCCGCAAAAGAGGGTGAAGTTAGCTGGGAGTCCCCATGGGGCAATGGTCGTCCGGGCTGGCACATCGAATGCTCAGCTATGTCAAAATGTTGTTTAGGCGATACCTTCGATATTCACGGCGGAGGGCCTGACCTTCCATTCCCGCATCATGAAAATGAAATAGCACAATCTGAGGCTGCAAACGGTTGTACTTACGTAAACACCTGGATGCATGCGGGGCCCGTACGTGTAAATTCAGAGAAAATGTCTAAGTCTCTGGGTAACTTCTTTACCATTCGCGATGTGTTAGAAAAGTACAACGCAGAAGTAGTGCGTTTTTTCCTGGCAAGAGTGCACTACAGAACTTACATTGATTACAGTGAAGACAGTCTGAAGGAAGCTCGGGTGATGCTAGAGCGCTTCTATCAGGCTTTGCGAGAAGTAGATGCTGTTGAGGGCAAAATCGAAAATGATTTTGAAACTCGATTTATTGAAGCAATGAACGATGACTTCAACACACCTAAAGCTATTTCTGTGTTGTTTGAATTGGTCAATGAATTAAATAAAGCCAGTCGCGAAAAGTCTGAACTCGCTTCTTTACTGGCGGGTCAGTTGAAAAAACTTGGCGGAATTCTGGGTTTATTGCAACAGGATCCTGCAGCTTTCATGCAAGGTGAAGCAGGAGAGGGCGGTTTAACTGCTGAAGCAATTGAAGTCCTGATTGAGCAGCGAGCTGCTGCGAAGAAAAACAGAGAGTTTGCTGAGGCTGACCGAATTCGTGAAGATTTGTCGGCACAGGGAATCATCCTTAAAGACAGTCGCGAAGGCACAAGCTGGTATCGGGAAAGTTAAAACGTAAAAAAGGCAGCTGAAGAGCTGCCTTTTTTATTATTCGTGTATCTCGCTTAGGGTGCGTCCTGCTTGTTAGCGGCTTCCAGAGTGTTTTCCATCAGGGTTGCCACTGTCATTGGGCCAACTCCACCCGGAACAGGAGTTATGAAGCCAGCGTGTTTTACTGCTTCATCGTATCCGACATCACCGACTAAACGACCATTATCAAGGCGATTGATACCGACATCAATGACTGTGGCGCCTTCTTTAATCCACTCACCTTTAACCAGGCCTGGAATACCAACACCTACGACTACAAGATCGGCACGTCTTACATGTCCTTCCAGATCTTTTGTGAAACGATGGGTGGTTGTGACGGTGCAGCCTGCGAGTAATAGCTCAAGAGACATTGGGCGACCTACGATGTTAGAGGCCCCGACAATAACTGCTTCCATACCATGAAGGTCCTGCCCGGTGGATTCAAGTAACGTCATAACCCCTTTGGGTGTGCAAGGACGTAATACCGGCATACGCTGTGCTAAGCGTCCAATATTAAAAGCATGAAAACCATCGACATCTTTTTCCGGCAGAATGCGCTCAAGAATCTGATTGCCATCCAGATGATCTGGAAGAGGTAGTTGAACAAGAATGCCGTTTACAGAGTCATCCTGATTCAGTTCGTCCACAAGGTTTAGCAGCTCATCCTGTGTTGTTTCAGTGGAGAGGTCAAACGAGCGAGACTCAAAACCAACCTCTTTACAGGCATTTTTTTTATTTCTTACATAGACCTGAGAAGCAGGGTCCATGCCTACAAGGATTACAGCAAGGCAGGGTGCCGCTTTTCCGTCTTCAATACGTTGCTTAACACCTTCTGCAACCTGACGGCGAACTTGTGCAGCAATTTGCTTACCATCAATTATCTTCGCGCTCATTTATAGGTTTTTTCCTAAATAAAATGTTTCTGCGTTGAATTCTCTCATGGTTGATAAAATGCGCCAAGGGGCATTTGAGTGCTTATAGAAAACTTAAGTGCCGAGGATAGGAAAATAAAGATAACAATATCAAAGGATTGACTGCTTTTTAGCCATTTTTGAAAGAGATTGGTGAGAAAATAACCTGTTTATTTTAATAGATAAAAAAAATGTTGACGGCCTAATTTGAGCTGTATATTATTCGCACCTCCTCAAGACGAGGCGCTTGAATTGCTTAGTAAACAAGCTAAATTAAGTGCTGATTGAGGGCTGACATAATGTCGGGCGCCCATAGCTCAACTGGATAGAGCAACGCCCTTCTAAGGCGTAGGTTGCAGGTTCGAATCCTGCTGGGCGTGCCAATGTCAGTTAAGAGAGTAATGGTGGGCATAGCTCAGTTGGTAGAGCTACGGATTGTGATTCCGTCGGTCGTGGGTTCGAGCCCCATTGTCCACCCCAATCTCTTAAGTCAAAAATGCGGACGTGGTGGAATTGGTAGACACGCCAGATTTAGGTTCTGGTGCAGCAATGTGTGAGAGTTCGAGTCTCTCCGTCCGCACCATTTTTTATTATTAAAAACAGTGGGTAAAAATTTCCCTTTGTTTTTGGCCACTTTCAGGCCACTTTTCAAAGAAATATGGCTTTCGGTTTGTCTTGATTGCATGAGCTTGCAAAAAAGAGCTTGAGTCTCCGTCCGCATCATCTTTCTTCGGAAAGCGCAATGGTGGGCATAGCTCAGTTGGTAGAGCTACGGATTGTGATTCCGTCGGTCGTGGGTTCGAGCCCCATTGTCCACCCCATTATTCTTCAGATTTATTAGCTTATTTCTCTTCTTGCCTTGATCGCGATAATTAATTTCAACTTAATTATTTATTTTCTTCTGTTTGCTTGACTAATACCCCCCTTTGCCGGAAAATTTCGCGCTTTAATTTTGCTCGCGTTTCGAGTGATGTGCAGACCAAAAAGGCAGTTTTTGTCGGTCTGTTTAAGATTATTGTGTACAAATTTTTGTGAGGCATTACATGCAAGTTTCCGTTGAAACGACTTCTGGCCTAGAGCGCTTGATGACGGTTTCTGTTCCTGCAGAACGTATCGATCAGGATGTAAGCAAACGCATCCAGCAAACTGCACGTACAGTACGTATTGATGGTTTCCGTCCAGGTAAGGTACCAACAAAAGTAGTTAAGCAACGCTACGGCAAGGGTATCCGTGAAGAGGTTCTTGGTCAGGTTGTTCAGGAAACCTTTTACCAGGCTCTGCAGCAGGAAGAATTGACTCCTGCTGGTTCACCAGCAATTGACTTCACAACTGATGTTGAAGGTGAAAACCTGGAATACACAGCTAAGTTTGAAGTTTATCCTCAGGTTGAACTTGCTGATTATTCATCTGTTGAGATTGAAAGAAAATCTGCAGATGTTAAAGATGCCGATCTGGATCAGATGATTGATACTTTGCGCAAACAGCAGGCAGATTGGGCTGAAGTTGAGCGTGAAGCTGCAGAAGGTGATCGTGTTCGCATCGATTTCGAAGGTTTTGTTGATGGCGAAGCTTTTGATGGCGGTAAAGGCGAAGGTATGGATCTGGTTCTGGGTTCCAATACCATGATCCCAGGTTTTGAAGATCAGTTGGCAGGCGCTAAACCAGGTGCTGATGTAGAGTTGAATGTCACTTTCCCTGAAAACTATCAGGCTGAAAACCTGAAGGGTAAAGACGCTCTGTTTAAAGTTAAGGTTCACTCTGTATCTGAACAGGTTCTGGCTGAATTGAACGAAGAGTTCTATGAAAAGTTTGGCCTTGAAGAGAAGACAGAAGAAGCTTTCCGTTCCGAAGTTAAGAAAAACATGGAACGCGAACTGAACCAAGCTGTAAAAATGAAGCTGAAAGACCAGGTCTTCTCTAAGTTGATCGATATTAATCCGATCGACGTACCTGCAGCTTTAATCGACGGCGAAATTGATAGCCTGCGTAAGCAAGCTGTAATGCAGTTTGCTGGCCCGGATTCAGACATGGATCACACTGCTCTGCCAAAAGAGATGTTCCAGGATCAGGCTGAGCGTCGTGTTAAAATTGGCCTGTTAATGCAGGAAGTGATCAAGGTAAATGAGCTTGAGGCTGATGAAGAGCGCGTTAAGAGCACTCTGAATGAAATGGCTGAAACTTATCAGGATCCTCAGCAGGTTATCGATTGGTACATGGGTAACGAAGAGATGCTGGGTCAGATCAAAGGTCTGGTTCTGGAAGAGCAGGTTGTAGACAAACTTCTGGAAATGGCTAACGTAACTGATACAGAAATCAGCTACGAAGATGCGATCAAGCCAGAACAGCCTGCAGCACCTGCTGAAGAAAGCGCAGAATAAGCTTTATTTGCATTAGTTTTAAAGCGGCAGTCAGTTTTCTGGCTGCCGCTTTTGTTTATCTGGCAGACACAAGTGGTTTTTTTGGCCTTGCCTGTAGTGTGTATCGTAGTATTATCTTGTGTCTGGTTATTTTTTCCGTTTTAAGGAGTTTTCAATGACGGATTTTGGTGGAAAAGGTGGTGCGGATGTTCTCAGTAGTCTGGTGCCGATGGTGGTTGAGCAGTCTGCACGGGGTGAGCGCGCGTATGATATCTATTCCCGTCTGTTAAAAGAACGAGTCATTTTTCTGGTTGGGCCTGTTGAAGATCATATGGCTAATCTGGTTGTTGCGCAGTTGTTATTTCTGGAAGCGGAAAACCCAGATAAAGACATCCACCTTTACATTAATTCACCAGGTGGTTCGGTGACTGCGGGTATGTCTATTTATGACACTATGCAGTTTATTAAACCGGACGTAAGCACTATGTGCCTAGGTCAGGCTGCTAGTATGGGAGCTTTTTTGTTGGCCGGTGGCGCTAAAGGTAAGCGTTTTGCGCTGCCTAATTCCCGTGTCATGATCCATCAGCCATTGGGCGGCTATCAGGGCCAGGCAACAGATATAGAGATCCATACGA
Source organism: Neptuniibacter sp. (assembly GCA_050633685.1). Taxonomy (GTDB): domain Bacteria; phylum Pseudomonadota; class Gammaproteobacteria; order Pseudomonadales; family Balneatricaceae; genus Neptuniibacter. The sequence continues at coordinate 69,109 of JBOEHA010000014.1, read as the reverse complement.
AAGAGATTCTTAGTATCCGCAATAAACTGAATACCTTACTTGCCGAGCATACAGGTCAGGATTTGGAAACGATTGCACGTGATACAGATCGAGATAACTTCATGGATCCATACGCGGCGAAAGATTACGGTTTGATTGATGATGTGCTAGATCGCCGTTCCGCTGAATAATGATTTTTTATATTTGTTACTATAATCATATTCACAGTCATTACTCGAAATGAGTGTTGAAAGGTTAGTGACAAAACAGGGCAACCCCCTGATGTGTAATACGAGGAAGTCGAATGACTGACGAAATCAAAGGTAAAGATGGAGATGACAGCGGTAAGCTGCTGTACTGTTCATTCTGCGGCAAAAGCCAGGATGAAGTACGCAAGCTGATCGCAGGCCCTTCGGTATTTATCTGCGACGAATGTGTAGATCTGTGTAACGATATCATTCGTGAAGAGATACAAGATGTTGAGCCTCAGGAAAATGGTGATCAATTACCTACTCCGTCTGAGTTGAGTGCGGCTCTTGATGAGTACGTAATCGGCCAGGAAAGGGCAAAAAAAGTTCTTGCCGTTGCAGTATATAACCACTACAAGCGCTTACGCTTTCAGAAAAGCAACTCCAGTGAAGTTGAGCTGGGCAAGAGTAATATTCTGCTTATTGGCCCAACCGGTAGCGGTAAAACGTTATTGGCACAGACTTTGGCTCGTTTGCTGAATGTTCCATTTACCATTGCTGATGCTACGACGCTGACTGAAGCGGGTTATGTGGGTGAGGATGTTGAGAATATTATTCAGAAGCTCTTGCAAAAGTGCGATTACGATGTAGAAAAAGCTCAGCTGGGCATCGTTTACATTGATGAGATTGATAAGATTTCTCGTAAATCTGACAACCCATCAATTACCCGGGATGTATCTGGCGAAGGTGTGCAGCAGGCTCTGTTGAAGCTGATTGAAGGTACTGTTGCTTCTGTGCCGCCGCAGGGCGGTCGTAAACACCCGCAACAAGAATTCCTGCAGGTCGACACTTCAAATATCCTGTTTATCTGTGGAGGGGCTTTTGCGGGCCTTGAGCAGGTTATTCGTGACCGTTCCGAGAAAAGTTCAATTGGCTTTAATGCCATTGTGAAAGGTAAGGATGAGGAGAAAACAGTCTCTGACAGCCTTCGTGAACTAGAAGCGGAAGATTTGGTTAAGTATGGTTTGATTCCGGAGTTTGTAGGTCGTTTGCCAATGATCGCAACTTTGGCTGAGCTCGATGAAGATGCTTTGATTCAGATTTTAACTGAACCTAAGAACAGTCTGACTAAGCAATATGAAGCTTTGTTTGATATGGAAGGGGCTGAGGTAGATTTCCGTGAAGGTGCATTACTCGCAGTCGCGAAAAAAGCGCTTGAGCGTAAGACCGGTGCTCGTGGATTACGTTCCATTCTGGAGGCGACTCTTCTTGATATTATGTATCAACTGCCTTCAATGGAAAATGTGAGTAAGGTTGTAATCGACGAGGGTGTTATCGAAGGTGATAACGATCCTATACTGATCTATGAAAACTCAGAGCAGGCAAAAGCAGTTCCAGAGGACTGATATAAGTCTTGTATCTAAGAATTGAGCAATAAAAAAGGATGGTAATTACCATCCTTTTTTTGTGTTCACTTTCTAGGTAAATCAACGTTTACCTAGAACATCCTTCAACTTATCATTCATGCCCATCAGGCACTTCTCAGTCGCGTCCCAGTCAATGCAGGCATCTGTTACAGATACGCCGTACTCGAGATCTTCTAAATTCTCAGGGATGGATTGGTTACCCCAGCCAAGGTTACTTTCAATCATAAGACCAACAATAGATTTGTTGCCTTCGAGTATCTGGTTGGCTGCATTTTCTGCAACCAGAGGTTGCAATGCTGGGTCTTTATTGGAATTTGCATGGCTGCAGTCGATCATGATGTTCTGAGCGAGTCCTGCTTTCTCCAGGCCTTGTTCGCTGAGTGCAACGCTAACAGAGTCATAATTAGGTTTGCCACCACCGCCGCGTAGTACTACATGGCCATATTGATTGCCTTTGGTGTGAAGGATTGATACCTGGCCTTCTTCGTTGATACCCAGAAATCTGTGCGGAGCTTGAACAGATTTCAGTGCATTAACAGCCACATCCAAACTACCGTCTGTACCGTTTTTGAAACCTACAGCGCAGGATAGACCTGAAGACATTTCGCGGTGTGTCTGCGATTCGGTAGTGCGTGCACCAATAGCTGACCAGGAAATCAGGTCCTGCATATACTGTGGCGAAATCGGATCCAGGGCTTCTGTTGCCAGTGGCAGACCCAGTTCTGAAAGGTCTAGCAGTAATTTACGTGCAATGTGCAGGCCTTCTTCAATTTCAAAGGAGTCATTTAGGTGAGGGTCGTTAATCAGACCTTTCCAGCCTACAGTAGTACGTGGTTTCTCAAAATACACACGCATAACCAGATAAAGTGAATCTTTCACTTTTTTCTGGAGTTCTACCAGTTTTTTTCCATACTCGATTGCTGCTTCGGTGTCATGAATTGAGCAGGGGCCAATTACAACAAACAGGCGAGGATCTTTTCTATCAAGAATGTCACGTATTACTGAGCGACCTTCCATAACTGCAGCAGCAGCTTTGTCTGAAATTGGCATTTCAGCTTTTAATTTGTCTGGTGAAACCAGAACTGTGGTTGATTCAATATTTAAATCTTCAACGCGTGTATCAGTCATTATTTCTTAGTCCTGCTAACGAGATCCGTGACAGGGATACCAATAGGGAATATAGGCCAGGCTTGGGATCTCAGAGCTCTTTGTCAATGTGAGCCTTTTTTACCACAAAGCCATTCACGTTATAAGTATACGGAGGGGCTATTATGCGAATTAGTTGCTTTATATAAGGATTAAGTCAAAGTTTCATGCCTGAGTCTGCTTACAGACTGTGCTTTCAGTCGTTAGAAAGACTAGAAATCTGGTATTATTTTTTTATTCAATATACCTAAAATTCCAATTTGGGCCGAACTCTAGTGAAGTAAGTGGGTCAATAGGTCAGTTGAAACATCTATTTAAGGGTTGTTTGTGTTTTTAGATTACAGATCAAGATTTCTTTTTCAGATATGCGCTGTTTTATTATGGTTACTAAGCGCACCATCACAGGCAGGGCTTTTTGATAAGAATCCCTTTGCTGATACTGCCGGTCCTCTTGAGGTTGAAAAAGCCTTTGTTTTTTCATATCAACAAGAGGGCAATAAGCTTCAGTTGTTATGGGCAATTCCCGACGACTATTACCTATACAGAGACAGGATAGAGGTTAAAGATTTCAAAACTACCCGCCTGCAAAAAAGAGTTAATGCGCCTGCGGAACAAAAGGATGATCCCTTATTCGGTAAAGTATGGGTTTACCATAATTTTGCGGAAGTAATTCTGGACTTAAGCAGTGTTACAGAAACGGTAGTTGATGATCGTCTACAGGTGACATATCAGGGTTGCTGGGAAGGTGGTATCTGTTATCCACCGGTAACTAAAGAGGTAGTCGTTTCAGGTATCACTGCTGTATCTGATTCTTTATCAGTAACAGATGATAAAGAATCAGATATATCGGTAGTACCAAATAACCAGACTGTCAGCGAGCAAGATCAGTTTGCGCAAATGCTGGGGCAGGGCAGCATTATCGTTACTCTGGGAGCTTTTTTCCTTGCAGGATTAGCACTGTCTTTCACCCCTTGTGTATTTCCGATGATTCCTATCCTTTCCAGTATTATTGCGGGGCAGGGTAAAAATGTAACTGCTCGAAAAGGATTGGCGCTGTCACTCGTCTACGTGCTCGCGGTTTCCGTAACTTATACTATCGCGGGAATTATTGCCGGGTTGTTTGGCGAGAATGTCCAGGCGCTGTTTCAAAATGCGTGGATTATTGGTTTCTTCAGTCTAATTTTTGTTTTATTAGCACTGGCTATGTTTGGGTTCTATGAGCTACAGCTTCCTGCGGGTTTGCAAGCGAGATTGAGTGATGTCAGTAATCGTCAGAAGGGCGGCACCATGCTCGGTGTTGCCATTATGGGTTTTTTGTCTGCGCTGATTGTAGGGCCTTGTATGGCTGCTCCACTTGCGGGCGCGCTTCTTTACATAGGTCAAACAGGTGACCCGGTTCTGGGTGGAGCTGCTCTCTTTGCTCTGAGTATAGGCATGGGAGTTCCGCTGCTTATCGTCGGTGCATCAGCAGGTAAATTCCTTCCTCATGCCGGTGCATGGATGAACCGGATTAAAGAGTTCTTTGGTGTGTTGCTCTTGTTGATGGCGATCTGGATGCTTGATCGTATTGTCCCGGTTACAGTAACAATGTGGTTGGCCGCAGTAGTATTACTATTGGCTTCTGTATATATGGGAGCTTTGAACCGTCTCGACTCTCATTCTTCCCCAAGAAACAGGATTTCCAAAGGGGTTGGGATTATTGTTTTACTCTATTCAATCTCTCTCATGGCAGGAGCATTAGGCGGTAATCAGAGCTTTCTATATCCGTTAAAGGGATTTGGTGTTGCTGCAAACGAGATGAGCAAGCTTCCATTTGAAATCGTGAAGACACCAGAGGAGCTCGAGAAGCAGTTACAAGTCGCTCAAGCGCAGCAAACGCCTGTTATGCTGGATTTCTACGCCGATTGGTGTGTGTCCTGTATAGAGCTGGAAGTGTACACATTTGCCGATCAGCGATCTCGACAGGCTTTGGAGCGATTTAAGCTGATAAAAGTGGATGTCACTGCCAATGACGAAGCAGCCAAACGACTTAACAAACAATACTCCCTGATCGGACCGCCGGCGTTGATTTTTTATAATGCTACGGGAGATCTGTTAAATCATAAGACTTTAATAGGGGTTGTTGATCCGGCAGACTTCGTTAATCATATAAGCGAGATCTAAATTAGTCCTATGCGTATGAAATGGGGCTTCAGATAATGAAAATAACAAATACTGAGATCGGAGATGAGCATGATTGTCATATCCAGAATGTTACTGACCGCTTCCGCTAAGCTTTCTTTTATCTTAATTGCTGCTTTAACTGCTTCAATGGCGGCGTATGCTTCAGATATTGAAAGTGGTAAAGAGCTGTATCACGAAGTTGAAATTAATCAGACTATTAATGGCGTGAATTATGAAAACGCCAATTGTGATACTTGTCACAGCAGTGATGTGTTTATCCGTGAAAATCGTCTTGCTACGAATTTCAAAAAGCTTGAGGCATTTGTTGAGCGCTGCAACACAAATCTTGATGTGGGGTGGTTTCCTGAAGATGTAACCGCTGTAGCGACATACTTGAATAGCGAATACTATAATTTTGCAAAATAACTCGTTGATTTCTTAAAAACCGCTCTTTTTATGAGCGGTTTTTTTTATCTTTATTGTGACTTTTTGATTAAAAAACATCCGGATTTGTTGTGTAGTACCCAGATTTATTGTATTAATATTGTGCAAGTGCGTAATGATTTAATGGTTTTGTCATTATGCATGAATAAAATATGGACAACTAACTGGAATGTACAAGGAGTTATGTGATGAGCGAGTTAAGATGCTATTTCGTTGGGCACATTCCACAAGGGAGTGATGAAATTCAATTGGCTGAGCCAATGCGCCCAAACAACCTTGCTGTGAGTTTTACCGAGTCATTGAGTGAGTTTTTCTTTGATTTCGCTGAAAAACACTTTTATTGCGAACAAGGTGATGACATTGTGCTTATGTCCGCAAATGTCGATTGTAGTGAGTTAGATGATGCTGACTTTATTCAGGACTTTAAGAAGAAAACGGAGTCTTCTTTACAAACTCAAGCGAGTGAAGTGCTGAAGCGGAGAAAAGCAATAGCTTCTGATTCTGTCGAGCTGTCTAAGAAAGTTCGTGAGAACTTGTATGAGACCCACCGACTTATATCTCAATACAAGCATAGTTAAGTAAATCTCAATACTTACTTAGCAGCTCTGAGGTTAGTTTATTGCGATTACTGCACTGTCGTCGCGCAGTAGACTGGATTGCATCTCAGGGTTGCTGAGTAATTGCTCAAGGTTGTAATTGCGCAGTACAGACATAAAGGCTTGCTGAGCCTGACCAAGTACGCCCTGAAGTGAGCAAAATCCTGTTAGGCAGCATTTCTGTTGCGAGCAGTTAATCAGAGGTTCATTCCCTTCAGCCTGACCAACAATAGTGGCTAAATTGATTTCAGAAGCAGGTTTGGCTAGTTTGATACCGCCGTTTTTGCCTCGATACGTATCCAGATAACCAGATTTAGACAGAGCGTGAACAACTTTACGCAGATGTTCTACTGAGATTTCGTAAAATGCAGCGATTTCAGACAGGGTCACAAGCCTGTCGTTATTACTGGCTACATAAAAGAGAACACGTAGAGTGTAGTCGGTGAATCGGCTTAATTGCATGGGTATTTTTTCTAAAAGATGTAACTGAAATATACGTTAGCGATTGTATATCTGGCAAGGGCTTTATTTTTCTAAATTTGTTATCTTGCCTCGGAAGGTAGGGCTTCAGATTGTTCTGGGGCCTTCAGTTTGAAATTTTCAAGGAATCAGATGTATAAATTACTGATCTTCGACTGGGATGGGACAATCATTGATTCAGCCTCAAGAATTATTTCCAGTATGCAAGCTGCGGCTCATGATTGTGGTTATGTTGTACCTTCTGATGAGCAAGTAAGAAATATCATCGGATTGGGGTTGCCTGAAGCATTGCGAATATTAATCCCCGGAATTGGCGAGCAAGACATTGAAACTATGAGGGCTCGTTACGGTCATTATTACCTAGGTGCGGATTCTACGCCTTCGCCATTGTTTCCTGGTGCTCAGCATAGTTTAGAGTCCATGCACCGCAAAGGGATGAGGATGGCTGTTGCTACGGGTAAAAGCAGAAAAGGTTTGATTCGAGCTTTCGCTGATACGGGCTTGGGGCATCTTTTTGAAACCTCTCGATGTGCGGATGAAACAACCTCTAAACCAGACCCTCATATGCTGGAAGAGATTATTGAAGCAACGGGTGTGTCACCTTCAGAGGCATTAATGATTGGTGACACTGAATATGACCTTGAGATGGGTAGGCACGCTGGCATGGATGTTATAGCAGTGAGTTACGGCGCCCATCATCTGGATAGACTTAAGGGATATGATCCTGTTTTGGAAGTTGATCATTTCCCTGAGATTGAAAAATGGTTAGAAAAGCATGGCGTTATTGCCTGACTTAAGGAGATTTTGTGTCTGATAATAAGTGGAATGAGCCGGAGAATATGGCCGATACAAGTGGCTGCGAGCAGAAGGACTCTGGCGTAAAGGAAGAAACTCAGCCTCAAAGTAAACTGGAAGCAGCAGTCAAGAATGCTCAGGAAGGTCAGGCTTCAAAAAAAGAGTGGAAACTCATTGAGAAACTCTTAAATGGCCTTTTTGTTGAGCAAAGAAGGGCTCGCAGGTGGGGTATATTTTTTAAGCTTCTGACTTTTGGGTATCTGTTTGCATTGTTGGGAGTTCTACTTGTAGGTCAGGATCTGAGTTCAGAGGCTAAACCTCAGGAACATACAGCTATAATTGAAATCAAAGGCGCAATAAGTGCTGATGAAGATGCTAATGCGGACTCAATTGTATGGGCATTACGTGAAGCTTTTAAAGAGGAAAAAGCTAAAGCAGTTATTCTAAGAATTAACAGCCCGGGTGGTAGCCCTGTGCAAGCAGGTTACATCTATGATGAGATTAAAAGGCTTAGAGCAAATAATCCGAATAAACCTCTTTATGCTGTTATTTCAGATATTGGTGCATCCGGGGCCTATTACATAGCTGCGGCTGCGGATGAAATTTATGCTGATAAGGCAAGCTTGGTTGGTTCCATTGGAGTGGTTGCGGGTGGATTTGGTTTCGTTGATCTTATGCAAAAGGTGGGTGTCGAGCGTCGTCTTTATACAGCAGGTGAGCATAAAGCCTTTTTAGATCCATTTTCTCCAAGTGATGTCTCCGAAAAAGAGTTCTGGCAGAGCGTGCTAAACACAACTCATCGGCAATTTATTGATCAGGTTAAAAAAGGGCGCGGCGATCGTCTTAAGGATGAGTCGAAGCTTTTCTCGGGTCTGGTTTGGACTGGAGAACAGGCGCTTGAGTTGGGATTGATTGATGGCTTAGGAAGTTCTAGTTATGTTGCGCGCGAGGTTATCAACGTGGAGAAATTGGTTGATTATTCCCCGAAACAGGAACCCTGGCAGAAAATAATTGATCAGCTAGGCGTCAGTTTTGCCAAAACAATGGCAACTCAACTGGGTTTTAATGTGACTATCTCGCCATTACGATAACTGCTCAAATAAAAAGGGCTCCAGCTGGAGCCTTTTTTATTATTAACGCTAAATACTATTCAAAGAATATTCATTCCTTCATTTTCCAGCATGCGCACTAATCGGATTAATGGCAGGCCTACGAGTGTGTTAGGATCCTCGCCTTCAAGTTTTTCAAAAAGAACAATACCAAGAGCTTCTGATTTAAAACTACCAGCGCAGCTATAAGGCTGTTCTGTTTTAAGGTAGTTTTCGATCATCTGTTTAGATAATGAACGGAACACCACTTTAAATGGAACGGCTTCGGATTGTACTTGACCGGTTTTGCTATTGATCAAAGCCAGACCTGTCAAAAAGGTAACTGTATTACCCGAAAGCTTCTCAAGCTGCTTAACCGCATTTTCATGGGTATGAGGTTTGCCTAGAATTTCATCCCCTAATACCGCTACCTGATCAGATCCTATTACCAGACTGTCGCTAACCGAATCAGCAATTTTTCGGGCTTTATTTTCAGCCAGTCGTTTAACCAGTTGTGAGGCTGTTTCGTTTTCAAATTGTGATTCGTCAATATCCGGAGATATACAGGTATATTCGATCTGTAATTTATCCAGAATTTGCCGGCGAAATGGCGAACTGGAAGCTAAAATCAGTTTTGTCATAAGGTTTTTGCTTGCTGAATGAAGTGAGTCGCCAATATTAGCGTTTTTCTTGTATTTTTAAAGCCCAAACCTTTGACACAAGAGAGATCGAAGCCTAGAATTGCGCGCTTATGTCAAACGGTCCATTACCTATTAGAGTTGACCCGCGCAAACTAGCTGAGCGGGGAGTGCGTTTATCCGGCGAAACTGCGCTTGGTACGATGCCAAATCTTTGTCAGGCTTTAGCTGATGAAGAAGGTGTTGTCAGCGTTGATCTACAGTTTGATGTTGATCAGCAGGGAATACGTACAATTACAGGTGAAGCTCACAGCACTGTCAATATGACATGCCAACGCTGCCTGGAATCGGCTAGGGTTGCTGTTGAGGCAGAATTTAATCTTGCCATCGCTGCCAGTGAGGAGGCTGCAAAAAAACTCCCGCGTAGTTATGATCCTCTGATTGTTGAGGGTGAAGAGATTGAGCTGCTGCCTGTGATAGAAGAGGAGTTGATATTGAGTCTGCCATATGATGCTTATCATGATGACTGCTCAGTACAAACATCCTTTGGCAATGCAGAGGCAGTGGCAGATGACAATGAAAAACCGAATCCATTTAGTGTGTTGGCCCAGCTAAAGGCTAACAACAAGTAGAAAGAACCAGGAGCTATTGAGTCATGGCAGTTCAGAAAAGTAAGAAGTCTCGTTCCCGTCGCGATATGCGTCGTTCTCACGATGCGCTGGGTAACCCGACACTGTCTGTAGAAGAAACTACCGGTGAAACTCACCGTCGTCACCACGTATCTGCTGACGGTTTTTACCGTGGTAAGCAGGTAATCAACAAGCAGGATGACGAATAACAGCTTGTCAGAATACTTAACCATCGCAGTTGATGTGATGGGCGGGGACTTCGGTCCCCGCGTTACTGTTCCTGCTACACTCGACGCCCTTAAGCGTTTCCCGCATCTCTCGGCCAAGCTGGTCGGTCACAAAGATTCTATTTCACCGTATCTAAATCGTTTGAATGCTGATGTTGCATGTCGCATAGAAATCGTTCATGCCGACGATGTTATTACTATGTCTGACAAGCCTGCTCAGGCGCTTAGAAACGGTAAAAACAGTTCCATGTATAAAGCGCTTGAACTTGTTTCAGTGCATAAAGCTCAAGCCTGTGTCAGTGCTGGCAATACTGGTGCGTTGATGGTGCTTGGGCGCCATATCTTGAGAACGCTGCCAGGGATCGATAGGCCAGCAATTATCTCCGCCGTTCCTACAGTTGATAAGCATTGTTATATGCTCGATCTTGGCGCTAACGTAGATTGTAGTGCCGAGCACTTACTACAGTTCGCGATCATGGGTTCTGTTATGGCCTCCGCTGTTGAAGATATGCCTCAGCCGAGAGTTGGCTTGTTGAATATTGGCCAAGAAGAGGTGAAGGGGAATGAGCAGGTTAAGCTAGCATCACGCTTAATCGAAGAGCGGGGAAGTCTCAACTACATTGGCTATGTTGAGGGTGATGATTTGTACGCCGGGCGTGCAGATGTTGTAGTTTGTGATGGTTTTGTCGGCAATATTGCTCTTAAAAGCAGCGAAGGGCTGGCGCGGTTAATCAGTAGAAAGTTTCGCGCGAGTTTTAAAAAGGGAATATACCGGCGTTTTCTTGCTCTAATTGCTGGCCCTGTATTAAGTGAATTAAAGCGTCAGCTGGATCCCTCTCGTCGTAACGGCGCAAGCTTGCTTGGTTTGCAGGGAATTGTAATCAAAAGTCACGGGGCTGCTAACCGGAAATGTTTTGGTTTTGCTCTGGATCAGGCGGTTGCCGAGATCGAGCAGGATGTTCCCCGCAAGATCTGTCATGAAATTGAAAGCAGGCTGGCTTAAGTCGGTCTGATACAGTTTTATTTAACACTAAATGCTGTAAACTAGCCTGCACTCTTCTGAGTAAATTCATCATTGTTCAAAATGTCGATTTGAGGAAATCATGTCGCAATCTTTAGCTTTTGTCTTCCCGGGGCAGGGTTCCCAGCAGATGGGAATGCTCTCTGAACTGGCAGAAACTCATCCAGTTATTAAAAATACTTTTTCTGAAGCTTCTGAGGTGTTGGGTTATGATCTTTGGGATCTGATCCAAAACGGTCCTGTAGAAGATCTTAACCAAACGGATAAAACCCAACCGGCTTTGTTAACTGCAGGAGTGGCATTATGGCGCTTGTGGCAGGAGCAGGGTGGAGCTAAGCCTGCTTTAATGGCTGGCCATAGTCTGGGTGAATATACAGCGTTGGTTTGCTCCGGAGCTATCAGCTTTGCTGATGGCGTTAATCTGGTAAAGCTGCGTGGTGAATTTATGCAGCAGGCTGTCCCTGCGGGTACAGGTGCTATGGCTGCAATCCTTGGTTTGGATGATGCCTCCATTGAGAAAGCCTGTCAGGAAGCAGAAGAAGGTGACGTTGTTTCACCTGTAAATTATAACTGCCCCGGCCAAATTGTTATTGCTGGTCAGAAAGCCGCTGTAGAGCGCGCAATTACAAACTGCAAAGAGGCGGGTGCAAAACGAGCTGTTCCGCTTCCTGTAAGTGTTCCATCTCACTGCGCGCTAATGAAGCCCGCTGCTGAGAAAATGGCGGAACAGCTGGCAAAGATTGAAATCTCTATGCCTGAAATTTCTGTTATTCAGAATGTTACTGCCAGTGCTGCTGCTTCAGTAGATGAATTAAAAGATAATTTATTACAGCAGCTGTACAGCCCTGTTCTGTGGACTAAGAGTGTTCAGTCTATGGTTGATCAGGGTATTGAAAGCACTGTAGAGTGCGGGCCGGGTAAGGTATTATCTGGACTTAATAAGAAGGTTCACAAACCTCTGAGCGTAGCAGCAATTAGTGATGCCGCGGGTCTGACGAAGGCACTGGCTCAGTAATTTCTCAAGCAAGGAAAACAGAATGAGTATTGAAGGTAAAGTGGCACTGGTTACCGGTGCAACCCGGGGAATCGGTAAAGCGATTGCTCAGGAATTGGGTAAGCAGGGTGCAATTGTTGTCGGTACAGCAACCAGTGAAAATGGCGCTTCATCTATTGGCGCTTATCTGGATGAATCAGGCATTAAAGGTGCTGGTTTGGTGCTTGATGTTTCTGATGCTGATTCAGTTGCTGAGGTATTGAAAACCGTTCAGTCTGATTTTGGTGCGGTAGAGATTCTGGTAAATAATGCTGGTATTACCCGTGACAACATCATGCTGCGTATGAAAGAAGATGAATGGGATTCGGTACTTAATACCAACCTGACTTCTGTATACCGCCTTGTAAAAGGTTGTCTGCGTGGCATGACTAAAGCGCGATGGGGTCGCATTATTAGTGTCAGCTCAGTGGTCGCTTCCATGGGTAATGCCGGACAAGCAAACTACGCTGCTGCAAAATCTGGAATGGAAGGTTTTACACGAGCTCTTGCTCGTGAAGTGGGTTCCAGGAATATTACGGTTAACTGCGTTGCTCCGGGTTTTATTGATACGGATATGACCAGTGGGCTTGCTGATGAGCACAAAGAAACTCTGAAATCCCAGATTCCAATGAATCGTTTGGGGCAGCCAGAAGAGATCGCTTCTGTGGTTGGTTTTTTAGCCAGTCAGGGCGGTGGTTATGTAACTGGTGAGTCAATTCAGGTAAATGGTGGCATGTATATGGGGTAAAACCCTCACGAAGGAATTGTTTTTTTCTTCGAATTGTTGATAATGTGCCGTCAGGTAGAGAACGAAAATGCATCTTGCTTGATTTAGTATGGGTGCTTTTAATAAAATTTCTTTCCGTATGCCAAACGGTATGCGGTGTTAATAAGAGATAGGAAGAGATATGAGCAACATTGAAGAGCGCGTAAAGAAGATCATCGCTGAGCAGCTGGGTGTTAAAGAAGAAGAAGTTACACAGGAAGCTTCTTTCGTTGAAGATCTGGGCGCAGACTCTCTGGATACAGTTGAGCTGGTAATGGCTCTGGAAGAAGAATTCGAGACTGAAATCCCAGACGAAGAAGCTGAAAAAATCACTACAGTTCAGCTGGCTATCGATTACATCAACGCTCATCAGTAATCGAAATTAAGCAAGACTTTCTCTAAGCCGCCTATCCTGGATAGCGCGGCTTTTCTTTTGCCTGCAAGCATTAAAACATGTAGCCTCTGGCTCTGCGTAGAAAAATGGAGATGCTAAATGTCACGTAGACGTGTTGTTGTCACTGGTATGGGAATGTTAAGCCCGATCGGAAATTCGGTTGAGGAAACATGGTTAAATATACTGGCTGGTAAGAGTGGTGCAGCGCCAATTCAGCATTTCAACGCGGAAGCTTTCGCAACTCATTTTTCAGCCTCGGTAAAGGATTTTGATGTCACCGAGTATATGAGCAATAAAGATGCTCGTAAAATGGACCTGTTTATACAATATGGAATGGCGGCGGCTATTCAGGCATATACGGATTCGGGTCTTGAAGTGACTCAAGAAAATGCCCCCAGAATTGGTTGTGCTATCGGTTCTGGTATCGGCGGCCTGCCAATGATCGAAAAAAATGTTGATATACTGAATACCTCTGGTCCTCGTCGAGTCAGTCCATTTTTTGTCCCTGGTAGCATTATCAACATGATTGCAGGCAATCTGGCGATTAAATATGGCTTCAAAGGCCCAAATATTGCCATTACAACTGCATGTACGACCGGGACGCACAATATTGGTCAGGCTATGAGAATGATCCAGTATGGCGATGCGGATGTGATGTTTGCAGGTGGATCAGAAATGGCGACAACACCTTTAGGTATAGCTGGTTTTGCAGCTGCCAGAGCACTTTCCACACGTAATGATGATCCTGAAGCGGCGAGTCGTCCCTGGGATAAAGACCGCGATGGCTTTGTCTTAGGAGATGGGGCCGGTGTTCTTGTTCTTGAAGAATATGAGCATGCAGTTGCGCGAGGTGCTGAGATCTATTGTGAGCTTACAGGCTTTGGTATGAGTGATGATGCTTATCACATGACCGCTCCGCCTGAATCGGGTGAAGGGGCCGCTCTTGCGATGTCTAATGCTATTCGTGATGCAGGCATTGCAAAAGATAAGGTTCACTATATTAATGCCCATGGTACTTCCACGCCTGCTGGCGATATAGCTGAGTCTAATGCAGCTAAACAAGTGCTTGGAAGCGCGGCAGAAAATGTTCGTATGAGTTCAACCAAATCTATGATTGGTCACCTTCTGGGTGCTGCTGGTGCAGTTGAGGCGATCTTCTGTGTCTTGGCAATAAAAAATCAGATAGCGCCTCCGACCATCAATCTTGATAACCCCTCAGATGGATGCGATCTAAACTACGTTCCACATACTCCTCAGGAGTGCACCATCGAAGCTGCTATGTCTAATTCCTTTGGATTTGGTGGTACGAATGGAACGCTGGTATTTCAAAAGTTCTGAGCATCAGAAAGAAAACTATGAGTAAGGTCTGGATCAACGGCTCATTGCAAACGCATGTCACAGTTAATGACAGAGCCTTCACTTATGGCGATGGCTTGTTCGAAACGATCAGGGTCAGATCTTCCAAGCCTGAGTTATTGGATGCGCATTTAAAACGCCTTGAAGATGGTTTGGTTCGTCTTAAGTACCCTCGAAATGTATTTACACAGTTACTTTCTGAGCTTGAGGAGATTGCCTTCTCAGGAGATCAGGTGCTTAAGCTGATTGTTAGTCGGGGAGAGGGACTAAGAGGCTACTCCCTTCCTGATAAAACTAACAGCACTCGGGTTATACAGCTCTCGGAACTTAGTGATTATTCTTGTCAGTCTGAGAACGGTGTAGCTATCCGAACTTGTCAGTATCAGATGGCCATAAACCCTGTATTGGCGGGAATAAAGCACCTGAACCGCCTGGAGCAGGTAATGGCAAGAAGTGAGTGGCAGGACCAAAAAATTGCTGACGGCGTGGTTACTGATCTCGATGGATACGTTGTTGAATGTACCATGAGTAATATTTTCTGGTCGGATCATCAAACTGTCTATACGCCAGCTCTGGAGCGCTGTGGCGTAAAAGGAGTTATGCGAGACCACGTAATATCAATGCTGGCAGAGCAGGGGTTAGTGGTTCATGAAGGCAATTTTACTTTGGCTGATCTAAAAAATGCTGACGAGATATTTATCACCAATAGTTTGATTCAGGTCTGGCCCGTTATTCAATATGATGAAATCACCCTTGATATAGGGCCTGTTACACGTAATCTGCAAAAGTTGTTGCTACAGGAATGCTGACTTGAAGAAATTTCTTATTTTGTGCGGGGTTGTCCTGTGTTGTATTTGCGTCGCGTTGTTCTGGGCATGGCGCGATTATGAAAGCTATCTCACTAGCCCTTCTGAAATTACAAAAAATACGGTTTTTAGTTTAAAGAAAGGCTGGAACTTCAATAGGTTGGTGTCTGAACTTGAGGTTAAAGGTTTAATTGATAAGGCCCACTATTTAAAGATTTATGGTCGAGTATCTAAAACATCTGGGCAAATTAAAGCAGGGGAATACTTACTCGAAGCAGGTATTACACCAATGGAGCTGATGGATGTGCTTACTTCTGGCCGTTCTATCAACTACAGCTTCACTATAGTTGAGGGCAGTACCTTCAAGCAGTTACAGGCTTCGTTATCCAAGGTTGATAATCTGGTCGATGATCTGGAAGGGCTCTCTGGAGATAAACTTCTTAAACAGCTTGAAATTAATTACGAGCATCCTGAAGGGTTATTTCTGGCTGAAACATACAGCTATGAACGAAATACAAAAACTTCCGAGCTTTTGAAACGGGCGCATAAACTGCTGCAGAAAACGCTTTCCACTGAATGGAATGGCAAGCAAAAAGATTTGCCCTATAAAACCCCATATGAAAGCCTGATAATGGCTTCGATTGTTGAAAAAGAGACAGCGAGGGCTAACGAGCGTCCTATCATTGCAGGTGTATTCAACAGACGCTTAAAAACAGGGATGAGGTTGCAAACTGACCCTACCGTTATTTACGGCATGGGTGATCGTTACAAAGGTAACATTCGCCGATCTGATCTCAGAAAGCCGACTCCGTATAATACTTATGTGATTCCGGCACTGCCTCCTACACCAATTGCAATGGTGGGCCGTGAAGCAATTCGCGCTGCTTTAAATCCCGCACCAGGGAAAGCTCTTTTCTTTGTTGCGAAAGGTGATGGCAGTCACTATTTTTCTGAGACTTTGAAAGAACATAACAGGGCAGTACAGCAGTACCAGATTAATCGCAGGAAAGACTATCGTTCATCACCATAGCGGAATAAGATAACTTTTATGAGTAACACACTGTCAGGCCGCTTTATTACCGTTGAAGGTACAGAGGGGGTTGGAAAGTCCACAAACATCGCTTTTCTTTGTCAGCTACTTGAGCAACAAGGAATCGAAGTTGTACTAACCCGAGAGCCGGGCGGTACTCCTCTTGCCGAAGAGTTACGTGCATTGCTATTAACTCCTCGTGATGAGAACGTCAGCGAGGATACGGAGCTGCTGTTAATGTTTGCAGCCAGGGCTCAGCATATAGAAAATGTCATTCGACCAGCTATTGAACGTGGTGCTTGGGTAATTAGTGACCGCTTTACCGATGCAACTTTTGCATATCAGGGTGGTGGAAGAGGTGTAGATATGGAACACATTTCTACACTTGAAAATCTGGTTCAACATGGCTTGCATCCAGATCTTACACTTCTGCTGGACCTGCCTGTAGAGATAGGCTTAAAGCGTGCATCAGCACGTAGTGCGCCTGACCGTTTTGAGCAAGAGCATTTGGAGTTCTTTGAAAAAGTACGTGCAGCTTACCTAATGCGAGCTGAGAATGAGCCTGAACGCTTTGCGGTCATTGATGCTTCTAAGGAATTAGATGCCGTTAAAGATCAGATCACCTCTGCAGTCCACAAATATCTGGGAATTTGAACATGGCTGCTCTTAAGCCTCCGCATAGTTGGTTCAATGAAAGTTTAAGGCATCTGGCAAACTTGCATTCAGAAGGCCGTTTACCTCATGCGCTTTTACTGCATGGGATGCCAGGCATAGGCAAAGCCAACTTTGCCAGATATTTTGCTCAGTATCTTCTCTGTCAGTCGCCTCAAGGCGACAGAGTATGCGGAACATGTAAAGCATGTGAGTTAAATGCAGCTGGAAGTCATCCCGATTTGTATATTCTGGAACCAGTGGAAAAAGGCAAACAGCTCAAAGTGGATCAGGTACGTGCTTTGGGTGAGTTTATCTACAATACTGCACAACAGGGTGGTTATAGGGTTGTTGTTCTGAATCCTGCGGACGCTATGAATATCGCTTCAGCCAACGCCTTACTGAAAATGCTTGAGGAGCCTGGGCAGGAAACGGCCTTGCTTTTAGTTACTTCTAAAATGGGGCAGATTCTGCCGACCATCAAAAGCCGTTGTCAGCATATTGATTGTAGCTCCCCTGATGAGTCCGATGCAGTTGCATGGCTGCAGCAGGAAGTGGAAATAGATCAGCAAGAAGCGGTAAATATTCTCAGTATCAACAGAGGAGCTCCTGAAGAAGCAATACGCTACCTTGAAGAAGGGCTTGGAGAGCATCGGGCTCAAGTAATTAGGGGCCTTGCAGATATACTAAAACAGAGAAGAACCGTCATTGAGGTATCCCAGTGCTGGCAAAAACTGGATCTGGAGATGGTGTTGGGTTGGTTTTATAGCCTGCTTACAGATATTGCGCGCTCTTCTGCATGTGCTGACAGTAGTGTCCTAAGACAAAAGGATGCTCATAATATGCTGTCTGCAGTTGCTAAAAAAATAGACCCAGTTAGAATCTTTAAATTAGCAGATAAAGTTCATGAAGAACGCAAAGGGATTATGCTTAGGCAAAATCCCAATAAGCAGCTGCTATTAGAATGTTTGCTCCTTGAATGGGCTGCATTGCTAAAGTGAGGAGAGTTAGGTAATTATGGTCGCAGTACCACGCTTAAGCCACGGTATATTGTCTTTGACAATCACTACCAAGGAAGAGCTATACCAAGCATATTTGCCCTATATCACCAATGGTGGCTTATTTATCCCGACTATGCGCTCTTATCATCTGGGTGAGGAAGTTTTTATGCTTCTTGAGCTCATGGACGAAGAAGATAAAATTCCTGTGACGGGTAAGGTCGTATGGGTAACTCCAAAAGGTTCGCAAGGTGGACGCGTAGCAGGTATTGGTATTCAGCTTGCACCGGATGATTCTGCATTAATCAATAAAATTGAGAACTACCTTGCTGGTGCTCTTAATTCAGAGCGTAAAACAAACGCACTGTAAGTTTAAATTTCCTTATGTTCATAGATTCCCACTGTCACCTAGACAGGTTAGACCTGTCCCCATACGACAATGATTTTTCAAAACTTCTGAATGCTGCTCATGAGCGAGATGTAGAGAAGATGCTCTGCGTTTCCATCTCAATGGAGCAGTTTCCAGCAATGTATGATCTGATCAAAGCCAGTCCTTCTGTATTCGCTTCAGTTGGTGTTCACCCACTAAGCGCAGCAGATGAACAGGTGGATGCAGAGACCCTGTCTGAAATGACTGCGCTGAATAAAATCGTTGCTATTGGTGAAACCGGACTCGATTATTATTACCAGACAGATACCCAAGAGCAGCAGTTACAAAGTTTTCAGACGCATTTAGAAGTAGCGCGTAAACACAGGTTGCCAGTCATCGTTCATACCAGAGACGCACGCGAAGATACATTGAAAATGATCAAAGCGCACGGTGAACCAGAATCAGCAGGTGTCTTGCATTGCTTCACCGAAAGCTGGGATATGGCGAAAGCAGCTATGGATCTGAATTACAGTATTTCCTTTTCCGGCATCATTACTTTCAGGAATGCCGAGGAACTCAGAGATGTGGTCAAAAAGGTTCCACTGGATAGGATATTAATTGAAACCGATGCGCCGTATCTGGCTCCCGTACCTCATCGAGGTAAAAAAAATGAGCCTAAGTTTGTTGTTGATGTCGCGCAGTGTGTTGCTGATCTGAAAGGAATCAGCATTGAGAAACTAGCAGAAATTACCACCGATAACTTCCATCGTTTGTTCCCTAAAGCGAAAAGTTAAATGTTTACTTCCCCTCCTGTTGAATACATTGAGCCGGTATTTCGCCCTCCCAGCGAAGCAAACTCTCTGATATTACAGGTGACTAATGGCTGTAGCTGGAATGAATGCACCTTCTGCGAGATGTACACAGCCCCTCAGAAGAAGTTTCGCCCAAAGGCACAGCAAGACATTGAAGATGAGCTTAAGCGTTGTAGCGCTGTCTTAGGCGGTGTGAGAAGAGTGTTCCTTGCTGATGGCGATGCAATGGCACTCTCCTATAAAAGGCTGGAATCAATTCTAAAGGCTATTCGACAATATCTACCTTCAGTTTCAAGGGTGTCTGCTTATTGCTTACCCCGAAACCTGAAGAATAAGAGCGTTGATGAATTATCTGAGCTTAACCGGCTAGGGCTCAACCTTCTTTACGTCGGTGCAGAAAGTGGCAATAACTATGTTCTGGGTGCCGTAAATAAAGGTGAAACTCTGGAGTCTACTTCTGAAGCACTCATTAAGATCAGGCAGGGAGGAATTAAATCTTCAGTAATGATCATTAATGGCTTAGGTGGTGTGGTGCATAGTGAGCAGCATGCGATCGATTCTGCCAGACTCGTAAATGAAGTACAGCCCGATTATCTGGCAACATTAGTACTCTTTTTCCAGCAGTCTGATAAAAGATTACTGGAATCGTTTCCCGATTTTAGAATGCCATCTCAGCGTCAACTCATCGAAGAGATGAAAGTTTTCATCTCACATCTGCAACTTGAAAGAACTATCTTTCGTAGTGATCATGCTTCCAACTATCTTGTTCTTAAAGGTGTTCTGAATAAGGATAAGGATAAGTTACTGAAGATGATCGACAGTGCTTTGCAGCAGGATTCATCTGTTTTTTTAAGGTCTGAGTCTACCCGAGGCTTGTGATTTTTCTAAACGCTTTCCCTTGTGTAAAAGGCTATTCAGCTAGGGTTCCATTGCTGAATTAAATCGTTATACTTTTGTATTAGCGTTAACTAAGTTAAGTATAATAATACAATAAGAGGCTAAAGATATGAGACGTCCAGTTCGTATAGCTGTTACTGGGGCTGCAGGCGCAATTAGTTATAGTTTGCTGTTTAAGATTGCTGCAGGCGAAATGATGGGTAAAGATCAGCCTGTAATTCTACAGCTCATTGAATTGCCACATGCAATGGATTCGCTGAGAGGCGTAGCAATGGAGCTAATGGATTGTGCGTATCCACTCTTACACACCATTACGCTGCATGATAATGTTGAAGATGGTTTTCAAAATGCCCACTACGCACTTCTGGTAGGTGCCAAACCTCGTGGTCCGGGTATGGAGAGGAGCGACCTCCTGGAAGAGAATGCCGAAATTTTTGCTCGGCAGGGTAAGGCTCTGAATGATTTTGCTAACCGCGATGTTAAAGTTTTGGTAACGGGTAATCCCGCAAATACCAATGCTTTAATCGCCAGCCGTAATGCACCTGACCTCAGTCCATCGCAATTCACTTGTCTTACACGATTAGACCATAATCGCGCCAAAGGGATTTTGGCTAATCATTGTGGTGCCACCACGCGAGACATCTGCGGCATCATGATCTGGGGTAATCATTCTGCTACACAATACCCGGACCTTCACCATGCAACGATTCTGGGTAAGTCTGCCATGTCACAGGTAGATACCGCTTGGTATCGCGATGAATTTATTCCTAAAGTTCAAAAGCGTGGCGCTGAAATTATAGAAGCACGTGGGCTTTCCAGTGCGGCTTCTGCAGCGCAGGCGATTGTTGACCAGATGCGTGATTGGGTACTGGGTACAGATCCCGGTGAAATTATCAGCATGGGAATTGTGAGTGACGGAAGTTACGGCATTACAAAAGGCGTGTTCTACTCTTTCCCTGTTCGCTGTAATTACGGTCGTTATCAGATTGTGCACGATATCGAGATCAGTGAATTTAGTCGTCAGAGAATGACGGCGACAGAACAGGAACTGCTGGACGAAAAAGCGGTTGTGGAGCATCTGCTTCCAAAGGAAACAGAAAAGTCGCATTCAAACCTGAATATCTGTTTACGCTCCGGTGTCACGCTTTATGCAGACAACACGGGTCCGGACTCTGATTCACGCTTTATGACAACAAACCGCGTGATGTAAATGAAAGCGCAATAAAAAAGCCCCATAAGGGGCTTTTTTATTGACTATATGTTTAGTGAAGTTTCATCTTCGGTCTAACCACTTTGCCTATTTTTTCTGCGGCTATCACCAATAAAGCTTTGAACTTTCCGTGTATCGCCATCTGATGCATTCGGTAAAGAGATGTGTAGACCAGCCGAGCTATTTTCCCTTCGATAAACATGCTGTTTTGGGTCAGATTGCCCATCAGGCTGCCTACAGTGCTGTAGCGGCTTAGGTTCACCAGAGAGCCATGATCTTTATAGACAAAGTTCTTTAACTCCTTGCCCTGCAACTGATTGATGATGTTTTTCTTAACCAGAGAGGCCATTTGGTGAGCAGACTGTGCGCGGGGAGGTACCCAGGTTCCGTCTTCCTGCTGGCAAGCACAGCAATCACCAATAACATAAATATTGTCATGATTACTGCTTTGTAGAGTTTGCTTAACATGAATCTGGTTGTTTCTTGTAAGTTCGAACTGATACAGATCCGCAAGAAAATCAGGAGCTTTTACACCAGCCGCCCAGATCATCATATCTGCATCGATCAGCTCGTCATCCGCTGTAAGGAAACCATCCTGTGTGGCTGATTTGATCAAAGTGTTTTCAAATACTTCCACTCCCAGAGTTTCAAGCTCATGGCGTGCAGATTTGGAAATACGGGCAGGCAGAGCCGGTAAAATGCTCGGACCTGCTTCAATTAACCGGACTTTTAGTTGCTCAGAAGTCATGTTGTCTAAACCATACGACTTAAGCATTCCGGTTACGTTGTATAGTTCTGCAGAGAGCTCAACACCCGTTGCACCACCGCCTACAATGGCGATGCTTAGGGCACCGGAGTCCTGCTGGTTTATACGCATAAAGTTGTTGGTCAGAGCGTTATGGAAGCGCTGAGCCTGATTAGCCGTATCAAGGAAGAAACAATGATCCTGAACGCCGGGAGTCTTAAAGTCATTGCTCACACTACCAATTGCCATCACCAGAGTGTCGTAGGGCAGGTGTCTTTCAGGCAGTACAAGCTCGCCGCTGTCATCAAGAATCTCGGCCAGTGTGACGGTTTTTTCAGTAGCATTTAAATCACACAATGTTCCAAGCTGGAAACGATAATAATGCTTCACCGAGTGTGCGTGATAGACAACAGCATCTGTGCTGGGATCGAGAGAGCCAGTTGCTACTTCGTGTAACAGTGGTTTCCAGATGTGTGAGCGGTTCTTATCAATCAGAGTAACTTCGACATTTGGGTCTTTGCGATAGCGGTGGCCAAGCTGAGTAACCAGCTCCAGTCCGCCTGCGCCGCCACCAACCACCAAAATTCTATGTGGATTAGTTGAACTATTCATGGGGTATCCTCAAAAAATATGGGATTGATCACAAATTAATATGAGCAATCCCATATTTTTTATTCGTAGCACTTTCAGTCGAAAGCTTAAGAATGTAAATATCAGCGATGCAAAATAGCTCTAAAGCACGACAAAACCGCTCTCAATAAGTAGAAACGGCATTCTACTAATGTCTAGAGGCTGCGTGCAATAGCTTTTGAGTGTAGGGATGTGAAGGTTGTGAGAAAATCTTTTCTGCTGAACCTTGTTCAACAACGTTGCCGTGGTGCATCACCAATAATTTATGACTGAGTGCGCGAACGACAGCAAGGTCATGACTGATAAACAGGTAACTGAGCTTGTATTTAGCTTGCAGGTTACGCAGCAACTCGACAATTTGCTTTTGAACTGTACGATCTAAAGCGGAGGTGGGTTCATCTAGAACGATCAGTTCCGGCTTCAGGACCAATGCTCTGGCTATAGCAATACGCTGGCGCTGGCCGCCGGAAAACTCGTGTGGGTAACGATGGCGGCTTTCTGGATCTATGCCTACATCGATAAGCGCCTGAATTACCATATCCTCATGGCGCTGTTTATCTTCTTTGAAGTGAATCTGCAGCCCCTCAGCAATAATTTCTGTTACAGATAATCTGGGACTTAAGCTGCCAAAAGGGTCCTGGAACACTATCTGCATCTGCCGACGTAGGGGTTTAACCGAACGTTGGTTCAGTTGCGAAAGCTCAGTGCCAGAAAAATTAATAGAACCCTCACTGCTGATCAGCTTCAGTATAGCCAGCCCTAAAGTCGTTTTACCTGAACCGGACTCTCCGACAACGCCTAGCGTTTCTCCGCGTTGCAGTTTCAGATCAAGTTCATTAACTGCTTTGACATGATCGACTGTTCGTTTCAGAAGACCTTTTTTAATCGGAAACCAGACTTTTAACTGATCAGCTGTTAACAGCGCTTCTTTGTTGATATCAACTTCAGCGGGTTTTCCTGAAGGTTCTGCATCAAGCAGCTTTTGCGTGTATGGATGCTGTGGCGCAACGAACAGGTCTGCCGTAAGGGAAGATTCAACCTGCTTACCCTGATACATGACACAGACTTTATCAGCATAACGTTTGACGATATTCAGATCATGAGTGATCAGTAGCACAGCCATATCGAGTTTCTGTTGCAGGGATTTGAGCAGCTCCAGAATTTGCTCCTGAATTGTCACATCCAAAGCCGTCGTTGGCTCATCAGCAATGAGAAGCTCAGGGTCATTGGCTAATGCCATGGCGATCATGACACGTTGGCGTTGACCGCCAGAGAGTTCGTGCGGGTAACTTGATAAGCGTTTTTCAGCTTCAGGTATTCCGACCAGATCAAGCAGTTCGAGAATCCTGACGCGAGCCTGTTGGCCTGTTAAACCTCGGTGCAACAGCAGGGTTTCACCAATTTGTTTCTGAATCGTGTGTAATGGATTCAGAGAGGTCATTGGCTCCTGAAAAATCACACTGATTTTATCTCCGCGTAATTTACGGATCTGCTTTTCGTTCAGTTTAAGCAGGTCTTCACCAGCATAGAAAATCTCACCACTGGGGTGGCTCGCCTTAGGGTAGGGCAGCAGTTTAAGGATCGACATAGCCGAGACCGATTTTCCTGACCCAGACTCTCCAACGAGTGCGAGAATTTCGCCTTTATTAATATCAAAACTCAGGCCTTTAACCGCATCAACAGGCTCTTCATTGCCTTGATCAAACCGTACAGACAGATTCTTTATACTGAGTAACGATTGGGTCATGACACTTTCCTTGGGTCAAAGGCATCACGTACGGCTTCGCCAATAAAAATTAAAAGCGTCAACATGATAGAGAGTGTTAAAAATGCAGTAATACCAAGCCATGGCGCATGAAGGTTGGTTTTGCCCTGAGCCACGAGTTCACCCAAGGATGGGCTACCAGGAGGTAGACCAAACCCTAGGAAATCAAGGGCAGTTAAAGTAACAACTGAACCATTAAAAATAAACGGCATAAAGGTCAGAGTGGCAACCATAGCGTTAGGCAGGATATGTCGGTACATAATCATTCGATTGTCCAGTCCAAGTGCCCTGGCTGCACGAACATACTCAAGATTGCGCCCTCTCAGGAATTCGGCACGAACCACATCAACCAGATTCATCCATGAAAATAAAAGCATGATCCCGAGTAGCCACCAGAAATTTGGTTCGACAATACTGGCGAGAATAATAAGTAGAAACAGCACGGGCAAACCTGACCAAATTTCGATGAATCGCTGAAACAGTAAATCAACTTTACCTCCGTAGTAGCCCTGAACCGCACCTGCGACCACTCCTATGATTGAGCTTGCCAATGTCAGCACAACTGCGAAGAGAATGGATATGCGGAAACCATATATAACCCGGGCCAATACATCCCTGGCCTGGTCATCAGTACCCAAGGGGTTTTCCATTGAAGGAGGGGATGGAGCAGGCACGGGAAGATCATAGTTAATAGTGTTGTAGCTGTAACGAATCAGAGGCCAGATAATCCAGCCATCTCCTTGAAGATGGATTAGGTCCTGAATGTATGGGTCTTTAAAATCTGCTGGACTATCAAACTCTCCGCCAAAGGTTAGCTCGGTATAAGACTGGGCAACAGGGAAATAGAGATCACCCTTAAAAGACACTACAAGAGGGTCGTCGTTGGCTATTAATTCTGCAAACAGTGAAAGAAAAAACAGGGCCAGGAAGATCCATAATGACCAATAACCACGACGGTTCTTTTTAAAGTTTTCGACTCGCCTGCGATTGAGTGGGCTGAGGTTCTGAATACTCGCGATCATGGTTAACTCTCCCTGCTCTCAAAGTCGATTCTGGGGTCAACCATAACGTAGGTAATATCACTGATTAATTTCAGTAACAGACCTATCAGTGTGAATATGAATAAGGTTCCGAAAATTACCGGATAGTCTCGTTTGATTACTGCTTCGTATCCAAGCAGGCCAATGCCATCCAGAGAGAAAATAACCTCAATTAACATTGAACCCGTAAAAAATATTGAGATAAGCGCAGCGGGCATCCCGGCAATAATGATCAGCATAGCGTTACGGAAAACATGACCATACAGCACCTGATTTTCTGACAAACCTTTAGCGCGAGCAGTCAACACATATTGTTTGTTGATCTCATCAAGAAACGAGTTCTTGGTCAGCATGGTCATTGTGGCAAAGCCTCCGATGACCAGTGCTGTAACGGGCAGGGTAATGTGCCAGAAATAGTCCTTTATTTGCTGCCAAAGCGTCATATCGTCAAAGTCTGGTGAAGTAAGGCCTCTAAGCGGGAACCAATCCAGCCATGTGCCACCCGCAAAGATAACGATTAGCAGGATCGCAAACAGGAAACTTGGAATGGAGTAACCGATGATAATCGCTGTACTGGTCCAGATATCAAATGGCGTGCCGTCCCGAACCGCTTTTCTGATGCCTAAAGGAATAGAAACTATATACGTGATCAGAGTGGCCCATAATCCAAGAGAGATAGAAACGGGCAGTTTCTCAATAATTAAAGCTACAACTGTTTTGTCACTAAACAGGCTCTCGCCAAAATCGAACATGGCATAGTTTTTTAACATCTGCCAGAAGCGCTCATGTGCAGGTTTATCAAACCCGTACATCTCTTCTATCTCTTTAATCAGCTCTGGATCGATACCCCGGGCCCCGCGGTAACTGCTTTCTGAACTGCCATTAGTTACTGTCTGGGTAGAAAGGTCGTTCTGGCTGCCGCTGACTCGAGCTGTAGCACTAGTATCCAGCCCCTGTAGTTGTGCAATAGTCTGCTCAACAGGGCCGCCAGGCGCCGCCTGAATAATGATGAAGTTAATGGTAAGAATACCGATTAAGGTTGGAATGATCAGTAACAACCTTCGCAGAATATATGCAGCCATTATTTACTGCCTCCTGCTGATTTACTCCACCAGGTATCAAACCCCAAGTCATATTTTGGCCGTGTCGACGGCATACTGAATTTGTCCCAATAAGCAATGCGGTACTTGTTAATATGGTATTGCGGAATCACATAATGATTCCACAACAGAACGCGGTCCAATGCACGGGTTCTCAAAACCAGTTGTTCACGGTTCGGTGCTTTGATTAATTGATCTATCAGGTAGTCGACTGCCGGGTTTTTTATACCTATCAGGTTTCTGCTGCCTTCCGTGTCGGCTACAGAGGAGTGCCAGTAGTTTATTTGCTCATTGCCCGGCGAGTTTGACTGGCCAAATCCGCTGACCACAATATCAAAATCAAAACTACGAAGGCGACTGATGTACTGAGATACATCGACTAAGCGTATGCTGGATTGAATCCCGAGTCTGTCCAGGTTTCTGATAAACGGGGCGACAACACGCTCAAAGGCGGGTGAGTAGAGCAACATCTCTATGGTGAGTTGGTCACCCTTAGAATCCAAAAGTTTGCCGTTTTTAAAGGTCCACCCGGCTTCACTCAACAAACGCTTTGCTTGTCTGAGTTCTTTATAGATACGGCCATCACCGTTTGTTTCGGGAGCGCGATAAATCTGAGTGAAAACTTCAGCAGGCACTTGGTCGCGGATAGGCTCAAGTATCTTAAGCTCTTCTGCATCCGGTAGTTCAGACGCTGCCATTTCAGAATTGGAAAAATAGCTGTGAGTTCTGGTGTAAGCGTCGTAGAAGATGTTTTTATTGGTCCATTCAAAATCAAACGCCAGTGCTAATGCTTGGCGCACAACCGGGTCGGAAAACTTACCTTTACGGTTATTGAGGATAAATGCTTGCATGCCGGTAGGGTTTTCATGCTCGAGTGCAGTCGCAATAATACGGCCATCATCAAAAACTTGCCCTGTGTAGCTGGTGGCCCAACGTTTAGAGGAGTTTTCTTCGCGGAAATCATACTCACCGGCTTTAAAGGCCTCCATTGCAACGGTTCCGTCACGGTAGTAATCAAAAGTAATTTCGTCGAAATTATATTTACCTTTGCGAACCGGAATATCGGATCCCCAATAGTTTGGGTTGCGTTTGTAGGTCAAACTGCGTCCAGCCTCAAAGCGATCAATGATATACGGGCCAGAACCTATAGGTTTTTCCTGTGATGGTTTTTGAAACTCTCTTTCACTCCAGTAGTGTTTTGGAAGGATGGCGACCTGACCAACAATGAGTGCGAGTTCTTTGTTCTGATTGTTCTTAAAACTAAACTTAACCCGGTGCTTGTCTAAAGCTTCAATTGTTTCGATATCAGCGTAGTAAGCTTTGTAATGGGGAGCGCCTTTTTCCCTTAGAATATCAAAACTGAAAACAACATCTTCAGCGGTAACCGGTTCTCCATCGCTGAAACGTGCTTCGGGGCGGAGGTTGAAAATTATCCAGCTTCGATCACCCGGTATTTCCAGAGATTCAGCTAACAAACCATACAAAGAGAATGGTTCATCCTGCGCCGTAGCCAGAAGGGTGTCGTAAATATAACCGAGACCGTCAGCGGGCGTACCTTTAACAATAAAATTGTTAAAAGAATCAAATGTGCCTATTGCTGATTTTACGACCTTACCGCCTTTTGGGGCGTTAGGGTTAACGTAATCAAAATGGGCAAAATGTGGTGGGTATTTAAGATCCCCATGCATGGCTATGCCATGGGAAACGTTTACCACATCTGCGGAGGCGAGATAGGGTGTTAGTACAAATAGAAGGATCGTCAGTCGTTGAGAAATCGCCTTGCAGCATGCTGAAAATACGTTGTTTGCGAGCATGTAACTGAATTTCCTTAGACGGTATAAACTGCTTCATCTGGCTTATGTTATAGCAATAGGCTTACTGGCACACCAGATCGATAACAAAGTGACCGTTAATTATTATTTTTGTTCAAATTGTGCAGCTAAATCAGTGAGTAACTGATGATATTCTTTACGTTTTACTTTGCTGGCAACAAACTCCTGATGTTTTTGAGTAAGAAACTCATGCTTTGTTGGGTTTCCCTCTGCAAGCCCTTTGATAAGGTCCTGATCGATCCAGCGCTGAATTTTTTTATATAAAACATACTTAAAAACGATCGCAAGCACAGTGGCTACAATTATTATAAAAATACTGGTGGCATCCATTTAAGTCTCCCGGGAATTAATGCGGGTAACGTCAACATAAAGAGTCAGATGTTGTCCGGGTTTCAGGTAACGGTCCTTTTGGATCTTATTCCACTGCAGGATATCTGAAACGCTGACATTAAATTTATTGGCTATGCGGTACAGCGAGTCCCCATTACGAACCTTATAACCTACTTTACGAATGATCTGGCGATCAGAAGATGAAAGGGCGGTTTGCTGAGGTTTGCTCCAGATCACCAATTGTTTGCCTGCTCGGAGTGGGTCACCCGGGGCCATGCTATTCCAGCGGGCGAGTTGACGAACACCGACCTGATATTTATTCGCGATTTTCCAGAAGCTGTCTCCCGATTTCACCGTGTAATATTGTTCATGGCGATCCGTAGTACGGGCAATAACTTTCTGTTTGTGGGCATGTCTTTGTTGCTGGCTTAACGCGTATTCGCTGGAATTCTGGCTAGCCGTGGAAATCATCAATGACTGGCCAATTCGTATGTTATTGCTTCGCAAATCATTTGTGCGTTTAATCTGTGAGACTGTGGTATCAAATTTTTTGGCAATAACAATCAGTGAATCGCCGGATTTAACCTTATAACGTGTCCAGTTAACACGTTTGTCTTGTGGTAGCTGACTAAGTGCAGTTGTGAATGTCTGAGATTTGTTAACAGGGATAAGTAATTCATGCGGGCCTTCAGGGTCGGTAGCCCAACGATTAAATCCTGGGTTGAGCAGGTAAAGCTCTTTGGTTGAAATTTCAGCCATTTCAGCCGCCTGTGCCAGGTCAATCTGACTTTCAATGGTTACGGCCGCAAAATAAGGTGTGTTTTCAATGGCGGGCAGTTCAATACCATACTGCTGGCTGTTTTTGAACAGTTCAGCAATTGCCAATAATTTAGGCACGTAAGCCATCGTTTCTTTGGGTAATTTTAAAGACCAGAAATCAATTGGTTTTGAATTACGTTTGTTTCTTTTAATGGCTTTAGATACGTTGCCGCCACCGGCGTTGTAGGCCGCAATTGCTAACAGCCAATCTCCGTCAAAACGCTTATTGAGCTGTGCCAAGTAGGTATATGCGGCATCGGTTGAGCGAATAACGTCACGGCGACCGTCGTACCACCAGTTTTGCTTTAAACCGAAATGCTCACCAGTAGAAGGGATAAATTGCCATAAGCCTGCTGCGCGACCATGGGAATATGCAAATGGATCAAAAGCACTCTCTACAATGGGCAGTAAGGCAAGTTCTACCGGAATTTCACGTTCAATCGCTTGTTTAAGAATGTGGTGATAATAAGGTTTTGCTCGGTTAACAACTCTTGCTATGTATGTTGGATGCTTTTTATACCAGTTAAGTTGAGCCTGAACACGAGGGTTTGTGACATGCAGATCAAGCTGCATCTGTTCACGGGTCAGAGTCCAGAGATTGCCTGGCTCTTGCTGTACTTGTGTATTGTTTGTTTCAGTAGAGCCTTTATCAACTGTGGGCTCTGTATTTAATTCGGTTAAAGATACGGGTTGATCAGAAGACTGCGATGAAGCCTGTTCAGGTTTTTCAGCCAGGTTCTGGCAACCGCTTAACAAGAAAGCTGTCATTAAGGACAGCAGAACCGAATGTTTGCGAGACAAGATAATGCTCCAGTGCAGAAGGAGATATAAAACGGTTCATTCTAACAGTGGCGGATTAAGGGTCAATAGCGATTCAGTACTGAAAGCTCCTTGTTCTAAAACTGATTTTTCCATTCACGGATTGCGGCGAATATTTCTACTTCGTCAATTAGTTGTGATCCAGAAAACTGCTGTGCTGCCCGTATAACATCCTGATGCTGAGTTCGCATAAATGGATTGATCTTTTTCTCTTGTCCTATAGAGCTAGGGAGTGTCGGTTTATCATGCTGCCTGAGGGATTCGCAATTACCAATCTTACTGCCTATATCTTCATTGTTTGGTTCTACAGCTGCGGCAAATGCAAGATTGGCAAGAGAGTATTCGTGGGTACAATAAACCTCAGTATTATCTGGGAGGCCGTTGAAGTAATTCATAGCCTCCAGCATCTGTTTAGCGGTGCCCTCAAAAAGTCTGCCGCAGCCTGCCAGAAATAATGTATCTCCACAGAAGATTTGCGGTAACTCTTGTTCAGAAAAGTAACTGATATGGTCCAGTGTGTGGCCCGGTACTTCCTGAACATGTAATGGATAATTAAACAGGTTAACGGTATCGCCGGATTTAAGGGGGCGAGTAATGCCCTTGAAGGGAGAGCTTGCAGGGCCATAGACCGGAATATTGTAGCGATCAACCAATTCGCCAACGCCGCCGGTATGATCATTATGATGATGGGTGATTAAGATGGCACTTAACTCAAGTTTGTTTTCATCCAGATATTTTAAAACGGGCTTGGCATCACCAGGATCAACAACTGCAATGCTCATCTGTTCTGGCAAAGTAATTGCCCAGATATAGTTATCATTAAAAGCGGGGATTGGAGTTACAGTAAACATTTATCGGATCTCACTGGTGTTGTGCACTCTTGTATGAAATATAATACTCAATCTATTACTCTGTTAAAGAGATTTTTAAATCAGAAGCCAAATGACATTTCATAATCAACAGCCCATAGAAGTTTTATTGCCTCACTTAAAAGCCTGGTTTGATTCCGACATGGGCAAAGAGCTGCTTGCTGCAGAAAAGGTTGTTGTTGACCGTTTAGTTGCCACTTTATTTGGTGTGCACTTAGCTCAATTCTCAGTTGATTCACGCGTCAAACTATATGAAGAAAGTCCGGTAACGCATTGTTTTTCTGTTGTTCCTTCAATTGAGCTTGGGCTTGATGAGCACAATATCGTTGCAGATAACAAAGACATACCACTCGCTCATGAAAGTGTGGATGTTGTGTTATTACACCATGCGCTGGATTTTACTGACTCCCCGCATCAGGTTTTGCGAGAAGCATCACGAATTCTTAGACCCGGTGGGCATGTAGTGATCGTCGGTTTTAATCCACTAAGCCCTTGGGGGCTTTTCAGATTGTTTTCGCGTAAGAAAGATCAGCCCCCATGGAACGCTCATTTTATCAGTCATCGGCGCTTATCTGATTGGCTGCAACTACTGCATTTAACTGAACTCAGGCACATAACGGGTTATTATAGTCAGGCTTTTGAAAAGGCGACGTTTAGATCTCGTCTCTCTTGTATACGAAATTCAATTAAACGCAGTCCAGCTCATAATGGTGCTTTTACAGTTATGCTTGCCCGGAAGGACATAGCAGGAATGACACCTCTAAGGTCGGGCTGGACACTGCGAAGGCTAATCAATATCCCGGTAGCTGAACCATCAACACGTGGTTCACTAAGGAAGGTTCGTGAAACTCGTTGAAATATTTACTGATGGTGCCTGCAAGGGCAACCCTGGCCCTGGTGGATGGGGTGCTTTATTGCGATATGGGGAAAATGTTAAAGAGCTATTTGGTGGCGAAGAAGATACTACCAATAATCGCATGGAACTAATGGCAGCTATCGTTGCTTTAGAGACTCTAAATAGACCGTGCCAGGTTGTTGTAACAACTGATTCTCAATATGTTCGGCAGGGTATTACTGAATGGCTCGAAGGTTGGAAAAAGCGAAACTGGAAAAATTCTGCAAAGAAGCCAGTAAAAAATGCCGATCTATGGCAACGTCTGGATGCTGCGACTCAGCCTCATCAGATCGAGTGGAAATGGGTAAAAGGGCATAGTGGACACCCTGAGAACGAAAAAGCTGACCAGCTTGCGAATAAAGGGGTAGAGGAACTTAAAAAGCTATGAGACAGATTGTACTGGATACGGAAACGACGGGTCTTGAGCCATCGGAAGGGCACAACATTATCGAAATTGGTTGTGTTGAAATGTTCAACCGCCGGGTCACAGGAAAAACATACCACCAATATATAAAGCCTGAACGAGATGTTGATGAAGAAGCGGTTCAGGTACATGGTATTACCAATGACTTCCTCGAAGATAAACCAAAATTCAGTGAAATTATGGATGAGTTCATTGAGTTTGTGCGTGGCGCAGAACTTATCATTCATAACGCGGCCTTCGATATAGGGTTCCTTGATACCGAGCTGGAACGCAATAACTACCCAGAACGGATGGAAAACTTTTGCCTGATAACTGACTCGTTAAAAATGGCGAGGAAGAAGCATCCGGGGCAAAAGAATAATCTGGATGCTTTGTGTTCACGTTATGGCATCATCAATTCACATCGCGAATTGCATGGAGCTTTGCTTGACTCTGAGATTCTGGCTGATGTTTATCTGGCGCTGACCGGTGGACAAACCAATCTGTCACTTAATGCGGATTCTGATGATGGTAATGATGGCGGTAGTTCTATCAGGCGTCTTACCGGAGCCGATGATCTCCCTATAGTTGAATTGATGGATGAAGACCTGCAAGCCCATACAGCTTTTCTTGAAATGTTAGATAAGAAGAGCGGTGGCGAATGTGTATGGAATAAAAAAGCGGAATCGCCTGAAGGCTGATTCCGCTTAGCTAATGCTACCTGATGTTAGCGTTTCAGGTATTCATTGAAGTCGATATTACCTGCAGACAGAACCGCTTGAATCCGATTATGTACGCCCAGTTTTCTGAGTATTGCTGAAACGTGAGCTTTTACAGTGGTTTCAGCGATATTCAGGTTATAAGCAATCTGCTTATTGGATTCACCTTTAGACATTCTCTCCAGAACCAAAAGCTGACGCCTAGTAAGAGATGAAAGTAATTCCGGAGGAATCTGGTTGTCATCTTTACGCTGGGTGCGGCGATTATCCGGCTGGCTTGAGCGGATAATATCGGATGGTAGATAAACATTACCCGCAAGAATTTGCTTGAGAGCTTCAGTCATCTGTTCTCGAGGGGATGACTTAGTGATAAAGCCAACGGCTCCATATGTAATGGCTTGCAATACAATCTGCTTGTCTTCTTCAGCGGAGACAATGACTACAGGTACTGTAGGTAAGTCATTTCGCAGTGTAATCAAACCATTGAGGCCATTCATACCAGGCATATTCAGATCAAGCAGAATGAGGTCTAAATCGTCTTCTTTCTGAGCAATTTCAAGAGCGCTTTCCAGATCTTCAGTTTCTAAGGTTTCGCAGCCGGGAAAACTGTTCTTGATTACATTGATAATCGCTTCGCGAAATAATGGGTGATCATCTGCTAACAGGATCTTGTACACGGTACTTCTCCAAATTATATTTATTATTCAACGCAATACGCTCAGCGTTAATCTTCTATTCTTGAAATATAATACTGTTTTGCTGTGTAGCACAGCGGTAAATCTAATTTTTCTTCTCTCTGTAAGGGAATGGTTCCGGTGTGGCTACAATTACTTCTTTCTCCGCTTCAAGCCAGGCATCTGTCCCATCCCTGTACCAGTATAAGGTTGTATAACCCCATTCAGCTGCGCGTTTTATTGCATTCCAGGACATCCAGCAATCAGCTCTGCAATACAAAATAATCGGATGAGATTTATTCTTGTTTGTCAGTCGCTCAAGGTGTTTCTGGTAATATTCGGACCAGCTTAGTTCAAGCTCGCCTAATCCAACATTGGGTAACCAGGTGCTTCCTTTGATATTCTTTCTTCTCTCATTCTTTTTATGGATGAACTCGCCAGACCAGGGTAAGGGTTGCACATCTAATAAGACTACTTCGGGAACCTTGTCCACCAAACTTATTACACCTTCAGTATTCAGCGTTTGTGCGTATTCACTGTGTGAAGGAGTAGGACTTCGGTATCTCTGAATGCGGTACCCATCAAAAGAAAAAAGCTCAAAATCATCCTGATAGCCTTCCAGCCAGTGGCCTGGAGAGTTCTCTTGTGCGCCGCCGAGGCTGGGTAAACTCAACAACAGCGAGAAGAGTATGCAAAAGAATCTAATAGGAAGATTGATCGCTAAATGCCTCGGTTACTTTCTTTAGACTATTACAACACTGCTAAAGTGGGGGTCTAAATTCTACGAACGAGCAAAAAAACAGGTACGAAAGTACAATTTTGACACACAGGGGCTGCGCTGTATGTTGGGCTATCTTATATAAGTATAACTATATTGGCGGCGTTTGGATGTTTATATCCCTAAGAAAATTAATAACTTATGCTTTTCTGTTGTTTAGTTTTAATGCGTTTGCGGAGCAGCTGCCTCAAGTCAGAGTGGCGGTACTACAATCAGGAACAGTTAATTGGGAATTACAGCATTTAAAAAATCAGAGTTATGACAGGCAGTTCGGGTTTGATCTTCAAATCAATAAAGTTGCTAGCCTGTCTGCAGCAAGATTAGCATTAACAAGTGATAGCGTAGATATCATCGTATCCGACTGGCTTTGGGCCGGTAAAAGAAACGCTGACGGAGCCCAGTTGCGCTTTATCCCTTTCTCATCTCAAATCGGCTCAGTTATCGTAAAACCTGAGCAAACGATAAAAACCCTTGCTGAACTTAAAGGTAAAAACATTGGTGTTGCAGGCGGACCGCTCAATAAGGGCTGGGTATTGCTTCGGACAGCAGCAAAAGACGCTGGGGTAGATTTAGAAAAAGAAGCTAAGGTGCAATATGGAGCGCCTCCGTTGTTATCTCAGGCGCTTAAACGTGGACAGGTAGATGTTCTGGTTACTTTCTGGCACTACGGTGCGAGGCTCGAGGCTGAAGGTTATCAGCGCTGGTTAAGTTTAGAAGGGCTTATGTCTGACCTGGGCATGAAGAGCAAAGTGCCTATGCTTGGTTATATTTTAAAAGCTGGTTTTGCTAACCAAAACTCAGTTGCAGTAGAAGGCTTCACTAAAGCAATTCAGCAGACTAAAAATGATCTTGCTGAAAATGATACATACTGGAATGGCTTAAGGCATTTAATGAAAGCGGAAAATGATGAGATCTATCAGGCTTTAATTAAAGGCTATCGTAACGGCACCCCTAAGTCTGTGGATACTGATCAGATTAGCGATGCAGTTAGGTTTTTTGAACTTATCGATCAACTGAGTTCGTATCCATCCGGAAATCAACTTGATCCTACTTTATTCAGAGTCGTTGAATGATCTTAGAAAAGTTAAGAGATCAAATAGTCGCACTCTTAGTGCTTCTGTCTGTATGGTTTTTTGCAGCAAGTATGGCTAATAGCCCCTTGTTACCAGGTCCAGAACAGGTTGCGAGCTCTATCTATATCGAGTGGACGCAGGGTCGTTTACTGGAAAATCTGCTCGTAACGCTGCAGCGTGTAGTGATCAGCTTTGTAAGTGCAATGATCCTGGGCGGTTTGATGGGCGTTATGATGGGGCGGGTTAGGCTAATTAACCGGATCTTCGATCCGCTGTTGATCATGATGCTCAATATCCCAGCCCTTGTGGTTATTATCTTACTGTATATCTGGTTTGGTCTGGTGGAGGCGGCTGCAGTAGCTGCTGTCATTATTAATAAAATGCCAAATGTCGCTGTCACGCTTCGTGAAGGTGCGCGTATGTTTGAGCCTGAGCTGGAAGAGATGGCTCAAGCTTATAAGTTCAGCTTCGGCCAGAAGGTGGTTGATCTTTGGTGGCCTCAGCTTTTTCCGTACGTCATGGTGGCAACGCGTAGCGGTTTAGCGCTGATCTGGAAGATTGTGCTGGTTGTAGAATTGCTGGGACGTTCTGATGGTGTCGGCTTTCAACTTCACCTTGCGTTCCAGATATTCGATGTGGCGACAATTCTTGCCTACAGTTTTGCATTTATCGCCGTCGTTCAGATGATTGAATGGTTCATCCTGCAGCCTATGGAAAAATACGCTACCCGGTGGCAGAGAGGAGATCAGCGTGATTGAGTTTCGAGTCAATGGTCGTAGTTTCGGAACCAAACAAGTTCTTACGAGTATAGAGATCTCCTTGAAACAGGGCAGGTCACTCTGCATTGTAGGACCTTCTGGTTGCGGTAAAACAACACTGTTAAATGCGTTATCCGGTCTTGAGGGTGACGATAAGGCGGTTTCATGGAAAGGCAGTGCGCCTGAGATCGGGTATTTGTTCCAACAGCCAAGATTATTGCCCTGGAGAACATTAAAGCAGAACCTGATGTTGGTGGAGGCGGATGAATCTAAAGTGCTTTCTATGCTTGATGCTGTTCACTTGAAAGAGTACGTCGATTATTTTCCTACTCGTATCTCACTTGGTATGGCGCGCAGGGCGTCGCTGGCTCGTTGCCTGTTGCTGAACCCTGATCTGGTTCTTATGGATGAGCCTTTGGTTTCACTGGATTCGCCTACTGCTCAACAGATGCGCCAGCTTATACAAAAACTTATCTGTGAAGATCCGCAAAAGAACCTGATTTATGTGACTCATGATCTTGAAGAGGCACTTGAGATAGGTGACCAAATAATTGTGCTGGGTAACAGCCCATCCGAAATTGTATTTTCAGCAGATGCCAGTGATTTGTCTAAAGAAATGCTGGAATCGGAACTTCGAAATCAGCTTGGCCTCTAAATGAGATCTTTCCTGTTAAAGGATGTAAGATTCAAGCATGATTCAACGGCCTGCTTATATTTTGCCTGCAATAGTGGTGGCTCAGTTTCTGGGTACTTCGACCTGGTTTGCCGGCAATGCAATTTTGCCTGTGTTGCAACAGGATTGGGATCTGCCCGCATCAGCTGTAGGTGGCTTAACAAACTCAGTGCAGTTAGGGTTTATAGTCGGAGCCCTGGTTTTTGCGCTCCTGGCACTGGCTGACAGGTTATCTCCAAGTAAACTGTTTTTTATCTGCGCCTTTGGCAGTGCAGTTTTTAACCTTCTAATCGCGTTGTGGGCTGAAAATCTCAATCAGGTGCTTCTGTTGAGGTTTCTTGGTGGTGTCATGCTTGCGGGGGTATATCCTGTCGGCATGAAAATAGCTACTGGTTGGTATCCAGAAGGCCTGGGGCGCGCATTAGGTTTTCTGGTTGGCGCATTAGCAATCGGCACATCTTCGGCTCATTTCTTTTCCTCACTTTCATTCCAAACATGGCAGCCGGTTATCTATGCGGTCAGTGTTGCATCCCTGGCTGGTGGTTTACTGGTATTGCTTCTGGTTCCAGATGGCCCCGCGCTGCATAAAGGTAAAGCGCTAAAATTCAAAGACCTGATGGTTGCAATGAGGCATAAGCCTTTACGGGCTTCCGCAGGAGGGTATTTCGGTCATATGTGGGAGCTTTATGCGGTATGGGCGCTAATCCCCTATTGGTTGTCCGTGTGGAGCCTTAGGCAGGAGATTGAGCTTAATATCTCTTTCTGGTCTTTTTATATTATTGCGATCGGTGGCGCTGGCTGTATTTTGGGTGGGTATTGGTCATCCCGCATAGGGAGTAGATCGGTTGCGCAGGTAATGTTAGTGATATCCGGCTGTTGCTGCTTGTTGTCGCCTCTAGCGATTGATTTTCCTTTTGCACTGATGTTGTTGTTCTGGACTGTATGGGGGTTTTCAGTCGTTGCGGATTCTCCTCAATTTTCAGCTTTATCGGCGCAAACTGCACCGAAGGAAGTTGTTGGCGCAGCCTTAACTATGATCAATGCGATTGGTTTTACCATCACTATTATCGCCATTCAGATCAGTGCCATGTTGCTCGATATGGTCGCTGTTGAATGGATAATGTTGATTTTTGCACCAGGTCCTGTGCTTGGCGTATTAAGTTTGCGCTGGTTAAAAAGACTGCAGGAACAGGGCACCTGACCTGATGGTCAAGCCCCTGGTTCTGATTATTTCTTGGCGGATTTTTGAGGATTGAATCCGATCACAGCCATTGCTGTAAAGAAGACTGTTGTGATGACCGTTATCATTAATGCTTGTTCATTCAGCTGCATATAGAGTGCATATCTGACCAGCTCAACGGCGTGAGTGAAAGGATTGAACAAACAAATCCAGTAAAGCCATTCGCTGGCTTCCTGCATTTTCCATAATGGGTAAAGTGCAGACGAAAGAAAGAACATTGGGAAAATCACAAAGTTCATTACACCTGCGAAATTTTCCAGTTGCTTGATCCGGGTAGACAGAAAGAGCCCCAGAGAGCTTAGAAGAAGAGCGACTACCAAAAGGGCTGGAAGTACATTCAGGTAGCCCCAGATTGGTGGATCAACATCCACAATTAAAGCAATTACCAGAAAAGCGTAGACCTGAGTCAACGAGATCAATGCGGTAGCGACCATCTTACATAGCAGAAGGTAAGGTCTGGGTAACGGACTCATCAGCAAGACCCGCATGCTGCCCATTTCACGGTCATAAACCATGGATAAACTGCTTTGCATGCCGTTAAACAGCAAGATCATGCAGCACAGGCCCGGAGCGATATAGGTTTCGTAGGTGATATAAGTCTCGTAAGGCTCAATGATAGCTATACCTAACGCCGCTCTGAATCCAGCCGCGAACACAATTAGCCAGAGTAGAGGCCGAACCAGAGCGCTTAGAAAGCGTGAACGCTGCTGTACAAATCGCAGGAACTCTCTTGCAAGAATACCTTTAAAGCAATGCCAACCGGATGCTATGTTCATTTCGCACCCTCCTGCTTGTCAGATTCTGTAAGGATATGAAACGCTTCGGTAAGGTTATCTGTAGAAGCCATCTGCAAAAGAGTTTCAGCTTTATCGTCCACTAATATCTTGCCTTGATGGATCAGAATGACCGGGTCCTCAGGAATCACTTCTTCCATCAAATGAGTTGCCCACAATACTGTGAGATTATCCTCTTCACATAAGCGACGTACGTGCTGATTGAGAGAGCGGCGGGTTTGAGGGTCAAGTCCTACAGTAGGTTCGTCTAACAGCAATATATTGGGTTTGTGAAGTAGGGCGCGGGCAATCTCTACGCGTCGACGGTGGCCACCATTCAGGCCGCGAACTTTTTCATGCATTCTTTCCGCCATTTCCATTCGGGTTAGTTCAGCTTCGATACGCGGCATAGCGGCTTTATTTGAAATTCCATGAAGAGCTGCATGGTAAAGCAGGTTTTGCTTAACTGTCAGGTCCAGGTCTAATGTGCTTTGTTGAAACACTACACCTAGCTGTTGCATCAGTTCTGCTGGTTTTGTTTTGATGCTTTTGCCGTCAATGGATATTTCGCCTTCTTGTAGTTGATAAAGACGGGTGAGCAGGGCAAATAAAGTAGACTTACCTGCACCATTTGGTCCGAGCAGAGCATGAAAGCCGCCCGTTTTCAGAGTGAAGCTAACATCATTCAAAGCTTTACGGCTGCCGTAGCTAAAATGGATGTTATTTACCGAAATGGTCATAGTGTTCCTAGATAGATATAAGGCCCGCATATTGCGGGCCTATGACTTTAATGTTGATTAAAATAACCAAGTATTTATGGTTTAACAATCACGCCCCAAGGGTATCGTCCTACTTTAATGCTCTTAACCGCTTTCATCTTGCTGATATCAATTACAGAAACATCACCACTGATACCGTTTGTGGTAAGTAGCATGCTTTGGTCTGTGTTAAAGCTCATGTGCCAAACTCGGCGTCCTACCAGAATATAGTCAATAACTTTATAGTTTTTAGCATCAACAACAGCCACATGATTCGCTGGGCCAAGAGCTACAAAAGCATATTTGCCATCATCGGAGAGCTTAACGCCAACAGGTTGAAT
Source organism: Neptuniibacter sp. (assembly GCA_050633685.1). GTDB lineage: Bacteria > Pseudomonadota > Gammaproteobacteria > Pseudomonadales > Balneatricaceae > Neptuniibacter. The sequence continues at coordinate 28,931 of JBOEHA010000014.1, read as the reverse complement.
TTTATCTGGGTGTACGCCTTTGATTTCAAAATTAAGCTTTTGGAAAATCTTACGAGTAGCAACATCGATTACAGATACCGTGCCACCAATCTCTGAACTAGCCCAAAGGATTTTGCTGTCTTTGCTGAATTCGGCATGACGTGGGCGTTGGTCAACCAGGGTATTGTCGACAATTTCATATGATGTTGTATCGATCCAGTGAACCATATTGGTGGTTTCACTGGTATTGACCGCTACCTTTCCATCAGGACTCACCGCCATACCTTCAGGTTCTACTCCCACATCGATCTGAGCCAGCACTTCGCTTGTTTCGGTATCAACAATGGTTACCAAAGCGTCATCTTCATTAGAGATGTACAGGTGGCGGTCATTTGGATGCAGGGCGAATTGTTCAGGATCTTCGCCAGAAGGTAGCTCTCTAATAATCTGCTTGGTTGCAAGATCCATCACCTGGACAGTGTCAGAGTCTGATGCGCAGATATAGAGTTTGGAGAAATCCCTAGAGAACAGAATGCCTCGTGGGCGTTCACCGACATCTAAGGTATCTGTTACTTTCATCGTGTCCAGATCTATAACAGAGATCGTGTCATCTTTTTCATTTGATACATAAGCTACCTCTGCAAAAGCAGCTGGGGCAGTTAACAACAGGGCTGCTGCAAGAGGTTTGAGTGCTGTTTTAATATTCATTATTATTTTACCTTAGCTAACCGTGTTATTTGCTGCACTTAACTTCACGTTTGTCGAAGCCGAGCGTATCAAGTTCATTTGTAGGATGTAAAAAACCTTCCTGTGGAGATTGAGAAACCAATGACCGGGGGTGCACCAGTGGAATCGGTTGACGTAGCTGACCATTCCACTCACGATAATCCAGTTTTCTACCTTTAAAGCCTGCTAACTCAAAATTTTCAGAACGAATAAAACTGTTTACTGTTTCGTAATCGGCTTTATTAGTACGGGTTACTGCTTCTGCAACAGTCCGAACCGCAGCCCAGGATGCATAGTCCTCACTGGTCATCCAGCGTCCTGTGAGTTTGTCAAAACGGCTTTGTAACTGGGCCGCCCCCCACTGTTCTACTACGCGATGCCAAGCAACGGGTGATAAACCTTGTGTTCCAACTACCGGTCTTGGGTACCAGGTGTTGTATAAAACGTATTCGCCGAAATCACCGCGTTCATCAGCAACTAATACCACGTCATATTCTTTAGTTTGCGTGAATAGAGGCATCTCTTTCTGGGCGACACGGCGTAAGTCCGTGTCAAAAGACCATTGCTTCTCTTCAACAATCTTAAGACCAAAGCGCTTTGCTGAACGTTTGAAAGCGGAAGAATAAGCTTTATCTCCATCGGTTGGGCCTGTAATGATAAGAATTTCATCCAGGCGTTTATATTTAAGCCACTGTGCCGTTGCGTCATTGAGCATTGCACGGCTTGGTAATGTATGAAGTACATTCGGTAGGCAGGCGTTGCTACGAAGGGCATCATCTGCACTGCCGGCGTTGAAAATAAGCACATCAGCAGGCAGTTGATCAGAAAGTTGTCTAACTGTATCTGCAGAAGTGTTGGTTACGAAATAACGGATACCGTCGTTATAATGTTTTTTCGCAATTTCAATCAACTCGGCCGGAGAATCGCTTGCCTCAGAAGTTAGGTTATATTTCTGCTTTAAAAAACGTCCGGTTGTGTTGCTGTCTTTTATACCGAGTTCAGCGCCCTTTAAGCCCGCATCATCAGGCTTTGGCAGTATATTCGATAGTACTGGTCCAGAATCTATATCCTGTTTAAGGTAGCTAACATTAATGGAAAGCTCTGCATCTGCTTGTGTAGAAACAAGCATGCAGGCTAAAACCCCGGAAATACTGTGCTTTTTAATTTGGATATTCATTTTTTTTGTAATTAGATTAGGCAATTATGAGTCAGCATAGGCTTGTTTACCCCAACTATGAATATGAAGAAAGTAGAAAACAAATAGTCCTCAAGTAGTATTCTTTTGCCTAGTTAGTGATTAGGTATGCAGGCCTTTGCTCACTAACAATTAATACCATAGGAATATAAATGCTCAGGGCTCAGGGTTAATCCTGATTCGTTAGGCTGCAGCGGATTAAGTAACTGGACAAATGCTGTTCTTTTCGGGCAGGGGCTGTGTCTTTAAATTCAGATAAGACCGAGAGCTTATTTAAACAAAAAAGCCCAGCGAAATGCTGGGCTTTTTATTTGCTGACTCACGTCATGATTGATTATGTAGTAGGTTCTTTGCGTCTTTGAGTAATTTCTCAGCTTCTGAAACTGCGCTATCTAATACCTGTAGATAGCGTTTCTCATACAACCGCTCAAAACTCTCGGACAGACCGCTGTTGGCTATTTTTCGCTCTCTTGTGCTCGATATATCTGAATAATTTTTATTATTAGTATGCATTTCGTCTTCCATGTGTAGTACTTAAGACGCTATATACCTTAGTATACGCAGCTACAACTTCAAGCCTAATTTGTATTTTTTTTGGGAATATTTCCCAGATAATGCAATAAGGCATTTTTATTATGACGTTTTTACGAAACTGAATAGGGTCTGAAGCATTAAGGATGGTGATGTAGTACTGTACCCATCTGCTTTATCGCTCGATAAGGTTGTTCGCTGTTCGGAGAAGAAATGAAAATTTTAATCACTGATGATCATTCTGTTGTACGCCAGGGGTATGCCAGCTTATTGCCTGCAGTGATTAAGGGTTGTGATATTGCAGAAGCATCAACCGGTGAGGAAGCGGTTGAAAAGTATAAGCTCTATAAACCCGATATTGTAATCATGGATATTAATCTTCCTGGCATTAGCGGAATAGAAGCGGCTGTGAGAATAATCCAGCAAGATCCCGACGCGAAAATCCTTTTTTTCAGTATGTATGATGAAGCCCCAGTGGTTAAGCAAGCACTGGATTCGGGTGGTTTAGGTTACATAACCAAGTCAGGTTCTCCAGATATTCTGATGGAAGCAGTTGAAAAGGTCTCAAAAGGTCAGATGTTTATAGAATATGAGTTAGTTATGAACCTTGCACTAAATGCACAGGATGTTTCTGACGATCGATTGCGTGAACTGACCCAAAGGGAGTTTGAGGTGTTTGTTATGTTGGCAAGGGGGGAGAGTAATAGTTTGATTGCAGAAAAATTATCAATCAGCACTAAAACTGTTTCCAATTACGTAACTACGTTGAAAGGCAAACTCGGCATTTCATCAACTGCTGAACTGGTTCATTTGGCTGTCGATGCCGGCGTTATAAAGTTTGGCCCATCATCCTGATATTCAGGGATTTCTATAGTGCAATCTGGGTGTGGTTTGATACCTAAGATGTAGCTTGATTCCCTCCTTAGTCGGGTTACCTAAAAGTAGAGATTATTTGCATACTTTACCCTTGTTTTATTTTGGGTATGCAAATGAATGCAGTTCTACGTCTGAATCTTATTGTTTCTTTAATGTTCTTTATTGCTCTGGCAATAACTATTTCTATGATGCTGGAGCAGGCATCAAAGGACATTAATCGAGAAGTACTCACTAGTGTTAGTTTTAACCACCGATTGCTTACCGCAGCTTCTAATGATGAGGCTTTTATACAAGATCTTCTTCATAACCATACCCGCCATGTAACCATTGATCTAATAGAGCCTAATGAATTGATGAACAAGGGCCCAGGGTCAGATAGTGATAATAAGACGGATTTAGGAGAGGAAGAGTCCGAGGTCCCTGAGTGGTTTTTAGATCTCATTCCCGGAATCGAAGAGCTGGAAGAGAAACAGTATTTTCGCTATCTGGAAAACGGTAAAGTTTTAAGGCTCCAGGCTGATAGCGCGGATGAAGTTGAAGAGGTCTGGGAGTCAGTTCAGCATATTTTCATTCTGTTTATCCTGAGTGCCTTATTATCGAACATTGCTATTTATGCAGGAATTCGTCATGGAATTAAGCCGATAGCACATTTTTTAGCCGCGCTTGGGGCGATTCAAAAAGGCCACTTTACTGCGCGCTTAAAGCAATATTCTATTCGAGAAATCAATGAGTTATCCAAACACTTTAACATGATGGCTCAGGCGCTTGAAGCTTCCGAAGAAGACAATAAAAAGCTTACTCATGAATTGATGAAAATTCAGGAAACTGAGCGAGCGCATCTTGCCAGGGAGCTTCATGATGATCTTGGTCAGTACCTAACAGGGATTCAAGCGCAAGCGTATTTAGTATCACAATCTGCGGATAAACCAGAGATTGTTGAGGCTGTTTCTAAGCAGATATCTGAGAACTGTGTAGCGATGCAAACTAGCTTCCGACAGTTGATTAGGGACCTTCATCCGGTAATTCTTGAGCAGTTAGGTTTGGCTGAAGCTGTTCATGCCATGGTGGATAGCTGGTCTCAGCAAAATGGTATTGATGTGCAGTTAAATATATCTAGCGATATTCCTAAATTGGATGATGAAGGTAATACCCATATCTACCGAATTGTTCAGGAGGCTTTGCACAATATTTCTCGTCATTCCGGAGCTGACCTGGTTTCTATCAATATTGATGGAGTTGAGGGTCGGCTTGAAATGAGTATTTCAGATAATGGCAAAGGGATTGCTGAAGATGCTCCCTCGGGTATGGGTTTACGCTCGATGAAAGAGAGAGCTCGGTGCCTGAGAGGACAATTGCAATTGGAAGAACCTGAAGGTGGTGGCTGTCGAATTAGTCTTGAGTTGCCGTCTGTAACAGGAGTTAATGTATGAATATATTAATTGTCGATGATCATGCTGTAGTAAGGCAGGGTTACGCCAGTTTACTTTCAACGGTGCTGTCACCTTGTGTGGTTAGAGAAGCCGGTAATGGTGATCAGGCCTACAGTATGTGTCAGGAAGATGCACCTCAGGTCATGATTATGGATGTAAATATGTCTGGTATCAGTGGCATTGAAGCTGCCAGACGCATTCTCGAGCGCTTCCCTGATGTAAACGTACTTTTCTTTAGTATGTACGATGAGGTGCCTGTGGTAACTCAGGCGCTTAACACGGGTGCCAGAGGCTATATAACAAAGAGCTGCACACCTGGCATATTGATTGAAGCGGTGAAAAAGGTTTCAACGGGTCAGCTTTATGTAGAACATGAGTTGGCTATGCGGCTTGTTGTCAGTCGTCCTGAACAAAAAGATCAACGATTGCGCGATATGACCCAACGTGAGTTTGAAATTTTTGTCATGCTTGCCAGAGGTTTGAGTGTGAAAGAAATATCTGATGAACTCTGTATCAGTAATAAAACTGTTTCAAACTATACGGCCATCCTTAAAAGTAAATTAAACATGACATCAACCGCCGAACTTGTACACCTGGCTATTGAAGAGGGCTTAGTTAAGGTAGGTGTTGAATAAGGTTGATGATTTCATTCTTGGATCATCGAAACGGACAGTTTTACTACCCTCAATAAATACTGCCTGGAGCGTCGCGTCATTTTTTCTTACCCTGTGAAATCTACATTTAGGTTTGCAGTATTTAATTTAGCTTTCTGTAAATTGGTGTTTTTCAAATTTGCGCCAGATAGGCCAACTTTTTGTGCTGTGGATTTTCGGTCTATAGTGATAACTGGAACAACGGAATTGCTCCTTGCTTAGTAGGGGTAAATTCATAGATTGGAGGGAATTGATCCCGTAGGTATTAGGGTAAAAACCCGTAGTAATCTTAAAGGTCTAATGCTTGCGTATTAATTGGTTTTGTGATTTTGGGTACTTTGGTGTTGCCGTGAAGGCTAATTGATACCAAGGGAGTAGTTTTTGGAATCCAAAGTACAATTCTGGCGTATTTTGCACTCGCAATATCATATATAGATTGATATCGGAGTGGGTGGGCTCTGGCTGTACAGGCTGTCTGGCAGCGTTTGTTTGTGAGGTCAAAGAAGATCTCTTAAGTAATTGTTCAGTTTAAAAGTTTGAAACTGAACTAACGCTTTCAGATACAGTATAAAAACTAAGTGGTGATAAATGATGTCTATTAACAAGAAACTTTTGGGTCTAACTGCAGCAGGAATGTTGACGGCGGCAATGTCTGGTCAAACTCTGGCTCACGGCGATGTAACTCCTCAGAACGTTGATATTGCTGGTTTGGCTCCTCTGGGCGAAGAGTGGTTGGATGAAAACCCGTACAACGCTGATTACGAGAATCGTGATCTGGCTGTGAAGATTGGTACGTCTGCTTACACTCAGAACTGTGCTCGTTGCCACGGTCTGGATGCCATTTCAGGCGGTATCGCTCCTGACCTGCGTTACCTTGAGCCAGGTATCGAAGGTGATGAGTGGTATAAATACCGTGTAGTAAACGGTGCTGTACGTGATGGTCGTGTTTATATGCCTAAAATGGCTGAGCACCTGAGCCAGGAAGCATTGTGGGCTATTCGTGCATATCTGGAGACTCGTGCTACAGATGAATAAGACTTTATTTTCTAAAGTCGTTCTATTTACTTGCGCCAGCCTGCTTAGCAGCCTGGCGCAAGCTCGTTATTACGACGACGTTATTGATAGCGGCTACATCAGAATCGGTGTTTATCGGGATTTTCCGCCATATTCATTTATGCAAAATGGAAAGCCTGCCGGTATTGATGTTGAGGTAGGCAAAGCTATTGCTAAAGACCTGGGTGTGGATTTTCGAGTTCATTGGATAATCCCGGATGAAAACCTGGAAGACGATTTGAGAAATAACGTCTGGAAGGGGCATTATCTCGATAAAAATGAAGAGAACCCCCTGGCGCTAAAAAATATCGCTGATGTCATGTTACGCGTGCCTTACGATCGTGATTATTCCTACAAGATCGATGGTTATGGTCTGGCGCTTAATGACATGGTAGTTATGTTTGGTCCCTATCATCGTGAAAGTTGGCAGGTGGCGTATGACAGCACTAAGCTGGACAATGTGTCGACTGTTGCTGTTTTTCAATATCATCCAATCGGTGTCGAAATTGATAGCCTTCCAGCCATGTACTTAACATCTGCTTTTGGTGGGCGTATGCGAGATAAGACCCATCATTACCAAAATGCCGAAGCTGCTTTTACAGGAATGCAGGCTGAGGAAGTGGATGCTGTAATGGCGATGCGTTCTGAGGTTGACTGGTTAATTCAGAAAAGTGATCTCAATCGATATAAGCTGGGTGAAAACAGTTATCCGATGATGGGTAAGCAGAAATGGGATATTGGTATGGCTGTTAAGCATAGCTATCGTCAGTTGGGTTATGCTGTTGGAGATGTCGTCGAAAAAATGATTAAAGATGGTGAAATGGAACAAATCTTCAGTAAATATGGTCTCAGATATGAATTGCCGGGTCTTTATCAGGAAATGAATAAGTAGCTGATAATCGTAAGGCCCTAAAATAATAATAAGAGGGATGTGTGATGAAACTTAAGTATGCAGCTGCGTTGTTGGCTGCTTCTGTCTCTTTGGGAGTTCAGGCATCCCAAGATGATCCTCTCGAATCCCCGTTATGGGATTATATGCGTCAACTGTTTATTGGTGATGCGCCTTATGTTTTTGATGACAAGGTTTCAGTAGACGTTCCTGAGTTTGCAGAAGATCCAACCCAGGTTCCAATTACCGTCAATGCTTCTGCTCTATCGGGGAATATCCAGAAAATAGTTACCTGGGCTGACCTCAATCCGATACAGCATATTTTTACTTATTACCCTCACCCAGAAATAGTTCCCCGTGTTTCCTTACGCATTAAAGTGCAACAAGGTTCAGCTGTTCGTGCTGCAGTTCTGACTAAGGGCGGCGTATGGCATATAGGCGGTAGTTATCTAGATGCCGCTGGCGGCGGTTGTACTACTGCAAGTGTGGGAAATGCCAGCCCTTATTGGGAAAGTCATCTGGGTGAAACTAAAAGCCGATTCTTTCCAAGAGAAGAGGGAGGTCGCTACAAATTCAAGATTGTTCACCCCATGGATACAGGCCTTGTTGACGCCATCCCTGAGTTTTATATAGAACAGGTTGTGGTTAAGTCTGAGTCCGGACAGGATCTGGCTAAAATGGACCTGTCGCAGCCTGTCAGTGAAAACCCTGTCATTACCTTTGATGTGCGCAATAAACAGAGCAAGTACAGTGTTTGGATGCGTGACAATGGTGGTAATGAATTTGAGACAGCGCTTTAAGGGGGTGGTAGATGTTTAAAAAAATTGCAGCGGGTATATCGCTCTTATTCTTGATAGGGGCAGCGGATGCATCCCCTCTAAATTACAATCTGAAGGCGGAGCAAGTAGCGGAAAATACCTGGGTGTTTCAGGGTAAGCTGGAAGACTTCAGTAACCGCAACGGTGGTAACATAGTTAACACGGCTTTTGTTGTGACTGAAGAAGGAGTGGTTGTGATCGATACCGGCCCATCTCTCCGTTACGGCAAAGCTATGCGTCAGGCCATAGAGTCGGTAACCGATAAGCCCATTAAGGTGGTGTTTAATACCCACCACCATCCAGATCATTTTTTGGGTAATCAGGCGTTTAGTGATGTGGACATACAGGCCTTACCTGAGACTGGAAAACAGATTGCGCTACACGGCAATGCCTTTGCTGAGAATATGTATCGGCTGGTTGGGGACTGGATGCGCTCTACAGAAGTTTATTTGCCGAGTCGCCCCATCGAAAGTGATTATCTGAAGCTGGGGAGTCATCGTTTCAAATTAATGAGTTACACAGGGCATTCGGGTTCGGACCTGGTTATTCTTGATGAGAAGACCGGCGTGCTGTTTGCAGCGGATATGATTTTCTTTCAGCGAGCCTTAACAACACCGCACACTCCAGGTCTGCATGTATGGTTGGACGAAATAGCCAAGATGCGTGATATCAAATTTTCACTTTTGGTACCAGGTCACGGGCCTTTAGTTGAAGATGCCCGAGCGTTTGACCAGATGACAGCTTATTTGGCGTGGCTGGATCAGGTGATGACTGAATCTGCTAAAGAGGGCTTGAGTATGACAGAGGTGATGAAGTTGCCAGTTAAGCCTGAGTTTAAAGAGGTTGCTCTAAAACGCAGAGAGTTTATGCGCAGTGTTGTGCATCTATACCCTAAATATGAAGAGAAATATTTCTAATATACCTCTCTGCATTCTCGCAAACAAGTTTAAAGCAAAGTTTAGATTTGTTGTCAAAGCTGTTGATTTTTGGGGTTTTGTTGTTGGTGGTCAATGGCTTTGGGTGAGTTTGGAATTATCAGACTGTTTGTCTTATAGCCATGAAGTCCAACTGCAGTTCCTTAAGCTTTAATAAAGTAAATAAAGCTAATGGGCCGGTGGTTATCTTTTCGAAATGCTTAAATGCTATTCATTATACTAATGGCGTGACTGTGCTGTGTGTCGACCCTAATAAAGAGAAAAGTCACATTTCGTCATCAAATTCATCATTAATTATCTTCTGGACATAAGGTCGAAAATCAAACGTTTAGGTTGTTTTTTGTGCAGGTTAGATTTTTGCAAGTCGACTCATCATTTCTGATGTGTTTGTTGATACTTAGGTACTGTTTTTATTGGGTTTAATTGTTATTCAGCTGCTCCTTAGCTAAACCTACTTATATTCATTTTTTAAGCTGTTTCAGTTCGAAGTCCAGAAGGAAAAACCTTGTTTGTTGGTGGTAATTGTCAAATTACTACCAAGGGAGGATAAAAGTAGTTCCGCTGTTTAATTGTTGGAAAAGCTGTAAAGAAAAAGAATAAGACGCATGGTTCGGGAAAATTTCCCGGCTCACTCGCAAAACGCTAATAAAAAAATCCGTAGAGGAGCGTACAATGAAAAAATTCGCACTGTCTGCCTTAGTTGCAGCAATGACTGTTGCGGGCACGGCACAAGCTGGTGTTACTGATAAAGATATCATTAACGATCAGATGACTGCAGGAGATGTTGTATCTAACGGCATGGGTCTGCGTGGTCAACGCTACAGCCCAATGACCAAGATCAACACTGATACTGTTAAAGATATGCGTCCAGTTTGGGCTTTCTCTTTCGGTGGTGAGAAGCAGCGCGGTCAGGAATCCCAGCCAATGGTTAAAGATGGTGTAATGTACGTTACAGCATCTTATTCTCGTGTATTCGCAGTTGACACTAAAACTGGTGAAGAGCTGTGGGAATACAATGCACGTCTTCCAGACGGCATCATGCCATGCTGTGACGTAATCAACCGTGGTGTTGCACTGTACGACGATCTGGTTATCTTCGGTACACTGGATGCTAAACTGGTCGCTCTTGATGCTAAGACTGGTAAAGTTAAGTGGAAGAAAAAAGTAGAAGACTACAAAGCTGGTTACTCCATTACTGCGGCTCCAATTGTAGTTAAAGGCAAAGTAATCACAGGTGTTTCCGGTGGTGAATTCGGTATCGTTGGTAAAGTAGAAGCTTACGATGCTAAGACTGGTCAGCTGGCTTGGACTCGTCCAACAGTTGAAGGTCACATGGGTTACATCTGGAAAGATGGCAAGAAAATGGAAAACGGTATTTCCGGTGGTCAGGCTGGTAAAACATGGCCAGGCGATCTGTGGAAATCTGGTGGCGCTGCAACTTGGTTGGGCGGTACATATGATCCAGACGTAGATCTGCTGTTCTTCGGTACTGGTAACCCAGCACCATGGAACTCTCACCTGCGCCCTGGTGACAACCTGTTCTCCTCTTCACGTGTAGCGATTGATCCAGATACTGGTAAAATCGTATGGCACTTCCAGACTACTCCACACGATGGTTGGGATTACGACGGTGTAAACGAGCTGGTTTCTTTTAACTACAAAGAAGGCGGTAAGACAGTTAAAGCAGCAGCTACTGCTGACCGTAACGGCTTCATGTATGTCCTGAACCGTGAAAATGGTGACTTCATCCGTGGTTTCCCATTCGTAGACAAGATCACTTGGGCTAAAGGTCTGGATCCAAAAACGGGTCGTCCAATCTATGACGATTCTAACCGTCCAGGTAACCCAGCTGACTCTAAAGACGGCAAGAAAGGTAGTTCTGTACTAGCAGTTCCTTCCTTCCTGGGTGGTAAAAACTGGATGCCAGTTTCCTACAGCCAGGACACAGGCCTGTTCTACGTACCATCTAACGAATGGGCGATGGATATCTGGAACGAGCCAACTGCATACAAAAAAGGTGCAGCGTACATGGGTGCAGGCTTCACTATCAAACCAATGAACGACGAGTACATCGGTGTTCTGCGTGCGATGGATCCTAAAACTGGTAAAGAAGTATGGCGTAAAACTAACTACGCTCCTCTTTGGGGTGGCGCGATGACAACTAAAGGTAACCTGGTATTCTACGGAACTCCAGAAGGTTACCTGCTTGGTCTGAACGCTAAAACTGGTGAAGAAGTTTATAAATTCAACACTGGTTCCGGTATCGTTGGTTCTCCAATCACTTGGGAACAGGACGGTGAGCAGTACCTGTCTGTAGTATCCGGTTGGGGTGGTGCAGTACCTCTATGGGGTGGTGAAGTGGCTAAGCGTGTTAAACACCTGAACCAGGGTGGCACAGTTTGGACATTCAAACTACCTAAGTAAGTCTAGTGATATTTTGAGCCTCCAAGGAGGCTCAACCTGTCCCAAAAAAGCCAGCGCTATGCTGGCTTTTTTATTGCCTGAAATTCGCGATATATTTAGTTATTGCTTGATAGTTCAGGTATTAGAAACAGAGGTTAAATATGGTTGAGGTAATTAATGTGCAAACCGGACGACAGGGGTTATTTGAATTTACTCGTCAGGTTGAGCGTGCAGTTCACAAGTCAGGTATCAGAGAGGGGATTTGTAACCTACTGATTCAGCATACCAGTGCAAGCCTCATCATTCAGGAGAATGCCGATCCCTCTGCAAAGCATGACCTAGAGAAATGGATGAATCGGTTGGTTCCTGAAAATGACACACTCTATACCCATACCCTGGAAGGTGAAGATGATATGCCTGCTCATATTAAAAATGCTCTTACAGCGACAACTCTTTCTATTCCGGTTATTGATGGTGGATTAGCTTTAGGAACCTGGCAGGGGATATTTTGCTGGGAGCACAGGCATTGCTCGGGAAGTCGAAATGTGGCTGTGCATGTTGGTGAATAACACAAAAAAAGGCTGCGAATGCAGCCTTCTTTAGCAAAACTATGTTAATTAAAAAACGTCATCGTCAGCATCAACTGGAGTGATGCTTTGTAGCATTTTTAATAGGTCTAACAGGATAATGAGAATGTTATTGTAATAGCACACGCCCTGAACAAAGCGTTTTGTTGTTTCTTCGCCCGTAGCATTCGGTGCGCGGTCGATATCATTCTGTGGAAGGTTGATTACTTCATCCACGCTATCCACCACTAATCCAACAACCTCTTGTTCGTTGTATTCAACAACGATAATGCGAGTTTCATCGTCTGGTGTGTGAGGCATAAGGCCAAACATCTGGCGGGTATCGATCACAGTTACAACGTTACCACGTAGATTAATAATGCCCCGTATGAAGTGGTCAGAGCCTGGCACTGGTGTTATTTCGCTGTACCGTAAAACTTCTTTAACCTGAACTACATCAACACCGTAGAGTTCGTCATCTACCTTAAAGGTTGCCCATTGGTGGTAGATTACTTCTTCCTGGTTACTGCGTTTTTTTGTGTCCGCATCTTTTTGCAGATTTTGCTCTGCTTGGATAGCTTTGAGTTGCTCTGCAGCTGCTTCTAGACCCATTACTCTCTACCTGTGCCGATTAATAACTTAACCTAAGTAAGCCTGAAGGTTATAGGTTGATAAATTATATTGAGTATCCCATAGCGTAAAGGCTATTGAAAACCTTGAATTTATCTTCGTAAGCATAGACCAGAGAAGCCAAGGATGAAACAGAATAATAAGACGAAATGCTAAAAATTACAGGCAATTATCCGGTTTAGGCAGGCCTGCGATTTTTGCGAGAAGTTTTGCCGGGCTGCCTGGGAAAAGCTTCATCAAATAGATGCTTTTTCCTTTGTCTTCACCCAGTTTGATTTTTACAGATTTGACCAGTGGACGCATGGCTGGGGAGTGTTCGTAATCATTGTAAAAATCACGGATCACTTTTATAAGTTCCCAGTGATCGGGTGACAGTACAATCCCTTCAGCTTCAGCTAGTTGTTTGGCTATATCAGGTGACCAGTCATTCAGGTTGCGTAGGTAACCTTCGTCATCAACTTCAATAGACATTTCAGAACCAGCTTATCGTTTTAGAGTATTTGCAGCACAGTTCAACAAACTCTGCATCATCAATGATCGTGACGGTGTTGCTGAGACGTTCTGTAAGGCCGCGTGCTAGTAGATCAGCTTTTAGTGCGAATACCGAGAGGCTCATTTCAGACTGTCCGTTAAATGGCGGCTGAAGAGCTGCTATCACTCCGTCTTCGATAAGAATGATTGCATCGTCAGGGGATAGCGCCATTAAAATATCCTGTATTACGGAAGTTTTGTCAGGAGCTTGATTGAGTATGTGTAAATTCATATCAGAAAGTCAGTACAGTTTCGTGGCCGTTGATAAGTGTGGCAACACCAGTATCATCGATGATTTGCACAGGGAGGCAGAGGTCTTCGGCAGTCAGATCGTATGTCTCTAATGAGCTCTTTGTGGTGTATAGCTGATCAATATCGTACATCGGTAAGGATGACATTATCGATTCTAAGTTCTTCTGTTCGATTGATTCTGTATTTTGATTATTTAACAGTTGAAATATCCCTGTACCTAAAAACAGCAGAGAAACGGGTTGTTCAAAAATTGAACATGTAAGAGCGATGTCGAGTGCTTCCCTTGGACTAGAGCTACCGTAGGGGGAAGTGCGATTAATGATCAAGACAGATTTTGTACTCATTATTGCCCCCCAAAGGTTATTACACGGTCAGATACAGCGATAGCTTCAGCGAGTTGGCCTAGACCTGATAGTTCAAATTCAGGGTGTAGGTTTGAGTTCTCTTTCTCATAACGCCGAGCTTCATTTTCATCGATAACTCCACGTTTGACTGCTGCAGCAATACAGACAACGATATCTAATCCATTTTGCTTTTTTAATTCAACCCAGGCCTCGGGCAGATCTCTTTCATCTTGGGGTGATGTGATCAGGTTATTCGCAATAAGAGTACCATCGGCATAGAAAAATACCCGGTATAACTCATGTCCCTGTTCCAGTAGTGCTTTGGCAAAGCGAAGTGCTGTAGCCGGAGCCTGGCTGGAAAATGGCGAAGATTGAACGATAATTGAAAATTTCATAGTTCTACGCAGTCAATAAAAAAGCCCCGCAATCTTAACAGAAAGCGGGGCTTGTCGAGAATACAGGTATTAATCGTCGCTCATGAATCCAAGCAGGCTCATCAGGTGGATGAACAGATTGTAGATGTTCAAGTACAGGCTGACAGTAGCCATGATGTAGTTAGTGTATACACCATTAACAATGTTGCTTGTGTCATACAGGATCATGCCACACATAAGAAGTACGATCAGTGCAGAAAATGCCAGATGCAGAGCGGCGATCTGGATGCCAAACAATGGCAGAACAAAAAGTGCAACCATGGCAACCAGAGCAACAATCATTCCTGCAGATAGGAACGACCCCATGAAGCTGAAGTCTTTCTTTGACGTAAGAACATAAGCAGATAGGCCAAAGAAAGTGACTGCAGTCATACCCAGAGCTGTAGTAACGATCTGACCGCCGTTAGACATGCCGAGGTAGTGATTGATTACGGGCCCCAGGCCAAAGCCCATCAGTCCAGTAAAAAGGAAAACCAGTGGTAGAGCAGCAGCGCTGTTCTGTTTTTTATTCAGTACAAACAACATCACAAAGCTGAGAATGATAGTACCCAAGTGAACAATCATAGGTACCTGCAGCAACATTGATATACCAGCAGTTACAGCACTGACAACCATTGTCATTGCTAGCAGCATATAGGTGTTGCGAATTACTTTATTCGTCTGCAGCACTGATTGCTCAGAACGAACATCGTAAGTATTTACGTTACGCATAATTTCCTCGGTCGAGTATTTGTGAGTAAGTTATTTCTATATATAAGCATTATAGTCGGATAAAGGGTTAACCGTATGTTTTACCAATATTTTATATCGTGCAGTAAAACAGTGAGCTCCCTTAAATCTAACTTTCTATTGAATACTTATCGTTTAGAAAAACATCCTACCTAAAAATTACTAAGATCCACCAGCCTTTTTTATCTATTATGGATATTAATAATATGCTCCTGAGTGGTTATATGGAGCAGGGAGTAACCTTTCTTAGGTGACATAGTTGAATGGATAAGTTGAATGGATAAGATGAATGACTAAGTTGTTGTACTAGAAAGGGCATCTGAGGATTCACAAGTGTGGTAAAAGTATTTCAGCAAAATTGTTGAGGGAAGATATCAATTTTTGCTGTCAGATAATGCAGAGCGATCAGTCCTTAGCCCGATGCCGGAAGACCGGCACCCAGACTAAGAAACAGAGGAAAGGTAAGTCAGGAAAGACTTTTGCTCCCGAAAGAACAAAACTAGCAAGAAGCAAACTGTAGAGCTTATTGTTTTACTTGATTACGATATTAATTCCCTGCGTCTCACCTTTAGAACCGGGAACATATAATCTGTAGTTACCTGGTTTAATGGCAACAAAACCTATTTCCATTTCACCAGCATCATCAAACTCAATGCTATCAATACCATATGGTCGAATTTCAAGGTCATTAATAACAACCTCATCAACCCAGATTGCTCTGAAGAAACCAGGGCCGGTTAATGCAAGCTCGCCAGATCCGTCACTTGTGATTTCCAGCTCATAATAACGACCGGATTCCAGGGTAAAAGTAGATTCTTCAGACAATGGCTCACCCGCGGAAAGAGTGATTTCTGGAATGTCTGCACGATTTTTGCTGGAAAGCAAACCTGCATAACCAAGCTCATGAGCCACAGAAAAACTCGAAGTTGTAAGGCATACGAGCCCAGCGGCCGCTATTGTTTTTATAAGTCTCATACGTTCCTCTCTGACTGAGCATTAAATCTTTAAGCGTTAAAGGTAACTTTCACCCTCATACAGTACGATTGATCTTTTGTTCCAATTGGTTAGTACGTTCGTAGCAGGTTTATTCCCGAATAGTGCTGGAGGTCGATAGCAAATACGTTTGAATGCGCTCAGCTTTCTCAGTGAATATTGTCTATAATCCGCGCCACTTTATTGGAGTGATTTTTAAAAGATGCCTGAGTTAGAAATTCTGTATGAAGATGAATACCTGATTGCCATTAACAAGCCTAGTGGTTTGTTGGTTCATCCAAGCTGGATTGCCCCCAGGGGGACGCCAAATCTTGCTTCCATGCTTAAAGATTACTTTGAAGGTGGTACGCCATACACGATTCACCGTCTTGATCGCCCCACATCCGGTGTTATTTTGTTTGGTAAAGAGAAATCGGTCGCTAAGGCTATGAACCTGCAGTTTGCCGAGCGAGAGGTCAATAAAACCTACCTCTGTATGTGTAGAGGTTATGTTCCGGAATCTGGCGTGATTGATTACGCCCTTAAAGAGCAATTGGACAAAATTGCGGATAAGCATGCGGATCAGGATAAACCGGCTCAGGAAGCAGTGAGTCATTATCGAACTCTGGCTACGGTTGAAGTGGATATGGCCGTAGGGCGCTATGAAAAGTCACGATATTCCCTGGTTGAGGTGAAACCTGAGACAGGACGAAAACATCAGATCCGCCGACATATGAAACATATATTTCATCCGATAGTCGGTGATACTAACCATGGAGATAATAAACACAACAAAGGCTTAAGGCAGCATTTTGACTTAAACCGATTAATGTTGATGGCCCGCGATATTGAATTTGTTCATCCTGTGACTAAAAAAGCATTATGTATTACCGCTCCGGTGGATCTGTATACGGACAACCTGTTTAAGCAGTTTGGGTGGGAAGGCTTATATCCAGCAGCAAATAATGATTTGCCGTAATTGAATCTTATGCCCAAACTTAGACTGATCTCAATTCAGGGGGCGATATGAAACTCAATTCATTCTTCATCATTCTCGCTATGTTGCTCAGCTTTTCAGGTAACACGGAAGAGACGCGGTTAAACACATATACCGGTAGCGAAATTGAAACTCCGTTCTGGTTTAAGGATAGTTTTCTTGATATTGCTGACGATATTCAGGAGGCTCAGGAGGAAGGAAAAAAGCTCCTGATATATTATCACCAGGCTGGATGTCCTTATTGTTTTAATCTGGTGCAACAAACCCTTCTGGACCCGGTCCTGAGTCAATATATTCAGAAGCACTTTGATCTTGTCGCCCTCGATCTTTGGGGTGATAGAGAAGTGACGCTAGCTGATGGAAGTGTCATATCGGAGAAAGAGCTGGCAATAAAATGGAAAATCCAATACACGCCGACTCTGTTGTTTTTTTCAGACTCCGACACTCCGGTATTGAGAATCGATGGCTACCGCAGCCGTGAAATGATGGCTAAGGTGCTGGGCTACGTCGTAACAGGAGATACAGAAACTTCTCTTGCACAGAGTATGATCCAAAAAGATGTCTCTGCTGAACTGTATCCATCCACTCTTTTACAGCCAGCTTCAACCTACAAGGCAAGTCCTACCAATAAACCTGTCGCTCTTGTATTTGAATATCCGGGTTGTGATGATTGTTTGCAGCTGCATAAGCGGGTCTTCAGCCGTTCGGATACGCATAAACTGATGCAGAAATATGACTTCTACCGTTTTGATGTTTCCAGCGAGGAGCTAATTCAGTTCAAAGATGGTAGCTCCGGAACTGCTGCTGAGTATGCAGAAAAACTGGGGCTTTCATACTATCCCAGTATGGTTTTACTCAACAAAGAAGGGCAGGAAAAATTACGGGTAGATGCCTATGTGCAGTCGTTTCATTTCAATACGGCTTTGGAATTTGTGAGTGACAGGGTTTACCAGCGCATGCCAGAATTTCAACGCTTTATTAATGAACGAGCTGATCGACTTCGGGAAGCTGGACAGGAAGTAGTAATTACGCAGTAACTCTGCGTGATTAATCTGTTTTTTTTTCTGCACCTATGGTCTAATCCGCGAACTATAAGCGTTTCGAGAAGATGGTAGTTGCCTGAATGAAAACAGAACAAAATATGGCGGCTCTGCTTAAGCAGAAAGATGGAGATGTTCGCATCGGGATTATCGGTGCAATGGATGAAGAGGTAGAACTTCTAAAAAATACCCTTCAGGATAAACAGGATCATCTGATTGCAGGTTATCACCTGTACACAGGTACCATTCATGGTAAGCAGGTGGTTTTACTCAAGTCGGGTATCGGCAAAGTAAATGCAGCGATTGGCTGTACTATTTTGTTACAGATGTTTAAGCCCGATTGCATCATCAATACTGGCTCTGCAGGTGGCTATGACCCGCAACTTGATGTCGGTGATATCGTGATTTCTGATGCTGTACGTCATCATGATGTAGATCTCACCGTCTTTGGTTACGAATACGGTCAGGTGCCTAAACAGCCCCCTGAATTTACACCAGATACCTACTTGGCAGACATTGCTGAACGCTGCATTGCCCGTATGGAGGGTATGCAAACCGTTCGCGGTCTTATCTGTACCGGTGATCAGTTTATGAATGATCCGGCACGTGTTGAACGTAAACGTAAGCTTTTTCCAACAATGAAAGCGGTGGAGATGGAAGCGGCAGCAATAGCACAAACCTGTGTGCAGTTTGGTACACCGTTTATCATCATTCGCTCCCTTTCAGATATCGCCGGTAAAGAGTCTGGCGTCTCATTTGATCAGTATTTAGTAAAAGCGGCTAAACATTCTGCAGAAATGATCATCACAATGATTGATGAGTTGGCTGCAAGCTGATAAAAAGAAGGCCTTTATAATATAGCTATAACCTATAAGGGCCTTTTAATGACTACCTCTTTCCACCCTCCTGTTCGGACGCTGATGGGTCCCGGACCTTCTGATGTAAGCCCTCGTGTTCTTGCTGCCATGTCACGTCCAACCATTGGGCATCTTGATCCTGAATTTATTCGTATGATGGATGAGATCAAGGTTATGTTGAAAGCCTTGTTCAAAACCGAGAACGAACTGACAATGCCAGTCTCTGCTCCTGGATCAGCAGGTATGGAAGCATGCTTTGTAAATCTGGTTGAGCCGGGCGATAAAGTGATTGTTTGCCAGAACGGTGTGTTCGGTGGTCGCATGAAAGAGAATGTTGAGCGCTTTGGTGGTGTTGCGATCCATATTCAGGATGAATGGGGTAAGCCGGTAGACATTGAGAAAGTTAAAGCTGCCTTTGCTGAGCATGACGATGTGAAGGCGCTTGCATTCGTACATGCTGAAACCTCCACGGGTGTGCGTTCAGATGCAAAAGCATTATGTGAGCTGGCTCATGCAAACGGCGCGCTGGCGATTGTTGATGCAGTTACTTCGCTTGGTGGAATTGAGGTTGATGTTGATGGCTGGGGGATTGATGCGATCTATTCAGGTACCCAGAAGTGCCTTTCCTGCCCACCAGGTATCTCACCGGTCAGCTTCAGCGAGAAAGCACTTGAAGTTGTTAAGAGCCGAAAAACACCAGTACCAAGCTGGTTCCTGGATAAAAACCTGGTTATGGGTTATTGGGGCGGTGGTGGAAAACGCGCTTACCATCACACTGCACCGGTGAATTCACTGTATGCTCTGCACGAAGCTCTGGTTATTCTTGAAGATGAAGGTCTTGAAAATGCTTGGGCTCGTCACCAGAAATTGCACCTTGCTCTTAAAGCGGGTCTGGAAGCGATGGGAATTGCATTCCTTGTAGCTGAAGAAGATCGTTTGCCGCAGCTAAATTCAGTTGTAATTCCTGAGGGTGTGGATGATGCGGCTGTACGTACCGCGCTTTTACAGAACTACAATCTGGAAATCGGTGCCGGTTTAGGTGCGCTTGCTGGCAAAGTATGGCGCATAGGCTTAATGGGTAGTGCCTGCACTAAGCGTAATGTGCTTTTATGCCTTGATGCTCTGGAAAACACCCTGATATCAATGAATGCACCCATTAAAGTTGGTGTGGCTGCTCAAGCTGCAATGGCAGTGATGGAAGGCTAAATCCAATAACTCTGCACTCTGGTCTGGTTGATCAGAGTGCTTTATCAACTTCTTGCATAATTAGATCGACCGACTTCTTATCGTCCCAGTCTCTTCCACCTAATACTTTCTCAATGATATTGCCTTCATGATCAAGAATCAGGGTCATTGGTAACCCTCTTAAACCTAGTTGCCCGAATGATTTTGCATCCTGATCCAGCAGAATAGGGAAGGTGAGTTCTGTATCAAGCTCAAGCATGAAACTTGAAACGGTGGTTGGGCTTTCACCTACATTGATCGCAACAACCTCAAAGGGTTTGCCTGTGAGCTGGTTTCTTAAGCGCTCCATTGATGGCATCTCTTTGATGCAGGGTGGGCACCAGGTCGCCCAGAAATTCAGAAGTATTACTTTACCTTTAAAGCTTTCGAGTGATATCGGTTGCTCTTCAACATCTACCAGGCTCAAGCTTTGAAGCTCCTCGTCAGTGGCTTGTGCTGAGAATGAAACTACCAGCGTAAGGCAGAAAATACTCAATACTGTAACGATCTTGGGCATTAATGTTGTTCTCAATGTGATGGTGTTTTGTGTAAGCCGGTTAAAATGATATCAGATTTGAGTTTTACAGGCGTCAGCTTGATTTATACTCCACTGAGCGTTTAAGAATAATCAATAGACCTGAGGTTGTTATGAAAGTTGCATTTATCGGTTTGGGAGTTATGGGGTACCCAATGGCAGGGCATTTATGCAAGTCTGGACATGAGGTCACCGTCTACAACCGAACGACTAAAAAAGCTAAAAGCTGGCTGGATGACTATTCAGGCTCTTACGCCGCATTACCTGCAGAAGCAGTTAAAGGTGCCGAGTTGGTTTTTACCTGTGTAGGTAATGATAACGACCTCAGAGAAGTTACCTGTGGTGAGGGTGGTGTATTTGAGGGACTTGAATCCGGTGCGATTCTAGTGGACCACACTACCGCATCAGCTGAGATAGCACGGGCATTGAATGAGGTTG
Organism: Neptuniibacter sp.; assembly: GCA_050633685.1. GTDB lineage: Bacteria > Pseudomonadota > Gammaproteobacteria > Pseudomonadales > Balneatricaceae > Neptuniibacter. The sequence goes on along the minus strand of JBOEHA010000014.1, from coordinate 7,894 downwards.
CTGAATCGAGAGATTGTGGTTTTTTAGATGCGCCAGTATCTGGAGGTCAGGCAGGTGCGGAAAATGGTGTGTTGAGCATCATGGTAGGAGGTAATGAAAACCACTTTGCTAAAGCGGAACCTGTAATGAGCTGTTACGGAAAGTCGATTCGTTTAATTGGAGAGTCGGGCGCTGGGCAGTTAAGCAAGATGGTGAATCAGATCTGCATTGGTGGGCTGCTGCAAGGGTTATCTGAAGCGGTGCATTTTGCAAAAAAATCAGGTTTAGATGCTGAGCAGGTTTTTGATGTTATTCAACATGGTGCTGCGGGCTCTTGGCAGATGGTTAACAGACATCAAACGATGCTTGCTGGTGAATACGATTTTGGCTTTGCAGTTGACTGGATGCGTAAGGATTTTTCTATTGTGCTCGATGAAGCTCGTAAAAATGGCGCTAAACTGCCCGTAACCGCGCTGGTGGATCAATTCTATGCTGATGTTCAAGCAATGGGGGGCGGACGCCTGGATACCTCAAGCTTACTCAAAAGGTTAGAAGAGTAAGATAAAACTAACTATAACCCTTTATTTTAAATGGTTTTTATGGGCTATTGTGCCATAGACACAGAGCTTTCAGACGATATAATGCCCCGCGGATAACTATTATATTTCTGAGGACAGTTCTATGGATAAATACAGCCTGATTTCTGTGGCTCCAAGCCTGGTTATTGTTGCAGCCATGATCGTCGGTACTGTTGTTGCCGTTGGCGTACTAAAAAAAGTTATTGCTAAAGACGCTGCAAAAGCTGGGCAATAAGTTTTAGCTGGCAGTACTCGGGCTATCCTGCTTGAGCAGGGTGGCCTTTTTTATGCGTGCTCACCATAAATCGGGAACGATAAAACCCCGATCATGTTCTTTCCAGCCATCATCAGACATCATTCCTCGTGTTACCAGCAGCGGAAAGTTAGTCTCTTTTAAAACTTTCTGCAGTGAGGTTTTGTCTATGGTTTCTGTGATTACTGCATTCAGCCAGTACGGCTTACGCATGATCGCTGCTTGAAACTGCTCTCCCAGTAATGATATATCCCGGCTTCTCAACCACCAGCCTTGTAAGTGCTCAGGGTTAATCTCACTGGCTAACTGTTTGGGAGCGCCTTCCTGAAAAGGATGGAACAGATAGCCTTGCAAAAGGAGTACTTTTGTCTGTGGAGATAGATTGTGCTCTTGGCAGGCTTGAATGCCCTCTGCGCAGCTGGACAAAGGTAATTGATGCTCCAGCATTCTGTTCCATTTTATATCAAGCCTGTCCTTCTTTCCGGGTCCTATGTAATCAGATGTTTTGTTTCCAGGGCCAACCCTTAGGTAGAACTTGATAGCGCACTCGAGGTGGAAGTCATCTCTGTCTATACGCCCAATGAAATCAAATTCACCAAGAGTAACCTTGTGCTTTTTTACTTGTGTATTCCTTTTTAAAACAATAGGTTGTTCTGTGTTTAGTAAAGTTCTTTCTACGATGTTTTCGTAGTAAGTTCCCAGCCTTTTGGGGTGCTTTATTGGGTCCGTATTCATGTTTGAGGCAACCGAATTTCCAAGTCTTTCCAGCAGCCATGAAAAGGGCTTTATACCTTCGGGTAGGTTCATCAATGAAGGTTGATTAAGGATCCATAAAAGGTCGGAATTCATAGTAATTATCTAGTTACTTCTGTACGGTTTCATCTTAAAGTAGATAGCAAAATACATTATCTAATGAGCATAACAAGATGAGCCGTAATTACGACAAAGAACTTCCACTCAGTGCGCAGAATCGTGATGTAATGCTGTCAGATTCCGATATCAATACCATCCTGGTTAATGGTGCTCAGATATCACTAACAAAGCTACGCCGCGCAAAAAATACAGATGCGCGACTATGTTATTACGCTGAGATTGGGGTGTACCTTGAGGTGTCTTTATCCAGAGGGGCGGGTATAACCGAAGAAACCCTGAATACACTTGAAGAACTTCATCGTCTGGCTACTTATGAATATATGAATACGCGTAAGCAGAAATCCTTAGCCTCCCAGTAAAAGAATTACCGTGACTGAAGTCTCCTTTGATGCCAAAGCCTTTTTACGACAGTTAACGACAAGGCCTGGCGTGTACCAAATGTATGACGGTGAACAAAAACTGTTATACATAGGTAAGGCAAAAAACTTAAAAAACAGAGTCAGCAGTTATTTTCGCAGCACCGGTTTGAGTGTAAAAACCCGCGCTTTGGTTTCGCGTATTGCTGATGTGCAAATCACAATCACTAACAGTGAGACAGAGGCTCTGCTGCTTGAGCAAAATCTAATTAAGCAGTATCGCCCGCCATATAATATTCTGCTGCGGGATGATAAATCTTATCCCTATATTTTCATCTCTGATAAAGATGATTATCCAGCAGTGCGCTTTAGTCGTGGCGCCAAACGCAAAAGTGGTCGTTATTTTGGGCCTTACCCCAGTGGCGGAGCTGTTCGTGACAGCCTTAATCTATTGCAAAAGATATTTAAAATTCGCCAATGTGAAGATAGCTTCTATAAAAATCGTTCACGGCCCTGTCTGCAATATCAGATAAAAAGATGCACAGCCCCCTGTGTTGAAATGATCTCAACTGCACAGTATCAACAGGATATTCGTCATGCGGCGATGTTTCTGGAGGGAAAAAACAGTGCTGTTATGGATGAAATCGCATCTGAGATGGAGCGTCTTTCGGCTGAACTGAAATTTGAGGAAGCTGCGGAGTTTCGAGATCAGCTTATCAGCCTGCAGAAAGTTCAGGAGCAGCAGTATGTTTCTGGTATGCAGGGTGATGCCGATGCAATAGGTTGCGCGGTTCAGCCAGGCGGTGTTTGTATTCAAATGCTGTTTATTCGTGGCGGCCGGATTATCGGTAGTAAAACTCACCACCCTAAAGTTTCCGTGGAGGAGACACCGCAAGAGATTGTTTCTGCATTTGTTGCCCAGTGGTATCTGGCGGGGCAGAGGGAGATTCCTGCTTACGTCATTACGCAGGAAGCGCTTGAGGATTCAGAATGTTTAGAAGACGCATTGGCTCAAGTGAGAAACAAAAAAGTCACATTGACCAGTTCAGTACGTGGTGATCGTTCTGCCTGGCAGAAATTGGCTCAGACAAATGCTGAGCAGCAATTAGGCAGTTTCCTCGCCAATAAGAAGAATATTTATAATCGCTATCTAGAGCTTCAGGAGATTCTTGGTCTTGATGAGGTGCCACAGCGTCTTGAGTGTTTTGATATAAGCCACAGCTCAGGCGAGGCGACAGTCGGATCTTGCGTTGTGTTTGATCGTAATGGCCCCTTAAAGTCTGATTATCGTCACTTCAATATTGAAGGTATAACCGCAGGTGATGATTATGCAGCCATGCATCAGGCACTAGAGCGCCGCTACAAACGCCTGAAAAAAGGTGAGGCCAAACTACCTGATATCCTTTTGATTGACGGTGGTAAAGGTCAGGTAACACAAGCCCTGGAAGTCTTAGATCAACTTGAAATTTCATCAGTGTTGGTTATTGGTGTTGCAAAAGGCCCTACCAGGAAGGCCGGGTTTGAGGTGTTAATATCCGGCGATACCGGAGACGAAACGGTTCTAGAAAGTGATTCCGCAGCTTTGCATTTGATACAGCACATTCGTGACGAGGCACACCGATTTGCTATCACAGGCCATAGGGCCAGAAGAGGTAAAGCACGTAAAAAATCTGTCTTGGAAGATATTCCTGGAGTAGGGCCAAAAAGACGGCGTGAACTGTTGCGTCATTTTGGTGGATTTCAGGAAGTTGAGCGAGCCAGTGTTGAAGAAATTGCAAAAGTCTCTACCATAAGCCTGACCATAGCCGAAGAGATCTATGCGGCTCTCCATCCAGATGCATGATTTATAAATGAAAATACCCAATATTCTAACATTGTTAAGAATTTTACTGATCCCAGTATTTGTTCTTGTTTATTACTTACCTTACGGCTGGGCCCCTTTGGCTGCAGGTGGGATTTTTGCCGTTGCTGCGATTACCGACTGGTTTGATGGTTATCTGGCGCGCAAGCTTGATCAGAGCACTCCATTTGGGGCTTTTCTTGATCCGGTTGCGGACAAGCTTATGGTGGCAATCTGTCTTACTTTACTTGTCGAAAGTTATGCAAACCTATGGATAACCATCCCGGCAGTAGTCATCATTGGTCGTGAAATAGTTATTTCCGCTCTGCGTGAATGGATGGCAGAGCTGGGTCAAAGAGCAAGTGTGGCAGTTTCTTACATTGGAAAAGTGAAAACCAGTCTGCAAATGCTGGCTATTTTTCTAATGATCATATCTGAACCCTACTCGACAACCGTTTCATGGGTAGGTATAGGCGCGTTATACCTGGCTTCTATTCTGACATTATGGTCTATGTATCAGTATCTTAGAGCTGCTTGGCCAACTTTATCAGAAGATATGTAAGTGGTTAATCTTTAAGCATATTTTTTTCTTGTTACGGTGTTGACATAAAAGGGTGGGGCTCTATAATACGCACCACTTGTTTAAGGCTGCGGGAATAGCTCAGTGGTAGAGCACAACCTTGCCAAGGTTGGGGTCGCGAGTTCGAACCTCGTTTCCCGCTCCAACTCAACAACAAGTTCTTAGAGGCGCGGTGGCAGAGTGGTCATGCAGCGGACTGCAACTCCGTGTACGCCGGTTCGATTCCGACCCGCGCCTCCATCTTCCCAGCCCGGGTGGTGAAATTGGTAGACACAGGAGACTTAAAATCTCCCGAGCGCAAGCTTGTACCGGTTCGAGTCCGGTCCCGGGCACCATTTTAAAGTCTTCCAGGTTTTCTAGTAACTTACTAAAAGCTTTTCCAGATACTCCTTAATTCCTTTCCGTATATACAGTAATTCTTTTGTGGTTTTTATGGCTCTATTCTCTTTGTGGCTATATTAAAGCCTCACTTAAATCAGATTCATTCCTTCTTAGTTCTGCTTAAATTAATTGTAGCGTGTCAAATTGTGATTTGATTTAAGTCAAATCAGTATTGCCTAATGTTGCATGGCACAATGATTGCGAGCTATGTTGTAATGAGATTGAAATGCCTTTCTTGTCTTATGGCGTTAAAATTACATAATCTCAGCAGCGTGAAAGATTTATGAGCGCTGATCGTTAAGGGTGGTACTCAAACCGTTCAGTTGGTTTGTTAATGTTAAGGATGAATTTGTGTGAGCAATAATGGCAATGAGCGTAAGTATTCATCATCAGTCAGATTGATTTCGACAACGGATCTACAGGGTATTATTACCTACGCTAATCCCGAATTTTGTGAAGTGGCAGGTTATACGGCAGAAGAGCTTATTGGTCGGCCTCATAACATTGTAAGGCACAAAGACATGCCTTCAGCTGCTTTTGCAGATTTATGGACGCATGCAAAGGATTCTAAACCATGGATGGGAATGGTTAAGAATCGTTGTAAAAATGGCGATTATTACTGGGTTAAGGCATACGTAACGCCTTTGTACGATACCAATGGTGCCAAAGTAGGTTACCAGTCTGTAAGAACAAGGCCTACAGATGACCAAATTGAGCGCGCAGAGAAGGTATACGGTAAAATCAACTCTCGTAGTAAAGCGCCTAGCCTTAAGCCTAAAAGCATTTCTTCTTCACTTTCACTTATTGCAATTATTTTTTCCGCATTGACATTGGGTGCTGGTTTTTTACCGTTAGCTGATCCTATACCTATAGCGATACAGGCAGTATTACTGTTGCTGATGATTGCTCTAATTTGGAAATCAACCGCCTCGTTTAAGAGGATATCCAAAGCCGCAGATGAAATTTACCCTAATCCACTCGCGCAATATGTAATGACTCCATACATGAACGAAGTAGGTGCTGCTGACCTTTCAACTATGATGATGCAGGCGCGCCTTAAAACAGTTATTGGGCGAGTTGAGGATAGTGTGGATACGTTGAACAGGTTTGTTGAACAGACGCATGAGTCGCTGGCTCAAACTTCGCGTGGTATCGAGCAGCAAAATATTGAAACAGATATGCTGGCCAGTGCGGCAACAGAGATGTCGGCTACTGCCCATGAGATTGCTGAAAATACATCTCAAACATCACATGCTACACGCCATGCGGCTTCCCTTGCAGAACAAGGCAAAGGAATTGTTGCTGAAATGATCGAAGGGATTAGAGAATTGGTTTCAGAGGTGCAGACAGCCGCTGAGTCTTCTGGGGAGCTTAAAAATAAAGCCATAGCAGTAGAGCAGGTAGTTAACATCATCAATGATATTGCTGAACAAACAAACCTTTTGGCTTTGAATGCGGCAATTGAGGCAGCTAGGGCTGGTGAACAGGGAAGAGGCTTTTCGGTCGTTGCTGATGAGGTCAGGGTGCTTGCGCAAAGAACTCGTGAATCTACTGATGAGATTAGGAATACGATTGATGCTATCCAGCAGCAGGTAGATACCACGGTAACAGCGATGCAAAGATGTGGGGCAAATGCTCAGGATAATATTGAAAGGGCTGAAAGTGTCGGCTCGTCTTTCGATAGCGTAAATGGTGCTATGCTAGATATTACTGATCGCAGCACGCAGGTTGCTGCAGCGTCTGAGCAGCAGAGCGCGGTTGCAGAAGAGGTTAGTAGGAATATTACTAATATCAGAGAAATTGCGGCTGAAAATAATACCATTGCACAAAGCACAAATGAGTCATCTAAGGAGCTTTCGGAGTTGGTGGGTGATTTGAAATCCATGATGAAAGCGATATAGGTAATTTATCTCTATGTGCAGCGGGGCTGTATGGAAAGGATTAAGACTTCGGATTTGAAAGAAGGTATGTATGTTGATTTAGGAAAAGGTTGGCTAAAGCATCCTTTTCTTAGAAGGGCGTTCATGCTTAAGGATCAAGAGCAAATCAATAAGATACGCGATTATCTTAATTTTGTATCTTACTGTCCCGAGCGAAGTAAAGTACTGGCGAAAAGCTCTGCTCCAGAGCCTGAACTTGAGCCGGAGCTGCCTCCTGAAATCGAGATTTCTGTAGCGGATGAAGAGCTTCAGTTTGAACCTCCTTCTGAAGAAACCTGGGAGGAAATTAATAAACCGACCGAGAAGCTCGCTGCGGCAATACAAAGCGACCAAGAGCCTGAGAAGAAAGCTTAGGCTATTTTTCAGCACAGCACTGAGCTCATGGATAGTCTTTTGTCCCAGGAGCCTACGGCAGAGCTTATTTATGACAGCTCTGAGGCAATTAAAGATCTTGCAGGGTTTATTGTTGAAGATGATGAGGTTTCGAATCGCCTTCTAGCGATCACTTCTCATGATTATTACACTTATACGCACAGTGTAAATGTAGGTTTAAAATCACTCCTAATAGCAAAAAAGCTGCTCAAAACCACAGATGCAGAGCTCTTACGTGAGTTGGGTGTGGGGTTCTTTCTGCATGATATTGGCAAATCCCAGGTTGACCCGGGCATTCTAAACAAACCGGGCAAGTTAACTGAAGAAGAATTTGAGATCATGAAGTCTCACCCGCAGAGGGGTGTAGATCTGCTCAGGTCTGCAGATTCGCTTACTGAAACTGCGCGAATTATCACGGTTCAGCATCATGAGAAAGTTGATGGCTCTGGCTACCCCTATGGTTTAAAAGGCAAGCAGGTGCATGAGTTTGGGCAAATTTGCGCACTCGGTGATATCTACGATGCACTAACAGCTGAGCGCTCTTGCAAGCAGGGAATGACACCTTTTGAGGCTCTGTTCCTGATGAAGAATAAGATGAAGGGGCATTTTGATGAGAGGTTATTTAATGACTTTATCTTATTGTTTGCAGAAGAATCTAAAAAGCAATTAGCCGGCTAGCTCCTTCGATCAGTTCTGTAACCGGCTTTAAGTGGTGTTTACATGTACTAGCTCAGACCTGATC
>JBOEHA010000013.1:0-129781 GCA_050633685.1 Neptuniibacter sp. | reverse complement strand
AACGGATGGGCCTTTTTTTATGCTTGAAAATCAATACAAAGCCCCCCCCAAAAAAACTGCATAGGCGGTTGGGGTTTTAGTTATTTGGCGTGATGATTTTCTGTTACTACAAAGGCTCCATGTGTACCCAAGGGTATGCTAACCATGCCTGCACCAAAGGTGCAGCAGGGGAAGCGCCATTAGGTGCCTTCATACCTGCTTTCCTAGTTATTCTAATGTCTTGTGTTTCGGATTAATTTATAGATAGGAATATTATTCATTGGGTATATAATTTAAGCGTTATGTAGCTGGCAATCCTGCTGAAGGTTCTTAGGAAAGTAGATGTATACAGAAGATGATATTCGCCGCTTAAGGTGGCAGAGCCGTCGTGGCATGTTGGAATTAGATGTGCTTTTTGTTCCATTTGTTGAAGAGGCGTTTGCTGATCTGGAAGAAGCGGATCAGGATAGGTTTGTTAAGCTGCTTGATGAGGAGGATCAGGACCTGTTTGTCTGGCTAATGGAGAGGGAAGTGCCTGCTGACCCTGATATACAAAGGATTGTGAGGATTATTCTGGAGCGTGTTCAGCCTAGTTGATTGTCCGTTAAAAGTATCACGCACCCTGATGGTTTTTTATATTGGGGTGCTACTTTGCGCCGTCTATGCGCTCTATATTACTCAAGTTGATCTGTTCCCCAAATTAATCGCTGTTTCAATTATCGTTGTCGTTTTTATTTTTGTGATCTATAGCCGTGGGTTACTGGCATCAAATCAGTCAATCATTGCTTTTACTTGGTCTGCTGAGGTTGATCATTTCCAGGTGTCGCTAAAGAGTGGTGAACGGCTTGAAATAAACAAAATTCAAGGCTGCGTTGTAACCCCTGTTTTTGTTTTATTAACGCTGAATGCTGAAAAACGTTTCTTTTTGATTCCACTATTGGTTTTTTTTGATAGTTGCAGTGCCGACCAATTTCGCAGACTTAAAGTTCTTGCATCATTTTCGAGCCGTGATTTGGAGGGTTAGTTCCAGGAGAAGTTCACAGGGGTCAGAATTGTATCCAGGCATTCTGGTCCTTCTTCAGGGTAATCCAGAGTGTAGTGTAAACCTCGGCTTTCCTGTCTTAGCATGGCTGATCTTATGATCAAATCTGCTACCACAGCTAGGTTACGTAGTTCGAGCAAGTCATTGCTGATTTTGTAGTTACTGTAATATTCACTGATTTCTGAATGCAGTAAATCAATACGATGTTTAGCTCTTTGTAAGCGCTTTGTTGTCCTGACGATGCCAACATAGTCCCACATAAATCGACGTATTTCGTCCCAGTTGTGTGAAATGATGACATCTTCATCGGAATTGGTGACCTGGGATTCATCCCATGCTGGTATTTCAGATGCATCAAGAGGAGCGGTGAGTGACATTTTCACCTCTTCCGATGCAGATTTTGCATAAACAAGGCATTCCAGCAGTGAGTTGCTTGCTAAGCGATTCGCGCCGTGAAGTCCGGTAAAGGAAGTTTCGCCAATGGCGTAAAGGCCTTCTATATCTGTTCTGCCTTTTTCATCTGTAATGACACCGCCACAGGTATAGTGAGCAGCCGGCACAACAGGAATGGGTTCACAGGTAATGTCTATGCCCAGTTTTAAGCAGCGTTTGTAAATGGTAGGGAAGTGGTTTTGGATAAATTCACTCGATTTGTGTGTGATATCCAGAAAAACACAATCGCAACCCAGTCGTTTGATCTCGTGGTCAATGGCGCGGGCAACAACATCTCGAGGAGCCAGTTCTTGGCGCTTGTCGAATTTGTGCATAAACGGACTGCCATCAGGGAGGATTAACTTTCCTCCCTCACCGCGTACCGCTTCAGTGATAAGAAAGGACTTAGCCTGTGGGTGATATAAACATGTAGGGTGGAATTGGTTAAATTCCATATTTCCAACTCGACATCCGGCGCGCCAGGCCATGGCAATGCCGTCCCCAGTTGCCCCATCTGAATTGCTGGTATAAAGGTAGGCTTTAGATGCGCCACCAGTAGCCAGGACTACATGTGGAGCCTGAAATACTTCGACGTGACCGCTTTTTTCGTTAAGTATATATGCGCCAACACACCTGTTGTGGGCGAGTCCTAGTTTGCGACGGGTAATAAGATCCACGGCAATATGGTGTTCAAACAGGTCAATATTTGGTGAAGCTTTGGCTTTGTCGATAAGAGTGTTCTGAAGGGCTTTACCAGTTGCGTCAGCGGAATGAATAATCCGCCTGTGAGAATGACCGCCTTCTTTTGTTAAATGATAGTCATCACTTTCCTGGGTAAATGGAACCCCTTGTTGGATCAGCCATTCAATACTTTCTCGCCCGTGTGAAACTGTGAACTCTACAGCGCTGCGATGACTAAGGTAGCCTCCTGCAGAAATGGTATCTTCAATATGAGCCTGGGTGCTGTCTTCCGTATCCAGTACAGCTGCAATTCCGCCCTGAGCCAGCCAGGTTGAACCGCTGGTCAATTGCCCTTTGCTGAGAACAGCTACTTTGGCGTGTTGGGCTAGATGTAGAGCCATGCTTAAACCGGCAGCACCACTGCCAATTATCAATGCATCGTAATGATGGTGAGTCGTCATAAGGTCAAGCTTTCCTGACTGAGATACCTTTAGTCGGTGGGGGCTAAATTCAGTTGTTCGACTAAAGCATGTAATTTATCATTTTTTTTAGCGTTGTGGGAACTTCGCGATGTTTTGCAACTCATAGGAAGTGTCCAGACACTCCAGATAAGGTTAGGATGATGAAAAACTCAGTTGTTTCTAACTTTAAAGAAAACGAGTGCTACAACTCTATGGAAATTAATCTGACAAACAATCGTTAAGGAATTTTGAGTGTCGAATGAGAGTCAGTCAGCAGTAGATAAAAAACTGGTTGTTCGTGTTAAAGCGGGCGATAAGCGTGCATTTGATCTATTGGTTAAAAAATATCAACACAAAATTATAGCGTTGATAGGACGGTATGTTTACGACCAGCACGAAGCTCAGGATGTTGCTCAGGAAACGTTTATTAAGGCCTATCGGGCATTACCAAATTTTCGTGGGGATAGTGCCTTTTACACTTGGTTATATCGAATAGCCATCAACACGGCGAAGAACCATCTTGTTGCACGAGGTCGGAAACCGATAGGTGTGGACGTGGATGATGCTCAATATTTTGAGGGAGAGAATGAGTTGAAAGATATCGAAACACCAGAAAACTCATTGTACCGCGAAGAGTTGGAGCAGGTAATAAATCGTACTTTGACGAAATTGCCTGAAGATTTGCGAGTGGCGCTTACGCTACGTGAATTTGAGGGAATGAGCTATGAAGATATTGCTGATGTGATGGACTGCCCGGTTGGTACTGTACGGTCACGTATATTCAGAGCTCGCGAAGCAATTGATAGAGAAATATCTCCCCTGTTAGCGAGTTAAGATGCAGGAATGAAGTATTTTAGAGGTAATAGAACATGACAGAACGATCTATAGAGCCCGTTTCTGCTTTAATGGACGGCGAAGTTTCTGACTTCGAATTACGTCGGATTTTAGATCGCATTGAAAACGAGCCAGAACTTGCTGATGCCTGGCAGAGATATCATTTAATCAGTGCGGTTATGCACAATGAAGAGGTGGCCTCTCCTGAAATTGATATCAGCGGCTCTGTTATGGATGCTCTGGCAGATGAGCCTGAACACCACGTAGCAGAGACAAATAAAACGGATCAATCTGATAGTAGAAGCTCTCTCTGGAAACCGTTGACCAGTATGGCTGTGGCGGCATCAGTGACGGCTATGGTGATTTTTGGTACTCAAAGCTTTAACCAGACGGAAACTGCTCAGATTGCTGATCATCGGCCAAATTACACGCTGCCAGCAAATACTATTTCTGATGAATTTGTCAGGGCGCAGTTCGGAAATTCAAACAGAGTGGTTGAGCAAGGGCAGGAACCGGAAATTATCCGTCTGTCTGAAGGACTCGAACGTTATATTGAACAGCATCAACATATGCTTAATAACAAACCTTCGGGTTGGACCGCATCCTGGTTGCCGGAAGGGTATGAAGGACTGAAAAAAGATGTAATGGCCCATGCCGAAGTGCAGGTGTTTAGTGATGGTCGTAATTCTTTCACGGTTTGTATTGAAGATTATGGTCGACAGTCTGTCCCTGAAGGGGTTGCCCAGAAAGATGGTATGGTGGCTGTAGGTAAGCGCATCGGTGACCAGTTTGTTACGGTTGTAGGCGATGTCCCTCTGATGATTGCAGAGAGAATTGCATCCTCTGTTGAGCCTATGAAATGATCGAAGAAACCGGGACAGTTGTAGAAGTTAATAATGATGGTGTTTGGGTCGAGACCATCAAAAGCAGTGCCTGTGCCAGTTGTGCTGCACGAAATGGCTGTGGGCAGAAGTTATTAGCTTCTGCCGGGGACGGCAAGAGCATGGTGGTTAATGTCAGCAACCCTCATGAATTGCAGGTCAGGGCTCAGGATTCTGTTCTTATTGGTGTTGAGGAAGGAGCCTTCCTCAAAGCCACACTTTATGTCTATCTTGTTCCTCTTGTTGCTCTTTTTCTAGGAGCTTTAATAGGTGAACTTTTATCTTTGTCAGAGGGGGGCATTATTTTATGTTCACTTCTGTCGCTATCAGTAAGCCTTATCGGAGTGAAGTATTGCAGTAAGACTCTGTTCAGATCATGTAAATACCAACCGGTATTGGTAAAAGTTAATTAAGTAGATTGGATTGAAAGGTGGGAAGCTAAATGAAGCATCTTATTCGTCTCATTATTTCTTTAAGCATTGTTATTTCATCCTCTGTATCTGCAGCGGAATTACCAGATTTTAAGTCTCTGGTAAAAGAGGCCTCTCCTGCTGTAGTTAATATCAGTACAGTTCAAAAATCTCAGTCTTCGAATCCTTTGCATCCGTTTATTGGTCCCAATGGTGAAGAGATACCTGAGATGTTTCGTCATTTCTTCCGTATACCTGATTCCCGTCAGGATCAAAGACCGCGCAGAAAAACTCCCCAGTCACTAGGATCTGGTTTTATTATTTCATCGGATGGATATCTGCTGACAAACCATCACGTTATCTCTGGAGCCGATAAAGTGATAGTCCGATTAGCTGATCGGCGTGAACTTGAGGCTGAGGTGGTAGGTTCAGATGAGCGCTCAGATGTCGCGTTGCTGAAAATAGAGGCCGATGATTTACCCACGGTTGAGTTGGGAGAGTCAAAAAAGTTAGAGGTGGGTGAGTGGGTATTAGCTATCGGCTCTCCGTTTGGATTTGATCACAGTGTTACAGCGGGTATTGTCAGTGCTAAAGAGCGAGCTTTGGCAAATGAGACTTATGTTCCATTTATCCAGACAGATGTTGCCATCAACCCAGGTAATTCAGGTGGTCCTCTTTTTAATCTTAATGGTGAAGTCGTTGGCATCAACTCACAAATCTATACCCGTTCAGGTGGCTTTATGGGACTGTCTTTTGCGATTCCAATTGATGTGGCAATGGACGTTGCGGATCAATTGAAAGAAGACGGTTTTGTTACTAGAGGGTGGCTGGGAGTAATTATTCAAGAGGTTAACCGTGATCTCGCTGAATCGTTTGGTTTGGAAAAACCAGCTGGAGCTCTTATTGCTAAAGTTCTGCCTGGTAGCCCGGCTGAAGATGCTGGCTTACAAGAAGGCGATGTCATTCTGAAATTTGAAGGTAGTGAAGTTAATCTATCCTCTGATTTGCCACATTTTGTAGGCCGGGTTAAACCGGGTGAAACAGCACGGGTACAAATCGTCCGTTCAGGTAAGAAGAAAATAATTGGTGTTGAAATAGGCCTTTTACCTAATCAGGATGAGATCGCGCTCGCACAGCAACAACCCGTACCAGGTAGTGATAATCCTCTTAATCTTGATGTTGCAGAGCTAGACCCTGAAAGAAAGAAACAGTGGCAGGTTACTTCGGGGGTAATTGTTAAAAGCGTTAAACAAGGGCCGGGTGCGGATGCAGGGTTAATGGCTGGAGATGTGATTACGATGCTGAATGGTGAGAAGGTCACCTCTGTTCGTTCATTTAAGGCTATCTCGGCATCTCTGCAAGGAGGTAAAGCCGTACCTATGCGGATTGTGAGACGAGGCAGCCCTATGTTTATTCCGGTTAAAATCCCAGAATAAATAATCAGGATCAGTCGATTTAAATAGGAGGCTTTAGCCTCCTTTTTCATAGCTCCTGTTCGGTAAATGCTGTAAAATTCCGCGTTTTCCGCGAGTTATATAGAACGGTGTCCTACACGTGAGCAATCTCGATCATATTCGAAACTTTTCCATCATCGCCCATATCGATCACGGCAAGTCTACTTTGGCTGACCGTTTCATCCAGATGTGTGGTGGCTTAAGTGATCGTGAGATGGAAGCCCAGGTTCTGGACTCTATGGATCTGGAGCGTGAGCGCGGTATTACGATCAAGGCGCAAAGCGTAACTCTGAATTACGAAGCTAAAGATGGTAAGACTTACCAACTGAACTTTATCGACACTCCAGGTCATGTGGATTTCTCATACGAAGTCTCCCGATCTCTTGCTGCTTGTGAAGGTGCTCTTCTTATTGTTGACGCCGCTCAGGGTGTAGAGGCGCAGTCGGTAGCTAACTGCTATACAGCGATTGAACAAGGCCTGGAAGTTGTTCCAATCCTTAACAAAATGGACCTGCCTCAGGCTGAACCTGAACGCGTGCGTGTTGAAATTGAAGAAGTTATAGGTATCGACGCGGATGAAGCAGTTCCCTGTTCTGCAAAAAGCGGTTTGGGTGTTGAAGATGTTCTTGAACAGTTGGTTAAGGATATACCGCCTCCAATAGGTGATGTTGATGCCCCTTTACAGGCGTTAATTATAGATTCCTGGTTTGATAACTACCTCGGAGTCGTATCCCTTGTTCGCGTAACTCAGGGCACCCTTAAGAAAAAAGATAAGATTCTGGTGAAATCTACCGGACAGAACTATCAAGCAGAGTCAGTAGGTATTTTTACTCCGAAACAGAAAGAAACTGGGATGTTGCGTGCCGGTGAAGTAGGTTTTGTTGTCGCTGGTGTGAAGGATATACATGGTGCGCCTGTAGGTGACACCTTAACCCACCTGAAAACACCAGATGTCGAAAGTCTGCCTGGATTCCAGAAGGTGCAGCCGCAAGTATACTCTGGCTTATTCCCAACCAGCTCAGATGATTATCAGGATTTCCGTGAAGCGTTAGACAAATTAACGTTGAACGATGCCTCTCTGTTTTTTGAACCGGAGACATCTGATGCACTTGGTTTTGGTTTCCGTTGTGGTTTCCTTGGCATGTTGCACATGGAAATTATTCAAGAGCGACTTGAGCGCGAATACGATCTTGATCTGATCACCACAGCTCCTACTGTAGTGTATGAGTTGGAAATGAATAATGGAGACATCACCTATATCGACAGTCCTTCCAAACTACCGGACCCTACCTCTATAAATGAAATGCGTGAGCCGATAGTGGAGGCGAATATTCTGGTGCCTCAGGATTATCTGGGACAGGTGATCGGACTGTGTGTTGAAAAACGCGGTATTCAGAAAAAAATGAATTACGTGGGTAACCAGGTGCAGGTGACCTATGAGTTACCGATGGCTGAAGTAGTGTTGGATTTCTTTGATCGACTGAAATCCGTTAGCCGTGGTTATGCTTCGCTCGAATATAATTTCATTCGCTTTGAACCTGCGAAGCTGGTACGAATGGATATTCTGATCAATGGCGATAAGGTTGATGCACTGGCTTTGATCCTGCATCGTGATAATGCCCAGTATCGGGGTCGCCAGCTGTGTGAAAAAATGAAAGAGGTTATACCCCGTCAGATGTTTGATGTGGCTATTCAGGCAGCATTGGGTGGTAAGGTTATTGCCCGTACAACAGTGAAAGCATTACGTAAGAATGTTTTGGCAAAATGTTACGGTGGCGATGTCAGCCGTAAGAAAAAACTGTTGGCGAAACAGAAAGAAGGCAAGAAAAGAATGAAGCAGGTAGGTAGTGTGGAAATTCCGCAGGATGCTTTCCTTGCTGTACTTAAAGTAGATAACTAATTTTGGAAAGGCTGTTTTAGATGGATTTTGATTTTGCTCTAATCCTGGTTGTACTGACTTTTGTCTCCGGGTTGATTTGGCTCTATGACAAGTTTTCGCTCGCTCCAGTGCGTGAACGTCGTATTGATGAAGCTAAATCAAGCTTGGGTGCGGATGTGTTACCGGAAGCCGTGCTGGAGGAAATTCATAAAGAATCTGGTTGGGTTGATACCGGGAGATCTTTGTTTCCTGTATTGCTGATCGTCCTGATACTGCGTTCATTTCTGGTCGAACCCTTTCAAATTCCTTCAGGGTCCATGCTGCCAACTTTGAAAGTAGGTGACTTTATTCTGGTGAATAAATTCCATTACGGCTTTCGTTTACCGGTACTTAATACTAAAGTAATTGCTATGAACACCCCTGAAAGGGGGGATGTTATGGTATTTAAGTATCCAGAAAATCCGAGCATCAACTTTATTAAGAGAGTTGTTGGTGTGCCTGGTGATGTCATTCGTTACCAGAATAAGAAGTTGTTCATCAATGGAGAACTGCAGGAGCAGACGCAATTGCCAGAAATCCCACCGGGTAATCCGTACGGGCTCTCGTTTGTTGAAAACCTTCAGGGGATGGAGCACTTTATTTATCAGGATACTCGCTGGCCATCACAAAATCAGGAATGGGTTGTTCCAGAAGGGAATTATTTTGTCTTAGGGGATAACCGGGATAATAGTAAAGACAGTCGCGCATGGGGTTTTGTGGCCGATGAGCAGGTTGTAGGAAAAGCGTTTGCAGTCTGGATGCACTGGAAATCATTTTTCAGTTTACCGTCGTTCAGCAATGTACGTGTGATTGAATAAGGAGAATCTGATGACAAATGTTCGCCATAAGCAGGAAGGAGCCTCTTTCCTTTCGATGTTGACAATCATTTTGGTTGCAGGTGTATTCTTCTCTGTTGCTTTCAAATTATATCCAGCATATATGGATTATATGACGGTTGACTCTGTTTTGAGTAAGGTCATTCTGGACAGTGATGAACTAAGAAAGGACCCTAAGTCTTTAAAGAGAGATCTTAATAAAAAGTGGAATATTAACCAGATCAGGCTCCCGAGTCAGGAATCATTAATTATCCGTAGAAAAGAAGGTGTAATAACTTTTTACCTTGACTACGAAGTACGGGTACCCATGTTCTTTAATGTGGATGCCATGGTTAAATTTGAAAAACAGTACGAAGCTATCGCACCTTGATAAAACCAGTCACAGATTTAGCCCGGATAATCGGGCATGATTTTTCTGATATCCAGCTTTTTGAGTTAGCGTTGACTCATAGAAGTTGTGGGAAGAAAAATAATGAGCGCCTGGAGTTTCTGGGTGATTCCATCCTTAATTTTGTTATTGCAGATGACCTGTTTGCACGTTTCCCTACTGCTAAAGAAGGGGAGCTTAGCCGATTGCGAGCCCGCCTTGTTAAGGGGGTCACCTTATCTGAAGTAGCAAGAGAACTGGGGTTAGGCGATTACCTGCGACTTGGTAGTGGTGAATTAAAAAGTGGTGGTTACCGCCGTGATTCGATCCTGGCGGATGCTGTGGAAGCTATCATTGGTGCAATTTATCTCGATAGCGACATGGAAACCGCGAGAGGGTTTATTCTCAGTTGGTTTGCTCAGCGTCTGGATGCAATTGATTTAAATGAATCCCTTAAAGATTCAAAAACCCGATTGCAGGAGTTTCTGCAGTCGCGGCGCTTGCCTTTGCCGCAGTATGAGCTGACGAAAGTAGACGGTGAGGCACATTCCCAAATTTTTTATATCGAATGTCTGGTTTCAGGCCTTGATTCTGCCGCGAAAGGTTCGGGTAGTAGTCGGCGTCAGGCAGAACAAGAAGCAGCTAAATGTGCTTTAGCTAATCTACTAGTGGAGAAAAAAGATGGCTGAAGACTTATCACATTGGCTGGAGCCGAAAAATACCGATCAACGTTGTGGTTTTGTCGCTATAGTAGGTCGCCCTAACGTGGGCAAATCTACGTTAATGAATCATATTCTTGGGCAAAAACTGAGTATCACATCGCGTAAGCCGCAAACCACGCGTCACCAGATTATGGGGATCAAGACAGAAGGCGAATTGCAAATTGTCTATGTTGATACCCCAGGTTTGCATAAAGATGAAGGCAAAAAAGCCCTAAATCGTTATATGAACAAAGCGGCTTCAGATGCTTTAAGAGATGTGGATCTGATTGTTTTTATCGTAGATAGAACTGCCTGGACTGAAGAAGACCAGATGGTTCTGGAAAAGGTTAAACATGCCCGTTGTCCAGTGATTCTGGCCGTCAACAAAGTGGATGTGCTGAAAGATAAAGGTGCACTTCTGCCTCAGATGCAAAGTCATGCGGAACGGATGGAATTTGCAGAACTGGTGCCTATTTCAGCTAAGCAGGGGCATAATGTTGAAGAGTTGGAAGCGGCTATAGCCAAACATATTCCGCAAGGGATGCATCATTTTCCTGAAGATCAGCTAACCGATAAAAGCTCTCGTTTTATGGCGGCTGAAATGGTCCGTGAAAAATTGATGCGTAATCTCGGCGATGAAGTACCCTACGGCACAACGGTAGAGATTGAAGAGTTCAAACATGACAAAAAGGGCGTTCTGCATATTTCAGCCCTGATCCTGGTAGAAAGGGATGGGCAGAAACGAATCGTGATTGGCGATAAAGGCGAACGTATCAAAACCATAGGCAGAGATTCCCGTCTGGATATGGAACGCATGTTTGAAAGCAAAGTGATGCTGAACCTTTGGGTTAAAGTACGCCGCGGTTGGGCGGATGATGAACGCGCCCTGCGCAGTTTAGGTTATAACGATAACTGATATTCATTGAATGGCCGCAGAGCAGAAAGCCGCTTACGTACTTCATAGTCGACCCTACAGAGATACCAGTCTGCTGGTTGATTTCTTTACTCTGGAGCACGGCCGTGTTTCTGCGGTTGCCAAAGGCGCCCGCAGACCAAACTCCAAATTACGTTCCTCTATTCAATCCTTTGTCCCTCTCCAGATTAGCTGGGGAGGGCGTTCGGAACTGAAATCCCTGTTAACAGCAGAACCTGTTGCACCCACTCTTCTATTAAAGGGCAATGCTCTTCTCTGTGGGCTGTATGTTAATGAGTTGTTAGATCGATTGATGCTGCCTTTTGATCCTCATCCACAGCTCTACGTTTTCTATCAATATGTGCTTAATGAGCTGTTGTCGGAAGAGGATATAGAGGGGGCATTGAGGACCTTTGAACATAGATTATTGACTGAGTTAGGTTTGATGCCCGAGCTAACACAGAAAGTGGCTGATCAGATTTATTTCTATGAGGCGGAAACGGGTTTCAGGCCCTTAAGTCAGGTTGCCGAGCATCAGAAACAGAGCTGTTTTTACGGTAGTCACCTTATGGCGATCGCTGAAGATGACTATAATGAGATCCAGACGAAAAGGGCAGCGAAACGGCTGATGCGCCAGTTGATTGATCGGGCTTTAAATTATAAGCCTCTGCGCAGTCGTGATCTGTTTCAGAAAATGTAAGGAGCACACAAGAGTGATAGAACCATCCCGCCTTCTACTGGGTGTCAATATTGACCACATAGCAACGATTCGCCAGGCTCGAGGAACCCGTTACCCTGATACTGTTCAAGCCGCAGCTCTGGCAGAAGAAGCAGGTGCTGATGGTATAACCATTCATCTTCGAGAAGATCGCCGTCATATTCTCGATCGGGATGTTTATATTTTGAATGAAACGCTCCAGACACGAATGAATCTGGAGATGGCAGTCACAGAGGAAATGCTCTCGATTGCTGAAAAAGTGAAACCTGCTCACTGTTGCCTGGTACCCGAGAAAAGAGAAGAACTGACGACAGAAGGTGGTCTGGATATTCTTGGGCAGGAAGCACGTATTAAAGATGCCTGCGAGCGTTTAGCTAACGCTGGAATTGAAGCGTCGTTGTTTATTGACCCGGAGCCAGCACAGATAGATGCCACGATTCGTTGTGGTGCTCCGGTTATTGAATTGCACACAGGTGCATACGCGGATGCTGAAACAGCTCAAGAGCAAGCTGCTGAGTTGCAAAGAATTCAGGCTGCGGCCTCTTATGCTTATCAGAAGGGCGTGATTGTAAATGCCGGTCATGGCTTGCACTATCATAACGTTGAGCAGATCGCTGAAATTCCTGAGCTTAATGAATTGAACATCGGGCATGGCATTGTTGCCAGAGCATTGTTCGTGGGACTTAAAGAAGCGGTTGCAGAAATGAAGCAGATTATGCTGCAGGCTCAATCCAGAATTCAGCATAAGCGGGATGCGCTGCAAAAATGATTCTGGGTGTTGGCACCGATATTCTCCAGATCAGTCGTATTGAGCAGGCGTTGGAACGGACACCCAAATTAGCTGAGAGAATTCTGACCTCTCGGGAGCAAGCTTGTTTCTCTGCGGAAAAACAGCCAGCAAGATTTCTTGCGAAACGGTTTGCTGCTAAAGAAGCGGTAACCAAAGCATTAGGGACAGGCATTGGCAGAGGTGTCAGTTGGCATCATATAGAGATTGATAAAGATGAATTGGGCAGGCCTCTGGTTACCTTAAACGGTGGTGCGGCTGACAGGGCTAGAGAACTTGGTATCGCAAATATTCAAATAAGCTACAGTGATGAGAAAGAGTACATCGTAGCCTTTGTGATTGCAGAGGGATAACTAGGGAATGCATATGCAGAAAGTGTGTTTAGTTACCGGCGGTTCCGCAGGGATTGGTCTGGCCGTTGTACAGCGTTTTCTAGCGGATGGATTCCGGGTTTTTAATCTTGATCTGCATACATCCGATCAAGGTGAATTTATCTTATGCGATGTTTCGAAGTCCGATCAGGTTACAGCGGCAGTAGACGAGATCATAGCTAAGGCTGGCCGTATTGATGTCGTGGTTTCAAATGCCGGAATACACCTTTCTGCAAACATTGAAGAAACGTCAGAAACGCAGTTTGAACAGTTAATGTCCATTAACGTCAATGGAGCCTATTATCTGCTTAAGGCCGTTCTGCCTTTTATGCGTATACAACAGGGTGGTTCTATCGTATTGATTGGGTCGGACCAGTCACTTGTCGGTAAGTCTAACTCCTTTGCTTACAACCTGAGTAAGTCTGCGTTGGCCTCAATGGCTAAGACAACTGCACTGGATTATGCCAAGTATGGTATTCGTGCCAATGCCGTTTGCCCGGGAACCATTGAAACCCCGCTTTATCATCAGGCTATTGATCGATATTGTACGCGTTCAGGCGCTGATAAAAACACTGTGCATAAAGAAGAAGCAAGCTTGCAGCCTTTGGGCAGAATAGGGCAGCCTGAAGAGGTGGCTTCGCTAGTGGCCTTTATTGCTAGTGATGAAGCAGCCTTTATAACGGGTAGCCTTCAGGTGATTGATGGCGGCTATACCGCACAATAATTACCCGGTATGGGAGCAATAATGGAGATAATTGATCCCCATCTGCATCTGTTTGATCTCGAACAGGGCAACTACGACTGGTTGAAACCAGAAAACCCTCCCGCCTGGCCGGATAAAGACCAGATCCGTAAAAACTATTCAGAATCAGATCTCAATTTACCGGATAGAATGACCTTAGCGGGTTTTGTGCATATTGAAGCTGGTTTCGATAACGAACAACCCTGGCGAGAACTAAAGTGGCTGGCAGAGAATTGCACTCTGCCATACCGAAGTGTCGCCTTTGCTGATTTGACCTCAGAACGATTCAAACAGCAGCTGCAGTATCTACTCGAATATGAATCCTTGGTGGGCATTCGTTATATTCTAGACGATCAGGCGCTAGCCTTTTTTGATAACAAAACTTGCTTAACTAATCTGCAATTACTGCAACAACAGGGTTTGATCTTTGAAGCTCAGTTTTCTCTGGAGGATCAAAATGCGGTTACAAAGTTTACCGAGATACTCGAGCAAACGCCTGATCTTAAAGTAGTGATCAATCATGCGGGTTTACCATCATCATTATCACAGGAATGGATGGATTCGATCACAGCTTTGGCGCACCATTCTCATTGTTATGTGAAGTGTTCAGGCTGGGAAATGCCGGAGCGAAAGTGGACGGTTGAATCGGTAAAACCCTACATCAATTTCATAATCCGTCAGTTTGGGCTTACCCGGGTGATGTTGGCGAGTAATTTCCCTGTGTCAGAATTATCCTGTTCTTATACTGAACTCTGGCAGCGCTATTCTAAGGAGATGAAGTTAAAAGGCTTTGAAAAAGAGTTATTACTTCATGATACGGCGCAGCAACTCTATAGGTTATAAATGAAAAAGACTCCATGTGGAGCCTTTTTCATAAATCGTTAGCTTACTAACTATTTTACTTCCATATGCGGTGAGCGTTTTACAACTTCGTCATTCAACTCAATGCCTATGCCAGGAACATCCAGAGCCTGGAAGAAACCATCGACGGGTTGAGGGTCCTGAATACACAATTCACGATTCCACTTTTTAATCGCATAAGTGTGATGCTCGTGGATTAGGAAGTTTGGAATAGCGGTTTCCAGGTGCAAGGATGCAGCGGTCGCCACCGGTCCACCACAAACGTGCGCTTGAATACGAACGTCATACACATCAGCATAATCACAGACTTTTTTGGTTTCAGTGAAACCGCCGCAAAGGCCAATGTCCGGCTGCAGAACGTCCAGACTCTGGTCTTCCAGGTAAGGCCGTACACCCCAGCGGTTGTATAGACGCTCACCCCCGGCAATCGGTACATTAACCTTATCCGCCACACGTTTGTGCAGTTCGGAATTCAGGTAATTCACCGGTTCTTCAAAGTACATGCAACGAGCTTCTTCTACCAATTCACCCAACTGAATAGCAGTGGAGACACCCGGTAAACTATGACATTCAAAAATGATATCAACATCTTCGCCAACGGCTTCACGGATTGCCATCAGTCTGGAGCGATATAAGCGCATCTCTTTTGGAGTGATCAGCTTGGTACGATCGAAGTGGGTCTCGCCTTTGTCGTCGTACATAATTGGATCAACTTTAACCGCATCATAACCTTCTGCTACGGCCTTCTCAGCAGCACGGGCGTAATCTTCCGGTTGAACCAGAGCAGCGAAATCTTCATCCCAGTCAAATTGCAGCTGGCTGGCATAGGTACGCAGCTTATCGTTAACCTTACCGCCCAGCAGTTGGTAAACAGGTAATCCAAGTGCTTTGCCTTTAATATCCCAAAGTGCTGTATCGATTGCACTCATTGCTGAGTAGATGATCGGTCCGCCGCCTAAACCCCAGAAACTGCCGCGCAGCATCAGGTTCCAGAGGTCTTCTGTCTGGAATGGATCTCGACCCAGCAACATCTCTTCTGCGAACTCTTTGATCATGTTTGCTGCAGCGCTGTGACCAAGATCATAGGCAAGACCGGCTTCACCCACACCACTGATCCCCTCATCTGTATGTACCCGTACAAAAACAGGGTTCCACACTGGGCGTTCAGGGCAATGTATATCGAAAATTTCTACGCGATTAATCTTCATTCTTAAACCTTAATAAATGGGCACGTTTTATTCTGCAAAGCCGGGGTCCAGACGGTAGGCTTTTCGCAACATGGCGGGCCAGGATTTCTGACCGCCGGTAGAACCGGAATGCACTACCTTAGCTTGGCGGAAAATCCCTTCTACAATATCCGGAGCGACTGGAATAGCTTCCTGACCAGTAGACTGGATTAATAACTGAATTTCACAGGCGCGTTGTAGATCGTACATGCGCATAAACGCATCACCTACCGTAGGGCCTACGGTTAAAGCTCCGTGGTTAGGCAGCAGTAAATGATTGTTGTCACTCATATCTTCCTGCAGGCGTGCTTTCTCTTGCGGATTAACCGCCAGACCTTCATAACCGTGGATACCCAAAGATGAAAGTGAAAAACAGGAGTACTGACTCAAAGGTAGCAGGCCTTCCTTCAGTGTTGAAACTGCGATAGTAGCATTAGTGTGTAGATGAATGACGCAATGTGCATCGTCACGAGCCTCATGAACGGCGCTATGGATGGTAAACCCGGCAGGGTTAATCTCAAAGGGAGTGTCATCCAGAATATTGCCCTGCAGATCCACTTTTACCAAGTTGGATGCAGTCACCTCATCAAAGGATAATCCAAAGGCGTTGACTAGGTAGTGTTCAGTGCCCGGTACTTTCGCGGAAATATGGGTGTAGATCAGATCTCCCCAACCCTGATCTTCTACCAGTCGGTAACACGCAGCCAGATCAATCCGTGTTTTCCACTCATCACTGGAAACGTTGTTTTTCAGGTCAAGTTTCGGGAGTTCAAACATCATAATTCCTCAATTCCCGTTCAATAATAGAGATGCCTGAGCTTCAGGCGATAGCCAATTATATGTAGATTGTTTTTGGCGTGAAACTCAAAGGGATTAAGAAATGAAAATAAAGTGATAAATCCAGCCTATCTCGCTGATAGGAATTAATCACTAGAACCTCAAGAGTACTTCGCTAATACTCTTAGCGGTCCCAAAGGAGCGATTCAGGAGAATTATCGTGAAATCAGAACGTCTGGAGTTTTCAGGTCACAATGGCGCAAGTCTAGCGGCGCGTTTGGATCTGCCATCAGGAACACCGGTTGCTTATGCTTTATTTGCCCACTGTTTTACCTGTTCCAAAGATATTCCTGCTGCTCGGCGAATCGCTCAGCGCCTCTCATCTCTGGGTATTGCCGTGCTTCGTTTTGACTTTACCGGGTTAGGTCATTCTGGCGGAGAGTTTGCCAACACGGGTTTCAGCTCTAATGTCAGCGATCTATTGCAAGCAGCCGACTATCTCAGAGAGAAGTATTCTGCGCCTCAACTTTTGATTGGACATTCCCTTGGTGGCGCTGCGGTACTGGCAGCGGCTTCCTCAATACCTGAAGCTAAAGCGGTAGTCACCATCGGTGCTCCTGCTGAGCCTGATCATGTGTTACATAACTTCAGTCATAAAGTAAGTGATATATGTGATAAAGGTGAGGATCAGGTGGAGCTTGCCGGGCGGACCTTCACCATTAAAAAATCCTTTATTGAAGATATTGCCGCTGTGTCACTTGAGCAACATGTTAGTCAGTTGAAAAAAGCTCTGTTGGTTATGCATGCGCCACTGGATGAAACCGTTGCTATAGATAACGCTGCCCAGTTGTTTCAGATGGCTAAACACCCGAAAAGTTTTGTCACCTTGGATGATGCGGATCATCTGTTAACCCGTGCAGAAGATGCTGAATATGCTGCAGAAATGATATCTGCGTGGGTTCAGCGTTACATAGCCGTCAGTCTATTGCCTAAGATGATGCAGGCACCAGAAGGAATTACACGTGTTATCGAAGCCGATCCAAACAGCTTCACTCAGGATATCAGTGCTGGTGGTCACCATATAGTGGCGGATGAGCCGGTCAGTTATGGTGGTAAATACCTGGGAGCAACGCCATACCAGCTTGTGGCCGCAGGTCTGGGTGCCTGTACATCCATGACTATACGTATGTATGCAAGGCAGAAAAAGATCCCACTGGATAGTATTCAGGTCGATGTCAGCCACAGTAAAATTCATGCTCAGGATTGTGAAGAGTGTCAGACAAGTAATGGCAAGGTTGACCAGTTCGAGCGCAATATTTTGTTGTCAGGCTCCCTGACGGCGGAACAGCGTAAGCGATTATTGGAAATCGCTGATAGATGTCCCGTACATAAAACCCTGGAAAGTGAAATTAAGATAGTTACATCAGTGCAGGAATGATGCTACGGGGGTTTCTTGTTATTTGAGGGAACCATCGGTAAAATTTTCAATCTATCTATATGTAATAAAAAAATTCTTTTTTATTACTATTAATATCTTAAAGCGGTGATTTCCATGAGTTCCCAGTTTCCAACAATAGAGGACTATGTTGGTAAAACCCCATTAGTTCGCCTGCAACGTATTGGGCAGAACAATGGCAATGTCATACTTTGTAAGTTAGAAGGTAATAACCCTGCAGGTTCTGTGAAAGACCGCCCAGCATTAAGCATGATCCAGCGTGCAGAAGCACGGGGGCAGATTAATCCTGGTGATACATTAATAGAAGCGACATCTGGAAATACCGGTATTGCTTTAGCGATGGCTGCAGCCATTAAAGGTTATAAGATGAAGCTGATCATGCCGGATAACGGCAGCGCTGAGCGTAAAGCTTCTATGACGGCATATGGCGCAGAACTGATTACAGTGACAAAAGAAGAAAGCATGGAAGGCGCTCGCGATCTTGCTTTAGCTATGCAGGAACGGGGTGAAGGCATTGTGTTGGATCAGTTCTCTAACATGGACAACCCAGAGGCGCACTATCAAGGTACAGGCCCGGAAATCTGGGAGCAGACGCAGGGCAAAATTACCCATTTTGTCAGTTCTATGGGGACAACTGGCACCATTATGGGGACGTCTCGCTTCTTAAAAGAGCAGAATTCAGCAGTAGAGATTGTTGGTCTACAGCCGGCTGAAGGTGCGCAGATCCCTGGGATACGCCGTTGGCCTAAGGAATATTTACCGGAAATATTTAATGAGAAGCGTGTTGATAAAGTCATAGATATTTCGCAACAAGAAGCGGAAGAGACAATGCGTGAACTGGCTCAGAAAGAGGGTATCTTCTGCGGCGTCTCGTCTGGCGGGGCCGTTGCCGGTGCTCTGAGATTATCGGAGACGGTAAAAAATGCGGTTATCGTCTGCATTATTTGTGACCGTGGTGATCGATACCTTTCAACCGGTGTCTTCAACTAGATACGTAGCTTTATCGTTTATAAAAAGCCCCTATTTGGGGCTTTTTTATTGCCTGCAAAGTTGGTCGGACTTTTGCTTATGTGCACCTGAGATTTTTCTGAGCCGCAACTTGATTAGCGATTTCCTTTAGGAAACTTTAAAATAGGGCGCCCTTGGAAATGGGCGGCCTTGAAAAAAGGGTTTTTAACCCTATCTATTCGGCAGACTAATAAGAAAAAAGATTGCATGGATTTTAGCAGCAGATTGAGAGCGGTATTGTCATCATGGTAAAGGTTCGACAGGAACAGCCAATTCGTCAGGACGGGTCAGTAGATCTGGACCTGTGGCTAGAGCATCTGCAGGACCTCACAGAGATTGAAGACCTGGATGAAATTCGTCGTGCCTGCGAAGCCGCAAAAAACGCACAACAAAAAGTCTCTAGTTCAGAAGATGTCTGGGCGGAGAACACTCATGACTGTTTCCGTACCGGACTGGAAATGGCACAGATCCTGGCTGATCTGCATCAGGATCGGGACACCATCATCGCAGCGATTCTCTACCGTGCGGTAAGAGAACGTAAACTCCCCATTGATCGCGTTAAAAAGCAGTTTGGTAAACCTATCTCCAAGCTGATCAAAGGCGTCTTGCAGATGGCTGCGATTGGTAGCCGCAAAAACCCACGTTTTGATGACAATGTTCTGGGCAGCGAAACGACCCAGATGGACAACGTGCGTAAAATGCTGGTGGCAATGATTGATGATGTCCGGGTGGCGTTAATCAAAATTGCTGAGCGTACCTGTGCGATCCGAGGTGTTAAAGACGGTACCCGACGTAAACGTTATCTGGTTGCCCGCGAGGTTTTTGATATCTATGCACCGCTCGCGCATCGACTGGGCATTGGTCATATCAAATGGGAGTTGGAAGATCTTTCCTTCCGATATCTAAAACCGAATGACTACAAACACATTGCCAAATTATTGGACGGTAAACGTCTGGACCGTCAGGATTACATAGACAACGTGGTCGAAAAGCTCGAATACGAAGTCGAGCGTATGGGCATAGAAGCGGAAGTGAACGGTCGCGCTAAACACATCTACAGCATCTGGCGGAAGATGCAGCGCAAGAACATCGACTTCAGTCAGGTTTATGATGTCCGTGCCGTTCGCATTCTTGTCCCGCAAAGCCGTGACTGCTACGCAGTGCTTGGTATTGTTCACGGGTTATGGCGCAACATTCCACACGAATTTGATGATTACATCGCATCCCCGAAACCGAATGGTTATCGTTCTTTGCACACCGCAGTTTTTGGGCCGGATGGCAAGGTACTGGAAATTCAGATCCGTACCTTTGAAATGCATGAAGAAGCTGAGCTGGGTGTGTGTGCCCACCACCTTTATAAGGGTACGGATACTAAACAGAACAGTGACGCTTACGAAGATAAGATTGCCTGGTTACGTCAGGTTCTTGAGTGGCATGATGATCTGGGTGAAAGCGAAGCGTTTGGTGAAATGCTGCGTGGAGATGTCGCGCAGGATCGTCTGTACATCTTTACTCCGGATGGGCATGTTATTGATATGCCGCATGGTGCCACGCCTGTAGATTTTGCATACAGGGTGCACACAGAGATAGGACATCGCTGCCGTGGAGCGAAAATAAATGGCCGGATCGTGCCATTAAACCGCCGCCTGCATACTGGAGATCAGGTCGAAATAATGACCTCCAACGAAGAGCGTCCAAGACGTGACTGGCTTAACAGCAACCTGGGTTTTGTAAACACAGCCCGGGCCCGTGCTAAGGTGGCTCATTGGTTTAAGCTCCAGGCTAAAGAACAGAATGCAGATGCGGGTCGACAGATTGTCACCAAAGAATTCCGCCGTTTGGCGCTTGATCAGGAAGAGCTGGACCTACTTCACATCAGTAATGAGCTGAACTTCAAAACTGAAGAAGATATGTTTGCAGCGTTGGGGGCAGGCGATATTCGTCTATCGCAGATCATCAACTCCGCACAACGTCAGATACTCTCCGATGAGCCGGAAGAACAGCTGGATCTGGAACTGCCTGTTTCTAAAGACCTGGATGCTTCCTCAGAAGGTATTCGTATTCGTGGCGTGGGCAGTCTGCTCACGACAATGGCTACCTGCTGTAAACCTATTATGGGTGATCCGATTTCTGGTTATATTACGCAGGGGCGCGGTGTCTCAGTGCACCGTGAAGACTGTGTAAACCTGATTCAACTGCAGGAGCGTGAACCAGAACGTATTATCGAAGTAGATTGGGGTGAAGAGGGTGAAACCACTTACCCAGTTGATATCTATATTGAAGCGTTTGACCGTTCCGGTCTGCTGCGTGACGTGATGCTGGTGCTGGCAACAGAAAGCGTCAATATTATTGCGGCAAACACCCTCTCGGATAAACATGACAACATGGCACGTCTGACTCTGACCGTAGAGATCAGCAGTCTGGATCTACTGGGTAAAATCATGGATAAGATCAATCAGGTGCCCAACGTTATGGAAGTACACCGACAGCGCAGTGGCGTGAGTTTATAACCGAGTAACAGTAAAGGAGAGCTGGTTTTGGCGGATTACACAATCGATGACCTGATCTATTTGATGTCACGACTAAGAGATCCGGAAACTGGCTGCCCCTGGGATCTGAAACAGACCTTCGCAACAATTGTTCCTCATACACTGGAAGAAGCTTACGAAGTTGCAGATGCCATTGAACAAGCTGACTGGACTCACCTGAATGATGAGCTTGGCGATCTGCTGTTTCAGGTAATCTTTTATGCTCAGTTGGGCAAAGAAGAGCAGTATTTCGATTTCTCCACCATCGTCTCAAATCTTGTTACCAAGTTAATCCGCAGGCACCCCCATGTGTTCCCGGACGGTACGCTACGCTCCCGTAGCGAGCAGGAACTGTCAGAAGAGCAGATCAAAGCAAACTGGGAAGCGATTAAACAACAGGAACGTGACGCTAAAGGAGAAGCTGGCGACAGCAGAGTTCTTGATGATGTACCAAGAGCATTACCGGCACTTTCCCGAGCTGTAAAACTGCAAAAACGTGCTGCTCAGGTTGGCTTTGACTGGGATGACGCCGAAGATGTACTGGACCAGATCGAAGAAGAACTACAGGAAGTACGAGAGGCGATTAAGTCGGGCAATAAAGCTGCTGTACTCGATGAAATGGGCGATATGATCTTTGCTCAGGTGAATCTGGCGCGTCATCTCGGGGTTAACCCGGAAGATGCAGTACGCAGCACCAACAGTAAATTTGAGCGACGTTTTGGCTTTATAGAAGATAAAATTCGTGCTTCCGGGAAAGAGTGGCAGGACTACTCCCTTCAGGAACTTGATGCTTTTTGGGATCAGGCCAAAAAAGAGGGCTTGTAAATGAGTAATCTCCACTGGTTTATTCTGGCTGTGGTGGTTATCGCGGTACTTGCCTATTGGAACTGGCAGCGGACCAATAACCAGATCAAACGCCTTGAAGCGCAGGGCTTTTATGTTTCCGCTGATCTGGGCGGTGTCCCTAAACTGCTGGTGGATCAACAATCGGATTCCATCGCGATTGTTTCGGGCAGTGAGTATCGCCGCTATAGCTTCGGGCAAATAGCGAGCCTTGAATATGCCTACGATTACGGTACCCAAGTGGAAGAAAATTTTCGTATTGAAATCAAGCTACAGGGAGCTGACCGGCCCCAGGAAAACATCGTTTATAACGAAGCACAGCGAGCAGAAAAGCAGCTAAAACGCTTACAAGCGCTCCTGGAAAATCGAACCCTTTCGCTTTAAACCCTCCTCTAATTTTGCCGCCCGGCTAACATTTAATTTGCTGAATTAACTATATATTTTTCTCCCTAATGAGGTAGCATCGGAATTAAACGACTTTCAGATTACTATTTTTAGCGCATATTGAGGGGGCTACATGACCGATCTGCACGAAGCATTACGTGATGATGTCCGCATGCTCGGAACCAGTCTGGGTGAGACAATAGAATCCCATCTGGGCAGCGAGTTTCTGGAGAAGATAGAGAATGTTCGTAAACTGGCTAAGGAAGGGCGCAGTGAGGAACAGCCGGAACATGAAGAGCTGTTAAAAGCACTGCACGACCTTAAAGAGGATGATGTACTGCCACTGGCGCGGGCATTTACCCAATTCCTCAACCTGGCCAATATCGCGGAAGAACACCACCGGGTTAGACGTCATCTGGAAGTTAAGGATGTATGTACACCGGATTCTATGTGTACATTGTTTGCACAACTACGTCAGAAGGGTTTTGGCCCCAAAAAAATAGCTCAAACGCTGGCAGACACCCATATTGATCTGGTGCTCACTGCCCACCCTACGGAAGTAAACCGCCGTACTCTGATCCAGAAATACGATGATATTGCCGATTGCCTGCGCCGCTTAGACCGTGGTGATACAGAAGCGCAGCAACGACTTGATGAACTGATTCGTCAGATCTGGCATACCGATGAGATTCGTCAACAAAGGCCGACACCAGTTGATGAGGCTAAATGGGGTTTTGCTGTAATAGAAAACTCCCTGTGGAGTGCAGTGCCTAAGTTCCTGCGTCGTCTGGATGCTCAGCTAGAGGAGACTCTGGGTGAAAAACTACCGTTGGACAGTTCACCCATCCGTTTCGCTTCCTGGATGGGTGGGGACCGTGACGGTAATCCGAATGTAACAGCCAAGGTTACTGAAGAAGTGTTGCTGCTGTCGCGCTGGATGGCAGCGAATCTGTACCTCAACGATATTGACGCATTGCGTGCCGAACTCTCCATGTATGATGCCAGTAAAGAGCTGCGCGAACGCGTAGGAGATGCGGCTGAGCCATACAGGGCACTGTTAAGCGAAGTACGTGAACGCCTGAAAGCGACTAAAAAGTGGGTGAATGCACAACTGAAGGGCGAGATACCTACATGTGAGCCTGTCTATGTTCATGAAGAAGATCTGCTTGAGCCGTTGATGCTCTGTCATCGCTCATTGCAAGAGTGTGGCATGTCGATTATTGCCGACAGTGCGCTGGAAGATATTATCCGTCGCATTGCCTGCTTTGGCCTGACGCTAGTTAAACTGGATATTCGTCAAAGCTCAGACCGCCACGCTCAGGTGTTTGAAGAGCTGGCGCAATTCTATGGTCTGGGTTCCTATAACGGCTGGTCAGAAGAAGGCAGACAGAACTTTCTGCTTAAAGAACTGCAAAGCCGCCGCCCTCTGTTCCCGAAAGGTTGGATGCCTTCAGCGGAAGTACAGGAGGTGATTGATACCTGCCGAGTGGTCGCCAATGCTGAACAAAGCGCTCTGGGTTCTTATGTGATCTCGATGGCCAGTCATCCATCCGATGTACTGGCGGTGATCCTGCTACTGCGTGAAATGGGTATCAGTCATAATATGCGGGTTGTTCCGCTGTTTGAGACCCTGAACGATCTGGATAACGCGCGTGATTGTATTGATGCTCTGCTGAAAGTGGATTGGTACAAAGCCTATACCGAAGGTGAACAGGAAGTGATGATCGGTTATTCCGATTCATCCAAAGATGCCGGTCAGCTGGCGGCGGCCTGGGGACAGTTTAAGGCTCAAGAAGGGCTGACACAGCTGTGTAAAGACCACGGTGTGCATCTAACTCTCTTCCATGGTCGCGGTGGTACGGTAGGCCGTGGCGGTGGTCCAAGCCATACCGCTATTCTGGCGCAGCCCCCGGGATCTGTTGATCACAGCCTGCGCCTGACTGAACAGGGCGAGATGATCCGCTTCAAATACGGCATGCCGGATCTGGCGGTCCGAAATCTGGAGCTGTGTACCGGCGCGGTTCTCGAAGCAACACTGGACCCGGCACCGGGCCCGGAAGAATCCTGGCGCGAACAGATGTCGTCAATGACTGTTCGCAGTCTGGAAGGTTACAGAAGCATTGTTCGTGAAGATCCCATGTTTGTTCCCTATTTCCGTGCAGCTACACCGGAACAGGAACTGGCGAAATTGCCACTGGGCTCACGTCCTGCAAAAAGGCGTCAGGATGGAGGGGTAGAAAGTCTGCGCGCAATCCCATGGATTTTTGCCTGGACTCAGATTCGTCTCATGCTCCCCGCCTGGCTTGGTAGTGATCATGCATTGGAAGATGCACTGGATGCCAAAAGCGCTGCATTAGTGAAAGAGATGTATCAGCGCTGGCCATTCTTTAAATCCACCATCGATATGCTCGAAATGGTACTGGCGAAGAGTGACCGTAAGCTCTCTGCTTACTACGATGAGCGTCTGGTTTCACAGGAGCTGGGCATTCTAGGCTCCAGCCTGCGTGAACGCCTCGGCAACATGGTTGGATTGATCAACGAGATCAAAGATCAGGACGGTCTGCTAAAAGATCATCCGGTTATCCGGCAGTCGATTGATGTTCGAAATCCCTATATAGACCCACTGCACTTCTTGCAGGCGGAACTGTTACACAGGGATCGGAATCAGCCGGATCAGCGCCTGGAACAAGCGCTGATGGTCACTATGGCGGGGATCTCAGCCGGGATGAGAAACACCGGTTAAACTGCATCCGCCTTGAATTAAGGGATCAGTTTGCGTAGTCTCGACCCTTTACCATAAGGGTCGAGCCGGACTTAAGTTGTGTATTGGTAGTGCTAACGTCGAATTGTTCGGCTTGGGTAGCGTGTTATTGTCCGGCATTAGCGTTTTTTTGTATCAGATTCAGCATTGCTGATACCCACTGTCAGAACAGTAGGATCAGCAAGGTAACAGTTTTTTCAATTTTAAACTTTTAATTAGGAGTCTCCTGTATGCGTATTATTCTTCTGGGCGCACCAGGCGCAGGTAAAGGTACTCAGGCACAGTACATCACTGAAAAATATAGCATTCCCCAGATCTCTACTGGCGACATGCTACGTGCTGCAGTTAAAGCGGGTACCCCACTGGGCGTGAAAGCTAAAGAAGTCATGGACGCAGGCCAGCTGGTTTCCGATGAGATCATCATCGGTCTGGTTAAAGAGCGTATTGCTGAAGCGGATTGCGAAAAAGGTTTCCTGTTTGATGGATTCCCACGCACAATCCCACAGGCTGATGCCCTGAAAGACGCTGGCGTTAAAATCGATGCAGTAGTTGAGATCGATGTAGCGGACGAAGAGATCGTTAAACGTATGGCTGGACGTCGTGTACACCCGGGTTCTGGTCGTACTTACCACGTTGTATTTAATCCGCCTAAGGTTGAAGGCAAAGACGACGTAACAGGTGAAGATCTGGTTCAGCGTGCCGACGATGCTGAAGAAACAGTACGTGACCGTCTGAATGTTTATCATGACCAGACTGCACCACTGATCACATACTACAAAGGCTGGGGTGAAACAGACGCTGCTTCTGCGCCTGCTTACGTATATGTACCGGGTGTGGGTTCTGTAGATGATATCCGTGATGCAGTATTTGCAGGTCTGGAAAACGCTTAAGTTTTTCTGATCTGAAGAGTTCTAAAAACCGTACCTGACCGGGTGCGGTTTTTTTGTGCCTGAAATCCGTCATTGTGTGGGCTTTTCATACAAGTTTCGGGATAATGTGTGTTCAAGTTTAAGGATTAATAGCTAATGACAGAATCGGGCAAAACAGCAGTCGTATTGGTGAATCTGGGCACACCGGATAAAGCAGAACCAAGCGCTGTAAAACGTTACCTCAGAGAATTCCTTTCCGACAGTCGTGTTGTTGAAGGTAAAGGTCTGCGCCGCCTGCTATGGCTTTCGGTCCTGAATGGAATCATTCTGAATATCCGCCCCGGTAAAGTCGCCAAAGCTTATGCCAGCATCTGGGAAGATGATTCCCCAATGCGAAAGATACTCGACAAACAGGTAGCCGGTTTACAACTGCAATTACAGCAGCAGTGTAATGAACACGCGCCGGATGTTTACGCCGCGATGACCTACGGCAACCCAGGCCTATCACCTCTGCTGCAAAAGCTGTCTGCAAGTCACTATGAAAAAGTACTGCTCATACCGATGTACCCGCAGTATTCGGCAACCACCACAGCCCCAGTTTATGATCAGGTCGCCAAGTTCCAACTGAAACAGCGTAAAGTACTGGATATACGCATTGTAAACTCCTACTTTGACCATCCGAAGTATGTTGAAGTACTTGCAGAGCAGATCAAAGGTTTCCAGAGTGAACAGGGTAAAGCCGATAAACTGATCCTTTCCTACCATGGTATTCCCAAGGAATACTTTGATAAGGGTGATCCATACCCGGCTCAGTGCCATAAAACCTCAGAACTGCTTGCAGCCCAGATGGGACTGGCAGAAACTGAATGGATGACCACCTTCCAGTCCCGTTTCGGGCCAGCTGAGTGGATGCAGCCCTACACCGATAAAACACTAGAGTCCCTGCCGGAAAAAGGCATTAAATCAGTCCAGATCACCTGCCCGGCGTTTTCAGCAGACTGTCTGGAAACACTGGAAGAGATCGCTATCGAAAATCGCGATGTCTTTATCGAAGCCGGAGGTGAAGAGTACAAGTACATTCCTGCCTTGAACGCTGACCCCGGTTTTATCGAGCTATTAACAACTCTGGTGAAAGAGCAGGCCGGTGACTGGGTAGGGGCACGCTGAAATGAAATATGAACACCTGTTCGGCCATCACGCAGTAAACACTGCTCTTAAAAAAGATGCTGAGCGTATTCACCGAATCCTGATCCTGAAAGGCCGTCGCGACGAAAGAATGCAAAAGCTGGTGGACACGGCTAGCCAGCTTAAAATTCAGATTGAGGTCGCAACAAAGCGAGATCTCGATGAACGGGTCGAAGGTGCTTCACATCAGGGAGTGGTTGCCCTGTGTAAACCGATCCAGACCTATAATGATAAATATCTGAATCAGCTGCTGGATAATCTGGAAGAGCAGCCTTTCCTGCTGGTTCTGGACGGCGTAACCGACCCGCACAACCTCGGTGCTTGCTTACGTACCGCCGATGCCGCAGGTGTACAAGCGGTTATCGCACCAAAAGATAAATCCGCACCTCTTAATGCTACTGCCGCTAAGGTTGCCTGTGGAGCCGCAGAAGCGGTGCCCTATATACTCGTTACCAATCTGGCCCGAGCGCTTAAAAACCTGCAGGAGCGTGGAATCTGGATTACCGGCACTGCAGGAGAAACCGATCAGGAACTCTACCAGTCCAATCTTACCGCCCCAATGGCTCTGGTGATGGGCGCAGAAGGGCAGGGTATGCGTCGTTTAACCCGTGAAAACTGCGACCAACTGGTGAAGATCCCAATGGCGGGGGAAGTTAGTAGTCTTAACGTCTCTGTGGCGACTGGAGTGTGCTTGTTTGAGGCAGTTAGGCAGCGTAAGGCAAACGACTAACAATTATGAATTTAGGGGCACCTTAACCTGCCCCCATGTAACAGGGATGTTGCAACGGCTTTAATCGGTCTATATGGTTAAAGCTTCTCAACGACAAACAGGGATTGGTTATGTCTTTGAAAGTAGTTTTAAAAGTTTCCTTCCTTACTTTTTTAAATTCCATTGTTGTCATGCAGTTGTTAATTACCCCGACTGCCCACGCCCAAGATTCAGCAGAGGTTGTTAAACAATCCGTACAAGCTTCCAATGCTGAAGAACCTGTTGTTTATACCATTCAAGGTAAAAAAGACCCAAGGCTAACAGCTACTTTTCTAGCGTCATATGTGAGTACAAGCAGATCTGAAGCCTGTTCTTATAAGCAAGCAACAACGGCTAGCCGTAAAGTAAGAATCGCTGATAAAGCTTATTCTGTATCTGAAGAAAACTATCGGATTGAAATACCGATCTTTTTAAAAGAAAACGAAACTGAGTGCGGTTATCGATTTTCTAGAATTGAGTTGGTATTGCAACGCAATTACGACAACAGCTTATATTCAAAACATATTGTTTTGGATAAAACACCGAAAGCTCGTGCGATTTATCGAGGTAGCCGAGGTGGCTTTGGGGGAGCAAATGGCCCTAACCATCCGGCGAAACTGACTACATCTAAAAAGTATTTTAGAGTCGCGACTGAGACTAATTATATCTGTATGACTTGGTTCTACTCGAGACGTGATCACACTGGGCTTGTCTGTCGTATGCAGATAAGAAATGGTGAAGGAAAAAATAAATTCATTCCTATTAATCCACAAAAAACAGTTGTGACTCATCCGGAATTTGGTACAGACCAGATTAAAAGTGAAACACTGATTATTAATATGCTTGCGGATGACGAAAACAGTAAATTAGCTAACGGGAAAGAGGTACTGCCGGATTATTTCAGAACTTTACCGAAACCAGAGCCTTCTCTTTGGCAGAAAATAAAGAACGAAATTACTACATTTTTTAACTGGAGGAACAACGGGGTCAAGTCTCCCATTTCCCGCTCTCAGTAAGGTTGCTTGAAAGAAAGTTTCATACAAGGTAGTTTTGCTCTATTCACAGGAGGTGAACATGTCCAGAGCACTCAGGATCGAGTTTCCCGGCGCGTATTATCATATTACTTCTCGCGGCAATGCCCGTTCAGATATTTATCTGAATGACGACTGCCGCCGTTATTTCCTTACCTTGTTACAACAAGTCTGTGAGCGTTATAGCTGGCTCTGTCATGCCTATTGCCTGATGGATAATCATTACCACTTGTTGATTGAAACAGCACAAGCCAATCTCTCAAAAGGGATGCGGCAGCTAAACGGTGTTTATGCTCAATGAGTCAAATCCCAATTGGCTCTATTTATCCTCGTTATTTATCTTTAAAATCCGTTCTCTTATATACATTCCTTTCGAGCCTACTATGTTTCCTGATATTGCGCTTCATCCTCAGTTAGAAGTTAACCTCAATGCTTTGGGTTTTTCTGAGGCTACAGCGGTGCAGCAACAAGCTGTACCGTTACTGCTGGAGGGTCAGGATCTGTTGGTCAGTGCTCCGACTGGCAGCGGTAAAACGGCTGCTTACCTTATTCCGGCTGTAAAAAACTAAGGGGTCAGGTCTCCCATTTCCCAAATTGAAGCCGTTTTCTAAGGTCGCTTGAAAGAGTTTCTTTAAAGGAGTAGTTTCGTTGTATTCACAGGAGGTGAGCATGTCCAGAGCACTCAGGATCGAGTTTCCCGGCGCGTATTATCACATTACATCTCGAGGCAATGCCCGTTCAGATATTTACTTGAACGACGAGGCTCGCCGTTATTTTCTTACTCTAATGCAACAGGTCTGTGAACGTTTCAGATGGTTCTGTCATGGCTACTGTCTAATGGATAATCACTACCACCTGTTGATTGAAACTGCAGAGGCAAACCTTTCAAAAGGTATGAGACACCTTAACGGTGTTTATACCCAATGGTTTAATCGGACCTTTGGGCGGGTAGGGCATCTTTTCCAAGGTCGTTATAAAGCGATTCTGGTTGATAGTGACAGCTACCTGTTGGAGTTGTGCCGCTACATCGTACTTAATCCGGTACGGTCACGTATGTGCCATGATGCGAGTGAATGGCCGTGGAGTAGTTATCGATCTACAGCAGGTTTATGCCAGCCCTATGAATTCCTGACAGTTGAACCGGTTCTTGTCTCCTTTGATTCCAATTATGGCAACAGGAACAACGGGGTCAAGTCTCCCATTTCCCGCTCTCAGTAAGGTTGCTTGAAAGAAAGTTTCATACAAGGTAGTTTTGCTCTATTCACAGGAGGTGAACATGTCCAGAGCACTCAGGATCGAGTTTCCCGGCGCGTATTACCATATTACTTCTCGCGGCAATGCCCGTTCAGATATTTATCTGAATGACGACTGCCGCCGTTATTTCCTTACTTTGTTACAACAAGTCTGTGAGCGTTATAGCTGGCTCTGTCATGCCTATTGCCTGATGGATAATCATTACCACTTGTTGATTGAAACAGCACAAGCCAATCTCTCAAAAGGGATGCGGCAGCTAAACGGTGTTTATGCTCAATGAGTCAAATCCCAATTGGCTCTATTTATCCTCGTTATTTATCTTTAAAATCCGTTCTCTTATATACATTCCTTTCGAGCCTACTATGTTTCCTGATATTGCGCTTCACCCTCAGTTAGAAGCTAACCTCAATGCTTTGGGTTTTACTGAGGCTACAGCGGTGCAGCAAAAAGCTGTGCCGTTACTGCTGGAGGGTCAGGATCTGTTGGTCAGTGCTCCGACTGGCAGCGGTAAAACGGCTGCTTACCTTATTCCGGCTGTACAGAGCATGGCTGGGCAGAAATCCCCAGCACGACAGCCACGGGCTTTGGTGCTGGTTCCGGTACGGGAGCTGGCGGAGCAGGTGCAATCTCAGTTTGCGCGTTTAACTGAGGAGCTGGATCTGGAAGCTGTGTCGATTGTCGGCGGCGAAGATTTTAAGGTGCAGGAGAAGAAACTGGCTCAGGCCGATCTGGTGATAGCTACGCCGGGTAGGTTGATTCCCCATCTTGAGAATGGATCACTGGAATTAGACAGTCTGGACCTGCTGATTCTGGATGAAGCCGACCGCATGCTGGAAACCGGCTTTAAAGATAATCTTGATCAGATCATTACGGCATCTCCTGATATCCGTCAGACCTTACTGATCTCCGCGACACTACCTACCTCCATCCGCTCGTTGGCTGAACATGTTCTGGTAGATGCTGAATGGGTGAAAGTTGGGCAAAAGCGCGAGGCTGCAGAGGGGATTCAGCAGTATATCCTGCTCTCGGATGATCCCGCACACAAAGACAAACAGCTCACGTGGTTACTGAATAATGAGCGCTATAAAAAAGCGATTGTGTTCAGTAACAGTAAAACCAAGGCGAAACAGCTGGACGGTTTTTTACGTTACCACAAATTTAAAGCTGCACTTTTACACGGTGATGTTCAGCAGAAGGGGCGTTTTGCCACTATTGAGGGTTTCCGTAAGGGCAGCATCAATGTCTTGGTGACAACTGATCTCGCTGCCCGAGGGCTGGATGTTGAAGGTGTTGATTTGGTAATTAACCTTGAGATGCCGCGTAAAGGCGATGATTACCTACATCGTATTGGGCGCACTGGTCGTGCTGGTGAATCAGGGCAGGCGATCTCTCTGATTGATCCATCTGAATGGAATTTGATGTCTTCAATTGAGCGTTACCTTAAAACCCGATTCCAGCGAAAGTTTATTCAGGAACTGGCTGGTTTCTACAAAGGCCCGAAAAAGGTTAAAGCTTCTGGTAAAGCCGCAGGCAGTAAGAAAAAGAAAAAACCTGTAGGTACAAAAAAAGCCAGTAAAAAGAAAGCCGCTCGAAAAAGCAGATAGGCTTTTCAGCTTTAGATCGTTTACTTTCTGTACACTTCTTCCTCAAACCGCTATCTTCCTTGATAAGTAACAGATGATTGCCTCTGGCAAAGTTACAGGGAGACTCAGGGATGCGAACTATAGGGAAGGTGTATCTTCTTATTGCACTTCTTCTTACGTCGGGCTGCAGCACGTTTCGGGATTCGTTCTCGGATCAGTTGCAGGAGAAACGACGTATTCAGGCCATTAAGCAAGACCCGGTAGCCTATGCTGCTTATAAACAGCGGCTGGTTCAGGTCGGCGAGACGGTAGAGATTGACGGCTCAAGCAGCCGTAGCCTGCATAATAAAAACTTAACCTTTAACTGGCGTTTAATCGAGCAGCCGGAAGGCAGTGTTGCGCGGTTATTGCCGGATTCACATGTTGCTCGATTAGATATCGATAGGCCGGGTCGCTACCGGGTTAGATTTTCTGTGAATGATGGTGTCTTTGATAGTGAACCCTTTGATCTGTTGTTTTCCACAGATATGGATGATCTGGATAAGGTTAATCTTGTTGCCATGGGCGATGCCGGAACGGGTGCTCCCTCACAGAGTTTCGTGGCTGAGGCAATTCGTCAGGTTTGTGAGCGTGATGGTTGTGATTTTGTTATCGGTATGGGAGATAACATCTATAAAGCCGGGCCAAAAAGCCTGGATGATCAACAGTTTCAGGATAAGTTTGAGATCCCGTACCAGAACCTGAGCCTGCCGTTTTATATGGTATTGGGTAACCATGATTCCAGCGGCCTTTCTGCGGGTGATGGTGGCTTTAATGCCCGGGGTCAGATTGAGATTGAATACACCCATCACAGCGATATCTGGGCGATGCCGGATCGCTACTATCAGATCAAAGCGCCGTTGCATGGAGATGAGATTCGCTTTCAGCCCGATCTGAATCCGCAGCCTTTGGTAGAACTCTTTGCACTGGATTCCACGCCTATTACCAGCGCCCCGGACTTTATCCCTCGTTATCGGATTAATTTATACAGCCAGAATATGGGGGACTGGCTATCAGCAGGCATACATAACAGTAAGGCTCAGTGGAAACTGGCTTATGCACACCATCCCTACATCTCTAATGGCAAACACGGCAATGCCGGTAACTATGACTCCATTGGGGATTACGCTGAGAAACTTAAAAAGTACATGCCCAAACTGAATAAATACCTGTTC
Source organism: Neptuniibacter sp. (assembly GCA_050633685.1). Taxonomy (GTDB): domain Bacteria; phylum Pseudomonadota; class Gammaproteobacteria; order Pseudomonadales; family Balneatricaceae; genus Neptuniibacter. Next base: position 96,526 of record JBOEHA010000013.1, on the reverse strand, counting down.
CAGCGGGTAGCAGGTACTTACTATCGTGATTTTTACGATCAGCATATGTGTGGTGAGCTGGATATGTATCTGGCCGGGCATGATCACAATATGCAGTGGCTGGCACCCATGGATAAGTGTGGTAAAACCCACTTTGTTGTGTCTGGCGCGGGCGCTAAATCGAATAATATCTATAACCCCAAACGTAATCCCTTCTATTGGCAATGCAGTAAAACCATCGGCTTTTTCTGGATGCAGATTATCGCTGACAGCATGTTAGTGAGGATCTACACGGTGGATGAAATGGAGGGCGGTCACCAACTTGCTTATGCCGCGCGCTTCAGTCAGAACGATCCAAATGCTATTGAGATACTTCATGGGGAGGGCTCATGCGTAAAATAGTAATCGTCACCCTGCTTACAACCTTACTTAGTGGTTGTGGCAGTTTCTGGGAACTGGTGATGACCGATGATGAACGCCGCATGCTGCGCCACTCCGCTAAAAATGCAGCTGCCTGTCAGGTGACTAAATACTTGCAGGCTCCCATGTGGCATAAGAGCTTGTACCAGTGGAACCAGGGTTTTTGTGAAGCTGTACCCCTCAGGGATGAATATGCATTTGGGCAAGATGAAGAAGCCCCGCGAAGGCACTATTACTCCGATATTCTCTGTGCTGAACCCATCGAATTTCAACTCACGCGTTACCACAGTTTCTGTAATCAATATGCCTTACCGCAGCGTTTAGGTAATGATGTTGAGCTAGTGAAAAACCAAGCCTGGACGTTGAACCCTGCAAGCCGCTTTCGTGTCCCGCTGGTGAAACAGTATGGTTTTGATCAACCGTTTATGACGGCTCGTATCTATCATCGGATTGAAGTGACCGAAAAACGCATTTTTGATCCTGAATCAGAACCCCTGTATCTGCGTAAGGGGGCCGGCGTGTGCGAACTGCAGATGCGCATTTACAAGGCAAACCCGGTTTCTGAGGGCGGAAAGTCATTGTTGATGTTCCATGGCGGCGGTGGACATCAGCGCAGTTTCCACTTATTGGCGCTGGAAAGCCGAATACCTGAATACACGGAACAGGGATATACCGTGTATCTGCCTTTCTACCGCTTAATAGGTCGAGGTGATACCAATATTGAATGCAGTGATGCCTCATGGCAGGAGATGAAAGACGATGCCGAGAAAGCGCTGCAGTGGGTTGCAAAACACCAAACTACATTTGGTGATGAGGCTGGCAAGGTTACCCTGTTTGCGCAGGGTAGTGGTGGCTTATTAGCTGGTTGGCTGCATACCCAAAAAGCGGACAAGGTTGCCAGAAGCATTATGTTTTATCCGGTTCTGGATACGGCTTCTATGCGTAAAGATGTACTTGCCGGACAGACATATGAGCAAGGTAGGGAGCTTCTGGAGCGGTTGTTCGGCGAGAAGCTGGAACAGGTTTCTGACACCAATCCTGTATTACAGCAAACCAGTTACTGGGGGCTGATAGGCAAAAATCCTCAAGCTTATCCGCCCATGGTTCTATTACATGGATTACAGGATCGGCGGGTTCCTTATGGTCAAACACTGGGTAGCTGTCAGGCCCTCTCAGGGACTTTGCATAACCGTTTTAACATTGAGCATACAGCTGAATTAGAGTGTGGTGTTTCCAAAGCACATCTGCTTGCAGGCGCCGAGTATCAGCTGGATTACTGTTTTACCGGAGTGGAATGCCCGGCAGGAGATGAACAATCCCGTAAAGAGGTTGTGGTAGCAATTGAAAAAGCTCACAAGTGGTTACAAGGAGTTGACGAGTGAAGTTAGTTTGGATGGTTATTTTATTCGCGCTTCTATCCGGTTGCTCTGCAGTCAAGTTGCAGCAGCCGGTTAAGAGCTTTCCTGTTAAGCCTGGTGAGGTAGGCCCGGTATCTGCACAGAACCCCCTACAGTTCCCTTTTTCTTGTAATACGGAAGTGGCGGGTATGGGCGAGCCGTTGATTGATAACCAGGAAGGCCATGGGCAACCTGTTTATGCGGGTTGGCTGTTTTTTGATTATAAAAAAGGCTACAGCCAATATTGTGGTGCCCCGATGCAGGTGAGTTACTGGTATCGATCTCACGAGGGGATTTTTTTAAAACTCAATGGCGCCAAAGAGCTGCCCACAGATGTCGAAATGATTGACTATCACGGACGATCGATTCCTTTTGTCGTGCGTTATGAGCGCGGTGTAATTAACCGTTTTATATATGGTGTTACGGTCTTAGCTGAATGGCCTTTAACAGATTCAACTGCACCTTCAGTCGTTTGGAATAATAAGTTACTGATGTTGTTCAATGGCGGAATTGGTATAGGTCATCACCAATCCGGGGCTGTATCTATGGGAATGCTGGGTGCAGAGGCCCCCAAGAGTAATGACCTGATCAGTATTTTTAATCCGGAGATGTTGCGTAGAGGATATGTTGTTGCTGGTTCGAGTGGCATGGGAACCGATACTAGCTTTAACCTGCCTGTGCTGTTGCAAACCGCCGAAATGGTGAAGCAACAAGTGATTACTGAGTTTGGGCAGCCAGAATTTACTATAGGGTTTGGGGCTTCGGGAGGTTCGATACAACAGTTTTACGGTGCAAGGCAAACTCCGGATTTACTTGATGGGGTGATCGTAAGCCATATGTTTCCGGACTTTTTGAGTCAGGCTACCGGAGTTGGTGATTGTGAACTCTTACACTATTACTTTGACCGCAATCATGCTGCTTCAGATATGCCTGACGGCTTTTGGCAAGACTGGGAAAACCGTGGTGCAATTGAAGGTTTTAATGCCTTAAATGATTATCCAACTAAGCGCAGTCTGGATGATACTGGTGTTCCTATCATGTCTGAGGCTAAACCCGGTAGTTCTGTATGTATGGAAGGCTGGAGAGCGATAACCCCGCTGATCTTCAATCCCAAGTTCTATCTGCCATTTTATGGCTTACATACTTCCTGGTTGAAAAATGATGCTGAGATTCTTGATCAGACAAAATGGACCCACTGGGATGATGCCATTGAAGTTTACGGCAGAGATCGTAACGGATTCGCATTGAGGACCTATGGCAACGTTGGGGTGCAATATGGTTTAAACGCATTAAAAGAGGGGTTGATTTCTCCAGCTACGTTTCTGGATCTAAATGCCAAAGTGGGGGGGTGGAAAGATCCTGCTGAGATGACCTACGAGTATGCGCCATTTTACCCTTATGGCTCCCTAGTGATAGGGAAAAATGTAGGTTACGGAGAGTTCGTGGTTGGTAATAGTAAGCTACGTGGCTTTGAGAAGTTCTGGCATGGTACCCGAAACATTATTCCGCTGCTGCCTGAAAAAATAGCCCCTGCATGGCTTAAATCCTGGTTGGGTAAACAGGACGAACAATCTGTATGGAGTGAGCATAACTCTACGAGTAGTTATGGAACTATGATAGCACCGCGTTCGGTGGCTAGTTCAGAGGCTGTACGCAGAGCCGAAGAACAAGGCATGTTGTTCAATGGCCAGTGGGAAAAACCGACGATATCTCTGGCGGTTTATCTGGATGAGTATTTGGATATTCATGATGCCCGGCAACCGTTTATTTTCAGGCAGAGAATGCTGCGGAGTCAGTCTGATCGAAGTGTTTTTAATATCTGGGGCCTTAAACCTTCTGGCGATGAGCCATTGGATAAGAAGCAACTTGAAACTATTGCGATGAAGGCGGTAGATGTAATGGAGCAATGGTTGGTCGACCAACAAAAACCTGATGCAGCGTCAGACCGTTGTTGGGATGACGATTATGAGCTGATTGCGGCAGGGGATAATGTTTGGAGTGAGAAGAAAACTTCTGCTTATTCTGAGGCAATTTGCAGTGATAATTTCCCTATTCATGGTAACCCCAGAACCGCAGCTGGAGGGCCTTTCACATCAGAAGTTTTGAAATGCGATCTCAAAAATGTAGAAGTTGCTTTGCAAGATGGCACTTATGGCAATGTTCATTTTTCGGGAACGCAAAAAGAGTATTTGAAGAAAATATTCCCAGACGGGGTATGCGCTTATTAGAGAAAAAGGCCGTTTAATACGGCCTCTTTTATTTTATGTTGTTAATTCCACAACATGAGTTGCGATCATAGCTTCTTCATTGGTTGGAATAACCCGTACCTGTACTTTGGAGTTCTCTGTACTGATGACTCCTGAAGCTTCTGCGTTGGCTTGATGATTGATGTTGATACCCAGCCATTCGCAACGTTGCAGAATCCTGCTGCGAACGTCGGCATCGTTTTCGCCAACACCACCCGTAAAGACCAGTTGATCAAGACCTTGAAGAGCTGCGCTTAAACGGCCAATTTCCAGTGCTGCGCGGTAGCAGAACATATCGATCGCTTCTTCGGCTTCGGGTTGGTCTGATTGATGTAGCTCCAACATATCTGAGCTGATGCCGGATACACCTAACCATCCGCTTTCTTTGTAGATCAGTTTTTCCAGTTGATCTGCATCCATATCGTAGTGGCGTTGCAGATAGAGCAGAACGCCAGGGTCTATATTGCCACAGCGACTGCCCATAGGCAGGCCATCTACTGCGGTGAAACCCATTGAAGAGGCGATGGATTTGCCTGCTTTGACTGCACACATGCTGGCACCGGCTCCCAGATGACAGATCACCGTATTCGCATCGGCTGTCTCGAGCGTTTTCAGCTGTCGTTGAATGAACTCGTAGGATAAGCCGTGGAAACCATAACGATGAACCCCTTCCTCTGTCAGCTTACGTGGCAGGGCATAGTTCTGCTCTACTTTCGGTTGCTGGGCGTGGAACATGGTATCGAAACAAGCTACCTGAGGCAGGTTTGGCTCTATCTTTCGACAGGCCTGAATCAGCTTAATATTGTATGGCTGATGCAGGGGAGCGAGTGGAATAAACTCTTCTAACTGGCTGATGATCTGGTCATCAATCAGGACCGGCTCGCTAAAAGATGAGCCGCCATGAACAACGCGATGGCCGATGGCACACAGCTCATTCTCCGGTAGTTGTTCAGTCAGCCACTGCCGAATGGTTTCCAGGCAAGCCTGGTGACGATCATCTTTGGCGACTGCGGAATAATCCAGAGAAGTTTCCAGCAGAGTCGCCCCCGTGGTATCTACGACCTTGAAACGGGCATCCGCTAAAATGTTGCCCAGCTTAAAGTTAAACAAGAGTGTCAGTTCACCCGCCTGTCTTTGAAACAGTGCACATTTCAGGCTGGATGAACCGCCGTTTACCGTGAGAATTGTCTGCATAAAAATAACTTACTTATGAAGAACCATATGCGATGCCAGAGCGCAGGATGCCAGGCGGCCCAGCGTTTTTTCGGCACGACTGGTTAGAATAATGGGCACTTTGGCACCCAGAGCAATACCTGCTGATTTAGCGTTGGCCAGATAGATCAGCTGCTTGGCAATCATGTTTGCGGCTTCTAGGTCTGGCGCTAACAAAATATCGGCATCCCCAGAAACAACAGATACTATATGTTTATCAATCGCAGCCTGTTGCGAAATCGCGTTATCAAACGCCAGAGGACCATCAATCAAACCGCCATTCAGCTGTCCGCGTTCAGCCATTTTACATAGGGCTGCTGCATCCAGGGTGCTTTGAATATTGGGTTTGATCTTTTCGACTGCCGAGAGAATGGCGACTTTAGGGGTTTCAACGCCTAAGGCTTTGCAAAAATCGATCGCATTTTGAGTGATATCTTTTTTGCAGAATAGATCCGGCATGACGTTGATAGCCGCATCGGTAATGACCAGTGGTTTATGGTAATTGGGGATATCAAAAACGAAAACATGGCTCAGACGACGTTCAGTGCGAATGCCTTTGGTTTTGTGAACAACTGCACGCAGCAGTTCTGATGTACCCAGATGGCCTTTCATCAGGGCTTCTGCTTCTCCACGTTTAACCACTTCGCAGGCAATTTCAGCAGCCGCATGACTGTGTTCAGTGTTAATCAGTTCATAATTGCTGATGTCGAGATTCTGCTCATCCGCAATGGATTTGATCTTGTTTTCAGGGCCAACCAAGATTGGAACAATAAGATCATGTTCAGCTGCTTCTATTGTGCCAATCAGGCTGTTGCCGTCCACCGGATGTACAACAACAGTCTTTATCGGGCGTGCTTTTTCTGCCTGTTCAATGAAAAATTCCAGTTGATCATGCAGTGGGGGCTTTTCTGTAATAACCACGGAGTCCTCCGGGACTAATAATCTTTTGTCTTGTCTTTGCTATTAAGCACAAGTGTAAACTGTTCGTATGACTTCATTATGACGCAGTGCAACATTTGGAAAAAGTGATATATATCACTTTCATGATGAAGCATTATACTTTTTGGTAATAAACCACACTGTTTATGAGTTTTATTTGTGTGGAATGGTACCTTATGTGAAATAAATCATGGGTTATTCAGTGCCCCTGGTGCTATAAATTAAGTACAAGGATTTCGGGATTACTTGTATTGATCAGTTAGGAGGATCGCTTGATGCAGCAGATAATTTTTGTTGTTGATGATAGCTCGGCTATTCGGTCGCTATATAAAACGGTATTGGAAAGCATTGGTTACAGGGTTGTTGCTTTCAAAACCGGGAAGAGTTTGCTGGATGCTGTCGAAGCAGAATTACCAGATCTGATCCTTATGGGGGCAGAACTGCAGGACACTAATTGTGTCGATTTGGCGACAAAAGTTAAATCCCGGCCGGAATATCTTCTGATTCCAATAATTGTTATCTCATCTACCCGCTCCATGGACTTAAGGCGCAACTGTTTCCAGGCGGGTGTCACCGACTTTATTCTTAAAAACTGCACTCAGAAATTTTTAATTGAACGTATCAAACTTATTCTGCAACGCCGGGAAACCATGCAGTTTAATCAACACCTGGCGGGGCAGCGTTTTAATGTTCTTATCGCTGAAGACAGCCAGGCATTGTTAGCCCTTTACGGTCATATGTTTGAGCAGATGGGTTGCAGACCGATTCTGTGTAAAGATGGTGAGGAAGCCTGGAATCATTTGCAGCAGGACAGTGATGTTGATCTGGTACTGACCGATATTGAAATGCCTAATATGGATGGGATTGAGTTAAATCACCTGATTCGTTCCCGCTCTGACTTTGATCAGGTGCCTGTAATTGTAGTTACCCGTATTGATCAGCAGGAGTTGTTGTGTGAGCTGTTAACTGCCGGTGCCAGTGATTATATTTCCAAGCCTTTCATTCATGAAGAACTGCAGGCTAGAGTCAGTGCCCACCTTCGTACAAGGTTGCTGTATAAAGAGCAGCAGCGGCTTAACAATGAACTACAGGAGTTGAATGCTTATCTTGAGGACAGGGTAAGGGAACGTACTCAGGATCTGCATGAAGCAAATGTGGAGACGATCTCCAAGTTAGCGAAAGTATGTGACTTTAAAGACCTGGAAACAGGTAACCATATCAATCGTGTGAAGGCTTATTCTGAGGAGCTTGGTCGCGCGATTGGCTTATCCAGTGAGGTTGTTACCCGGTTGGGTTATTCCAGCATGATGCATGACCTGGGGAAAATCACCACACCGGATCGTATTCTGAATAAACCCGGGCCTCTGGATGCGGATGAATGGATCAAAATGCGGGAGCATTCCTTAGCTGGGGCAAGCTTGTTGGGAGACAAGCAGTTTTTCTCCATGGCACGTGAAATTGCCCTGTTCCATCATGAACGCATGGATGGTAATGGCTATCCAAAAGGACTTAAAGGCAATGAAATACCCTTATCTGCAAGAATTGTAGCGGTTGTTGATGTGTTTGATGCTCTGCTTTCTAAGCGCAGTTACAAACCTGCATGGTCTCAGGATGAAGCGATTGCTGAACTACAGAGAATATCCGACGATCATTTAGATAAACGTCTGGTCGATATGTTTGTTAGCATGTTGGATTCGGGGCAGTTGGATTATATCCGTAACATTTACCCTGAGACATCTGGATCATCACTGGAAATTGTCAGCGATTGAATCTCAATATGTCTTGATTATAGTCTTCCGAAGTCGGTGATATCCGGGAGTTCAAATGTTTCGACTAAGAGCTCCATCTCACTTTTCTCCAGTGGCTTGCTAAACAGGTAACCCTGCCCGATATCACAACCAAACGTGTTCAGCATCTCCAGTTGCACGTGGTCCTCAATCCCTTCAGCGACCACTTTCAGGCCTAAAGCGTGCGCCATACTGATGATGGTTCGGGTCAGGGTAGCATCCCCCTGATTGGTTTCCATATCCTTAACAAAAGCCCTGTCTACTTTTAGGGTGTGTACCGGGAAAGTGGTTAGGTAGCTGAGGGAGCTGTAACCTGTACCAAAGTCATCTATAGATAGGCTGACCCCTTGATCGAGTAGAGCTTCAAGTCGGGGTAGCAGTATATTGATATTTTCAGCAAGAAGGCTTTCTGTGATTTCCAGTTCCAGATAAGCGGGGTCAACACCGGTTTCTTCCAATACGGTCCTGAGGATTTCGATGATTTTGTCATCCTGAAGCTGCTGTATCGATACATTCACTGCCATGCGCAGTGGTGTATCAGATTTCTTTTGGAATTCTAAAAGGTCATAACAGGCTTGCCTCAAGGCAAATTCTCCAAGTTCGTGGATTATTCCTGTTTCTTCCGCAACCTCTATAAACTCTTCAGGACTTACAAATCCCAGCACGGTATTGTGCCACCGCATTAAGGCCTCAAACCCGATGATTTGTTTGGATTTGATATCGTTTTTAGATTGGTAACGCATTGAAATTTCATGTCTGTGCATGGCCTGACGCAGTTCTGACTCAATGGAACTGCGTCTTTTTAAACGTTTGTTTAATTCTTGGTCGAAATAACTGTGGCGGTTGCGACCATTCTTTTTCGATTCATACAGGGCAATATCAGCGTATTTGATCAGACTGGAGACATCGTTGCCATCGTCTGGATATTTGGAAACGCCAAGACTGATCGAGATAAAAATTTGTTTACCCTCAATCATCACTGGGGTGGACACCTCGTTGAGCAGTTCCAGTGCGAAGTGTTCGACTTCTTGATCATCGGAGTAACTGAAGTATACAAGGAACTCATCACCCCCAATGTGGCAAATCTGAGCAACATCCCGGCAGGAACCCAGTAAACGGCGGGCCATCAGAGTTAAGAGCTGATCGCCAATCTGATGCCCGAAGGTGTCGTTGACGTTCTTGAAGTTGTCAATATCGATATAAAGAACCGCTACTTTGTGTTTGGAGGTCCAAGCATCCTGGAGTTTGGCGTTGAGATATTCATGGGCTCGACGGCGATTTGGCAGTCCGGTCAGAGGGTCAAAATTTGCTTGTTTATGCAATTCAACTTCTGCGTGTTTACGTTCTGTAATGTCCTGAACAACGGTTACAAAATGAGTAATTTCATCCTCTTCGGTTCTGATCTGACTAATAGAAAACGAGTACCATTTTCCTTCGAACTCTTCCTGACGTTCGTTAAACCAACTGCCATTAATCTGTATTGCCTCACTGATTTTTTCCAGATCTTCTTTCAGTAGGTTGTAGGGCATATAGTCGATGATTTTTTTGCCGGGAGCTTCATCTCGGGCACTGGGTTTATCTGTAGATAACTCGAAGTTTTTATTGGCATATTCTATGTGCCAGTTGTTATCAGTGATCACTACACTGTTTGGGCTCTGCTCAATAGCCCGGGAGAGTTTCTTGACGTTGCCTTCAGCCTTGTTTTTTTCCGCAGAGATCTTTTTACCTATTCGTATCGACAGGCGATAGGCCAGCAATGCAATAAGTAAAAAAAGCAGAAAGGCAATGCCGACAGGGCGCATTCTTTCGAGCCAGATCTGTGTCAGATCTGAAGCGGGTTCAGCATTGATTACAACCAGTTGATATTCGGCAAGATAACTTACGTTGGCCAATACATCTTTATTTTCAATGGAGAGTTTAATGCCTTCGTGGGCTTTGCCATGTTCTAACTGATACTGGATCTTTTGTGCAGTTTCAGGGGGTAAGGTCCAGCCAAATAGGTTTGAGACAATACCGGTTGGTAAGGGATAAGTGAGTCGGACTTTTCCCTGTTCACCCAATAACCATATTTTATTTTTATCCGAGGTGATGAAATTGTTCATCACCGAGTTTTTGCCTTGGGTGTAGAAAAATACCGCGACAATGGCAGTAGGAATTTTATTTTCATCCAGTATGGGGACATACAGTGGGAGGTAAGATTTACCCAAAATACCGGACTTATATTGGTAACCAATTTGTGCAGTTTTTGTGACGATGGCTTTATCTAATACGTCCTGACTGTATTTAGGTTTTGTATTGCTGATGTCACCACTGACTGCAAGGGTGTTGCCGTCACGATCAATCAAGGCCAGAGCAGCCGCCTCTTCTGTAGTTGAGAGTATATAACTGAATATCTGCCTGGTTTCGGCAACATATTCAGTTGTTTCCAGCAGCGATGAATCAATGGTTTTAACGATTAGACGGGTTTTTTGATTGAAGAAATTCTGACTGTGTTCAATCAGAGCTTTGTTCTGTTGATGAAGTTTATCAACTTCATCGGATTTGATGTCTTGCCAGATAGAAAAGCCAAAAAAAGCTAATGCTGAAAGTAAAATAACAGAGAGCAGTGTAAATAAAATCTGTAGAGGTTTGCTGCCGTCGTATCCCTTCACTTCCCTGGCTCTCCTGTTCCTGTGAGAAAGTTTGCAATCATGCGTTCCAGTATAGTCGATCTGCTAACTTATGGAGATTGCCCCGTATCCAAACGGATTGTTATGACTTTATCATTTGGGGCTCTATTAATTTAGTCTAATAAATAGGAGAGCTTGCAATTCTCCATAAATATTGGTGTTCAAATGGGGTATGATCTGGGTTAACTGAATCAATAAACTGAAGGGAATGTTCATGGGGTCTTTGATCGATTGGTACCTTGATTTTTGGGACAACGCACCGGGTGGGAAAATTGGCCGTTTAATCATCGCCTTTTTGATCGTTCTGATTGTTGTATCCATTCCTCTGGGCGTTTATTGGAGTGTTACACCCGACCAGTTTGACCCTGTTGCAGAGGCTGAAGCTGATGCACAAGAGCAAAACTTAGACGTGGCGCCGGGATATACCACGGTGTATTCACTGCAACATATGGTGGATACCTTACTCAATAAACCGGGAGGTTATATCAGTAATGATGTAATCCCACCTGGTGTTTGGCTGGATAACATCAGTAATTGGGAATTCGGAGTGTTGGTTCAGGTAAGGGACCTGTCGCGGGCCTTACGAAAAGATTTCAGTCGTTCCCAGTCGCAGTCGGTTGAACAGCCTGAATTAATTAAAGCAGAGCCACAGTTTCATTTTGATAATAACAGTTGGTTATTCCCTTCCACCGAATCTCAATATAAAGAAGGCCTCGAGCATTTAAGGAAATATCATTTAGCTCTGGCAGATAAAAGTCAGACCGAAGCGCAGTTTTTTACCCGGGCAGATAACCTTAATAACTGGTTAGCTGACGTACAAACCCGTTTGGGTAGCTTATCGCAAAGGCTGAGTGCCAGCGTAGGTCAGAAACGCCTGAATACAGACCTGGCGGGTGATCCGGATGCGGAACAGTCCACCCAAACTATTCAGGACTCGATTGTTAAAACACCCTGGTTAGAAATTGATGATGTATTTTATGAAGCAAGAGGTTCTGCCTGGGCATTGTTGCATGTCCTCAAAGCGGTAGAGCATGATTTTGCATCCGTTCTGGAAAAGAAAAATGCCAAGGTGAGTTTGCAGCAAATCATCAGGGAGCTGGAGGCAACCCAGCAAACTTTATGGAGCCCAATGATTCTTAATGGCGGTGGTTTTGGTTTCTTTGCCAACCATTCGCTGGTCATGGCCAATTATATCTCCAGAGCCAATGCCTCGATTATTGATCTGCGAGAACTGCTGTCTAAAGGTTAAACTCGTTATCAAAAAGGGGAGGTAGCTCCCCTTTGTTCATTTCATGACTACACTTAACTAAGAACTTAGTGGTTGGAGTGTAGTTATGCCACGACGATTTATTCGACATCCCGCAAGTATTCCTATCCAACTGGATTATTCCAGCAGATCAGAGCAGTCTGAACAGCACTGTGGTACCACACGAGATGTCAGTGCTGGTGGACTTTCCTGCTTCAGCGATAAACTCTTGTCACCCGGTGATTTTGTAGAGGTATGTATAACTATTGAGGACAAACCGTTTAAGACGATTGGGCATGTTATCTGGTGTCGCAGAGATAGCGATGGTTTTCTGATTGGCATTGGTTTCTCCGATATGGCAACCGCCTATGCAGTGCGAATGGTTGAGCAGGTCTGCCATATTGAGGAATACAGACAAAAAGTTAAAAGCGAGCAGGGTAGGGAATTAGATGCGGAGGAAGCGGCTGTCGAGTGGATTAATAGTCATGCTGCTGAGTTCCATCAAAATGGTCACTAGCTTGTTAAACTAAAGCTTTTTGACCAACCTAAGATTAAGTTCATTGTTGATTTTCCAGTTAGAACCATCACTAACGAGAATCAACCTTTTCTTTGTTCTGGATTGTGTGCCTTTGGAACTGATTTGATTTAACCAGAATTCAACTTTTACCTGATTCGCCTCGATTGTTTCTATATCAAGAGCTTCTCGTTTCAGCTGTAGCCATTTTTCTTGCTCGAAACTGATGATTGTTTCATCTCTCCAGGCTTTACCTTTTGCATTGGTTGCTGAATAAGTTTTGCCATAAAAAGCTAAATACTTGTCCATTTCCTGCTCTTTTCTTGCTTTGATCCAGGCATCAATCATGGAAGGGATGGTGTTGGTATGGGCTTCGTCAGGTATCTCTTTTGGGGCTGCGAGTGAAGGTGAAGTGCTGTTCTTCGTCTCTATAACCGCGGGCTTAGAGGCCTCTGTTGTTAGCTCGTTACTCTTTTCTTTCTTTTTACCTAGAACCGGAGGGTTAATACGATGTGTGCCCGCTCCCTGTATTTCATCGTCCGTAGTGCTCTTGAAAATAGCTACATCTTCAGGCACTTTTGTTTTTTCTGGTTCTGTTTCTACCGATGGAACGATGATTAACCGCATCAGCAGGCCCAGGATCAGCACGAGTACAGCGGCCGCACCTAAAAAATAATATTTTGACCGGCTTGAATCCAATGGATGAATGTTTTTTTCTGAAGGTTCAAAGCGGGATTTGCTGATGACACTTTCATCGATTAACGGATTAATTAGGGAGATCAAACTCTCGATCTTGCCTCCAGAACGTTCTATCAGTTCCAGATCGGTCCCCATCTCAAACTGAGGTGCCTGACACTTCTTCAACCCTGCAAGGTAGCGAGTTAAGCTATCTAATTCATCGGCTTTTAATGCGTTCAGCGGGACAATACTTTTTATCCAGTCGTGGAAGTCTGTTTCGTAGGTGGATTTGGTATGTATAACCAGATAATCCGTAGATACGACAATTACCTTAATTGCTCCTGCCGTTTTGGATTTAGGGTCGCAGAGCTTTCTCAGTGCTTCGGATGCGGCAGCTGATGAATTAACAGCGGCTTCATCCAGAATAACCAGACAGTATTCACCTGTTGCTTTGGATCTTTGTAGTGCGGTAACCAGATCTTTCTTTAATTTAGGAACATGAAGGGCTTCAGCCAGAAGGCTATACAGTTGCCTAGGTGTATTGATAGCGGAAGTAAATGAAATAACTTCTACACCTTGTTTCTGGTAGATAGCTTTCACTTCATTGATTAAGGTGCTTTTTCCTGTTTTTTCCTTGCCTTGTAGAATCACCGCATTGTGCTGCAGCAAAATTGATTGGAGAGAATCCAGGGCTGAGTTGTAGCTTTTGTGGTGAAAAGGATGCGGGTGTACAACAGAGACAGGCAGTGACTCCTTTTCACTTTTGTTATCTTGCGCTGAATTTCCCTGAACCATAAATACAAGCAGCCCGACGTGTCAGAAAAATAGAGAAATATGAATGTAGAGTTATGTAAACCTGGGGGCAATGCAACTTAATGCTGAAACATCGCCCAGGTTGTTTTATTCAACAGCTGTTTTAAGAGTTTCCTGGTAAGGAGGCCAACCCATAGGTTTACCGCCTAGAAGATGCAGGTGTATGTGATACACCGTCTGGCCGCCATGAGGATTACAGTTGAAAACCGTGCGATAACCGTTTTCATCAAAACCTAACTGTTTGGCGATGGTAGCCGCCGTTTTAACCATGTGACCAACGAGTGCTTCATCCTCAGCCTGAACATCATTCAGAGTTGCAATGTGTTTCCGGGGAATAATCAGGGCATGTGTGGGTGCTTGCGGGCTAATGTCATTAAACGCAATCACATGTTCATCTTCATAGATGATATCTGCGGGTATCTCTTTGTTTATAATTTTACAGAACAAGCAATCCATGGGGTTCCCTTGATAACTAAATGACAGGTGGCTCTGAGTATAGCGGTATTCGGTCCTTCGAAAAAAGATACAAACCTAGATCAATTGCTCCATTTCACCGACAGATAAAATTTCTGGGCAGTTATAAACTTTTGAGACCGTACCATCAGGCATTACGGATTCAAGCAGAATATCAAAGCCCCATAAACGGTGAATGTGTCGCAGAACTTCATGAGTGGACTCAGCCAAAGGTTGTTGATTATGCATAAAGTGCCGCAATGTGAGGCTTCGATCACCTCTGACATCGACGTTGTATACCTGGATATTGGGTTCCCGGTTGCCTAAATTATACTGTGCTGACAGATTCTCTCTTATCTTCCGGTAACCTTCTTCGTCATGAATTGAGGTCACCTCAAGAGTAGGGCGGCTGCTGTCATCCATGATGTTAAATAATTTCAACTCTCGTATGAGATTGGGCGACAGAAACTGCAGGATGAAACTCTCATCTTTATAGTTTCGCATAGCGTCATCTAATGTCGCTTTCCAATCTGTACCCGCAAACTCTGGAAACCACTCTCTGTCTTCGTCTGTTGGATTTTCACAGATCCGGCGAATATCCTGCATCATGTTAAAACCCAGAGTATAGGGGTTAATTCCGTTGAAATAGGGACTGTCAAAAGGAGGCTGGTAGACCACACTGGTATGAGAATGCAAAAACTCCATCATAAAACCATCTGTGACTAATCCTTCGTCGTGCATATGATGCAGTAGGGTGTAGTGCCAAAAACAGGCCCAGCCTTCATTCATTACCTGGGTTTGCTTCTGGGGATAAAAGTACTGAGCAACTTTTCTCACAATGCGCACTATTTCACGCTGCCATGGCTCCAGTAGCGGAGCGTTTTTTTCGATAAAATAGAGTAGGTTTTCTTCAGGCTCTTTGGGGAAACGTGCCTGAGGTGGTGGAGCCCCATCTTCTTTTTTAGGAATAGTATTCCAGAGGTCATTCAGGTGCCTTTGAATATATTCCTCTCTGGATTGCTGGCGATCTTTCTCTTCATCTGCTGTTAAAGGCTGCGGCCGTACATATCTGTTTACGCCGTAGCTCATTAGGGCATGGCAGGAATCCAAAAGCTCTTCAACAGCATGAACTCCGTGACGCTCTTCACAGCGATGTATATAGCTTTTGGCGAATAGAAGATAATCGATAATAGCTGAGGCATCTGTCCATGTCTGGAACAGGTAATTGCCCTTGAAGAAAGAGTTATGTCCATAGCAGGCATGGGCGATGACCAGTGCTTGCATGGTCATGGTGTTCTCTTCCATCAAATAAGAAATACAGGGGTCCGAATTGATCACAATTTCATATGCCAGCCCCATACGGCCACGTTTATAGTTTTGTTCAGTTTCTACAAACTGTTTACCGTATGACCAATGATTGTAGTTAAGCGGCATGCCAACAGAGGAATAGGCATCCATCATCTGTTCTGATGTGATCACCTCAATCTGATTAGGGTAGGTATCCAGACCATATTCGGCGGCGATCCGGCCAATCTCCTGATCGTACTTTTCGATCAGTTCAAAGCTCCATTCTGCGCCTGTGGAGATAGGGCTTTTTTTACTCATGCTGCCCCCTCGACTTTTTTCTCAAACAGACTTCTGAACACCGGGAATATATCTGATGGTTCCTTAATCTGTTGCATGGCGAACTGTTCCTCCCATGCGGACTGTACTTTTTCATACTCGTGCCAGAGATTCTGATGGGGGCCCGTAGTGATCTCGACATAGGCAAAATACTGAATCTTTTTCAGAAGTGCGCTCTGCAGAATTTCACTGCATTTTAGTGAGTCACCATCCCAGTTGTCACCATCGGATGCCTGGGCAACGTAGATATTCCAGTCTGCTGGGGAGTATCGTTCATCAATAATTTGGTTGCTCAGCTCAAGCGCGCTGGAAACTATAGTTCCACCAGTTTCTCTGGAGTAAAAAAACTCCTGCTCATCCACTTCTTTGGCGTGGGTATGATGCCGTACAAAGACGACTTCTATCTGTTTGTAATTTCGTTTCAGGAAGAGATAAAGCAGGATGAAAAAGCGTTTAGCCATATCTTTTACGCTCTGGGTCATAGAACCTGAAACGTCCATGACACAGAACATGACCGCTTTGCTGGAAGGCACAGGCACTTTGATCATGTTGTTGTATTTGATGTCAAAGTCATCCAGAAAGGGAATGCGTTTGAGTTTGAGCTGTAATTTTTCGATGCGCTCATTCAGTTCATCGATTTGCTGTTGTATTTCTTCGTTGGGTAGTTGCGGCTTTAAGGCTTCGACTTCTTGCGTCAGCTTTTTTATTTCCCGGCGATCCTTCCCTGAGAGAGCAATACGGCGAGCATTAGCAGCACGAAGTGAACGCACCACATGGATTTTGTCCGGACTGCCGGCATTGGTGAAACCAGCCCTGCGGGTCTCATATTGAGTGGCTTGTTTCAGTTGTTTTTTGACCAGATAAGGTAGTTCTAGGCCTTCGAACATGAAGTCCAGATATTCATCCTGATCGATTTGGAAAGTAAATTCGTCTTCACCTTCACCCTGGTTGCTCGCCTGGCCCTGACCCGAACCGCTACCACCACCGCCTTCTGGGCGTTGAAACTGGTCTCCAACAATAAAATCTTTATTGCCCGGAAAAACCTTGTTCCTAACACCACCATCGCCGTGATGAAATACAGGCTCAGAAATGTCTTTACGTGGGATTGTGATTTTCCCGCCCTGATCTATTTCTTTAATAGAACGGCTGTTTACTGAATCTTCTACCGCTTCCTTGATATGTTTTTTATATCGTCGAAGAAAGCGTTGACGGTTAACCGTGCTTTTCTTCTTTGAGTTCAGGCGGCGATCAATGATGTAGCTCATACTTCATATCCCCGTTAGCGATACAAAAAAAATGATGCAGACGAACAGGCTCGGAAGCCCGGGCCTGTTACTCGGTGTCGTTGTTACTGTGATTTTCTAACTCTGATATACCATTCAGAGAGTAAACGGACCTGTTTTTCTGTATAGCCGCGTTTAATCATGCGCTTCACAAACTCACCATGTTTTGTCTGGTCTTCACTGGAAGCTTTGGCGTTAAACGAGATAACAGGTAACAAATCTTCTGTGTTGGAGAACATTTTTTTCTCGATCACAGTGCGCATCTTTTCATACCCCATCCATGAAGGGTTATTGCCATTGTTATTGGCACGGGCACGAAGTACAAAATTTACAATTTCATGGCGGAAATCTTTTGGATTACTGATTCCTGCAGGTTTCTCTATTTTCTCCAGTTCCTCGTTGATTGCCTGTCTGTCCAGAATGTCTCCGGTTTCAGGGTCTCGATACTCCTGATCCTGAATCCAGAAGTCTGCGTAGGTAACGTATCGGTCAAAAATGTTCTGACCGTATTCTGAATATGATTCCAGATAGGCTGTTTGAATCTCTTTACCCAGAGATTCAATGTATTTAGGCGCAATAAATTCTTTCAGGTAGCCCAGATATTTTTCCTGAACTTCTGCCGGGAACTGTTGCTGTTCTATCTCTTTTTCCAGAATGTAAAGTAGATGAACCGGGTTGGCAGCAATCTCAGCAGGATCAAAGTTGAATACTTTAGACAGTATCTTGAAGGCAAAACGTGTTGAAAGACCATCCATCGCTTCGTCGACACCAGCAGAGTCCTTATATTCCTGCATGGATTTCGCTTTAGGGTCTGTATCTTTCAGATTTTCACCGTTGTAGACACGCATTTTAGAATACAGGCTGGAGTTTTCAGGTTCTTTCATGCGCGAAAGAACGGTGAACTGAGCCAGCATATTTAGAGTATCCGGTGCACATGGAGCATTGTTAAGGGAACTATTTTCCAGAAGTTTTTCATATATATGAATCTCTTCAGTGACCCGGCAACAATAAGGTACTTTTACGATATAAATACGGTCGATAAATGCTTCATTGGTTTTGTTGTTCTTAAATGTCTGCCACTCAGACTCATTGGAGTGAGCCAGCAGGATACCGTCGTAAGGAATGGCTCCCATGCCCTCGGTGCTGTTGTAGTTACCTTCCTGAGTAGCGGTTAGTAGAGGATGCAAAACTTTGATCGGAGCTTTGAACATCTCAACGAATTCCATGATGCCCTGGTTGGCACGACATAATGCTCCCGAGAAACTGTAGGCATCCGGATCATGTTGCGGGAAATCTTCAAGCTTACGAATATCGACCTTACCCACAAGGCTGGAGATGTCCTGATTGTTTTCATCACCGGGCTCAGTTTTAGCGATACCGATTTGGTCGAGAATAGAAGGGTAGAGTTTTACCACTTTAAACTTCGATAAATCGCCACCGTATTCATGTAATCTTTTAGCCGCCCAAGGCGACATGATGCCTTTGACATAACGGCGCGGAATGCCGTATTCCTCTTCCAGGATGGCGGCATCCTCTTCAGGTTTGAACAGTCCAAGTGGGGATTCAAACACAGGCGAACCCTTGATTGCATAAAACGGGATATTCTCCATCAGGTGTTTGAGTCTTTCCGCCAGCGATGATTTACCGCCGCCAACAGGACCCAGCAGATATAGGATTTGTTTACGCTCTTCCAGACCTTGAGCCGCGTGACGGAAGTAAGCAACGATATTCTCGATAGCATCTTCCATACCGTAAAATTCGCTGAATGCGGGATAACGCTTTATCAGTTTGTTGGAAAAAATACGACTGAGTCTTGGATCAGAAGATGTATCAATCATTTCAGGCTCGCCAATGGCCTGGAGCATACGCTCAGCTGCATCGGCGTATGTGGATGGTTCTTCTTTACACAGCTGCAGATACTCATCAAGAGTATATTCTTCCTGCTGTACAGAATCGTAACGGGCCTTGTAATGGTCGAAAATGCTCATACAGATCACCTTCCTGCTACTGATATTTTACGTCGCGTATTTAGATATTTTCCTACGCATATGTGATAAGTGTAGTTCACAAAAACTTAGCTATGGGCTCAGATCCTGATTTTTTATAATAGTTTTTATGTCTTTTAACTGGCTGTTTTATAAGGATATGTTTGTTTTATTAGGAATGGCGGGGTTTTGCGAGAGGTTGGGGTAGGATCGAATTTTCACAAGAAATTCATGTTGTTCAGTGTATGGTTATCATTATCTACAGGGCCATATACAAAAAAGCCCCGACTAAGTCAGGGCTTTTTAAACAGTCTATTGATTAACTATTTTGTTCACGAGCGATGGCTCTGTAGGCGATATCCGTACGGAAATAAGCATCTTTCCATGAGACATTTTCTAAAAGTGCGTAGGCACGTTGTTGAGCCTCGGTTACCGTATCGCCAAGTGCGGTAACACACAGAACGCGTCCACCTGCGGTAACTACGTTATCACCATCCAGTTCAGTGCCTGCATGGAAAATTTTTGTACCTTCCGGGCAAGTCTCAGGGAAACTGATGACATCACCACTGTTATAACTACCTGGGTAGCCGCCAGCGGCCATTACGACACCAACCGATTTACGTTCATCCCATTCAGCTGTGGTGATGTCGAGCTTTTTATCAAGAGCGGCATTACACATATCAACCAGGCTGGATTTTAAACGCAGCATGATTGGCTGAGTTTCAGGGTCACCAAAACGGCAGTTATATTCGATTACTTTTGGCGTACCGTCTTCCTGAATCATCAGTCCTGCATACAGGAAACCAGTGTATTCGTTGCCTTCCGCTTTCATGCCGTTAACTGTTGGCATGATTACTTCGTCCATGATGCGTTGATCGATTTCAGGAGTTACAACCGGAGCCGGTGAGTAAGCACCCATACCGCCGGTATTTAGGCCTGTATCACCATTGCCTACACGTTTGTGATCCTGAGAGGTTGCCATTGGCAGGACATTATCACCGTCAACAATGACGATATATGACGCTTCTTCGCCTTCCAGGAACTCTTCAATAACAACACGGCTACCGGCATCACCAAAGGCATTGCCAGCCAGCATATCTTCGATTGCGTTTTCGGCTTCTTCCAGAGTCATCGCTACGATAACCCCTTTACCCGCAGCAAGACCGTCAGCCTTAACTACAATAGGAGCGCCTTTTTCACGAACGTAAGCCAGTGCCGGCTCAATTTCAGTGAAGTTTTCATATTCTGCCGTAGGAATTTTCTGGCGAGCCAGGAAGTCCTTGGTAAACGCTTTGGAGCCTTCAAGTTGCGCAGCGCCTTCAGTTGGACCAAAGATACGCAGGCCTTTAGCCTGGAAAAGGTTAACCACACCGGCAACCAATGGCGCCTCTGGACCAACAATCGTCAGTTCAACATCGTTTTCTTGAGCGAAAGAAGCCAGACCTTCCAGGTCCATTACGTTGATGGCTACATTCTGCATTTTGTCTTCTTGAGCAGTAGCCGCATTGCCTGGGGCAACAAACACTTGAGTTACTTTTTCATCGTTTGCAGCAGCCCATGCCAGAGCATGTTCGCGACCGCCAGAACCAATAATCAGTACATTCATTTTCGAATCCTTTTTAGCAGAAAACCCCGCGTTTGATTTCGTTATCAAACCGGGGCTTTAGGCAATTAACCTGATCGTGGTAAACCTGTAATCAGGTTGATTGCAGTCTATTTCTTAGTGACGGAAGTGGCGCATACCAGTAAAGACCATCGCCATGCCGTGTTCGTCAGCAGCGTCGATTACTTCCTGATCTCGCATGGAACCGCCTGGCTGAATCACGGCTTTAATGCCTGCTGCTGCAGCAGAATCGATACCATCACGGAATGGGAAGAATGCATCTGAAGCCATCACTGAACCTTTTACTTCAAGGCCTTCATCGGCTGCTTTAATGCCAGCAATTTTTGCGCTGTATACGCGACTCATCTGACCGGCACCGATACCGATAGTCTGGCCTTCTTTGGCGTAAACAATCGCGTTGGATTTTACAAACTTAGCCACTTCCCAGCAGAACAACAGGTCACGTATTTCCTGCTCGCTAGGTTGTACCTTGGTAACGACTTTGAGTTCAGATGCATCGACATGACCAAGATCACGATCCTGAACCAGAAGCCCACCATTAACGCGTTTGTAATCAAAGCCGTGTGCACGGTTTACAGACCACTCACCACATTCCAGCAGACGCACATTTGGTTTGCCGGCAACAACGTCAGAAGCTTCCTGAGTCACTTTTGGTGCAATGATTACTTCTACAAACTGGCGTTCTACAATTGCTTTAGCCGTATTACCATCCAGTTCACGGTTGAAAGCAATGATGCCGCCAAAGGCAGAGGTTGGGTCAGTCTGGAAGGCACGGTTGTAGGCTTCCAGAATGTTTTCACCAACTGATACACCGCATGGGTTTGCGTGTTTCACGATTACACAGGCTGGATCTTTAAAGGACTTAACGCATTCCAGAGCGGCATCTGTATCAGCAACATTATTAAAGGACAGCTCTTTACCCTGAAGCTGACGCGCAGTTGATACAGAGGCTTCGGAAGGATCAGTTTCAACATAGAAAGCTGCACGCTGATGCGGGTTTTCACCGTAACGCATGTCCTGAGCTTTGATAAACTGAGTATTAAAGGTGCGTGGGAAGTCTGCTGGTTTTTCCTCTTCGCCCTCTACGATTGCTCCCAAGTAGTTAGCAATCATGCCGTCATAACCTGCAGTGTGTTCAAAGGCTTTTACTGCCAGATCAAAACGGGTTTTGTGAGTCAGACCCTTTTCGTTATCCAGTTCACTAACAATGCTGTCGTAATCACTCGCATTCACAACGATGGCAACATCTTTGTGGTTTTTAGCAGCAGAACGAACCATTGTTGGACCGCCAATGTCGATGTTTTCAATCGCCATAGGCAGGTCGCAGTCTGGGCGTGCAATAGTTGCAGCAAATGGGTACAGGTTTACAACAACCATGTCGATTGGATTGATGCCATGTTCGGACATGATGCCGTCATCCTGACCGCGGCGACCCAGGATGCCGCCATGCACTTTAGGGTGCAGGGTTTTTACGCGGCCATCCATCATTTCAGGAAAGCCTGTATAGTCAGAAACTTCAACTGCAGGAATGTCATTCTCTTTCAGCAGTTTGTAGGTGCCACCAGTAGATAAAATCTCTACGCCACGAGCGTTCAAAGCCTGTGCGAATTCAACGATACCTGATTTGTCAGAAACGCTGATCAGCGCACGGCGAACAGGAGTGATGTTCTCAGCCATTATGTCTGGATTCCGAGTCTTGAATGGTTAGGAATTAAAGTAAGCCGTACTGCTTCAATTTCTTGCGCAGGGTGCCACGGTTCAGGCCCAAAAGCTGTGACGCTTTGGTCTGGTTGTCTTTTGTATGGTGCATCACTGTTTCAAACAATGGAGCTTCTATTTCAGAAAGTACCATCTGGTAAACATCAGTTACTGGCTGACCGTCTAGCTGACGGAAATAGTTGTTCAGAGACTGTTGCACGTTATCACGTAGTGTCTGAGACGTAGCTTCTGCTGGGTTGGAAACGAGAGTTGGTTGTTTGATTTCTTTGTATTCCACAGTACTAATTATCCAATCTGTATCAGGCCGCTACATTCGGTGATGAAGCATTATCGAAAAAACTTTCGATGGCTGCGGTCTGATCTGCTGCTAGTTCAATAGTGTTAAATTGCTTGCGAAAGCTACTTCCATCAGGTCTGTTTTGCAGATACCAGCCTACATGTTTACGTGCAATACGCACGCCCATATAGTCGCCATAGAATTGATGTAATTCCTGCAAATGACCTAATAATATCTCCCTTACTTCTTTCAAATCAGGAGGGGGCAGCATTGTACCGGTTCGTAGATAATGATCAATCTCGCGGAACAGCCAGGGTTTCCCCTGTGCGGCACGTCCAATCATTACAGCGGTACAACCTGTCTTCTCCAGAACCTGTTTTGCTTTTATGGGTGAATCGATATCACCGTTGGCAAAAACAGGCATTGAAACGGAACTGGCGATGTTCGCGATCGTTTCATATTCTGCTTCACCTTTATATCCGCAGCTTCTCGTACGGCCATGTACAGCAAGTGCTTTAATACCTGCGTCTTCAGCTATTTTGGCGACAGTCAGACCATTCTTATTGGCCTGATCCCAACCAGTGCGGATTTTCAGAGTGACCGGAACCTCGACAGCTGCAACAACAGCTTCGAGAATTTTTCGTACCAGGGGTTCGTCTTTTAGCAATGCGGAACCGGCAGCTTTATTGCAGACCTTTTTTGCAGGGCAGCCCATATTGATATCAATGATCTGGGCCCCGCGTTCAACATTCATCGCTGCTGCTGCAGCCATCATATCTGGGTCGCCGCCGGCGATCTGAACAGAACGAGGTTCAGCTTCACCTGCATGATTAAGACGGTAGGTAGATTTCCGGGATTTCCATAAGCGGGTATCAGAAGTGACCATTTCAGAAACCACCAAGCCTGCACCCATACGTTTGCACAACTGACGGAATGGACGGTCAGTAACGCCTGCCATCGGTGCCAGGATCAGCTGGCTGTCAATGGTGTAAGGTCCAATCTGGAACATGGTTCGCCTTAAAAAATAGTCAAAAAAATACCCGCAACACCACGAATGGCGCTGTTATCAGAATATTTAGGGAGGCGAACAATCATACTCCTTGGTTGCTTCGCAGCCAAGAAATATTTGATGGTTTTTTGTACAATTTTGCCTTGATTTTTTATTGCCGAGGCGCTAGTAGTTCAAGTTTATAGTTAACGGCTCGACTGCCGGGGGACATTATTTCCAGGGAAATCTGGATAGGTTGTTCAATCGGCATGCTTAACCAGTCGGACTGTTGGTTATCCAGATATTCATTAGGCTGGATGGTTCGGTGAGCAACCAAGCGGTTTTTTAAATCTCTGAATTCCAGGCTGAGAGCAGGGAAGGGTTGTTGGAAGTTTGCTCGATTATTCAGGATTAATTGTACTTGCATTGCACCTTCAAATTCAGAGTGTGGTGTCACTAAGATGCTCCGGTTCTCGATCAGCTCTAAAGACTGTCTCGAACTGATTTTACAATTGATATGCGAGCATATCTCATCGAACAGGCTTTGGTATTGGGGGTGGTTCCAATAAATAGTTGTCCTGTTAAACCAGATAAGTTGAGAGGCGATGCAAGCCATTGCAAGCAGGCAAGCAATTAGCCAGCCGTACGCAAAACGTCTTGGCATTATTTCTGGTGCTTGCAAGGTTACGGGTTCTGCGGATATTTTCAGGGTTGGTACTTCAGAATTCTTGAGTGAGGATAAATACTCCAGGGAGCCTTCTCTGCTGTTCAAAAAGTTATTTTTTGCGGCTTTTGATTCGACTTCATTGAAAGGAGTAGTTATTTGCTCTGGTTCAGGTTTTTTTAAAGGTTCTATAGTAGGCGTGAGGCTATTCTGAATTGCATTGAATACATGCAGGCAAGACCCGCAGCGGACTTGCCCATTGGCGATTTCAAGTTGCCCACTGTTAACCCGGAACTGGGTTAAACAGCTTGGGCATTGTGTCACAATGCTATTTTCATCCATCTGATCAGCTGCGTTTTACTCCAGTGATTCTGATCCAGCCTTCATGCTCTGAAACTTCATCAAGTTCAAACCATTTAGAATAGACTTCTCGAATGCCCTCTTCTTGAGCGGCAAGTAGGCCTGAAAGGCAGATTTTTCCGTTGGATTTAACTAATGCTGCCAAGGTTGGAGCAAGTTCAATCAACGGGCCGGAGAGAATGTTGGCGATTAATAGATCGGCAGGTTGGTCTGGTGCATTTTCCGGCAGGAATACGTGCAGAATATCATCCGGTAGATTATTTCGTTTCAGGTTTTCTTTTGTCGCCTGGAGTGCCTGAATATCAATATCAACGCCGATCGCTTTTTCTGCACCTAAGAGCAATCCTGCGATTCCAAGAATGCCTGAGCCGCAACCGTAATCAATTATGAATTGGTTAGACAGATCTTGCTGGTCGAGCCATTGCAGACATAATGCCGTTGTTGGGTGTGTTCCGGTGCCGAATGCAAGTCCGGGGTCAAGCATTAGATTAACTGCAGATGGGTCGGGTACATCTCTCCAACTTGGGCATACCCAGAGCCGTTCCCCAAATTGCATTGGATGGTAACTTTCCATCCATTCCCTTTCCCAGTCTTTATCCTCCAGAATTTCCGCTTTAATACTGGGTTCTGGCATATCCGGGAAGAGCTGGGCATGACCGAGCTTGATATAGCGTAATGTTTCTTCCAGTTTTAACTCTGCTGAAAAAAGGCCGGTGATCGTGGTGTTACTCCATAACGGAGTGGTGCCGAGATCAGGTTCGAAAATTGGCTGGTCTTCAGAATCTTCAAAGGTGACTGCTGCACAACCTGCGCTCAGAAGCAGGTCTTCGTATGGTTCTGAATTTTCTGGATTGGTTTTTATCTTTATTTGCAACCAAGGCATGTACGCTTTCCATAACCGAGTATTGGAGGGCTTTATAGTATCGGTTATAAAAATAACTATGAACAGATGCTTCGGGTTTAATGCATAAAAAAACCCGCCATTAGGCGGGTTTTGAATGATATTTAATCAATTCAGATTACATGCCCAGTTTCTTTTCCAGATAGTGGATGTTAACGCCACCTTCCATAAAGTTAGGGTCTTTCACAATATCCTGTTGCAGAGGAATATTGCTGCGGATACCGTCAACCAGCATTTCATCTAATGCAATACCCATTCTGCGCAGAGCAGTTTCACGATCCGGACCATAGCTGATTAGTTTAGCAATGAGTGAATCGTAGTGTGGAGGTACGGTGTAACCATTGTATAGATGAGAATCTACACGGATGCCATTACCACCAGGAGCATGGAAGTGTTTAACCTTACCTGGACTTGGTAGGAAGGTTTTAGGATCTTCCGCATTGATACGACACTCAAAAGAGTGGCCCTGTACCTTAATGTCTTCCTGTTTGAGAGAAAGAGGCAGGCCTGATGCTATGCGAAGTTGTTCCTTAACGATATCCACCCCTGTGATCATCTCTGTAACAGGGTGCTCTACCTGAACGCGGGTATTCATCTCAATAAAGTAGAACCCGCCGTTCTCATACAGGAATTCAAACGTACCTGCGCCGCGATAGCCGATTTCAATACAGGCATCTACACAGGATTGTAAGACCAGAGCGCGAGCTTCTTCATCAAGATGAGGAGCTGGGGCTTCTTCAACGACTTTCTGGTGACGACGTTGCATGGAGCAATCACGATCATACAGATGAACTGCATTGCCCTGTCCGTCAGCCAGTACCTGAACCTCAACGTGACGCGGGTTTTCCAGGAATTTTTCCATGTATACCGTATCGTCACCAAATGCTGCTGCCGCTTCGGACTGAGTAACGTGGATAGCATTAATCAACGCAGCTTCAGAATGAACAACACGCATGCCTCGGCCACCACCGCCAGCGGCTGCTTTGATGATAACCGGGTAACCGATTCGCTGAGCAATTTTGTGAACTTCTTCTGGATCTTCCGGTAGAGCACCATCGGAGCCAGGTACAGTTGGTACACCTGCCTTTTTCATCGCTTCAATGGCAGAAACTTTGTCGCCCATCAGGCGAATGGTGTCTGCTTTTGGACCGATAAAGGTAAAGCCGGATTTTTCTACCTGTTCTGCAAAATCAGCATTTTCAGCAAGAAAGCCATAACCTGGGTGGATAGCCACTGCGTCAGTCACTTCAGCCGCGCTGATGATTGCAGGAATATTTAAGTAGCTTTTTGGTGATGGTGGCGGGCCAATACATACGGCCTGATCAGCTAAGCGTACATGCATCAGATCAAGATCTGCCTGAGAGTGGATAGCAACAGTTTTGATACCCAGTTCTTTGCAGGCGCGCAGAATACGAAGCGCGATTTCGCCCCGGTTTGCAATTACAACTTTATCAAGCATTAATTAGAATCCTTGCGTTGCGTTTGAGGCTTAAACGATAGTAACCAGTGGCTGGTCAAACTCTACAGGCTGGCCGTCTTCTACCAGAATGGCTTCTACAACACCTGCTTTATCAGCTTCGATTTGGTTCATCATTTTCATCGCTTCAACAATGCAGATTACATCGCCAGCTTTCACTGTCTGCCCTTCTTCGATAAAAGCAGGTGAGCTTGGAGAAGGTGAGCGGAAGAAAGTACCAACCATCGGTGATTTAACTACATGGCCTGTGAATTTTGGCGCTTCTGGAGCAGCTTCAGCAGGGGCTGCTGCGACTGGTGCAACAGGAGCAGGCGCTGCAACAGGAGCCGCAACGGGTGCAGCAACAACGCTAGAGCCGCGGCTGATGCGTACAGACTCCTCGCCTTCTTTAATTTCGATTTCGTTGATGTTGGATTCTTCCAACAGCTCAATCAGTTTTTTGACTTTGCGAATGTCCATTCTGATCTATGTCTCTCTAACAGTCAGTAATAAAGTTCGTTTATTCTGCAATCTTACTTAATGCAGATTGCAGAGCGTATTCGTAGCCCTGTACGCCTAAACCACAGATAACACCATCGGCCACATCGGACAGATATGAATGGTGGCGGAAGCTTTCACGAGCATGCACATTGGATAGATGAACTTCTATAAATGGAATGCCAACGCCGAGTAGGGCGTCACGTAAAGCGATGCTTGTGTGGGTGAACGCAGCAGGGTTAATAATGATGTACTGGATATTTTCATCTTGAGCACGGTGGATCTGTTCGATCAGCTCATACTCTCGATTACTTTGTAAATGCAACAGTTCATGACCTTGAGACTTGGTTGAAGCTTCAAGGTTGGAAATAATGTCAGCCAGAGTATCGGATCCATAGACTTCTGGTTCACGTGTGCCCAGAAGGTTCAGATTGGGACCGTTAAGTAACAAAATTTTGGCCATTGTCATTTCCCAAAAAATCAGAGAACTGCTTATTTAATTATCGTTAGCGCATAGTTTGCCGTAGTCTTGATATATTGTCTAGAAATATGCGTTTTTTATGAATTTTGTCAGCAATATAGGCGAAATTGACCGCAATATCTCTGCGATCATTGCTTTTTTTGAGCTTATTTTGCTTCTGCTAATGTAGAAAACGACACAATGTATACTTTAGCGGCGTTTTTTTGCCTGATGTCTACAAGATTGTTGACGTTAGTGTCTAAATTATGGATATTGCACTGCAGAATGTAGGTGTTTTTAGTTAGAACCATAATAGGATGATGAGATGATCAAACGTGTCGTTTTTAATCAGAAGGGCGGAGTAGGTAAATCGAGTATTGCGGTAAACCTGGCTGCGATCAGTGCATCGCAAGGAATTCCCACACTTGTCATCGACCTTGATCCTCAGTGTAATTCCAGCCATTACCTGCTGGGTGAAGACTACATGGATGTTGAACCGGATATTCGTGGTTTTTTTGAGCAGACTTTAAGTTTTCAGTTAAAATCGCATGGTCCAGAGCATTTTATCCATGAAACACCTTATGAAAATCTGCATCTGATGCCAGCAAACATGGAGTTGGGTGATCTGCAGGCTAAGCTAGAGTCTAAACACAAAATTTATAAGCTGAGAGATGCTTTAGAATCTCTCTCAGATAAATACCAAGCGGTGTTTATTGATACTCCTCCAGCCTTTAATTTTTATACCCTTTCAGCACTTGTGGCTTCAGATCGCTGTTTGATTCCTTTTGATTGTGACGAATTTGCACGTCAGGCTCTTTATAGTCTTCTAGCTAATGTGCATGAAACCCGTGAGGATCATAACGACAAACTTGAGGTAGAAGGGATTGTGGTGAACCAGTATCAGCCGCGCGCAAGTTTACCTCAGCGAATTGTAAATGAGCTTTTGGATGATGATCTGCCGGTATTGAATACAAAGATCTCAGCTTCAGTGAAGATGAAAGAATCTCATGATGATGCGCGACCATTAATACACATGGCACCTAAGCATAAGCTGACGCAGCAGTTCGTTGAGCTATTTGAAGAGTTAAGTAAGTAGTACTCAGCTAGGGAGCATACTACTCTTCAATTTCTTCTGGCTTTCTCAGGCTTAGTATCCATAAGATAAGGATAGGGATACTGATCGCGAGAATGATCATTTCTGCCATTGCTATTCCGATGAATGTTTAGAATCTAGATTCTAATACGATTGCGAGTCTCGGCAATAGAATTTTTTTCAATTGAAGAAACAGCCCGGGGGTTCCCAGGCTGTTGCTAGATTGTGTTCAGCAGGCGTTGGAGCCTTTTTCAGATTTGCATGCTAAAGAGGCTGGAGCCGGAACCGCGCTTCCAATCATCATTTTGCCATTGTGTGGCCCGACCAGCAGTTGGTTGGAGGTTCTTTTACCCTTATTGCTAATGTAAACAATATTCAACTGGCCGGTTGGTTTCAGGTTTAACTGGTAGGTTTTGCCGTTTTCGACATAAGAGGGTGATAGCCCTTCTGGAACAGGCTCAATGTAAATTCTGCGAATTTGTCGGCCTTTAAAACCTGACTTAATATGCTTTTGCAGCGATACCCGGTTTTTTTTATCCACACCTTGCCAATTAATCAATTCGAAGATTCCATTGGCATCACGGCTGGCAAAAGAGTTCAGGTAGTTCTGAACAAGAAGACTGTTCTGGTCTGCGTATGTAGTGGTTGATAAAACAATAGCAAACAGCGTAATTATAATATTACGGATCATAGGTATATCCTGTTTTTTTGGGGCCGCCCAAGAATTAAGTATACCTCAGCTCAGTCTGACTGGAAGCTTAATTTATTTCATGCAGGCTTATAAAACTTGCCGAATCTGCTCTTCAAAACGGTCATTCAGGTCATCAAAGTGTCTGGCAAATGGAATGCACATCCATTCATATTCCAGTTGTTTAATTTCACTCAGATCAAAAGCCTGATCCTGACGGTCGAGCGCCTGTTGCAACCTGGACATCTGGTACTCCATTCTTAGAGCCTGATCTTCTATCGGGGAGGGAGCTGATGTGGCGATCTCCAAACGTATACAGAGGTTTCTTAAGCGTTGTTCCTGATCGTGAATGATGTTTTCCAGCTCGTCAGGCTCTTCGGTCAGCAGCAGCAAGGTACTGAAACGCGAGCTTATATCCTCAGCGTAAGCAGTATCGTTGTTATCCTCATTTTTCCAAGCGTCGATTACAGATTCTATCTGTGTGGCATCGCCATCCAGCAGTGCGTGCTCAAGCTGATCGCAAAGGCGTGATTTTCGGGACAAAGATGCATAGGAGCCATTCTGGAACTTTTGCAGGCTGCTTTTTTGCCGAGCGAGAAAACTTTGTACTCGTTCTAAGCGGGCTGAGAATGGTTTTAGAACGTCAGAATTATCAGAAAACTCATGCAGAAGCTTTTCTGCCTGATTGGCGCGTTGTTCAAGCGTTGTGATTCGAGGACTCGACTCTATGATGTTTTCCATATCAGAAAACAGGGCTTCGAGTAATTGAGTCGAATTGGCATCAAATTTAGGTTTTTCCGCATAAAAACGTTCAAAAATCTGATTACAGTTTTCTCGGAATTGGCCCCAAAGGCGTCTTTCTTGATTACGAGGGGCTTGTCCTGTTTCTTTCCATTTCTTTTGAAGTTCTTTGGCGGCTTCGGTGATTTCGTGAGAAATGTCAGTCTCAAGCAGCTCTTTAGAACGCTCCACCAGTTCTTTTTTAAGTCGTGCGTTGCACTCGTGATAGTCTTTTAGCGGTGCTTCTAATTGTGCAAGAAGCTGGTCAAAACGTACTTGTAGTTTTTTACCTGGGGAGCGATCCACAGGAGAATAGGAACGCCATTCCTGTTTGAATTTTTTGACTTCATCTTCATACGCTTTCCAGTCACTGATAACGAGATCTGGATTGGCGCATCGATCGGCTAAAGTGTCGCATAGCTCTTGTCGTAAGCGTAGATTGTTGGAGCGAATCTCTTTTTGCTCTGAGAAAAACTGATCGCAGGGGGCATAAGCCTGATCTGACGCTTGTTTAAAACGACGCCAAAGCTTTTGGGAATGGTTGGCGTCTGTGGCATCCAGAGCTTTCCATTCTTTCTGCACTTTACGAATTTTACTGGCTCGTTCCTGTACCGGAAGTTCAGAAACCACCAGGGACTCCATTTCCTCACACAGTGCTTCTTTCTTAGGAGTTACAGCATAAGATTGCCAATCACGTATTTCCTGCAAAGCGGCACTCAGGGACTTCATCCGGTTTTCCAGTGAATGTGTGAGAGAGCCATTCATACGTTTGCTTAACTGTTCCGCACGTTTAATCTGTTTGTCAGCATTACGAATTTCGCCTTTTTGAATGGAGGATTCCAACTGTTCCAGTAACGTTTGCAGTTCTGATCGTTGTTTTTGGCAGTGCTGATTTTGTTGCTTGATCTGTTCGTCTGCTTCAGCAACAACTTCCTCGAGGGAAATAAGTTCTGCGGGTTTAGCCTGACCTTTTGGCCAGCTCAGCTTGTTAATGATTTGACGAGCGTTTTGCAACGCCGGTTTCTGAGCCTCGCACTCGTCCTGCTCTGAATGTAACTGTTGCATCAGGCTCTTAATCTGTTCGAAATGCTGCAGATAAATCTGAAAGCAGTTGGAGAGATTTTCCAACTGAGCTTTCGTTTTATCAAATGCTGCCCGCTCATCCGCCGATGCATGCTCCTGAAGCTTATTCCAATCAGTAACTACTGAGCTGAGCTTGCTTTGAAGGGCTTCAGTCTCGGAGCTTTCAGGAAGCAAGTTCAAAGAGGATTCTTTTATAGCGGAGATTTCTGCCAGGACGGAATCTTTTGCTTTTAGAGCGGCTTCTTTTTCAGCCGCTGCTCGAGCCGCTTCTTTTTCAGCAGCTTCCTGATCCGAAATGATTTTCTGACATTTTGTTAGGCTAAGGGTGTAGCGGCTTTGTTGCTCGGTATCCGCATGCACAGTCAGTTCGTTCCATTCAGCTTCAAGAGCGGTCAGTTTTGCCTGGAAGAGAGGGAAATACTCTATCTGGCTGTGTTGCTCGATGGATACTAATAACTTGCCCAGTTTCTCTTGCATCAGAATTTGTTGTTTTTCCTGATCCTTGATGCTCTGCAGCTTTTCCTTAGTTATTTTGTAAACACCGTTGTCTTTGTTACGAGCAAATTTATTCAGCTGCTCCAGGGCATCCGGGCAGTTAATTCTTTCAGCTGCCAGTGCTCGTATGGAGGCTCTTTGGCTTTTTTCCGCAATGGTCAGAAGGCTTTGGCTGTCGGTTAATTGCAGAATCGCTTGCTCACGCAGTTCTTTATCATTGCTGTTTAAGGCAATGTGAGAGAGGAAGTTGCTGTCAGAAAGCGATTTAAGAACGTTCAGTTTTTCTTCAAGGTCACATTCTTTAGGGCTAAGAAGAATCTTGCTGATGTTATGCAGAGCCTGATCACGTGTAATCTCTGAGGGATCAGATTTTGAGATTTTTATCAGCAGACCGAGATTAGTCAGCTTTTCGGTTGCTGCAACACGGACACGCTCATCACTATCGCCAAGGGCCAGTTGGGATAAGATGGCTATTTTTTTTTCGTTGGCAGGCCGCATTTTAGCCACTGCCTTTATGCGTTTTTCCGCTTTAGGATGCTGCCATTTGGGTTTGAAAAAGCTTGCTATCATAACTTCCTGAATCTTTCTAATTCTGAACGCATATAAGATGAAACGCTCAATCTCAGCATTCTAACCCAGAATTTTTTTTGTATCAGCGTTGACTTTGCAAGAAAAACTTATCGTGTTTTTAATCGCTCTGGAAAACGTGCCTTGAGTCAATAGAATTACGATGTGCGCAGTTCTACATCACCATCGACGTAGACCCAGTGTTCATTCTCGCGGCGGAAGTTGGATTTTTCGTACAATGTTCCGGTCTGGTCATCAGTTTCAAACTCAGCTTCAAACTCAACCATGCCTTCCTGATCGTCACGGCCACCTTGCGCTTTATCGAGAATCGTCAAGCCAGTCCAGTTGGTGTATTTAACCTGGTCGGCTAGTATTTCGGCATCATCTTCACCACGTTTTTCCGGTGCCGTCGTATTGATCAGATAATCAATAGCGCCCATGGCAAATGCGGTATATCTGGATCTCATCAAAGCTTCCGCTGTAGGGGCACTTTTCTGACCTGTAACTATAGGTTCACAGCAAAACTGGAATGGTTTCCCTGAACCGCATGGGCATTTTTTCTGAATTGCGTCTTGTACCTGTGACATAGATGAACCCTGAACTCTGAAATGTTAGTCTCTGCACTGCGAATTATCGCAATGCGATAGCCCTGCTTCCAGTTTATCTACCTGTTTTACTCAATTGCAAGGATACTTATGTCAAAGGCACCACTCACTTTCTTTTGGCACGATTACGAAACTTTTGGTGCTAATCCCAAAAAAGACTGGCCTGTGCAATTTGCCGGAGTCCGGACTGATGATCAGTTAAATATTATCGAAGAGCCGGTGATGTTTTACTGCAAACCCAGTGAGGATCAGCTTCCACACCCTGAAGCTTGTTTAATTACAGGTATTACTCCACAGCTGGCGTTAAATGAAGGGGAAAATGAAGCGACATTTTTTGCGCGGATTCACGCTGAGCTATCAAGGCCAGGTACCTGTGGTGTGGGATACAACAGTATTCGTTTTGATGATGAAGTGACGCGTTACGGTCTGTACCGCAATTTCTTTGATCCCTATGCCCGTGAATGGCAAAACAGCTGCTCACGTTGGGACATTATTGATATGTTGCGACTGACTCGTGCATTACGTCCCGAAGGCATTAACTGGCCGACCTATGACGATGGTTCCCCCAGCTTACGACTGGAAGATCTCACCGTAGCCAATAATATTGAGCATGGAAATGCCCATGATGCGATGTCAGATGTTTATGCCACGCTGGAAATGGCGAAACTGGTACGGGACAAGCAGCCGAAATTATACAACTATGTAATCAATAATCGCTCCAAACAGGCGATTCAGTCGATGCTGGACCCAATCAGTCATAAGCCGGTTCTGCATATCTCTTCCCGTTATCCCGTGGAGCAGGGAAATGCGGCCATCGTCGCACCCTTAATTACCCATCCACTAAATAAAAACGGCGTCATTGTCTGGGACCTGCGCCATAACCCGGAACCATTGATGCAGTTGCCCGTCGAAGAACTCAGGCGACTTTTGTATACCCGTCATGATGAGTTGGCAGAAGATGATCCGCGCATTGCTATGAAACAGGTTCATATCAACAAATGTCCGATTATTGCCCCAGCAGGTATGTTGAATACGCAAGAAGCGAATAGATTAGAGATTGATGGCGATCAGTGCCGAACACATTTGCAGATGATTCGTAGCTTCAGTGGTTTGAACGAAAAAATCGCTGAAGTCTATCAGGAGAATCCTTTTGAACCCGAAAGCGACCCGGATCAGATGCTCTATAGTGGAGGATTCTTTTCTCCAGCCGATAAACAATCTATTGATCAGGTAAGAGCGTCTGATGCGGATGATTTAGTCGGCTTGGAACTGCCTTTCCAGGACAGCCGTCTGGAGGAGATGTTACTGCGCTATAAAGCACGTAACTTCCCGCAGATATTGACCACAGAAGAGCAGCAGCGTTGGCAGGATTACCGCCGTGAAAAACTGTTGAATGGAGAGGGCGGTCACCTGAGCATGGAACAATTTTATGCGCGTATGAACGAGCTTTATGTACAACCGGATCTGGATGAGAAAAAACGCCAGATCCTGGAAGAGCTGGCTCTGTATGCGGAAGCAATTTATCCAATAGAAGAATCGTTTGACGATGCGTTTTAACTGGCATGTGCTTTTACTGCTGTTGTTTTCTCCCATATCTCTTGCGGAAGAGGTAGAGGAGAAACCTATCGAGTACAAAGTGACTCCGGTTAAAGGTTATCTCTATGGCACCGTTGATGGCGATACGGCTTATAAAGACTGGCGCAGGGGTACATTTGATAAAGAGCGCATGGTTGAAGTTGAGCCAAAGGAATTACCCAGCAAGTTACCAGAGCCGGTTGTTATTCCATATACAGATCCTAAGGTGAATGAAGTTCCGGTAGGGAAACCCAAAAAACCACCTTTGAAGGGTGAGGATAAGATTTTTGTCCAGATAGGAGAAGATGTAAAAGAGGCTCGCTGTTTGATTCTGGGGGAAGGGTGTGAACTGCTTATTGAACCGGAAGAAGAGAAAGATTCAGTCTATTTCGATGCCATTGAAAAAGCCAAAACAAGGCAGGCTGAATTAAAGCCCGGAGCAAAAGGGTCGACCAGAGAAATCATCAAGCCTTAATCTGATTTATGTTTGTTTCGACGTGCACAAAAAAATTGTGCTGTTTTTAATTATAAGAATAATTCCTAATTTAGTGCGTTTATGCTGTTTGTAACTCAAACTTCATAACCGTGTATATACATATAAAATATATGTGTATTAAAATTCCTCTAACAATAAAAATAAAAGAGTAATACGGAATGTTGGGCGAAATCTTAGGAAAGGTCCGGGTTTACAAGAACCCTCAGAAATGGGAAGCCTTCATTGATGAGTTATTGTCACAAGAAGACTTTTTGCCTCCGTTACACACACCTAATATATTGCTGAATCTCAAGACGGATGTTTATTTCCATCTTACTACGTCAAGGTTTGACGCTTGTGGTTACAAGCAGAAGGAAGAGATTGCATTGAATGCAATTCTCGTATCGCTTTCTGAAAAAATGAGTTCTGAAGAGTATTCTCCCTGGAACCCGGATCTGATGGAGCAAAAAGAGACAATAAGACTGTATAACAAAGTTGCACAGCTGCTCCTTAATAAAGGATATCACCTGGATAACAGGGACCAAGGCCAGACCTCCCCCCAATCTACAGATCCCAACCAAACGGGAACGCATCATAGAGTTTAATCACCAGGTGATTGAGTTGGAATATGCAGTCGAGTTTCGCTTGGAATGGATAGCGTTACATTCCATGCTATTTGTTTCCAAACTGACCAGTTATATCAAGGAATACTCTTCAATTAGTGAATAGAGCATTCCTGATACTTTGGGAAGGTTTATAAAAAAAACTAAACTTCAGGTACGGTGGTTGAGCTGCCCTTCAGAACCAGAGCCGCTTCAGATCCCTTATCTGCAATGACTTCTCCCCCCAGTTTGTTACCGTAGCTTTTTACCGTTAAACGGCGTTTCAAAAGATCATTCAGACACTTTTCAAGGTCAGTCAGCGTTACTTTCTCAACAGCATTAGCCAGCTGTGCCATGGTATCAAAACCATGTTCCTGCCAGTCCAGTTCACGCCAGTAGCGTTTAGTCCGAGTGGAAAGCTTATTATCTTTTTTAGTGATGCGGGAGAGCACGCTGTTTTTAAAGCGCTCCAGTTCATCAGAATTTAATTGTGGTAATTTACCCTGCCACTGGTTCAAGAAGTAGTCGATATTCTCTTCAAGCTCCGTGGCACTGGTGTTTGGTGATTGCACAATAAATGCCATACCCGGGGTTTTATTCATCTGCAGAGGCGTGGCGAAAACGATGTAGCCAAGCTGTTTTTCGGTGCGTAACTCATTGTAAAAGGGCGCAGATAAAAGTTCGGCAAGGACTGATATTTCTGCCCGGGCTCTAGGGCTGCTGTTTTCACCCTGCAACATAATCGTGATGGCCGCGTCGTTATGATCAACCGTCAATGTTTCAGTAAGTGGCTGGTCTAAAGGGATCTGTGTAACCTGAATAGGCTCTACAGCTTGAGTTTCACTTTTAAGCAGAGAACTTTTGACTAGGTTAGCCATATCCAGAGCATAGTTTTTATCCATGTTGCCATGGGCCATCGCTTTTATAGCAGGTTTTGCAAGTAAGCTTCTGGAGTACTTTTTTAAATCTTCCAAAGTGATTGTGCGTGCTGCGTTTAGCTGACTCTGTTTATCACTTTGAGGTAAGAGCAACTCATACAGTCTGCTGATGGTCTGGTTGTATGGTTTGTCTTTAAAACTGTTTTGCAGTTGTTCCAGCTGGCGTTGTTTTAAAATATCAAAACGTTTCTGGTCAAAGTCAGGCTTCTTCAGAGCATGTACAACCTGCTTCAGAAGCAGGTTGAGTTTGTCGTTGTAGCCGGATAAGCGCACACTGAATCCCTTCATATGCGGATATAACTCTGTACCCATCCCTGCAAGGTAAGCGTCGTACAGGGTTTCATTCAGTTGTTCCTGTACAAGTTGGGTATAGAGAGAGTTCAGCACCCAGTTTTTTGCGTTTTGGTTAGCGATAGGCGTTTGCACTGTAAAATAAAAATTCGCCCGAGGCACAGAAAATTCTGAGTCGAACTGGTACCAGAATTCATAACCAGAGGCTTGATCAATCTGCACTGGTTTTTCGGTGGTCTTTTCATTCAGAAGGTCCAGATTATCCGCAATAAATGGGTTGTTTGAGCGGATACTCAGTTCTTCCGGGATATTAGTATCCTGCAGGGTTGCAAGCTGTTCGGTACTGAGCTTTTTAACGGCATAAGGTGTCTTGTAATTGGCCTCGATCTGATCGGTTTCAAGCCCCTTGGCTTTCAGACTGAGGAACAGATTATCCGGGCGAATGGCACTCAGGTATGTCTGGATAAGCTCGGGATCAAAATCTTTGAAAGTGTAACCCGCAGAAATTACTTTCTCAGTTGGATAGTACTGCATCTGGCGGGCGAGGGTGCTGGTTAGGTGGATAGGTTCAGACTTTTCCTGAAACATAAACTCGATAGCTGAGAGTTGTTTCTGCTCTTCGTACAAGCCATGTTCTATCCCTTTCTGCTTCATAAGCTCGATATACTGGAACAGCGCCTGAGTCACTGAAAGGTAATTTTGTAACCCTGACTCGGTTAGCTGCATCATCACCATAAAGCTGCCTTCTGTTTCCAGATTATGGCCTGGGGATGCCGATAATGAAGTAACCCAGCCTTTCTCTTTAAGATAGGAAAGCAAGCTGCCTTCACCTTCATAACCCACCAGGCTGCTGATGTAATAGAGGGGTTTTTGCTGCCATTTGGAGCGAAATTCCGGAACCGGGAAGGTCAGTGTTAATGAACGAATATCTTTTACCGGTTGAATAAACAACTGTTGCGGTAATTGTTTCGGCTTAAAGAGAGTTTCGTTGTCTGTAAATGGTTTTACAGCGCGGTTTTCAACGGCTGAGAATTTATCCACCGCCATCTGTTTAAGATCAGGTAATGGTTCGCGACCCAGAATAACCAGAGTCATAAGGTTTGCAGAGTAATAACGTTGATAAAATTCGATCAGTTCATCCCGAACCATCGAATCTTCACGATCAGCCAGTGTTTTTAAACTGCCCACTGAAAATTTGTTGTGGCTGTGTTGGGTATTCATGGCCTGTTTAGTGGCAGCATATCCGCGGCGGTAATCGTCTTTGATTTTTGCCTGATATTCCGAGTGCACTGCATGGCGTTCACGATCGACATATTTTTCATCAAAGCGTGGAGCGATGAAAAACTGTGCAAAGCGGTCTAGCGCGGGGTCGAGAAATTCAGCGCTGACATCAAAAAAATAGTTGGTGTTCTCCTGAGCGGTGTATGCGTTGTGTCCGCCACCGTGAGATCGAATGTAACTCTGATATTCATCAGCTTTGGGGTATTTGTCCGTGCCCAGAAATAACATGTGTTCAAGGAAGTGAGCCAGACCTGCACGATCGCGAGGGTCAGCACTGGAACCAACCGCTACATTCATTGAGGCGGCTGCTTTATCGGCAGTCGGATCGGAGATCAGCAAAATACGTAATTGGTTATCCAGAATGAGGGTTTCATATTGTCTGGTATCGTTGGGACTTTTTTCTATGCCAGCCTGCGCTGAAGAATTGAAAGCCAGCAGGGCAGTAAATAAAAAAACAAGATGAAAAAAACGGTGCAATGGAGCATAAAACATACAGATAATCGCCTTAACACAAACGCCAGAGATAAGTGTGACCAAGAATAGCGCCTAGGGTTCCCTTTTGGAAAGCTCAAGCTTGGAGCTTATGGATAGGTTTCGCAATGAAACTTTGCAGTTTTCTATTTTTAATTAATTGATACGACTCATCTTTTATCCGGCAAAGCCGATGTTACAATCAAACAAAGCAGTTTTTGCGCTGAGATGAGAGCTATGAATAAAGATAAGGTGATTTTCGCATTTTTTATCGTTTTGGCCCTGACATTAAACTTCGGTTTTTTTCTTGGCGAGATTGATAATCCAGAACACCATAACGTGTTTGAGTTTTTTGCCGCAATCACGGTAAGCCTGATCTGTACCGTCCTGAAATTTGGGGACCGGACTCATCTGGGTGCTTTGATGTTGGCAACCTCTCTTGTGGCTGACCTTCAATTAGTGATTGCTGCCTGTATCTGGGGGTACGCAGTTCAGATCAGCGGAGTTGGTATGGACGCTTCGAATATGTCGAGCGTCGTCTCACTCAGTGGAGGCGCTTTGTTAGCCAATATTATCTCGGTCATCCTGTTGGTGGTTGAGTCAGCAATGCTGCGCCGCTAATTGGCACCGCCTGATGAATAATATCCTTTATCTGTTGCTGCGGCGTTTACGTACACCTTTGATCATCCTGATCGTGGTGTACTCCATATCAGTTCTAGGTTTTGTGCTGATACCGGGGCTGGATGATCAGGGGAATCTGTACCGGATGGATTTTTTCCATGCGGTGTACTTTGTCTCTTTTATGGGCTCAACCATTGGTTTTGGTGAAATTCCGTACGCGTTCACTCCGGCACAGAGGATGTGG
Source organism: Neptuniibacter sp. (assembly GCA_050633685.1). Classification (GTDB taxonomy): domain Bacteria; phylum Pseudomonadota; class Gammaproteobacteria; order Pseudomonadales; family Balneatricaceae; genus Neptuniibacter. Next base: position 56,526 of record JBOEHA010000013.1, on the reverse strand, counting down.
ACTCTCTTTTCCATCTACGCCACTGTTATTGCCTGGTTGTATGGTATTGGTACTTCTCTGGCGCTGCTTCAGGAACCAATGTTCGGGCGTATGTTACGCCGCCGCTCGTTTAAGGCCGAAGTTAAGAAGATCAACGAACCTTTCTATCTGGTTTGTGGTTATGGAGTTACCGGCAGCGTGATCGTGCGTCAGCTAGTCCGCCGAGATGTGCGAGTGGTGGTACTGGATCATAACAGCGACCGGATTGATGCCTTGGAGATGGATGAACTCTCGCTACCGGTGCCCGCTCTGTGCGCGGATGCAGCACTACCTGATGTGTTGGATGATGCCGGATTACAGCATCCCAATTGTATTGGCGTGATGGCCGTCACAGATACAGATCAGACAAACCTTTCCATCGCTATTGCCAGTAAATTACTTTGCTCGGATCGAATGGTGATCAGTCGAACTGAGTCAGATACAACGACTTCTAACCTTAAATCCTTTGGCACGGATCTGGTGGTTGATCCGTTCAAAACCTATGCTGAATATCTGTCATTAGCAGCTCACGCTCCCTATATGCACCTAGTCTATGACTGGATTCATAATCCCTTCCATCGGCCGCTTTCCAGCGTTTATCAACGCACAAAAGGGCGTTGGATTATCTGTGGGCATGGTCGTTTTGGTCGGGCGCTGTACAAAGCTTTTGACGAAAGTGATGTCGATCTCACAGTAGTGGATATTGATGGCAGTAAAATTAAAGACTTGCCGCTTCAGGTTACGGGAGTGGGTACTGAAGCTGTAACATTGTCTGAAGCAGGAGTGATGGATGCTGTGGGTATCGTGGCAGGCACGCCGAACGATGCCGACAACCTTTCCATCATTATGACTGCCCGTGAAATGAATCCGAAAATACTGACAGTCGTGCGTCAGAATATCCATGCGAATAAGCTGGTTTACCACAACAGTCGCGCCGATTTTATAATGGAACCGGGGCGCATTATTGCTAACCGTATCCTGGCGCATGTGAAATCACCTTTGGTTCCTGTGTTTATTGAGGAGATGTTGCAACAACACGATGACGTTTGGGCGCATACTCTGATCAACCGAATGAGTAGTGTGGTCGGCGAAAACGAGTTAGACAGCTGGGCATTTACCATCAACGAAGAAGAAACGCCTGCTTTGATGGAGGCCTTTGAACAGGGTACGGAACTGAAACTATCACTGTTTTTCAAAAACCCGCATAACCGTAACCGTAATTTACATGCCTTCCCATTAATGATTAGGCGGGAAGGGCGCATCGATATGCTGCCAGGGGAACTGGACCAGCTTCAGCCCGGTGATGAGATCCTAATTTGTGGTCTGAACAAAGCCAACCGTCGCATGCAGTGGACGGTCAACAACTACAATGTACTGCAATATATTCTGACTGGTAATGATGCCAGTAATAGTTTACTTTCCCGCCTTCTACAGAAAACCTAATCTTTGAGGTGATCTCTGGCTTACCTGCTGCTGGCGTTAACTACGTTATTCTGGGCGACTAACTTTGTCCTCGGACGTGCGTTCTCTCCGGATATCCCACCCATAACTTTAGCTTTTATCCGCTGGTCTGTTGCTTTGGCTATTTTATTGCCGTTTGTGATTCCTACCGTATGGAAAAAACGGGTTTTGATTCGTGAAAATTGGCTGAGTTTATCGCTGCTTGGAACCCTGAGTGTGGCGACCTTCAATACGTTGGCATACATTGGGTTGCAATCCACAACCGCCTTGAACGGAACGTTGATGCAATCAACCATGCCGATAATGATCTTGCTGCTAAGTGCAGTATTTCTGCGTGAGACGGCCACGAAAAAGCAGTGGCTGGGAGTGATTGTGTCACTTGCAGGAGTACTGCTGTTAATTTCTAAGGGCAGTTTGGAGCTCTTTTTAGAGTTACGTTTCAATACGGGTGATTTATGGATTATTAGCGCGATGCTGATTTGGGGGATTTACAGTATTTGTCTGCGTTGGAAACCTACGGATTTAACTCAGTTTGCATTTTTGCAGTTAACTCTTGTCGTTGGTGTTTTCGTCCTGATGCCATTGGCCGTTTGGGAGCAACAGCATGCAATTGAGATTGAGTGGAGCAGGGATTTATACTTCCTGTTTGCTTATTTAGCAGTTTTTCCATCCATCCTGGCGTACCTGTTCTGGAACTATGGGGTAGAAAAAATAGGCGCTCAAAAAGCAGGGTTGTTTATTCATCTGGTGCCGCTATGGGGCATGATTCTTTCTGTTTCTTTTCTGGGAGAGCAAGTACAGGCTTTCCATTTGGGAGGCATGGCATTAATATTTGCAGGTATCTATCTGGCAGTAATTGCAGATAGAACTTAGGAACCTACGATTAAGTCCCGTTAGTGCTCTGCAAGCCCTGAAGCCTGCAGATGCAAGGCGCAGTTCGCTGTTAATGGTCGTAGCCCTTAACAAGTTCCATAACTACAACAAATAAAGAATCGGGCGGATAGATCGGATGCGAACATTTTTAGTCATGCTAATGGCTGTTTTCATGATTGCGCTGCCAATGGCAGAGAATGCTGAAGCGAAGAGACTGGGTGGTGGTTTCTCGTTTGGTAAGAGTTTTTCTTCACCTAAAAAATCCACTGCGCCAACGCAACAGAAAAAAGCCACAACAGATCAGACTAAACAAGCTACTAATACCTCAAACGCCACAAAAAAGGCAGGTATGGGCGGCTTGATGGGTGGTCTGCTGGCAGGCGGCCTTTTTGGCGCCTTGCTGTTTGGTGGCGCTTTTGATGGCATCCAGTTTATGGACTTGCTGCTGATTGCTGGCGTTATTTTTGTGATATACAAAATTATGGCTGCCAGGAAGCCACGAGAGCAAGCCTATGCGGCACAGGGTGCCCAGCAATATGAAATTAACCCACATAATGAGCAGCGAACGGCAGAGCCGGAACCCGCTCCTGAATTTAAACCTATGCCTTCATTCAACTCGGGTTGGGGTGAAACTCAGGAGGTAAAACTACCCGAGTGGTTCAATAAAAAAGCGTTTCTGGAAGGGGCCCGTGAGCACTTTATGAAGTTGCAGAAAGCCTGGGATCACTGTGATTGGGATTCCATCAAAGGTTATACCTCTGATGAACTGTTTCAGACCTTGCAACAGGAACGGGCAAAACTGCCAGAGCATCAGGTCACCGAAGTTGTCTCGGTGATGACAGAGTTGCAGAACTTTATTGATAACAAAGACCATGTCATCGTCAGTATCAACTTCTATGGTTGGTTGAAGGAAGACTCCGAAGAAACCACAGAATTTAATGAAACATGGCATCTGTCACGGGATATGACCCAGGAAAGTGCAGATTGGTTTATTGTTGGGATTCAACAGAACTGATCTGAGACTGAATTTTAAAAAGCCAATGCTGATGCATTGGCTTTTTTATTGGTATTTCAACGTGTAAAGTCTATGTCGAATTAATTAACGTTCACTGTTTTCCTAACTTGTTTGCGTTTAAAGTAATTTGAGTTTTAGGGCTCTGATCAGCAAAGACTTTGTGTCGATACTTTCCAAGAGCACGGCTGCTCTTTTTGTTATATCTACTTTGTGCCAACTTGACTAAGCACTAAACCAATACATTACTGATGTGCAGTATGGAGCTGTTTGATACAGCTCCCTTTTCTAGGGCCGTACTTATCAGATCTTTATTAAGACACTAAAGACTTCCATTTTAATTTTCTTTCTATGGCTTGAATCATCATGCCTGCTACATCTTTCCCTGTTGCGCCCTCAATTCCTTCAAGCCCTGGAGATGAGTTAACTTCTAATAAGAGGGGGCCTTTGGCTGAACGGATAATATCGACCCCGGCAATTTTTAAGCCCATTGATTTAGCGGCCTTAACCGCAATTCGCTTTTCTTCTGCTGTGGGCATGATCAAACTAGCCGTTCCCCCTTGGTGAATATTAGCTCTGAACTCACCTGGCTCAGCTTCACGCTGAATAGACGCAACCACTTTTCCATCTACTACAAAACAGCGAATATCTTTCCCATTGGCTTCTTTTATGAATTCTTGAACAAGGATGTCTGCTTTCAAACTTTTGAAAGCGTTAATAACACTTTCAGCTGCTTTTTTTGTCTCGGCGAGTACCACTCCTTTACCCTGTGTGCCTTCAAGAAGCTTTATGATCAAGGGTGCTCCACCAACCATATTGATTAGGTCATCTGTTTCTAGGGGTGAATTGGCAAAACCCGTAATAGGGATGTCGATCTTACTTTCAAACAGCAACTGGAGTGAATGTAGTTTGTCTCTGGATTGCGTAATTGCGCCCGCTGAATTAAGGCAATAGACTCCCATTGATTCAAATTGGCGAGTGAGTGCACACCCATAGAAGGTCATGCTTGGTCGAATTCTCGGAATAATAGCATCCAGATCATTCAGGATTTTTCCGCCTCTGTAGTGTACTTCAGGGTTGTCAGCATCCATTTTCATATAGCAATGTTTTATATTGAGGAAGACCATTTCATGCCCTCTTTCCTCACCTGCTTCAATAATTCGACGATTACTGTATAAATTAGGGTTGCTGGCTAATACGCCTATTTTCATGCCTTTATTCGGTGCTTTTTTAACCCTATATAAATCTTGAAGCTCTTCGTTGGTGATATCACCGAAACTGAACGATGCTTCAGGGTCTACAATCAACTTTCCTGACATGGCTTCACGCCCAAGCAACATCCGGTAGCCCATTGCATCTCGGTTTGTCAGGGTCAATTCTATGTCCCAGCTCTGCTCTCCAATGGCTAGGCTTGTTTTAATGACATAGCGTTTTTCAGTATTGCCGCTTGAGCTTTTGACACTTCTGCGATCATAAATAGGCGCTTCACAATGAATAACCGTCTTTCTATTGTCTTGGATTGGGCATACATCAAATCGAACCCAGCTTATGCCTTCACGTTGAAAAGTCTGGATATTTAATGCATGAATAGCAGAAGTTTTTGCGCCAGAATCTACTCTGGCTTTAATTGCGGGTACGGCTAGTTGAGGAAATTTGCACCATTCTTCAGCACCGCAGATGTTTTTTTCGATTGTCACTCATCCGATCCTCAAATCAGGGGGGATATCATTAAAAGTTAAATGTGATTTGACTCCAGTTTTGAGTGGGAAACAATCTTTTTTTCGTACTTTGTATATTTTCAAATAGCTCGTAAGCTACATAGAAGAAAGGATAAATAGGCTTAACAAGTAGGATGTTTAAGTCCGTTGTGTGTCTACAGAAGATGTTTTTTAAACTGAAAAGTGCCTGATTGGGAATCAGGCACAAAATAAACGTATCTTTTACTCTTCGTGATCCCGAATAAACGTCCAGTTATCACCCTCCGACATAGATTCGGCAAAACGATAACCTTCCAGATCAAATCCTTTTAGTTGTTCAGGGTCTTCAATGCGGTTTTCAATGATGTAGCGGGTCATCAGGCCACGGGCTTTTTTTGCATAAAAGCTGATCATCTTGTATTGGCCATTTTTCCAGTCTTTAAAGGCTGGGGTAATGATCCGGGCATTGAGGTTTTTCTCTTTTGCAGCTTTGTAATACTCGTTGGAGGCCAGGTTTATCAGGACCGCTTCCTGCGCATCTTCCAGTTCGGAGTTGAGTTGATCGCAGAGGGTGTTACCCCAGAATTCATATAAATTTTTACCACGGCTGTTGCCAAACCTGGTACCCATCTCTAAGCGGTAGGGTTGCATCAGGTCCAGTGGTTTAAGTATGCCGTACAGCCCTGAAAGAATACGTAGGTGCTGTTGTGCAAATAGCAGGTCTTCTTCAGACAGTGATTCTGCATCCAGTCCGGTATACACATCGCCTTTGAAGGCCAGTACTGCTTGCTTAGCGTTTTCTGTAGTGAACTCTGGTGTCCAGGATTCGTAACGGGCAACGTTAAGGCTGGAGAGTTTGTCACTCAGTTTCATCAGTTCCGCGACGTCTTGCACAGATAGCTGTTTTAGCTCATCAATAAGCACTTGAGAGTGTTCAAGAAACTGGGGTTGGGTGTAACTGCTGGTGGTCGGCGCAGTTTCGTAGTCCAGAGTTTTAGCAGGAGAAACAACAATCAGCATAGGGATCATCTTCAGGTATTTTAGTTTCCACAGATGATACAACTGACCGGGCATACAAAAAAGGCCATTAATTTTATGGCCTTTATTGCTTTTAACAATGAATCACGTGGTGAGTGTGTTTAATGCTTTAAGGAACTATGAATTATTCCCAAACACTTCGTCACCTCTGAACACAGTTGAGGGGTTACTGAGTTTTTTGCTGCGAGGTCTGTTTCTTTTTATAGACCGAGTGTGAAGTGGCGCAGCCTGCGGTACCCATACAAACCAGAAAGGCCGGGACTAAAGCACTGTCGAAGCTGCCGGTCATTTTCATGATTGCTCCGGAAATCAGAAAACCGCCACAAAAGCATAAAAGTCCGGAGGCTGCACACATCATCAGGTTGTTGATGTTGCGGTCAGTGTTTTGGTAGATATACCAGCCGATACTGGCAAATAGGGCAGAAAGGGTTATCCAGGATGCAATTGATTCACTCATTACGGTCTCTTTTATTTTTATATTGTGGACTGTAGAACTGTTGTCAGCGCTAAAGAACTTACTTTATATATCAGAACATCACTTTTACTACGAAATCAGGCACTGCTCAACCGTTAATAATCCGGTATTATACCCGCCAATTATATGAGTTCAGTGTTATCAGTCACTTATCATAATGGCTGATTGGTATTAAGAGACAAAGTCATGGCAAAGAAAACCGTTCTGACCGGTATTACAACAACAGGTACGCCGCATATTGGTAACTATCTGGGGGCGATCAAACCTGCAATTGATATGAGTCAGGGGGAGCAGTACAACAATTTCTATTTCCTGGCAGATTATCATGCGTTGATTAAGTGCCATGATCCTGAGCGGGTTGCTCAGTCTACGCGTGAAATTGCAGCTACTTGGTTAGCCCTTGGTCTTGATACCGACAAAGCCACGTTCTACCGTCAGACGGATATTCCAGAGATTACTGAACTCACCTGGATTCTGACTTGTATGTGTTCCAAAGGTTTGATGAACCGGGCGCATGCGTATAAAGCCTCTGTTGATGCCAACCGTGATTCTGGGAAAGCTGATCTGGATGATGGCGTAACTATGGGTTTATTCAGTTACCCGATTCTGATGGCTGCGGATATCCTGATGTTTAATGCGGATCTGATTCCAGTGGGTAAAGACCAGATTCAGCATATTGAGATGGCGCGTGATGTGGCCGGTCGTTTCAACCACACTTTTGAGAACCTGTTCACTCTACCGGAAGCTGTTGTGGATGAGGAAACTCAACTGATCCCGGGGTTGGATGGCCGTAAAATGTCCAAGAGTTACGACAACACCATTCCGCTGTTTGGTTCTTCTGATGAGCTGTATAAATTGATCAAACAGATCAAAACAGATACCCGTGAACCGGGTGAGCCTAAAGATGCTGATAACAGCACAATCTTCCAGCTATACAGCTGCTTTTCCAATGCTCAGGAAACCGCCGCAATGCGTCAGCAGTTTGAAAATGGTATTGGCTGGGGCGACGCCAAAAAAGAACTGTTTGAATATCTGGATGCGAAACTGGCCGAACCTCGTGCCCGCTACAATGAACTGATGAATGATCTGGGTGCGGTAGAAGAGGTGCTGCTGAAAGGCGCAGAGAAAGCGCGTGAAGTTGCTACGCCAGTAATGGATAAAGCGCGTATCGCTGCGGGTATTCGTCCACTGACCTATGTTGCAAAAGCCAAAGAAGAGAAACAGAAGAAAGAAAAATCCGCAGAAGCGATTGCTCGTGCAGAGGAAGGTCGCCGCAGAGGTATACTGATGCAGTTGAAACCTTTGCTGGATACAGTAGAACAGGCAGAAGATAAAAATGCGGCTGCTCAGCAGATTGTTGCTGAAAAATCTGTTCAGGTTGAAAGTCTGAAGAAAAAAGCCAAACAAAAAGCTCAGAATGAGCTGGATCTGTTACAGGAAGAGCTAGCACAATACCTTTGACGGTGAGCCGGTATGCATCAAACGATTGTTTCTGCAGACACTTTAAACCAGCATCTTAATCGGGATGACTGGGTAATATTTGATTGCCGTTTCAATCTGATGGATACCGCAGCTGGTTTTGCTGCTTATCAACAAGGGCATATCCCAGGTGCCCACTATCTGCATCTGGACAATGATCTTTCTTCTGCTATTACGCCAGACAGCGGTCGTCATCCTTTGCCTGACCCGGAAAAACTTGCCCATATATTGGTGCAGGCGGGCGTGTCATCGCAAACTCAGGTAGTTGTTTACGACGATTGTGGCGGTGCAATGGCTGCCAGAGCCTGGTGGTTGTTGCGCTGGTTAGGACATGATGCTGTCGCGGTTCTGGATGGGGGGTACCCAGTTTGGCTACAGAACTATGTGAGTAGCACTGACCTTCCTAAAACTGCGGTTGCTGACTTCGAACCTGTGCACCATGACCGGATGAATCTGAGTGCAGAGCAACTGCTCAGAGAATTAAACGGTTCAGAGACGCTGCTGGTTGATGCCCGAGCCGAAGAACGGTTTCTGGGCAAAGCGGAACCGATTGATCCTATAGCTGGGCATGTCCCCGGTGCTGTTAACCGACCTTTGACAGATAACCTCGACAACGGTCAGTTCAAATCTGCCGGTCAGTTAAAAACTGAGTGGCTGGAACTTCTGCGTGGGGTTGAGCCGCAAAGCGTTGTGCATATGTGTGGTTCCGGGGTGACGGCTTGCCATAATCAGTTGGCCATGGAATTCGCAGGCCTGGGCGGAAGCCGTCTTTATGCGGGTTCCTGGAGTGAATGGATCCGGGATACATCACGCCCGGTAGCTAAAGGTTAAGTTCACTTTCATTCAAGTTCCAGTCGTATTGATATTCGTCGATCTCACTCATGCTGCTCAAGGTTTGTTTCAGGGCGGGTGCAGCGTATTGCATTAAGTGGTTAATTATATCCTGATCACTCTTACCAAAATCACCCCTAAACCATTTATAAATACTGGATAGGCTAAGCTCCCTATCTTTCACAGAAACCCCTCTGGGATGATTGATATACGCGATTGCTCCTTCGGTGAGAAGTGCATCTGTGTTGTCTGATCTGAATGCTTCTTTACTCAGGTTTGGGCACCCGATAGAGGCACAATTGACCGCATAATGAATTCTGGGGTCTTGCCAGATTGGCCTGAGAATACGGTGTTCAATATCGTCCAGACTAAGGGGTTGTTTTTCGATCATCAGTAGCTTCTTTTGCCAGGGGCCGCTACTGAAGAATCCCGGTGAAATATCGATATCCCGGATAGAGTCGACCGGGTAATGACGAAGAATCAGTTCAACCGTCAGAGCGTTATAGAGGTTGATCCAGAAAGCGCGTTGTTCAGCTCGGTTGTGCTGGGTGATTTTGATTTTTTCCAACCCGGAAATGTAACTGGCGATCTGTTTTTTGTCCGCTTCAGAGACCGTTTTATAGGCGACATAATTAATGCCATCAGACCCTTGCTGCACATATTTCTGTAGCCAGTTTTGCCAACTGGAATGGTCAACTCTCAGTGAGTTTTCCGGATTGTGTTTCTGCCAGTAACTCCAGAGCTCCGCACTGGGGGCTGCAAATACACTGGTAGGGATTAGCAGAATCAGGATGAGCAGTGTTTTTTTCAAAATTTTTTGTCTCTTTGTATTTATTGTTAAAGAGACAATAAGCTTTTGGAAAAATTCAGTTCTATCTATTTGATAAGTTTATAGGCTCAATAGGTAATGCTTAATTTTCAATCCTGATTAGGCAATTTATACTGGGATAAAGCCTTTTGAGAGGGAAGTCACCAATGCATGTTCAAACTGGCGTTATAGCAGAAGCTAACCCATCAGCACTTTTTCTGACGTTTAACCAAACTAAAAATGAGAATGCTCTCGAGCAGGTGAAAAAGGGATTGGCGAAAGTTCCTAAGCTGCAGGACGATTATTCCAGCCAATACCCGGATGCGAAGATTCATATTGTCGTTGCGGTTGGGAGTTGTTACTGGTCGGAACTATCACCAAATACGCAGCCTAAAGAATTGAGCCCGTTCCCAAGTTTGGAAAATGGTGAACTGGTCGCGCCAAATACGCCTGTGGATCTGTTGTTGCATCTTCGCTCAGATCGTAAAGATGTGAACTTTAAGTTGGCACAGGAGCTGAATAAGTTGCTGGGTGATGCCGTAGAGCTGGTAGAGGAGGTAGAAGGTTTCCGATATCTGGATAACCGAGATCTCACAGGCTTTGTCGACGGCACAGAAAACCCCGAGGGTGATCATCGCGCTGAAGTGGCAGTCGTCGCAGAGGATGACCCTGCCTTTGCAGGCGGCTCTTATATCCATTTACAGCGTTATGTTCATAACATGTCGTACTGGAATAAACAGCCGGTTAAAAAACAGGAAGACACCATCGGCAGAACTAAGCAGGACAATATAGAGTATGCGTCTGCGGATAAAGAATTAACCTCCCATACTAAGCGCACATCTCTAAAAGATGCTGAGGGTAATTCGGTGGAAATTCTGCGCCACAGTATGCCTTACGGAAATACGCAGGAATGCGGTTTGATGTTCGCGAGTTACTGCCGTACACCAAACAACTTCACTTTAATGCTGAAAAGTATGATTGAAGGGGATGGCAATGGACATTGTGATCACCTGCTGAAATATACCCGAGCTGTAACCGGGCAGGCTTTCTTTGCCCCTTCCGTTGAATTTCTACAATCACTTGGCTGATTTTATAGCCAGTCGTGGCGTAAGAAGTGAGTCTGTAAGCAGCATAAGGAAGTGGAACAGAACGCAGGTCAATACCGCTTCACCTATAGGTATATCCAAAGCCGCCAGGACGCTGATTGATACCGGCAGCGTTTTCTGTGACAGGGTAAACAGCATAGCGATCCGTGCTTGCGGCTCCAGCTTTAATATCTGGCTTAACAGGTAGCTCAGAGCCATCAGGCCAAAGTGAATGATCAGTGTGGCTATCGCAATCTGGACGAGTGTTAATGCTTGCAGAGTTTGAAACAGCTCGTTGGAATCGGATAACGCCATCCATACCGTCAGAATAATGCAGCTGGATGGCAGGTATTGAAGCAGGACACTTCGTGGATCTAATGAGGAAAGACTTCTTGCAACAATACCCAGCAGGAATGGCAGTAATACCAAGAGGATCAGAGTCAGGAGCAGTGAGAGCGGTTCGATTCTGATTTCTCCGCTGCCTTCCATTACATAGCCGAGCATAAATGGAATCGTAAATACCCCGGCAATGTTTAGAATCACTGTCATCATCAATGACCAGAGTGGATAACCGCCACTAAGTTGAGTCATCACAATACAGGTTGAAAATGTCGGTGGAACGGTGGCGGTTACAATGATGCCCAATGCGATTCCGGCGGGCAGAGCCATCGCCTGAGCAACACCTAGTCCGATCATAGGGCTGATGATTAATGATAAAAAGCCACCGCCGATTAAAGCGTACAAAAAAGACCGGCTCTTTGGTAACTCGCTCAGGTTGGTTTGATAGCCATTTACCAGAAAAATTACCACTACCATCCAGGGTATCAGGCCGAGCTCTTTCGCTGCAGTACCCGGTTCAGGGAAAGACCAGGCCAGAATAAAACAAAGCAACAGACCAACGGGAAGAAACAAACTTTTCAAAGGTAATACCTTTACATAAGGCTCGTGTATTTAGACTGTTTTTTGTACAAAAATTGTTAAAAAACAGGTGTTCAACTATGCTTTCTGTATAAAAATTACAAAAGTCAGGGTAGAGCTATGAGAACCGAAATTAATACTCGCACTATTGCGATTCTAGCAGTAGATGGCGAGAACTACGAAGTTGATGGTTGTTATCAAGGGGAGCAAAGAAAGGCTGCTTGGTACAATGTGATTAAAACCAGTGACCCAAGCGTCCATGTGGATCATCTGGAAGCTTTCCCTTCCCACGATCAGATTCGTAAGTTGATGAATTAATCATTTTTAGCCATAAAAGCCGGGCATTGAGGCCCGGCTTTTTTGTGGAGTATGTGAACTACTGTACCAACTCGTTATCCGTAAACATTCCGGCAAACAGGGCAGAAGATAGGTAACGCTCACCAGAGTCTGGCAAAATAACCACGATTTTCTTACCTTCGTTGCCCGGCTGTTTCGCAACTCTTAATGCTGCACATAGCGCAGCACCACAGGAGATACCGGCCATGATGCCCTCTTTTTCCATCAACAGTCTGGCGGTGGCGATAGCGTCATCGTTATCAACCTGCTCTACCTGATCAATCAACTCCAGATCCAGGTTTTTAGGCACGAAGCCAGCGCCAATCCCCTGAATTTTATGGGGGGCCGGTTTGACTTCTTCCCCATTCAGAGTCTGGGTTATGACCGGAGAGTCAACAGGTTCCACCGCGACTGAAGTGATGGGTTTGCCCATGGTTTGTTTAATGTAGCGGGTACAGCCTGTGATCGTGCCGCCTGTTCCTACACCTGCAACCAGAATATCGACTTCACCGTCCGTATCGTTCCAGATTTCTGGTCCAGTGGTTTTCTCATGGATTTCCGGGTTGGCCGGGTTTTCAAATTGCTGCAGCATCAGATAGTGTTCAGGGTCGCTACTTACAATCTCTTCAGCCTTAGCGATGGCACCTTTCATGCCCTTAGCTGGCTCGGTTAACACAATTTCTGCCCCCAGAGACTTCATGATTTTACGGCGCTCAAGGCTCATCGATGAAGGCATAGTAAAGATAATGTTATATCCACGAGAAGCGGCTACAAAGGCCAGTGCAATACCTGTATTACCACTGGTTGGCTCCACCATGGTCATACCTGGTTTCAGAGCACCACTTTTTTCCGCATTCCAGATCATATTTGCGCCGATGCGGCATTTCACCGAGCCCGCCGGGTTGCGCGATTCTATTTTGCCGTAGATATTCAGATCAGGCGCAAGGCGTTTCAGGTGAACCAGTGGTGTGTTGCCAATGGTCAAAGAATTATCTTCGTAAATCTTCATGGGTTTCTCGTAATAATGGAGTAATTGTTTTTCTTATATTTCTATACGATATAAGAGTTAAAGCTTTAATTTCTTTTATGCTGCAATTTTTATCTCACAATATAGAACAGTATCAAGCTCTTTGTGATGTTATTAGCGACTAATCGGATTAAAATTGCCTTTATATAGAAACCTCTAATGGAATAACTATGCGCTGGTTTTCACGTTTAATCGCTCCTTTAGTCTTCATGATTGCCTACACGATGTTTCGTTCATCCGTTCAGAAGAAGTCCCGTAAAAAACATGACCTAGTGATGAAGCTGTTTAGATTCGCTGCGGATAATGGACATCAAAAAGCTTTGTCTGTTTATGGACACCTTCTGCATTTTCGTGGAGATGGACCTGAAAACCGCATTCAGGGTGGAATTTACCTTCAACAAGCGGCAGAGAAGGGCGATTATAAAGCTCAGTATCAGATGGGGCGGATCTATGAAGAGGGTTTTGAACACTATTTTCAAATAGACCAGTTCAAGGCTTTAAGTTATTACACCAGAGCAGCAGAACATGGGCATCAGCTCGCCATCAAAAGGCTGGTGGATATCTTCAGCGAAGGTGAGTTAGGACAGTCAGTGAGCAGGGAAGAGGCACTGAAATGGCAAAGTAAATTGCCGGCTATTCATTGAACTTTTTCATAGGTTAAGAAACCAATTTGGGTGTACTTTGTTTCTGCATAAGGGATATTTTATGAAGTTGGTTAAAATCATCGGGCTGCTTTTTTCACATGGACTGGTTGGCTTCGCTGGCTTTGCATTGGGAATTTATCTTCTACCAATTCTAATTGCCCCTCCGGCACCTTCTGAGACTGAAGTACTCCAGGCATCCTCCGGTTCGCTCTACACAACAGAATTCCGCAAAGACCTACAGGACAGTGACTCTTTACACTGGGGGGAAGGCTCGGTATCAATTAACAATCAATCCATTACTTTGATGGGAACGCTGGCCCCGGGGCCTGACTACAAACTGTATCTATCTCCTGAATTTGTAGAAACAGAAGCAGATTTCAACCGTTTAAAGCCAAAAATGCTGCGCGTAGGTGAAGTAAAAACATTTGAGAACTTTGTTGTTCCCCTTGCTGAGGGTATTCCTCTGGGGGATTACAATTCTGTGATTGTTTGGTGTGAGACTTTTGGTGAATTTATTACAGCAGGTCGATATCAGTAATCTGTTTACAAGGTACTGCCGTAATAAAAAGTAGTCTACCTTGTATAGAGGCAGCGTAGTAAGACGTTTATGTCTAGGTAATGGCTTAACCCTTTGTAATATGTGGCTTTTAAGGGGTTCTGTGCGATTTCCAAAGTTGCATCCGGCTGCTATCCTGATAGCGTTACTTTGTATTAATGGATGAGATATGAAGACACCTGATACACCTGAAAATGAAGAGTCGCGTCTTGCTTGTCTTCGTTCACTGAATATCCTTGATACAGCCTCTGAAGAGCGGTTTGACCGTTTGACGCGTCTGGCAAAACGTCTGTTTGATGTTCCCATTGCGCTTGTCAGTCTGGTTGATGAAAACCGACAGTGGTTTAAGTCTTGTATGGGGTTGAGTGCGACAGAAACGAGTCGGGAGATATCCTTCTGCGGACATGCCATTTTGGGTAATGATGTCTTCGTTATACCGGATGCATTAGAAGACAGTCGCTTCAGTGATAATCCTTTGGTTCTGTCTGATCCACATATACGTTTTTATGCAGGTTGCCCTTTAACGCATATCAGCGGTCATAAATTGGGTACCTTGTGTATTATTGATAGACGGCCTCGTCAGTTAAGTGCGCAGGATATTGAAGATTTCAAAGATTTGGCCGCAATGGCCGAGCGGGAATTGGCAGCCATTGAATTGGCTACGCTGGATGAGCTAACGCAACTATCCAACAAAAGAGGCTTTGAAGTGCTTGCCTCTAAGGCGTTAAATTATTGCTGTCGGATGAAGGTTTCGGCGACTTTGATGTTTCTGGACCTGGACCATTTTAAGCAGATCAATGACACCTTGGGGCATAAAGAGGGAGATCAGGCCCTGAAAATCTTTACGCAGCATATGCAGAAAGTGTGTCGGGATTCCGATGTTATGGGCCGCGTCGGTGGAGATGAGTTTGCAGTGTTGCTGGTTGATACTGATGAGCAAGGGACGCAAAAGCTGGTAAGTCGTCTTGAGGAATCTTTATTGCAGGAGTATCAGGAAAACTCCAGAGAGTACCTGATTGAATTCAGTTCAGGCTGTATTGAAGTGACAGACGGATCAACCATTGAAGAGCTGCTCGAACAAGCAGATAAACGCATGTATCTGAATAAAAGCAAACAGCGTTAAGGAGTGATCCTTTTTTGCTGTTGATCAAAAGCATCCATAAACAGGTCAAATGCATCATGCAGTGTTTGGCCTGCTTCTAACTCCCCAATCTGAATTAATGCTTCCGAAAGAGCCTCCGCAGAACAGAGTTGCCCCGGGTGCGCATTACGACGCAATGTGTATTGGCTAGGCTTTTGGGGCGCTAAAGCCAGAATTGGGAGTTGTGCCAGCCAAGGACTTTTACGCACAATTTTTCGGACCTCTTTCCAGGTGCCGTCCGGCACTATGAGAAGTGTATTCTTCCGATCGGTTCTGGAGAAGTCTCTGACTTTTTTCTCCATCTCGGGACGGTCTGCGGGGAAGAGTAACCAAGCATCAGTATCCGGATCCTCAATCTGTTTAATCAGGGCATCTGGTTGTGCGGTTCTTTGCCAGATAAATGTTTGCGTCTCAGGCAGTGCTTTCTGAATTATCCTGCTGGTGGTAGTGGGTCTGGCGGGTTCGTTCTCATTCAAGAGCAAAACAATAGAGACCCCGCAGCTACGGGGTGTAACTTGATGGCAACAACACCAAGGCGTTTCCAGACCGCATTCTGGGCAGAAGGGCTCGGACAAATCAGCGCTTCTCCATTTCTACTTTGAATTTTAAGACGGCATCGCCTTTAGCAGGAACATCGATGAGCCAGCGAACGCTTCCGCCCATAACCTTTTCATGGGGGTGGCTACTGCTCTTCATACTCCACTTGAGAGGGAAATTACCTGTGAGTTCCAGCTTAGCCGGTGTTGAGCGGCTGTTGCTGATACGAAGTTCCTGGCCCACAAGAAATCCATTGAAGGTTTTGCTGAAATGAGTTTGTTTTCGATGAATGGATAGATCGAATGCTTTTCCTAGTTTTACCTCAACTTCATTGCCTTCACCTGTGTGGTTAATGTTCGCACCCCCAATAAACTGAAGGTGTCCATTACTGTCTGGTGCAAAGGTTCTAAGATTGCCTGCGGGCAGAGGAATGCCAAGCTGATTACCTTGTTCGTTTTTGAATTTTACTGTGAGTTCAGGTTTAACCCGGTGCTGGTTTCTTTCCAGAGTGGGGTAAATTAAAAACTGATAGCTGTAACCACGGTCAATCTTGATTCCTTGTGCCGCTAGCAGGGAGACTTGTTTTACCTGGCCGTTCAGAAGATCGGTTTTTCGTGGCAGAGTGTAAAGGTGAAAATCTTGCAACTGCTCTCTAGGGGCTGCTGCCGCGTCAGCAGACATTGCACTCATCACTTCCATTCCCTTTTGACGCATCTGGTAGCGGTTTCTGGGTTGGTAGAGTTCTCCTGCAAGGAGCTTTATATCAGCCTGCTTGAAATCGGTACCGGTTTGGTTGGTCAGGCTGGCGAGGCCATCGAGTGAGACATGCTGACCTGAATCATTGAGCGTCAGGACATAATCCATATTCCAATTAAGTCCCGCGCTTAGATAGCTAATCTCAGCCGTTTGGGTTCTTCCTGTACCAGAACTGCGAAAATTGAGGCTCGGTTTTGCCAGCAGTTGTTGAGGTAAAGAGGGGAAGATAAAACGCCACTGGTTATTCAAAGGAATAGTTTCGAAACGGTTCTCGCGTTTAATAAGAGCCCGATTGCCTTCTACGCTGAGTAATTTGACGGTGCTGATGAGTTCCTGACCTGTAGCTGGATTGAGTCGCGCCAATTGCAGTGTTTTACCGGTGTAATGCTCAAGCAGACTTTGTTGGTTGAGAGTATTGGTATTGAGGTTTTGTTCCAGGATCTGACCGGCATTACTGATTCTGAGGCTTTCAACCTGAAGTTGCTGGCTGACATCCTCAAGCGTAATTTCCTGACCTTCTTGCAGAGGTGGGATCTCACGGCTTTCTCTCACCAGTCCCAGGTTTTGGTTGTAGAGAGTCAGAGAGACAGTCTGGCGTTTGTCTGAGCCAATATAAAGAGGGCTGGCAATCGATGAAGTAGCATATGTGAGCAAAAGTAGCGTCAGGCTCAGTTTTCCTTGCAGCATGCTGTACTCTCCTTTTGAATTGATTATAGAGCGCAGTAGACAGCCCCTACCCTGAATGGGTGCTGAAGTGCAGAGGCTGGTTATTGCATGTCCAGAGCAACACGGAAGCCCCAGCTGTTACGTTTTGCATCCGTTGGGTGGCGGTATCGGCTGGCGGGACGAATAAGACGGTCGATTTCAAACCAGGAGCCGCCGCGCATCACGCGATCACTGCAGACCCTTTGTGTATAGGCTGAACCATCGAGTGGCGCAAGGTTATAATTGTCCTCGTAACAGTCCTCGACCCACTCATCCACATTGCCGGTCATATCATGCAGTCCCCAACTATTGGCTGGAAAACTTCCGACAGGAGCGGTCTGTTTACCGTCCCATTCGCTGCCACAGCCTGAACAAACTGCCATATTTGGTTGCATGCGGTCACCCCACCAGAACGTGGTTAGGTTGCCTGCTCTGGCTGCATATTCCCATTCTGCTTCGGAGGGCAAACGATAGGGTTGGCCTGTTTTATCCGTCAGCCATTCGGCATAAGCCTTTGCATCTCTCCAACTGACATTGATGACCGGTCGGTTACCTCTTCCCCAGCCTTCGTCGTCGGGTAGTGGGCGTTTGGTCATTTTGGCGAAAGCATCGTAATCACTGAAAGTCACTTCATATCTTGAAACGGCAAAAGGTTTTTTAATTGTAACGATGTGTACAGGTCTTTCGTTGTCATCACCCTGGCCGCTCTGGTCTCCCATACGGTATTGTCCTGAAGGCAGAAGAACCATTTCCGGGCCGTAAAGGCTGTCATTGATCTGGTCCTTGAAAATCTGGTTACCAGGTTGCTCCGGATCGCCCGTGCCAGCTTGTTTTAAAGCTTTGTCCAAATCATTTTGCAGCAGCTGCAATTCTATATTCTTATCCCGAAGTTGTTGCTCCTGTGCCTTATGCAATTCCTGCTGGGCTTGTAAGGAACTGTACATTTGTTGCAAAGCTTCCTGCTGCTTTTGGATTTGCAGCGCTTGAAAATCCTTTTCCTTGAAGTTGATGAAACTCGAGATTGACCAGCCTATTAAGTAACCGGCAACAAAAATTCCGAACCCAACCAGTGAATAAGATAGATATTTGGGAATCGATGGGAATTTGAATGTTGGCAGGCGGAATTTTTTTGCTGGTTTTTCCTCTTCCGTTTCAGTTGAAGCTTCTTCTGTTGTCGTTTGTTCGGAAGAGGTTTCTTCTTCCTTTTTGTCATCTTCAGGAGTGAATACTGCTTTGACCAGTTCGGTACAAGTGGCGAACCGATCTTCCAGATTGGTAGAAAAGGCTTTCTGCAGCTCCTGCCATTGTTCCTCATCGAGCCCCTCGGGTTGAGGAAGTTCTCGTCTGACTCTGTCAGCCTCAGTGTCATCAACACTGAAAGGTGCTCTTCCTGTCATCATCTCGTAGAGGATGCAGGCAAAGGAATATACATCTGCACGGCGATCCAGTTTATCCGGGTGAAACGCTTCAGGTGCCTGATATTGGGGATAAAATACTGGTTGTGGCAGAAGGTCGGTTACGGATTCCAGTGTGTCCCGTAAACCATGCATAGTTAGTTTTATGCCGCTTTTTCTATTTACAAACAGGGTCCCGGTTTCCAGACAACCATGAGCTGTATGGAGTTTCTGATAACTGATGTCGATGGCATAAGCTATCTGATGGATCAAAGTCATCTGTTGTTTTGCAGTGAGTTGACTACCTTTCTCCATCATTGACTTGAGTGTAAGGCCGTCCAGCTTTTCGAAGGACAAAAACATGAGTTTGCCCTTTTCAGTGAAGTAACCGTAACACTCTGCAATATGTTTGTTTTTAACTGCTTTTATCTGGGTGGAGTGGGTTTTGATGCCTTCGACGAAACTTTTTTGTTTCAGCAATTGTGGGGCGAGCATCAGAAGGGTAACGACAGGGTTTCCTGTAACGCTCTGGTCTTCTGCCTGCCAGAGTTGCCCAAGGGGGTGTTCATGACCTTGCTTAATCAGCTTAAAGCGATGATGGTCTGGTCCAATGACTGCATCGGGTTGTAAGGCCTGATAGAGAGAGTCAGGAGTATCACTCATTTGGTTTGTCTGCCTGTCTTGTCACTATGCTTCTATCATAGACAAGGGTAGTGGGGTAAGTCAGCCCCTAATCTGCTTATTTTTCAAAGTGTTGTTCGGAGAAAAAAATTCCAATAAAAAACCACCCATATAGGGTGGTTTGATAATGTGTGATGAAATTAGCAGGAGGTATCCAGCTCTGGAAAGCTTTTGACCAATTCATCGACGGCTTTCATCTGAGTCAGATAAGCTTCCAGAGCGCTGAGAGGCAGAGCACAGGGGCCATCACACTTGGCTTGTTCCGGGTCCGGGTGTGCTTCTAAAAATAGGCCGGCAATGCCTTGTGATAATCCTGCTCGGGATAACTGCGCCGCCAACGCTCGTCTTCCGCCTGCAGAGTCAGCTCTTCCTCCAGGCATCTGGAGAGCGTGTGTTGCATCGAACATGATTGGGTAGCCAAACTCTTTCATGATCGAGAAACCCAGCATATCAACGATCAGATTATTGTAACCGTAACAGGAACCGCGTTCACAAAGGATCAGGCGATCATTACCCGCGTCTTCACATTTGTGCAGGATATGCTTCATCTCCTGAGGAGCGAGGAACTGTGCTTTTTTAATATTGATCACTGCACCGGTTTCGGCCATCGCCTGAACCAGATCTGTTTGACGCGACAGGAAGGCGGGAAGCTGGATGATATCGCACACCTCAGCGGCGGGTGCCGCCTGATGTGGTTCGTGGACATCGGTAATCAGCGGCACGTTAAAAGTTGTTTTAATCTCTTCCAGAATTTTAAGCCCTTCATCCAGACCTGGTCCGCGAAAAGAGCTTAGAGAAGAACGATTGGCTTTATCAAAGGATGCCTTGAAGACGTAGGGTATGTTCAGCTTTTCAGTGACTTTGACATATTCTTCCGCAATGCTGAGCGCCAAATCACGTGATTCAAGTACGTTCATGCCGCCGAATAAAACCATAGGCTTATCGTTGGCGATTTCAATACCGGCAGCTGTTACTACTTTCTGTTGCATCTGAGATTTCCAGTTCGGATGTAAAAAAAACTATTATACCTCCGAACTCCTTATCTGTGATCACTGAAGAGAAATTATCCTACGTTGGGAAATAGACGTGCGTATTTTGCTATCCACTCAAGCGCGGCATCCTGATCAGATAGGTCTCTGCCTTCAATATGCAACACATGATTGCGGTAGCGTTTGATAAAACAAATCTGTTCAAGCATGCGAAGGCGCATCAGTTCATTAGGATCGGAAAATTTTATACCCAGCTCGAAACCTCGTTGAGCAGAGTTGCACCATTCAACCACGCCCATCACCTCTTCATTGTTACTGACGGTGGGTAAATGAATGGCAACGGATTCTCCTGATGAGAAGGGAGTGCTAGAGTGGCAAACCAGTTTCAGGTTTAAAAATTTATCAGAGATCGGATATGGCGTTTTCTTTTGTTGTAACTCAATCGAAAATTCTTCAGGGTGATGTATAACACGCTGTTGTTCAGTCATTACAAGGTCAACCTGCAAAAAATACCATTCTTTAAAATGGCTATCGGCTGCACTGGTATATCCATGAGTTTTTTGTGTACATAGAGTTTAAGGAGTGTCATGTCTAAGAAGGAAAAAAGTGTTCAGGAGTTATCAGAAGAGTGCATGGCTTTACAAAAAAGTAAGCAGACACTTTTACTCTCAACACTTAACCGAGAAGGCGATCCGGAAATAAGTTATGCGCCTTATTATCGGGATGAAAAGGGGGCGTTTCATCTATTTATCAGCGAGCTGGCATCTCATACAAAAAACCTGAAGAACCATAGCCGGGCTTCGATCATGTTTATTGCCGACGAGGAGCAATCTCAAAATCAGTTTGCCCGAGAGCGTTTAATCTATCAGTGCGATGCTGTAGAGGTCAGTAGGGAGAGCGCTGATTACCAGCCGATACTGGATACGATGGAAAATAAGTTCGGCAACATCATGGCGATGCTCAGAACGCTAAACGATTTCCATCTGTTTTGCCTGCAGCCGACAAGCGGGTCATATGTTGTAGGGTTTGGCAGGGCTTATGAAGTTGATCCTGCCATAGGCATGTTGGAACAGATTACGGAAGAAAAACTGAAGAGCAGTTGAAATGATGGATCTGGGTCAGCCAATCATTTCAACTACAACGGTCTTAACTATAAACGCAGCCAGTCCGAGCCCGAGGGCAAAGAACAAAATGGCTGTCCCGAATTTACCGGCTTTAGATTTTTTAGCCAAGTCGTAAATGATGAAGAAAATAAAAGCTGCAAATACGGCCAATCCAATATTCAGGGCTATTGCTTCGATCTCTGCTAAACGCATATTTTTACCTCTACCCGAAGTTTGAAATTGGCTGCGGATTGTACAGGAATTGTGCAGAAACCGATACTTGTTCTTTAGCTCTATATCGAGCGAAAAGGTTCTCTAAAACCTTACGATTTAAGTGGGTGGAAACGGGCCTTTTATGAACAGATATTGAGCAGTTATCTGGCATGGTTTTTGAGTGTGTTTTTACGTGCAAAAAAAATTTAAAAAATGTAACAAAGGCCTGTTAAGGTTAATCTCCTCTACAGCCCACGGCATATCAATGTTTACGCAGTTGCGTACTGTTTGCCTACACCCAACATCTAGTAAAATCAAGTATTGCATTAACGCTCTGGATCACTATATTTAGTGTTTAAATTGCTACCCGACACTACATCTTGTGTGTTTTGGGTAGCTAGAGTAGAAGAAGCTGTAACCCTTGTCAGTAGAGGGTTTCTTGCATTCAAATGGGTCGCAATGACGTCGAATGCACTGGTATACAGCAATACAATTACAATATCATGAGTTTCAGTTGGAAAGTCGCATGCAGCAAGATCTGATGGTAACCAAAAGGGATGGACGGCAAGAGAAGTTGGATCTGGAAAAGATTCACAAAGTAGTAATCTGGGCCGCCGATGGATTAAATGCGGTATCGCCATCAGAAGTAGAGTTAAAAGCTCACTTGCAGTTCTTCGAAGGCATGAAAACCTTCGACATTCACGAAACTCTGATTAAGTCTGCCGCTGACCTTATCTCTGAGGATGCTCCAGACTATCAATACCTTTCAGCGCGTCTCGCTATCTTCCATTTACGGAAACGTGCTTTCGGTAAGTTTGAACCACCGCATTTGTTTGAGCACGTCTCAGTCCAGGTGGATGCAGGACGTTATGATAAGCACCTGATTGAAGATTATTCCGAAGCCGAATGGGATGAGCTGAATAGTCATCTGGATCATAAGCGAGATATGAACTTTTCCTATTCAGCTGTGAAGCAGCTGGAAGGTAAATATCTGGTTCAGAACCGTGTTACCGGTGAAGTCTACGAAAGCCCTCAGATTTTATATATGCTGGTTGCGGCATGTCTATTTGCAGATTATCCGAAAGAGAGCCGTTTGGAATATGTGAAGCGTTTTTACGATGCGACATCACTTTTCAAAATATCTCTACCGACGCCGATTATGGCAGGTGTTCGTACACCAACGCGTCAGTTCAGTTCCTGTGTACTGATCGAGTGTGGAGACAGCCTGGATTCCATTAACGCGACTTCGGCATCTATTGTTAAATACGTTTCTCAGCGTGCGGGTATTGGTATCAACGCGGGTCGAATCCGTGCTCTGGGTAGCCCAATCCGTAATGGTGAGGCTTTCCATACGGGCTGTATTCCGTTCTACAAACATTTCCAAACTGCGGTTAAGTCTTGTTCTCAGGGTGGTGTGCGTGGTGGCGCGGCAACGTTGTTCTATCCAATCTGGCATCTTGAAGTTGAATCTTTGCTGGTACTGAAGAATAACCGTGGTGTAGAAGAGAACCGTGTTCGTCATCTGGATTACGGTGTACAGATCAACAAGCTGATGTATACCCGTCTGATTAAAGGCGGTGACATTACTTTGTTCAGCCCACATGAAGTGCCTGGACTGTACGATGCATTCTTTGCAGATCAGGATGAGTTTGAGCGCCTTTATGTTCAATACGAAAATGATCCAAATATCC
Organism: Neptuniibacter sp.; assembly: GCA_050633685.1. Classification (GTDB taxonomy): domain Bacteria; phylum Pseudomonadota; class Gammaproteobacteria; order Pseudomonadales; family Balneatricaceae; genus Neptuniibacter. The sequence continues at coordinate 33,058 of JBOEHA010000013.1, read as the reverse complement.
GTAAACAGACAATTAAAGCTGTTGAGCTGTTCGGTATTCTGGCCGGAGAACGTGCGCAAACAGGACGTATCTACATTCAAAACGTAGACCACTGTAATACACACAGTCCATTTGATCCGCTTCAGGCGCCGGTTAAGCAGTCTAATTTATGTCTGGAAATTGCTCTGCCTACAAACCCATTGAATGATGTTAATGACAAAGAGGGCGAGATTGCTCTGTGTACATTGTCAGCATTCAACCTGGGAGCACTAGAAAATCTGGATGAGCTTGAAAATCTATCCGATCTTATTGTTAGGGCTCTAGATAACCTGCTGGATTATCAGGACTACCCGATTGCTGCAGCGCATACATCGACCATGAACCGTCGTCCTCTGGGCGTGGGTGTTACCAACTTTGCATATTACCTAGCCAAAAATGGTGTGCAGTATTCTGATGGCTCTGCAAACGGTTTGGTGCATAAGACATTTGAAGCAGTTCAGTATTACCTGCTTAAAGCTTCAAATGAATTGGCGAAAGAACGCGGCGCTTGTCCTAAGTTTGATGAAACAGTTTACTCGAAAGGTTTATTGCCTATCGATACATATAAACGTGAAGTGGATGAGTTCTGTGAAGAGCCTCTGCACTATTTCTGGGAAACGCTGCGTGAAGACATTAAAGAATTTGGTCTGCGTAACAGTACCCTGACAGCACTGATGCCTTGTGAGACCTCTTCGCAGATTACCAATTCTACTAATGGTATTGAGCCACCACGTGGTTATGTGTCGGTTAAAGCCAGTAAAGACGGTGTGATGAAGCAGGTTGTACCAGGTTACACTGAACTTCGCGATCAGTATGAGCTGCTTTGGGAAATACCGAACAATACTGGCTATCTGCAGCTGGTGGGTATTATGCAGAAGTTTGTAGACCAATCTATTTCTGCCAATACCAATTATGATCCTACGCGCTTCCCTAATGATAAAGTGCCAATGAAACAGCTACTTCAGGATCTGCTGACAGCATACAAGTATGGTGTGAAAACACTTTACTATCACAACACTCGTGATGGGGCCTCTGATCAGGCCGATGAAGGTTGTGAAGGTGGTGCTTGTAAGCTCTAGCAGTTTGCAGCGTTACCAGATTTATTTAAGCATTGATAACCCATCTTTCGGGATGGGTTAGAACCCTAATTCACCTATCAGGTTTCAGGAACGAACACCCCGATGGCGTACACAACGTTTAGTCACAGTTCACATGACGCTACGCGCGAACCTATGTTTTTTGGCCGCAGCGTCAACGTTGCCCGTTACGATAAACAGAAATACCCAATCTTTGAAAAGCTGATTGAAAAACAGCTTTCTTTCTTCTGGCGTCCAGAAGAAGTGGATCTGTCTACAGACCGCAAAGATTTCATGAACATGCCTGAGCATGAAAAGCATATTTTCCTCAGTAATCTGAAGTATCAGACATTACTGGATTCAATTCAGGGGCGTTCTCCGAATATCGCGTTTTTACCGGTTGTATCGCTACCCGAATTAGAAACCTGGTTTGAAACCTGGGCGTTCAGTGAAACGATCCACAGTCGTTCGTATACGCATATTATCCGTAATATTATCACTGAGCCTTCAGAAGTATTCGACCACATAGTGACTAACCCTGAGATTATTCGCAGGGCAGATTCCGTTACTCGTCTTTATGATGAATTCATCAATCTCTCAAGTGTTTACAGTATTCACGGGGAAGGTCTTCATACGGTTGATGGTAAAGTCTATGACTCTACGCTCAGGAACTTAAAGAAAAAGCTATACCTGACTCTGGTTTCTATTAATGTATTGGAGGCGATTCGTTTTTATGTCAGCTTTGCTTGCTCTTTTGCGTTTGCCGAACGTGCCATTATGGAAGGTAATGCCAAGATTATTAAGCTGATTGCCCGAGACGAAGCGTTGCACCTCACAGGTACTCAGCACATGCTGAATATCATGGCGTCCGGTTCTGATGATCCTGAGTTTAAGGAAATTGCTAAAGAGTGTGAGCCTGAAGTCTATGCGATTTTCAAAGAAGCCGCACAGCAGGAAAAAGACTGGGCCAAATACCTGTTCCGTGAAGGATCTATGATTGGTTTGAATGCTCAGATTCTGTCTGATTACGTAGAGTACATCACTAACGTACGTATGAAGGCTTTGAATCTGGATGAAATCTTCCCGGCCACTCAAAACCCGTTACCTTGGATGAATGCTTGGTTGATCAGTGATAACGTCCAGGTAGCTCCTCAGGAAGCTGAAATCAGTTCTTATCTCGTTGGTCAGATCGACAATGAGGTGGATGATAGTGATTTCGATGGTTTTGATCTATAGGACATAACATATGGCTGGGCCTTGTAGGATCAAAGTTAATCACCATCACACTTTCTATTATCAGTATGAACCAACACTCCTGGACTCATTAGAGGCTCAGGAGGTTCCAGCACCCTATAACTGCAGAGGCGGTTATTGCGGTTGCTGCAAGGTGAGGCTGATTGATGGGGAGGTTGAGTATGTTCAGGAAAGTCTGCTTGATCTTCTTGGTGATGAAATTCTGACTTGTTGTTGTGTTCCCAAAACTCATATTGAGCTGGAATTGCCTGAAGACTGATCTCTTTTTCAGGCATTCGCTTCTTTTCCCTCTTTTTTCTGTTCTTTCAAGCTTTTTGTGTGGTAACGCGTGTCGCATTACTGCGTATCTAATACTTTTTTGCACAAGCTTTAAATTTCTTTGTCAATGCTTTTGAAGCAGTGTTTTTGAAATTTGTTATTCTTTTCTTTGTTTTGTAACTTGTTGAAAAATAAGGTTATTATTATTCGGTTCGTTTTTTGTACGTTTTGCTGAATGTGCCGGAAATACTGGGCTTTAGCTATCTACCCAAAAACTATCCACTATTTTATCCACAGAAGATGTGGAAAAAGATTTGCCTGTATAAAACGTCTATTTCTTGAGCTTAGAAGTCAGTTTGAGGTGTTAAAGGACCTGGAATTGGTTTAGGTGGTTATGCTTAAGTATAATGCCTGATTTCCTTAATGAGACAGTGAATAGCCAATGTCAGAAACAACACAAGGTCGTTTAACCACACGTACGATTGCAATGCCTGCGGACACCAACCCTGCGGGTGATATTTTTGGCGGCTGGGTGCTTTCTCAGATGGATATGGCTGCGGGTATCTGTGCTGGGCAGAGAGCTCAAGGCAGAGTTGTTACTGTAGCCTTAGAGAGTATGAGTTTTATCCGTCCCGTAAAAGTAGGGGATATTCTGGGGGTATACACTGAAATAGCGGCGGTTGGACGGACCTCTATTTTGGTTCATGTTGAGGCCTGGGTACGCCGTGGACGGATTGGTATTCGGGAAAAAGTGACCGAGGCGAAATTCAAGTTTGTGGCAATTGATGAGCAGGGGAATTCAACTCCTATCCCCAGTGAACAGGATCTACCAGCTTATGTGCAGGATGAATATACAGTTTCTAATGATCAGATTTAGCGGCGGCCCTACATCAATTTGGACGGTATAGTTGGCTTTTGTAAATACTGAAGTAAAGGTATACTGCCCGCTTTGACGTATAGAATATAAACAGGCGGTAGTTATGGCGGTAAAACTTGAATGGGATGAGGCGGCAACTAAAAGAGTTGAAGCCGCACCGTTTTTTGTTCGTAAATTAATTCGTCATAAAGTTGAAAAAGCTGCCCGAGCTCAAGGCATACAGAAAGTTACAGAGTCTCTGTTAGATCAAGTAAAGAAAAAGCAGATGGATAGCCAGTCCTGAGTTAGTTGTTAAGGTGAGCTGGGCGAGCGATCACGGCGCGCCTTTTCATCGTTTAACCATTCCTTAAGCTCTTCAAGTGTTTCATACATCCATTCTTCATCTACAGTGCGTGGATGCATTGGTATCGCCTGGCTTGCAGTAGCTTTGTCGCAACTGTAATTGTTAGAACGGCCCCCTTTGATGCAATAGCTTCCTTCAGAATGCTGTCTGATTGAGTCGTCAGTTTCTGTGGTGCTGCAACCGCTGATCAGTGTGCAGATCAAGAGTGGGATGAAAATAGCCAGTCGATATAACAGTCCAGTCTGAATCATCCTTTTTTCCAGATGTGATTTATGAATTCTGATATTGGATCTTATCAGATAAAACTTTCCGTACTATAGCTGATAACTTGGTTACGCCCTTTATGTTTTGCCATATAAAGAGCCTGGTCAGCACGGTGTATAGTGGGATGAATTTCATGCTCTTCTTTGTCCCAGGAGGCGACACCAAAACTGGATGTTACTCTGAAGATCTCTGTCTCATAGTGTATGTCATGATCTTCAATTCTTTTACGCAGGCGTTCGGCAATCTGAGATGCTTCAAGTTCATCCGTTTCCGGTAACAGGATAAGAAATTCTTCACCGCCATGGCGGCTCAGGCAGTCAATGGTCCGCAGGCAAGGGGAGATTATTTCTGCTAACTCAACCAAGACCTTATCACCGCATTGGTGTCCGAATTTATCGTTGACCTGTTTGAAATGGTCTAGATCGAGAAGAATAGCTGAAATAGGGCGGTTGTATCTTTTGGCGCGTTCAATCTCTTTATTTGCGCGTGCTGCAAAGGCGCGTCGATTTAGTATTCCTGTAAGTGGGTCTGTTTCAGCTTGCTTGATCAGTTTTTCCTCGGCTACTTTTCTCGCCTCAATCTCTAGTTGTAGGTCCGACGTACGTTCTTTGACTCGATACTCCAGCTGGAGGCGTGATTCCTTAATCTCTTTGTCACGGGCGGCAAGGCGTGAGTTCATACTATTTACGTGTTGAGCAATCAGGCCAAGTTCATCCATTCTGTCGGAGTCAAGAATGTCTCTATAGTCACCATCCGCACTGCGTTCAAGGGCTGCAATGATGCGAAAGATTCTGCTCATGATCCACTTGTTGAAGAGCTGAGAGATCAGTAAATAGGCAATAATGAGAATTGTAGCTATGACGATTAGACTCAGAATTACAAACTTGTTCATCAGGTGGTACATATATTCAAGATTGAAGGTGGATCTGATCGCTAAATAATCTGCACTGTGAAGTTCGGTGCGATTGAAATCTGCCCTGCTGTAGTAATGGATAATATCTTTGTCTTTATTAACCGTCATGATGCCATGTTCAGGAATCTCGGGGAGCTCAGAGAGAGAGAGGCCTGGGGTTGTGTGGAGAAATGGAAATGCGGCGTAATTGTTAACCAGGTATATATCTACCTGATCCAGTAACGGGTTGGTTTTAGTCATCTCGGTAAAGAAATCACCAAACATAAAGTCAACGTATCTGGAGGAGCGGTTTCTGGAGAGGTAGTTTTTTACATCGTATGAAACTTCCAGAATGTAATCTGAATTCACCGGCGCATAATAAGCGTAGATTTTAATGATGCCGGTTTTTGAAGAAACGTTGATCCTGTCTACCTCAAGGCGACCTGAGTTAAATAAATTGTGAAGGTAATCTTTAAAGCTATCTGAGATGGTATCCAGCTTAAACCCAAGGTCTGGAATAAAGTTAGTCGCAACAACAGCAGTTTCGGAATTGATGACATAAACACTGTCAACCCCCAGTTGTTTGGCAAGTTTATCTAAGCGTTCAGGAGACCAGTCTTTGGGATCAAACTTCTCATGCATGAGGACATCTGACATCCGTATTAAGGCTCTGCGTGCGTGTTCCTGTACCTGCTTTTCATCACTTGAAAGAAGCTCGTCAAATACCCGAAAACGCTGCTGAACCTGAAAGTGAACATTTTCGGCTTGTTCTTTGATGTGCTTTTGAAATTCAGATTCGGCCATCCAGTACAGACTTGCACTTAATGTGCAGCCGAGGCCGAGTACGGAGAGGGTGATAAGTAGGTTTAGAAGTTTTTTCACAATACTACGTTAACAGAAAAAGGTTGGTCGCAAAGTATACAATAAAGCGACCAATCGACACATCGTCTTTATGGTTATATTTTGTAGGGTTATCTCTCTCGTAGCTATGTTTTGGATGCGGTTTCAGGGATTAAGTTCTGTGCAAGAACTTCATCACCGAACCAGCTCAGATTGTCGTGTAATGTAACGACTTCCCCAACAATAATCAGAGCTGGCGCTTCGAGCTTGGCTTTTTCCTGGAGTCCAGGCAGGGTGGCAAGCGTTCCGGTCAGCACTTTCTGGTCAGATGAAGTACCCCGGGAAACAATTGCTGCCGGAGTATCGCCGGGTTTGCCGTGTTCAATGAGTTTGCTGCTGAGTTGCGGCAGGGTATGTAATCCCATGTAAAAAACAACGGTTTGATTTGGATGCACCAGCTCTTCAAAGTTTAGGTCGCTGGTGCGATTCTTTAACTGACCGGTTACAAACCTTACTGATTGTGCATAATGCCTATGCGTCAATGGGATGCCAGCATAAGTTGAACAAGCGCTGGCTGCAGTAATACCAGGAACGACCTGAAAGGGAATATTGTGCGCTTTTAGGGTTTCCAGTTCTTCTCCGCCGCGACCGAAGATAAACGGGTCCCCGCCTTTCAGGCGCACAACGCGTTTTCCTTGTTGTGCGTGTCTGACCAGAAGGTCGTTAATGCCTTCCTGGGGTACGGCGTGGTTATCTCTCTTTTTGCCGACAAATATTAAATCGGCATCGCGACGGCAAAGGTCGAGTACATCAGCGGATACTAAGGCATCGTAAAGAACGACATCGGCCTGTTGCATGAGCCTTAGTGCTTTGAAGGTCAGTAGTTCCGGATCGCCAGGGCCACCACCAATCAAGTAGACTTCCCCAGCACTGTGTTCCGGGTCTGAACGATCAAGTTTTTCTTGTAAAAGTTTTGAGGCTTCTTCTGTTCGACCAGAAAAGATTTTTTCAGCAATTTGTCCTTGAAGAACGCTTTCCCAGAAAACCCGGCGTTGGTTTACAGACTGGAAACGTTTTTTTACCTGCTCCCTGAACGAGCTGGCGATGCTGGCGAGGTTGCCATAAGATTTTGGGATCCATGTTTCCAGTCGTGCTCGTAGCAGTCTGGCGAGTACGGGCGCACTTCCTCCAGAAGATATGCCTATAACGACAGGCGAGCGATCTACGATAGCTGGAAAAACAAAAGTGCAGAGTGCTGGGTTATCAACGACATTAATTGGGATATTGTGTTGTACAGCATCATAATGGATGCGTTCATTCAGTGAATTGTCGTCAGTGGCCGCAATCACCAGCGCTTTCCCTTCGAGAAGGCTGGCATGGTATTCCCCTACAATTGAGATTCCTGCATGCGCGTCGAGAAGATTCTGGAGTTCGTCGCACACCTGATGCGAAATGACGGTGACTGTAGCTCCTGCACGGCAAAGTAACCGGGCTTTTCTCAGTGCAACGTTGCCCCCTCCAACAAGAAGAACGTTTTGTTGTGTGAGCTTAAAAAAAAGAGGCAGGTAATCCACAAATATACTCTCTTGAGGGACATTACGATAACTCTAAGTTTACCGCAGAATGCCTAGGCTGGCATGAAATAAGGGAGTTTTTATAGGGTTGAATACAGTTAGTAAAAATGACCGCAGCCTGCTGGATAACTCAAAACCTTCTTGCCGCTCTTGCTGGAGTGGATGTTAGAAGGGGAGGAAGCAGGTGCAGTCAGGGTCTCCTGTGGGGAAGGCATCCTGCCTTCCCCGGGTCTTACTTTTTAAAATTCAGAGGCGTTGCTGGGTGTAATCCACATTCGCGGTTTTCGGGATTTTCCCACCACCAGCGACCGGAACGAACATCTTCACCCATTGATATAGCACGCGTGCAAGGCGCACAGCCGATACTTGGGTAGTGTTTGTCGTGTAGTTCGTTGTATGGCACGTCATATGCCTTGATATATGCCCAAACTTCCTTCTCTGACCAATCAGCCAGTGGGTTTAGTTTGTGCATGTTGTTGCCTTCATCCCACTCTTCGAATTGTATCTCATCGCGGGTAACAGACTGTTCACGTCTAAGGCCTGTGATCCAGGCTTTATTGCCAGACAGGGCGCGTTTCAGTGGTTTGATCTTACGAACAAAGCAGCAGCCTTTACGTAGCTCTTGCGACTCGTAAAACGCATTAACACCGTTTTCAGCAACATAAGCCTCAACATCTGCACCTTCCGGGTAGTAAACATCGAAAGTCACATTCGGATAGTGTTTCTGTACATCCGTCAGAAGCTTCAAAGTTTCTTCTGGCAGGCGTCCAGTATCCAGTACAAAGTTGTTTATTTCAGGGCAGTATTTGCTGATCAGGTCAGCGATCACTACATCTTCAGCACCCAAGCTATTGGCAAAAACTAAAGAGCCGTCGTGGTCTTCAAAACCTTTCTTTAGCAGAGTTGCAATAGCTTCGACTTTTGCCTGCAGCTCAGCTGTAATTTGCTCACTCATAAATAGGACCTCACCGTCACTATTAATTACTTGTACTTTCTCTTATTGGTGATAAACCGCACGATTGCTGTCGGTTGCGCTTTGGTAGTAGTTGCTTACTTCGGTAAAGGCGCTCAGCATTTCGTCTTTGTAGATCTCATCAGAAATCTGGATTGCAGTGAAACCACAGCGTTCCATATAGGCGATACGGTCACGGCCGACGTCACCGGTAGCACGAATCTCACCTTTGTAGCCAGCGCGAACCAGCAGGCGCGCAATGCTGAAGCCACGGCCGTCACGGAAAGCTGGGAAATCCACTGCAATCAATGGAAACTTATCCAGATTGCTTAATAGTTCATCCAGATCGTCATCACCGTTAACCTGAATGGCCAGTTGGCCTTCACGGTTTTCAAAAGAGTCTCTGTTTTCTGAGTACAGCGCCAGCGGTACGATAATGTCGCCAGCTTGATCAAGGGTTTCTTCGTTGATCAGTGTCCAGTTGTCAGCGACAACTTCACGATTAATTAGCAGGGGCATATACGTACTCCTTAAATGGGGCCATACCAATACGGCGGAATGTATCGAGGAAGCGTTCGCCTTCAATACGGTTATCAACATATACCTGGATAACTTTTTCCAGAGTGTTAGCAACTTGATCAGCTGCAACCGCTTTGCCAATTACTTTACCCAGTGCTGCTTCAGAACCATCATCACCACCCAGGGTGATCTGGTACCAGTCTTCACCTTTCTTATCTACGCCCAATACACCAATGTGGCCCACATGGTGGTGTGAGCATGCGTTGATGCAGCCGGACATGTTGAACTTCAGATCACCCAGGTCGTGGACAAAATCCATATCTTCGAACTTCTGGTTGATCTGGTCAGCAATGCCCAGAGTTTTAGCGTTTGCAAGAGCGCAGAAATCACCACCTGGGCAGACTGTCATATCTGTCAGAGTACCGATATTTGGGCGGGCCAGATCGGTTTCAGCCAAAACCTGCCATACTGCGTACAGATCAGACTTCTTAACATCTGCCAGAACCAGGTTTTGGTTATGAGTTGCGCGTACTTCACCAAAGCTATACTTATCAGCCAGATCTGCAACCAGTTCCAGTTGCTCATCAGTGATATCACCCGCAGGTTTTAGGTACGGCTTCAGTGAAACGTAAGTAATACGGTAGCCTTCAACTTTGTGCTCTACTGTATTGCGTTCATACCAAACACGGAAAGCTTCATCTTCAGCCAGTTTAGCGTCCAGAGTTGTATCTTCAGCAGCGGTTGCATCGTAATCAAATGGCTTAAAGAAAGCCTGAACACGTTCTATCTCTGTTAGCGGAAGTTTAAGATCGGTTTCTCGAATCTGTTCCCATTCAGCATCAACCAGTTCGCGGAACTTATCGATACCCATGGTATTAACCAAAATCTTAATGCGGGCTTTGTATTTATTATCGCGACGACCGTTCAGGTTGTAGACACGGATAATCGCTTCCAGGTAAGACAGTAGATCTTCTTTTGCCAGGAATGGACGAATCTGTTTACCGATCACGGGAGTACGGCCAAGGCCGCCGCCAACCAGAACTTCAAAACCGACTTCGCCGGCATCGTTCTTAACGATGTGCAGACCGATATCGTGTACCTGAGTTGCTGCGCGGTCAGTTGGGCCCGCAGAGATCGCAATTTTAAACTTGCGCGGCAGATAAGCGAATTCAGGGTGCAGAGAAGACCACTGGCGGATGATCTCGCAATATGGGCGTGGATCTTCAATCTCGTCAGCGATTACACCAGCAAACTGGTCGGTAGTCGTATTACGGATACAGTTGCCAGATGTCTGGATAGCGTGCATCTGCACCGAAGCAAGCTCTGCCAGAATATCAGGTACTTCTTCCAGTTTAGGCCAGTTAAATTGCAAATTAGTACGCGTTGTAAAGTGTGCATAGCCCTTGTCGTAAGTGCGGGCTATATGCGCCAGTTTGCGTAGCTGAGTTGAGTTGTACATACCGTATGGACCTGCAACACGCAACATCGGTGCGTGGCGCTGTACATACAGACCGTTCATTAGACGCAGCGCCAGAAAATCATCATCTGACAGCTCACCCGCCAGAAATCGGCGAGTCTGGTCTCTATATTGCTCAACTCGTTCGTCAACCAGTTTCTGATCGACTTCGTTATACTGATACATACTCAATACCTTACCCGAGCCGTGATGTGCTCAGGTACCTCACTCAAAGTTTGGGTTAACCTGCGAGAACGAATCGCAGGCCGATGGCTAATAAAATTGACCCCATGATCGGTTGCATAACCTTAGGCGACAGACGGGTGCCAATGTGGCTACCGACAAACACCCCGGGAAGCGATCCTATCAAGAGATAGATAAGCAGTGACATGTCTACACTACCCATTTGGTAGTGACCGGCACCTGCAATTGAAGTTAAAACAACTGCGTGGACTAGGTCTGTGCCAACAATGGTCTGCATAGTCATGCGTGGATAGAGCAAAATAAGTAGTGCGGTTCCCAGAGCACCTGCCCCAACAGACGATAAGGTCACCAAACCACCTAGAATAAATCCCATAAGTACTGTTACGACCGGGCGCCATTTCTTGGCATGGGTGGCTGCTATGCTGTGCTGCCATTTCATAGCCTGGTCGCGTATTTTGTTTCTCAGGAATACAGCAATAGAGGTTAAAACAAGTGAAATACCTAAAGTAAGGTTCATCATATGTTCTATCTGTTCTAACCCATCTAAAGATTGCAGGTACTGGATCGTTATAATACTGCCGGGAATAGATCCGGTTAGCATTAGAATAACTATTCGCCATTCAACCAGTTTTTTTCTGGCGTAAGAGATGGTACCGCCAAATTTGGTTACGGCAGCGTATAGCAGATCGGTACTTACTGCTGTTATTGGTGGTATGCCAAACACCACAATCAGGATAGGGGTCATCAAGGCACCACCACCGATTCCGGTGAGTCCTACAATAAATCCGACCACTAATCCTGCAAAACTATACGCCAGTTCCATTAAATAAACCTGTCCACAACTAAACAAGCGGCATAATAGAGTAGTTTCTATATAACTCAAAATAATAATTGGGAATCTGTTTATGCTTTATTTGAATATAGGGGCTGGTTTTGTGAAGGTGTTCGTATATTCCATAAAAGAATAAAAAAGTGAATATATATTCTTTTGTGTTTTATTGGCTTTGCTGCGATAATGCAGCGCAAAATTGGATAGAACTGTCTGGAGCGTAATGGTTTGCGCTCGGTTGAGTCCTACAACCTTTATATAAAGAAAGAGTGTTTTTCTGATGAGTGCTTTACCTGAACATCGCTTAACGCATCTCAAGCAACTCGAAGCTGAGAGTATACATATTATTCGTGAAGTAGCGGCCGAATTTGATAATCCGGTCATGCTTTATTCTGTCGGTAAAGATTCAGCAGTAATGCTGCACCTTGCCCGTAAAGCGTTTGCGCCAGGTAAGCCTCCGTTTCCTTTGATGCATGTTGATACTACATGGAAATTCAAAGAGATGATTGAATTCCGTGACAAAATGGCTGAAGAAGCAGGCATGGAATTGATCGTGCATATCAATCAGGAAGGTGTTGATATGGGTGTTGGCCCGTTTACACACGGTTCTTCCAAACATACAGATATCATGAAAACTCAAGGCCTGAAGCAAGCTCTGGATAAATACCAGTTTGATGCTGCTTTTGGTGGTGCGCGCCGTGATGAAGAAAAATCCCGTGCTAAAGAACGTGTTTTCTCTTTCCGTGATCAGAACCACCGTTGGGATCCTAAGAGTCAACGCCCAGAGTTGTGGAACGTGTTTAATACCCGTGTAGATAAAGGCGAAAGTATTCGAGTATTCCCTCTGTCTAACTGGACTGAGCTGGATATTTGGCAGTACATCTATCTGGAAAATATCTCCATCGTACCGCTTTACTACGCAGCAAAACGCCCAATTGTTGAGCGTGATGGCATGATGATTATGGTTGATGATGAACGCTTGCCTCTGAAAGAAGGCGAAGTTCCAGAGATGAAGAATGTACGTTTCCGTACTTTGGGTTGTTACCCGCTGACAGGTGCTGTTGAGTCAGAAGCAGCCACACTGCCCGAGATTATTCAGGAAATGCTGTTAACCACTACATCTGAACGTCAGGGTCGTGCGATTGACCATGATAGCTCCGGTTCCATGGAGAAGAAAAAGATGGAAGGTTACTTCTAAAGCATCTTTAAGAGTTGGGGTGTTACGAATAAAAAAACACCCGGGTACTGAAACAGAATTTTAAGCCTTGTTGCTAATGAGCAAGAGGGCTCTCCTAAGGAGAAAATAATGAGCCACCAAAGTGATCTGATCGCTTCTGATATCGAAGAATATCTGCATCAGCATGAGAATAAAGAACTGCTGCGTTTCCTGACTTGCGGTAGTGTTGATGATGGTAAATCCACTCTGATTGGGCGTTTGCTGCATGACTCTAAAATGATCTACGAAGATCAGTTGGCAGCGATTCAAAAAGATAATGAACGTGTTGGTAATGCGGGTGAAGAGCTGGATCTGGCGTTGTTGGTTGATGGTCTTGCTGCAGAGCGTGAGCAGGGTATTACCATTGATGTTGCTTACCGCTATTTCTCGACTTCTAAGCGTAAGTTCATCATTGCGGACACCCCGGGCCATGAACAATACACTCGTAACATGGCAACTGGTGCCTCTACTTGTGACCTGGCCATTATCCTGATTGATGCGCGTCATGGTGTTCAGGTTCAGACTAAGCGTCACAGTTTTATTGTTTCTCTACTCGGTATCAAACACACGATTGTTGCAATCAACAAAATGGATCTGGTGGATTTCAGTGAAGAGCGTTTTGAAGAGATCAAAGCGGAATACCTGGAATTTTCCAAGCAGCTTGACCTGCCAGACATCCAGTTCGTGCCGATCTCAGCACTGAAAGGAGACAACGTCGTATCTCTGTCTGAGTCTATGGATTGGTATCAGGGTGAACCTCTGATGGAAACGCTGGAAACCGTTGAGATTGCTAATGATCAGAACTTTGATGATCTGCGTTTCCCAGTACAGTACGTGAACCGTCCAAATCTCGATTTTCGTGGTTACTGCGGTACTTTAACGTCCGGTATTGTTCGTCCGGGTGATGAAGTCACCGTGTTGCCATCCGGTAAATCCAGTAAAGTTAAGTCCATTGTTACTTATGAAGGTGAGATTGAAGAAGCCTTCCCACCCATGGCTGTTACTTTGACGCTGGAAGATGAGATCGATATCTCCCGTGGTGATATTCTGGTGCACAGTAATTCTGTACCTGAGACGACTAATCGCTTTGATGCGATGGTGGTCTGGATGTCTGAAGAGCCTTTGCAGAAAGGTCGCCAGTATGAAGTTAAACTTAATACAACGCGTATCGCGGGTGGCATCAGCAACGTACATCACCATGTTGATGTAAATACGTTGGAACAATCACAGTCTGCAACCTTTGGGCTTAACGAAATTGCTCGTTGTGAAATTACCCTGGAACGTCCAGTTGTTGCTGACGATTACCGCGACCACCATGGTACAGGCTCATTCATCATCGTTGACCGCCTGACCAATGCAACGGTTGCTGCGGGTATGATCATAGAAGGCAGTGGGCAGCAAGTTGATCTGGACAGTAACATCACCAGTGAATCCAAAATCACTGCATCAGACCGTGTCATTCGTTTCGGTCAGAATGCGGCAGCAGCTGTCATTACCGGTGGTAATACTGAGCAGCGTCAGACCTTGTTGTATAGCCTTGAGTCAGTACTCTTTGAACAGGGTCGTGCTGTGGTTGCGTTTACTGCTGAGCAACTTGAAGGCCGTGCGGATTTGAGTGCTCAACTGCTTAAAGCAGCGGGTTTGATTGCGCTGCTAGAAGCAGACAGCCCGGTAGCTGATGCGCTTGAAATAAATCTGGATACATTGCAGGGCGAAACACCAGTTGAACAGCTGGCTGCTGCTTTGGAACTGCTGAAGTAAGGCCGAGATCCGATCACTGACCGGGGCATGGCCCCGGTTTCTTGCTTTATGTCAGGATATGGCTATACCGAAACGCAGGTAGAAGCGGTAAACTTTAGAGAATTCTAATTTATCTTAACTAATTGGTTTAGTTGGTTATACGGAAAAGATGACAGAATATCTTCTGATTGTTATCAGTACGGTGCTGGTAAACAACTTTGTGTTAGTACAGTTTCTGGGACTGTGCCCGTTTATGGGGGTTTCCAATAAGCTGGAAACTGCCATGGGTATGTCACTGGCGACTACATTCGTGCTGACCTTATCATCTGTATGTAGTTATCTGGCTTATACCTATCTTCTGCAGCCACTGGCTTTAGAATACCTGCAAACTATTACCTTCATTCTGGTGATCGCTGTTGTTGTACAGTTCACAGAAATGGTTGTACGCAAAACCAGTCCTTTGCTTTATAAAGTGCTGGGTATTTTCCTACCATTGATCACAACGAACTGCGCCGTACTTGGTGTTGCTCTGCTAAACATCAAGAAACTTAACGGCTTTGTTGACTCCATTGTTTATGGCTTTGGTGCGGCAGTTGGTTTCTCGCTGGCATTAATTCTGTTTTCTGCGATGCGTGAGCGTATTGCCGTTGCTGATGTGCCCGTGCCGTTTCAGGGAGCAGCAATCGGTATGGTTACAGCGGGGCTGATGTCACTTGCCTTCATGGGCTTTACTGGTCTGGTACAGATCTAGGGAGCTGGCATTGGAAATCGTCTTAATCGCAATACTGGCATTACTTGGATTAGCACTGGCCTTTGGTCTGTTGCTTGGTTTTGCGTCAGTCCGATTCAAAGTTGAAGGCAATCCATTGGTTGATCAGATCGATGGCCTATTACCCCAGACTCAGTGTGGACAGTGCGGTTATCCCGGCTGTCGTCCCTATGCTGAAGCCATCGCAAATGGCGATACAATTAATAAATGCCCACCGGGTGGCCAGAGTACAGTAGAAGCACTGGCTGATCTTTTGGATGTAGAAGCTGTTCCGCTGGAAGCTGGAGCAGAGGAAGAGCCTGTCAAAAAGATTGCATACATCCGTGAAGATGAATGTATTGGCTGTACCAAATGTATCCAGGCTTGTCCTGTGGATGCCATTCTGGGTGCGGCTAAGCAGATGCACACCGTCATTGAATCTGAGTGTACCGGCTGTGATTTATGTGTTGAACCATGTCCGGTTGATTGTATTGATATGTTGTCGGTTGAAACTACGCTAAATACCTGGAAATGGGATATGCCAAAAGCAGGTGTTCGACTGATAGCAACGGATCAACGCGGTGATGTTGAACAGGGAGGTGCTGCCTGATGAGTACTAAGCATGCCTTCCATGGTGGTGTACATCCACCTGAAAATAAACGTCAGTCCACCGGTGGTCCAATCCAGATTGCGCCGATTCCAGAGCAATTGGTGGTACCGCTTTCTCAACATATCGGAGCGCCTTCGGAAGTTGTTGTGGCAGTCGGGGACCGGGTACTTAAAGGCCAGGTGATCGCTGAGGCGGTAGGGCGTATTAGTGTCAGTGTTCATGCGCCGAGTTCAGGTATTGTAGAAGCGATCGAAGCGCGACCAGTACCGCATATGTCTGGTATGACTGCGCCCTGTGTTGTTATTAAAACCGATGGTCTGGATGAATGGTGTGATCATAAAGGCCTAGAAGATTACACAGCAATTAATAAACAGGAACTGATCGACTTTATTCGTTTTCATGGAATCAGTGGTATGGGTGGCGCAGGTTTCCCTACCGATGTGAAGTTGCATTTAGGCGATGACCACATCGTTAATACGCTGATCCTGAATGCCATGGAGTGTGAGCCATACATCACTGCCGATGATATGTTATTGCGTGAACATGCAGAACAGGTCGTCAAGGGCATCGAGATTATTGCTCACCTGCTTAAGCCGCATCACATTATGATCGGTACTGAGGATAATAAACCTCAGGCGATTCGTGCCCTGGAGCTGGCGGTTGCCGAATCCAAAATTGATATAGATATCGTTGTTGTACCCACGGTTTATCCATCCGGCGGCGAGAAACAGCTGATTAAACTGCTGACAGGCGTAGAAGTACCAAGCGGCAAGATCCCGGCAGATGTCGGTATCGTCTGTCAGAACGTAGGCACAGCATCAGCTATTTATGATGCGGTGTATAACGGCGTACCTCTGATCTCCAGAATAGTCACCCTTACCGGAGATGCTCTCGGTCATCCGCACAATATGCGCGCGCTTATCGGTACGCCGCTTCAAACATTACTGGAAGCTGCTGAGATCAAACAGTCTGAGCTGTATCGCTTGGTGATAGGTGGCCCGATGATGGGGTACACCGTGGATAGTCAATCCATACCTATGGTTAAAACTACCAACTGTGTGATTGCAGCGACCTATGATGAGATGCCTCCCGCACCGCCTGCTAACCCTTGTATCCGATGTGGTATGTGTGAACAGGTATGTCCGGCCGAACTGTTACCTCAGCAATTACATTGGTTTGCCAAAGGCAAAGAGTTTGAAAAAGCCAAACACCACAACTTATTCGATTGTATTGAATGTGGTGCCTGCTCTTATGTCTGCCCAAGTAATATTCCATTGGTGCAATATTACCGTTTTGCCAAGTCAGAAATACGGGCAGAAGAAGCCGAGCAGCGTAAGGCAGATCATGCTCGACAGCGTTTTGAAGCGCGTCAGCAGCGCCTTGAACAAGAGAAAATTGAAAAAGAACTGCGTCGTAAACAGCGGGCAGAAGAAGCTGCCAAAGCACAGGCAGTTAAAAAGGATAAACAAGCTGCTGGAGTCGTTGCTAAAGATACGCAACCTTCAGGTGAGCCAGATCTAAAAGCATTGAAAACTGCGGCTGCAGTTTCCCGTACTAAGCTGAAAAAAGCCCAGAATGCATTGGAAAATGCAGAAACAAAAGGGTTGGATGGCATAGAGCAATTACGTCAGACAGTGACTGAGTTGGAAGCAAAAGCGAAGGCCGCTCAGGACTCGTATGATCAGGCTCAGAACCCGGCCAGCCCTGCGGCCCCCGTGCTGGACATCAAACAGCTTAAAACCAATGCTGCCGTAGCTCGTACTAAATTAAAACAGGCTGAAAAAGCTCTGGCTAAAGCGGAAGAGTCCGGCGAAGGCGATCTTGAAGCATTGAAGGCAAAGCTTGCTGAGCAGAAAGTTAAAACAGCTTCTGCTCAAGCTGCTTATGATCAGGCCGAGTCCGGTGGAGCCGCTCCTGCATCGACTGTGGATCTTACCGAATTAAAAGAAGCGATGGCTTCCGCACTAGGAAAAGTGGAGAAAGCACAAAAAGCTCGTGAAGCTGCCGAGGCCTCGGGCAGTCCTGCCGTTGAAAAAATGAAAGCGGGAGTTGAGAAGCTTCAGGGTAAATACGAAGAAGCCAAAGCCGAATATGAGAAAGCGGCACAGCCTGCTGCCCCAGCCGTACCTGCGGTGAATCTGGATGAGCTAAAAGCCGATATGGATGCTATTCAGGGCAAAGTTGAAAAAGCCCAGAAAGCACTCGATGCTGCTATCGCTTCTGGAAGCCCTGCTGCTGGAAAAATGAAGGCGGGTGTTGAGAAGCTTCAAGGTAAATACGAAGAAGCCAAAGCAGAATATGAGAAAGCCGCGCAGTCTGCGCCATCCGCTACACCAGCAACGAATCTGGATGAGCTGAAAGCGGATATGGATGCAATGCTGGGTAAAGTTGAAAAAGCCCAAAAAGCTCTGGATGCTGCTGTTGCTTCCAATAGCCCTGCTGCTGAAAAGATGAAAGCGGGTGTCGAAAAGCTACAGGGCAAGTATGAGGAACTGAAGCAGGAGTTTGTCCAGGCTGGCGGAAAACTGGAAGTGCCGTCAGAACCTGCGCCGATTGATCCCAAAGCACTGAAGCAGAATGTATCCATCATGCGTACCAAGCTTAAAAAAGCTCAGAGTGCGTTGGATGAGGTTGAAGAGGGTGTGGATACAGCGGAACTTGAGGCGGAAGTTGAGCGTCTTAATAAACTCCATGATGAAGCCAAGTCCGCGTTTGATGCATACGAAAGCCAACAGTTAGAAAAGGCTGCTGCTGAAGGTATCGATCTGAAACAGCTTAAAATTGATGCGGCTATGGCCCGTGCTGCGGTAACAAAAGCCGAGCGCGCATTAAACAAAGCAAAAGAAGAAAACATTGATGAATTGCCTTCAATGGAGGAGCAGCTGCTTTCAGCGCAACAGGAAGCAGAGAAACTTAACCAGACTTTAAGTCGATTTATCGATTAAGGATTGAATGACTGATGGCGTTGATACGTACCAGCTCTCCACACCTGCATAAAGCCAGCAGTACCGCTGATGTGATGCGTCTGGTGATGTTGGCGACTCTGCCTGGCCTCGCGGCGATGACCTTCTTTTTCGGTTGGGGCACTCTGATTAATGTGGTGCTGGCTTGTTCACTGGCGGTAGGCTTTGAAGCGGCGGTTATTTACCTGAGAAAGCGACCACTTGGCTTTTATCTGAAAGATTACAGCGCCATTGTAACTGCTTTGTTATTGGCACTGGCTATACCTCCCTTTGCACCCTGGTGGATAACCTTTGTTGGTGTCTTTGTGGCGATTGTCATTGCTAAACATCTGTACGGCGGTTTAGGTCAGAACCCCTTCAATCCGGCTATGGTGGCATATGCTCTGCTGCTGATCTCTTTTCCGGTGCAGATGACCAGTTGGACTTCACCTTTTGTGTTGATAAATGGTGGCGATAACTGGAATGTACTTGGTTTTGTCGATACCTTGGGTGTGATTTTTGGTTCGCTTGATGCAGTCTGGTTAGATAATTACACCGGTGCCACACCCTTAGATGCTATGCGTCATCGTGGAGGTTTAACCACGGAAGAGGTTTGGAGCACAGTTCCAGTCATGTCAGATGGCATCGGAGCTTGGCATGCAGTGAGTGCCGCTTATCTTATGGGTGGGATCTTCCTGATCTATCGTAAAGTTATTACGATTCATACGCCGGTAGCAGTGCTGGCCTCTCTGGCCGTTATTTCCACCCTGTTTTATGTGGTAGACCCATACGGTTTTGCTGATCCTTTTTTCCACCTGACAGCGGGTGGCACCATGTTAGGTGCATTCTTTATAGCAACAGATCCTGTTACCTCTGCCACCAGTAACCGTGGCAAGATTTATTTCGGTATCGGGATTGGGGTATTGATCTATGTGATTCGAAATTGGGGTGGTTATCCGGATGCTGTGGCATTTGCTGTGTTGTTAATGAATTTGAGCGCACCCTTTATTGATCAATACACCCAGCCACGTACATATGGTCATTCCAAAGCGAAACGCGGTATGAAGGGAGATGTATGATGCAGATGTTTGGTGCAATTAAAACCAGCACGGCAGCCATCAGTTTCTTCGCGGTTGTGTGTGCCGCAGTTATTGCGATAACGCAGGTTTCCACAGTAAATAAAATCGCGGAAAACGAAAAAGAGTTTCGTGCGAAAGCGCTTTATGAAATTGTGCCGCGTGAGAGCATTGATAATAAGCTTCTGGAAGACTCCTTTGAAATCCAGTTAGCTGAGCTGGGCCATAAGGCTCCAGTACAGGCTTATCGTGCCCGTAAGGATGGTCTTGTCAAAACCGTTATTATTCCGGTGGTTGCACCTGACGGTTACAGTGGTGATATTCACTTGATTGTGGGTGTTAATGCGGATGGTACTCTGGCTGGTGTTCGCGTCTTAGCGCATAAGGAAACACCGGGCCTCGGCGATAAGGTGGAAACCAAAAAGTCCGATTGGATATATGGTTTTAATGGCAAGAGCAAAGCCAATACTCAGCCATGGGCTGTGCAAAAGGACGGCGGTCAATTTGATCAGTTTACCGGTGCGACGATTACCCCGCGTGCGGTAGTGAATGCGGTAGGCAGGGCTTTGGACTATTTTGCCGCGAACCGGATAGCGCTATTGGAAGTAAAACCTGAAACAGCGCCACAACCAGTAGAGGTGAGCAACTGATGGCAAACCATTACAGAAAAATCACGATGGACGGTTTGTGGGACAATAACCCTGCATTGGTACAGTTGCTGGGCCTTTGCCCGCTACTGGCGGTAACCGGCTCTGTTGTAAATGCTATTGGGTTGGGCATCGCGAGTACTCTGGTATTGCTGGGTTCAAACCTGACCGTTTCAGCATTTCGTAAATTTGTTCCTGACTCAGTGCGTTTACCCATCTTTGTAATGATCATTGCCTCATTTGTAACCGCAATTGAGTTGGTTATGAAAGCATTTACTTATGAGTTGTATCTGATCCTGGGTATTTTTATTCCGCTAATTGTAACTAACTGCGCAATCATGGGTCGTGCCGACGCTTTTGCCTGTAAAAACCCGGTTAAAGAATCGATTCTCGATGGCTTAATGATGGGTGTAGGTTTTACAGCGGTACTCGTTGTACTGGGAGCAATGCGAGAAGTTCTCGGTGCTGGCACACTGTTCAGTGATATGCACCTATTATTTGGCCCAATCGCGGAAGGCTGGAAGATAACACTGGTAGAAGACTATACAGGCTTTCTGTTTGCTATTTTGCCTCCCGGTGCCTTTGTTGGAATGGGTTTTCTGATTGCGTTAAAAAATATCATCGATGCGCGTATCGAAAGCCGCAAAGCCGAAATTACACCTGAAGACAGTAATCGCCCACAAAGAGTAAGGGTAACTGGTTAAAAAACATCATATTTTTCTGTTTTGCAGCTAAGGCAGAATTGTTTTCTAACTGTGTATCCATTAGTCTCAAATACTATTCTTTATAGTTTTCTGAAGTCACAAGGAATAAGTGTTTGAGCACACCCGTCCCAGTCGTTATTTGTGATGATTCACGTCTTGCTCGTAAGCAGATGGCTTCTGCTCTTCGCGGCTGGAATGTGGAGGTGACCTTTGCTGAACATGGCTTGGAAGGTCTGGAGGCTATTCGGGCCGGCAAAGGTGATATTCTCTTTCTCGATCTGAATATGCCCATCATGGATGGTTATCAGGTTCTGGAACGGATTCGCAGAGATGACTTACCCGCTATGGTTATTGTGGTATCGGGTGATGTGCAACCGGAAGCCAGGGCCCGGGTTCTGGAACTGGGCGCCCTGGAGTTTATTAAAAAACCAACTTCTGCAGAAGTTATCACAGATGTTCTGCACCGTTATGGCTTATTAACAGAACTGGAACATCCCTCAGAACAGAGCCATGATGATGAAGTGCTTGAACTGCCGGACTACTATCAGGAAATATCCAACGTAGCCATGGGGCAGGCCGGTGAAATGCTGGCGCGCCTGTTAAACACTTTTGTGGACCTCCCAATACCCAAGGTAAATCTGGTATCTCCGAAGGATGTAGAGAAAATTCTACTTAATGCCACCAGCAATGACTTTGATCTCGTTAGCCAGGGCTTTGCTGGGCCCCAATTAGCGGGTGAAGCCTTATTAGTTATAAAGCGCAGTAATCTTGAGACCATCGCCAAACTGATGGATATGCAGGGGCAGATGGAACAGCTTGAAACAGAGTTGGAAATGTCGTTATCTAATGCCTTGATTGGGGCATTTACATCAGGTTTTGCTAAACAACTGGATTTCTCCCTCAGCCGTGCAACACCCATTATTCTGCGCGATTATTCAGGCATGCCAGAACAGAACTCCCAGTGGCAGAAAACCCTGATGATTTCGATCGACTATCAGCTCAAAGCCCATGGTTTTCATTGTGAGCTACTCGTAATATTTACAGAAGATTCGCTCCCTAAACTCAAGGAAATGGCGAGATACTTTTCATGACCGGTTCGATCAACACAGAAATAGATGAGTTGCACTGGACTCTGGGTCTGCTTCAAGACCTTGAGGTGGGGCTTGTGGTTGTGGATCGCGATAGTTATATCTGTTTATGGAATGGTTTTATGGAAAACCATTCAGGTATTCCTTCTGGAAAAGCGCTTAACCAGAATCTTTTTACTCTCTGTCCTGAGCTGCCGCAGCGTTGGTTAAAGAAAAAAATTGAGTCAGTACTGCTGCTTAGTAATACTGCATATATCTCATGGGAACAACGTCCCTATCTGTTCGAGTTTAAAAGTCACCGCCCCATTACGGGGAAATCGCCCTTTATGTATCAGAATGTAACGCTGATACCCCTCAGTTCACCTACCGGACAGATCGATCATATCGGTATTCTGATTTATGACGTAACCGATACTGCGGTGGGCAAGACAGAGCTCGAAGCAGTGAACAATCAACTGCAGTCCCTCAGCCGTACAGATGGTTTAACCGGTTTAAATAACCGGGCTTACTGGCAAGAGTGCCTGGAAAAAGAGTTTGATCGCTTTGATCGCTCAAATGAAATAAGCTCAGTAGTCATGTTTGATATCGATCACTTTAAAAAAGTGAATGATACCTATGGGCACCAAGCTGGTGATGTCGTGATCCAGAAAATCGCGGAATTACTTGATCACCATGCACGGAAAACGGATATTACCGGGCGTTATGGGGGGGAAGAGTACGGAGCTATTCTGGTCGGTACCCGCGGTGAAAATGCTATAGTCTTTGCCGAGCGGTTAAGGGCGGCGGTTGAACATGCGGTTATGGAACATGGTGATCTGAAACTGTCCGTGACCATTAGTCTGGGTATTTCTGAGATCAATCATGATCATCAGTCGGCATTAGAGTGGTTAGAAGAGGCCGATCAGGCGCTGTATAAATCTAAACAGAGCGGCCGTAACTGGGTAACCTTATTTGAAGCCGAAAGTTGATAGCCGTCTTTTAAAGAATTCAGATGAATAAACAGAAGCGTCACGAGATCTTTTCCCGGTTCCGGGATGAGAACCCAAATCCCACTACCGAACTTGAATATTCAAATCCCTTTGAGTTACTGATTGCGGTGATTCTGTCAGCACAAGCGACTGACGTAGGTGTTAACAAAGCCACTCGTAAGTTATACCCAGTCGCTAATACACCTGAAGCCATTTATAACTTAGGTGTAGATGGCTTAAAGGAATACATAAAAACCATCGGTTTATTTAACGCTAAAGCTGAAAACGTCATCAAAACCTGTAAAGCATTGGTCGATAAACATGGTTCCTCTGTACCTGATAACCGTGAAGATCTTGAAGCTTTACCGGGTGTCGGCAGAAAAACAGCCAATGTGGTGTTGAATACTGCATTCGGCCAGCCCACTATGGCGGTGGATACGCATATTTACCGGGTTTCAAATCGAACTAAAATTGCTCCGGGTAAGAATGTAAACGAAGTAGAGCAAAAGCTTGTGCGCTTTATCCCTAAAGAGTTCTTACAGGATGCTCACCACTGGCTGATCTTGCACGGACGTTACACCTGTGTGGCTCGAAAGCCTAAGTGTGGATCATGCATGATTGAAGATCTGTGTGAATATAAAGAGAAAACCGATTTCTAGAATTAAAGCAGCTTATATCAGCTGCTTTTTTTGAACATAAGCAGAAAAATCATCAAATCCGCCAATATGGCGTTTATCCAGAAAAATCTGCGGCACAGTGTGTCTTTGGGTTCTCTTCATCATCTCTGATTTCAGCTTCGGTTTTCCGGTAATATCGACTTCTCTGTATTCCCAACCCAGCTTTGCCAGAATCCTTTTGGCAGCTATGCAGTAGGGGCAATAACCCATACTGTAGATCTCAACTTTTGGCATTTTCTAATCTCCATTATTACATTACAGAAAGAGAAGCGCGGTGGCGGGGAACCACCGCAAACAACATTAGTTAATGTTATCCAGGTCGTACCATGGAGTAGGGTTGATTGGGCAACGGAAACGCACACCGTCAGTGGTTACTGTCACGCGTGAAACCCGAGTCTGGCCTGGTTCAAGCGGGAACATATCCAGACCTGCATGGGTTTTGAAGTTTTGAATCTGAAAGCCAACCAGCTTGTTTGTTTTGTTTGTAATAACAAACTCATACTCACCTGCTTTCAGGCCTGCCAGAGTTTCCTTGGCTGAGAAATGCCCACCATGTTGTTCCAGGTTGATTACCGTGACACCATCCTCACGGGGTTCCAAAACAGCAGATGTAGCAAAAGGTGCGGCGACCAGAGTGGCAACCAGAACAAAGAGTGAAGCGACGCGCTTAAAAATATTCATAATTATCTCCTAAAAGTTATTCGCCCCTAAACAGGGTAAGTAATTGTGGTGTTAACTATATTGCTTATAATTGAAACGAAGTATGTCTTCAGGTATTTAAAATATGTCAGATCGTCTTTTTGTTAATACGGATGCGCTTTGTGAATTGCTAAGATGGATGCGCTTAAAAGCCGAGGTATATATCCATGCTGACTTTCAGGGGTGTTGGGCAGTAGATACTTCGGGGGATCGTCATGTGCCTTTCCATCTGGTTCATAGTGGAAAAAGTTGGCTGCACCTTCCGGGTGAAGAACCACGGCTTTTGTCAGCAGGGGACCTGGTGGTTTTCCCCCATGATGCACAGCATTACCTCAGCAGCGAGGATGAAAGCCCGGAACAGTATTTGGTAGATCAACCTACGGGTTCGGATAAGTCACAAGGGCAAATTACCGGATTAACCTGCGGTCATTTTGAGTTTGGAAATAAAGCTCACTGGCCTTTGCTGGATAGTCTGCCACCAGCCATTGTCCTGGAGTTGAGTGACACCAGTCGACTTGCCAATACCCGTTCCCTGATCCAGCTTTTGGTATCTGAATTAGAGTTAGCTGCGCCGGGTTCTAAAGTAGCTGTAGAACATCTGGCGCATGTTTTGTTTATCCATATTCTGCGTAGCCAACTGGATAAAGGTTTGCCGAGTGGTCTTTTGAAAGCACTGTTTGACCCTAAAATTGGTAACGCCTTATCGTTAATCCATACACGAATGGAGCACAACTGGACGCTGGAAACTTTGGCGCTTGAGGTAGGCATGAGCCGTGCAGTGTTCGCCACGGAGTTTAAAAAATTGACGGGACAGACTGCCATGGCTTACCTGACCGAATGGCGCATGATGCATGCAACCGAACTCTTACAGACAACCGAACTTGCCATTGTGGATATTTCTGAGCGTTGCGGTTATCAGTCAGATGTTGCGTTTCGGAAGTCCTTCAAAAAAATTACGGGGTTCACTCCGGCAGAGGTGCGCAGGAATAAGTAATCACAAGCCAGTTTATATATACTGAAAGCATAAGAATAAGAACCACTGAATCTATGAAACAACTCTCTACATCTTTAAAAACGAAAGTTCTGCTGCTTTCTATTGTGCCTTTGGTACTGGTGACGGTTGCGATCACTTTGATCAGCCTTAACCAGGCGCGTTCTTTGTCAGAGCAGGAGATCAGCACTTTTGAAGAAAACCTGTTGCGCTCTAAGCGCCAGGAGCTTGAGCATTACGTCGAGATGGCAAGCAATGCTATTGAGCATGTTGTCCGTAAGTCCACCCCGGGCGATGTTGATGCGGAGAGGGAAATTAAGCGCATCCTCAATGAACTTACCTACGGTGATGATGGCTATTTTTTCGTCTATGACCCCAAGGGAATTAATTTGGTTCATCCTATCCAGCCAGAGCTGGTGGGCCAGGATCTCATAGAACTTCAGGATAGCAATGGCAAATATGTTATCCGTGACCTACTGGCAATAGCAGAGAAGGGCGGTGGCTTCTATCGTTATCTATGGCGAAAACCTTCCAAAGGCGATCTCGAAGATAAACTCAGCTACGTGGTTCAGGTCCCCAAATATAACTGGATGATGGGAACTGGCTTGTATATCGATGATATTGCCAAAGAGGTAGCGGCAACCCGTCTTAAAGTTACCCGTAATATCCGAAATACCTTTTTTACCGTTGTAGTTATTCTGGCTGGCACCGTCATCATCATTGCTTTGTTTGGTGTTGCGATCAACATGCATGCATCGCAGCTAGCGGATGAGAGACTACGGGAGCTTGCCCATCGGCATGTACAGTTTCAGGTAGGACAAAGGCGAAATTTTGCACGTGAGCTGCACGATGGTATTAATCAACTGATGGTATCTGTGAAGTTTCGCCTGGAACTGGCAAGGGACAAATTAAATAAACAGGATAATTCGGCCGTTAATGATCTGGAGAAAGGCTGTGACGTTCTGAATATGGCGATTCAGGAAGTCCGTCGGGTTTCCCATGATTTACGGCCCATTCAATTGGACGACCTGGGACTGGAAACGGCCCTTTACAGTATGTGTAAAGAGTTTTCTGAAAGAACAGAGATCAGCACTAATGTCAGAATTAAACTGCCCGAACAGCGCCTTCCAGACGATGTGGAAATTACCATCTACCGTCTGGCCCAGGAAGCGCTGACCAATATAGAGAAACATGCAGAAGCTCAAAACGTGGGTTTACGTATCTGGCAGAGGGAGCGTTTTATCAGGGTTGAAATTACTGATGATGGTAAAGGCTTTGTGCCAGAACAACAGGAGTCAGGTATAGGGCTCCTGAATATGCGGGAAAGAACCGAATTGATCAGTGGGCATTTCAGTATGCGCAGTAAGCCGGGTTCAGGTACGCGGGTGCGTGCCGGGTTTGCAATCATTTAACAAGTTCAGTGAAATAGCAGAATGAATAATAAGATCAAAGTACTCCTGGTAGATGATCACCCTCTGGTTCTGGATGGTATTAATGCCCGCCTGGAAGGCGAGGAATCCCTTGATGTGGTTGGCATGGCGCATGATGGCAAGCAGGCATTAGAGCAAGCCGAAAAACTGCAACCTGATGTTGTGCTTATGGATATATCCATGCCGGTTATGAACGGTTTTGAAGCCACTGAGCTTTTTCGCCAGCAGCAACCGCAGGTTAGGGTTTTAATCCTCAGTATGCATGATGACCGCGAATACATACTCAAACTGATCAAATGCGGAGCTTCCGGTTATGTATTAAAAGATGTGTCATCAGGCGAATTGATCACAGCCATTGAAACAGTCTTCCGTGGTGGAACCTACTTCAGCTCTGGGGCCTCTCAGACATTGTTCAGCGTGCTCAACAAGGAGCAATTACCAGAGCTGCCTGCGGCAGAAGAAGCCCTGACAAAACGTGAAAACGACGTGCTTAAACTGCTCGCAGAAGGCAACAGCAATAAAGAAATTGCCCGCGAACTGAATATCTCAGTCAGAACGGTGGAAACCCATCGCCAGAATATAAAAGCCAAGCTGGATATACACACGGCTGCGGGGTTAGCGCGATATGCCATAGAGCACAATTTAATCGATTAATCGCAAAAATCGATTACATCGGCACGGGCTCTAAAAAAGTTAATAAGAACTATTTACATCCAAGTCTATATAAATAATAATTGTTCTCATTAGCATTCTTGAGAGGCAGTTATGAATTTACGGATAAAAAAAGAATCTTTGGAATTTCCTTTGATCGTTTTGGTAGGTGTTGTGTTTCTTGGGGTGATGTTTTTGCCTGTAAGTGTGTAAAACAAGGACGTAAAAGAGCCAAAAGTTACTCAGCTAAAATTTTATTGATTTAAGTATTGAACAGATCAGACCCAGCCGTATAATACACCGCACTCCATAGGACTATAGCTCAGTTGGTTAGAGCGCTACCTTGACATTACAGCGCTTTCTGTCCTTTAAATCCTTTAAAAGCCCTTTTAGATCATCATGTTACCGCATTTTATCGTAACACGCTTAAGTGTGTAAAATCGGGTAAATTCGCTCAAAAAATCAATTTTGAAACCAAAAAGTGTGTTACGAAAACACAGCTATTTTCAGCAAAGTGTGTTCTGAAATGTGTTACGAAATTGAGCCATTCATACCCTCAGATATCTCTTTTTTGGGGGCGTTCTTTTCCTAAAGACGATGCTAGTATTTTTACTTTAATAAGAAAGTAATAGTGCGTAACTGATGCCTAAGAACGATGAGCAAAAACCTAAATTGATGAGAATCTCACAGTTTAGAGAAACCTTTTTTACTGAAGGGTCAGCCCCAACTGCTAAAACGATCAAGAAGCTGATACTCACCGGTGAGCTTACAGGTAAAACGCTTGGTAAGACTCAGTACGTTGTCATTGACGAAAAAGTCACCACCTACGATCCAACAGTATATGAAGCGTATTCTGACGAAGGTATAGAAGAAAGTCTGCTGAAGCTATCTCCGAAGGCTCTAGAAATCTTTACGGATTTTATGGATCGTGAATAGAGTGAAACTTCTACTAAAATAGCAATATCTGTCTTTCGAGTTATCCGTATGAGCAGGTTATACGCTGAATTTTTGGAGAAAATCATAACCTATTGCGTAAAACTGCCGAGGCTAAATGCTTACCCTCAAGCCTTTTGGTACTTGGTACATTACTGACTGCCTTATTGACTTTTCGTAGCCTTTCCCAGCTAATGAATCACGATATGATTCAAATAAATGGTTATTGATTCGAGGATCAAAGACTATTTCATCGAACAAATCAAAAGGGTTAATTTTGAATTGATGGAATTGACCACTTTCTCCTGTATATAAAAGCCTTATTTCTTTCTCGTGCTTAAATTCAACTCTTTTATAGATCAAAGACTCAGCAATGCCTGAGCCAGATGTGTTCAATATATTGATGTTCTTTAGCTTTGATACAAGGTCTTTCTGGCTTAAGTATTCTACCTCACCGATAAAACAGTGAACTTTAGCGAACTGTCCACTTTGGGACTGGAGAGATTGTAATAATTTCCTTATGGTTGTTTTTACTTTGGCACCTTGTTTATCTGGGGAATAGATTCGCCACATAGCATCTGTTTCTTTATGTAGTGTCCAGCATTGCCCATATACAGAATCTCTAATTGGAGAGAAATCTACAATCTCTCCATCTGTGGTTTTAGCTGTGCCTTTCAAGAGTAGGTTTTCGAAAGGGTCGTCCCATTTCTCTGGTTTTACTAAGGTTAATTTGCCGATATCAAATGCTTCTAGAAGGCGATGAATAGGCATGATTCTATAGATTTCTTTATCTAAGTCTTTTCTAGCAATATTCAAAGTATCTTGATATGCCATATCTCTTCCTTGTTATAAATTTTTGACTTATTCACAACTTTCCTAAATCAGCGCATCTTCAGAGTGCCAATCTTTTCTTATAAAGCTGCTGAATTTGTATTCGCCGAGATCTAGATCGTTAGCATGATCAAGGACAATCACCTGTGGCTTAAAGCCCACTTCATCTTCGATTTCTGATAGCTCATTTATTATAGAAACATAAATATTCTCAACGTTTTTCTTATCGATATTGTCTTGGCTGAAGTTGTCTGGAAAGTACACTTGGCTGGGTTGATCTAAAAACAAGAATGATGGAACCACAGACTTGTTGGACTGGGCGAAAAGGCGAAGCATAGCTAGTGAAGCAGATAGATGAAATGCTAACCAGTTTGCACCACTACCCATATCTGAAAGAGATACACGCCCATGCTTAGGATCAGTATGGTAGACAACTAGCTCATCCAGCTTCATGGATAGGTTTGCTGGTGAAAGTTCATCTTCAAAGTCCAGATTGTTACAAATTTTACTCATCCAATCTGCAAGATTAGCTTCTGACTTCTGGATGTCTGACTCAAAATTATAGTTAGATATTTCTTTTTTTAGTTCTGCTAATTCAGCTCTAAGGTCTAAATCTCCGTAATTTGTAGAACTTGTTTTTCTACTAACTTGTTCTGCAAGAAATTCAATTTGTGCTTTTAAATATGTAATTGATTCTCTTTTATTCTTAAAAGCCGCAATCCTTGCTTGATGTTCCTGCAAGACTTTAAGTTCTTGATCATTAGCCCGTATTTGGTTTTGTAGCTTTCTTCTTTTCGACCTTAAAATCTCCAGTTGTTCTGCATCATACCTTGCGAAATTGACCATTGAAGAGATCTCAGTACTGAGGCTGGACAGTGCTGACTTTACTTGTATTGCTTGTTCTTCAAGGGATTGAACTTCAGACCCACATATGGGGCAGAAATGCTCATCCACGATAGCATTAGCGTTCTTTTCTCTCTCTGTGTTTAAAGACGCTGCTGTTTTCTTTGCGGAATTTTGTGTTTGAGTTATGTTTGAAATTTCGGAGTTTAACTCATCAAGCTGGAAAGAATAGCTAGCTTGAGTCTTCTTCAGACTGTTATACCTACGAACTGCATCCGTTTTTAAAAATTCAGAGTCATCAAGTTCAGGTAAATTCAAACGCAAACTTATGAGCTGCTGAAGGCTATGTATCTCTTTGTATGGTACCCCTACTACTGCGAAATAGTTTCGATATAAGCCTTCAAGCTTTCTACTATATTCCTCATGGAACGATTGATCTCTTTGCTTCTCACGATCTATCTTTTTTAGCTTTTGTTCTAATTCGTCAATTTGTCTGCGGAGTGTATAGTATTCCTCATTAGCGATTCCAAGAAAAATTGGGATCTGGTCAATGATATCTTTCTTTTTATAGTGGTCTTCAAGTTTTGAAAATAAAGCATGCTTACTAGCAACAAGATTTTGATATTGGAAGAGGAATGGTGTCATATTCCTTAAGCTTGCTTTTCTCGCTTTAGCATCTGATTCTGGTAGTTGGGTATTTGAAACATTCAGTCCCAAGTGCCTTTCAATTATTTCTTGCCCAGCTCCTTTTATTCGATGGAGGGTTTTGCCTTCGAAGTAGCTCTTACTGATAGAGTTTAACTCGAAATCAGCATCTTCATATTCAACATAAATGCGTGTTGAATCATCTTCACTCCAAGCTGGCCGAGCGATGATCAAGAAACTTTTATCTATTTCCAATACGATACAGTAAAGTCTGGCGTACTCTGAAATGATGCCTTTGGGGATAGTTGATAAAGAGGAGCAAAGGCAGTAATCAGTAATCTCAATTAAAGCACTTTTTCCTTTTTTTGAATGTCCTGTAATTACATTCAAGCCTGAATGGAAGTCTACAGATCGCTGAGATAAATTATCACCAAATATCAATATCTTCCTTAATATACAGTTCATAGACTGAAAACTCCTAGCTTATAAAAGCATTCCTTTGTGCTTTCTTTAGCGAATATTTTCCCAAGGATGTATGCCGCTTTGCAGTACTCCCTAACTTGTTTGTTATCTACTTTGTTATATTGATACTTCTTTCCATTTTGGAGCCGCAGCCCAAACTTATTACCTTTATTTGAATAGACAATTAGCGAGGGAATGACTAAGTGTTTATAACTTTCAACATGCTTCTGAAGACCAGCAATTTTAGTCCTTTTCTCTTTTGATTCGAGAAAGGCTGAATAAATTGTGCTCGTAGAATTGAGTGAGGATATTTTTCTTCTCGATTCCTGCCGAAGGATTAAGGGTGCAGCTAAATATACGAGTTCAAAAGGAGCCTTATCACCATAGCCTTGGTTGAAGAAACCGATGAGCTCAGACAACCAAAAAGGGTTGCTAGCAAGGGTATGCCTTTCATCAATCTTCAATGTCTGATTCCTCTATTCTCCATTTGAACTCAGAGCTATCAACATGAGTATGAATTAGCCCTCTATGAAAATCCTTTTTTGCACCTTTTGAGTATTTTTCACTGGCTTTCAAACTCATTAGTGCTTCGTTGTAGAGAATCTTTGATTCCTTTGTGAGAGAGCTGCTCGATGTATCTGTTATGGATAAACAGGCATTTTCTTTTTTTGCTGAGAGTTCATCACCAATTTGATTAATTTCATCTTGCAAGCCAGCTATGACATGAGGATTCTGATCAGCAATACGGCTAATAGTCTCAGATGCAAAGTAATAATCTTTTGCTGCTACTGGGATTTTATCAACATAGGGGATTCTGCGTATTTCATGGACAAATCGATGGTTTTCAAATTTTCCACTAGTATCGATATTTGCTAAATCGGGGTATTCAATGTGTTCTTTGTTTCGAATCCCTGCGGCCTGTTCCCTGTAGAACTCATGAAATTCGGATACTTCAATGTCCCATTGTCCTGTAGATGTTATTCCTTTACTTGCAATAAAACCGAGTAAAGATATAAGTAAGGAGGTTGTTTGTGCTCTAGGAATTGCCAGTAACCCTTGATGGGACTTTAATCGCTCCCAAAGCGATGCAGCCCCTTCATAGGAATGTTTAAGGGTTATTTTGGTTAATAATTGATTAGCTTCTGTATCGCTAGCGCTTTTGAAATAGCTCTGAACATTGTCAACGTATTTTCTAATAGATTTGTATTCTTTATCAGAGGCTATTATTGCGTCTGCGAGCTCCTTGAGTTGTTCCCGTCTGTCAGTAGCGTCTAGTCGGTTCCAGTCACCGACAAGAGTATCATCTCTAACAGAAGAACTAGTTAGCAAAACAAAGTTGGCGTATTGCTGTAAGACAGATCTATTATCAATCCAATTACTGATGGTTTTCCAAAAATCAATATGAGTGTCAATCAATTGATGATTTTCATCTTTGTGATGTTTCACTTCGAATTGAAAATCGGTGTGAGTTATATCGCCTAGCTGCTCAATATTGATCAATTCGCCTTCAGGCAGTTCGAGACAACACTCAACCACTATTAAATATTGGTATAGATTACCTAATTGGCTGAAGGCCGCTGTATTGGCAGCTTTTTGAGAACTGTTTGACAATAGAAAGAACTCCAATCCTTTGCTGATGAGATAGTAAAACATACCCATCAGATTTCCTTGTTAGCTATCAATAAGATACGAAGTGGGCGCATCTTATGAGCATGAGGTTAAGCCACTATATGATTGTTCGCTAATCTACCTTTACCCGACGACTGGCGGCGTCGGCTTATCTGAATTAGTCTCGACCTAA
>JBOEHA010000012.1:0-3606 GCA_050633685.1 Neptuniibacter sp. | reverse complement strand
CAAAAAGCATTGCGTTGGGTACAAAATAATATTGCTCGCTTTGGTGGTGATCCAGATAACGTCACTATCTTTGGTGAGTCAGCAGGGGGCTTAAGTGTTCACACTCATTTAGTCTCGCCTGATTCAGAAGGTTTATTTCATCGTGCCATTATTCAAAGTGGCGCTTACGCATTAGCGCCACCAGAACTTTCTAACTGGGAATTATTCGGAACAAGCATCGCAGCAACAATGGGCTGCTCCGATCAAGCCACCGAGCAAACGTTAGAATGCTTAAGAAATTTATCAGTAGAAGAAATTCTCGAAGGGCAAGATCCCGGAGCCGTTGGCTATTTGCCGAATGTTGATGGTCTGACATTACCCATGACAATTGTTAGCGCACTTCAAACAGGACAGTTTCATCGAGTGCCCGTCATACAAGGTAGCAACGCGAATGAATACACATTGTTTGCTTCTTTATTATTTGAATTAGCAGGCACGTCTATTACAGAAGAGTTTTATCCCACTGCAATTAATGTAGGTCTTGGTATTCCTGAAGAGATGATCCCATTAGTGACGGCGCAATATCCGTTAGAAGATTACGATACGCCAGCGGAAGCACTAGCGGCTATTGGTACTGATGTCTTATTCGCTTGCCCTGCACAAACGTCAGCGCAATTGTTATCGCAATACGTACCGACTTACAGTTATGAATTTAATGATAAAAACGCTCCGCAGATTTATTTGCCGCCGGTGAATTTTCCTTATGGCGCTTATCATGTTGCCGAAGTGCAATATTTAATGGAGCCAAAAAATCCATTCCCTATTGAGCCGTTAAATAGAAAGCAAAGACGCCTATCAAGACAAATGGTAAATTATTGGACGAGCTTTGCTCGCTTCGGTTTACCCTTACATCATGCAGCGCCTTTTTGGAACTCGTACGATGCGAACTCGCAAACCGTTCAATCGCTACAACCTCCACGTATTAACTCCACCAGTAATTTTAACCTTCGCCACAAATGTGATTTTTGGGCTGGTTTAATGGCTCAGTAGTTTCTACCCATCTAAGTAATCATTAGAGTGCTTAAACAGCTGAAAATATCTAAAACTATTTAGGTACATCTTCAGCGCTATGACATAATGCGCCCACTCTGCGTATCAGCTATATAAATATTTCAACTATCAATGTGTATTAAGTGGTTATTTAAATGAGCAAGACAATAAAACAAATTATCATCAACAAAGAACCGGTCGAACTATTTAAAATTTTAAAGTTTGAAGGCTTAACCTCAACCGGCGGCGAAGCGAAGTTATTAATCGGTGACGGGCAGGTAATGGTTAATCACGAAGTAGAAACAAGAAAAAGTAGAAAAATGGTATCGGGCGATACTCTTAAATTTGCAGGTGAAGTTTACAAACTTAAATTTGAACCAGAAGTTGACCTTGATTAGTTATTCACGATGAGTGATCAATAGGTTTACATATTCTTTATAGACTCCTCTCCTTTTACCTCCATCACTACAGAATCTCCTTCGTCCACTATCCTTTAAGAGTGTCATCTTACTTGGAAACGCGATAGTCGCGTTGTTGATCAGCGCGATGCCATCACAGAACATTCGTTTTTGGGTTTACTCGGAGAAGTGGGTTGTTTATGCTTTCTGAATACAGCTCATCGCTCGGTGATTAAAGCCGCCATAAAAAAATAAAAAGAGAATGGAGAAAATCCAATGTCAAAAAAACCTGTATTGATTTCCGGTCTTGCGGCTGTGGTCGTAATCGGTGGCTTGGCGTATTGGGTATTGTCACAGGATAAAACCCTCGTACCGATACCGGCTGACACTGTGGATCTGCAGGATAAAAATCCTAACGCTATTGCAAGTCAGTGGCAGTGGAAAAATTTTATCGATAAAAAGCCAGCAGCCAATACCGATGGAGAAAAAACGGAAGAGGGCAAATCTTCTTTAGAGGGTGAAGTGCCTTATGACGTAGTGCAAATCTATAATCTTCTGCAGTCTATAACGCTTGATGAATCTGGCAGTGTGGTACCCGATCAAACGGCGAAGCAAGCGCTTGAAAATGGCTTTATGAGTTTAGGGACCGATCTAAGTTCGGAGGCAATGTCAGAGCTACAAGACTTGATTCGCATCGGGTTGCCCGGCGAAGCGGGAGAGCAAGCGGCCTTGATTCTCGAAAATTATTTTCAATTTCGTTTGGCTGAAGAGGAGTTTAATCAGCAAATGGAAAACCCATTACCCTTGGCAGAATCGGGTCAAATGGTAGATCAGTTATCGGCTGTTGATCAGCATGAAAAGTTGGTGCAATTACGACGCGGTTTTCTCGGCGATGAGATTGCCGATCAACTATTTGCGGTGGAAGATACACAAGCGCAACATATGTTTGCCGCCATTGAGATTCAGCAGAATGCTGACTTAACGGATGAGGACAAACAAGCGCAACTAGCGACCTTGCAAGTGGAATTAAATAATCGCCTAGTGGACTTAGGGCAGATGGAGCCGGAAGAAGCGGCGGCCGAACAAGTGCAACGCCTACGAGAACAAGGTGCGTCAAGTGACGACATTTATGCCACTCGTGAAGCAATTCTAGGAACGGAAAGCGCCCAAGAACTTGCCGCCGCAGACCGAGAAGACGTTCGATGGCAAATCCGCTTTGATGGATTTTGGCAAGCGCGTCAGGACGTGATGGAAGCAGGCTTGGATGACGCTGAACGCGAGCGCCAACTCGGGCAATTACTCGATCAATATTTCAGTCCAGAAGAGCGGGAGCGGGCGCGAGTTACCAGCATCAATCGGCAAGCGCGAACTTCACAATAAATTCAAAAAAAGTCACGGCGGCGGGTCTAAGTACTTTCTAATGCCCTCCAAGAGCTTCCTAAGTACGCCGTCGTGCGCGCACAAACATCAGTACTAATCCCAGCCCAAGAACCACAGTAAGCCAATACGGAAAGCGACTATAAAAAGTTGTACTGACCTTTTCTTTATCTCTATCAGAAGTGCGGTAAGGAACATCCAGTAAATAACCTGCGATTTCGCGGTGAGCTGTTTGCAGTAAAGTGCGGCCGTTGGGCGTCAATACACCACCCAGTCCATTATTCATGACATGTACCAATGGGCGGCGATTCTCCACACTGCGCAACACCGAAGCACTCATGTGTTGATAGGGAACTCGAGTGTTACCAAACCAGCCATTGTTAGATTGCACGGTAAAGATATCGCTTTTCGTGGCATTGGTAGAGGCCGCTACAAAGTGGGGAAAAATAATCTCGAAACAGATAAACGGCTTGATAGACACTTTTCCAATATCAAAACTTCTCGGCGCTGGGCCAGCGCTGTATTTACCGAAAAACTCCCCTAAATATCGTCGCGCCCAGCCATTAATGATTTCCGAATTTTCAAACATCGGCAGGTATTCGGCCATAGGAATACGTTTTGTTTTTTGGTATTTTCCAATCGGGTTGCCGGTCTCGTCGAGTAAAGTTACGGTATTGAAGTTTTGCATTTGCCCCCGAGTTTCTTCCTGCTCAAAAGATTGAAACAGCAACGGGCTTTTCAGTTTTGCCACTTGCTTCTGGTAAGCGTCTTTCACAAAAGGCTGAGTGTAATACTGCTTATT
>JBOEHA010000011.1:0-4155 GCA_050633685.1 Neptuniibacter sp. | reverse complement strand
AGTGCTTTGCCTTGTGGCGTTGTACCCAGACGTTCATCTCTAAGCTGATTAACCCAGCGGCGCAGAACGTTTTCATTAATACCCAGGGAGCGAGATGCTTCTGGAATAGAATAATCTTGATCTAATACTAAACTGGCTGCTTCCAGCTTGTACTCGGTTGAATATGATCGACGTTGCCTTGTCATTGAACACCTCTTCTAGGGTGGTACTTTACCACCTTAAATGGTGTCCAAGATCATTTAACCACTACAAATCACCTCTCGCCAAAAAAGTTAAAATCACCCAACTAGATCGCCAACAGGCTAACTCTCTTATTGCCCCGACAACTCCTTCATCTCTGGAACTAGATATCCCTTTAGATAAAATCGCTACGGTACTAAGAAGCAAAAAAGTCAAAAACATTGGCCCTCATTTCAGACGAGTCGTGGGAGCTGTACTTTTCTGTATTGAGAAGCGTATTGCCTACGAAGGAATGCTGTTGGACTTGTCTGAAGGGGACAACTGTCGAATCATCCATCACAAAAAATCATATTTTTTGGAATATAGCGAAGAACTTGATCCGCAAAACTGGAACACCCCTGTACAACGCCATCAGATAAGTTATAAAACAGCTCGCCTCCTTGAA
Organism: Neptuniibacter sp.; assembly: GCA_050633685.1. GTDB lineage: Bacteria > Pseudomonadota > Gammaproteobacteria > Pseudomonadales > Balneatricaceae > Neptuniibacter. Next base: position 3,530 of record JBOEHA010000011.1, on the reverse strand, counting down.
GAAAAAAAAGATGCCAAACGTAATGTGGAACCCCGTCTGGAAAAACCCGTTCCTCTCGTCTTAGAGCCATTAGCGGCCCTGTTATTTCCTAATACAAACTATAAGGGTATTACTTGTAAGGCTCTCATAAAGAGATTATGTGAGGTAGTAAATCAGATTAATCCTGTAATGTTTTCAGGTATTGCTGCAGCAGCTATGAGTGAACGCAGACCTCCAACAAGTTTACATTTAAGCGACTACATTCGACTCATAGAGGGAATACATAAAAAACCGCTTGTAATTGAGGGTGAGGCGAAAAATACCTTATCGTTTGAAGTCTTTTACCTGAAACACCCAGTTACTGAAAACAAATCTGAGTTACACGCAAATGCTAAACAGTTAATATCCACGATATATACTAAATTGAAAAGTTACACTCCTTCTAAAGCCCCCCAAATAGCGTCAAATATCGAAAAAACCGTTCGTCAATTTGAACTCCCTGTCAGCCAAACTGTGATCATGCTGTGCTTTTGGATAGCTTCAATCATGAAGAGAGGCAAAAAACATATGCCTGAAGGGGAAAAGTATTATAATCAGAATACATTACAAGAATATTTTAGCCAGCTAAGGCATGAATTCCGCGACATAGGGTACGATTTGAACCTTCTCTCCTTATCGCAGGAGAAATTAACGTCCTTTTATGAGGATGTATTGGCTTATAAGGAAGCCAAAGGAATTGATCTAGACTACCCATTGAAACGCTTAATTGATTTCCATTCCTGGGCCAGAGAATTTGGAATTGAGGAGCCTGATTGGGAAGAGCTTGATGTCTCAAATGATCGCCGTTCAGTACGGCCAGTTTTATTCAGCCCTACTGAAATCAAAACAATCATCCAGCAAATCAATGCTCAAACAGACATCCCCCCAACAGAAAAGCTTCTACAGCAATTCGTATTTATACTCGGTTATGAATTTGGATTACGGCGAGATGAAGCACTGAAGTTAACTCTTGCCGACATCATTATTATCGATGATGAAATCAAGGGATTGATGGTAAGGCCAAATCAATTCAGAACGCTTAAGTCCAACAATGCCCTTCGAGTTTTACCCTTTACCGGCACACTGACCGCGCAGCAACGACAAGTCTTCAATAAAGTCATGAGCCGTTATCAGGTTCTTTATCCTAATCAGTCAAACCAACCGCTCTTTAGCCTTATCGACGGATCTGAGAGTGTTGCTTTTTCCAAAGCAAATAAGTTGGTAGACAATCTAATAGCTCTAATGAAAGCAGTCACAGGGTCTAAAAACAGCGTATTTCATGGATTGAGACATTATAAATACAATTTAATTGCTGCAGTGCTTTTCCCTTTTAAGTCCCCTCTGACCAAGATAATGAACCGAGGTAGGAATAAAAAACAGCTCCAAGAGACCCTACTTGGTCCACAAAATGGAAGTTCCAGAAGAACCGCTCCAGCAGTGGCCTGTTTCATGGGTCATAAGAGTATCAGTACCTCTCTACTTAACTACGATCATCTCATGACCGATTGGATTGATTCCCTCAGACCTGTACGTGGCGGCTCAAGAAAATTGGAATGTAGTGAGAACACGGACGAGTGGGAAACATTCGAGTCTGTACAGAACTATTGCACCGAAACAGAATCTGAACCCGCAGATAACATCACATTATCAGAAGTACTCCATACGGCGTTTTTAATAGCCAAAGGCTTCACAGCAACACGACTAAGTGAGCATATGGCAATTAGTGAATCAAAGTGTCAGCAGCTAATTGATACTTACGAAAAAATTAGCACGAGTATCTGTTTCAAAACTGCTAACAATAATAATGTATGGGCAAGGGTAGAAGATAATCCCAGAGCGTTACTCCAGAAATTAAGTAGCAAATCGTGGAAAAGAATAATCACCCACATTGAGCATATAGAAAGCCTCGACAACATCACTATTGGTAATGGTGAAACCGCATTAACTGAAGCCAATATGATTCCTATTGATGAGCTCCCAGCATTATTCAACGAGAGAAGGCTCGTTCATCTACGTCGTGAATCACATGAGGTTTTGGTACGCAGAACTATGGAACTGTTCAGCCTTTCCAATGATGATATTATTGTTAAAGTTAAAGGAGATAAACCATTTGTCTCCGACAGAATGACTGCCATTGGCTATGAAATAATTCATAGTGCTGACTTTGGGAAATTAGAGAGAATACCTCCCTTCCCTATGACCATAGATGGTTATGAGCATCATCAAACTGAAATGGGCCTTCTAAAATTGAGGCAGAACCGTACAGGAGGAGTAATACGCGACAGCCTGGAATTAGCTGTCGCTATCGTTGTTACAGGCTTTTGGGACAATTGGTCATATCATCATTAGGTCATACTTCTCAGGTTTATCCTCAACGTAGGGTCCTATCGCTAACAGGGCGTGGCGCTCATGCCCTTTATCCACAAAACGCTGGACCGTGAGCCTATGGCGTACACCACGAAACCAATTTTTATCAAGGCCGACTAGGATATCCAACTCTGGGATTTGCACTGCCCCTAAAGGTTTACTCTCCTCAACATCTATCCATTCAAATTCACCGAATACAATCTTTAATTTCTCAGGATCAACTGACAAGATCTTGATACTTCCCACTCCAACTCCAGTAAACGGTTTGCCCAAGGCCGGTTCGTAGGCTTCAATTTCACAATTAAAAGGAAAAAATTTATCTCTTTTGAGAGGAGTCCAATACAGGCAATCAAACGTCTGCCCCTTGCTAAAGCGGGTTCTTTCTTCATGTGACGTAAGGATTTTAATTGAATCGTAATCATCTATTTCAAGAGCAGAGCCAGCAGTATCAATTCTTATACTGGCATGTTTCATAAAGTACGCCATTGCTAAAGTTAGAGCTTCGGCTAGCCGATCGATGAGCTCAGGTGATGCGCCTCCTCTAACATAAATATTAAAGTACGTATCCAACTCTATACCCTCCTCCCTAGCAACTGCTAGGACTTCATTCTCGTGGGGCGGCAGGCAACTCTTCCCTTCAATGATCAGCGTTTGATCTTCACTCCATTGACTGACGAGATCTCTGGCAATAGAGATTAATGCATCCGCTATTGGGAATTTTTTGCTATTAACGTCCGCTTGAGAATATGTAAATCCTCCTCCCACTATTGGTTCAAACACCTTCCCAGGTATGATTAAAACTAGGAGCACCGGTAATAAGTCATTCATTGTAAAACCTCATTTTTTTCAAAAAGGTTTCTTATTGTATGGACGCCTTTATTAGGGTTTGTTCGATTGACCGTGTAAAACACACGACGCACTTAACTGCGTGAAGTTTGCTTCTTCAAAATTTGAAAAAACAGTTACCTTTTAACAAATACTAAGACTGAGGTTCACATACATTCAAGGCATGTATTGCCAAGAAGCGCACCATGCGTTCAAAAAATACGAATAGAGCGTCACAATTATCATTTGTTGTATTCTATGTTTTAAGAAAGACAGCACAAAAAAGCCGCCTGAGGGCCACTGCTGTCCCATAGTTAGGG
>JBOEHA010000010.1:0-15720 GCA_050633685.1 Neptuniibacter sp. | reverse complement strand
CGTTCAAATTGTTCTTTAGCCACGTCTAATACCTCTATAAGCCTTTTTCGGCAAATAAATAATTAAGTAAAATTGATAACAGCATCAGCGACATTTTTTGGCGCCTCACCGTATTCATAAAACTCCATCGAGTAAGTTGCACGACCCTGTGTAGCTGAGCGTAGATCGGTTGCATAACCAAACATCTCACCCAAAGGAACCAATGCATCAATGACCTTACCCGAAGAACTATCTTCCATACCCTGAACAAGACCTCGACGACGGTTCAGGTCACCCATCACATCGCCCATATAATCTTCAGGGGTTACAACTTCAACTTTCATGACCGGCTCTAACAGACAAGGATCAGCATCCTGAGCAAACTTCTTCAGAGCCTGAGAAGCCGCAATTTTAAACGCCATCTCGTTGGAGTCAACATCATGAAAGGAACCGTCATACAAACGAGCTTTTAAACCGATGAGCGGATAGCCTGCGATAACACCGTTATGCATCTGCTCTTCTATGCCCTTTTGTATAGCCGGAATAAATTCCCTAGGGATAGCACCACCAACAATCTCATTGATGAACTCTAAACCTTCGTCTTCTGAAGGACTAAATTCAACAACGACATGACCGTATTGACCGCGACCACCAGACTGACGCACAAACTTATGGTTAGCATCGACAGACTGCTTAATCTTCTCGCGGTAGGCTACCTGAGGCTTACCGATATTGGCTTCGACCTTGAACTCTCGCTTCATTCGATCCACAAGAATATCGAGGTGTAATTCACCCATACCGGAAATAATCGTTTGACCAGTTTCTTTATCAGTCTCAACCTGGAAGGACGGATCTTCCTGAGCAAGCTTGCCCAGCGCGACACCCATTTTCTCCTGATCTGCTTGAGACTTAGGCTCTACCGCAACAGAAATTACTGGCGCAGGAAATTCCATACGCTCCAGAATGATCCTGTCGTCGATATCACATAAAGTATCACCGGTTGTTACATCCTTCATGCCGATAAGAGCTGCGATATCGCCTGCGCGAACCTCTTTAATCTCTTCTCGGTTATTAGAATGCATTTGAACCATTCGGCCTACACGTTCTTTTTTGCCCTTAACAGAGTTATAAACCCCGTCGCCAGACTTCAACACACCGGAATAAACTCGTACGAAAGTAAGCGTACCAACAAAAGGATCCGTTGCTATTTTGAACGCAAGTGCCGCAAAGGGAGCATCATCATCTGCATGACGTTCTGCTACTGTTTCGTCTTTATCATCAAGCGTACCTTCAATCGCCTTTACTTCGATTGGAGATGGCATAAATTCGACAACAGCATCAAGTACCGCTTGTACACCTTTATTCTTAAATGCAGAACCTGCCTGCATCAGAACAATATCGTTATCCAGTGTACGAGCACGCAACCCCTGCTTGATTTCTTCTAAGGACAGATCACCTTCTTCAAGGTACTTATCCATTAATTCATCATTTGCTTCAGCCGCTGCCTCAACTAACTGCTCATGCAGCTCGTCAGCTTTAGCCTGCAAATTAGCCGGAATATCTTCCAGCTCATAGGTCATTCCCTGATCAGCTTCATTCCACATAATGGCTTTCATGCGAATCAGGTCAACCACACCAACAAAGTTCTCTTCCGCGCCAATCGGGAAGTTTATTGGTACGGCGTTGGCACCAAGCCGCTCTTTAAGCTGCTCAACAACCATGAAGAAATCTGCACCGATACGATCCATCTTATTGACGAATACCATGCGAGGCACTTCATATTTGTTAGCCTGGCGCCATACTGTTTCCGTCTGAGGCTGAACACCTGAGGAAGCACATAACACAACAACTGCACCATCAAGCACACGCAAAGAACGCTCAACTTCGATCGTGAAGTCAACGTGCCCTGGTGTATCGATGATGTTAATTCGATGGTCTTCGAATTGCTGATTCATGCCTTTCCAGAAACAAGTGGTAGCAGCAGACGTGATAGTGATACCACGCTCCTGCTCTTGTTCCATCCAGTCCATGGTAGCAGCGCCATCATGAACTTCACCGATCTTATGAGAAAGACCGGTGTAGAAAAGTACTCGCTCAGTAGTAGTCGTTTTACCGGCATCAACATGCGCACAAATACCAATATTGCGGTAACGTGCGATTGGAGTTTTACGAGCCACGACTTAATCCTCAGTATCTTAGAAGCGGTAGTGAGCGAATGCTTTGTTCGCTTCAGCCATGCGATGCACGTCTTCACGTTTCTTAACTGCGGCACCACGGCCTTCAGCAGCATCGATCAGCTCACCTGCTAGACGCAATGCCATGGATTTTTCACCACGACCACGTGCAGCATCAACAGTCCAACGCATAGCCAGAGCCATACGACGAACTGGACGTACTTCTACAGGTACCTGATAAGTTGCACCACCAACACGGCGGGACTTAACTTCTACTGCAGGCTGTACAGCTTCCAGAGCTTTTTCAAATAGTTCCAGCGGATCATTACCAGTACGTTCCTGGATCTTATCCAGCGCACCGTACACGATTTTCTCAGCAACAGATTTCTTGCCGTGAACCATTACGTGGTTCATAAATTTAGCCAGAACTGTGTTACCGAATTTAGGATCCGGTAATATTTCGCGCTTTGCAGCGACGCGTCTTCTAGGCATTGATAAGCCCTCAATTCATTAAAAGGTCTTCAGGTATTCCAAGCAAACAGTGCAAGGCCTTACTCTTACCGCATATCGATCAAGCTAGCTGATTGAACAGCAACTTAACCGAATTGACTACGATTAAGATTTAGGACGCTTAGCACCGTACTTAGAACGGCCTTGTTTACGCTCACTTACACCTGAGCAGTCCAGTGCACCACGTACCGTATGGTAGCGAACACCTGGAAGGTCCTTAACACGACCACCACGAATTAGAACAACGCTATGCTCCTGCAGGTTGTGACCTTCACCACCAATGTAGGAAGCAACCTCGAAGCCGTTAGTCAAACGAACACGACACACTTTACGCAGTGCTGAGTTCGGTTTTTTCGGAGTAGTGGTGTAAACACGGGTACAAACGCCACGACGCTGAGGACAAGCCTGCAATGCACGAACATCGCTAGGCTGAACTTTGCGTTTACGTGGTTTACGTACCAGCTGGTTAATCGTTGCCATTAAGCAAACTCCACGTTTTGATTTAACACCATAAAAAAATGGATTTTTCACAATCCATCCACAAAGGGGCCGGAATTTTACTTAATTCCGGCCCCTATCGTCAAATACTGGATACTATTTATTCAAATTAATTGAATAAATCCTTATTCAGCATCTGGCATTGATGCATTTAGCGCTTCAGTTAGTGCCTGTTGAACTTCTTCAGCACTTACTGTTGCGGTATCTGCATCAGTAGGTTGCGCACGCTTACGCTTACGCTCTTCGTGGTAAGCCAGACCTGAACCCGCTGGGATCAGACGACCTACTACGACGTTTTCTTTCAGACCACGCAGGAAGTCCTGCTTGCCAGTTACCGCTCCTTCGGTCAGGACACGTGTTGTCTCCTGGAAGGATGCTGCAGAGATAAAGGATTCTGTTGCCAGAGATGCCTTAGTGATACCCAGCAGTACACGATCGAACTTAGCAGGGATTTTGCCCGCTGCTTCCAGCTCTTCGTTTTCCGCGATAACTGCCTGGTATTCAACCTGATCACCCGGGATGAAAGAAGAATCACCCGAAGATACGATCTCAACCTTACGCAGCATCTGACGAACGATAACTTCAATATGCTTATCGTTGATGCCTACACCCTGCAGACGGTATACATCCTGGATTTCACCAGTAATGTATTTAGCCAGCTCTTCTACACCCAGGATACGTAGAATATCGTGCGGGTTAGAAGGCCCATCAGAGATAACCTCACCTTTTTCAACATGCTCACCTTCGAACACGTTGAGGTTACGCCATTTCTGAATCATTGTTTCTACCGGATCAGAATCGTTCGGTGTTACCTGAAGACGCTTCTTACCTTTAGTTTCTTTACCGAAACCAACGATACCCGAAACTTCCGCCAGAATTGCAGACTCTTTCGGCTTACGTGCTTCAAACAGGTCAGCCACTCGTGGCAGACCACCGGTGATATCCTTGTTGACCGTACCTTCCTGAGGAATACGCGCCAGTACATCACCGATCTGAACTTCTGCACCATCGGACAGATTCATGATGGCTTTAGCAGGCAGTAAGTATTGTGCTGCAGAGTCCGAACCCGGATGCATTACTTCATTACCTTTAGCATCCAGCAGCTTGATCATTGGGCGGATATCTTTACCTGCCGCAGGACGATCTTTCGCATCAAGAACTTCTGTAGTAGACAGGCCCGTCAGCTCGTCGGTCTGGCTCTTAACGGTAATACCGTCTTCCATACCAGACAGCTCAACTTTTCCCGAAACCTCAGAGACAATTGGGTGAGTATGCGGATCCCAGTTAGCAACAATATCGCCAGCTTCTACAGCACTGCCATCTTTAACCTTGATCACAGAACCGTAAGGCAGCTTATAACGCTCACGCTCACGACCATGTTCGTCAGTCACACCCAGCTCACCGGAACGAGAGGTTGCAACCAATGCACCGTCTGGACGTTCAACAAACTTAAGGTTATGCAGACGAATTTCACCGCCATTCTTAACTTGAATGCTATCTACCGCTGCAGCTCGTGACGCCGCACCACCAATATGGAACGTACGCATGGTCAGCTGTGTACCTGGCTCACCGATAGACTGAGCAGCAATAACACCCACTGCCTCACCCGGATTAACCTGATGACCACGACCCAAATCACGACCGTAACAGCATGCACAGATACCGTGACGTGTTTTACAGGTAATCGCACTACGCACGATAATTTCATCGATAGATGAATAGATATCGTCGTTTTCAAGACGATGCTTCCACGCTTCATCAATCAGCGTGCCAGCTTCAATCAATACATCCTTACCGCTTGGATCCAGAACATCGACTGCAACCGTACGACCCAGCACTCGATCACCCAGAGCAACAACAACGTCGCCACCCTCGATTAACGGAATCATTACCAGGCCTTCGTCAGTACCACAGTCATGCTCAGTGATAACAACATCCTGCGCTACATCTACCAGACGACGAGTCAGGTAACCGGAGTTCGCAGTTTTCAATGCTGTATCAGCCAGACCTTTACGAGCACCGTGGGTCGAGATGAAGTACTGAAGTACGTTCAGACCTTCACGGAAGTTCGCAGTGATTGGCGTTTCGATGATCGAGCCATCCGGCTTCGCCATCAGACCACGCATACCCGCCAACTGACGAATCTGAGCAGCACTACCACGGGCACCGGAGTCGGCCATCATGTAAACTGAGTTGAAGGATTCTTGTTCGGATTCTTCACCGTCTTTAGTAACAACGGGTTCAGTTTTCAGGTTATCCATCATCTTCTTAGCCAACAGTTCGTTAGCACGAGACCAGATATCGATAACCTTGTTGTATTTCTCGCCCTGAGTTACCAGACCATCAGCGAACTGACGCTCAATATCCATTACTTCAGCTTCAGCTTCGTTAATGATGGTTACTTTATCTTCAGGGATTTCGAAGTCGTTAACACCGATAGATACGCCAGACATAGTTGCTTGACGGAAGCCCATGTACATCAGCTGATCGGCAAAGATAACGGTATCTTTCAGACCACAGCGACGATACGCTTCGTTCAGCAAGCGTGAGATCGCCTTTTTCTTCATCGGCTGGTTAACCAGCGTAAACGGCAGGCCATTGGGAACGATAGTGAAAAGAAGCGCACGACCTGCAGTCGTCTCTTTCAGTTCAGTCTTGGTTTCCAGATTGCCTTCGATATCACGAATACTTTCTGTTACACGAACTTTAATCTTAGCCTGCAGATCAACCTGACCTGCGCCCTGAGCGCGAGCTACTTCTTCAGTATCAGCGAAGACCATGCCTTCACCTTTCGCATTAACACGCTCACGAGTCATGTAGTAAAGACCCAGTACAACGTCCTGAGACGGCACGATGATTGGCTCACCGTTCGCAGGAGACAGCACGTTGTTGGTAGACATCATCAGCGCACGTGCTTCAAGCTGCGCTTCAATTGTCAGCGGTACGTGTACCGCCATCTGGTCACCATCGAAGTCAGCGTTGTATGCCGCACACACAAGCGGGTGCAACTGAATCGCTTTACCTTCAATCAGTACAGGCTCAAATGCCTGGATACCCAGACGGTGAAGTGTAGGTGCACGGTTAAGCAGAACTGGATGCTCACGGATAACCTCATCAAGGATATCCCATACCAGCGCTTCTTCGCGCTCAACCATCTTCTTAGCCGCTTTAATAGTCGTTGCGTGTCCACGCAGCTCCAGCTTAGAGAAGATGAATGGCTTAAATAGCTCCAGTGCCATTTTCTTAGGCAGACCACACTGATGCAGACGCAGATATGGACCAACCACGATTACAGAACGGCCAGAGTAATCTACACGTTTACCCAGCAGGTTCTGACGGAAACGACCCTGCTTACCTTTGATCATATCAGCCAAAGATTTCAGAGGACGCTTATTAGAACCAGTGATAGCACGACCACGACGACCGTTATCCAGCAGGGCATCAACAGATTCCTGCAGCATACGTTTTTCGTTACGTACGATGATATCCGGTGCATTCAGGTCTAGCAGACGCTTCAGACGGTTATTACGGTTGATTACACGACGGTACAGATCGTTCAGATCTGAAGTCGCGAAACGACCACCATCCAGCGGTACCAGAGGACGCAGATCTGGCGGCAGTACTGGCAGCACTTCCAGAATCATCCACTCTGGCTTGTTGCCAGACTTATAGAAAGCTTCCAGCAGTTTCAAACGCTTAGACAGCTTCTTAATCTTGGTTTCAGAGTTTGTCTGCGGCAGTTCTTCACGCAGCATGTTTACTTCTTCTTCCAGTTCGATAGAAGACAGTAACTCTTTAACAGCTTCAGCACCCATGCGGGCATCGAAGTCATCACCGAACTCTTCCAGTGCTTCGAAGTACTGCTCGTCATTCAACAGCTGGCCACGCTCCAACGTAGTCATGCCTGGATCGATAACAACGAATGATTCGAAGTACAGAACACGTTCGATATCACGCAGCGTCATATCCAGCATCAAACCGATGCGGGACGGCAGTGATTTCAGGAACCAGATGTGCGCAACAGGAGAAGCCAGTTCGATGTGCGCCATACGCTCACGACGAACCTTAGCCAGTGTAACTTCTACGCCACACTTCTCACAGATGACACCACGGTGTTTCATGCGCTTGTACTTACCGCACAGACACTCGTAATCTTTTACCGGACCAAAAATCTTGGCACAGAACAAACCTTCACGTTCTGGCTTAAAGGTACGATAGTTAATAGTTTCCGGTTTTTTAACTTCACCGTACGACCATGAACGGATCATTTCCGGAGAAGCCAGTGTGATTTTGATAGAGTCAAACTCTTCAGACTGGCCTTGTGTTTTCAGCAGATTCAGCAGATCTTTCATTCTTTCAAGCTCCTAACGGAGTTCTTGCTTGAGGCCGCTCAGTAAGAGCGACCCCCGCCTGGTATACAGTTATGTACTTATTCAGATTCCAGCTCGATGTCGATACCCAGCGAGCGGATCTCTTTGATAAGTACGTTGAAGGATTCCGGCATACCCGGCTCCATGCGATGATCGCCATCTACGATGTTCTTATACATCTTAGTACGACCATTCACGTCATCGGACTTAACTGTGAGCATCTCCTGCAGAGTATATGCGGCACCATATGCTTCAAGCGCCCATACCTCCATCTCACCGAAGCGCTGACCACCGAACTGAGCCTTACCACCCAGCGGCTGCTGAGTAACCAGACTGTATGAACCGGTAGAACGAGCGTGCATTTTATCGTCTACCAAGTGGTTCAGTTTCAGCATGTACATGTAACCTACAGTTACTGGACGATCAAACTTGTCGCCTGTACGGCCATCGAACAGTGTTGTCTGTCCGGTATCGCTCAGACCTGCCAGACGCAGCAGAGATTTAAGTTCAACCTCTTTAGCTCCATCGAATGCTGGTGTAGCCAATGGCACACCACCACACAGGTTCTTAGCCAGCTCGAGAATCTCTTCATCTGTAAAGCTGTCCAGATCTTCAGTGCGGCTGTTCATGCCTGCACCCAAGTCAGCGTTATAGATTTTATCTAGGAATCCGCGGATCTCTTTAACTTTCTCAGTGCGCTCACGCTCCTGATCCAGCATTTCATTGATACGACGTCCAAGACCTTTGGCAGCCATACCCATGTGAGTCTCAAGAATCTGACCTACGTTCATACGCGACGGTACACCCAGTGGGTTCAGCACGATATCTACCGGCTCACCGTTGTCGTCGTAAGGCATATCTTCAACTGGCATGATAACCGAGATAACACCCTTGTTACCGTGACGACCTGCCATCTTGTCACCAGGTTGTACACGACGCTTAGTCGCAACATACACCTTAACAATTTTCAGTACGCCAGGAGCCAGATCATCGCCTGTCTGCAACTTGCTCTTCTTATCTTCGAAGCGCTTGTCCAGAGACTCTTTACGATCCTCGAGTTGTTTCTCCGCCAGCTCAAGCTGTTCAGCAGCATTCTCATCTGCAACACGAATCTTGAACCACTCACCTTTCGGCAAATCAGCCAGGAATTCAGAGCTGATCTCTTCGCCTTTCTTCAGGCCAGCACCACCGTCAGCCTTCAGACCAACCAGCACTTTTTCAAGACGCTCGTAAGTCGCTTGTTCAACGATACGCAGCTCTTCATTCAAATCTTTACGGATTGCATCCAGTTCAGACTTCTCGATAGACAGTGCACGTTCATCTTTCTGTACGCCGTCACGAGTAAAGACTTGTACATCGATAACCTTACCAATAGTACCTGTCTTAACACGCAGTGAAGTATCTTTAACATCAGATGCTTTCTCACCGAAGATTGCACGCAGCAGTTTTTCTTCAGGAGTCAGTTGGCTTTCGCCTTTTGGTGTTACTTTACCGACCAGGATATCGCCAGGGCCAACTTCAGCACCAATGTGAACGATGCCTGCTTCATCCAGCTTAGCCAGAGCCGATTCACCCACGTTTGGAATATCAGAAGTAATCTCTTCGGAACCCAGCTTAGTATCACGCGCCACACAGGTCAGTTCCTGAATGTGGATAGTCGTGAAACGATCTTCCTGAACAACACGCTCAGAGATCAGGATGGAATCCTCAAAGTTGTAACCATTCCAAGGCATGAACGCGATGCGCATATTCTGACCCAGCGCTAGCTCACCCATATCTACGGATGGGCCATCAGCCATAACATCACCAACCTTAACGGTATCGCCAGGGTTCACGATGGAACGCTGATTGATGCAGGTATTCTGGTTAGAACGTGTGTACTTAGTCAGGTTATAGATATCTACACCTGCTTCACCCGCTGCAACTTCATCGTCATTTACACGAACTACGATACGGCTGGCATCTACAGATTCGATCAGACCGCCACGGCGAGCAACAACACATACGCCGGAGTCCTGAGCTACGTTACGCTCAATACCTGTACCTACCAGAGGCTTGTCAGAGCGCAGCGTCGGAACAGCCTGACGCTGCATGTTCGATCCCATCAATGCACGGTTTGCATCATCGTGCTCAAGGAATGGAATCAAAGAAGCGGCTACCGATACAACCTGACGAGGAGATACGTCCATATACTGAACTTTCTCAGGCGCCATTACGGTTGTTTCATTCAAGTGACGAACGGTTACCAAATCATCCGTAAGGCAACCTTTCTCATCCATCGTCGCAGAAGCCTGCGCGATAACAAAGGTGTTCTCTTCAATCGCTGACAGGTAATCCAGCTCGTCCGTTACTTTACTATCAACAACACGGCGATAAGGAGTTTCCAGGAAGCCGTAATCGTTAGTACGAGCAAAAGTAGCCAAAGAGTTAATCAGACCGATGTTTGGTCCTTCCGGCGTTTCGATCGGACATACACGACCATAATGAGTCGGGTGTACGTCACGTACTTCGAAGCCTGCGCGCTCACGGGTCAAACCGCCCGGGCCTAATGCAGAAACACGGCGCTTGTGTGTAACCTCAGACAGCGGGTTGTTCTGATCCATGAACTGAGACAGCTGAGAAGAACCAAAGAACTCTTTAATCGCAGCCGCTACTGGCTTAGCGTTAATCAGATCCTGAGGCATCAGGTTATCTGATTCAGCCATGCTCAGACGCTCACGTACTGCACGTTCAACACGAACCAGACCTACACGGAACTGGTTCTCTGCCATTTCACCTACAGAACGGATACGACGGTTACCCAGATGGTCGATATCATCAACGGTGCCTTTACCGTTACGGATATCGATCAAAGTCTTCATTACTGCCAGGATGTCTTCTTTATCAAGAACACCAGAACCTGTCACCTCATCACGAGCAAGGCGACGGTTGAATTTCATACGACCAACAGCAGACAGATCATAACGCTCTTCTGCGAAGAACAGGTTCTCAAACAGAGCTTCTGCAGATTCTTTTGTTGGTGGCTCACCTGGACGCATCATGCGGTAGATCTCTACCAATGCTTCCAGCTGATTACGTGTTGGGTCGTTACGCAGAGTATCTGAAATGAATGGACCGCAATCCAGATCATTTGTATACAGAGTTTCGAACTCGGTGATCTTAGCAGCACGCAGCTGTTCAACCAATTCTTCTGTAATCTCAGCGTTACAGCCACAGATCAGCTCACCTGTAGATGGATCAGCAACATCTCTTGCGATTGCTTTACCCACTAGGTACTCCATTGGTACCTCAAGCTGCTCCATGCTGGCTTTAGCCATCTGGCGAATGTGACGCGGAGTAATACGGCGACCCGCTTCAACAATCACATTTCCATCAGGATCTTTCACTTCAAAAGACAGAGTCTCACCACGTAGGCGATCAGCAACCAACTGCATGTGAATAGCATCGTCTGACAGAGACCATGAAGTATTTTCGAAGAAGATATCCAGTACTTCCTCAGCCTCATAACCCAGCGCGCGCAGCAGAATAGTAGCCGGCAGCTTACGACGACGGTCAATTCGAACAAACAGACTGTCTTTTGGATCAAATTCAAAATCTAACCAGGAGCCACGGTAAGGAATGATTCTGGCAGAATAAAGCAGCTTGCCAGATGAATGTGTTTTACCTTTATCGTGATCAAAGAACACGCCTGGTGAACGGTGCAGCTGAGATACGATTACTCGCTCAGTACCGTTAACTACGAAAGTTCCGTTTTCAGTCATCAGAGGCATTTCGCCCATGTAGACTTCTTGCTCCTTGATGTCTTTCACGGCTTTATTGCTGGATTCGCGGTCATAAATAACCAGACGAACTTTAACGCGCAGAGGAGCTGCGTACGTAATACCGCGTATCTGACATTCTTTAACGTCAAATACAGGCTCACCCAGACGATAGCCAACATATTCCAGAGATGCATTTCCAGAATAGGACACAATCGGGAAGACAGAGTTAAAAGCGGCATGCAGACCTGCATCTAGACGATCTGTTGGTTCAACCCCAGTCTGCAAAAACTTTTTATAGGAGTCGAGCTGTATTGCCAGCAAGTAAGGCACATCCATAACTTGCGGTAATTTACCGAAGTCCTTACGGATGCGTTTCTTTTCAGTGTATGAATAAGCCATCAGTGTTCCCCAGCAAGTGCACCAATTTATAAGCAGTCCAAAATCTCGTTTTGGGCTGTGTAACCATTATTTATTTGCTGTCTATAAATAACGGAAAAAGGCCGGTGGCATATAGCCACCAGCCGTCAGCACTTCGAACAGTAATCTGTTCGTATATGCATTGAAGCTATTACTTAACTTCAACAGAAGCGCCAGCTTCTTCCAGTGCTTTTTGTAGCTCTTCAGCTTCTTCTTTGCTAACGCCTTCTTTAACAGCAGCAGGAGCGCCGTCAACGATGCCTTTAGCTTCTTTAAGACCCAGACCTGTAGCGCCACGAACTGCTTTGATAACGTTAACTTTCTTGTCACCAACAGCAGTAAGGATTACGTCAAATTCAGTTTTCTCTTCAGCAGCACCAGCATCACCGCCAGCAGCACCACCAGCAACAACAGCAGCTGCTGCAGTTACACCGAATTTTTCTTCCATTGCTTCGATCAGAGTCACAACGTCTTTAACAGACATTTCAGCAATTGCGTTTAGGATATCTTCGTTAGTCAGAGACATTTTCTAAATTCCTGATATTTGTAAGCCCGAAGGCTCATTAAAACTTGTATAAATAAAGTTACGTAAAAACTTACGCCGCTTCTTCTTTCTGGTCGCGAACGGCCGCAATAGTGCGAACAAGTTTGCCCGCTGCAGCTTCTTTCATGCACATCATCAGTTTTGCAATCGCTTCGTCGTATGTTGGCAGGCTTGCCAGCATAGCTACGTCTACGATTTCACCTTCAAATGCAGCCGCTTTCAGTTCAAAGTTATCATTGCCTTTTGCAAAATCTTTCAGAATACGAGCGCCAGCGCCCGGATGTTCTGTAGAAAACGCAATGATACTTGGACCTTTAAAAGTGTCCTGTAAGCATGCATAGTCAGTGCCTTCGACTGCGCGTTTAGCCAGTGTGTTACGTACAACTTTAAGCCATACGCCTGCTTCACGAGCTTCTTTACGCAGTGCAGTCATATCGCCTACTTCAACGCCACGGGAATCCGCAACGACAGCAGACAGAGCACTATTAGCAGCTTCCTGGACTTCAGCGACGATCGCTTTTTTATCTTCTAGTCCTAATGCCACGATTTACTCCTTGGAGTAGTCTTTCGACTTATTACCAAATGCCTCAATAAATGAGGCTTCCGAGTACGGTGGTTTGATTCAAATACAGAATCTCACCGTCTGCGCAGGCCAGTTTTACCCATTAAGGCAAGGTTACCCTTACCACCTGCGGTCTTTGACGGCCTTCATCTCTGCATAACAGGTACAGAAGACCCTCAAAAAACCTTTCATGTTGATTAAGCTTCCAAAGAAGCCTGATCAACCAGCAAGCCTGGACCCATAGTGGTCGACAGAACAAGCTTCTTCAGATACACACCTTTAGCAGAAGCTGGTTTCAGCTTCTTAACGTCAGCCAGCAATGCTTCAAGGTTCTGCTTGATAGCAGTCGCTTCGAAGTCTGCTTTACCAACACCAGCGTGAATAATGCCGTTTTTGTCAGTACGGAAACGCACCTGACCAGCTTTTGCATTCTTAACTGCAGTAACAACATCTGGAGTTACAGTACCAACTTTAGGGTTTGGCATCAGGCCGCGCGGACCCAGAACCTGACCCAGCTGACCAACAACACGCATTGCGTCTGGAGTTGCGATAACAACACCAAAGTCCAGATCGCCGCCCTTGATCTGTTCAGCCAGATCTTCAAAACCAACAACATCAGCGCCAGCTTCTTTTGCTTTCTCAGCGTTTTCGCCTTGAGCAAATACAGCTACACGCACGTCATTGCCAGTACCGTTAGGCAATACAGTAGAGCCACGAACAACCTGATCAGATTTACGCGGATCAACGCCCAGATTTACTGCAACATCAACAGTTTCGTTGAACTTAACAGTAGACAGCTCAGACAACAGGGCTACTGCTTCTTCAATAGAGTAAGCTTTACCTGGCTCAACTTTCTCAGCAATTTGCTTCTGACGCTTAGTTAACTTAGCCATTACTCTTCACCCTCAGTAACTAGACCCATGCTACGCGCAGTACCTGCGATAGTACGAACAGCAGCATCCATATCCGCAGCTGTTAGATCTACCATTTTAGTTGTAGCAATCTCTTCCAACTGAGCGCGGGTAACCGTACCCACTTTCTCAGTATTTGGACGACCAGAACCACTCTTAAGGCCAGCCGCTTTCAGCAGCAGAACTGCAGCAGGAGGAGTTTTAGTGATGAACGTAAAGCTACGATCAGCATAAACAGTAATTACTACTGGTACAGGAAGACCATTTTCCAAGCTCTGCGTTTCAGCGTTAAATGCCTTACAGAACTCCATGATGTTAACACCATGCTGACCCAGTGCTGGACCTACTGGAGGTGACGGATTCGCACCACCGGCTGGAACCTGCAGCTTGATATAAGCTTCAATTTTCTTAGCCATTTTTCAATGTACTCCTAATGGGTTCAAACGCCTCTCAGCTCCCCGTTTTCTCAAGACAGAAAAACCCCAGCTCTCGCTGAGGTTATTCCTTAATACGTCAATCAGGCTTTTTCGACCTGAGTGAAATCCAATTCTACAGGGGTAGAACGACCGAAGATCAGAACCGCAACCTGCAGCTTGTTCTTCTCGTAATTAATTTCTTCAACCACGCCATTAAAGTCAGCAAACGGACCATCAATAACACGAACCATTTCACCTGGCTCAAACACTGTCTTAGGACGCGGTTTATCAACTCCACTCTCAACACGGCTAAGAATTTCATTAGCCTCAGACTCTGTAATCGGCGCAGGATTACCTGCCGTACCACCAATAAAGGCCAGAACGTGCGGAGTATTTTTTACTAAGTGCCAGCTCTCATCGTTCATTTCCATGTGAACCAACACATAACCCGGGTAGAATTTACGCTCAGACTTGCGCTTCTTTCCTTCACGGATCTCTACAACCTCTTCGGTAGGCACCAAAACCTCACCAAAAAGATCCTGCATCTGATGCAGTTCAATTCTCTCTTTCAGCGTGTTCATTACACGCTTTTCGTACCCGGAGTACGCATGTACAACATACCAACGCTTAGACATGCCTTAAGCCTCTTAACCTATCGCTCCAGATACCAGCCAGCTCAACAATGAGTCAAGCCCCCACAACATCAAACCAACAATCAACACAACAACCACAACAATCAGAGTCGTCTGAGCCGTTTCCTGACGAGTCGGCCAAACAACCTTGCGAATTTCCTGCTTTGCTTCTTTAAACAAAGTAAAAAACGCTTTTCCCTTCGCCGTCTGCAGTGACACAAATCCTGCAACCAACGCCAACACAATCAAAGCAACAACGCGATAGAACAGAGACTGATCAGAGTAGACAGAATTACCCACCACTCCAGCAGCCACAATCGCTACCACAACAACCCACTTCAGGGCATCAAACTTTGATCCTTCGGAATTCACTTTCGCATTCACGCTTAGGGCCTCAGGCTCTATAACTGCTTGTTTTCATTGAAGCCAATTCAGAATGAATTGGCAGGCCAGGAGGGACTCGAACCCCCAACCTGCGGTTTTGGAGACCGCTGCTCTGCCAATTGAGCCACTGGCCTACTGCATAATAGGGAGGCGTATTGTATAAGCCTCCCTATTACTTGGCAACACCTAATTACCGAATTTTGTTCAGCAACTTAGGTTTTGAGTATTAATTACTCAACAATCTTAGATACAACGCCTGCACCTACTGTACGACCGCCTTCACGGATCGCAAAGCGCAGACCCTCTTCCATCGCAACCGGGTTGATCAGGGTAACATCCATTTTGATGTTATCGCCTGGCATTACCATTTCTACACCCTCTGGCAACTCACATGCACCAGTGATGTCAGTTGTACGGAAGTAGAACTGTGGACGGTAGCCTTTAAAGAATGGAGTGTGACGACCACCTTCTTCTTTGGACAGTACGTATACTTCACCTTCGAAACGAGTGTGAGGAGTGATAGAACCTGGAGCAGCCAGCACCTGACCACGCTCAACTTCTT